>NZ_JABXYK010000001.1 GCF_013378445.1 Mycoplana rhizolycopersici
CCTGTCGGCTTCAATGTGCCCGCATCTCCTAGAAGAACCTTAGAGCGAGTTCGTCGGTCGCCAGCAGCGCCGCCGCCCTCGTTGGTGAGGCGGTTTCTACGGCCCAACACAAAACAAGTCAACAGCCCAAATGACAGTTTTTTGAAATTTTTCCCCAAACCAAATCCAAAACCCCGGTTTTCCAGAATTCCAACACCCCAAAATTCTCAAACAGGACCAAAACAACCCGAAACACACGACTATGCCTTCAATTATTCACATTGGCACCGTCATGAGCGGAGCGGGCACGCGCGCGGAAGCGATTCAGGGCTGTATATCCCGGCGCCGATTTGACTTGGCCCTGCAACACGTACATCTTCTGGCCGCTGCCACGGCGACGCAACGACACGGGACAAACGCGATCGGCATGACGACGACCGACAGGAACATGATCCGCACGCTCGGCGACGAGCCGCCCCTGCTGGCGGATGGCCGGCGCGCCCCGGACCGGCGCGAGATTTCGCTACGCTGGCTCTCGGGTACGTTCCTTACCGGCATCACCTCTTCCATACTGATGGGGGTCGCGCTCTTTGCAGCCCTCGACGGCCGCCAGCAACTGGCGATTCCCGCCGAGGCCTATGCGGCGCTGGAACCGCAGGACCACGTCCCCCATGCCGAAAGTGCCGCCAAGCGTGGCCAGCGCATTCTCGATCCCACCATGGTCGCCAAGCCCGCCGACAAGAAGATCATGGACGTCTCGACCATGATCCATGACGGCGAGAAGGAAGTCGTCCGGCGCAAGCCCTTCGCCCATGTGACGATGGCGCTGGCGGCAAGCAGCCCGTCTGTGGAAGACTATCCGCCGTTCGATCCCCTCGCGATATTCTCCGACGGCGGACGTGACGAGCAGCCGGTTGCCCGTACCGGTACGATCTACGGTTCCGACGTCGAATCCGAAGTCGCCCTGAAGAGCGGGGAGTTCCCTTCCGGCGGATCCGCACTTGCCTTCTCCGACCAGATGTCCGTGGACGAAGTCGAAGAGAACGTGCGTACCAACGGTTCGGCGCTCACCGACGGCAGCACGCAGATCGCTTCCCTCTATTATGTCGACCCGCAGCGCTTTGCCTCCGATGCCGGCGACCTCGACCTTTTGCAGGGGCTGACGGCGCGCGTCGTCGAGGAGAACATGAGCGTCTCCGATTTCGATACGCGCACGGACGACGACCCCGAATATGCCGAGGACGTCATTCCGGTCCGGCGGGCGCAGGACATCGTCGCGCTGATGACCGCTTCCGGTTACAGCAAGGCGCAGGCGGTGGACCTGTCGCGCTATTTCGAAGGCGTGCTGGGCGGCGCCGAGCTTGCGCAGGGCGACGTGCTGCGCATCTGCGTCATCCAGAAGGGCAAGCAGGCCGACATCGTGCGGGCGTCGGTCTACTCCGGCGGCAGGCACGTCACGACTGTAGCACTTGACGACAAGGGACGTTTCATTCCGGGCGCGGAGCCGCCCCCGCTTTCGGCGGTAGCGACCGCCTTCGACGGCGACAGTCGCCCGGTGATCGCCAGCGGCCGCGACCTGCCGCGCGTCTACGACGGCATCTATCGCGCGGCGCTGTCCTACGGCATGAGCCAGGGCATGACAGCACAGCTGATCCGGATCCTGGCCAGCAACGTGGATTTCCAGGCGCAGTTGCGGCCGAACGATACGCTGGAAGCCTTCTTCTCCGTCGCCGACGACACCGGGATCGCGACGGAGGATTCGGAACTGCTCTTCATCGATGCCCGCTTCGGCGACAGCGAGACGCGGGTCTATCGTTTCCAGGATCCTGAAGACGGCGCGATCGACTACTATGACGAGGACGGCAAGAGCATTCGCCAGTTCCTCCTGCGCAATCCGGTACCGAACGGCAAGTTCCGTTCAGGATTCGGCATGCGCCGTCACCCGATCCTCGGCTTTTCCCGTATGCACACCGGCGTGGACTGGTCGGCACCGCGCGGCACGCCGATCATCGCAGCCGGCAACGGCACCGTGGAAAAGGCGGGCTGGGACTCCGGTGGCTACGGCAACCAGACCCTGATCCGCCACGCCAACGGCTATGTGTCGTCCTACAACCACCAGAGCGCGATCGCCAAGGGCGTCAAGGTCGGAGGCAAGGTTCGGCAGGGCCAGGTCATCGGATGGGTCGGGACCACCGGCCTTTCGACCGGTCCGCATCTTCACTACGAGATGATCGTCAACGGCAACAAGGTCGACCCGCTGAAAATTCGACTGCCGGGCGGCAAGTCGCTCGACGGTGAAGCGCTGGCGCAGTTTCAGGTCGAACGCAAGCGCATCGACGACCTCCTCGGCCGCACGGCGGATGACGCCGAAGTCGCAGCCAAGTAAACGCTTCCGGACGCGCAGGCCCTTTGTTGTTTGAATGAAAAGGCGCGCGGATCCGCTCCGCGCGCCATATTTTTTCCATATCGTGCCGACGGCCTCAGGCCGCCTTGCTTTTGCTGCCCGCCGTGTGGAAGAGCAGCCGGTCGGACCCGGAAGTGACCTTCACCGTCGAGCCGTCCGGAATCTCGTCCGAGAGGATCTTCTCGGCCAGCGGATCCTGCAGGTACTTCTGGATCGCCCGCTTCAGCGGCCGTGCGCCGTAGACGGGATCGTAGCCCTTGTCGGCCAGCCAGTGGGTGGCGTCCTCGTCCAGCTCCAGCGTGATCTTGCGCTCGGCAAGCAACTGCCGGACACGACCGAGCTGGATATCGACGATTGCCCCCATTTCCTGCCGCCGCAGGCGGTGGAACAGGATGATCTCGTCGACACGGTTGAGGAACTCCGGACGGAAATGCCCGCGCACCACCGCCATGACCTCGTCGCGAACCTTCTCGCTGTCATCGTTCTCTCCGAGCTGGACCAGATATTCGGCCCCGAGGTTCGACGTCATGATGATCAGCGTATTGCGGAAGTCGACCGTGCGGCCCTGGCCGTCGGTCAGGCGGCCATCATCGAGCACCTGCAGCAGCACGTTAAAGACGTCCGGATGGGCCTTCTCGATCTCGTCGAACAGGACGACCTGGTAGGGCCGGCGGCGGATCGCCTCGGTCAGCGAACCGCCCTCCTCGTAACCGACATAGCCGGGAGGTGCGCCGATCAGCCGGGCCACGGAGTGCTTCTCCATGTATTCGGACATGTCCATGCGCACGATCGCCGTCTCGTCGTCGAAGAGGAATCGCGCGAGTGCCTTGGTCAGCTCGGTCTTGCCGACGCCGGTCGGGCCGAGGAAGATGAACGAGCCGATCGGCCGGTGCGGATCCTGCAGGCCGGCACGCGCACGGCGAACGGCACGCGATACCGCCTGCACGGCATCGCCCTGGCCGACAACCGACCTGCCGAGCTCGTCTTCCATCCGCAGCAGCTTGTCACGCTCGCCTTCCAGCATCTTGTCGACCGGGATTCCGGTCCAGCGGGACACCACATGCGCGATGTTGTCGGCAGTGACGACCTCCTGCACCATCGGATCGAGGTCGCCCTTGTCCTGCGCCTCGGCATCTTCCAGCTCCTTCTCGAGCTGCGGAATGACGCCATAGGTCAATTCACCGGCACGCTGGAACTCGCCCCTACGCTGAACCATCGCCAGTTCGTTGCGGGCCTCGTCGAGCTTCTTCTTCAGGTCGGCGGCGTGGCCGAGCTTGCTCTTCTCAGCCTGCCAGCGCGCGGTCAATGCGGCGGCCTGCTCTTCCAGGGCGGTCAGGTCGACCTCGAGCTTTTCCAGCCGGTCCTGCGAGGACCGGTCGGTCTCCTTCTTGAGCGCCTCGCGCTCGATCTTCAGCTGAATGATCCGCCGATCGAGCTCGTCGAGTTCCTCCGGCTTGGAATCCACCTGCATACGGAGGCGGGCCGCCGCTTCGTCCATCAGGTCGATCGCCTTGTCTGGCAGGAACCGGTCGGTGATGTAGCGGTTGGAGAGGGTCGCAGCCGCAACCAGGGCGGAATCGGAAATCCGCACCTTGTGATGCTGCTCATATTTCTCCTTCAGGCCGCGCAGGATCGAGATCGTATCCTCGACGGTCGGCTCCTCGATGAAGACGGGCTGGAAGCGCCGTGCGAGCGCCGGATCCTTCTCGACATGCTTGCGGTACTCGTCGAGCGTGGTCGCGCCAACGCAGTGCAGCTCGCCGCGGGCAAGCGCCGGCTTCAGGAGGTTGGACGCGTCCATCGCGCCGTCCGCCTTGCCGGCACCGACGAGCGTGTGCATCTCGTCGATGAACAGGATGATCTCGCCGTTCTCCGACTGAACCTCGTTGAGCACGGCTTTTAGCCGTTCCTCGAACTCACCGCGATATTTCGCGCCCGCGATCAACGCGCCCATGTCGAGCGCCATCAGCCGCTTGTCCTTCAGGCTCTCCGGCACGTCGCCGTTGACGATACGCAGCGCCAGCCCTTCGGCGATCGCGGTCTTGCCGACGCCGGGCTCGCCGATCAGTACGGGATTGTTCTTGGTGCGGCGGGACAGGACCTGGATGGCACGACGGATTTCATCGTCGCGGCCGATCACCGGATCGAGCTTGCCCTCACGCGCATCCGCTGTCAGGTCGCGCGCGTACTTCTTCAGCGCGTCGAAGCCCTGTTCGGCATTGGCGGTATCGGCGGTGCGGCCCTTACGCAGGTCATTGATGACCTGGTTGAGAGCCTGCGGGGAAAGTCCAGCCTTGGCGAGGATGTCGGCGGTGGCTGCCGACTTCTCGATCGCCAGCGCCAGAAGCAGGCGCTCCACGGTGACGAAGCTGTCGCCCGCCTTCTTGGCCGCATCCTCGGCGGTTGCGAAAACGCGTGCAAGCGGTTGCGCAAGCGAGAGCGAACCGTTGCCGCCGCTCACTTTGGGAAGCTTGGCAATCGCTGCTTCCGTCGCCCGCAGTGCCTCCTTGGCATCGCCACCGGCGCGCGCGATCAGCGACGCTGCCATGCCCTGCTCGTCGTCGAGCAGAACTTTCAGGATGTGCTCAGGTGTGAATTGCGGATTGCCATCGGCGAGCGCCTTGGTCTGTGCGGACTGCAAAAACCCGCGAACGCGCTCTGAGTATTTATCGATATTCATATGACGACCTCCATGTCTCGACCGGCCCGCTCAGGCACCGGTCGGCGATTCAGGATCAGGCTCCCGTTCTCGGCAAACCTGTCAATTGCGAGATTGCATGGCATTGAAGCATGTCAACTGCACACGGAATATGGGGAGGCGGCAACCGAATTAAAGGGAGGCGCCCGCCTCCGCCGCAGACTTTTTGCCAGGCCGGCAGGCCCAACCTCGAAGCAGAGGAAAGACAAAAGAAAAGCCGCCCCCAACACAGCGTTGCAGGCGGCCGTTTCAATCGGGCCAGTCGTCCGCCGAATACCGGCGGCGCGATGGAAATTCACTCGGAAGCCGCTGGCTCCAGCACCGGGCCTTCGCCCGAATCCGTCGCTTCTTCCCCAGCCTTCTGGGCTTCGGTGCGACGCGGGCGCCTTTGACGGGGGGCGCTGCGGCGGCGCGAAGGCTGAGGCGCCGATGCCTCTTCTTCAAGCGACACCTCTGCCGGCGTGCCTTCGATGACCGGCTGCGGGCCGGTGCCGTCGATTACGGGCTCGGCAACCGCGACGGGCTCGGGCGCAGCCGCTGCGGCCGGTAGCGGCGCGGATGCAGGCACGGCAGGTGCAGCAACGGGTGCATCATCCGCAGCGAAATCATCGTCCTCGCGGTCAAAGCCGTCCCGATCGTTGAAGTCCTGGCGATCGTCGCGCTGATGGCGCTCCTGCATCTGCTGCTGGGCAGACAGGATGATACGATTATAGTGCTCGGCGTGCTGAAGATAGTTCTCCGCAATCACCCGGTCGCCGGAACTCTGGGCATCGCGGGCCAACGCTGCGTATTTCTCCGCAATCGTCTGAGCCGTGCCCCTGATCTTCACGTCCGGACCGGAGCTGTCGTAGGTCCGGGTCAGGGGATTGCCGCCGCCCTTGCGGAAATTGCTGTTGTTGTTGTTGTTGTTATTGTTGTTGTTACGCCCGCGGCCGCGCTTGTTTTGCTGTCCTGGCCTCATATTTCACTCACCTGAACTCTGGTCTTGATGATCGTGTATTTACACCGCCCGGCCGCACAAGCAGACCCGGACAAATTTCGTCGGAGAACACACCACGCCCTTCGGTGGTCCTGTCGCCGCTGAACGTCAAATTGACAGGTACCTGCACAGAGCAGCTTCTAACCCCAGCAACTCTTCTTTGAGAGGAAGCTTCGCGTCGGTCATTGCAGAGCGAATCTGTTTCCCATGACCTTGCCCTGTGCGTAGGGGCAACCTATCCCGCTTCACCGCTGATTCCAAGCCTTTTCTTTGCGACCCTTCTGCGTTGGCAGCGGAATTTGTGCACTTGCGGCCCTTGTCGTAGCCTACATACCGGCAAAAATGAGAACACGGTCGTTTCCACCGAGGTCGCTTGCCGCCTCCACGAGGCGAAAACCCTTTGCCAGCATCAGTTCGGTCACCGCTTGGCGCTGGTCGAAACCGATCTCCAGGCCTACCACGCCGCCGGGCGCCAGATGCGCATGTGCCCCATTGGCGATGGCGCGGTAGGCATCGAGCCCGTCGCCGCCACCGTCCAATGCCCGCCTGGGATCGAAACGCTTCACCTCATCGGCCAGTTCATCGACCACGGCGGAGCGAATATAGGGCGGGTTGGAAACGATAATGTCGTATCGACCGCTCACGGCGGTGAACCAGTCGCTCCTCAGAGCTTCGAACCGATCCGACAGATCATTAAGCTGGGCATTCGCCCGCGCCGTTTCAAGGGCGCCTTCCGAAATATCGGTTCCCGTACCCACCGCGCCGGACACGGCTTCGACCAGCGCCAGGCAGATCGCCCCGGTACCCGTGCCAAGATCGAGGATGCGGCAACTTCCCTTCGCCGCGACGATCCGCTCCGCCACAGGAATGAGCCGCTCGACCAGGATTTCGGTATCCGGCCTGGGCTCGAGCGTCTCGGGTGACAGCGAAAGCATCAGCCCGAAGAACGGCCGCCGCCCGAGGATCCGGAAAACGGGTTCCCGGCCAAGCCTGCGGGCAATTGCAGCGGCGACGATCCCCTGCTGCGCCTCGTCGATCACCCGCGCTCCGCCGGAGATCATCGCAGCCGGCTCGAGGCCAAGAAGGCCGCCGACAAGCAGGCGGGCCTCGCGTGCCGCATCCGCAATTCCGCCATCGGCGAGCCGACGCCGCGCTTGGGCCAGGACGTCGGATAGAAGCGCGCCGGGCACGCCTCAGCCCCGCTGTTCGGAAAGCTGCGCCAACTGGCCGGCCTGATAGTCCGCCAGCAACGCATCGACCACTTCGTCGATCTCGCCTTCCATCATCCGGTCGAGCTTGTAGAGCGTCAGGTTGATGCGGTGATCGGTGACGCGACCCTGCGGGAAATTGTAGGTGCGGATGCGCTCCGAGCGGTCGCCGGACCCCACCTGGCTCTTGCGGTCGGCCGAGCGTTCACTCTCCGCCCGCTGACGCTCCATGTCGTAGAGCCGCGACCGCAGCACCTGCATGGCCTTTGCGCGGTTCTGGTGCTGCGATTTCTCGGAACTTGTTACGACGAGGCCGGTCGGCAGATGGGTTATGCGCACAGCGGAGTCGGTCGTGTTGACGTGCTGGCCGCCAGCACCCGACGAGCGCATGGTGTCGATGCGAATGTCTTCCGGGCGGATTTCGATGTCGATATCCTCGGCCTCCGGAAGCACCGCAACGGTCGCAGCCGACGTGTGGATGCGTCCGCTCGCTTCCGTCTCGGGCACGCGCTGGACGCGATGCACGCCGGATTCGAATTTCATCTTGGCGAACACCCCGCGCCCCGAGATTGTGGCGATGATCTCCTTGTAGCCACCCGCCTCGCCCTCGCTGGCAGAGAGCACTTCCACCTTCCAGCCGTTCGCAGCGGCGAAACGTTCGTACATACGAAAGAGATCGCCGGCAAAAAGTGCCGCCTCGGAGCCGCCGGTGCCAGCGCGGATTTCCACGATCGCACTCTTTTCGTCGGCCGCATCCTTGGGCAGGAGAAGGATCTGCATGTCCTGCTCCAGCTTCTCGATCCGCTCCTTCAGGTCGGGCAACTCCAATTCGGCAAGGTCGCGCATCTCGCGGTCGGTGCCCTTGTCGGCGAGCATCGCCTCCAGATCGGCAATCTCGCTGCCGGCCTTCTCGTACTCGCGGATCTTCGTCACGACCGGCTGCAGTTCCGAATACTCCGATGCCAGTTTGACATACGTATCGGAATCCGGCCCCGCAGACATGCGCGCTTCGATCTCGCCGAAGCGCCGCTCCAGTTCCCGCATTTTTTCGACCGGAAGCTTCGCCACCGTAGAACTCCAGATTTCCGCCGCGCACGCCAGAAAACCGGATCGGGTGTTTCATGACAGCGCGGATGTTGATGATCGGGCGATTGAGGCCGGCTGACAAGTTGGCCGATCGCGATGGGTGCCGCTAAAGCGGAATTCCGTTCTCGGCGGCAAAGTCCGTCAGGATCTGCCGTACCGAACGAACCGGCCGGGTGTCGTTCAAAGCCTCTTCCATCACGACGCCCAGCTTGTCGGCTTCGAGGCTGAGCAGCATGGCCTTGACCGGCCCGAGTGCCGTCGCGGACATGGAAACCGAGCGGAAGCCGAGACCCAGCAGCGCCATCGCCGAAATCGGCTTGCCGGCCATCTCGCCACAAAGGGTGACGGGCGTTGCATGGCGCTCGCCGGCCCGGACGATATCGCGCAAGACGCGAAGGAACGGCCGGCCGAGAATGTCGAAGCGGTCGGACACGCGCGCGTTTCCCCGGTCCACCGCCATGGTGAACTGGAACAGGTCGTTCGAGCCGACGGATACGAAGTCCACTTCCGTCATGAGTTCGTCCAGCTGCCAGAGCAGCGCCGGCACTTCCAGCATCGCACCGAACTGCAGCTTCTTCGGCAGTTGTTCGCCGATCTTCGACTGCCGCTCGATTTCCTTCTGCAGGAGCCCGCGCACCTCCCGAAGTTCGGCAACCTCCGTCACCATCGGCACCATCAGCCGCAGTTCGCCACCGGCGGCGGCACGAAGCATCGCCCGCAGTTGCGTCCGCAAAAGCCCGGGCCGATCGAGCGAGAGGCGCACGGCCCGCCATCCGAGCGCCGGGTTTTCCTCGTCCGTGCCGCGGAAGTAGGGCACCACCTTGTCGCCGCCGATGTCGAGCGTGCGAAAGGTCACCGGCCGTCCAGCCGCTTGCTTCAGGACGCTGCGGTAGAAGCCTTCCTGCTCCTCCGCCTTCGGCATGGTAGAGGCGATCATGAACTGCAGCTCGGTACGGAACAGGCCGATGCCCAGCGCCCCCGATTCGGCGAGATGCGGCAGATCCACCAGAAGTCCGGCATTCATCTGCAGGTTGATCTGCTTTCCGTCCTTGGTCACCGGATCGACTGCGACGAGCGCACGGTACTGGGCCTGCCGCCGGGCGCGCAGCCGCACCTTCTCCTCGTAGGATCGCTGCAGGTCCTGGACCGGGCGCAGGTGAACCTTCGCCTCGTCGCCGTCGATGATGACGGCGTCGCCATTTTCCGCCAGCGCCACCGCGCCGGCAGCCTGCCCGACGACCGGGATACCCATGGCGCGCGCCACGATGACGACGTGGCTCGTGACGGCCCCCTCCTCCAGCACAAGACCGCGGACGTTTTCCCGCGGATAGTCGAGCAATTCGGCAGCACCCATGGCACGGGCAACGACGATCGCGTCGCCGGGGAAGCTTGCGGCTGAAAGCTTGGCGCCATAGCCCGTCAGCTGGCGCAGCAGCCTGTTGGCAAGGTCGTCGAAATCGTGCATGCGCTCGCGCAGATAGGGGTCCGTCAGGCGGATCATCCGCGCCTTGGTCTCGCTCTGCACCCGTTCGACGGCGGCCTCCGCCGTCAGGCCGTTGCGGATCGCTTCTTCCAGCTTGCGTACCCAGCCGCGGTCATGGGCGAACATGCGGTAGGTCTCCAGCACCTCGCGATGCTCGCCCTCCACCGGCACGTCGCGGCGCGACAACATGTCGTCGATCGAGATGCGCAAGGACCCGAGCGCTTCCGCCAGACGGCCCAGCTCGTGTTCCGAATCCTCGTTGAGAAGGTTCGTGACGACGATGCGCGGCTCGTGCAGCACGACGTAGCCGAGCCCGATTCCTTCGCAGAAACCGGCGCCGTCGATCGATACCGGACGCGACAGGTCCAGTTCGAGGCCGGGCTTGGTCAGTTTCTTCAGCTCGCCCGTTGCCACCATTTCGGCGATGACCATCGCAGTGGTCTCAAGCGCCTCCAGCTCATCTTCGCGATAGGTCCGGCTCGCCTTGTTCTGCACGACGAGAACGCCGAGCGCGCGCCCGGTCCTGAGGATCGGCACACCGAGAAAGGAGTGATAGATCTCCTCACCGGTCTCTGGAAGATAGCGGAAAGCGGGATGCGATTGCGCATCCGAGAGGTTCAGCGGCTGCGCCGAAGCTGCGATCGTGCCAACGAGGCCTTGCCCCATTTTCAGCTGCGCAAGGTGCACGGCGCCGGGATTGAGGCCCTCGGTGGCGTAGAGTTCGAGAACACCGTCCGAGCGAAGCACATAGACGGAGCATACTTCCGCGACCATGTTCTGTGCGATCTGGCGCACGATCTGGTCCAGGCGCTCCTGTGGCTCGAGCGGCTCCGCCATCAATTCGCGCAGCCGCTTGAGAAGGACGCGCGGACCCGCGGAGAGATCTCTCATCGCGTGGCGTCTCCCGAAAATGAACCCACCCGTAAAGCCGTCGGGAATCTGCCCGACGAATCCGGTCGATTACTTCTTATCGAGACCGTAGACGGAATGCAAAGTCCGTACTGCGAGTTCCGCGTAGGGGCCGTCGATCAGGATGGAAATCTTGATTTCCGAGGTGGTGATGGCCTTGATGTTGATGCCCTTGTCGGCCAGCGCCCGGAAGGCCGAGGCGGCCACACCTGCGTGGCTGCGCATGCCGATGCCGATGACGGAGACCTTGACCAGGCCCGTCTCGTGCTGGATCACGTCGAAACCGACCTTCTCCTTCGCCGCTTCCAGAACCTTGAGCGACTTCTCGACGTCGCCGGAGGGGACGGTGAAGGTCATGTCGGTCTTCGAACCGTCCTCGGAAATATTCTGGACGATCATGTCCACATTAATGTGGGCCTCGGCCAGCGGGCCGAAGATCGCAGCCGAAACACCCGGGCGGTCGGCGACGCGCCGGAGCGAAATCTGCGCTTCATCCTTGGCATAGGCGATGCCGGTTACGACTTCCTGTTCCACGATCTCTTCCTCATCACAAATCAGCGTACCGGGCGGGTTCAGAAGATCGCCCATGCCCGGCGCATCGGGATCCTCGAAGGACGAGCGCACGAAGGTGCGCACCTTGTGCACCATGGCGAGCTCGACCGAGCGCACCTGCAGAACCTTGGCGCCCAGCGACGCCATTTCCAGCATTTCCTCGAAGGCGATCTTCTTCAGGCGGCGCGCCTTGGGCTCGATGCGCGGGTCGGTCGTGTAGACGCCGTCTACGTCGGTATAGATATCGCAACGGTCTGCCTTCACCGCTGCCGCAATCGCCACCGCAGACGTATCCGAACCGCCGCGGCCGAGCGTGGCGACGCGGTTGTCCGGGCCGATTCCCTGGAAGCCGGCAACGACGGCGACCTGGCCCTCGCCCATGCGGCGGATGATCTCGTCCCCGTTGATGTCGAGGATCCGCGCCGCACCGTGCGCGTTGTCCGTCTTGATCGGGATCTGCCAGCCCTGCCAGGAGCGGGCGTTGATACCCATTGACTGCAAAGCGATGGCCAGAAGGCCGGAAGTGACCTGCTCGCCGGAGGCGACGATCGTGTCGTATTCGCGCGCGTCGTAGAAGGGCGAGCTTGCGCCCGTCGCCTTCGGCATGCCATGCACCCAGCCGACGAGTTCGTTGGTCTTGCCCGACATCGCCGAAACGACGACGGCCACTTCGTGACCCGCATCGACCTCGCGTTTGACGTGGCGCGCGACATTGTGAATGCGGTCCAGGTCAGCGACGGAAGTTCCGCCGAATTTCATCACGATGCGTGCCATATCTGTCTACCGGTACTGGTGGGTCGCGCAGACGCGCGGAAAGTCGCGGCGTCTCTTAACCGAAGAGGGGGCGGGGCGCAATGGCGGGTTTGTTGGCGGTCGGCCAAGCTGCGGTACGCTCAGCCGTACCGGCGCGCCCACTCGGCGACAGGTTGCCCGCGATACACTGGCTTTTCCTTGCAGCTCTGCGGGCGATCGGGCCGCCCTTGCCCATCCAGACCGGCATCCGCAAGAAGGCGTCTGTCCCCGCGCACGATCAGCACCGACACGAAGTGCCGCATGGCCGCATCGTTGCGCGCCCGCTGCAGCCGATCCTCAAATCTGTCGAGGCATGACTTCCACGTCCATCGCCACTTGCTCACACGCGCCTCCCCATCAGGAAGCTCGATGGTTCCCCTGCGATAGACATTCCACAAACGAATAGTTATGATGCAGCCATCAGAAAAACAGATGGCGCCGCAAACATGTCGCTGCCGCTTGAAAGCGAACTTCTTCGGGCCTTCCTGATCATAGCGGACACGGGGAACGTCACGCGCTCCGCCGCCATGCTCGGCCGCACCCAGTCCGCAATCAGCATGCAGGTCAAGCGGCTGGAGGAAGCCGTCGGCGCACCGCTGTTCGAGCGCGGGCCGCGCGGCGTGACCTTGTCCGCGGAAGGGCGGCGTCTCGTTCCCTATGCACAGCGCATCGTCGGCCTGATCGACGAGACAGCGTCCGCCATGCGGTCCAAGCCTCTGGACGGACCGGTCCGTGTCGGCATCCCGGAGGAGTATACGCAGACGGTGCTGCCGCGGGCGCTGGCGGCTTTTGCCGAGTGCCATCCCGCCACCGAGGTCACCGTGCTTTGCGGACACTCGGCACAGCAGGCCAAGGCGCTGGAGAACGACGAGCTTGACCTCGCCGTCGTCTTCGACTGGCGCGGCACCCAGAGCGGCGACGTGCTTTGCGTCGACCCCACCGTCTGGGTGACGTCGCGCGCCCACGAACTGCACCTGTTACGGCCGGTGCCGATCGCGGTTTATCGAAACTCCGACTGGTTTCGCGATTTCGCGCTCCGTTCGTTGCAGCAGCATACGATTCCCTATCGCGAGGCGTTCAGCTGCGACACCTGCAGCGGGCTTGCAACGGCCGTGACGGCGGGGCTCGCCATCGCTCCCCTGGCCCGCAGCAATATCCCGCCCGCCGCGCGGGAACTTACCCGCGACGACGGTTTCCCGCCGGTGGATTCGTCACGCGTGGTGCTGAAACTCAATCCGCATCGGTCGAGTGCTGCTATCACCAGCATGATGGAGGTCATCCGGGCAGCCTTCCAGCCGAGCGCCCTGGGATAACAGGCAGCCGTCATTCTTCGCCACAGCGGGCGAGAGGTTGCATCGGTCGGCGGAACGACGGAAGATTGCCTCGACGCGTGGGCGAGCCGAACGAACCGGAACTCGTGCCGACGCGGATGGGACGAGCCGAATGGAGACGCATCCATGTCCGACGATTTCCACGCCTTCATCCAGAAACGTAAGGAAGTTGCCCGCGCCTACATCAATGGCGATGCCGGCCCGCTAGAGGCGATCGCCGCCGCAACGTCGCCCGCAAGCTTCTTCCACCCACGGGGAACGGTGGTGGAAGGGGCAGACGAGGTACTCGCCCGTTACGTGGACGATGCCGCCTCCTTCGATCCCGGCGGCGAGAGCGACATCGAGATCATCCACATGGGCCACGACGGCAAATTCGGCTATTGGGTCGGCTACCAGAATGCCACCGCACGCCTGAAGGGCCTCCCCGACCCCGTACCGATGCGCCTTCGCGTCACCGAAATCTTCCGCCGTTCTAACGGCCGATGGCAACTGGTGCACCGGCACGCTGATCTTGCCGACAAGGCTTGAAAATGTTCTTCACCAAATCCGGACCAACGACACGCGGCAGAACCACGCAGCCCCGTCCTGGGCAATGCGAATGTCGGCGGCGGACTTGACTTCAACGCCCAACCGTCCGACTTCAGGAGCGGAAGGAAAAGGAGCCGCCATGAGCGAGACTGCGCGCACGACCATCGACCAGGCCGAAGTGGACCGTTTCTCGGCCATGGCTGCGGAATGGTGGGATCCGAACGGAAAATTCCGTCCGCTGCACAAGTTCAATCCGGTTCGCCTTGCCTACATCCGCGATGCAGCCTCGGCGCACTTTGGCCGGGATCCGAAAGCCCATCTTCCGCTCGAAGGCCTGCGTGTGCTCGACATCGGCTGCGGCGGTGGCCTGCTGTCCGAACCGATGGCGCGCATGGGTGCCATCGTCGTCGGTGCCGACGCTTCGGAGAAGAATATCGGTATTGCCAAGACCCATGCGGCCGGCAGCGGTGTCGAGGTGGACTATCGCGCGGTGACAGCCGAGGCTTTGGCCGAAGCCGGCGAGAGCTTCGATATCGTCTTGAACATGGAAGTGGTCGAACACGTCGCCGATGTGGACTTCTTCCTTACCACCTGCGCCTCCATGGTGCGCCCGGACGGCATGATGTTCGTCGCCACCATCAACCGCACCCTCAAGGCGGCAGCCCTGGCGATTTTCGCCGCGGAGAACGTGCTGCGCTGGCTGCCTAAGGGCACCCACCAGTATGAAAAGCTGGTGCGCCCCGAGGAGATCGAAAAGCCGCTCCAGGCCGCAGGCCTGTCGGTGACCGATCGTACCGGCGTCTTCTTCAATCCGCTTTCCAACCAGTGGAACCTGTCCAAGGACATGGACGTCAACTACATGCTGGTCGCACGCCGCGCAAAGGCCTGAGCTCGGCGCGGGCCGGCTGAACCGTTGCCATCGCCATCTCAGGGTTTCAGGGAGTGGACGTGCGCCAGCAGGTCAGCCTGATCACGTGCATTGGCCTCGGCGAGTTGCCGCACACGGCCACGGTCGATGACGACAGCCCCACCGGACGGGTCGAACGCAGCCTTGAATGTGAAGGCGACGGGACTGGGACCCTTGTCGTGCAGATGCTCCAGCCGTGCGACCCCATCGGCCCATTTTGGCCGCGTGCCCGCGTCGACCCACCACAACACCAGCGGCGGCCAGCTTTGCTTGCGGTTCCAGTGGCGCGCATGCTTCAGCGCGTCGGCATGGACGCCATTGTAGGAGAATGCCATCAGCGATTCCAGGTCGTGCCAGAGCGACAGGGACGACGGCCCGCTATCGAAGCCGCTCGCCGCGATGAAGCGCGGGAAAACCTGCTCGCCCCAGCTTTCCGGCCCCTCGACACCGGCATATCCGGAGCGGCCGACAAAGCCTTTGGCCTTCTGCGCCGCCGCGAAATTGGCCGCCTCCCGCAGGCGAAAGCCTTGCACGGCCGGACTCTCGTATTCGTCCACATGCAGCCCGAAATTATACATCGCGAGATGATGGCTCGGCGCGGGACGATGAGGCGCCATCGCTAGTTCTTATCGTCAGGCAGGACCGGAAGCGGGGCGATCTCCACCCCCTCCTCGATCAGCGACCGCGCTTCCTCGGCCGTGGCACGCCCGATCAGTCCACGCTGCTCGCTTTCGCCATAGTGGATCTTGCGCGCCTCTTCCGGGAAGCGGTCGCCGACATCTTCCGCGTTCGCCTTGATCGTCGCAACGATCTCGCGCAGCTTGTCCATCGCCTGCTGGTCGTGCGCAGTCATGACGGCATGCCGCCGCTCTTCCTTCTTGCGTGCAGTCGAGACCGAAGGCGCCATCAGCCGCTTGCTGACGCGCGGCGAACCACACGACGGACAACTGACGAGCCCGCGCTCCTGCTGGCGGCCGAAATCTTCCGAGGAGCCGAACCAGCCCTCGAATTCGTGGGCATTGTCGCAGATGAGGTCGTAGCGAATCACGCGGCAACGCCTCCTGTTCCGGACTGTGCGATCTCCTCGACCGAAAAGGCCCGCCCGTTCCGGAGGTTCGGTATCCGGTCGCGCGCTGCCTTGACGGCACCGATATCCGCTTCGGCAATGACGATAGCCTCGCCGGTTCCGCCGGCCGATGCGACCACCCTGCCCCACGGATCGATGATAATGGAATGGCCAAACGTCTCGCGGCCGTCCTGGTGAACGCCCGCCTGTGCCGCCGCGATGATGTAGACGCCGTTCTCGATTGCACGCGCCCGCAGCAGCGTTTCCCAGTGCGCCTCACCCGTCTGCCGCGTGAAGGCGGCGGGGACGGAAATGATCTGTGCGCCCGCCTTCGCCTCGGCCTTGAACAGTTCCGGGAACCGCACGTCGTAACAGATGGTAAAACCGAGCTTGGCGAAGGGGAGGTCCGCGACCTTGGCGACATTGCCCGGGCTGTAAACCGCGCTCTCGCGCCAGCTTTCGCCGTTGTCCAGATCGACGTCGAACATATGGATCTTGTCGTAAGAGCAGATCCGTTGCCCGTCCGGTGCAAACAGGAAGCCGCGGTTTGCGACCTTGCCGTCCGAAAGCGCGATTGCGGTCGAGCCGACATGAAGATGGATGCCGAGTTCGCCCGCCAGCTCTGCCGCCTTGCGCACGATCAGGTCGTCGTCCTCCGCCCGGAGGACGGCTTTCAGCCCGGCCCTGTCCTTCTGGACCGCCCCAGTCATTTCCGGTGTCTGGACATATATCGCGCCCTGGGCGACGGCCTCTCGAACGAGGCGCTCCATCGACCGGGCATTCGCCTCCGGATCGATACCGGAGCACATCTGGACGGCGGCGATTCTCACGGACATCGTCTCTCTATCCCTCACGCCGCCAGCAGCGGGTCCAGCTTGCCGGCACGCTCGAGCTCATGCAGGTCGTCGCAACCGCCGACATGCTCGCCGTCGATGAAGATCTGCGGGAACGTGCTTTTGCCGTTCGCGCGCTGGATCATTTCCTGGCGAAGCTCCGGTGCATTGGTAGCGTCGAACTCGGTAAAGGCGACGCCCTTCGTCTCCAGCAGCTTCTTCGCGGCGCTGCAATATCCGCAAAACTGCCGCGTATAAATGTCGACCGAAGCCATTACAGCATTCTCCATAAGCGATTGGCGGGTTCCTTTATCCTTCATATATGGTCCGAAAGAGCCCTTGCAAAGGTCAAAACGCGGACCTCGCCCGCCCCACCGCGTATCAGGGCCCGCGTCGCCGCGGCAACCGTCGCGCCCGTCGTATAGACATCGTCGACAAGAAGGATCCGCTTGCCGGCCAGCTCGACCCTGTCCTTTTCCGCAACTGCGAACGCGCCTTGCACATTCTCCCGCCGTGCGTTTGCGCTGAGGCCGATCTGCTGCCGGGTCCGCCGCTTGCGCTGAAGCAGGCCTGCGGCGAGGGGCTTGCCGGTCTGGCACGCGATCGCCCGCGCGAGCTCGGCGGCCTGATTGAACTTGCGCGCCAGCAGGCGATAGCGATGCAGGGGTACCGGAACGACGGCATCGCAGTCCGCGATCAGACCGTCCGAAGCCCGCACCATCCACTGCGCCATCATCGGCGCCAGATCGGTGCGGTCGCGATATTTCAGGCCGTGCACCAGATTGCGGGCGAGCCCGTCATGCACGACCGCCGAGCGCAGACGCGTAAACGGCGGCGGATCTGCGATGGCGTCGGCGCACAGGATGCCGGGGCCGAGGTCGTGCGCGAAAGGAAGGCCGAGCACCTCGCAATAGGGCCGCTCGATGAACCTTAGCGAGGACCAGCACCGCGCGCAGATGCCGGCGTGGCGCCCCAGGATCACCTGGCAGCCCGGGCAGCAAGGCGGATAGACGAAATCGAGCGCTCCCCGCGCCGCCTCGCGCATGCGGCCCAGCATGGCCTTTCGAAAATTGCCGGGATCGGTTTGCCTCACGCGGTTGACATTCCTATCTCCATACCGCCTTTGCAGGCGAGACACGCCCCTCAGCGCATCGAACGAATGGAATGTTCCTTGGAAGCGATCTTCGATCAAGCCCTGGTTGAAAAGAACCGTCTTCGCACGCTCAGATCGGAGACGCCGCCGGCGGATTTCCTGCTGAAGATCGCCGCAGAGGAGCTGGCCGAACGGCTGGCCGTTGTCGAACGCCAGTTCGAAACGGCGGCAGAAATTCACGGCTATACCGGCCTTGCCGCGCGCGCGCTCCTTGCGACGGGCAAGATCGGAAAGGTCACCCGCATCGAGACCCATGCCGCGTTTGCGGCCCCGGGGGACGCCTTCGCCACAGCGCCGCTGGAACAGCTGCCGCTGGAGCCGGCGTCGATCAATCTGGCCGTATCGCCGCTTTCACTGCACCTGACCAACGACACGCCCGGCATGTTCGTCCAGATCCGCCGCGCGCTGAAGCCGGACGGCCTCTTTCTCGCCGCCGTCCCGGGCGCAGACACGCTGCAGGAACTTCGCGACGTGCTGCTGCAGACGGAGGTCGAGATGACGGGCGGAGCCAGCCCGCGCGTCATCCCCTTCGCCGACATCCGCGACATAGGAGCCCTTCTGCAACGCGCCGGCTTCGCCCTGCCGGTGACGGACAAGGAGACGTATACCGTCCGCTACGATTCGCTGTTTGAGCTGATGCGCGACCTGCGCGCCATGGGCATGGCAAACCCGCTCACGGCCCGCAGCCGCAAACCGCTGGGGCGCTCGTTCTTCCTGCGGGCAGCGGAACTTTATGCGCAACGCTATTCCGATCCGGACGGCCGCGTGCGCGCCAACTTCTCGATCATCTACCTGTCGGGATGGGCACCGCACGAGAGCCAGCAAAAGCCGCTGAAGCCCGGTTCGGCAAAGACGCGCCTCGCCGACGCGCTCAAGGCGAAGACGCTCGACTGACCGTTTGCTGTGAAGTGTCGTTCCTCGAGATCAGCCCACATTCACGATGGCATCGCGGATCGTGATGAACACGTTCATAAGCTGGTCGCGGAAGGCGCTGAGGCCACCAAGAAGACCGATGGATATGAGTGCCGCCAGCAAGCCGTATTCCACGGCCGTTGCCCCGCTACGATCCTTCATCAGAGCTTTCAGCACACGCATTACGACCTCGCTCGTTGTACTCTGACGTCCCGGCGCGCACGCCGTGGATGGTGAATGCTACGCCCGTCTCAGCAGCCGTTTTCGCCGACGATGCAGATGGCACCAGGCATTTCCTGCAACACGCTCCGGCGAACCGTGTAGCGCTTGCCTTCGCTGCGCTGGGGGACCGACCCGGTCGACATCATGTCGAAGTTTTCCGGAGACTGTGCCAGCATGCGCGTGTTCGTCCGCGAGGAAAGAACAGGCGCCAGTACAAGCGCCAGTGCGATCGCCGCCGTGCCGAACAGAAGCGCAAGATTGAGCACGCCGATGCGGCCGTTGCCGGGAACCGACGTAAGATCCTTGTCCTGTACCGCTTTCCAGAATTCGTCGTCGCGCATTGTCTTGTCTCTCGATGGGACATCCTACCAGCGCTGCATCCGGGATGCTTGCGCCTGCTCAAATGCCTTGCCTGCCGCGCGCAAAATCAGGGCAGCACGCGCCAGCGGGGTCATTTTAGGAGCAAGGGAATAAACGTTCGATTAACGAACGGCCGAAAAGGCGCCGAAGTGATCCAAAATCA
This sequence comes from Mycoplana rhizolycopersici, assembly GCF_013378445.1. GTDB lineage: Bacteria > Pseudomonadota > Alphaproteobacteria > Rhizobiales > Rhizobiaceae > Mycoplana > Mycoplana rhizolycopersici. Next base: position 19,566 of record NZ_JABXYK010000001.1, read on the forward strand.
CAACAGGTCCATCAGATAGGGGATCAGCGGCTCGTCGGCCGGCGGCATCGGATAGTCGCGCAGCATTTTCGGCTTGACCCATTTCACCGCCTGCCCCTCGCGGCCATGCGCGGTTCCCTCGAACCGGCGACAGACATACAGCGGCATCAGGAGATGAAAATCATCGTAGCTGTGGCTTGCGAAGGTCAACGGCGCCAGGCAGGCGACCTTCGTGGTCACGCCGAGTTCTTCCTGCAGTTCGCGGATCAGCGTCTCCTCGGGCGTCTCACCGGGCTCCACCTTGCCGCCGGGAAATTCCCATAATCCGGCAAGCGACTTGCCCTCCGGTCGTTGTGCCAGAAGGATGCGCCCGTCGGCATCGATCAGCGCACAGGCGGCGACGAGGAGGATCCGGCGCGAGCTTGTCTCGGTCATCATGCCACCGGACCGCGATAGATGTAGCGGTAGACTTCGCTGAAACCGGCCTTCCGATAGAGCGCGCCCGCCGGCTCGTTGTCGAGTTCGGCCTGCACCCACACGCGCTTGGCGCCGCGCAACCTTGCCCAGCGCATCGACGAATGCAGGATCGCCGTACCGGTGCCGCGTCCACGCGACTGCGGGGCGACGGCCAGTTGCAAGATACCCGCGAGATCGTTGTCGTGGATAGCGAGCGACACCGCCGTGGGACCCGAATCCGGATCCTCGAAGATGAACAGCCCCGCCTCCGGAATGATCGCGTTGATGATCTCGGTCAGTCCCGGCTTCAGTGTCGGGTCGTCGCCGGACACGCGAATGCGCGCATCGACGAACCGGCCGACGTCGCGGCTTGGAAGATGCTCCAGCCCATCGGGATCCATGCTTAAAGGCTCCGAAAGATCCGCGACCATCACCGCCGTCTCGCCCACGCGGCCCCAGCCCTCGTGGTCCATCAGTTCGACGAGGGCCGGCGGCGTCAGCGGCGTCTGCCGCACGAGCAATGGGCGACCGTAATCAGCAAAGCGCTTGGCGGCCTTCTCGAGCCGCACCGCCATGTCGCGGACGTCGGAGGGGTCGAGCGGATTGACGGAGTTCAGCCGCTTGGAAGGATGGCCGGCATTCAGCCGGATCAGCCAGCTCCCGTCATACTGGGTGGAAGCTGCCGGCCAGGCGCGGAAGCCGACCGCTTCAAGCCGGCGAACGCTTGCCAGATCGGCCATGGCATTCTTCTCCCTGAAGCGAAGGATGGCGGTATCGGTCACAGTCATTGCATCCCGATCTTCAGCTGCGGTAGTCGCCATTGATTTCGACGTATTCCTTGGTGAGGTCACAGGTCCAGACCGTCGCCTTGCCCGAACCGAGGCCGATATCGACGCGGACGGCTATGTCCTCTTCCTTCATCACGGCGGAAGCCGCGGCCTCCGAATAGTCGGGATCACGCTCGCCGTTCACGGCCACGCGGACGTCGCCGAACCAGATCGCCAGGCGGTCGCGGTCAGCCATCTCGCCGGATTTGCCGACCGCCATCACGATACGGCCCCAGTTGGCGTCCTCGCCGGCGACGGCCGTCTTGACGAGCGGCGAATTGGCGATGGAGAGCGCGATGCGCTTGGCGGCAGTGTCGCTCTCCGCACCCTCGACGGTGATTGCCACCATCTTGCGGGCGCCTTCGCCGTCCCGCACGACCTGCAGCGCAAGGTCCTTCAAAAGGTCGTTCAGCGCCGCCTTGAAATCGGCCAGCGCCGGATCGGAGGGACCGGAGACGGGTTTCTGCCCATCCGCCCTGGCCGCGCCCGTCGCAAAGAGCATCAGCGTGTCGGATGTGGAAGTGTCGCTGTCCACCGTCACCGAGTTGAACGTCGGCTCGACGCCTTCCGACAGCAGCGCCTGCAGTGTTGCGGCCGGAAGATCGGCATCGGTGACGACAAACGAAAGCATGGTCGCCATGTCGGGCGCGATCATGCCTGCTCCCTTGGCGATACCGTTGATTCGGACGGTCACTTCACCGATCCGGGCGGCGCGCGTAGCGACCTTCGGATAGGTGTCGGTGGTCATGATCGCCTTGGCTGCCTCGAACCAGAAGTCGTCGGTCGCCGATACGGCAAGCCCATCGAGCACGCCGGAAAACTTGGTCGCATCCAGCGGCTCGCCGATGACCCCGGTGGAAGCGAGGAAAACCTCGCTTTCGCTGCAGCCAACCGCGCTGGCGGCAGCAGCCGCAGTCATCGCCGTCGATTCGCGTCCCTTTTTGCCGGTGAACGCGTTCGCGTTGCCGGAATTGACCACGACCGCACGCGCCCTGCCCGCCGGAAGATTGGCCCGGCAGAAATCCACCGGCGCCGACGGGCACTTGGAACGCGTGAACACGCCGGCGACCGAGGCCGGCTCGTCGAACACCATCATCAGGACATCGGTGCGTCCCATATACTTGATGCCGGCGGCGGCGGTCGCCATGCGCACGCCGCGGACGGGCAGCATCTCGGCATAGGATTTGGGAGCGAGCGGAGAGATGGAACCGGACATGAGACTTCCCGTAAGCAATGGAAGACCCGCCACGAGGGCGGGTCATTGGCAGGACTACTTGTTCTCTTCGGCGGGCTGGGTCTCTGCCGCCGGCTGAGGATTGTTGATCTCGTCGTAGGCCTTCTTCAGGGCCGGGTCTTCGATTTCCACGCTCGAAGCAGCCTTGGCAGCGTCGAGAAGCGCGACGTACTTGTCACGCATCAGAAGCTGGCGGACCTGCGGCTCGACCTGCTCCAGCGTCGGGGGCGCCTGCTTGCGCTTGTCCTCGACGAGAATGACGTGGTAGCCGAACTGCGTCTTGACCGGCTCCTTGGTATAGGCGCCCTTTTCGAGTGCGAACGCCGCCACCTCGAATTCCGGCACCATCCGGCCCTTGGTGAAATAGCCGAGATCGCCGCCCTCGGCGGCCGCATCGGTCGACTTTTCCTTGGCGAGCTCGGCAAAGTCCTTGCCGCCGTCCAGTGCCGCGATGACGTCCTTGGCTTCCTGCTCGGTCTTGACCAGGATATGGCGCGCCTTCACTTCTTCCTGCGGCTCGATCGCTGCGATTTCCTTTTCGTAACGCGCCTTCACCTCTTCCGGGGTGATGGCATCGACGACGTGCTTCTTGAAGTAGGCGTTGTGCAGTTCGCGCTCCGTCAGGAAGGCAACGCGCTGCTTGAACTGCTCGTCGTTCTCAAGGCCTTCCTTGGTGGCGCCGGCTGCAAGCACCTTCACGTCGATGATTGCGGAGAGCGCGGCGACCTTCTTCTGCTCCGGCGGCAGGTTTGCCAGCTGCGGATCGAGGCCTGCGGTCGCGAGGTCGATTTCGGACTGGCGGACTTCGACGCCGCCGACCTTCGCCACGACCGGATCAGTGGCGTCCTGTGCCGAGGCCGCGCCATGAGCCGCCGCGATCGCAATCAGCGCAACGGCTGCGAGCTTGTTATATTTGAACATTCTCATAAACCTTTCAGGGTCCACCAATCTCGGATCGAAATCGGCTCTCAATCGGTTCAACAGCACCGGAATGTGGCGGTTGTGTAACCGAATGCGCCGTTGACATCATTCGACCCCCCTCTTATCTGTCACGCAATCCTGCGTCCAGAACGTTTCCGGGCGTTTCAAGTGGTTTGCACGCACCATCGTCGGCCCAACGAAGCGCCTTCGACAGAGAAGAAAGGACCATCCCGATGGTCAGCCTCGGCGGCCTCGCCCGCAAACTGTTCGGCTCGTCCAACGAGCGCCGTGTCCGTTCCTACAAGGACAGAGTCAACGCAATCAACGCTCTCGAAGCCGAAACCAAGGCTTTGTCGGACGAGCAGCTCGCCGCAAAGACCGTCGAGTTCCGCAAGCAGCTCGCAGACGGCAAGACGCTGGACGATCTTTTGATCCCCGCCTTCGCGGTGGTGCGCGAGGCGGCGATCCGCGTGCTCGGCCTTCGCCCCTTCGACGTGCAGCTGATCGGCGGCATGATCCTGCACGAGAAGTCCATCGCCGAAATGAAGACCGGTGAAGGCAAGACGCTTGTCGCGACACTGCCGGTGTATCTCAACGCCCTTGCCGGCAAGGGCGTCCACGTCGTCACCGTCAACGACTACCTGGCGACCCGCGATGCGGGCCTGATGGGCAAGATCTACGGCTTCCTCGGCCTGACGACCGGCGTGATCGTACACGGCCTCGACGACGACCAGCGTCGGGCCGCCTATGGCTGCGACATCACCTACGCGACGAACAACGAACTCGGATTTGACTACCTGCGCGACAACATGAAGTACGATCGCGCCCAGATGGTCCAGCGCGGCCACTTCTACGCGATCGTCGACGAAGTCGACTCGATCCTCGTCGACGAAGCCCGCACGCCGCTGATCATCTCCGGCCCGCTCGACGACCGTTCCGATCTCTACATTACCATCGACGCCTTCATCCCGATGCTGTCGGAAGAGGACTACGAGATCGACGAGAAGCAGCGCTCGGCGAACTTCTCCGAAGTCGGCACCGAGAAGCTGGAAGGCCTGCTTCGCACCGCCGGCCTGCTGAAGGGCGAGTCGCTCTACGACGTCGAGAACGTCGCGATCGTCCACCACATCAACAACGCGCTGAAGGCCCACAAGCTCTTCACGCGTGACAAGGACTACATCGTCCGCAACGACGAGATCGTCATCATCGACGAGTTCACCGGGCGCATGATGCCGGGCCGCCGCTATTCGGAAGGCCAGCACCAGGCGTTGGAAGCCAAGGAAAAGGTGCAGATCCAGCCGGAGAACCAGACGCTGGCCTCCATCACCTTCCAGAACTACTTCCGCATGTACGAGAAGCTGGGCGGCATGACCGGCACGGCTTCGACGGAAGCCGAAGAGTTCGGCAACATCTACGGCCTCGAAGTGGTCGAAGTCCCGACCAACCTGCCGATCAAGCGCAAGGACGAGGACGACGAGGTCTACCGGACCGTCGAGGAGAAGTACAAGGCGATTATCGAGGAGATCAAGGACGCGCAGAAGCGCGGCCAGCCGATCCTCGTCGGCACGACCTCGATCGAGAAGTCGGAATACCTCGCCGAGCGGCTGAAGATGTCGGGCGTGAAGGACTTCCAGGTCCTCAACGCCCGCTATCACGAGCAGGAAGCCTATATCGTCAGCCAGGCGGGCGTGCCCGGCGCCGTCACGATCGCCACGAACATGGCCGGCCGCGGCACCGACATCCAGCTCGGCGGCAACGTCGAAATGCGGCTGGAGCGCGAGCTCGCCGACATGGAGGCAGGCCCCGAGCGCGATGCGAAGAAGCAGGCGATCGTCGAAGAGATCAAGCAGCTGAAGGAACAGGCGCTCGCTGCCGGCGGCCTCTACGTGCTGGCTACCGAGCGTCACGAAAGCCGCCGCATCGACAACCAGCTGCGCGGCCGCTCCGGCCGCCAGGGCGACCCCGGCCGTTCGAAGTTCTACCTGTCGCTGCAAGATGATCTGATGCGCATTTTCGGTTCCGACCGCATGGACGGAATGCTGCAGAAGCTTGGCCTGAAGGAAGGCGAGGCGATCGTCCATCCCTGGATCAACAAGGCACTGGAACGTGCACAGAAGAAGGTCGAGGCGCGTAACTTCGACATCCGCAAGAACCTTCTGAAGTACGACGACGTTCTGAACGACCAGCGCAAGGTGATCTTCGAGCAGCGGCTCGAGCTGATGGATGCCGAGAGCATCGCCGAGATCGTCGAGGACATGCGCCACGAGGTGATCGAAAACCTCGTCAAGCTGCATATCCCCGCAAACGCCTATGCCGAGCAGTGGGATGTCGCCGGCCTGAAGAACGGCGTTGGCCAGTATCTCAATCTCGACCTGCCTGTCGAACAGTGGGCTGCCGAGGAAGGCATCGACGAGGCCGACATCCTCAAGCGCGTCATGGAAGCCGCCGACCAGGCCGCTGCCGAGCGTGCCGAGCGCTTCGGCCCCCAGATCATGGCCTATGTCGAAAAGTCGGTCGTGCTGCAGACAATCGACCACCTCTGGCGCGAGCACATCGTCAACCTCGACCACCTGCGCTCGGTCATCGGCTTCCGCGGCTACGCCCAGCGCGACCCGTTGCAGGAGTACAAGGGCGAGGCGTTCGAGCTCTTCCAGGCGCTTCTGGCCAACCTGCGCCAGACCGTCACCGCGCAACTGATGCGTGTCGAACTGGTCCGCGAGGCCGCAGAGGCCCCCGCCCCGGCACTTCCGGAAATGGAAGGCCATCATATCGACGGCTCGACCGGCGAGGACGATTTCAACGAGGGCGGCTTCCTTGCTGTCGGCGTCGACCCGCAGGATCGCGACCCGCAGAACCCCACGACCTGGGGCAAGGTGGCCCGCAACGAGCCGTGCCCCTGCGGTTCGGGCAAGAAGTACAAGCACTGCCACGGCGCCTTCGAACAGGTCTGAGGCGTCCCGCTTGATTGAAAGTTTCGATGCCGCCTTCGGGCGGCATCATTGTTTCCACCTGCCCGCCGCACAGTGGTCGGCGGTGGATATCCTCGCCCGACGCGATCTCTCGCAGCACTCGCCCACGGTTTGTTAACCGTGATCTGGCATGACTACGCCTGTATTTTTTGTTTTGCGTAGTGTGCGGGTTCCTGTGTTCATGGCGGTGATTCAGTCGGCGGAAAAACTGCTGCCAAACGGTCTGCGCCGCAGGGTTGCCCCCGTCACGCGACAGCTTGCCGAGGCATTTTCCGGCAACGAACCCCACAACCTCGCCCAGCGAATGGCCCTGATCGCCTTTGCCATCCGCGTGGCGAGTGCTGCAATCGCCTTCATCTCGCAGATCATCATGGCGCGCATGATGGGCGAGTTCGAATACGGCATCTTCGTCTTCGTCTGGGTTCTGGTGATCATCTTCGGCAATCTCTCCTGCCTCGGATTTCACTCGACCGTCATCCGCTTCCTGCCGCATTACAGCGCGCAGAATGCGCATCCGGAGATCCGAGGACTGACGTCGGCGGCGCGCACCTTCTCGATGCTCTCGGCCACCGCGCTCGCAACCGTCGGGCTTCTCGCCCTGTGGCTTTTGCAGGATCGCATCGAGAGCTTCTATGTCGTCCCGGTCTTCCTCGGCATCTTCTGCCTGCCGATGATCGCGCTCGGCGACGTGCTGGAGGGAACCGCTCGGGCGCACAGCTGGGCGATCGCAGCACTCAGCCCGACCTACATCGTCCGCCCGCTCCTCATCCTAGTGTTCATGGTGGCTGCGGTGACGGCAGGCGCCGAACACATCGCGCAGACGGCAATGGCGGCCGCGCTGGCAGCGACCTACCTGACCTCGCTCGTCCAGTTCTTCGACGTTGGCCGCCGCCTCCATCGCACCTACAGCCACGGGCCACGGCGGGTCGAGTTCTCCACCTGGATCAGGATGTCGCTGCCGATCTTCCTGATCGAGGGCTTCGGCTTCCTTCTGACCAATTCCGACGTCGTCGTCGTCGGCCTCGTCCTCGATCCGGAAAGTGTCGCAATCTACTATGCGGCGGCCAAGACGATGGCGCTCGTCCATTTCGTACTGTTCGCCGTGAAGGCCGCCGCCGCACCGCGATTTGCCTCCCTCTACGGACAGGGCGACCGCGAGGGCCTTGCCGCCTTCGCCGGCGAGACGGTGCGCTGGAGCTTCTGGCCCTCGCTTGCCGTCGGCCTCGGGGTCCTGCTGGTCGGGCATTTCCTGCTTTCGCTGTTCGGCCCCGCATTTACGGCCGGCTACGAGGTCATGGTCATCCTGCTGGTCGGCATCCTCGCCAAGGCCTCGGTCGGCCCCGGCGAGGTGCTTCTGATGATGGCAGGGCAGCAGAAGCTTTGCATGGTGCTTTATGCCGTGGCGCTCGCGGCGAATATCGGCCTCAACGTCGCCTTGATCCCGCCCTTCGGTATCGACGGGGCGGCGATTGCCACGGCGGGCGCCATGGCGATCGAAGCGGCCCTTCTCTATGCCGCCGTGCGGCGCATGCTCGGCATAACCATCTTCGCGTTTGCAAGTCCGGCAACGGTTGCGGCACGACGAGACAGGACGGAATGACATGACCTTCATCTCGGGATCCGGAAACGAGGCACTGGGAGCGCACGGCGCCATTCCCGCCGCCGCACCACAGGCGCCGGCAGCCGACCATCGCATCCCCATCGGCCGCCCCGGCCGCTCGCTCTCGTTCTATCCGGCGATCGCCGGCTATGAACTGCAGCAGGAGCTAGACTTTCTCGCCAATCGCGCGCTGGAGCCGAACGTCTTCTTCACCGGTCGCTTCCTCGCTCCCGCCATGCCACGGCTGGAGGACCGCACGGTACGCCTGTCGCTGATCCGCGACGAGGACGCGCGCCGCAGCCGGATACGCTTCCTGATGCCGTTCTCGGTGGAGCGTCCCGGCTTTTCCGTTGGAACGGGCATCATCCGGGCCTGGTCCAATCCGTTCGGCCCGCTCGGCACTCCGCTCGTCGATGCCGAAGAGGCGGCGGAAACGATCGACAACCTCTACGAGGGACTGGCGGAGGCCGGCAACGGCCTGCCACCGATCCTCGTCCTGCCAGACCTGCGCCTCAACGGCCCGTTCGCAGCCCTTGCCCGTGCCGTCGCGATCGGGCGCAACCTGCCCCTGACGGTCGCCAACACCTACCGCCGGCCGATGCTCGAAAGCCTGCTCGACGGTCAGACCTATCTCAAGCGTGCGATATCGCCACAGCATTTCCGCGAGTTGCAGCGCCAATGGCGCAAGCTGGAGATGACCGGCAACGTCAGCTACCACGTCGCACGCCAGCCTGCCGAAATCCGCCTGCGGATGGAACAGTTCCTGCTGCTCGAAGCCGCCGGCTGGAAGGGCCGCGGCCGCACCGCGATGATCAATGATCGCTACCGCGCGGCGTTTGCGCGCGAGGCCATAACCAATCTCGCCGAGACCGACAGCGTCCGCATCCACACCCTCGACTTCGATGGCAAGGCCATCGCCTCGATGATCGTCTTCCTCGCCGGCGGCGAGGCCTACACCTGGAAGACGGCCTATGACGAGAGCTTCGCCCGCTTCTCGCCGGGCAAGCTGCTGGTCGCGCAATTGACCGAGTGGCATCTGGACGACGCCAACATCGTCCGCTCCGATTCCTGCGCCGTACCGGACCATCCCGTCATGAGCCGGTTCTGGGAGGAGCGCGAGGAGATGGGAACGCTCGTCATCGGCCTTCAACAGAACCGCGACCGCGACGTGCGCCAGGTCGCAACGCAACTGCACCTCTATCGCAACACCCGCAACGTCGCCCGTCTGTTGCGCGACAAGATCCGCGCGCTGGCCAAACGTTAGAACCTGCGGGATCAGGGAGCGATCAGGCTCCGGCTTGCGCCTCGGCCATGGCTTGCTCGCGCAGAAACCGCCGGATGACCTTACCTGACGTCGTCAGCGGCAGCGTGTCGACGAAGGCCACTTCGCGCGGATACTCGTGCATCGACAGCCGCGTCTTGACCCAACCACTGATTTCGGCCGCCAGCGTCTCGCTGGCGGCAAATCCCTGGCGGAGCAGGACGTAGGCCTTGACGATCTCGGTTCGCACCGGGTCTGGCTTTCCGACCACGGCCGCAAGCTGCACCGCGGGGTGGCTTGCGAGACAATCCTCCACCTCGCTCGGGCCGATGCGGTAGCCGGACGAGGTGATGACGTCGTCGTCGCGGCTGATGAAGGTGATGTAGCCCTCGTCGTCCATGTGTCCGAGGTCACCGGTTGTCATCCAGTCTCCGATGAATTTCCGCTCGGTGGCGCCCTCGTCGTTCCAGTAGCGCAGGAACATGACGGGATCCGGCCGCCGCACCGCGATCTGCCCGGCAGTATTGCGCGGCAGTTCCCGGCCCTCCGCGTCGATGATGGCGACCACATGCCCGGGCACGGGCTTGCCGATCGGCCCCGGCCGCGACACGCCAAGCTTGCCGATCGAGCCGATGACGATGTTGCACTCGGTCTGGCCGTAGAACTCGTTGATGGTGATCCCGAGCGTCCGGCGCACCCAGTCCCACGTCTCCCGTCCGAGCGCCTCGCCCGCGGTGCCGATGGTCCGCAGCTTCAGGTCGTAGCGCTGGCGCGGATCCTCGACGCTCTTCATCAGGCGCAGCGCGGTCGGCGGGATGAAGGCGTTGCGCACCCCCATCTCGGCCATGATCCGGTAGGCCATGTGCGGATCGAACTTCTGCCCCGGAGACGAGACCACCGGCACGCCGAGCAGCAGCGCAGGCAGGAGCACGTTCAGGAGACCGCCTGCCCAGGCCCAGTCCGCGGGAGTCCATATCCGATCGTCCGGCTGCGGCAGGAACTCGTGGTGCATCTGGAAGCCCGGCACGTGGCCCAGAAGCACGCGATGGCCATGCAGCGCCCCCTTGGGTGGCCCGGTGGTGCCTGACGTGTAGATCATCAGTGCCGGGTCGTCCGGCCCGCTGTCCACCGGGACGAAAGGTTCACCGGTCACCGTCTCCATCGCGGCAAGGGAAATCGCGCCGGCCTGCACCTCGCCCTCGGTCACGACGACAAGGGACAGCGCCTCGAGACTGTCGCGAATGCCCGTCAGGCGCTCGAAGCCGAAGGCGTTGGTGACCACGGCGCGCGCGCCCGCATCGCGAAGACGGAACGCCAGCGCATCGGCGCCGAACAACAGGGCCAATGGCAGCACGATCGCCCCGAGCTTGTAGATGGCAAGATGCGCGATCACCGTTTCGAAGCCCTGCGGAAGCAGGATCGCCACCCGGTCTCCGGGTCTTATGCCTTTTTCAGCGAGCCCGCGCGCGAACGCCGACGAGCGCGCCGCAAGCGCGCCATAGGTCATGCTGAGGTGCTTGCCGTCCGGCGAGAAATGCTGAAGGCAAACCCGGTTCGGCTCCCTCGCGGCCCAAACGTCGGCAACCGCAGTGCCGATATTGAAGCGTTCCGGCATCTGCCAGCGGAAATCGCGGCAAAGCTCCTCGTATGTCGACCGTTCGGCAAGCATGGTGCAATGCGTCTCCCTCGCTGCATTGCACTAGCATTTCACCCCACCGGGCGGCAATGGCGCGCACGACCGGCGCGACACCTCAGCCGGCGGAGAGCTTAGATTCCACGGCCCTGACGCCTGCGACCGAGGCGGCAATGGCGACGGCGCGCTCGATTTCCTCCAACGAACCGACGCGCCCGGTCAGAAACACCGTCCCGTTCTCGCAGGTCACGGCCACGTCGGAGGGATCGATGGTGCCGGCTGCGGCGAGTGCATCGGCCACCGCCGTTTCGAGAAGAGCCGGATGCGGCCCGTCGAAGTGCTCGGGCACCTCGCCGTGAAACGTACCTTCCTTGAACACCATGTGTTCCTCCGTCGTTTGCCGTTGCGACCGGTTCCAGCAGGGCACTACCCGCGGCATTCGCCCCGCAGAGCAGCCGGGAGCAGATATACAATCGGGATTTTTCCTGTAATCCTGCCACGTCAAGGGCATTCCCACACTTCAAGCATAGCAAAGCCTCATGAAAGATCGCGACCTGCACGAAATCACCCTCTGGCTTTCCCGGGAGGGCTATCAGGGCACAGACGAGGGCGCACTGATCGCCGGCTTCTGCGAACGCTGCAACGACAAGGGCCTTCGGATCGGTCGCGCGCTGGCGATCATCGACACGCTGCACCCCGATTTCGAGGGACGGTCCTTTCATTGGGACAGCGCCGATCTGGAAATGGAGCCGGTGCGCGAATACGAGACGATCAGCGACGACCATGGCCGGCAGGCCTGGCAGTCTTCGGTCTTCTACCATCTCATGACGACGGACGTCGACGAAGTCCACCGCCCCTTTGCCAGGGGCGCGGCGACGGACTACGCAAACATGCCGGAACTCAAGGCGGCCGGGCACACGGATTACCTGGCGATGATCCACCGCTTCACAGAAGGTGGCCGCGTTGGCGAAATGGACGCGTTCTTTTCCAGCTGGTCGACCCGCGCGGCGGAAGGGTTCAGCGACGACGACCTGCGCGCCCTGCGCATTCTCGTGCCGACGCTGGCGCTTGCGATCAAATGCGCCTCGTCGATCCGCATCATCAGCACGCTCGCGGAGGTCTATCTCGGGCGCGATGCGGGCGAGAAGGTCGTCAGCGGCCGCATCAACCGCGGCGAGGTCGAGAAGATCGAGGCCGTCATCTGGTTTTCCGACCTGCACAATTACACGAGCATTTCCGACCGGACGGAGCCCGAGCACATCATTCCGTTCCTGAACGACTATGCCGAACTCGTGGTCGGTGCCATCCACGACCACGGCGGCAGCGTACTGAAGCTGATCGGCGACGGTGTGCTGGCGATCTTCCGTTCCGGCGACCGGCAGGCCGATTGCGTGGCAGCGCTCGACGCCGAGCGCGCCGTGCACCGCAACCTTTCCGAACTCAACGCCAGGCGCCTTGCCGCGGGCATGCCCGCAACCGAGGTCTATCTCGGCCTCCACGTCGGCGACGTCCTCTATGGCAACATCGGCAGCCGCGGCCGGCTGGATTTCACCGTGGTCGGGCCCTGCGTCAACCAGGTCAGCCGCATTTCGTCGCTCTGCACCTCAGTCGATCGGGACGTCCTGATGTCGCGCGATTTCGTCGACGCCTGCCCGCCGGAGCGGTCGGCCGACATGGTCTCCCTCGGCCGTTATGCGCTGCGCGGCGTCGGCCGCGCAACCGAACTGTTCACCATCGACCCGGAGCGACGCTGATCGAAAATTCGGCAGCACCGCCTTGCTTGACGCAGCCGCTTCAGAGTGCTGCGGCCACATGCGGCCACACTTCCTCCGCTCCGCGATAGATCATGTGCAGGGCGACGTAGAGGATGAGGGCGAGGCCGACATAGGCGATCCAGTGGTGGCGGCTGAGAAGGCGGGCAATGTAGTTCGCCGCAATACCCATCATGGCGATCGAAAGGACCAGCCCGATCACGAGTACGGTCGGATGTTCGTGCGACGCTCCCGCCACGGCCAGCACGTTGTCGAGCGACATCGAAACGTCGGCGACGACGATCTGCGTGGCCGCCTGCAGAAACGACTTCTTTGGCGCGGACACCGTATCCGCCACCGCGCTCTCGCCGTCGCCGCCAACCACGGCACGCAGTTCCCGCCACATCTTCCAGCAGACCCACAACAGCAGAATCCCACCCGCGAGAAGCAGGCCGATGATGTCGAGCAGCTGGACCGTAACGCTGGCGAGCCCGATGCGCAGGACCGTGGCGGCAATGATGCCGACGAAAATCGCCTTCTTGCGCTGTGCTGCGGGAAGGCCGGCGGCGGCAAGTCCGATCACGACCGCGTTGTCCCCCGCGAGCACCAGATCGATCATGATGACCTGCAGGAGCGCCAGAAGGCCTGCGGACGTAAAGATTTCCATGGAGGATGCCTTATGAGGAATGCCCCGCGCAAGCAGTAGAACCGCGAGGAATCCGGCGCAAGTAAGCTTGTGCAACGACCCGTCTGTTGACGTGAGGTTCGGCGGGCAAGGGTCTGCTTCATCGCCATCGCCCCGCTTGACCGGCTACTACCTTTCTGCGGCCGCTATTCGACTTCCACAGGAACCACGCCTTTTTGCCGTTCGGCCCGTTCCCTGTCTGCCTTGCCGAAAGCAGTCATGATGTTTACCAGCACGCTCACCGTCCATCCGAAGGTGAACAGGCCCGACATGGCGACGATCGGACCGATCAGCCGCCAGTCGTCGGGCAATCTGACCGTCCCGTCGCCGAGCGTCGTATAGCTCTGGAGAACGAAATAGTAGCTGTCTCGAAGGTTCGGAACGATGCCCAGCAACACCAGCGGAGTGGCCCAGAGCAACGTTTCCGCAAAATGCAGGGTGGCGAGGGATCCGATGGCGATGGCGAGCAGCAGATCGAGCCGCCAGAGGGCAGTGGTGCCGGTGACGTGAACCCACGCCCTGTTGAATCGTCGGTTTATCGTTCGGATGCCGGCCCCGTGTACGAAGATGACGACAATCATCGTCAAGGTTCCCAGGATGACCTCCAGGATCGGATTGGGGGTTGAAAGCGCGTCCATCGTCTGAATTCCTTCGGTCCAAACTCGCGGGGACGATAGCGTGTCCCCGATCATGTCTTCAAGACGAGCCGTCCTCGTGCGGCGTAATGGTGCCGTGACTGATGCATCCGCAGGCTCTCCTTCGAAATCAACGGGCCGGAACAGGTCTCAGTCACCGGCCCGAACGGCTCGCGTCCAGCTAATATCTAATGCTTCCTGCCGTCCGCCACCGGCCTCGCCCGAAGCGGCTTACGGGGCTGCCGGAAGCAAGGGTTATCGCTCCCGGCAATTTTCTCTTCATTAGAACTTCACGAGGTTGAGCGCGGGGAGCGGACCGCCCGGGAACTGCACGAGCTTTCCACCGACCGAGACCGGACCGAGATCGATCCCCGCGAAGCCCAGTTTGGCGATCAGTGCACCAACTTCGGCCTTCGACCTCGCATCGTCCCCCGAGTAGAAGAGGACGCGGCTTCCACCCTCGGCGCGCGGATCACCGGAGAGCAGATGCGGAGGGAGATGGTTGAACGCCTTTACGACACGAGCGCCGGGCACCAGGTCAGCGAACACTTCCGTTGACAGACGGCCGTCAAGTTCGGCCGGCCGGAAGAGCGGACGCTCGATCGGGTTATTGGCGTCGATCACGATGCGCCCGGCCCAATCAGGAAGACCCGCCAATGCCTTGGGCAACTTCGACCACGGCACGGCGACCAGCACGAGATCGGCCTTGGCCGCATCCTCGATGGTGCCTGCCGTGATGTGTGGTGTCAGTTCGCGTGCGAAGTCCCGAAGCGTGTCGGGACCACGACTGTTGGAGATCGTCGCGGCGATGCCATTTTGGGCAAGCGCGCGGGCGATTGCGGAGCCGATCTCGCCAGCTCCAATGATGCCGATAGACATTGGTAGTCTCCAGGTTGGATTGCTAATCAGGCGGTGAAGCCGCCGTCGGCGACGATGTCAGCGCCGGTCACGAAGGCAGCCTCCGGGCTGGCCAGATAGGCCACGACGCTGGCGACCTCATAGTCCTTGCCGTAGCGGCCAATCGCCATGCCGGGGCCGACGATCTTCGAGACGGGTCCTCCGTCGGGATTCATGTCGGTGTCGGTCGGACCGGGATGCACGGTGTTCACGGTGATGCCCTTGGGACCGAGATCGCGGACCAGGCTGCGATTGAAACCGGCGACCGCTCCCTTCGTCAGGGTGTAGAGCGAGGCCGTCGGGAAAGCCGCATAGCGGACCATGGACGAACCGATATGAATGATGCGACCGCCCGACTTCATGCGGCGTGCAGCTTCCTGCGTGCCGACGAAGACACCCGTCACGTTGACCGCGATCATGCGCTCGTAGTCCTCGAACTTTATGTCCTCGATCGGACCACCAAGTGCGATGCCGGCATTATTGACGAGGATATCGATGGAGCCGAACGTCTCCTCTGTCTTGGCCACCGCGACCCGTACGGATTCAGGGTTTCCGGAGTCTGCATGGATGGCGATGGCGCGACCGCCTGCCTGTTCGATTTCCTTTACGACTGCGGCTGCCTTTTCCGGCGAGGCGCTGTAGGTGATGGCGACTGCGGCTCCATCTGCCGCAAGGCGCGTTGCGATGGCTGCGCCGATAGAGCGCGAGCCGCCGGTGACGAGAGCGGTCTTCCCGGCGAGTTTCAGAGAGGTGTTGGTCATTGCGATCACTCCATTGCTTCGTTTCTATGGAGTGAATATCGCCTTCTATTACTCTATTATTAGACATAATTGATTGTTATTAATTTCAAGCAATCATTGAAAGATGGGTCATGGAAACACTGGCAAATCTGGAGTCCTTCGTCCGCAGCGCGGAACTTGGAAGCTTCTCTTCGGCAGCCCGCAGACTGGGATTGACGCCGGCGGCGGTCAGCAGGAACGTCGCCACGCTCGAATCCAATTTGAAGCTCCGACTGTTCCAGCGCAGTACGCGGAGCCTGACGCTTACGGAGGCGGGCGAGCGCTTCCTTCATTCGGTCCGTGATCACCTGGAGAGCCTTCAAGGTGCGATTGCCGAGGCGTCCAACGAGCAGGCCGAACCCGCAGGCGTGCTGAGGCTCAGCATGAGTCCGGCCTTCGGAGTTGAGTATATTCTCCCTACCTTGCCCGAGTTCATGCGCCGATACCCGCTTATCCGGCCGGAATGGACGTTCGAGAACCGTCAGGTGGACCTGATCGCAGAAGGATACGACGCGGCGATCGGTGGCGGCTTCGAACTGACACCGGGCATCATCGCAAAGACGCTGGCCTCGGCCCACATCATCGCGGTTGCCTCGCCGTCATACATGCAGGACCGCGTTCCGCCTCACGACCCATCCGGCCTGATTGAGCTGGACGGGATCGTCATGCGTTCGACGCGGACAGGTCGAATTCGACAATGGCAGATGCGAAACTTTGCAGGCGAAGAGCAGCCAGCGGCGCTGAAGGAAAGGATCGTCGTCAACGACCCGGCCGCAATGCGCTCCGCCGCGGTTCTGGGTCTTGGTGTCGCCATGATCGCCAAGCCTGACGCCCTGTCGTATCTGGAGAGCGGCGAGCTTGTCCGGCTGATACCCGCTTGGTACGCCGATGCTGGCCCCATTTCGATCTACTATGCGAACCGGACCTTGCTACCCGCAAAAACGCGCGTGTTCATCGATTTCATAAGCGCCGTCTTTCAACGCGAGAAGTGGGCAGAGCGATTTGCAGGGACGCTGGGTTGACGCCCGCTTGTGGCGGCACATTCCACACAACCAAGGGAACGACCTGCTCCTGGCCCGATGCC
The DNA here is from genome assembly GCF_013378445.1 of Mycoplana rhizolycopersici. Lineage (GTDB taxonomy): Bacteria > Pseudomonadota > Alphaproteobacteria > Rhizobiales > Rhizobiaceae > Mycoplana > Mycoplana rhizolycopersici. Next base: position 36,277 of record NZ_JABXYK010000001.1, read on the forward strand.
GCCTATCAATGGCGCTTTCGGTCTTTGGTGCCCCATGCCGGAATCGAACCAGCACTCCTTTCGGAACTCGATTTTGAGTCGAGCGCGTCTACCAGTTCCGCCAATGGGGCATCGCAGCAGGTGACGAAAGCGCGTCTACCACGCGGGCGCCGTGCCGCGCAAGCCGGTAACGTGCAACTGTGCGGGAAGGATCGCCATACGCGACGCTTCATGCGCATGAGCTCATCCACCGCCGACCGCCATCTCGGCCACACTCCGGCCGCACAGTCATTTACAAAGGAGGCGGACTTGGTAAAAACGCATATCCTCGAACCGGGACCCGTTCATGCTTCGCCGCCTTTACGACTGGACCATGTCGCTCGCCGCACGCAAATCGGCAGAGGCATGGCTCGCCGTCATTGCCTTCGTTGAAAGCTCGGTCTTTCTCATTCCCGCCGACGTCCTGTTCCTGCCGATGGGCCTCGCCCGGCCGGAACGCCTGTGGCGCTACGCCTTCGTCGCAACCGTCGCATCCGTGCTGGGCGGCATCGCCGGCTGGTATCTCGGTCACTACGCCTTCGAGGCGGTGGCAAAGCCGGTGCTGGAGTTCTACGGCAAGCTCGACGCCTTCGACGCGCTGCGCGCCTCGGTCGGCTACGAGACGCTAGTGCTCCTTTTGGTCACCTCGGGGCTGGCGCACCTGCCTCCGATCAAGGTGGTCACTATCCTGTCTGGGGCGGCCAACATCAATCTCGGCCTCTTCATCGTATCTGCGATCCTGGCGCGCGGCGCCCGCTTCTTTTTCCTCGCCTGGCTGCTGCGGCGCTACGGCGAACCGATTCGCGATTTCATCGAGAAGCAGCTCGGCCTCATCGCGGGCGTCGGCGCCGGCCTGCTGATCGCACTCTATGCAGCATACCGCTACGTTGCCTGAACCGAGACCCAAATCATGTCCATCGCCCTCGCCAACCGCTCCGCCCTTCCCTTCGCCCTTCTCCTGACCGTCGGCATGGCGGCGACGGTTGGCGGCGCGCTCGGCTTCGAGCATATCGGCGGCTATATTCCCTGCGCGCTGTGCCTGCTGCAGCGGCTGCCCTACTACTACGGTATCCCCGTTGCGCTGCTTGCGACCCTGTCCGCCGCGCTCGGCGGCCCGCCCTGGCTGACCCGCGCGCTGCTCCTCGTCGCCGGCGTCATGATGCTGGTCGGCGCCGGGCTCGGCGTCTATCACGCCGGAGCGGAATGGGGCTTCTGGGAAGGGCCCTCGACCTGCGCCACCACCGCGCAAGGGGTCACGCAGAATGCCGGTGACCTGCTCGGCGATCTCGACGCCAAGAAGCCGCCGTCCTGCACCGAGGCATCGCTCCGCTTCCTCGGCCTTTCCTTCGCCGGCTGGAACGTCATCGCGAGCCTGATCCTGGCCGCGATCGCCTTCAAGGGTATTTCGACGAAGAAGAGCTAAGCCAAAGCCGCAACCTGGCGCCATGAAGGTGAAGCCAGATCGGTGAACGGATGCCAGCCCTGTTCAGGGCTGCAGCTCGACATCCCAGTAGAGATAGTCCATCCAGCTTTCGTGCAGGTAGTTGGGCGGAAACAGCCGGCCGTTGTTGTGGAGATCCTGAACCGTCGGCTGATAGGGCCGCTGGTGTGGGAACATCCCCGCCTGCTTCGGGAGCTTGCTGCCCTTGCGCAGGTTGCACGGCGAGCAGGCGGCGACCACGTTGCACCAGGTCGTCTCACCGCCGTGGGCGCGCGGGATGACGTGGTCGAAGGTCAGGTCATCAGGCGAACTGCAATACTGGCACTCGAACTTGTCCCGCAGAAACACGTTGAAGCGGGTAAACGCCGGATGGCGCGAAGGCTGCACGTAGGTCTTGAGGCTGACGACACTCGGCAGGCGCATCGTGAAGCTCGGCGAGGACACCGAGTGCTCGTATTCGGCAATAATGTTCACACGGTCAAGAAAGACCGCCTTGATCGCGTCCTGCCAGGACCACAGCGACAAGGGGTAATAGCTCAAAGGCCTGTAGTCAGCGTTCAAAACGAGCGCCGGCAGGGCCTGTGGGGAAACTGAAATCGTCAAGTGATTCTCCTGACCGATTCGGCATCTGCACCTCTATATTAGGCCCGTTGTTACAGCATTGTGAAGCCGGAAAGAAAAAGCGCCGGACGCTTTTAGCCCTTTGCAACCCTTTCGGGAAGGCTCAGCCGATCGGAGCGCCGTCGCGGCGCATTTCGCGCGCATAATAGGCCCAGAAAAGCCGCGCCGAGACCCCCCGCCAGGGCGACCAGAGCTGCGCAATTTCGTCGAGTTCGACCTGCGAAGGCCGCACCGGCAGGCCAAGCGCGTGCGCGACCGCATTCTGAAGCGCAATATCGCCAGATGGAAAGATATCCGGATGACCGGCGCAGAAGAGCAGATAGACCTCCGCCGTCCACCGCCCGATTCCCTTGATCGAGGTTAGCGAGCGGATCGCGGCCATCGCATCCATGTGGCAGATGGCATCGAGGTCGACGTCGCCGCGGTCGACGGCTTCCGCCACCCGCCGCAGCGTCTCCGCCTTGGCACGCGACAGCCCGGCCGCGCGGTTGTCCGCCTCCGTCAGGCTGAGCACGTGATGCGGGGTGATGTCGCCAGCTATCTGTTCGAGCTTGCGCCAGATGGCGTCCGCGCTGGCGCGCGAGACCATCTGCGACACGATGATGCCTGCAAGCCCGCGGTAGCCGGGATCTTGCCGGCGAAGCGGCACCGGGCCTGCCTTGTCGATGACCTGGAACAGGCGCGCATCGAGCAGCGCCAGGTCGACCAGGCCGGCGGCAACGTCCGCCTGCGTTCGGATCATGTGCAGTTGCATGGCATTCCCATCGCGTCGAACCGCGTTTCGCCCCTGCCGCCCCATTGGCGGCCGCGCCGGTTTCGTGCATGAAAATCTGATGGATTCGCCGTTGTCAAAGCAAGCCGTCTTTCGTTTTGCCCCGAGCCCGAACGGGCTCCTGCATCTCGGCCACGCCTATTCCGCCATCCTCAACCGCAACATGGCCGCGGCTTGCGACGGGCGCCTCCTGCTGCGCATCGAGGATATCGATACCGTGCGTTGCAGGCCAGAATATGAAGACGCGATTTATAGAGACCTGCATTGGCTCGGGATCGACTGGGAGCGTCCGGTCCGGCGCCAGTCGGACCACTTCCCCTTCTATCAGCATGCGCTGGAGGACTTGATCGGCCGCGGGCTCGCCTATCCCGCCTTTCTCAGCCGTGGCGAAGTGCGAGAGCGCGTCGCCGCCAGCGAGGCTTCGGGAAGGCCTTGGCCGCGCGATCCGGACGGCGCGCCATGCTATCCGATCGAACAGCGCGATCTCGATCCGGCCCTTGCGCGGCAGTGGATCGAAGACGGGCGGCAGCACGCCTGGCGGCTCAACATGGATGCCGCGATTGCTGCAGCCGAAGCCCGGCTCGGCGATCACCCGCTGCAATGGCAGGAGACCGGTGCCGGCCCCGAGGGGGAGACCGGGCAGGTGATGGCGCAACCGCAGCGCTGGGGCGACGTCATCCTGTCGCGACCGGACGCCCCTTCGAGCTACCACCTCTCCGTCTCGCTCGACGACGCGGCGCAGCACGTCACCCATGTGGTGCGCGGCCAGGACCTCTTCCATGCAACGTCGGTCCACAGGCTGCTGCAGGTGCTGCTCGGCCTGCCCCAGCCCGTCTACCGTCATCACGGGCTGGTACTGGGCGAAGACGGGCGGAAGCTTTCGAAAAGCAACCGCGACACCGGGATTGCCGCCTATCGCGAGAAGGGGCTGCTACCGGCGGACCTCTGCCTGCTGCTCGCGCGCGATGGCCTCGTCCTCGATTGAGGCCGGCTCGTCCCCGACAGCTTTCCTGCCGCGAATGCGATCGAGGATGAGGTGCTTGACGCGGTACTTCAGAAGCGCGGCGTTAATCTCAGCCCCGAGGATGAAGATCACCCCGACGATATAGAGGAAGACCAATGCGATCATGATCGACGCCAGGCCCGCATAGGTCTTTACATAGGTCGAGAAGGCGGCGAGGTAGGAGGCGAATACATAGGCGCCGATCGTCCAGGCCGCGAGCGTCAGTACGATCCCGGGCAGCACGTCGGCAATCCGGCGATGGCCGGCGGGAAGCCACAGATGCGCGATCAGAAGTCCGACGAAAAGCACCATCAGGGTGCCGAACAGACCCCATTCCAGGACCAGCGAGTAAACATAGCCGAGCCAGGGAATCCATTGGTCCGTCGCGCGCACGGCCAGCGGCGCCGCGACGAGCACGATGCTGATCGCCGCCAGCGCGACCACCCCGAGCACGACGAAGCCGAGACTTGCCAGGCGCGTCACATACCACCAGCGCGTTTCGGTGACACGGTAGGCCCGGTTCAGGGACACCCGAAGCGCCTCGACGCCATTGGACGCGAAATACGCCGCCGCCAGCACCGACACCGTCGCCAGTCCGCCGCGCGGGATCGTCAGCACGGCAACGACCTCGCGCGAGATCGGATCGGCGATCGACGCCGGCCAGGTATCGAAGATGAGGTGGACGGCGGTGTCGGCAAACTGGTCGGCGCCCAGAAAGGTGCCAAGCGCCGTGCCGAAAATCAGGAAAGGAAATATGGCAAGAAGCGTCGACAAGGCCACGTGGCTCGCCATTGCCCAGCCGTCGTCTTCGGTGAAATGCCAGATCGCATCGAACACGACCTTGTAGACGAGGCGTAGAGCGGTCGGCATTTCTCATCCCGTTTGCTGGCCCTCCCGATCGGGACGGTCTTTTTGGCGCAATTGTCAGCGCCCGGTGAATATGGGAAACGAAACTGAATTTGTACAGGAAATGCAAATGGCAGAACTCGTTTCCACGGCTAGAACGATCATCGTCACGGGGTGTTCCTCCGGCATCGGTGCCCATTGCGCACGCGCGCTCAAGGCGGACGGGTGGCGCGTTTTCGCCACGGTCCGCAACGAAGCGGACCGCTCCCCTTTGGAAGCCGAAGGCATCGAGACCTTCATCATGGACTATACCGATGGCGGCTCGATCGAAGCGCTCGTCGATTCGGTCCTTGAGCGCACTGGTGGACGGATCGACGCGCTGTTCAATAACGGCGCCTACGGGCAGGCAGGCGCCGTGGAAGACCTGCCCGTTCAGGCACTGCGCCAGCAGTTCGAGACCAACGTCTTCGGCTGGCATGACCTGACGCGCCGCGTCATCCCGGCAATGCGCCGACAGGGCCACGGCCGCATCGTGCAGTGCTCCTCCATTCTGGGCATCGTGCCCTATCGCTGGCGCGGCGCCTACAATGCATCGAAGTTCGCACTCGAGGGTCTGTCGCTGACGCTGCGAATGGAGCTTGCAGGCTCCGGGATCCAGGTCAGCCTGATCGAACCGGGCCCGATCGAATCTCGTTTCACCGCGAATGCCGTCGCCCACATCGAGCGAAACATAGATCTGGAACACTCGGTCCACGCCGAGGAATACCGACGGCAGATGCGCCGTCTGCGCGGCGAAAGCAGGCCTTCGCCCGGCAAGCTCGGTCCGGACGCGGTCTATCGCGTCCTCAGACATGCACTCGAAGCCAGAACGGCGCGTCCGCACTACATCGTCACCTCGCCCGCGAAAAAAGGGGCGCTTCTGAAGAAGCTGCTACCGGCGGCGTTGTTCTATCGCATTATCGGCAGGCTCGGATGAGTGGCACACGGCCAACCAAACAGCTTCCGAGCACACAAAACAATTTCTGGACATAACTCTCGCAACAGCGGATTCTCGACAGATGTCAACAATTCTTACCTATCTCACGCTCTTCGTCATGGGCCTTGTTGCAATCGTGCTGATTCGCGGCCTGGCGAACATGCTCAAGGGCGGCAGCGGCAACAAATCCAACAAGCTCATGCAGATGCGAATCGTCCTGCAGGCGGTCGCCATCGTGCTCATCATGCTGACGCTGTGGGTGACCGGCGGCGGCCGGCCGTCCTGAGGTTTGCTCCATGGTCAAGCTGAACAAGATCTACACCCGCACGGGCGACGACGGCACGACGGGCCTGGTCGCCGGCCCGCGCCGCAAGAAATACGACGCGCGCGTCGAGGCCTATGGCGAGGTCGACGAGACCAATTCGCTGGTGGGCGCTGCACGCCAGCATACCGCAGGCTTTTCCGATCTGGACCGCATGCTGATGCGGATCCAGAACGACCTCTTCGATCTCGGCGCCGACCTGGCGACGCCCGACACCGGCGAGGTGCTGCAATACGAGCCGTTGCGCATCGTCAAGACACAGGTCGAGAGGCTCGAAAACGAGATCGACGCGCTGAATGCGGACCTGTCGCCGTTGCGCTCCTTCGTGCTTCCCGGCGGAACGGCAGGTGCCGCGGCGCTGCACGTGGCAAGGACGGTTGCCCGGCGCGCGGAGCGGCGGATCGTCGAGCTCGATGCGATCGACGGCGAGACTGTCTCACCGGAGGCTATTGCCTACATCAACCGTCTGTCCGATTTTCTCTTCGTCGCCGCCCGCTGGATCAATGACAAGGGTGCGATCGACGTTCTCTGGGTGCCGGGCCAGAACAGGTAGGGGCTGAAGCAAGCCGAGGGGATGGGGCCGCATGTTCATACCGTTGCATGACAGGAACTCGCTGAAGTACATAAAGGCGCAATACGTCACGATCGGCCTGATCCTGGTCAAGGTGGCGGTGTGGCTGGTGGCGGGCCTTGCGGCAAGCCAGGCGTTTTCCGACGAAACCGTGGTCGGGCTCGGATACATCCCGGCCGTCGTCTTCGGCTATGCCAACCTTGAGCCGGGACTCGTGCTCGTACCGGAAGACGCGACCTATATCACCTATGCCTTCATCCATACCGATTTCCTGCACCTCGCCTCCAACATGCTGTTTCTCTGGGTCTTCGGGGACAATGTTGAGGACGCACTCGGCCACTTCCGCTTTCTCGTCTTCTACCTCGCCTGCGCTGCAGCCGGCGCGCTCGTCCACGGGCTGATCCAGCCCGCCTCGGAAGCGCCACTGATTGGCGCGTCGGGGGCGATTTCCGGCGTGGTGGCAGCCTATCTACTGCTGCATCCGAAGGTACGCGTCTGGGTGCTCGTCTTCTTCCGCTTTCCCCTGCCGCTGCCGGCAGCCGTTCCCCTGGTCCTTTGGGTCGGACAGCAGTTCTACATGCTGTTCCTCGATCCGAGCGGCGGCGTGTCCTGGGGCGCCCATGTCGGCGGCATCATTGCCGGCGGGGTTCTCGTGGTCTTCCTGAGGCGGCGCGGCGTGCCGCTGTTCGACCGTACCGTCGTGACGCCCAACGCGGTGCAACATAAGGAAGCGACCCCGACACGGGCGTTGGAGAAGCGCCAAACCTCCTCCGTCCCGCCCATCCGCTGGGGCAGATGATTCCCTTGCGTGGGATATGTGCCATTGATTGACGTTGATGTGCACGTCAATCAATGGCACAGGTTTCTCCGCAAGAGCCCGTCGAAAGAATTGAACTTGGGCAAAAAACGCGTATCGATGTCGCCAACCGACAATCGGACCGCGACGGGATGGCGCAATTTCCCACCCGGGCATTGGAAGGAGAAGCCATGAAAATTCTGGTCCCCGTGAAGCGGGTCGTCGACTACAACGTGAAGATCCGCGTGAAGGCGGATGGTTCGGGCGTCGAGCTTGCGAACGTGAAGATGTCGATGAACCCGTTCGACGAGATTTCCGTTGAAGAAGCGCTTCGGCTGAAGGAAGCCGGCAAGGCTGCGGAAGTGGTGGTCGTATCGATCGGCCCGGCCAAGGCCGAGGAGACGCTGCGCACGGCCCTTGCCATGGGGGCGGACCGCGCCGTGCTGGTCGAGACGGACGACGCCGTCGAGCCGCTCGCCGTGGCGAAGATCCTGAAAGGTGTGGCCGAAGCCGAAAAGCCCGGCCTGATCATCGTCGGCAAGCAGGCGATCGACGACGATTCGAACCAGACCGGCCAGATGCTGTCGGCGCTGCTCGGCTGGGCCCAGGGCACCTTTGCCTCGAAGATCGAGCTCGGCGAGGGCAAGGCCAAGGTCACCCGCGAGGTCGATGGCGGCCTGCAGACGATCGAGGTCAAGCTTCCCGCAGTCGTCACCACCGACCTGCGCCTGAACGAGCCGCGCTACGCCTCGCTGCCCAACATCATGAAGGCGAAGAAGAAGCCGCTCGACAAGAAGAGCCCGGCCGACTTCGGCGTCGACACCGCGCCGCGGCTGAAGGTGCTCAAGACCGAGGAACCTTCGGGCCGCAAGGCGGGCGTCAAGGTCAAGTCGGTGGCCGAACTGGTCGAGAAGCTGAAGACCGAAGCCGGCGTGCTTTGACACCCTCCGTCATCCCGGCCTTGCGCCGGGATCCAGCCGCGCCGCGTCGGCGGCGCGAGGGAACCCTCTGCGCGCAAGGACTTGCGCGCGCTGGATGCCGGATCAAGTCCGGCATGACGGGATGAACAAGATTGTCGCGCGCCGGTCCGAAGGGAACCGTTGAGCGCAAACAGATAGGGAGACATCATCATGGCCATTCTTCTTCTGGCTGATCACGACAACGCCCATCTTTCCGACCAGACCGCCAAGGCGCTGACGGCGGCAACGAAAATCGGTTCCGACGTGCATGTCCTCGTCGCCGGTGCAGGCGCAAAGGCTGCGGCCGACCAGGCGGCCAAGCTTGCCGGGGTCTCCAAGGTGCTCGTCGCCGAGGACGCAAGCCTCGAAAACAACCTCGCCGAACCGCTGGCGGCCCTGATCGTCCAGCTGTCCGGCGCCTATGACGCGATCCTCGCCGCCGCCACCTCGGTCGGCAAGAACGTGATGCCGCGCGTGGCAGCGCTGCTCGACGTCGCCCAGGTCTCGGAGATCGTCGAGGTGGTTTCGCCCGATACCTTCAAGCGGCCGATCTATGCCGGCAACGCCATCCAGACGGTGCAGTCGACCGATACAAAGAAGGTGATCACCGTGCGCACGGCAAGCTTCGCCGCCGCGTCCGAAGGCGGCTCGGCTGCCATCGAGACCGTTTCGGCCGCCGCCGATCCGGGCCTGTCCAGCCATGTCGGCGATGCGCTGTCCTCGTCGGACCGCCCCGAGCTGACGTCGGCCAAGATCATCATCTCTGGCGGCCGCGCGCTCGGCTCGGCGGAGAAGTTCAAGGAAGTGATCCTGCCCGTGGCCGACAAGCTCGGTGCCGCCGTCGGCGCCTCGCGCGCTGCCGTCGACGCAGGCTACGCGCCGAACGACTGGCAGGTCGGCCAGACCGGCAAGGTCGTCGCCCCGCAGCTCTACATCGCCTGTGGCATTTCCGGCGCCATCCAGCATCTCGCCGGCATGAAGGATTCGAAGGTCATCGTCGCCATCAACAAGGACGAGGAGGCGCCGATCTTCCAGGTCGCCGACTACGGCCTCGTCGCAGACCTCTTCGAGGCCCTGCCGGAACTCGAAAAGGCACTCTGAGCGGTTGCGCGACTGCGGCACCGGCGACGAATAATCGCTGGCAAAAAACGTCGCACCCCATTATCACTTCACCGGGTCGACATTCGTCGGCCCGGTTTTCTTTTGGGCTTCGGCCAGTCGGTGAGCGGAAAATGAGCACGATCAGGAATGTCGGTATCGTCGGAGCGGGCCAGATGGGCTGCGGCATCGCACATGTCTGCGCCTCTGCCGGCTACAAGGTCCAGATGTACGATCTTTCGATGGAGCGCATCGAGGCGGGCCTTGCGACGATCCACGGCAATCTGGCAAGGCAGGTATCCTCCGGCAAGATGACCGACGAGCAGCGCAAGAGCGCGCTGTCGCATATCAAGGGCTCCAACGACGTCAATGACCTCTCCCAGGCCGACCTCGTCATCGAGGCCGCGACCGAAGACGAAACCGTCAAGCGCAAGATCTACGGACAGGTCTGCCCGGTCCTGAAGGCCGACGCGATCCTCGCCACCAACACCTCCTCGCTTTCCATCACCCGGCTTGCCTCCGCGACCGACCGTGCCGAGCGTTTCATGGGCATCCACTTCATGAACCCGGTCCCCGTCATGAAGCTGGTGGAACTGGTTCGCGGCATCGCCACCGAAGAGGAGACCTTCAAGACCGCCAAGGAATTCGTGGCGAGCCTCGACAAGACGGTTACCGTTGCCGAAGACTTCCCGGCATTCATCGTCAACCGCATCCTGCTGCCGATGATCAACGAGGCGATCTATACGCTCTACGAGGGTGTGGGAACGGTGGATGCTATCGATACCGCCATGAAGCTCGGCGCCAACCACCCGATGGGTCCCCTCCAGCTTGCGGACTTCATCGGCCTCGACACCTGCCTCTCGATCATGCAGGTGCTCTATGAAGGCTTGGCGGACTCCAAGTACCGACCCTGTCCGCTGCTTGTGAAGTATGTCGAGGCCGGCTGGCTCGGACGCAAGTCCGGGCGCGGCTTCTACGACTACCGCGGCGAAGTGCCCGTCCCCACCCGCTGATACCCGCTCCGTTTACGTCGCGCATTTTCGCCGGCACGCCTGGAGCGAAAAGATTTTCGCCGTATGCGCCCGTGATTGGTGACTGATTTCTCGGAAGCCCGCGTTCTCCCCGCTAGTTTGCTGACAGACAACGCACATGCCTTCCGGAGAAACATCACAATGAAGCGCCTTCTTCTGATCGGTGCCGCGCTCGCGGCCCTGGCGGCCCCGCTTTCGGCAAACGCTGCAGACAAGCTCCTCAACGCCTCCTACGACATCGCCCGCGAGTTGTTTGCCGCGGAGAACGAGGCCTTCGTCAAGCAGCATCCCGGCGTCACCGTCGATCAGTCGCATGGCGGCACGTCGAAGCAGGCGCGCGCGATCGTCGAAGGCCTCGAGGCCGACGTCGTCACCTTCAACCAGGTCACCGACATCGACTTCCTCGTCAAGAACGGCTTCGTCGCCGAGGACTGGCAGAAGAAATTCCCGAACAATGCCTCGCCGTTCTATTCCTTCCCGTCCTTCCTCGTTCGCGCCGGCAACCCTAAGAACATCAAGGACTGGGATGACCTCGCCCGTGACGATGTGAAGGTGATCTTCCCCAACCCGAAGACCTCCGGAAACGCCCGCTACACCTATCTCGCCGCCACCGCCTACGCGAAAGAGAAGTTCGGCGGCGACGAGGCAAAGGTGAAGGAATTCGTCACCAAGATCTTCGACAACGTCCCGGTCTTCGACACCGGCGGACGCGCCGCCACCACCACTTTCGTCGAGCGCGAGATCGGTGACGTCATCATCACCTTCGAGGCCGAGACGAAGGCGATCGCCAAGCAGTACGGTACCGACAATTTCCAGCAGGTGGTTCCCTCCGTCAGCCTGCTCGCCGAGTTCCCCGTCGCCATCGTCGACAAGGTCGCCGAGAAGCACGGCACGCAGGAACTGGCAAAGAACTATCTCGACTTCCTCTATGCGCCGGAAGGCCAGAAGATTGCCGCGGAGTTCGGCCACCGCGTCCTGGACGAAAAGGTCGCAGCCGAATTCAAGGACCAGTTTCCGGAGATTCGCCTCGTGAAGGTTGAAGACGTTTTCGGCGGCTGGCCGGAGGTTTCCAAGGAGCATTTCTCCGAAGGCGGAATCCTCGACAGCATCTACGGCAACCGATAAACACCACATCAGTGTCGATCCGGGCCGGCGGGCGAAAACCCGCCGGTCCTTCGTTTGCGAAAGGACGATGATAGTGAAACGGCGCGTTCTGCCCGGCCTGCCACTCTCGCTGGGAATCACGCTTGTCTATGCGGCGATCATCATCGTCCTGCCGCTGATAGCACTCGTCTTCAAGGCAGCCAGCCTCGGCCCGGCCGACTACTGGCGCATCATCTCGTCGGACCGGGCGGTGGCGAGCTATGTCGTGACGATCTCCTGCGCTTTCGTCGCGACCGTCTTCAACCTCGTCTTCGGTCTGGCGCTGGCCTGGGTGCTGGTGCGCTACCGTTTCCCCGGCCGGCGCATCATCGATGCGCTGGTCGACTTGCCCTTCGCCCTGCCGACCGCCGTCGCCGGCATTTCTCTGACCACGCTTTTTGCCGTCAATGGCTGGTTCGGCGGGCCACTGTCCGCGCTCGGCATCAAGGTCGCCTATACACCGCTCGGCATCATGATCGCCATGGCCTTTACCAGCCTTCCCTTCGTCGTCCGCACCGTCCAGCCCGTGCTGGAGGAACTCGACCCGACACTGGAGGAAGCCGCGCAGACGCTGGGCGGCAGCGATCTCTCGATCTTCGCCCGCGTCGTCCTGCCGCTTCTGACGCCTGCCCTCCTCGCCGGCGTATCACTTTCCTTCGCCCGCAGCCTCGGCGAGTTTGGCGCCATCATCTTCATCGCCGGCAACCAGCCGTTCGAGACGGAGATCACCGCCCTTCTGGCCTTCATCCGCCTGGAAGAATACGACTACCCGGCCTCCGCCGCGATCGCTTCCGTCATGCTGATCGCAGCCTTCGTCATGCTCGCCGTGACGAACCTGCTGCAGGCGCGCGCCCTTCGCTATACCGTGAGAAACTGACCTGATGGCAAAGCACCTCTCCGGCCGCCGCCCGCCGCGTATCGGCGATGCCCCGAATTTCCGCCGCGCACTCATCGGCATCGTTCTCTTCTTCGTGGCGGTCGTCGTCATCGCACCGTTGGCCGTGATCGCGTCCCACGCATTTTCCAAGGGCCTGCCCTATTTTGCCGCCGCGATCGCCGAGCCGGATACGCGGCACGCGATCATGCTGACGGTGATGACCGCCCTGATCGCCGTGCCGATCAACACCGCCTTTGGCATTGCCGCCGCATGGGCGATCACCAAGCACGACTTTCCCGGCCGGCGGCTGCTTCTGATCGTCATCGAAATCCCCTTCTCGATCTCTCCGATCGTCGCAGGCGTCTCCTATCTCTTCGTCTACGGCCTGCAGGGCCTGTTCGGCCCGGTGCTGGAAGCAGCCGAACTGAAGATCATGTTTGCGCTGCCGGGGATCGTGCTTGCCAGCATGTTCGTAACCGCCCCCTTCGTCGCGCGCGAACTGATCCCGCTGATGCAGGCGCAGGGACGCGACCTGGAGGAAGCGGCAACCTCGCTCGGCGCAAGCGGCTGGCGCACCTTCTTCACGGTGACGCTGCCCAACATAAAGTGGGCGCTGCTCTACGGCGTCGTGCTCTGCAACTCGCGCGTGATGGGCGAGTTCGGCGCCGTCTCGGTGGTTTCGGGCAATATTCGCGGCCAGACGAACACGCTGCCGCTGCACATCGAACTTCTCTATCATGACTACGACGCCGTCGGCGCCTTCGCCGCGGCCTCGATCCTCGCCACGCTCGCCGTCATCACCCTGGTGGTGAAGGTGGCCCTGGAGCGGCAGGGTGCGGGTCGCCGCAGCCGCCCGGCTTCCCTTGCCGGCAACGATAGCCTTTCGGAGGTCAAGCCTTGAAAATCCGCCTCGACAACGTCGTCAAGACCTTCGACACCTTCCGCGCCGTCCATGGCGTGTCGCTCGACATCGAAAGCGGCGAACTGCTCGCCCTGCTCGGCCCGTCCGGCTCCGGCAAGACGACGATCCTGCGCATGGTCGCCGGCCTCGAATATGCCGATGGCGGCCATATCTATTTCGGGACCGAGGACGCGACCGACATTCCCGTGCGCGAGCGCGGCGTCGGCTTCGTGTTTCAGCACTACGCGCTGTTCCCGCATATGACCGTTTCGGAAAACATCGCCTTCGGCATGAAGGTCTCGAAGGTAAAGCGCTCGCCCGAGGCCATCCGCAAACGGGTCGAGGAGCTTCTGGCGCTGGTGCAGCTTTCCGGTCTCGGCGAGCGTTTCCCGGGCCAGATCTCCGGTGGCCAGCGCCAGCGCGTCGCACTCGCGCGCGCACTTGCCGTCGATCCGCGTGTGCTCCTGCTCGACGAGCCCTTCGGCGCGCTCGACGCCAATGTCCGCCGCGACCTTCGCCGCTGGCTGCGCAAGATCCACGACGAACTGGGCATTACCACGCTCTTCGTCACCCACGACCAGGAAGAAGCGCTCGACCTTGCCGACCGCGTCGTCATTCTCGACAAGGGGACGATCGTCCAGCAGGGCACGCCCGAGGAGGTCTGCCGAAATCCGGAAAACGCCTTCGTCATGCGTTTTCTGGGCGACGCCAACAGCCTGCCGGCGACCATACGCGACGGCATGGCCTACGTGCAGGACGTGGCCTATGATGCGGCGGGTATGGCAGACGGAACGGCGGAAGTGTTGTTTCGCCCAGCCGACGTGGCCTGGCGCGAGGACGGCCACGGCGTGCCGGCGCAAATCGTCCGCGTTCTGGACCGGCCGGATTCACGCCGCGTGCTGGCCAAGACCACCGGCGGCCAGTCGATCGAGTTCGATACCGCGCCGGAATTCCCCCACCGCAAGGGCGAGGCCGGCTTCATCGACATCCGCCGGCCGCGCATCTACAAGAACGGCTGATTGCCACCCGTCAGGCGGCAGGTGTCAGGCGTCCGGGGACGCAGCGACGGCGGCCCGGATCAACGCCTTGGCATCGTCGCTGTCCCAGGCGGCGGGACCGTTCATCGCGGAGACGAGGCAGCCCTTCTCGTCCATCAGCAGCGTCACAGGCAGGCCGAAGGCGAGCCCTTCCTTCTTCAGCGCATTGAAGACGCCCATCGAGCTATCGCGATAGTAGCCAAGGTCGTGCACCCCCGTTTCATCGAGGAAGGCCTTCGGCTTCTCGTCGGTCCCGGTGTCGATGTTGATCGCCACGACCTCGAAGCGATCGCTTCCGAGCTCCTTCTGCAGCGCGTTCAGCGCCGGCATCTCCTCGCGGCACGGCACGCACCAGGTCGCCCACAGATTGACCAGCAGCGTCTTGCCGGCGAAGTCTTCGATCGTGCGCTTCTGCCCGTCGGGACCCTCGAAGGTGAGTGCCGGCAGCGGGCGGGGTTCGTCCACCGCCATCATCGCGGCGACCTGTCCGGCAAACAGCGGCGTCAGTGCCGCAGCCGTGTCCCGCGCCAGGGGGCACTGCTTGCCGCCGGCCGCAGCCGTCGCATCCTGCCCGGCATTGCCAGACCCGCTCTCCATCACGTATACCGCTGCCGCACCGGCGAGGATTCCGGCAAGCGCGGCCACCGCGATTAATTTTCTGGCCGGGCGGCCAGGCTTCTTCTCGACTGTCATTTCATTCTCCAGGATAGGCAATCCCATGGCTGACGAAAAATCTGAGACCCAGTCCTCGAACCAGATGTGGGGTGGCCGTTTCGCTTCGGGCCCGGATGCGATCATGGAGGAGATAAATGCCTCGATCGGCTTCGACAAGAAGCTCTATGCCCAGGACATCCGCGGCTCGATCGCGCATGCGACCATGCTCGCCCATAAAGGCATCATTTCCGCCGATGACAAGGACAAGATCGTCGCAGGGCTTCAGCAGATCCTGTCGGAGATCGAAAGCGGCGCGTTCGAATTCTCCCGCAAGCTGGAAGACATCCACATGAATGTCGAGGCGCGGCTCGCGACCCTGATCGGCCCCGCCGCCGGTCGTCTGCATACCGCCCGCTCGCGCAACGACCAGGTGGCGCTCGATTTCCGCCTCTGGGTGAAGGAAGAGCTGCAGAAGACGGAGAAGATGCTGTCGGCGCTGATCGCCGCCTTCCTCGACCGCGCCGAAGAGCATGCCGAGACCGTCATGCCCGGCTTCACCCACCTGCAGACCGCCCAGCCCGTGACCTTCGGTCACCACTGCATGGCCTATGTGGAGATGTTCGGGCGCGACCGGGCCCGCGTGCGCCATGCGATCGAACACATGGACGAGAGCCCGATCGGCGCGGCCGCCCTTGCCGGCACCGGCTTCCCGATCGACCGCCACATGACCGCCAAGGCGCTCGGCTTCCGCGAACCGACCCGCAACTCGATCGACACCGTGTCCGACCGCGACTTCGCGCTGGAATTCCTCTCCATCGCCGCGATCGCCGCCACGCACCTGTCGCGCCTCGCCGAGGAGATCGTCATCTGGTCGACTCCGCAGTTCGGCTTCATCCGCCTGTCGGACGCGTTCTCGACCGGTTCCTCGATCATGCCGCAGAAGAAGAACCCGGACGCAGCCGAACTGGTGCGCGCCAAGACCGGTCGCATCAACGGCTCGCTGGTCGCTCTCCTGACGGTGATGAAGGGCCTACCGCTCGCCTATTCCAAGGACATGCAGGAGGACAAGGAGCAGGTCTTCGATGCCGCCGAGAACTTGGAGCTTGCGATCGCCGCCATGACGGGCATGGTTCGCGACATGACGGTCCGCACCGACCGGATGAAGGCAGCCGCCGGTTCGGGCTACTCGACGGCGACCGATCTGGCCGACTGGCTGGTGCGCGAGGCCGGCCTTCCCTTCCGCGATGCTCACCACGTCACCGGCCGCGCAGTGGCGTTGGCCGAGCAGAAGGGGTGCGAGCTATCCGCGCTCTCGCTCGACGAGTTGCAGGCGATCAATCCCGCAATCACCGAAAAGGTCTATGACGTGCTGACCGTCGAGGCGTCTGTCGCAAGCCGCACCTCGTTCGGCGGAACCGCGCCGGCAAACGTCCGCCAGCAGATCGCCTGGTGGCGCGAGCGCAACTGAACGGCGACGGATCACCGCTTGTGCGATTCATGAGAAGAATCAGGGTGCACAAACGCATCCCGCTTCTGCTAAGTGTTGCACACCCAATCGAGACCGCTTTCGGAGCCGCGAACCGCATGACATTCAAGACCACTGCCAGGCTGGCCTTCGTCCTTGTTCTTTCGGCGACGGTGATTTCGGCCTGCGGCCGCAAGGGTGATCTCGAAGTGCCCGGCGCGGCATCCAGCAAGCCGGCCGAAAAGGGCAAGAAACAGCAGGTCGAGGACAGGCCCTTCCTGCTCGACCCGCTTCTCTGACGGAACAGACACGTGAACCATTTCGAATATCGCGACGGCGTTCTCTATGCGGAGGACGTGCCCGTTCCGGAAATCGCCAAGGCGGTCGGCACGCCCTTCTACTGCTACTCGACCGCGACGCTGGAGCGCCATTTCAAGGTGTTCTCCAAGGCTTTCGAAGGCGTGGATGCACTGGTCTGCTACGCCATGAAGGCCAATTCCAACCAGGCGGTGCTGAAGACGCTTGCCCGCCTCGGCGCCGGCGTAGACGTGGTCTCCGAAGGGGAACTGCGGCGCGCGCTCGCAGCCGGCGTGCCGGCGCAGCGCATCATGTTTTCCGGCGTCGGCAAGACCCCGCGGGAAATGGACCTTGCGCTGGAAGCCGGCATCTACTGCTTCAACGTGGAATCGGAACCTGAACTGGAGGTTCTGAACGCCCGCGCGGTGAAGGCCGGCAAAAAGGCCCATGTTTCCTTCCGCATCAATCCCGACGTCGATGCGCGTACCCACGCCAAGATCTCGACCGGCAAGAAGGAAAACAAGTTCGGCATCACCTGGGAACGGGCGCGTGCCGTCTATGCCCGCGCCGCCGAATTGCCGGGCATCAAGGTGACCGGCATCGACATGCACATCGGCAGCCAGATCACCGAGTTGCAGCCCTTCGAGGATGCCTTCCGGCTTCTGCGGGAACTGGTGCAGACGCTGCGTGCCGACGGCCACACGATCGATCACGTCGATGTCGGCGGCGGCCTCGGCATTCCCTACAGGAGCGATAATTCTCCCCCGCCGCTCCCCGATGCCTATGCGCAGATCGTCAAGAACGAGCTTCAGGGCCTGGATTGCCGGATCGTCACCGAGCCCGGCCGCCTGATCGTCGGCAATGCCGGCATTCTCGTGACGGAAGTCATCTATGTGAAGGACGGCGGCGAGAAGACCTTCGTCATCGTCGACGGTGCAATGAACGACCTGATCCGGCCGACGCTCTACGAGGCCTGGCACGAGATCCGCCCGGTCGTGATTTCCGCCGCCAACGCACCGCGTATCCGCGCCGACGTCGTCGGCCCCGTGTGCGAGACGGGCGACTATCTCGCGCTCGACCGCGAGATGGCGATGCCCAAGCCGGGCGAACTCATCGCGGTCGGTTCGGCCGGCGCCTATGGCGCAGTCCAGGCCGGCACCTACAATTCGCGTCTCCTCGTGCCCGAGGTCCTGGTCAGGGGCGGCGAATTCCACGTCATCCGCCCGCGCCGGACCTACGAAGAGCTTATCGGCCTCGATTCCGTGCCGGACTGGCTCGCCTGAGGCAGGGTGTGAGGAGGGCGTCAGGCCGGGCGACCGCTCCGGCCGGGCGGATCGCATATCCTCCGTCCCCTCTCCGCAAAGTGATCACGATTTTGCGCGCGCCCTCGCCTTCGCCACAAAGGATGTTATCCTTGGGGTTCAATGGCCGCGTAGCGTGCCGTCTGCAAGCCTGCGCGAATCGAGGATGAATGCACGAAGACGCCGAAAACGCCTCCGGCATGGATCATAGCGGCAGCCTTGCGGCACGCCTTCGCCGCAAGCGCGCGCTGGCGCGTGCGGTCTTGTTCACTGAACGCCTCCTGCCGAAACTGCTGCCGGTGGCACTTCTCGTCGCGACTTTCCTTGCGCTGACCTGGTTCGGCTATTTCCGCTACGTGCCGGCATGGCTGCATCTTGCGACGCTCGGCGGCTTTGCACTCGCGCTCGCAGTGCTGGCCGCCCGGCTGCGGCACGCCGCCTGGCCGCAGTCCGATCAAGCGGACCGGATGCTTGAGCAGCGAAACGGCCTCTCCCATCAGGCGATCCAGGTGCAGGCGGATCATCCCGCCGGCGGCGGGCCCGTCGCCGACGCGCTTTGGCGCGAGCACCGGATCCGCATGGCCCGGACGATCGGATCGCTCCAGTCCGGCCTGCCGCGCCCCGATATTGCGCGCTTCGACCGGTACGGTCTCCGCGCGATCCCGGTCCTGCTGGTCGTCATCGCCTTCGCGTTCTCGTACTCCAACCGTGCCGGCCTTCTGACCGACGTCGTCCACCTGCACCAGCCGACAGAGGACAGGCCTGACGTCCGCATCGACGCCTGGGTCACTCCGCCGGCCCATACCGGTCGTGCGCCGATGTTCCTGACCGGCACCGCGGAACCGGCGGAAGGACCGTTGCGGATACCGCAATTCAGCGAGTTGACCGTGCGGGTAACCGGCGGCGACCTTACGGGCGACGTCATCTATCGGCCGGACGGCGAAGAGGCAGCCGTCATCCGCCCCGAACAGCCGGAGACCAACGGCGAGAAGCCCGAGGCCGGCGGCAAGACCACGACCGCCGCTCCCGCAAACGCCGAGCCGCCGCAAGCTGTGGACAACCAGCCCAAGACCCTGCGCTACAAGATCCTGAGGGACGGCACCCTGTCGCTCGACGGCCGGGAATGGGCCTTCAGCGTCATACCCGACCACGTCCCCGAGATCGCCTTTGACGGCGTGCCCCGCAGGACGGTCGCCTCGGCGCTCGAGATCAGCTTCATCGCCAAGGACGATTACGGCATTCAGCAAGCCCGTGCGGAAATCGTGCCGGTTGACGAGCCGGCGAAGGACGCGCGCCCCCTGTACCCGGCGCCGGAATATCGCCTCGACCTTCCTCGCCGCAACGCGCGTGACGCGAAGGGTACGACGAGCCGCAACCTGAGTGAGCACCCGCTGGCCGGCAAGCGCGTCCGCATCACGCTCGTTGCACAAGATGCCGCCGGACAGGAAGGTCGCAGCCAGCCGCAGGAGATGGTTCTGCCGGCGAGAGCCTTCTTCGAACCGCTGGCAGCCGCCGTGGCCGAACAGCGCCAGACCTTCGCGCTCGATGCCAATCAGCTGCCGCGCGCGATTGCGCTCAACGAAGCGCTGATGCTGCGCCCGGAGGAGACGATCCCCAACCCGGTTCATTTCCTGCTGATCAAGTCGGCGCAGGAACGCATGCGGCTTGCCCGCAACGACGATCAGTTGCGCGAGACCGCCGATTATCTATGGGAAATCGCGCTCGGCATCGAGGACGGCAACCTCTCGCTCGCCGACCGCCGCCTGCGCGAGGCGCAGCAGGCACTCTCCGAAGCGCTGGACCGCAACGCCTCCGACGAGGAAATCGCCAAGCTGATGCAGGAACTGCGCGAGGCCATGCAGGCCTACATGCAGGAACTGGCCCGCCAGGCGCAGAAGAACGGCCAGATGCAGCAGAACGCGCAGCAAGGCCAGATCCTGCGCCAGCAGGATCTGGAACGCATGATGGACCAGATCGAGAACCTCGCACGCTCCGGCGCGAGGGACCAGGCCCAGCAGATGCTTTCCGAAATGCAGCGCATGCTCAACAACCTGCAGGCGGGACGGCGTCCGCAGCAGCAGGGTCAGCAGTCGGATGCGATGCGTCAGCAGATGGACAAGCTCGGCAAGCTGATGCAGGAGCAGCAGAAGCTGATGGACCAGACGTTCAACTTCGATCAGGCGCTGCGCGACCGCATGCAGCGTGGCGATCCGCTGCCGGGCGAAGAGGATATGTTCGGCGACCCCGGTGACGAGGGCCAGCAGCAGCAGGGGCAGTCACCGACCGACGAGATGACGGAAGAGGAACTGCGTCAGGCCCTGAAGGATCTCAAGGCCCAGCAGGAGGCGCTGTCCAAACAGCTTGGCGAACTGCAGAAGGGCCTGAAGGACATGGGTATCGAACCCGGCGAGGGCTTCGGCCAGGCTGGCCGCGAGATGGATGGTGCCGCGCAGTCGCTCGGCAAGGGCCAGGGCGAAGCGGCCGTCGGCAGCCAGGGACGGGCGCTGGAGGCCCTTCGCCAGGGCGCCCAGGACATGATGAACCAGATGCAGGCCATGGGGCAGGCCGGCGAAGGCCAAGGCCAGCCGCAGATGGGGCGAAACGGCCGCGATCCCCTCGGACGCGAACGTCCCGATACCGCGGAAGGGCCCGATTACGACGGTCGCACCCGCGTTCCCGAAGAGATCGACATCCAGCGCGCCCGCGAGATTCTCGAAGAGATCCGTCGCCGTCTTGGCACAGGCAGCGCACCGGTGATGGAGCGCAACTACCTGGAACGTCTGCTCGGAATCGAATGACGGCAACTCAAGTCCATCCCGGTGCCGGCGACTTTGCCTCGACACCGGGATTGAGCGCCGCCGGTCCGAAGTTGACGACCATTTCTTCGGCACATTCCCCCTATGAAAGGATCAAGGATGAAGGGCGGCGTCTGGCTCAACGAGCCCGCGAGATGGAGCGAGAACAAGGGCGTTGTCGAAGTGATCACGGATCGCGGAAGCGATTTCTGGCGCGAGACGCACTACGGCTTCACGCGCGACAGCGGGCATTTTCTCGGCTTTCGAACGGGCAGCGCCTTCACTGCGCAGGTGCGCGTGCGAGCGGGATACGAGGCGCTCTACGACCAGGCAGGCATCATGGTTCGAGTAGACGAGGCACGCTGGGTCAAGGCGGGCGTCGAGCTGTCGGATGGGCAGGCGATGCTCAGCAGCGTCCTGACCGATGGGCAATCCGACTGGGCGACGGCTGCCTGCCCCTTCGACCCGTCAGATTTTCGAATGCGGGCAACCGTGCTGGACGGCATCTTGCGCTTGCAGGTCTCGGTCGATGGCAAGCGGTGGCCGCTCCTCCGTCTGGCACCCTTTCCGGTCGCACCATCCTACCTCGTCGGCCCGATGTGCTGCACGCCGGAGCGCGCCGGGCTCAAGGTCGAGTTTTCCGAGTTCAGCCTGTCAGCTCCGCTCGGGAAGGACCTGCACGACCTCAGTTGAATTCATGCAGCCAACGCGCGGGCGACGGCGGTACGAATATCCGGCAGGCTGAAGGGCTTGGCGAGCACGTCGACGATCTTCTCGGCAAGATCCTCCGCGCGCTCGCGCTGCTCGGCATACCCGGTCATCAGCAGGATCTTCAGGTCGGGATGCGCCTGTGCGGCGCGATGGGCAAGCTCGATGCCGTCCATGACCGGCATGCGGATATCGGATAGAAGCAGGTCGAACCGGCTCTCCGCCAGCGTTTCCAGGCCCTGTGCACCGTCGGCCGCTTCGACTGTCTCGTGCCCGTCGAGCCGCAGCGCCCGCGCAACGAAGATACGAAGCGAATCCTCGTCTTCCGTGATCAGAATTCTCGCCATGGTCTTCCCTTCGAGCCGTCCATCCGGCCCTGTCCGTCGGGCGCAAAACGCGCCGCTGTTAGCGCTGCCCCGTGCCAGAAAAGACCAGAGTTTCGTTTGCGATCGGTAAACGGCGCGAAGGGAAATCGGGGGCCGGCTATTCGGCGTCGCCCGTCACTACCCCGACGAAGGGCAGTTCGCGGAAGGCATAGGCCACGTCCATGCCGTATCCGACGACGAAATGATCCGGGCACTCGAAGCCCACATAGTCCGCCTCCAGGTCCGCCTGGCGCTTGACGCGCTTGTCGAGCAGCACGGCGATCGTGACGTGATTGGCACCGCGTTCAAGCAGAAGTTCCTTCGCAAACTGCAGGGTACGACCGGATTCCAGAATGTCGTCGATCAGCAGGATGTCGCGGCCGTGGACGTCGCTGTCGATGTCCTTGACGATCTTGACGGTCTGCGACGTCGTCCCCTTGCCGTAGCTGGAAAGGGTGATGAACTCGACCTCGGGCGCAAGCCCTGTCGCATGCATGGCGCGGATCAGGTCGGCCGCGAAGATAAAGGAGCCCTTCAGGATCGAGATCACCAGCAGGTCCTTCGTCGGACCCGATTTGATCTGCGCGGCCATCTCCGAATTGCGCCGCGCGATTTCCTCGGCGCTATAGAGCGTTTCGATTTTCTTCCCGCGCACTACTTGCATCGCGACCTGGCTCCCTACGGCGTTTCGGCTTGCGGCATCAGCCGCTCCCGCTGCCGCATAGCACAATCACCGTTGCAACGCATCCTCGGACATAAGCGAAACCGCGACTTTCGGCAGTCCTGCGCCGGTATGCGGGATCTTCAGCGCAAAGGGGCGGCTCGCCCCGGCCGGCATGCTACCTTCGGCGATCTCGATCCGGTGCCGCGCGGCCCCCTTGCCGCCGCCGATGATGTCCACGACGATCGGCGGCACGGCGCGTTCCTCGCGCGACAGGTTTTCCAGCGTTCCGTAGATGGAAAGCACCTTCATCCCGTCCCGGTCATCAAGCGTGTAGGTGACGCCGCCAATCTGGAGCCGGCCGGCCTCGCCGCCGACGGAAAAGACGGTTGCCAGCGCCGAAAGCCCGCCCGCAAAGAAGAACGCGCCGGCGACGCTGCCGGCCACGACCGTTCCGAACGCGCGCGCCGGCAGGATCTGCAGAGCCTGTTCCATAAGCCGGACCGCCCGAATCAGCCCCTTCGCCGCCATCTTTGCAGCACATGAAGCGAAGCCCTGCAGCGCCGATTTTCCGCGCCGAGAATTGTCGTTGCGCGCAAAACCCCGCGGTGACGCTGGAGAATCCATCACGACGACGAAATCGGCATCGACGATCTCAGGCACATGCCGGGGCGGAGCGGGGTTTTTCCTTCGCCTGCCGGGCTCCGGCGGCAGGAGATCGATCGGGACGCTTCTCTCGCGCCTTGCGCCGAATGCTGTCATGGCGGTGCTCCTGTCGTGCTCGTCCGACGAGTTTCACCCGCTAAAAGTCGGGCATTGAATCGATTGCTTACCAAACGTAAACCATACTGGTTAATGCTTCGGAAACCGGCCTTGGATGGGCCTTGATTCCGTGCCATCGGCAAGATGCGAATGGCGCGTCACGCGCGCGAAGACGAAAACCGGATTGTCCCTTTGATACACTTCGAGAATGTCGGCCTGAGATACGGGATGGGTCCGGAAGTGCTCCGCGACCTCACTTTCGACATTCCGCGCCGTTCCTTCCAGTTTCTGACCGGGCCCTCGGGGGCGGGAAAATCGACGCTCCTGAAGCTCCTGTTCCTGTCGCTGCAGCCCACGCGCGGGCTGGTGCGAACCTTCGATCGCGACATCGCCACGATCCCGCGCGACGAGCTGCCGATGCTGCGGCGCCGGATCGGCATCGTCTTCCAGGACTTCCGCCTGCTGGACCATCTGACGACCTACGAGAACGTCGCTCTGCCGTTGCGCGTGCGCGGCAAGGAGGAGGCGAGCTATCGCGCCGACGTGCTCGATCTTTTGAAATGGGTCGGCCTCGGCGAGCGGATCAACGTCCTGCCGCCGGTGCTTTCCGGTGGGGAGAAGCAGCGCGCGGCCATCGCCCGCGCCCTGATCGACCGCCCGGAACTGCTGCTGGCCGACGAACCGACCGGCAACGTCGATCCGCCGATGGCCCGACGGTTGCTGAGCCTGTTCATGGAGCTGAACCGTCTCGGAACCGCCGTCGTCATTGCCACGCACGACCTGTCGCTGATGGATCAGGTGGATGCGCGGCGCATGATCCTCTCGCAAGGGCGGCTTGACATCTATGAGTGAGGCAGCCGCACGCCCGCAACCGCAAGAGGGCAACCAGAAGCGCCCGGAGATGCGCGTGCGCCCGACCGCGCCCATCGTGCCGCCGGCCAATGTCTCCGGCAATGCGCTGATGTTCGTGATCGCCATCATGGCCTTCCTCGCCTGCCTGACCTATGGGGCGGTGAGCATGGTGCGGGCGACGGCTGCAAGCTGGCAAAGCCAGATTTCCCGCGAGATTACCATCCAGATCAAGCCGGACGACGGCCTGGACATGGAGGCGGCGCTGCGCGACGCCCGCGATCTGGCGCTCACCTTCACCGGCACGAAGGACGGCCAGATCGTCGACCGCGCCGCAACCGCCAGGCTGCTTGAGCCTTGGCTCGGCGAGGGTCTCGACCTGGACGAACTGCCGGTGCCGCGGCTGGTCATCGTCACCATCGACGAGCAGAACCCGCCCGATTTCGGCGCGATGCGGCAGGCGCTAATGGAAACCATCCCGCAGGCCTTTCTCGATGATCACCGCACCTGGGTGAACAGGCTGGTCACCATGGCGAGGACGACGGCCTGGATCGGCATCGGCGTCTTGATTCTCGTCTTCTCCGCCATGATTCTGACGGTCGTCTTCGCCACCCGCGGCGCTTTGTCAGGCAACCGCCACATCATCGAGGTGCTGCACTTCGTCGGCGCTGAAGCCGGGTTCGTCGCCTCCGAATTCCAGAAGCATTTCCTGAAAATCAGCCTGAAAGGCTCCCTTGCGGGCGGCGCGCTGGCGGCAATCGTCTTCGCCATCGCCGGATACTGGCAGAACCGCACGCTGGCCACGC
The DNA here is from genome assembly GCF_013378445.1 of Mycoplana rhizolycopersici. Taxonomy (GTDB): domain Bacteria; phylum Pseudomonadota; class Alphaproteobacteria; order Rhizobiales; family Rhizobiaceae; genus Mycoplana; species Mycoplana rhizolycopersici. The sequence continues at coordinate 61,352 of NZ_JABXYK010000001.1, forward strand.
CGGAAAGCGACCAAGCCACCGCCCTGTTCGGAAACTTCTCCGTGGGTCTGAGCGGCTATCTCGGCATTGCCGCCACGATGATCGTAATCGCGCTGCTGACGACGCTGACGGCGCGCTTCACCGTCATGCGCACGATCTTCGAGATCGACCGCATCCGCTCCGACCCCGCGCGCACCGATGACCTGCCGGACACATGACCCGGACCGGCATCGCACGTCTACGGACTCGTCCTTGCCGCAATCCCGGGTTAAATAGAAGAATCATGGCCACGATAGACGAAACGAGAAACCTGACGCAGAAGGACGGGCACGCGGCGCGCAAGCGCTGGCGGTTTCGCCCGATTCGCCGGTTTGTCCGCGCGTTCCTGGTGTTCCTGCTCATCTTCTGCGGCAGCATGATTGGAGGTTTCCTGTATTTCGCAGAAACCATCGCCGCCATGGAAACGCCGAGAAACCCGCGCGCGGACGCGATCGTAGTCTTGACCGGCGGCTTCCAGCGCATCGATCAGGCGATCGGACTTCTGAAGCAGGGCGCGGGCCAGCGTCTGCTGATTTCCGGCGCCAATCCGAGCACGTCCGGCACGCAGATCCGCAAATTCACCCAGAGCTCGACCAGCCTGTTCGATTGCTGCGTCGACATCGGCTATGACGCGATGGACACGATCGGCAACGCCAACGAGACGGCGCAGTGGATCAGCGACCATGGCTATCGCACCGTTCTGGTGGTGACCAACAACTACCACATGCCGCGCAGCCTGCTGGAACTTCGGCGCAGCGATGCCGAGACGGAATTCGTCTCCTACCCCGTGATCAATTCCGACCTGAGGCACGGCAGTTGGCTCGGCGAGCCGCACGTGATGAAGGCGATGCTTTCGGAGTATGTGAAATACTCCGCCGCGCTCGTACGCGGCATGATCGGCGCGGGCACGGCGAGCGGCCTGCGCCGTGATGCCCAGACCCATGCCGCACTTGTGGAAGAGAACTGAGCAGCCCGGTTTCCGGCGCGAAAAATATCGTGTAGTCAGGCTTACCTTCGTAACAGAGCCCTTGCCTGATGATCGTTCTGCGCTCCATCCTTTTCAACATCGCCTTCTATCTCAACCTGATCGCGCAGATGGTCTTGCTGACGCCGGCCTATTTTCTGCTTCCGCGCAAGAAGGCCTATGTCATCGCCAAGAACTGGGCGCGCAGCAATCACTGGCTCTTCGCCAAGATCGTCGGCGCCACCTTCGAGATCGAGGGTCTGGAGAACATTCCGAAGGAACAGGGCTACATTTTCGCGCCGAAGCACCAGTCGTTCTGGGACGCCTATGCGCTTTTGCCCTGGCAGGACGATCCCTTCTACATTCTCAAGCGCGAGTTGACGTGGATCCCGCTGTTCGGCTGGTACCTTATCAAGCAGCGCATGGTGCCGGTCGATCGCGGCGCGCGCGGCAAGGCGATGGCGGCGGTGATGGAACGCGCCAAGGCCGAGATGAGAAGCGGCCGCCAGCTCATCATCTATCCCGAAGGCACGCGCCGCCCGCCGGGCGCGCCGCCGGAGTACAAATACGGCATTGCCCGCCTCTACCGCGACCTGCAGGTGCCTGTCCTGCCGGTCGTCATGCATCCGGGCCTGTTCTGGCCGCGGCGCAAATTCCTGCGCTACCCCGGCCACTTCAAGGTTCGTATCCTGCCGCCCGTGCCCGCCGGGATGGATCCGGACGCATTTCTGGCCCACCTGATCGACGTGATGGAGACGGCGAGCGACAAGCTGCTTCTGGAAACCGTGGAGGCAAATCCGAACCTGCCGCTGCCGCCCACGGCAGCTTCCCGGGTGGCTGAGCTGCGCGCACGCCATGCCTGATGCGCCCCCGAACCTGATACGCTCCTGGGCCTGACACGTCCCCGGGCCTGACGCGCTCTCAGCCGCCGTTCACGAGACGATCGACCGAGCGTCCGACCTCTTCCAGCCAATGGTCGCGGATGCCCATCTCGCGCAGATGGGCGAGCGTATTGGCAACGTATTCGGTATTAGGGCCGGACTTGCCCCGCGCAGTGCTGACGGTCGCCGCGGCGTCTTCCACCGACAGCGCCCCCGCATATTGATGGTGCGCCCGATCGATCACATAGGCGAGCGCCGGCTTGCGGATGCCGCCTGGGAGCGTGACGGGGAGCGTGCGTTCCTTGTAGACATGTGTGACGAGTTCGCGCTCACGCAGATAGTCGAGCACGGCATTCCATCGCTGCGGCGCCACGCGAAAGGCGATGCCGCGGCAGGAACCGCCGCGATCGAGCCCGAGGACGAGCCCCGGCTGCTCCGGCGTCCCCCTGTGCACCCAGGAGCGCACGCAAAGCGAGCGTCGAAAGCCGTGCAGGCGGGCAGGCTGGCTATCCTCGATCTCGAACCCCGGATTCCACATCAGCGAGCCGTAGCCGAAAACCCAAAACTCTTGCGTGTCCACCGCGCCTTACCGTTTCCACCTGAATGCCGCCGCAATTGCCGGCTCTCTGCCACCTTCGGTGCAATCTAAAGCGGATACCGAAAACTGCGAAGCGGTTTTCGGTCAGAATTCGCGATAAAACAAACAACTACAACTGCGAATCGGCCGGGCACCCCTCCATCGTCCCGGTCCCAATTCCTTCCGTCTTACGGAGAGCAAGCATGCAAACGACGAACGGGGCTACGACATCGCGCATCGCCCGCAGATTCTGGCTTCTCGGCCTGGGCATCGTCCTGTTCGTCGCGGCCTACACGGCAGCCTGGTTCTACGGCGCCGACCGCCTCGGCAAGTATGTCGGAAGCCAGATGTCGGATGCCGACGTGTCGGTTGCCTGCTCCGGGCTGGACGTGAAGGGATATCCCTTCCGCATCGGCGTCTTCTGCGACGCTGTAGGTATCGACGACAAGCGCACGGGCACGTCCGCAAGCTTCGGCGCCTTGCGCTCGGCAGCCCAGGTCTACCGTCCGGGCCATGCCGTCCTCGAAATCGACGGCCCCGCGCAGATCCGCGTCTCGCCGGATCTTGCCCTCACCGCGGACTGGGATCTCCTGCACGCCAGCGCGGTCGCCGGCACCGGCGGTCTCGACCGCACGTCGATCGCCCATGACGGATTGAGAGGGACGTTCACCGCAGGCAGGGCCGACGTCAACCTCGCGTTTTCCGCCCGCCACGGCGAAGCGCATGCCCGCAGGAACGACGAAGCGCTCGACGTCGCCCTTTCCGCCGACGGGCTTAACCTGAAGGTGTCCGACACCACCATACCGCAGGTCGACGTGGTTCTGGATGCGACGATCGCCAACGCCGCCGACTGGCTGAACGACGGGCCTCCCAGGACCGCGCCGCACGGCACGAAGGGAGAGCTTCACAACTTCAGTCTCGTGTTCGCCAACGGCAGCAATGCCGCGCTGTCCGGACCCTATGAAGTCGATGACAAGGGGCGGCTTTCGGGCAATTTTCAGGTTCAGTTGAAGGGCATCGACGAAGTCCGCGATGCCATCGCCGAGGCGTTTCCCGAGATTGCGGAGACCGCCTCGAGCGTTGCAAGCACCATCCGCAGCCTTTCCGGCGGCAAGGACGAGGCGAGCGTCAGGCTCCGGGTCAGGGACGGCGTCGTCTATCTGGGAATCATTCCGCTCGCCGCAATCCCGCCGCTTTGATGGCGGCTACTTTTCAGGTGTGGCATCCGGGCGACCGAAGTTAGCCGCGGCCGTGTCCTGCCCCGCATCGATGATCGACCGGCGGATGGCGCGCGTGCGTGTGAAGAGATCGAACAGCTTCTCGCCGTCGCCCCAGCGGATCGCACGCTGCAGATAGGCCAGATCCTCGGAAAAACGCGCCAGCATCTCCAGGATGGCGTCCCTGTTGTGCAGGCAGACGTCGCGCCACATCGTCGGATCGGACGCAGCCAGACGGGTGAAGTCGCGGAAGCCCGAGGCGGAATACTTGATGACCTCGGATTCGGTCACCGTCTCCAGGTCGTCCGCCGTGCCGACGATGTTGTAGGCAATGATGTGCGGCAGGTGGGACACGATCGCCAGCACCTTGTCGTGGTGCTCCGTATCCATCTCGTCCACCTTGGAGCCGAGCGTCTCCCAGAAGGTGGCCAGACGCCGCTTGGCGGCCTTGTCGGTACCGTGAACGGGCGTCAGGATGCACCAGCGCCCGCGGAAAAGCTCGGCGAAACCGGCATCGGGACCGGAATGCTCGGTGCCGGCAAGCGGATGGCCCGGAATGAAGTGTACGCCCTTCGGGATATGCGGAAGCATCTGGGCAACGACGGACGCCTTGGTCGAGCCGACATCCGTGACGATGGCACCGGGCTTGAGGTTTGGGGCGATCTGCTGGGCGACGCTGCCCGACGCACCGACCGGAACGGAGACGATGACGAGATCGGCGTCGCGCACCGCTTCCGCCGCGTCCAGATGATAATCGGTGCCAAGCTCCAGCTCCCGCGCCCGCTCGAGCGTCTCTTCGCTTCGCGTTGCGATCGCCACCGACGGGGCCAGGCCCTGCGCCTTCACCGCGCGCGCAATGGACGAACCGATGAGGCCGATACCGATCAGCGCAATCTTGTCAAACTGTTGATCCGCCATGCCTGCCGCCCTTGTTCCGGATAGGAGCCCGCCTGTTTGAGGCGGGATGGTGCAGCAGCCATTACCGGCGTGGCGGGGGATTGTCGAGGGGCCTGCGCGGCAGGGACGACCGCGTCGATGGCACGCCCGATGGTGCAAGCACGGGAACGAAGACACGCCGCGAAGCGCGCGCCGCCACCGGCAGTCCCTGGTAGAGCCGCTTCTGCGCCTCAACGACGAGGACGCCGGAAAACATCGGCCAGAGCCAGCGCCCGAGCCGCTCGAAGGCGCCGCGCAGCTTCTGGATGCTGCGGTGCTTGGACGGCGGGAAGAACAGCGCCTCGGCGCTGGCGCCGGGCGTGAAGTTGGTTTCACGCAAAAGATGCGTCAGCTGGCTGCGCGAATAGGGACGGCCGGAGCCGAAGGGGGTATGTTCCATCCGCGCCCACACGCCGCGTCGGTTCGGTACGACAATGACGAGCCGGCCGCCGGGAGCCAGCACCCGCCAGAGCTCCTTCATCGTCTCGCGCGGGTTTTCCGCAAATTCCAACGAGTGCACCATCAGGATGCGGTCGATGGACGAGTCAGGCAGCGGCAGTTCCTCGTCGAAGACGAGCGCGGTAGCCGATGCCTCGCCCACCGGCCAGTTCACGGCCCCCTGCCCTGCCGGCATGAAAGCGAAGGTACGCTCCGTGTCACCGCGAAACCGGTCGAGATAGGGCACCGCATAGCCCAGCCCGACCAGCCGTTCTTCCGGCAGGCGCGCCCAGATCGAACCTAGCGACATCGTGATCGAATGCTCCGCGAGGTGTCCGAGGGGAGAGTGGTAAAATTCGCGAAGATCGACAATATCTGCATGCATTCGCGAGATGTTAGCGACCGGGCGATGGACTTCAAGGCCCGTACCGCTAGATTCGGCGTTTCCGCGCAACGGGAAAGGAACAATGCCCATGGCATCGCTCGAAATCGAACTCTTTGGCTGCCGCACCGACAATTTCGGCGTGCTTCTGCACGATGCAGCCAGCGGCGCCACGGCCAGCATCGACGCGCCTGAGGAAAAGCCGATCCTCGATGCGCTCGCGCGGCGCGGCTGGAAGCTTACGCACATCCTGACCACGCATCATCACCAGGACCATGTCGAGGCGAACGAGGCGCTGAAAGCGCGATTCGGCGCCGCGATCATCGGTCCGGCAAGGGAAAAGGACAAGATTCCAGGGATCGACAAGGCGGTGGACGATGGCGACCGCTTCGACTTCACCGGCAGGCCCGTCGAGGTCATCTGGACACCCGGCCACACCGCCGGGCATGTCTGCTACCACCTGCCGGACGACGGGCTGCTTTTTGCCGCCGACACGCTGTTCGCACTCGGCTGCGGCCGCCTTTTCGAGGGAACCCCCGCGCAGATGTGGCAGTCGCTGTCCCGCCTTGCCGCGCTTCCCGATGATACGACCGTGTATTTCGGTCACGAATACACCCTGTCCAACGCTCGCTTCGCGCTTTCGGTCGATCCCGACAACGGCGCGCTGAAGGAGCGCGCGACGGAAATCGAGCGCATCCGCGCCGCCGGCCGCTTCACGGCACCGACGACGATCGGGCTGGAAAAGCGGACGAACCCGTTCCTGCGCGCCGCCGATCCGGGCATTCGCAAGGTCCTTGCCATGCCGGACGCCTCCGACAGCGAGGTCTTTGCCGAAATACGAGGCCGCAAGGACCGCTTCTGATGACGCCGAAGCAGATCATCGCCACACTCGGCATGGAACGCCACCCGGAGGGCGGCTGGTACGTCCAAACCTTCCGCGACACCGATGGCGGCACGCACGGTCACTCCACTGCGATCTACTATCTCCTGGAAAAGGGCGAACGTTCGCACTGGCACCGCGTGCGGGATGCAGCCGAGATCTGGCACTACTATGCCGGCGGCCCGCTGCGGCTGTCGATCTGCGGCGATGGACAGACCAGCAACAGTCAGGTGCTCGGCCCCCACCTCGCAAACGGGGAGCGCCCGCAGGTCATTGTGCCCGCCGGATGGTGGCAATCGGCAGAACCATTGGGCGAATGGACGCTGGTCGGCTGCACCGTAGCGCCCGGCTTTTCCTTCGACGCGTTTGAAATGGCCCCGCCCGGCTGGCGGCCGGGAGCCAACTAGCTAGAGTTTGTCAGGGAAAAGTGGAATCCGGTTTTCCCGAAAAGACAAACGAAAACAAAAAATGGCTTGGATCCTGTGTGCTTCAGAATGAACCATACAGGCCCTAGACAGCGTCGGCGGCAGCCACAGGCTTCCTGCGAAAAACCATGTCCCTGGCCGCCAGGATCGCACCGCCGGTCACCAGCACGCAGGCAATGGCGATCCGCCAGGACGGCTCGGCGTATCCCATCAGGATGAGGTTCAGCGTCGATAGCAGGGGCGCGGCATAGCTCGTAGCCCCCAGGATCTGGATATCGCCATTCTTCACGCCAAAATCCCACGCATAGAACGCCGCCCCTACCGGCAGCAGGCCAAGGCCTGCGACGGCGAACCATTCGAACCCCGTTTCCGGCCATACCGTCGTCTCCAGGCCGAGGTGACACAGGAACGAAAGGACCGAGGTTGCAAGGCAGAAGCCGGTCACGACGTCGGTGGAAGCCGCTTCGAAACGGCGTGTCAGAAGCGAGTAGCCCGACCAGGTGAAGGCGCAGAGGAAGGCGGCGGCGTAGCCGATCGTATAGGCGCCATCGAAGGACAGGCCGTTGCGGGCGACGATCAGGACGGTTCCCGCCAACCCCATGAGCGCACCCGCTATATGGTACCAGCGCAGCTTTTCGCCCGGCAGCATTGCCGAGCCGACGACGATCAGCAGCGGCCAGAGATAGGCGATGAGTCCCGCCTCTACCGCGGGCGCGTTGCGCAGAGCGGTGAAGTAAAGGAAATGATAGCCGAAAAGCCCGGCAATCCCGACGATCCAGACCTTCGCCGGCTGGCGCAAAAGCGCCATTCGCCCCGGCCGCAGCGCGAGCACCACAAGGCCGGGCAGGCTGCCGATCAGAAAGCAGATCGCGGAAAGCTGGAAAGGCGGCATCTTGCCGGAAGCGGTAGTGAAAAGTGCCAATAGCGACCACATCAGGATCGCGGAAAAACCGATGAGCGTCGCTTTCAATTTCACGTGCCATTGCCCCGCATGCGATGTTTCGACGGCTCAGCCGCCGAAGCGGGTGGCCGAAACGGTGACCGGACCGAGCGAAGTCGGAATCCGGACGAAGACCGGGGCATATACATCGACGGGATCGGCCTTTGCAAACCAGATCTCCATCGTCGTCAGCTTGCGCAGGTACTCGACGTCACGGCGTCCCTTGCGATAGCCGGCCTTCGGCACGAACCGCACGCCGCAGACCTTCACTTCGCCATCGAAGCCCTTGGTGGAGAACGGGCGCGTGCCCTTGTCCAGCAGCCTGATGTCCATCCGCGATTCCCCGTCGAAGATCGGCAGCGTTTTGGAGCAGACGTTCTTCGTCGCGGGAATGATCAGCCCCGAGATCGGGTCGATCACCGAGCGCATGTCGCCAGCGCGCACCGGCACCCAGTTTTCCGGCGACCGCCGGCGCTCGGGCCGGATGGAGGCGCTGGCAACGTTGCCGTTGCGGAAAGTCACGTCGATGGCGCGTGCCCGCTTGCCGCTGCGATAGGACATCGAGTATCGGCTGGCGCGCAGCTTGCCGTCGGAGAGCGTGCCTGAGACGGTGGTTGTTCCGTGCGTGCTGGAGAGGATGTCGGCAAGGCCGGCGGAATCCATGCGGCCGGAGATCGTGTAGCGCCTGCCGTCGAATTCGGAACGGAAGCTTGCGGTCGCGACCGGGAACCCGGCGAGACGGATGCTGTAGTCGGTAACGTGCTCGACCTCCGTCGCGCCCGCGACGCCTGCCGTCACCGCCGCGATGGAACCTGCCGCGATCCAAGCCCTCAAGCCCATCTTTCAACCGCTCCTTCGTCAGAAAGACTATAATTCCTTTTGCGGCAATTCTGCGCCGCTGCTATCTCGACGGACGGCGAATGCTGGCGGATACCCTTGCGGTATTGGCCGCAATTCTCAGCGATTTGCAATAGTTTTCCAGCCGACGCCAAGGTTTGGCTTGACGCCGCAAGCGCGGGTGACTATAGAACCGCAACTTTTCCAATAAGGCCAGACGGACTGCGGCCGGACACGGCGCCGGAATCGTATTGTCCGAAACCAAAGAAGAATAGGTGCATCCATGTCCCGTAGTTGCGAATTGACCGGCAAGGGCGTCCAGTCTGGCAACAATGTCAGCCACGCCAACAACAAGACCAAGCGCAAGTTCCTGCCGAACCTGTGCAACGTCACGCTCATCTCGGACTCCCTCGGCCAGCGTTTCCGCCTGCGTGTTTCCGCAGCAGCCCTCCGCTCGGTCGAGCACCGCGGCGGCCTCGACGCCTTCCTACTGAAGGCCGATGAGAACGAGCTGTCCATGCGCGCGCGCCTGCTCCGCCGCCAGATCGCCAAGAAGGTCGCCGCCTGATCAATCGGCGCGATTCTCTCTGATAGGTAATGAGGCTTGCCGGGCATCCGGACAGGCCTCATTTCGTTGAAAACATCGTTGTTCCTCCAACTGGTGGCATCACCCAGGATAAAAAAATGCAGGCGAACCGCATTACCCTCATCTATGTCCTCCTGATGACGCTCGTCGTCGTCGCCTCGAACATTTTCGTGCAGTATCCGCTGCCGGGCACGCTTTTCGGTATCAGCCTCGGTGACATCCTCACCTTCGGCGCCTTCACCTATCCCGTAGCCTTCCTCGTCACCGATCTGACCAATCGCCAGTTCGGCCCGCGCACCGCGCGCAAGGTGGTCGTCGCAGGCTTTGCCGTCGCGATCGTCTTCTCCTTCGCCGTCGCCAGCCCCAGGATCGCCATCGCATCCGGGACGGCCTTCCTGCTCGGCCAGTTGCTGGATATCTCCGTCTTCAACAAGCTGCGCCGGCAGACCTGGTGGCGTGCGCCGCTGGTCGGCTCCCTGGTCGGCTCGGCGCTCGATACGCTGATCTTCTTCTCCATAGCCTTTGCCCCCGCCTTCGTGGTGCTCGGCCCCAACGAGCCGTTCGCGATCGAGCATGCGCCGGTCCTCGGCCTCTTTGCTGCAGAAGCACAGCGCTGGATCTCCTGGGCGATCACCGATTTCGGCGTAAAGTTGCTGATGGGCCTGGTGATGCTCCTGCCCTATGGCGCGCTGATGAGCACGCTGAAGCCCATGCCGGCTGCGGAGAAGGCCTCGGCCTGACCAGTTGAAGATGCTTCCAACGGGCCGCCCGGCAACCGGGCGGCCCGTTTTGCGTTTCAGAGGCCGCCTGTCAGGCGGAATTCCAGCATCAGGTTCCGCTGCAGGATCGAGTGGTTGTCGTCGGAAACGAGGATGATGCGGACGTCGCCATCCGGCAGTTGCATCACGTCGATCCCTTCCATGTTGTCGATCTGATGGCTCATGTCGGCATCCATCAGCACCTCTCCGTCAACTACCGCGCCGGGGCGAATGTCCGCGCCTTTGATGCGGCGGATGCGCATGCCGATCCCGTCGGAGAGCCGGAAGCGGCGTTCGAGCAGCAGCAGGTCTCCATCCGGCAGAAAGGCGCCGTCGGTGACGTCATAGGGATCGTTGCGGACGACGGCGAAGGTGCCTTTCGCCGGCCCGTCAAGAATGGCTGCAAACAGGTTACCCTGCCTGTCGAGGCTGCGTTCGGCGACGATCACCGGCGCGCCGGCAAGCGGCCCGTCGACGGGAGCCATCACCAGCGTCTCGAAGCCGCGGTTGTTGCGCAGTTCCGAACGCGGGAACGGAAGCGGATAGCTGGCTTTGGGTGCCGAAGTCTCGAAGCCCGGATCGGGATAGACGTCCACCCGGTGGCGCTGCTCGAAGCTGACGATCGCCGCTCCCGGCGCCAGTGCCAGCCCTTCCGCATCGACGAGCGTTTTCGCCTTCTCGGGCTCGCCCCTGGCGTTGAGCATCGGCGTGATCTTCACCTCGGCAAAGCCCGACAGCGCCCCCTCGCCGTCGCGTTCGATCACCCCCGTCATCCAGTGCCCGGTATCCAGCGCAGCGACGAAATGCCTCTGGTCAGGACGGAACCGGATGGAGGACATCGCCCCCACGAGCTTGTTCGAAGATGTGAAGGTGATGCCGCCGACGAACTCCAGCTTGCCGAAGGCTCGCTGCCCGGAGCCTACGGCGAAATGCTCGATCGTGCTGCTGTCGATTTCGAGCGCGACGCTGGTTGCCGAACCGGGCGCGGCAATGACGCTCGCGGCCAGCGCCAGGGCAAAGAGGGCGGACAGTCGCGTCATTGGCTCTCCATGCCAAGCAAGCGCGCAACGCCGCCCGGGCTGAAATTTCTCGTCAGCCGGCCCGGCGCAGGCCGGCCGGCCGTCTGCGGCTCGTCGTCTCGTCGGCGAAGAGCCCAGCCAACTGTTCAGTCATGGCCCCCGCAAGCTCGTCCGCATCGACGATCGTGACGGCGCGCCGATAGTAGCGCGTGACGTCATGGCCGATGCCGATCGCCAGCAGTTCGACGGGCGAACGCGTCTCGATCTGTTCGATCACCGCGCGCAGGTGCCGTTCCAGATAATTCCCGGGATTGACGGACAGCGTGGAATCGTCGACCGGCGCGCCGTCGGAGATCATCATCAGAATACGGCGTTGTTCGGGCCGCGCCAAAAGCCGGTTGTGCGCCCAGATCAGCGCCTCGCCGTCGATGTTCTCCTTCAGGAGCCCTTCGCGCATCATCAGCCCGAGATTGCGCCGGGCGCGCCGCCAGGGGGCATCTGCCGACTTGTAGATGATGTGGCGAAGGTCGTTCAGGCGGCCGGGCGTCTGTGGCTTGCCGCTGCCAAGCCATTTCTCGCGCGACTGTCCGCCCTTCCAGGCCTTCGTCGTAAAGCCGAGGATCTCCGCCTTGACGCCGCAACGCTCCAGCGTGCGGGCCAGAATGTCGGCACAGGTGGCCGCTACCGTGATCGGCCGGCCGCGCATCGAGCCGGAATTGTCGATGAGAAGCGTCACCACCGTGTCGCGGAAATTCGTATCCTTCTCGCGCTTGAACGAGAGCGGCTGCATGGGGTCTATAATAACGCGCTGCAGGCGGGCCGGATCGAGATAGCCCTCCTCCAGGTCAAATTCCCAGGAGCGGTTCTGCTGCGCCATCAGCCGGCGCTGAAGGCGGTTTGCAAGCCGCCCCACCGCGCCCTGCAGGTGCGACAGCTGCTTGTCGAGGAAGGCCCGCAGCCGATCGAGCTCGGCTTCGTCGCACAGCTCCTCGGCAGCGATCGTCTCGTCGAATTCCTCGGTGAAGACCGAATAGTCGACCTTCTCGTTGAAATCGCCGAAGATGCTCGGACGCCGGACCTCGCCGGGCGTCTCACTGTCTTCGCTGTCCTCGTCGGCGAGTTCGTCGTCGGAAATCTCCGCGCCGTCCATCTCGCCTTCTTCCATCTGGTCCTGGGCGGTCTCGTTCTCGTCGGCCGGTGCTGCCTCTTCGCCGGCTTCCTCCTGCGATTCGCTCTCGTCTTCCTCGTTGCTGCGCGGCTGGTCCTCGTCGGTCTCGCTGTCCTGGTCGTCCTGCTCCGTATCCTCCTCGCCGATGTCCTCGGCGACGTTCATGGAGGCGAGCATGTGCCGGACGATCTTGGCGAAGGCCTGCTGGTCGTTGATCGCAGCCGAGAGACCGCCGAAGTCGGCGCCGGCCTTGTCCTCGATGAAGCCGCGCCACAGGTCCAGCACCTGGCCGGCCGATTCCGGCGCCTGCTGGCCGGTCAGCTTCTCCCGCACGAGCAGCGCCACCGCTTCTTCCAGCGGTGCGTCCGCCTGGCGGGTGATCGCGCCGAAGTTGGCCCGGGTATATTTTTCGCTGAGCATCGAGGAGATGTTCTGCGCCATGCCGCTCATGCGGTTGGAACCGATCGCCTCGACGCGGGCCTGTTCCACCGCATCGAAGATTGCGCGCGCATCCGATCCCGGCGGCGACATGGTCGCGTGGATGCGGGGGTCGTGGCATGCCTTGCGCAGCGCCATGGAATCGCCAAGCCCGCGCGTCACGGAAAGCTCCTCGCGCGTCGGCCGCTTGGAGAGCTCCGGCAGGCGCATGCGCTCGCCGGTCAGGCCTGGCCGCTCATTGGCGAACACCACCTCGATCTCGGCATCGCCGGCGACCGAGCGGATGCAGCCGGTCAGTGCCCGCCGAAAAGGCTCGACATCGACCGGAGCGCCGGGTCTCGGCCTTGAATTGTCACCGCGAGCTGCTGCCATGTTTCACCCGAGCGGCCCTCAGGCCGTCGCCTCCAGCACGATGTTGGCAGCACTTTCCTTGAGCTCCACGCCGAAGGCGCGCTGATAGTGCTCGGCCACCAGCGGCCGCTCCAGCTCGTCGCACTTGTTGAGGAAGGTGACACGGAAGGCAAAGGCGATGTCGCCGAAGATCTCGGCATTCTCCGCCCAGGTGATTACCGTACGCGGGCTCATCACCGTCGAAAGATCGCCGTTGATGAAGGCCGCGCGCGTCAGGTCGGCGACGCGCACCATGCGCGAGATCGTATCGCGGCCATCCTTCTTGCTCGACAGCGTCTTCACCTTCGCGGCGACGATGTCGACTTCATTGTCGTGCGGCAGGTAGTTCAGCGTTGTCACGATCGACCAGCGGTCCATCTGCGCCTGATTGATCTGCTGCGTGCCGTGATAGAGGCCGGTCGTATCGCCGAGGCCGACGGTATTGGCGGTCGCGAACAGACGGAAGGCCGGGTGCGGGCGGATGACGCGGCTCTGATCGAGCAGCGTCAGGCGGCCGGACGATTCCAGCACGCGCTGGATGACGAACATGACGTCCGGGCGGCCCGCGTCGTACTCGTCGAAGACGAGCGCGACATTGTGCTGGTAGGCCCAGGGCAGGATGCCGTCCTTGAATTCGGTGACCTGCAGGCCGTCCTTCACAACGATGGCGTCCTTGCCGACGAGGTCGATCCGGCTGACATGGCTGTCGAGGTTGACGCGCACGCACGGCCAGTTGAGGCGGGCTGCAACCTGCTCGATATGGGTGGACTTTCCGGTCCCGTGATAGCCGGAAACCATGACGCGGCGGTTGTGGGCGAAGCCGGCAAGGATGGCAAGCGTCGTCTGGCGGTCGAACAGGTAGTCCGGGTCAAGGTCAGGGACATAGGCATCGGCCTTGGAGTAGGCCGGCACGCGCAGGTCCGTGTCGATGCCGAAGACCTCCCGAACCGAAACGGTGGTATCCGGGAGGTTGGAAATGTCGAGGTCCATCTTGCTCATAATGTCTCCGCAGCAGACGCCGCTCGCATCCGCCCTATGTCCTGTTGCTGCCGACCTGCTCTAGCAGAAGCCGGCCTGCTTTAACAATTGATATGCTTGAATGACGGCCCGAAAACGCTCCTCGGATCCTCTGTCTCCGCCATTTGCGTCGGGATGGTGTTTTTTGACAAGCCCCTTGTAGGCGGCCTTGATGTCTTCGGTCGTCGCGTTGGCATGCAGGCCGAGCGTATCGAAGGCCTTGGCCTCCAGCGTCTTCAGCTTGCGGGTCCGCGGCTCCATGCGCGGACCTCTCCCGCGACCCTCGTTGACGAAGCCGAAGGGGTCGCGAATGCGCTGGTTTGCGCCGGCCGTGCCCGAGCGCACGTTGCCATGCGCCGGGCCGTTCTTGGAGGACTTGTTGACGCCGATGGTCCAGGTCGGGCGATGACCGGTGATCGCCTCCTTCTGGTAGCGGGCGATCTCCGTATCCGACAGGCCGGAGAAGTAGTTGTAGCCCTTGTTGTATTCCTTGACGTGCTCGAAGCAGAACAGGAAGAACTGGCCCTCGGCATTGCGGCCGACCGGCGCACGGTGGGCCCCGGGCTTGTCGCAACCGTCCCATTGGCACGTCGGCGCGACGGGCTCCGGTCGCTCGACACGCCGGCGCGTCCGGATCCGGTCGAAGTATTTGGAATCGAGTTTCATGGGTCCAATTATGGGGCTCGCAGACGAGCACAACAAGAATTGACAAAGCGGATTGTTGCTGGCTTTTTGGGACCATTTTCGTGCAGAAAGCTCGCGTTCCAACACGCGCTTCGAAGGCAGACGAATGTCAGTGAAATCCCGGATTGAATATAGGTTGGCGCAGGCGCTTTCACCAGATCGGCTCGAAGTGATCAACGAGAGCCACCTGCACGCCGGCCACCAGCCGGCGTTCGATGGCGGCGGCGAAACCCATATGCGCATCCGCATCGTATCGGCGAGCTTTGCCGGCCTCAGTCGCGTTGCACGCCACCGAATGGTCAACGAACTCGTCAAGCCGGAATTCGACGCGGGCCTGCACGCATTGGCGATCGAGGCTGCGGCACCGGGCGAGCCGGTGCGCTGGTAGTGGTGCGCGGTTAGTCAGGGCTGCCGCTCGGCAGCGTCGGCCGTACGAATACGCAGGCGCGTGATCCGGTTTTTCACGCGCTTCATCACGATGAAGCGCTTGCCGTGGAAGGTGAAGGCCTGCCGCTCCTCGGGAATCGACTTCGATTCGTGGATCACGAGGCCTGCGATCGTCGTCGCCTCCTCGTCCGGCAGCGACCAATCCAGCGCGCGATTGAGGTCGCGGATGGCAACGCTGCCCTCGACGACGATCGAGCCGTCCGCCTCCTGGCGCACGCCCTGGATGTCGATGTCGCGTTCGTCCGAGACGTCGCCGACGATTTCCTCCAGAATGTCGCTGAGCGTCACGAGACCCTGCACCTCGCCATATTCGTCGACCACGACGGCAAGGTGCCTGTTCCGCCGCAGGAACGCGTTCAACTGCTCGCGCAGGCTGGTCGTATCCGGCACGAACCACGGCTTTTCCGCGATCCTGACGATGTCGATCGTGGCAGGCTCCGCACCCGGCTCCACCAGCGCGCGCAACAGGTTTGTGCGATGGACGACGCCGATGATGTTGTCGGCCGAACCACGCCAGAGCGGAAGCCGCGTAAAGGGACCGTCGAGCACCGCCCGCACGATGGCTTCGGGTGCTTCGTCGGCGTTCAGGCCGCGCATGGCGGTCCGGTGCACCATGACGTCGGAGACTTCGAGCTCATCGAGTTCGGACATCCCCTGCCCCTTGTCCCGCTCCACCCTTGAAGTGATACCTTCCCGCCCGGCAGCCTCGCCGGCGCGTCCGTCGGCGAACGAAAGCGGGGCCGCGTCCCGCCCGGCCGTCAGGCCGAACAACCCGAATAGCCGCTGCAGGATGTCGGTTCGCGAGATCATTTCGGATATTTGTCCTTGAGGAACGCCAGGACTTCTGAGGGCGGCACGTCATCGGCGACGAAGGACTGCCCGATACCGCGCGTGAGGATGAAGGTCAGCTTGCCGGACTTGACTTTCTTGTCCTGCGCGATCGCATCCATCAGGGTTTCGGCCGGCGGCAGGCTGCCCGGAATCTGGGCCATCGATATCGGCAAGCCGACCTCGCCCAGATGCGCCTCGACACGGCGGGCGTCGTCGGGGCTTGCAAGGTTCATCCGCGCGGAAAACTGATGCGCCAGCACCATGCCGATCGATACCCCTTCGCCGTGCACCAGACGACGGCTGTCGTATTCCGTTGCCGCCTCCAGCGCATGGCCGAAGGTGTGGCCGAGATTGAGCAGGGCGCGCAGGCCGTTCTCGCGCTCGTCGGCGGCGACGACATCGGCCTTCGCCTGGCAACTGGTCGCGATCGCCTCTATCCGGGCATCGCCTCCGGCAAAAATGTCGCGCCAGTTCTTTTCGAGCCACGCAAAGAACTCCGGCTTGTCGATCAAGCCGTATTTGGCGACCTCGGCATAGCCGGCGGCAAACTCGCGCGGCGAAAGCGTGTCCAGAACGTCGGTATCGGCAAGCACGAGGTCGGGCTGGTGGAAGACGCCGATCAGGTTCTTGCCGTGGCGGGAGTTGATGCCGGTCTTGCCGCCGACGGAAGAATCGACCTGGGCGAGAAGCGAAGTCGGCACCTGGATGAAGCGCGAGCCGCGGCGTACGATGCCGGCAGCGAAGCCCGTGAGGTCGCCGATGACGCCGCCGCCGAGCGCCACCACCGCATCGTTGCGCTCGATGCGCGCGCCGAGCACGCTGTCGCAGACGTCCATCAGATGCGGAAAGCTCTTGGTCTTTTCGCCCGCCGGCAGCACCAGCGAGACGGCCTGAATTCCGCCTCCCGCGAGAGAGCGCATGAACGGCTCGAGATAGATCGGAGCAACATGTTCGTCGGTGATCACCGCGACCCGCCGCCCCTTCATCCGGCTGCTGATTTCCGCGCCCGCCGCGGCGATAAGCCCGGGACCGATCAGGATGTCATAAGAGCGGTCACCAAGATCGACGCGAACGCTGCGCCGGGCGGGGGAGGAAGGGGCTTCGGTCATGGGTTCCGTCACGTCTGTTTGTCGGCGCTGGCGGCGATAGCTGCCAGAACGGCCTCTGCTATGATTTCCTTCCGGACGTCGCGCGACTGGACCGTGAGATCCGCCTCCGCATAGATCGGATAGCGCGTGTTCATCAGGTTTTCCAGGGTCTGCCGGGGGTTTTCGGTCTTCAGGAGCGGCCGCGTGTCGCGCTTGTTGACGCGCTCCCACAACACGTCGATATCGGCCTTCAGCCAGACGGTGAGACCACCACGCTTGATGTGCCGGCGCGTCCGCTCGTTGATGAAAGCGCCACCACCCGTAGAGACGACGCGGGGCCCGGTCTTCAAAAGGCGCTTCAGCACCCGCCCTTCCAGCGCCCGGAACTCGTCTTCGCCATAGGCTGCGAACAGGTCGGTGATCGACATGCGCGAAACGCGTTCGATCTCGTGGTCGGAATCGATGAAGGGAACGGAAAGCGAATGGGCCAAAAGCCTGCCGATGGCTGATTTTCCAGCGCCCATCAATCCGACCAGAACGAGATTGCGGCTGCCGAGCGCAATGCGCGCTCTCTGCACGAGGTCTGGGTGGGCGGTTTCCAGCAGGCCGTTCATCAAGCGGTTCCGATTGTTGCTCGAACCGGTATCTGCAAAACCGGCGGAAGCGTCAAGTGGCAGCGGCGCCTTGCGCTTGCTGCCTCGCGGGGCGATATAGGGAGACGGTTCCACGGAGTGCGCAATGCCCACCCTATTCCGCTTTCTGTTCTTTTGCGCGGTCATCGCGGGCATCGTCTACGGCATCATGGTCGCACTGGTCACCTTCGTGGAACCCCGCCCGCGCGACGTTACCATTCGAATTCCCTCAGAGCGGGTCAACACGCAGCCATGAACGACCCGTCCGCCGTCCGGATCGAAGCCTTTCTGGAGATGATGAGCGCCGAGCGCGGGGCTGCCGCGAACACGCTCACCTCCTACGAACGCGACCTTGAGGACGTCCGCTCGTTCCTGATGGAACGGTCCGTGCGGATGATCGACGCTGCGCCGGACGACCTGCGGGCCTATCTGGCCCATCTCGCGCGCCAGGGGTTCAAGGCATCCTCGCAGGCCCGCCGGCTCTCTGCACTGCGTCAGTTCTACAAGTTCCTCTATGCCGAAGGCATGCGCGGAGACGACCCCACCGGCATTCTCGACGCACCGCGAAAAGAGCGCTCGCTGCCGAAGACGCTCTCAACCGACGATGTAACGAGATTGATCGGTCTCGCGGAGCAGGAAGCGGCCGCGCCCGGAGATAACCATCTGCAGCGTCTGCGCATGTGCGCGCTGGTGGAGCTTTTGTATGCGACTGGAATGCGGGTGAGCGAACTCGTCTCGCTGCCGGCAACCGTGCTGGCCCAGAGCGGGCGCTTCCTGGTCATCAAGGGCAAGGGCAGCAAGGAACGCCTCGTGCCGTTGTCGCGCTCGGCAATCGCGGCGCTGCAGGCCTATGGGGCGGCGCTTGCGGCCGACCGCGAAGGAGGGGGGGATCAGAAGGAGAGCGGCTTTCTCTTTCCTTCGGCAGGCAAGGAGGGTCATTTGCCCCGCCAGGTGTTTGCCCGCGACCTGAAGGCGCTCGCATCGCGCGCCGGCATCCGGGCCGCCACGCTCTCCCCTCATGTGATCCGCCACGCCTTCGCCAGCCATCTTTTGCAGAACGGCGCCGACCTTCGGGCGGTGCAGGAACTGCTCGGCCATTCAGACATTTCAACCACGCAGATATACACACATGTGTTGGAAGAGCGCCTTCATCAGCTGGTGCAGGAACACCACCCCCTTGCCAAACAGGCAAAAAACCGGGAATAGAGCCGCCATTCCGCCGCTATCGCCTGTGATAGGTCGCGCGACGGAAGAGTTGGAGCAAACGATCGGAAACGCATCTCATGCACAATTACCTCGACTTCGAAAAACCAATCTCGGACCTCGAAGGCAAGATCCACGAGCTGCGCAAGCTCGCCGAAGAGGACGAGAGCATCGACACGTCGGACGAGGTTGGTCGGCTTGAGGCTCGCTCGCGCGAGGCGATGGTCGACATCTACTCAAAGCTGACGCCCTGGCAGAAGACGCAGGTCGCGCGCCATCCGCAGCGCCCGCACTTTCTCGACTACTCGGCGAAGCTCTTCGAAGAGTTCACCCCGCTTGCCGGCGACCGAAAGTTTGCCGAGGACGAGGCGATCCAGGCAGGTCTCGGCCGTTTTCGCGGCCAGTCGGTCGCCATCATCGGCCAGGAGAAGGGCAACGACACCAAGTCGCGCCTGCGTCACAATTTCGGCAGCGCGCGACCGGAAGGTTACCGCAAGGCGATCCGCGTGATGGAGATGGCAGACCGCTTCGGCCTGCCGATCGTCACGCTCGTCGACACTGCCGGCGCCTATCCCGGCATCGGCGCCGAAGAGCGCGGACAGGCCGAAGCGATCGCCCGCTCGACCGAGATGTGTCTGAACGTGAAGGTACCGATCGTCTCGATCATCCTCGGCGAAGGCGGCTCGGGCGGAGCCATCGCGATCGCGACCGGCGACCGCGTCTACATGCTGCAGCACGCGATCTACAGCGTGATCTCGCCGGAGGGCGCCGCCTCGATCCTGTGGCGCGACTCCACGCGCGCGAAGGAAGCGGCAAGCAACATGAAGATCACCGCCGACGACCTGAAGGCGCTGGGCATCATCGACGGCATCATCCAGGAACCGGTCGGCGGCGCCCATCGCGATCCTGAAGCTGTGATCGCTGCGACCGGAAACGTGATCGCCGATGCGCTGCGCGATCTCTCCGCAAAGCCGGGCGACCAGCTGCGCCGCGACCGCCGCCAGCGCTATCTGGACATCGGTCGGCAGCTCTGACGGGTAGGCACGCCGAAGGAATTTGCGACGGTTGCGGGAATATGGCCAAATCTTGGACATATTCCCGTGTTTTCAGCATATCCACAGATCGCGGCCCGCGCGAAGATTTCCCGTTTACACTGCATTAAGTATAAGCGGGCATGATTCCGCGTCCGCCGCGCCGGTGTGACGAACTGCCTTACCAGCTATTTTGGAACTGACGCATGCGCCTCAAGGTACTCGCCGCTGTTTCATTGATCGCCCTGACCGTCGCGGGCTGCACCAACGACACGCTGGACGATGTCGGCAACGGCGTCGACGTGCGCAAGGTTTCCAACAAGACGCAATACCAGCTTTCTGGCCAGGTTCTTTCGAAGATGGCGTCGATGAACATCGACCGCAATGCGCCGGTCACGTTCCGCATCTTCAAGGAGGAGGGCAGGCTCGAGGTCTGGAAGGCCGACCGCTCCAACCGGTTCCAGATGATCAAGAGCTACCAGATCTGTGCCTGGTCGGGCAAACTGGGCCCGAAGATCAAGGAAGGCGACCGGCAGGCGCCGGAGGGCTTCTATCCGCTCGGCCCCCAGCACCTGAACCCGAACTCCCAGTATTACCTGGCGATCAATACGGGTTTCCCGAACCGCTTCGACCAGTCCAACGGCTTCTTCGGCACCAACCTGATGATCCATGGTGCATGCTCGTCATCCGGCTGCTACTCCATGACCGACGAGCAGATCATCGAGATCTTCGCGTTCGCCCGCGACGCCTTCAAGGGCGGACAGAAGGCGATCCAGCTCCAGGCGTACCCCTTCCGCATGACCGCGGAGAACATGGCGCGTCACCGCGACAATCCCAATATCGAATTCTGGAAGATGCTGAAGGTCGGCTACGACCATTTCCAGCTGACCAAGCGCCCGCCGGAAGTCGCCGTCTGCGACAAGAAGTATGTCTTCAATCAGGTCAAGGCCGACGGGACCCCGTTTGCCGGCGGCCAGTGCGACGGGATTTCTAACGCGCCACAATTGCAGGCAGCCCTGGCAGCCAATGAAAAATCCTATGCTGCCGAATATGCCAAGGCCATGAAGAAGTACGACGGCACCGTCTGGCTGGAGCCCTCGGAAGCCCAGCGCAAGGCGATCGTCGCCGACAAGCGCAAGGGCCGCGAACTCGCCTATGCACCGACCGGCAACTCGATCGACGCCGGCAAGCTCATGACGGTGCGCGAGATCGAAGCCCAGAAGAAGAGGGCCGAAGAGGAAGCGCAGCGCAAGATCGAGATGGCCGAGAGGGCCAAGCAGCAGGAGGAAGCGCGCAAGGCAGCCGAGCTTAAGAAGCTCGCAGACGACGTCGCCGCGCAGAAGGCACAGCAAACGGCTGGCGCCGACGTCGCCGTCCCGAGCGCCAATCCCGGCATAGCCTCCGTCCAGGCGGAAACAGAGGCGGCGAGGAAGCCGTTCTGGAAGCTCTGGTCCAGCAAGGGTACCGCAGCGTCGGGCGCCTCCGGCGAAGCGACTGCGACTGCGACGACGAGCGCTTCCGTCCCAGCTCCGACTCAAAGCAACGCCGCCGACGCTCCCGTGACCACCGGCGCCGTTGCGGATACACCCCGGCAACAGGAACAGCCGGTCGCGCCTCAGCCAGCTGAGGCTGCGGCCGCGGATGCTGGTGCTGGCGCCGAAAGTAGCGAAAGCGTTGCACCTGCGGAAACGACGGCGGACGCGAGCGGATCGCAAGAGGTGCCCTTCTGGAAATTCTGGAAGAAGCAATGACCGCGGCCGCGAGCGGCGCGAACGAAGTCTACGACCTCAAGGGGCTGAAATGCCCGTTGCCGGTTCTAAGGACGCGCAAGCGCCTGGAGCAACTGCCTGCCGGCGCCTCGCTCTGGATCGAGACCACGGACCCGCTGGCGGTGATCGACATTCCGCATTTTTGCAACGAGTACGGCCACACCCTCATGGCGGACGAGCCTATCGACGGCGGGCACCGCTTCCTGATCCGTAAGGGGAACGCGGCCTGACGCAGGTCCCTGTGTAACCATTGCATTGCCGGTATCCGATCCTGCCGTGCCTGTGTACAGTCGCCCACGACACATGCTGGAACCTTCATGACCTCATCGGCCGCATTTCTCCGCTCAAGCCTGCTCATGCTGGGCCTGGGCATCCTCCTTCTCCTGGGCATCGTCGGCTATTCCCTGTGGCTCGTCGAAGTCAACCGGTCCTACTCCGACGAGACTGCCTCCCTTCGCCGCGTCCGAAGCGCCATCATCGGCGTACTGACGACGGTACAGGACGCCGAGACGGGGCAGCGCGGTTACCTTCTCTCCCGGGAAAGATCCTATCTCGCGCCCTACGACAAGGCCGTCGCAGACCTGCCCGCACGGTGGAAGGCGCTGGAGGAAAATCTCGGTCCCCGGCCGGACTACGCGTCTCAACTGGACGAACTGAAGCGCTCTGTCGACGGCAAGATGACCGAGCTGGCCAATAGCGTAAGCCTGGCGAAGCAGGGCAGGTTCGATGAGGCCTATGCGCTTTTAGGGACGGATGCCGGTCTGCGGCTGATGAACCACATCCGGGAAATCCTCAACGGATTTCTGGAGCACACCGACGACCAGCTACGCGTGGTGATCGAGAGGCAGCTTGCGGCGGCAGACAATCTGCAATGGGTCACGATCGGCGGTGCGATTGCGATTATCACCGTGCTCGGTGGTGCAATTCTGGTTATTTTCCAGCACGTACGCGACCTGGCCCGGGCACGGGAGGAAGTCATCGCGCTCAATGCGGGACTGGAGGAACGAGTGAACGAGCGGACGCAGGACCTCATCCGGGCCAACCAGGAGATCCAGCGTTTCGCCTACATCGTCACCCATGACCTGCGCGCGCCTTTGGTCAACATCATGGGCTTCCTGAGCGAGCTTGAAACGTCGCTGAAACCCCTTACGGCATACGTGATGGCGGACGAGCATGCGCCCAGCGAAGATGATATCCGCGAGGCTAGGCTCGCCGTCACCGAGGACCTGCCGGAGGCGATGGGCTTCATCCGCTCCTCGACGCGGAAGATGGATGCGCTGATCAACGCGATCCTGAAGATCTCGCGCGACGGCCGGCGCAAGCTGCAGCCCGAGCGCATCGACGTGAAGTCGCTGATCGAAGCCAGCGTCGCCTCCGTCCAGCACCAACTGGCCGAACAGGGCGGCAAGGCGACGATCTCCGGCCATCTCGGCGCCATCGTGACAGACCGCTTTTCCCTGGAGCAGATTTTCGGCAATCTGTTCGACAATGCGGTGAAGTACCAGATGCCCGGCCGGCCGCTGACGCTTTCGATCGCACTTCGCCCGCATGGTCCGCGACAGGTCAGGATCGCCGTGACGGACAATGGCCGCGGCATCGGCGATCAGGATCGCGAACGGGTTTTCGAGCTCTTTCGCCGCGCGGGCGAGCAGGACCAGCCGGGCGAAGGCATCGGACTTGCGCATGTGCGTTCGTTAATACGGAATTTGGGTGGAGACGTTACGGTGGAGTCCGAACTGGGCCGCGGCAGCACGTTCATACTGACGCTGCCGACCGATCTCACCAAAGTCTTCAGGAGCACCGAATAATGAAAGCCACGGGTCAGGAAGTCACCATCGTCATGATCGAGGACGACGAGGGCCATGCGCGCCTCATCGAAAAGAACGTCCGCCGCGCCGGCGTTCACAACGAAATCGTGCCGTTCACACTTGGCAGCAAGGCGCTGGACTTCATTCTCGGCGAGAAGCGCGACGGTCTGGCCAACAAGGACCGCTACCTGCTCGTCCTTCTCGACCTGAACCTGCCGGACATGTCCGGCATCGACATCCTTCAGCAGATCAAGAGCAACGAGCATTCGCGTCGCCTGCCCGTCGTCGTCCTGACCACGACCGACGACGAGCGCGAGATCCAGAAATGCTACGATCTCGGCGCCAACGTCTACATAACCAAGCCCGTCGACTATGAGGGTTTCGCAACCGCGATCCGCAATCTCGGGCTCTTTTTCTCGGTGATACAGGTTCCATGACCGCAAGCCGCAAAGTTCGTGTTCTCTACGTGGACGACGACCCGGCGCTGGCGCGGCTGGCGAGCAAGGTGCTTGCCCGCAGCGACTTCGAGGTCGTGCATGCCCCCTCGATATCGGCTGGCCTCGACCTGTTCGGCACGGAGGAATTCGCAGCCGTCGTCCTCGACCATCATTTCGAGAATCAGACCGGATTGAACTTCCTCGAAGCCGTCGCCGGAAGTCCTTCCAAGGCACCGATCCTCTACGTGACCGGCTCCAGCGACGCCGAAGTCGCGATCAAGGCGCTGAAGGGCGGGGCGGCCGACTATGTGATGAAGTCGGCTACCGACGATTTCTTCCCGCTGCTTGCCAGCGCACTGGAGCAGGCCTTGGAGAATGCGCGGCTTCGCAACGCCAAGGAAGAAGCAGATCGGCAGCTCCTGATCGCCAAGGAGCGGGCCGAGCTACTGCTGTCGGAGATGAACCATCGCATCGCAAACAGCCTGTCCCTGGTGTCGGCGATGATCCGCATGCAGGTGCAGATCGCAACGAGCGAGGAGACCAGGACGGCGCTCTCGGAGACGCAGAGCCGAATTTCAGCGATCGCCGGCGTTCACCGCAGCCTCTACACTTCCGATAAGGTGGAGGCGGTGGAACTGGGCGCCTACATGAGCTCAATCATCGCCGAATTCCAGCGCACCAGCGGCTTTGCAAACGCCATCACGGTCCGCTCCGATATCGCCAATATCACCACGACAGCCGACAAGGCCGTGTCGCTTGGCGTGATCCTGACGGAACTTCTGACCAACGCGGCGAAATACGCCTATCCCGACGGCTGCGGCGAGGTGCGCGTCGTGCTGGGGACGAGCGGCGAGGATAGCCACCATCTTTCCGTCGAGGACGACGGTGTCGGCCATGATCGCAAGGAGCGTCCGAAGGGCACCGGCCTCGGCACCCGCCTGATCAACGCCATGGCGCTCACCCTCGGGGCGACGGTCGCAAACGAGCGGCCGGGCAAGACGTCCGGAACGTTTGTCGGCGTCATCTGGAAGCAGTAACCCATCGGAACATGAAGGCTGCGGGTCGCGCGCCATGGCGCGGCCGGCTCAGCGCATGCGCATGCCCGGCACCGCGAGCGGATTGTCCTCGAGTGCCGCTCGATCCGGCCGATCTACGCGCGGCGTCCCGACAAACGCATCGAAGAGATCGCGCACAAACGCTTCGGGCAGGTCGTCTGTGATCAGCACCATGCGCGTACGTCGATCGGCCGGGTCGGGCCAGGCGGCAAGACGGTGCGGCGGATGGAACACGGCCTGAACGCCATGCAGGATCACCGGCCGTTCGGGATTGTCCGACAGCGCCACGATCGCCTTCATCCGCAGAAGCTTCTCACCATGCGCGGAACGCAAAAGATCGACGAACATGTCGAGCGCCATGGGTTCGATCGGCCGATCGTGCACGATCGCATAGGATCGGATCGAGGCGCTGTGGCGGTTCAGATCATGAGCGTGCTGGTGGCTGTGCCCGCCGCCATGCCCGTCATCGTGCGAATGCGCATGCTCGTGCTCGTGGGAATGGTCATGATCGTGGTGATGGTGACGGTGATGGTGATGGTGGTCGTGCCCGTCGCGGCCAACCTCGTCGTTGAGCCAGCGGCCGACATCGGCAATCTTCGAGCCGGGATCGTAGAGCCCACAGGCGAGAAGCGATGGGCCGGTTGCGGCGGGATCATCGCCGTCGACGATCACAGCCCGCGGATTGAGGTCTAAGAGCGCACGTTTCAGCGCAGAAACCGTTTCCCCGTCGGAAAGTGTCGCCTTGCTCAGCACCAGGCGGTCGGCGACCGCGGCCTGCTTGACCGATTCCGGATGATTGGCGAGCGTCGAAAGCCCGTTCACGGCATCGACCAGCGTGATGACCCCGTCGAGCCGGAACGAATGCGCGATCACCGGGTTGCCGATCACGGCCTGGATCACCGGCGCCGGATCGGCAAGGCCGGTGGTCTCGATCACCACCCGCTTCAGCGGCTTGATCTTGCCGGTCTGCATCCGGTCCATCAGGTCGGCCAGCGTATCAACCAGTTCGCCGCGAATGGTGCAGCACAGGCAGCCGTCGGCCAGCTCGATGATACCGTCGCTTGAGCGTTCGACCAGAAGATGATCGATGCCGACCTCGCCGAACTCGTTGATGATGACGGCGGTATCGGTCAGGTCCGGATGCTTGAGCAGCCGGTTCAGGAGCGTCGTCTTTCCCGCGCCGAGAAACCCGGTCAGGATCGTGACCGGCACGGTGCGATCGGCAGCAGACATGTCGAAACCCTGTCTTTGAGTTTGTCAGGGAAAAGCCGAATCCGGGTTTTCCCGAAGATACAAACGAACTAAATAGCCTTGGAGGCTGCCTGATTCAGAATGAACCAGGCAAACTCTAGAAGGTTGGCCGCGGAACCGGGATCGGAACATTGCCGCCATCCCCGATATCCGCCGCAGCCTGCTCGTTTACACCGGGCTTGGCGGTGCCGCCGGCGATCAGGCCCGCAAAGACAAAGCGCGGCGGGCGGTCCATCTCATGGATATACGGCGACAGCAGCTTCTGGCGGCCCGCCTCGTCGCGGCCTTCACTGCGCACCTTGGCGGCATGCTTGTTGCAGATCTGCTGCGAGATGTCGGCGACTTGCACGGTATCGCCATAGGGTGCAAGCCCGGCAAGCGTCGGTCCGCCGCCCCGCTCCGTCAGGCCCTTCTGCAGCATTCTCGCGGATTCGTCCGCCCGCGCCCCGAGGCTTTCCTCGCCGAGCACGACCGAGACCACGCTGCGGCCGTTTCGAACCGCCGAGGAAACCTGATTGAAGCCGGAGGCGCAGATGAAGCCCGTCTTCATGCCATCGGCACCGTCGAAACGGCCAATCAGCATGTTGTAGTTGGGATATTGCTTCTTGCCCGTGGTGAAGCCTTCCAGCGAAAAATAAGACGCATATTGCGGGAATTCGCGCTTCAGCATCACCGCCAGCACCGCAAGGTCGCGCGCGGTCGTGTACTGCCCCTTGCCCGGCAGGCCGTTCGGATTGATGAAATGCGAGGAGCTCATGCCGATGCGGGCCGCTTCCGCGTTCATGCGACCGATAAAGGCCTGCTCGGAGCCCGCAACCGCCTCGGCGATCGCCACCGACACGTCGTTCGCCGACTTGACCAGCATGATCTTGAGCGCGCTGTCCAGCGTCAGTGACTGCCCCGGCTTGAAATACATCTTGCTCGGCGGTTCCGCCGCCGCGTTCTTCGTCATCACGACGGGCGTATCGAGCGTGATCTCGCCAGCCTTGATCGCCCGGAACACGGTGTAGGCCGTCATCAGCTTGGTCAGCGAGGCCGGATACCACTTGCGAAACGCATCGCGGTGCTCGATCACCTTCAGCGTGTTGACGTCGACGAGCAGGCGCGGCCCGCTATCGGCATGTGCCGCATTCGCCAGGAAGGAGGCAGCGAACACCGTGGCTGCTCCAATGCTTGCCGACGCGCGGCGCATGAACCGTCCAGTAATCTGCAATGGCCTATCCTCGGAAAATCGGGAGTTGTCTCGTTCGCTCCGCCTATTTAGCCTATATGGCATGCTGATGGCAAAGCCCCGGCAAAAGATACGCCGATTTCGGCTGCAACAGTGACAGGAAAAGCGCATGCCCGTTTTGAACCGCGCCGCAGAACTTCAAGATGAGATCGCCGCCTGGCGTCGCCAGATCCACCAGCACCCGGAAACGATGTTCGCCGTCGAGAAGACGGCGGCCTTCGTCGCCGACAAGCTGAAGGAGTTCGGCGTGGACGAAGTGGTGACCGGCATCGGCCGCACCGGCGTCGTCGGCCTGATCAGAGGACACGGCACCGCAGAAGGCCATGTCCGCACCATCGGCCTGCGCGCCGACATGGACGCCCTGCCGATTACCGAGACCTCCGGCAAGCCCTGGGCCTCGACCGTTCCCGGCAAGATGCATGCCTGCGGCCACGACGGGCACACCGCCATGCTGCTGGGCGCCGCCAAGTATCTCGCCGAAACGCGCAACTTTGCCGGCAACGTCGCCGTCATCTTCCAGCCGGCGGAGGAAGGCGGCGGCGGCGGGCGCGAAATGGTCAAGGACGGGATGATGGAGCGCTTCGCCATCACCGAGGTCTACGGCATGCACAACATGCCGGGCATGCCCGTTGGCCAGTTCGGCACCCGCATCGGCGCGATCATGGCGGCCACCGACGAGTTCGACATCGTCATCAACGGACGCGGCGGCCACGCAGCGCAGCCGCACCGCACCGTCGATACCATCGTCATCGGTGCCCAGATCGTCAGCGCCCTGCAGACGATCACCTCGCGCAACACCGATCCGATCGCCTCGCTCGTGGTGTCGGTGACCAAGTTCAATGCCGGCTTCGCCTACAACGTCATTCCGGAGCAGGCGACCTTGTGCGGCACGGTACGCACCCTGAGCGGCACGGTCCGCGAAGAGGCGGAAGAGCGCATCCGCCAACTCTGCGCCGGGATCGGTGCTGCAAACGGCGCCGACATCACGGTCCGTTACCAGCGCAACTACCCTGTCGTGGTCAACCACCCCGCTGAGACCGGTCACGCCGTCTCCGTTGCTGCCGACATCGCCGGCAGCGGCAGCGTGAACGCGACGATCGACCCGATGATGGGCGGCGAGGATTTCGCCTATATGCTCGAGGCGCGCCCTGGCGCCTTCGTCTTCATGGGCAACGGCGACACCGCCGGCCTCCATCACCCGGCCTATGACTTCAACGACGATGCCATCCCCCACGGCGTCAGCTACTGGGTGAAGCTGGCGGAGGCCCGCCTGCCCGCGTGACTCCACCACCGACCGACCGACCGGTCGATCGCGGGCCACCCGGCTTTAGCCCTGAAACCATCGGAAGCCGAAAAGGACTTGGCTTCCGGCGCAGGCTTTTGTATGGGTTCTTACAGTGGTCCCGTAGCTCAGCAGGATAGAGCACCAGATTCCTAATCTGGGGGTCCCGCGTTCGAATCGCGGCGGGATCACCATTCAAATCAATATCTTAGGCATAGGCAGACCCGCCAATCACATTGCGGCGGAGTGTCGAGATAGCACGGATCGAGCGCGATCTTCGAGCTCTCTCTTGGCGCGTTCGGCTACGGCGCGTGACAAAAGAGAGAGCAAGCAGATCAAGCGTTAACCGTCTTGTACTTCTGTGTACGAGTGCCTCAAAGCCGTGAGTAGGCCGGTTCGCAGCGCCGCTCGCGGCGCACCCGAGTCGAGCCATCGATGACTGCGAACCCGCTGTATTTGAACAGAAAATTGCCGGGAACCTTAATCTTTTCGCCTTACGCAGTTCGTGCACATGCATGGAGAGCGTAATGGCTGGACACCTCATTGACTACTACGATCTAAAGCAATTCCCTGGCACCGCAAAGGGCGACATTGTTATCGGCGGCAAGACGAACGATCAGTTGGACGGCTACGGCGGAAATGACATCCTCAAGGGAGGATCTGGCCATGACAATCTCTACGGGTGGGCCGGGCGTGACAAGCTCTACGGCGGCAACGGGAATGATAACATCTCCGGCGAAGGGTTCATTTTCTACAACGGTGCACCGTCACACAGCTCCATCGCAAAAGCTGTGGCGGCAGGAAAATATGATGATTTGATTTGGGCAGGAGCAGGCGACGATCTCGTTTACGGAGACCTTGGAGATGACAAAGCGTATCTTGGGCAGGGTGGCGACCTGTTCTTGAGTGTTGGAATTTCTTGGAGCCAAGACGATCCGCGCGTGAAGCCATACTATGATTTCCCAGGCTCAGACATAGTCTATGGTGAAGCCGGCGATGATGGAATCTTCGGCGATAAGGGCAACGATAGGTTCTATGGTGGCGCCGGAAACGACGAACTGCGCGGTGGATCCGGTAAGGACTTGCTTTCCGGTGGATCCGGAGATGATTACATCTATGGCGAGAATGGAAAAGATGCGCTGATCGGCGGAACTGGTGCCGACAATCTCTATGGTGGTTCGGGCGCTGATAGGTTCGTGTTCAAATCCGCAAAAGACTCCCCCTACGCCTTGGGCGAACGTGACATAGTTTGGGATTTCTCGCGCAAGGGTGGTGATGTGCTGGATATCAGCGCCATCGACGCCAATACAAAAGTGAAGGAAAATCAGGCGTTCGACTTCATCGGCAAAAGCGCATTCAGCCAAGAGGCAGGCCAACTCCACGTCAACAAGCGCGGTGACTTTTATTCTGTCGAAGGCGATATTAACGGCGACGGGAAGGCAGATTTCTCCGTTCTCGTCTACGGCATGAGGCCGGGGGAAAGCGATTTTATTCTGTGACGCCTCGGGCTTCTCATCGAATACGAGCGCTCCCGCCGCTTCGAAGCGAAGTGGCGGGGACGGCACCGAGGTGAGAATGAGGGAAGTCGCTACCGTTCAGCGCCCGCGACTTCGGGAATGCCGCGTACGAGCGACTGGCGCCGCATATCTGCTGTGATCTGCTTGCGCGATGGATGCAAGATGGCCGCCGAAAAGCCTGCGAACTCAGGGTCTGGAGCTGCCTCCCAAGGGTGATCCCTCCAATCGCGTGGAATTACCATTCAGATGAGTTCGCTAAGAGACTGCCCGCGCCTTACTGTTTCCTGATGATCCGCAGGTGCGGATGCGCTGCCGGGCTTGTGGTTCCGCCGGCGGAGACGATGCGGTCCCGGCCGGTGCGCTTCGCCTCGTACATCGCGCCGTCGGCGCGGCCGATCGATTCGTAGATGGAATGGTCGCCGCGACCCAGCGCATCGATCCCGAAGCTCGCCGTGACGCCGCCTTCCAGCCCCAGATTGCGCCAGTTTTTCTTCCTGATCGCCGCCTGCATGCGGCCGGCGACGTCGAGCGCACGCGCCGCCGTATGATTGGGAAGCAGAGCCACGAATTCCTCCCCGCCAAAGCGGGCGAGGATCGACCCGCCGGGCAGGACCGCCGCCGCTACTTCCGCGATCGACCGGATCACCTCGTCACCGACGGCATGGCCGTAGTCGTCGTTGATTCGCTTGAAATGATCGATATCGAACAGGATCAACGCCACGTCCTGCGCCTCGCCCGCGAGCAGCCCTGCGGCTGCGCGGTCAAAGCCGCGCCTGTTCAGGAGGCCGGTGAGCGAGTCCGAATCCGCATCGTTTCGATGGCGCTCGACGACATTGACGGTCATGACCGCAAGCGCTGTCATCGCCATGACCATCGCGCCCACCGTCGCCGTAATCTGCATGACGAAGGAATAGTCCGAGCCGGCGAACTGATCCATGGTGATCGGGCTGGCGAGAAACAGGAAGACGATGACGCGCAGAAGATTTTCCGCGCACACGAACACCATCACCCAGAATAGGAGCTTATCGATCGGGCGACGGGCCCGGTGACGGACGGCAGCGACAGCAGTGGCAAGCAGGATGACGCAGGTGAGGTCGCTGACGAACAGTTCCAGCTGCAGGTTCTCTGCGACGATCACCACATAGGCGATGACGACATAGGCGAGGAGTGCCAGCGACAACCTCTGCCAGAACAGCGTCGAGCGCCCGAAATGGACGAGGAGGGCCTGCCCGTAGAGGAAGAAGGCCGCGAAGAACAGCGCTTCGGCAGTCATCGCCACCGGCTTCACCGGCAGTGCAGGGATGGACAAGGGAACGACGAAGCCGAGGGCTGCCGACAGGATCCCGGCGCCCCAGTAGGCGGAAGACCTGATCCCGAAACGGGCTACGATCAGGAACGCGGCCCCGAACAGCCCCATCACCACCGGCAGAAGAAATGCGAAGTCTTCGTTCATGCGCCTCTCTTGCCGGCCATCATCGCAGAACCGAACCGTAGCCCGCAAGGTCTAACGATCTGGCAACGGCAAAGGGTTCCCAACCGCTAAGGCCGAAGCAGCCCGAAGGCAGACGCACATGCGCTGCTCAGACGTCTTCCTTCTCCCGCTCCGGCGTCGTCACGCGCGGTTTCGGCTTGACGGAAGGAACGATCGAAGGGCGCGCCTCGACCTTCGGTGCGGGCGCCTTCATGCCGAGCATGGATTTGATGCGGTCGGACACGAGCGGACGAAAGCGGTTGGCGCGAAAGGGCATGTCGACGGCGCCATAGCCTTCCGGGCCGTCGTCATTGCCGCGATAGAGTTCCATCAGCTTGATGCCGTAGAAGTCGCCGTCCACATAGTGACGGTAATGGCCGACCCAGCGCACGGTATAGATCGTGCCCTTGCGGATGCCCTGGTCGATCGAGACGTTCTTGAACTTGTCGTTGATGCAGACGACTTTCTGTCCGACGTGAAATGTGGGCATTGCGATCTCCGAAAAGGAGGCGGGCGCGGCTGCGTCGCCTGGGGACTTTCAGGGCGCCTTTCGGCAGGCGATACCCGGGACGACGGCCCCGCTGGTCATATCGCGCAGGGTGCCTTCGTCGCCCTTGGTCCACCATTCGAACTGGCCGCCGGCATAGCGGGCACCGGAACCGGCGATCACGTTGCTCGCGATGACGAAGTTTTCTCCGAAAGTCAGGATCGCAAGGGAAACGGACTCGGCGTTGATGTAGTCCGCCTTGACCTTGAGGTTGCCGTCGCAGTCATAGGAAACCGTCTGGCGGTCGACCGTGACGGTATTGGGTATCTGCAGCACGATGTCCGTGGTGTTCCGCAACATCGCAAGCCGCATCGCATGTCCGCCGTCCTTGTCGGCAAGGAGCAGCAGGCCGTTTTCCAGCTTCCAGGACTTCACCGTGCCCAGCGCATCGAAAAAGCGCTGCTCCTGGTCCATCACGGCCGGGGCACACATCTTGCGCGTGGCCGCGGCCGGCGCGAAGGTCACCGAGCCATCGGCCTCGAACTTCAGGTTGCCGCGATAGGTGTTGCAGCCGCCGTTACCGCCATAGGAGCCGTCCGTGCGGATTTCGAGCGTGGTCTGGAGGTTGTCAATGACGCCCTTGCCGCTGAGGTCCTCGACGACCCAGGTTGCGCTCAGTCCCGGCGGAAGCGCTTCTGCAGCGAAAAGGCTCGATGCAGAGCCGAGGGACAGCAGCACAGCTGCCAGCGCATTCACAGATAACCGCACGGGCATCCTCCAAAACGAATAGGGCGAACCGGTCGCCAGCGGCGACGTTATGGCCGCTCCGATGAAAACGTCAAGCGCTGTACGCGTTGCTTCAACGGACGGTGCCGAAACTCGACACCTTGTTGCGCGCAGCAATCGGCTGTAGAGCCTCTTCAAGACAATAAAAAGATCGCGGAAACTATCATGGCCCCCAGCGACACGAACAAGCGCCGCGTTACCATCCTCGGATCCACCGGCTCGATTGGCACGAATACCCTGGACGTGATCCAGCAGCTCGGCGGCCAGGACACCTTCGATGTCGTTGCCGTCACCGGAAACGCCAATGTCGCACTTCTGGCGGAACAGGCGAAGGCCGCAGGCGCATCGCTGGCGGTCACGGCCGATGAGCGCCGCTACGACGACCTGAAGCAGGCACTGGCGGGCAGCGGCATCGCTGCAGCCGCCGGCCGCGCTGCCTTGCTCGAGGCAGCCGCCATGCCCTCCGACTGGGTCATGGCGGCGATCGTCGGCACGGCCGGTCTGGCGCCGACGCTCGCGGCCGCCCGGCGCGGCGCCGACATTGCCCTTGCCAACAAGGAATGCCTCGTTTCCGCCGGCAGCCTGTTCGTCGAAGCCGTGGCCGCAGGTGGCGGACGGCTGATCCCCGTGGACAGCGAGCACAGCGCAATCTTCCAGGCGCTGGAGGACGACCAGCGCCACGCCGTCGAGCGGATCGTGCTCACCGCCTCGGGCGGGCCGTTCCGCACCTGGACGCGCGAGCAGATGGCCGGCGTCACCGCCGCGATCGCCCGCGCGCACCCGAACTGGTCGATGGGCTTGAAGATTTCCATCGGCAGCGCCTCGATGTTCAACAAGGCGCTGGAGATGATCGAGGCCAAGCACCTGTTCGATGTGCGGCCCGACCAGATCGAGGTCGTCGTGCATCCGCAGTCGGTGATCCACTCCATGGTCGGCTACACCGACGGCTCGGTGCTTGCACAGCTTGGCTGCCCGGACATGCGCACGGCGATCGGCTACGCGCTGACCTACCCTGCCCGTCCACGCCTTAACGTCGACAGGCTGGATTTCGCCAAGCTGGCACGGCTGGATTTCGAGGCGCCGGACGAGGAACGCTTTCCCGCGTTGCGCCTTGCCAGGACGGCGCTCGAACGCGGCGGCGCGCAGGGCGCGATCATGAACGCTGCCGAGGAAACCGCCTTCAACGCTTTCGTCGATGGCCGGATCGGCTTCCTGAACATGGCCGACATTGCGGAGTTGGTAATGGATGCCATGGCCGGCTGGCCGGCCGCCACGACCATGGAGGACGTCTTCGCCACCGACGCCGAAGCGCGCCGACAGGCAGGCGAGGTCATCGCAAAAATGGAAATGGCCGCGTAAGTCGCGGCCATCGCATCCAATCTAGATTTGCAGGAACGTCACGCGACCGCGCGGGCAAGCGCGCATCGCGACCAGAGCGAGTGCAGCGCGCCGATGAGATGGTCGATATCCGCATCCGAATGCATCGGCGTCGGCGTAATGCGCAGGCGCTCGGTCTTCTTCGGCACCGTCGGATAGTTGATCGGCTGGACGTAGACCCCGAAATTGTCGAGCAGCAGATCGGAGATCCACTTGCACTTGGCGGCGTCACCGACGAGCACCGGAACGATGTGGCTCGGATTGGGCATGTGCGGGATGCCGTTGCGGTCGAGCAGCGAGCGCAGGCGGCGAACACGCTCCTGGTGCGCGAAACGCTCGATCTGGCTTTCCTTCAGATGACGGATCGAAGCCAGCGCGCCGGCGGCAAGTGCCGGCGGCAATGCGGTGGTGAAGATGAAGCCGGAGGCGAACGAGCGGATGAAATCGCAAAGTGCCGCCGACGCGGCAATGTAGCCGCCCATGACGCCGAACGCCTTGCCGAGCGTACCTTCGATCACCGTCAGGCGATGCATCAGGCCCTCGCGCTCGGCAATCCCGCCGCCGCGCGGACCGTACATGCCGACGGCGTGAACCTCGTCGAGATAGGTCATCGCGCCATACTTGTCGGCGAGATCGCAGATCTCCTTGATCGGCGCGATATCGCCGTCCATCGAATAAACCGATTCGAAGGCGATGATCTTCGGCGCCTTCGGATCGGCAGCCGCGAGCTTCGCCTCGAGGTCCTTCAGGTCGTTGTGCTTCCAGATTACCCGCTCGCACTTCGAATGGCGGATGCCTTCGATCATGGAGGCGTGGTTGCCGGCATCGGAGAACATGATGACGCCGGGGATCTTGGAACAGAGAGTACCGAGCGCCGCCCAGTTCGAAACGTAGCCGGAGGTGAAGAGCAGTGCTGCTTCCTTGCCGTGCAGGTCGGCCAGCTCGCGCTCCAGAAGGACGTGATAGTGGTTGGTGCCCGAAATGTTGCGGGTGCCGCCAGCACCCGCGCCACACTGGTCGATGGCGAGCTTCATCGCCTCGGTGACCTTAGGATGCTGCCCCATGCCGAGATAGTCGTTGGAGCACCAGACCGTGACTTCCTGCGTGCCCGAATCGGTGTAGCGCGTCGCCTTGGGGAACCCGCCGCTGTGGCGCTCCAGTTCGGCGAAGACGCGATAGCGGCCTTCCTGGTGCAGCCCGTCCAATTCGTTTTTGAAGAAAGCCTCGAAATCCATCACTGTCTCCAGACCGGTAACCCGGCATGCTCAGGCGAAGGGTGCCTGTCTTGTTCCTCGACTACACGGCGGTAGCCATTGCTGCAATGCAAAGGAACTGCGGCAAATCCGCACCCACCTTTGAACCATTCCAAGGCTTCATACAAGCGCAGAAACAACTGCCGCATGATGATTTATGTCAAGTCGAAACGAATTCGGGGCGGCCGTGCCGCCCCAAAGGATGTGCGATCGGTGCCGGAGTTCAGGTTGCCGCGGCAACGGCGCGCCGGGCCATCACGTTGACGAGATTGGCCCGATACTCCGCGCTGCCGTGCAGGTCCGACAGCATGTCCGCCGGATCGGTCGTCACGCCTGAAAGGGCATCGGGCGAAAAATTGCCCGCAAGCGCCTGCTCCATCCCGCTGTGCCGGAAGACGCCGTCCGAGCCTGCGCCCGTCACGCCCACCCGAACGCCGCTGGCGCTCTTGGCCACGAAGACGCCCGTCATCGCGTAGCGCGACGCCGGATTCGGGAATTTGCTGTAGCCGGCTTTCTCCGGTGCTGCGAATTCCACGGCCACGATGATTTCGTCTTCATTGAGCGCCGTCTCGAACAGGCCGGTGAAGAAGTCGTCCGCGGCAATGCGCCGCCTGTCAGTGACGATCATGGCGCCGAGGGCGAGCATGGCGGATGGGTAATCGGCGGCCGGATCGTTGTTGGCCACCGACCCGCCGACCGTTCCCATGTGGCGCACATGCGGATCGCCGATCAGCGATGCGAGATGGGACAGCGCGGGACAGGCCGCCTTGATCTCGGCCGAGGAAGCCACCTCGGCATGCGTCGTCGCCGCTCCTATTCGCACCGTCCCGCCGGAGACGGTGATCCCTTTCATCTCGGCGACGTGCCTGAGGTCGACGAGATCGGACGGCGCAGCGAGCCGCTGCTTCATCGTCGGGATGAGCGTCATCCCGCCCGATACATACTTGGTCTCTTCACCAGTCCCTTTCAGCCGAACAGCGTCGGCGACCGAGGATGCGCGATGATAGTTCGTTGCGTACATGGCCGTTCGCTCCCTCAGTGCGCTGCATGGATCGCCGCCCAGACCTTTTGCGGCGTGGCGGGCATGGACAGGTCGTTGTTGCCGATGGCGTCGGTGATCGCGTTGATCAGCGCCGGCGGCGAACCGATGGCGCCGGCCTCGCCGCACCCTTTGATGCCGAGCGGATTGCCCGGGCACGGCGTGTTCTGGTGCGAGACCTGGAAGGACGGCAGATCGTCCGCCCGCGGCATGGCGTAGTCCATGTAGCTCGCCGTCAGAAGCTGCCCCGACTGTGCGTCATAATGGACGCCTTCGAGCAGCGCCTGGCCGATGCCCTGGGCGATGCCGCCATGCACTTGCCCCTCCACAATCATCGGATTGATGATGTTACCGAAGTCGTCGGCCGCGACGAACTGGATGATGTCGGTCTTGCCCGTTTCCTGGTCGATCTCCACCTCGCAGATGTAGCAGCCGGCCGGGAAGGTGAAGTTGGTCGGATCGTAGAACGCTCCCTCCTTCAGCCCCGGCTCCATGCCGCCCGGCAGGTTGTGCGCGGTATAGGCGGAGAGCGCCACCTGGAACCACGGCACCGTCTTGTCGGTGCCGGCGACCTTGGCCTCGCCGTTCTCGATGACGATGTCGCTTTCGTCCGCCTCCATCAGGTGGGCAGCGATCTTCTTCGCCTTCGCCTCGACCTTGTCGAGCGCCTTCACGATCGCCGACATGCCGACGGCGCCCGAACGAGAACCATAGGTTCCCATGCCCATCTGCACTTTGTCGGTATCGCCATGAACAACCGAAACGCTGTCGATCGGCACCCCGAAACGGTCGGCGACGAGCTGGGCGAAGGTGGTCTCGTGCCCCTGGCCGTGGCTGTGCGAGCCGGTGAGGACTTCGATCGTGCCAACTGCGTTGACCCGCACCTCCGCCGATTCCCACAGGCCAACGCCCGCCCCGAGCGAGCCTACGGCGGCCGACGGCGCGATGCCGCAGGCCTCGATGTAGCAGCTCATGCCGATGCCGCGCTTCTTGCCGCGCTTTTCCGCCTCGGCCTTTCGCGCGGGAAAGCCCGCCCAGTCGGCCTGCTTCATGGAAGCTTCCAGCGAAGCCTCGTAGTTGCCGGCGTCGTAGTTCATGATGACGGGCGTCTGGTAGGGGAACGAGCGGATGAAGTTCTTCCGCCGCAGTTCCGCCGGCGACACCCCGAGTTCGCGCGCCGCCGTCTCGATCGTCCGTTCCAGGAGATAGGTGGCCTCCGGCCGCCCTGCACCGCGATAGGCGTCGACGGGCGTGGTGTTCGTATAGACCGCCCGCACATTCGCATGGATCGCCGGGATCGCGTACTGGCCGGACAACAGCGTCGCGTAGAGATAGGTCGGCACCGAAGAGGAGAACAGCGACATGTAGGCGCCGAAGTTGGCGATCGTGTCGACCTTGAGCGCGGTGATGCGATTGTCTTTGTCGAAGGCCATCTTGACCGTCGAACGATGATCGCGGCCATGCGCGTCCGTGAGAAAAGCTTCCGTCCGGTCGGAAGTCCATTTCACCGGCACGCCCGCACGCTTTGACGCCCAGAGACAGACGATTTCTTCCGGATAGATGAAGATCTTCGACCCGAAGCCACCACCGACGTCCGGCGCGATCACGCGCAGCTTGTTTTCCGGCGCCACATTGTAGAAGGCGCTCATCACCAGCCGCGCCACATGCGGGTTCTGGCTGGTCGTGTAGCAGGTGTAGTGATCTTCCGCGCTGTCATAGACACCCAGCGCCGCGCGCGGCTCCATGGGGTTTGGCGCCAGCCGGTTGTTGAGGATCGTCATTTCGGTGACGTGCGCGGCGGCGGCGATCGCCGCATCCGTCTCCGCCTCGCTGGTGCCGATCGCCCAGTCGTAGATGAGGTTGCCCGCAGCTTCCGGATGAAGCTGCGGCTGGCCGGCCGTGAGAGCAGTCGCTGCATCCGTGACGGCTGGCAGCTCCTCATAATCCACCACGACCTGCTCGGCCGCATCCCGCGCCTCGCCGACGCTGTCGGCAACGACCACGGCGACCGCATCGCCCACGTACCGGACCGTCTCGTGCGCGAGCGGGCGCCAGGCACCCATCTTCATCGGGCTGCCATCCTTCGAATGGATCATCCAGCCGCAGATCAGGTTGCCGATGCCATCATCGAGCATCTGCTGGCCGTTCAATACCGCGATCACGCCCGGCATCTTTTCCGCTGCGGAAGCGTCGATGCGCTTGATTTTCGCATGTGCATGGGGCGAGCGCACAAACGCGGCATATTTCATACCCGGCACGACCATGTCGTCCGTATAGCGCCCCTTGCCCGTCAGAAACCGCTTGTCTTCCTTTCGCGCCACCCGCGCGCCGATACCTTCCACACCCATCAGTCATCTCCTCCCGGAAAACGTCACGCGAACGAAAGGCAGCCAGCCGGATTTCACTGTCAGGAAACCTCGATCCGGCCGCCGGCGCCCGCAAAATTCGAACACGCCGGCGTCCTGCGAACCAGGACCTGCGGCTACTCCGCCGCCTGCCGGCCCGCGCTCATTTCCGCAGCCGCGGCAAGGATGGCCTTGACGATGTTATGGTAGCCCGTGCAGCGACAGATGTTGCCTTCGAGGTTTTCGCGCACCGTTTTCTCATCCAGCGCGCCGCCATAGCGATTGATCATGTCGACCGCCGTCATCACCATGCCCGGCGTGCAGAAACCGCACTGAAGGCCGTGATGCGCCTTGAACGCGGCCTGCACCGGATGCAGTTCGCCGTCGCGCGCAAGCCCTTCGATCGTAAGGATTTCGGAGCCGGCGGCCTGGACCGCCAAGGTGGAACAGCTCTTGATCGACCTGCCGTCCATATGCACGACGCAGGTACCGCACTGCGAGGTGTCGCAGCCCACATGCGTGCCAGTCAGCCCCAGCTTCTCCCGGATGAACTGGACCAGCAAGGTCCGATCCTCGACGTCGCCGCTGACCTGCCGGCCGTTAACCGTCATCGTAACTTTCGTCATTCACTCCTCCCTCGTGGGTCGCACGGCGAGGCATTCCGGGTCCGAAAGCTCCCTTGAGCGGCGAATTCGAAGAAACCGAAATGCCCGCAATCCTAAAGCTGCCGGATTGCAATGAGCAATCCGTTGCGCGACGACACCCCTCCGCATCTCACGCACAGTCGCCGGCATCATTCGCCGTTTTCAATTTGTGATCAACTGCTTCTTTTCCTCCGACGCGAAATTTTTATCCTGCGAACAAATCAGGACGTGGGGTCGTTCGGCTTTATTCACGATCCAAAAAAATACTTTAAACCCATAGACTTCCCCATTTTCCGCCTTATTCTTCGCTTTTGTGACATTGCAAGCGAAGCAAACCGGTCACAGCCGGTTTACGCAGACGTGATAAAGCGGTCGCGGTCGCGCTCCGCTCAACTTTGGAGAGATTTCAATGAAGAAAGCCATCGCACTCGTGCTGATCGGCCTGTCGGTCGCAAGCTGCACGCAGACGGAAAAGGGGGCCGGCATCGGTGCAGCCACCGGTGCGATCATCGGCGGCGCGGTAACCGGCAACGTCCGCGGTGCTGCCGTGGGTGCAGCCATCGGCGGCGTCAGCGGCGCCCTCATCGGCCATGTCCGCGACCAGCCGGGCCAGTGCTACTATCGCGACCGCTACGGCCGCCGCTATATCGACGCCTGCTGATCCTTTTCGAACAGTATTCTGCGCTATCATCTGGCCCCGGCATCGTCCGGGGCCTTTTGCATCCTTGCAACGGTCGTCGCGGAAAACCACCGGTCGCTTCCGTTTTTGCCGCAGGCGCGCTAGAACCGCCATTAATCTTAGGGAAATGCTAACAGGCTAGAGTCAATTGAAGCCTGCGTGGCCTTCCAGACCGTGATCGGGCTGCAAGTGCGCACAATCCGGGGAAAGCCGTGTTTCAGCGGCTTTCCTGCGGAAATGGAGAGGCAGCAACAGCGTATGCGGCAGCGTATCGACCGGCCGAGATTGGGTTTTGCGTTCTGGCGGGCAGGCACGAGCCTCGCACTCGCGTCGACGCTTACCTTCCTGCCCGTCGCCGCCTCCCCGGCCTTTGCCTTCAAGATTTTCGGTATGCGCTTCTTCGAAAGCAAAGAAGAAGAGCCCGACGTCATCGACCCGGTGAAGTACACGCTGACCTTCGACGCCGGAACGGATGACGACAATCTCAAGAATGCGATAGAATCGAGCGCCCTGCTGAAGCAGGACGAAGGGCAGCCGGTTTCGGGCAATCTCGGGCTTGTCATCAAGGCGCGCGACGATCGCGACCGCATTCTCGCCGCGCTCTACGAGAGCGCCCGTTATGGCGGCGTGGTCGATATCAGCATCAACGGCACCCCGATCGATTCGCTCCCGCCGATCCCGCAATTTCCTGCTGGCGCCGTACCGGTCAGCGTCACCGTGAGGCCCGGTCCAGCCTTCACGTTCGATTCCGTGACGCTGAAAGGTGATGCCGCCGGCCGCAACCCTGCGGATTACGGCCTCGTCCATGGGGCACGGGCAGACTCGACGGTGATCATCCGGGCCGGCGAAAAGGTCGTGGCCGACCTGAAATCGCAGAGCCGGCCGCTCGCCCGCCTGACCGATCGCCAGGCCATCGCCGATCACAAGACAAACACCGTCGATGTGGTGATTGCCGCGGAAGGCGGGCCGGTCGCCGACCTCGGCGACGTGAAGGTGACAGGCACGAAGGATGTCGATGCCGGCTTCGTGAAATACTACTCGCGTATCAATGCAGGTCAGCCCTATTCGCCGGAACAGTTGACGAAGGCGGCCGATCGCCTCCGCCAGCTCGGCGTCTTCTCCAGCGTCACCATCCGCGAGTCAGACAAGCTTGCGCCCGACGGGTCGCTGCCGATGACCATCGAGGTCTCTGAGGGCAAGATGCGCTACTTCGGCGCTGGCGCCCAGATCTCCACGATCGACGGTCTCGGCCTGCAAGGCTACTGGGGCCATCGCAACCTGTTCGGCCGGGCGGAATCGCTACGCATCGAGGGTACGATCAACGGCATCGGCGAAGGCAACGGCGTCAACGATATCGGCTATTCGCTCGGCGCCGTCTTCGCCAAGCCCGGCGCCTTCGGGCCTGCCTCCACCTTCACTGCGAGCCTGAAGGCAGCGATCAACGACACGGACGCCTTCTACGCGACCACGGCCACGGCCGCCGCGGGAGCGACGTTCGAGCTCAGCGACTTCGATACCGTATCGGGAGGCGGCGAGGTGGCGGCGATGCAGGTGGACGACGCCTTCGGCGACAACTTCTACCTGACGGCGGCGATCCCGTTGGAGTATGTCCGCGACACCCGCGACAACAAGCTCAACCCGACAACCGGCTACCGCGCCATGATCAACGCCAAGCCGACCTACGAGTTCGAGCGCAGCACGTTCTTCTCCAGCTTCGAGGCATCGGGATCGGCCTATCGCGCGCTCGGCGCCGAGGAACGCGTCGTGCTAGCCGGCAGGCTCGGCGTCGGCACGATCGTCGGCGCGCCGACGCTTGCCGATATCCCGGCTCCGCGCCGATTCTATCTCGGCGGTGGCGGATCGGTTCGCGGCTACGGGTTTCAGGACATCTCGCCGCGCAACAGCGACGGGGAACTGGTGGGCGGCCGATCCTACGTCCTCGCCTCCGCCGAAGTCCGCGTCAACATTACCGAGACGATCGGTATCGTGCCCTTCCTCGACGTCGGCACCGTCTCGCGTGACGCGCTCCCCGATTTCAGCGACATCCGCGCCGGCGCCGGCGTGGGCCTGAGATACGCCACGCCATTCGGCCCGATCCGCCTCGACGTGGCGGTACCGCTGCACCGTTACGATGCCGGGGATTCCTTCGGCATCTACGCCGGCATAGGGCAGGCCTTCTGAACGCGAGGGGCGGCTCGCCCGCCGACAGCGATGGATTCCCCTGTGCCGTATTTTGCTTTAGGACTTGAATCATGACCCGGTTCGTCGAAATCCTGCAGCAATCGCTTCGCTATCTGGGCTACGTCGTAGCCCTGCTCGTTGTCGTTCTTCTCGGCGCGATCGGTTTTGTCGGATTCACCGATGCCGGGGCGCGGCTTGCCGCCTCGCTGATCGAGGATGCAACCTCGGGTTCCGGCACCCGGATCGCCATATCCGACCCCTCCGGCCTGCTTACCGGTCGCCTGCGTGCGGGCGCCGTCACCTTGAGCGACAGCGAGGGCGTCTTTGCCGAGATCAGGGACGTGGCGGTCGATTGGTCTCCCCTGGACCTGGCACTGTTTCAGTTCAACGCCACCCGCGTGGCGGCAGAATCGCTGACGGTGAACCGCAGGCCGGTACCCGGTCCCGAAACGACATCGCCGCCGTCCAGCGAGCCCTTCTCGCTGCCGGTCACAGTCCAGGTCGACAGCCTAGACATCCCGAACATCCTCATCGCCGAGGCGGTGGCAGGCCAGGAGCAGCGGCTGCGACTGACGGGTAGCGGCGGCGTCGATCGCAGCAGCGTCGCGCTCAACCTGGCATTGACGGAGAAGGACAGGAGCGGCGCCTCGGCCATAGCCGACATCCTCTTCAACCCCAATCAGAACGAGCTCCGCCTGAACGCTGCCATATCGGAGCCGGCCGGCGGCATGCTCGCGCGGGCGCTTCACATTCCAGGCGAACCCGCCGTCACCATCAACCTCACCGGCGACGGTCCGCTCTCGCAATGGACCGGCAAGCTGACGGCGGCGCTCGCGGGCACCCGCGTCCTTGAGCTCGACGCCAGGCACGACCTGTCCACCGCCGGCCTGCATACAGTGGCGCTGAACGGCGGCGGCACGTTCGAAGATCTCCTGCCGCCACATCTGCGCCCGCTCTTTGCCGGCACCACCGAGATCGACGTGGCGGTCGACACCAATGGCAAGGACCTGTTGCGCGTCGAGCGTGGACACGTCACCTCAGATGCGATCGCGCTCACCGCCTCCGGCGCGCTTCAGGCGACCGGTGAGAACAATCTCAGCATCCTGCTGAAGGGCAAGGACGGCACCACGCCGATCCCGATCCGCTGGCCGCTCGCAAACGGTGAGTTCGCGGCGACCCTCCATGGCGTGCAGGCCGTCGCGTCCGGACCGGCGCAAGCCACGAAAATCAGCATCAACGTCAACCTCGCCGAAGCAAGCCTGCCACAGGGCCGGCTCGACAGCATTCTGCTGACGGCCAC
This sequence comes from Mycoplana rhizolycopersici, assembly GCF_013378445.1. Taxonomy (GTDB): domain Bacteria; phylum Pseudomonadota; class Alphaproteobacteria; order Rhizobiales; family Rhizobiaceae; genus Mycoplana; species Mycoplana rhizolycopersici. The sequence goes on from NZ_JABXYK010000001.1 coordinate 105,051, forward strand.
CAGCGCCGACTTCAACGTTGCGACGCGCTCGGGCCATGCGACGGTCACGCTGACGGCGGAAGGCTCGTCGATGCACGATCCCAATATCGACCGTCTTGTCGGCACGCCGCTCAAGGTGACCGCGGCACTTGCCGTCTCGCCGCAGCAGATCGCCTTCGACCCCGTAGAGATCGAAAGCAGCAGCCTCGGCGGCCAGATCACCGGCGGCTATCACCTGGGAGCCGGCACCGGTACGGCAGCCTTCCGCCTGTTCGCCGTGCCCTCGGTGCTGCCCGACGCGATGGCCGCAAAGGTCGAGGGCACCATCGCCCTGGACGGCCAGGCGGCCATCGGCCCCGCCGGCGCGATCTCGCTGACGGAACTCCAGTTGAAATCGAACGTGGCCGAGGCCTCGGGCAGCGTCGAGCTTTCCGGCGGCACGCTGGACGCGAAGCTCGCCGGCAGGCTCATCGACGCAGGCGTTTTTGTCGCTGGCAGCAGCGGCGCTGTCGCCTTCGATGCCACCGCAAGCGGCCCCGCCGATGCGCCGAATGTCCAGGCAAAGGTGACGTCGGAACAACTGGCCCTGTCGGGCCGCACGCTGGACAATCTCTCGATCGATCTTACCGGACGGGCATCCGCCGCACAGCCGGCGGGCGATTTCGCGCTGACGGCTTCGATGAACGGCCAGGCGATCGACCTGCGCTCCAGCGTCCTGTCCGGCGAAGGCGGCATCTCCATCCCCACCATCGAAGGCGTCGTCGGCAACAACAAGCTTGAGGGATCGCTGACGCTTGGCGACAACTTCATGCCGGACGGCACCATCCGCTTCGAGTTTCCCGAACTGGCGACGCTTGCGACGCTCGCGGGGCAGGAGGCGACCGGCGACCTCACCGGCGCGCTGACCTTTACCAACAATGGCGGCAAGGGCTCGCTGACGGTAGCGGCGGAGGGAACCGAGATCCGTCGCGACACGGCCGCGATCCTCAAGCCCGTCCTGCAGGCCGAAATCGAAGACCTCTCGACGGGTGCCGTCACCGGAACGCTTCGCGCCGACGTCGCGCGCGTCGGCGAAAACGATCTGGAGGCGCCGATCGTCAACTTCAGCCATTCCGGCGCCCTCACCGGCTTCGACGTGGCAGGACGCTATGAAGGGGCGCCGCTGGCGATCGACGGCAATGTCGCACGCCATGATGCGACGACCGTGATCGCACTGAAAGCACTCGACGCCGTCGTTGCCGGTTTCCCTCTGAAGCTTCTGGAACCCGCCTCGATCTCGATGCTCGAGGGCAACATAACCTTCGAAAGTCTGTCGATCGGCGCCGGCCAGGGGGTGATTTCCCTATCCGGCTCCGCCAATCCGTCCGGCAACAGCAGCCTGGCCGTGAACCTGACGGGACCGGACGGCGGTCCGGCCGAATATCGCCTGCCGATGGGAGACGGCACCGCCGTCGCCCGGATCGACAACGCCCAGCTGACGCTTTCGGGCGAGCTTTCGGCCGCCGCCCTTTCGCTCGCGGCCAAGGTCAGCGCCATAGAAACCCCGCAAGCGTCGCTCTCGGGGGCCGACGTCACCATTCGCAGCGATGCTTTCGACATCATCGCCCGGCGCGGCAATCTCGGCGTGGCCCTGTCCGCCGGCGCGATAGACGTCCGCAATGACGACGCCAATCGTCTGCTTCAGGCGCCGCTGAATGTCACCGCCGCCCTCGCGGTCACACCGCAGCGCATCGATTTCAGCGACGTCGCCATCAGCGGCACCGGATTGAACGGCCGCGCCGAGGGCCACTTTGTGGCCGACGATGGCTCCGCGGGCGCCAGGATCGAGGCCACGGTTGCAGCGACAGCGCTGCCCGCCACCCTTTCCCCGCGCTTCGACACGCCCTTGCGGCTGACGGCCGATGTCGTCCGCGGCGCCGACGGTACGGTCAGCCTGCAATCCTTCGACGTCGCCTCCGGCACGATCAACGCGGAAGGAACGGCCCGGCTTGCGGGCGAGAACCTGGAGGCCACCGTTTCGGGCACCTTGCCCGAACTTGGCAAGCTTCTGGCGGACGCCAGGGGCCGTGCAACCTTCACGGCGTCCGCTTCCGGTCCGCTTAATGCGCTTGGGGTCAAGGCAGAGCTGAATTCCAGCGGCGCCGAACTCGCCGGCCGCACGCTGAGCGACCTGGTCGTCGCGGTCGACGGCACGGCAGACCGCAACGCACCCTCCGGCAACCTGTCCGCAACCGGCGCAATCGGCGGCCAGGCGATCAACGTGAAGTCCACCATCGCCTCGCAGGATGGACGGATCTCCATCCCGGCCATCGACGCGCGCGTCGGAGAAAACGTCCTGACAGGGGCCCTCACCCTCGACGAAGGCTTCCTTCCTGAGGGCAACGTCAAATTCAACCTCCCCGACATCGCGCTTCTCGCAGCTTTGGCCGGCCAGCAGGCAAAGGGCGACCTTGCTGGCCAGGCCGCGATCAACACGGTCGACGGCAAGACCGCAATCACCCTCCAGGCATCCGGCTCCGGCATCACCCGCGACCAGTTGCGCATCGTCCGGCCGCATATCGACCTGAAGACCGCCGATCTTCGTTCGCTCGCCATCACTGGCAGCGTTCGCGCGGAGGCCTTCGCCTCCGGGGCGAACCGGCTCGATGCGCTGGCCTTGAACTTCAACCAGCAGGGCGCGCGCACCCTGTTCACTGTCGGCGGGCGCTTCGACGGCGCCCCGCTCACGGTCAAGGGTTCGGTCGAACAGCAGCAGGGCGGGATGAAGATCGGTCTCGACGCGCTTCAGGCGACGCCGCGCGGCATTGCCATCCGCCTTGCGCGGCCGGCAGCGCTGACGCTGCGCGACGGCGCCGTCGCATTGAACGAATTCACCATCCAGACCGGCACCGGCAACATCGCCGTCAGCGGCACCGCCGGCGACAATCTCGGCCTCGCGATCCGCATCAACGCCGTACCGGCGAGCCTTGCAAAGGTGTTCTCCGCCGGACTTGGCGCCGAGGGCACGATCGGCGGCACGGTCAATGTCAAGGGCAAGGCTGCAGCACCCCAGGTAACCTACGCACTGACCTGGAACAACGCCGCCACGAGCCAGACCCGGGCAGCCGGCGTCGGCGCGCTGACGATCGCGGCGGACGGGCAGTTCGCCAACAATTCGCTCCGCGTGCAGACGCGGCTTTCGGGACCGAGCGGACTAGCGTTCAGCGGCGGCGGCACCGCCGGTGTGGCCGGAAACATGCCGCTTAATCTGACCTTCTCCGGCACCCTGCCGTTTGCCCTTGTCCAGGCACAGCTCGGAGCACAGGGCTTCGTGCTGACCGGCAACGCCGCGGTGAACGTGGCCGTCAGGGGGGCCGCACGCAGCCCCGCGATCACCGGAACCATCGCGACCTCCGGCAGCCGTCTCGTCGATGTCCGGCGCAACGTCGCACTGGAAAACCTGACGGCACGCATTTCGCTGGACGGCCGCCAGGCGGTGATCCAGCAGTTCAGCGGCCGCGTGGCCACGGGTGGGGAGGTTACGGCGACCGGAACCATCGGCATCGTCCCAGGATCTAATTTCCCCGCCGACATCTCGATCCGCCTGAATGAAGTCACCTATGTCGACGGCCGGCTGGTGAATGCCAAAGTCGGCGGCAACCTGACCGTAAGAGGCCCCCTTCTTGCGGGTCCCGTGCTCGGCGGCCGGATCGACATTCGCAACGCCAACATCACCATTCCGCAGAAATTGCCGGGGTCGCTCGCCGAAATCGACATCAAGCACAGGAATGCCCCGGCCGACGTGAAGGAAATGGCCGCCATCCTGCAGGCCGACGAGAGTACCGGCACGAGCGGCAATGCCCGCGGCATCGGCCTCGATCTGCAGATCCAGGCGCCCAGCCGCATCTTCGTGCGCGGCCGCGGGATCAACGCCGAGCTGGGTGGCGAACTTACCCTGCGCGGCACGTCGATGAACCCTGTGATATCCGGTGGTTTTGACCTTCGTCGCGGCCGCGTTGAAATCCTTGCCAAACGGCTCGACTTCACGAGCGGCCGCATCGGCTTCACCGGCGATCTGATACCGACGATCAATTTCGTGGCGACGACGAGCGCCAATGCGACCACGATCAACATCACGATCGCGGGCCCCGCCAACAACCCTGCGGTCAGCTTCACCTCCTCCCCGTCCCTGCCCCAGGACGAAATCCTGGCGCGCCTGATCTTCGGCCGCTCGATGAACAACCTGTCTGCGTTCCAGATCGCCCAGCTCGCATCCGCAGTGGCCGATCTGGCGGGCGGCGGCGGTGGCTCGCTGCTGAACAGCCTGCGCAGCAAGCTCGGCATCGACGATCTCGACATCACCACCGATTCGCAGGGGCGTGCGGCCGTGTCGGCAGGCAAGTACTTGAACGACCGCACCTACCTCGAACTGAAGCAAGACCCGGAGACCGGCGGCGGCAAGGCGGCGATCAACCTGGACATCGGGCGCGGCGTCAAGCTGCGTGGCGAAGCCGGCAGCAATGGCGCCGGCGCTGCGGGCATCTTCTACGAAAAGGAATACTGAGGCCGCGAGCGTTCGCGTTCCCGAAGCGCACCGCCTTCAGGCAAGCACGTTCTTCGTGGTCTTCAGCAAGATGTTCGTCTCGGTCGAGTTGATTCCATCGATCAGACGGATGCGGCGGAGCGTCTCGTCGAAGGTGGCGAGATCCTTGTCCTCCAGCTCGGCGATGAAATCCCACCTGCCATTGGTGGAGTGAAGCGCGCGCACCTGAGGCAACCCTCGCAGTTGCAGGGCCACGCGGTCGGCCATCCTGCCCAGAACCTCGATCATGACAATGGCGCGCACGCCACTGCCGCTGAGTTCGGCGCCGGTCCGGATCGTGAAAGCAGCGATCGTCCCCGTTTGCACAAGCCGATCGATGCGCGCCGAAACGGTAGCGCGCGCCGCCCCGGTCATTGCCGCCAGCGACGATACGGGCATACGCGCATTGTGGCGAAGCGCGCCGATAAGCGCGTGATCGAGATCGTCCAGAGTTATCATTTTGCAAAATCCAATTTATCATTTTGCGCAATTGATGAAGCTAATTGCCAGTATTTCATCTTTTTGCCAACAGGCAGACCGACGATAATCACACGAACACCGGCGCAAGCCGCCCTGAAAATACGCTCTGCGGGGAAACCGACAAGAATGAAGGCAGGCAGGAAGACCATCTCGCTGATCGGCGCACCGATCGAGGAAGGATCCGGACGTCGCGGCGCCGCCATGGGGCCGACCGCGCTGCGGATCGCCGGCATCGATACCATCTTGGCCGACCTCGGCTACATGGTCGTGGATGAGGGTGACCTCCGGCCAGCGCCGGCCCGCGACCTCGCCAATCATCCCCGCGCCAACAACCTGCAGGCCGTTGCCGCCTTCACCCGGGCGCTAGACAGCGCCGTACACGAAGCCGCGCGCGCAGGCCGCCTGCCGATCACGCTCGGCGGCGACCATGCGCTTGCCATGGGCAGCGTTTCCGGCATGGCGCGCTACGCCGCCGAGGTCGGCCGGCCGCTGTTCGTGCTCTGGCTCGATGCGCATGCGGATTTCAATTCGCCCGACACCTCTCCGTCCGGAAACATGCACGGCATGCCGGTCGCGTTCTTCTGCGGCCAGGCCGAGTTTGCCCCGATCCTTAACAAGGATCGCCCGCTGGTGGATCCCAGGAAGGTCTTCCAGGTTGGCATCCGCTCGGTAGACGAGCGGGAACGCGTGGAGATCGCCGAGCATGGGGTCAACGTCTACGATATGCGCGCCGTCGACGAGACCGGCATGGCACGCATCATTCACGAGATCCTCGATACCGTCAGCCATGCCGACGGCCTGCTGCATGTCAGCTTCGACGTCGATTTCCTCGACCCCGAAATTGCGCCCGGCGTAGGCACGACCGTACCCGGCGGCGCGACCTTCCGGGAAGCACACCTGATCATGGAAATGCTCTGCGACAGTGGCCTTGTCTCATCGCTCGACCTCGTCGAACTCAATCCGTTCCTCGACGATCGCGGCAAGAGCGCCCGCATCCTGGTGGAACTGACGGCGAGCCTGTTTGGCCGCCGCATCCTTGACCGGCCGACCCGCAGCGCCTGAAATGCAGCCTGGCACGCGGGCCTGATACGCGAGCCTGACACATCCGGAGAAAACGATGACCTCGACCACCGAACGCCTCATCGAGACCGAACACCGCCTCGGCGCCCATAACTACAAACCGCTCGACGTGGTCCTGTCGCGCGGCGAGGGCGTCCATGTCTGGGATGTCGACGGCAACCGCTATCTCGACTGCCTCTCCGCCTACTCCGCCGTCAACCAGGGTCATTGCCACCCCAAGATCCTCGCCGCGATGACGGAGCAGGCCCAGAAGCTGACGCTGACCTCGCGCGCTTTCCGCAACGACCAGCTCGCCCACTTCTACGAAGAGATCGCCGCCCTCACCGGCTCGCACAAGGTGCTGCCGATGAACTCCGGCGCCGAGGCGGTCGAGACGGCGATCAAGGCCGTGCGCAAATGGGGTTACGAGGTCAAGGGGGTCGAGCGCGACAAGGCCGAGATCATCGTCTGCAACAACAACTTCCACGGCCGCACGATGGGCATCGTCGGCTTCTCCACCGATCCCGATGCGCGCGAGGGCTTCGGCCCGTTCGCCCCCGGTTTCAGACATGTGCCGTTCGGCGACATCGAAGCCTTCCGCGCGGCAATCAATGAAAACACCGTGGCTTTCCTGATCGAGCCGATCCAGGGCGAGGCCGGCGTTCTCATTCCGCCCGCCGGCTATTTCACCGAGGTGCGCGAGCTGTGCACCCGCCACGGCATCACCCTCATCCTCGACGAGATCCAGACCGGGCTCGGCCGTACCGGAAAGCTGCTCGCCGAAGAGCATGAGCAGATCGAGGCGGACGTGACGCTCGTGGGCAAGGCGCTTTCCGGCGGCTTCTATCCGGTCTCGGCAGTCCTCTCCAACAGCGAAGTACTCGGTGTCCTCAAGCCGGGCCAGCACGGATCGACGTTCGGCGGGAACCCGCTGGCATGCGCCATTGCCCGCGCTTCGCTACGCGTCCTGACCGAGGAGGACATGATCGGCAACTCCGCCCGCATGGGCGAGCGCTTCAAGAAGGGCCTTGGCGAAATCCGCTCCAACATCGTCAGGGAAGTGCGCGGTCGCGGCCTGATGTTGGCCGTCGAACTCGACCCGGCAGCCGGCGGCGCACGCAAGTACTGCGAGGCACTGAAGGAGCGCGGCATCCTGGCAAAGGATACGCACGGCGACACGATCCGCATTGCTCCGCCACTCGTCATCACCGCCGACCAGGTCGACTGGGCGCTGGAGCAGTTCGAGGCCGTCCTGCGGGTCTGACGCAGACGCAAGGCTTACACTTCAGTGCCCCGCGGTTTGAGCAAATCCTTAACCCGGTCGCTGCTATCCTTCGCCCAGAGTTTTCAATTGCATGACGAACTGGGGCGACACCTGATGACGACTATCAAGACCACCGGCTTCGCCGGCGACACCCTCGAGATCATTGCCTTCCGCCTGCATGATCAGGAATTCTGCGTCAAGACGACGACGATCCGGGAAATCCGCGGCTGGGCGCCGTCGACGCCGATTCCGCATTCGCCGCCTGAAGTAATCGGCGTGATGAACCTGCGCGGCACCGTGATCCCGATCATCGATCTGGCGCACAAGCTCGGCATGAAAACAACGGTGGCAAACGAACGCAGCGCCATCGTCGTCGCAGAGGTCCACAATATGGTCGTCGGCCTTGTCGTCGATCGCGTTTCCGACATCCTCACCATTGGCGCCGATCAGATCCAGCCGGTCCCGGAAGTCACGACATCGTTCGACAAGGTCTATGCGGAAGGCATCATCGCCCATGAGAACGGCATGATCTGCTTCCTCAACCTTTCACGCATGTTCAAGGAACGGGAGATCGACGAACTCGCCGCTTGAAGTCTCGCTGTTCAGCAAAAGTACACGCATTGAGATGGCCGGCTATTGACCGGCCATTTTTCGTTTCCGGCCCTTCCCGGCGCCATCTGCTTTGGCTCGTACCACTGTCAAGCAGCCGCGGGCGCGTGAAGGAATATTGACGGAGCGCAATTTGTCGCCCCTCTGTCTTCATTTATTTTTATATATGTTTCTATATATGATGATGAGCGCCCCTTGAGAGCGCCTTTTCGGCATGAGGCCGCAATCCCAGAGATCTCACACGCCTTATACGCGATGCGTCCCGGCCGCCGCCACGGCCTGGCCGGCTGAATAACAAGGTCGCAGCACCATCGCAGCGAATGCGCGGCGGAGGCCGCTTAGCGCCGTCGCGGACGTGGAAGTCCGCGCCTCTCGCATTTGAATGCGCTGCTCAATCTCCATGAGGGACAACATGCTTTCATTCGGTACATCAGCAGATTCTGACCGTATACTGGAAGCCATCTCGAAGTCGCAGGCGGTCATCCAGTTCGACCTGACCGGTCGCATTCTCACAGCAAACGAAATTTTCTGTCGCGCGCTTGGCTACGAACTCAAGGAGATCGTCGGCCAGCATCACCGCATCTTCTGCGAACCGGACTATGCCGAGACACCGCAGTATCGCGAATTCTGGGTCCGTCTCGGCCGTGGCGACTACGACGCCGGCGCCTACAAGCGTCTGGGTAAGGGCGGTCGCGAAATCTGGATCCAGGCCTCATACAACCCCGTTTTCAAGAACGGCAAGCCGTACAAGGTTGTAAAGTTCGCCACCGATATCACCGAAGCAAAGAGGCGCGCGCGGGAGGATGCCAGCAAGCTGGACGCAATTTCGCAGTCGCAAGCGGTGATCGAATTCACGCCCACGGGGGAAATCCTGACCGCGAACGAGAATTTCTGCGCGACGCTCGGATATCAGCTTTCCGAAATCCAGGGCAGGCACCACAGCATGTTCTGCGATCCGGACTACGCGCGATCGGGCGAGTACGCCGATTTCTGGAAAAGCCTGGCGGAGGGCCGCTTCAACTCAAACGAATTCGTCCGCTATGGCAAGGGCGGCAAGGAGATCTGGATACAGGCGGCCTACAACCCGATCCGCGACCTCAACGGCAAAGTCTACAAGGTGGTCAAGTTCGCCACAGACGTGACCGAGCGCATGTCGGCGATCACCGCGTTGGGCGGCGGTCTGAAGGCGCTTTCTGCTGGCGATCTTACCCAGAACATCGCCACCGCCTTCGTCCCCTCCATGGAGCGCGTCCGAAAGGACTTCAACGAGGCCGTCGCAAAACTCAACGGTGCGATGCACGCCGTCGGCGAAAATGCCAGCGTGATCGCAGCAGGCGCCCAGCAGATCCGCGATGCAGCCGACCAGCTCTCACGGCGCACCGAGCAGCAGGCCGCATCCGTAGAGGAAACCGCCGCCGCCCTCGACCAGATCACGACGACGGTCGCCGATTCCAGCCGCCGTGCCGAAGAAGCCGGCACGCTGGTTGCTCAGACCAAGGCCGGCGCCGAGCACTCCGGCGACGTCGTCGCCAGCGCGATCGCAGCGATGGGGCAGATCGAGCAATCCTCACGCGAGATCTCCAACATCATCGGCGTCATCGACGACATCGCCTTCCAGACCAATCTGCTGGCACTGAATGCCGGCGTCGAGGCTGCCCGCGCCGGCGAGGCCGGCAAGGGTTTCGCCGTCGTGGCTCAGGAGGTGCGGGAACTGGCGCAGCGCTCGGCAAGTGCGGCAAAGGATATCAAGGCCTTGATTACCGCCTCGAACGGTCATGTGAAGAACGGCGTGACGCTCGTCGACCAGACCGGCAAAGCGCTGCGGGACATCCTCGTCCAGGTGCAGGAAGTCAACGGGAACGTCACCGCGATCGTTCAGGCAGCCCGCGAGCAGTCGACCGGTCTGCGCGAAATCAACCAGGCAGTAAACGCGATGGACCAGGCGACGCAGCAGAACGCGGCAATGGTGGAGGAGAGCACTGCGGCGAGCCACACCATGGCCCGCGAGGCCGATGCGCTGCACGAACTGTTGCGACAGTTTCGCATGGACGAGAAACAGACGATCGCGACGTCGGATTCAGGTCCCGTCGTCGCTCAGCGTCAGCCGCCAAAGGCGCAGAGCCCGCTTCGAATGGTTCACGCCGGCGGTTCCGCCCCAGAGCGCTGGGAAGACTTCTAATCCCACTCTCTATTCGAACTCCGCGGGACGGTCGCATTCGGGCGGCCGTCGTTGCGTGTAAGGGTGGCTAGACAGAGACGAGGGAGAGAGAAGCTCCCTCCGTCAGGCACGCAATCGCCTGCCGCAGTTGGCTCAGGCTCGTGCCCGCGCCGTCACCCGGCGCACATGGGCCTGCCAGGCCGACGCCGCTCCGGCGGCAACGGTCTCGAGGAACTGGTCAAGCAGACGGTTGAAAGCGTCCGGCCGGGTCCAGAACGGTGCATGCCCGACGCCGGCAAGGACGGTGGGACCGTCACCGAAGGGCTCGGGAACGTGGAGACCTGACAGGTAGCCAAGGCGCACGAACGGGTCGTCGGCCCCGTCGACGAAAGCGACCGGAACGTCCGATGCCTCGATGGTCCGGCGCTGGTCGGCACCATCGCCGCGCGCCAAGCTTTGCGCAAACGTCGACCGGACGAGACCATCCGTTCTCAGGATCAGGTCCGTAAATGGAGCTGGTTCCGTCGCACCGAAACACAAGGCCGAGAACCGCACAGCGTCGCGTTCGGTGAAGGTCTGCTTCGTCGTCAGCAGCAGGTCGAAGGAGGGATGGAAGGCGCGCAACATGCCGATGATGCCGCGGGACATCGGCGGAGCGCCGCTGAGCATCAGCCCGCGGATCCTCGTGCTCCGGCTCATCCATTCGATTGCCACGTGCCCGCCGAGCGACCAGCCGAAAACCGCGAGCCTCTTCAGGTTCAGCTGCTCTGCGAACGCCTCCAGGCAATCTGCAAAGCCTGTCACCGTGTATGTCGAGCCTGGCTGCGCGGCGTTGTCCGAGCCGCCGTGCCCCGGCAGGTCGAGCGCGATCAGACGCCACCGCCGCACCAGTTCGCTGTCGAACTGGCGTTCGAAGACGCGCCGTGAAAAGCTGGAGCCATGGATCAGAAGCACGGGAAAGCCCGAGCCGCCGGTGTCCGTGTAGCGCACGGCCCCGTGATTGGTCACGATCATCTGGCTGTCGGGCATCACGGTCAACTTCCAAGCAGGATATGTGCACGCCTGCACAGAATCACCGCAGGAGGCTACGCCAGGGATGGTAAACAATCCCTCAATCTGCGCGCTGTATCAGACGCACGCCATCATCGGCCGTCCCGCAATCACAAGATGCGGAAAGGCGGAGAACCCGCATTGCAGCGGCTGCTAACGCCCGCTATGGTTCATATGGGACTGAACGGGGATCGCGCAAAACGCATGCGTCGCCCGCGCGGAATCCAACGCCCGATGTGCTCCGGGCCAAAGTGAAGCCGTTGCGTACGCCCGGATACCGCCGGCACAGGGACGGGCGAGAGGGGAACCGGCTTGCCCGGTAATGAGATGGAAACAGCGCTCGATATCGTCATCACCTGCATGAGCCTCGTGGTCGTCGGCTTTTACAGCTGGTCGCTGCGCGGACACTTTTCATCGCCGCGCGTGCCCGATGGCTTCAAGGTCGTCTCCTTGGCCGTCGCGCTGACCACCTTCTACTTCCTCTACCTAGTCTGGAGCATCACCCAGCCGGTGTCTGCGCAACTGCTCGGCCTCGCCCTCGAAACCCTCGCCACCGCGATCTTCTGGTGGGCGATCGCCGCATCCAAGAAGGCGCGTCTTCGCTACGCCTTCGACCCCGATCATCCGGACAGCCTGGTGACGACGGGTCCCTATCGCTACGTGCGCCACCCATTCTACACCTCCTACATCATCTTCTGGGCCGGATGGGGCGTTGCCACCTGGACAGCCTGGGCGGCTATTCCGGTCGTTGCTTTCGTGGTGATCTACGTGATCGCGGCGAAGGGCGAGGAGAAGAAGTTCGCGTCCACGCCGCTGGCGGCAGAGTACGACGCCTATCGCCGCCGGACCGGCTTCCTCGTTCCCAGGTTCGTCGGCGCGTAAGAGCAGTCGATCCGCGTGGCCCGCGGCCTGAAGCCGATATCTCGACTATGCTGCAGGCGGATGATCGGTCGATCCGCTGGGTGCGGGGCGCTTGATCAGCGGCGCGGCCGCCAGAACCATGGGGTCGAGCCCCTCGCCGCTGCGATGATCGACGATGTCGAAAAGCTGCCGCCGCATGCGCGGTTCCCAAAACTTGTTGATATGCGTGGCGACCCCCTGCGGCCCTTCCGCCGCCGGCTGAGAATGGAAGAAGGTCGCGATCTGGTTGGCCATGCGGACCAGCTTGGCGTCGTTGGACATAAATGTGCTTCCTACCCGTTTCCTGCCCGGCGCGCGGTTTCCCCGGAGGAGGAAACGACGCGCTCGGCGCCCGTGAAAATCTCGAACTCGTCACCGCGCACGAGCGCGATCAGGGTCATACCCGCCTCCTCTGCCGTGCGTATGGCAAGGACGGTCGGCGCGGATATGGCGACAATGAAGGGGCTGCCGACCACCGCCGTCTTCTGCACCATCTCGACCGAGACGCGGCTTGTGACGACGACGGCGCCGGACGCGCCGCGATAGCCGGCCCGGGCAGCGGCCCCGGTCAGCTTGTCCAAGGCGTTGTGGCGGCCCACGTCCTCACGAACGGCGATCAGGCCCTTCCCGGGAACGAAGAAGCCCGCGCCATGCACGGCCCGCGTCTCCATGTGCAGCGGCTGCTGCCCGTTCAGGAGCCGGACGGCCTCGACGACCTGGTCCTGCGTCATCGTCAGCGTGGAGGCGCGAACCGAAGGTGTCACCCGAACGGCCTGCTCGATCGATTCGATGCCACAGAGGCCGCAACCGACAGGACCTGCCATGTGACGGCGACGCGACACAAGCGCTTCGCTCTGTGCATCAGCCAGCCGGATCTGCAGGTCGATGCCCCTCTCCTCGCCGACGATCTCGACGAGTTCGATCTCGGCCGCATCCGCGACGATGCCTTCCGTCAGGCTGAAGCCGACGGCGAAATCCTCGAGGTCGGCCGGCGTCGCCATCATCACGGCGTGGGTGGAGCCGTGATAGGTGAAGGCGACCGGCATCTCTTCCGGCACGATCCGCTCGCCGGCGGCGAGGCGGCCGGCACGGCGGGCGAGTTCGGGCACCTTGGCGGTGGTGTTGAAGACAGTCATGCGGGCCTGTTGCTCTCTATTCCGCCGCCTCCAGCTTGCCGGCGATGCGGCGCGAACGGCGGGCCTGTTCGTCATACTCGACCTGCCAGTCCGACGGACCGTTGGAAGGCGAAACCTGGACCGCCGTGACCTTATACTCCGGACAGTTGGTGGCCCAGTCGGAAAAGTCCGTCGTGATCACGTTCGCCTGCGTATCCGGGTGGTGGAAGGTGGTGTAGACGACACCCGGCGACACGCGATCGGTGATCAGCGCATGCAGCGTCGTCTCGCCCGAACGGCTTGCGAGGCGCACCCAGTCACCATCGCGGATGCCGCGGTTCTCGGCGTCGTGCGGATGGATCTCCAGCCGGTCCTCCTCATGCCAGACGACGTTGTCGGTCCGCCGCGTCTGCGCGCCGACATTGTACTGGCTGAGGATGCGGCCGGTCGTCAGAAGCAGCGGGAAGCGCGGCCCGGTCTTCTCGTCGGTGGCGACATATTCGGTGCGGATGAACTTGCCCTTGCCGCGCACGAAGCCGTCGACGTGCATGATTGGCGATCCTTGCGGGTGCTTCTCGTTGCAGGGCCACTGCACCGAGCCCATCTTCTCCAGGTAGTCGTAGGAGACCAGCGCGAAGCTCGGCGTGGTCGCGGCAATTTCATCCATGATCTCGGACGGGTGGCGGTAATTCCACGCAAGGCCCATCGCCTGTGCCAGCTTCTGCGTCACTTCCCAGTCGGCCAGGCCGTTGCGCGGCGTCATCACCCGGCGGACGCGGTTGATCCGGCGCTCGGCATTGGTGAACGTCCCGTCCTTCTCCAGGAAGGTGGAGCCCGGCAAAAAGACATGGGCGTAGTTCGCCGTCTCGTTCAGGAACAGGTCCTGGACGACCACGCACTCCATCGCGGCGAGACCCGCCGACACGTGCTTCGTGTCCGGGTCGGACTGCAGGATGTCCTCGCCCTGGATGTAGATGCCCTTGAACGAGCCTTCGACGGCGGCATCCAGCATGTTGGGTATGCGAAGGCCCGGTTCGTTGGAGAGCGACACGCCCCAGAGCTTTTCGAAGGTCTCGCGCGTCGCGTCGTCGGAGATGTGGCGATAGCCGGGAAGCTCATGCGGGAATGAGCCCATGTCGCAGGAGCCCTGCACGTTGTTCTGCCCGCGCAACGGGTTCACGCCGACGCCCGGCCGGCCGATATTGCCGGTCGCCATCGCAAGGTTGGCGATCGCCATAACCGTCGTCGAACCCTGGCTGTGCTCGGTGACACCGAGGCCGTAGTAGATCGAGCCGTTTCCGCCCGTGGCAAACAGCCGTGCCGCACCACGGATGAGCTCGGCAGGAACGCCGGTCAGTCCTTCGACCGCCTCCGGGCTGTGCCGTTCCTCAGAGACGAAGGAAGCCCAGTCCTCGAACTCCGACCAGTCACAGCGCTCGCGGATAAACGTCTCGTCAAAGAGCCCCTCGCTGACGATCACATGAGCAAGGGCGGTGACGACGGCGACGTTCGTGCCGGGTCGTAGCGGCAGATGGTAGCTCGCCTCGACATGCGGTCCCTTGACGAGATCGATCCGGCGCGGATCGATGACGATCAGCTTGGCGCCTTGCCGCAGCCGCTTCTTCAGCCGTGAGGCGAACACCGGATGGCCGTCGGTCGGGTTGGCCCCGATGACGATGACGACGTCGGTCTCCTCGACCGAATCGAAATTCTGCGTGCCCGCCGAGGTGCCGAAGGTCTGGCCAAGGCCGTAGCCGGTCGGCGAATGGCAGACGCGGGCGCAGGTATCGACGTTGTTGTTGCCGAAGCCGGCGCGGACGATCTTCTGGACGAGGTAGGTCTCCTCGTTGGTGCAGCGCGAGGACGTGATGCCGCCGATCGAATCGCGGCCGTACTGGTATTGGATGCGGCGGAACTCGCTTGCCACATGGGCAAACGCCTCTTCCCAGCTGACCTCTCGCCACGGATCGGAGATCTTCTCGCGGATCATCGGGTTGAGGATCCGGTCGCGATGCGTCGAGTAACCATAGGCGAAGCGGCCCTTGACGCAGGAATGGCCGCGATTGGCCTGACCGTCCTTCCACGGCACCATGCGCACCAGTTCCTCGCCGCGCATCTCGGCCTTGAACGAGCAGCCGACGCCACAATAGGCGCAGGTGGTAACCGCCGAATGCTCCGGCTGGCCGATCTCGATCACCGACTTCTCCGTCAGCGTCGCCGTCGGGCAGGCCTGCACGCAGGCACCGCAGGAGACGCATTCGGACGAAACGAAATCCTCGTGCATGCCTGCGGAGACGCGGCTGTCGAAGCCGCGGCCCTCGATCGTCAGCGCAAACGTGCCCTGCACCTCCTCGCAGGCGCGCACGCAGCGCGAACAGACGATGCATTTGGAGGAGTCAAAGGTGAAATACGGGTTGGACTCGTCCTTCGGCTGCCATTTGATGTTGATCGCCCCGTCATTGCGCGCGCGGACGTGGTTCTCGCCCTCATAGCCGTAGCGTACGTCGCGCAGTCCGACCGCACCCGCCATGTCCTGCAGCTCGCAGTCGCCATTGGCCGCACAGGTGAGGCAGTCGAGCGGGTGGTCGGAGATGTAGAGTTCCATCACGCCGCGGCGCACGTCCTTCAGCCGCGGCGTCTGTGTCGAGACGACGAGACCCGGCGCCACCGGCGTCGTGCACGAGGCCGGCATGCCCGCCCGCCCCTGGATCTCGACGAGACAGAGCCGGCAGGAGCCGAAGGCGTCCATCATGTCGGTCGCGCAGAGTTTCGGAATCTCGATCCCCGCGTCCATCGAGGCGCGCATGATCGAAGTCCCCTCGGGCACCGTGACCTCGCGACCGTCGATCGTCAGCGTCACCATCTTTTCCGACTTGGAGGCGGGCGTGCCGTAGTCGATTTCATGAATAAGGGACATGGACCGCTCCTCCGAGAAAATTCTTATTCAGGGGCACGCGCCCCTCATCCGCCTGCCGGCACCTTCTCCCCGTATCAGCGGGGAGAAGGGCGAAAGCTGTAGCGCCGCCAGTCTTTGCAAAGCATGCGCCAGGCACACCCCACCTCCCCGCTTGCGGGGAGAGGGCTAGGGTGAGAGGCAATTTCCTGAAGGACGATCGCGTCATTCCGCAGCCTCCACCCTTGGCGCCGGCGAAAAGTCCTCCGGGAAATGTGCCATGGCGCTCAGCACCGGATAGGGCGTGAAACCGCCGAGCGCACAGAGCGAGCCGAACTTCATCGTGTTGCAGAGATCGCCCAGCAGTTCGCGGTTCTTCTCCGGCTCGATGCCCTGCGCGATCCGGTCGGCGACTTCCACCCCGCGGGTGGAGCCGATGCGACAGGGCGTGCATTTGCCGCAACTCTCGATCGCGCAGAATTCCATCGCAAACCGGGCCTGCTGCAGCATGTCGACCGTGTCGTCGAAGACGACGATGCCGGCATGGCCGATCAGCCCGTCCTTGGCCGCGAAAGACTCGTAGTCGAACGGCGTGTCGAACAGGGCGCGCGGGAAATAGGCCCCGAGCGGCCCGCCGACCTGGACCGCCTTGACCGGCCGCCCGCTTGCCGTGCCGCCGCCGATATGATCGACGATCTCGCCGAGCGACAGGCCAAAGGCTGTCTCGTACAGGCCGCCATGTTTGACGTTGCCGGCGATCTGGATCGGGATCGTGCCGCGCGAACGACCCATGCCGAAATCGCGATAGAACGCCGCCCCGCGGTCGAGGATGACCGGCACGGAGGCAAGCGAGATGACGTTGTTGATCACGGTCGGACAGTCGAACAGACCCTTGTGGGCCGGCAGCGGCGGCTTGGCGCGAACGATGCCGCGCTTGCCCTCGAGGCTGTTCAACAGCGCCGTTTCCTCGCCGCAGACATAGGCCCCGGCACCCACGCGGACTTCCATGTCGAAAGCCCGTCCCGAGCCGAGCACCGAAGGGCCGAGAATGCCCTCGCGCCGCGCGATTTCGATCGCCTCGCTCATGGTCGCGATCGCATGCGGATATTCGGAGCGGGTGTAGATGAAGCCCTTTGTCGCGCCCGTCGCGAGGCCGGCAATCGCCATGCCCTCGATCAGCACGAAGGGATCCCCCTCCATGATCATCCGGTCCGCGAAAGTGCCGGAATCGCCCTCGTCGGCATTGCAGACGATATACTTCCGGCTTCCCGTGGCCTCCAGCACCGTCTTCCACTTGATGCCGGTCGGGAAGCCCGCGCCGCCGCGACCGCGCAAGCCGCTGTCGGTCACTTCCGTGACGATCGCCTCCGGCGCCATGGCGATCGCCTTTTCCAGACCGGTGAGGCCGCGGTAACGACGGTAGTCATCGAGCGAAAGCGGATCGGTGATGCCGCAGCGGGCAAAGGTCAGCCGCGTCTGCTGCTTGAGGAAGGGAATGTCCTTCGCGGCGCCATGACAGAGCGGATGATCCGCACCCGACAGCAATCCGGCATCGAACAGCGAAGCCACGTCCGAGGGCTTCACCGGGCCGTAGGCGATGCGCTCGTGACCGACGACGACCTCGACGAGCGGCTCGAGCCAATGCATGCCGCGCGAGCCATTGCGCACGATGGCAACGTCGAGACCGCGCGCGGACGCCTCGCTCTCGATCGCAGCCACGACCCGGTCGGCGCCGAGCGCGACCGCTGCCGCATCCCTGGGAACGTAGATGCTGACGGTCATCGGCGCGCCTCCTGCACGAGTTCGGCGGCCGAGGCGGCATCCAGCCTTGCATGCACCGCGCCGTCGAGCATGGCCGACGGCGCGCAGGAACAGAGCCCCAGACAGTAGACGGGTTCCAGCGTGACCGCGCCGTCGAGCGTCGTCTGGTGGAAGTCGATGCCAAGCAGCGCCTTGACCCGATCGGCGATCGCATCCGCCCCCATCGACTGGCAGGCCTCGGCACGACAGAGCTTCAGCACATGCCGCCCGGCCGGATGGTCTCGAAAATCATGATAAAAGGTGACGACGCCGTGCACCTCGGCGCGCGAAAGGTTCAGTTCCTTCGCGATGACCGGCAGGCTTTCCTGCGGGACATAGCCGAATTCGGCCTGGACCTCGTGCAGGATCGGCAGCAAGGGTCCTTCCAGATCCTTCATCGCATCGATGATGGCCAGGGTCCGCGTTCCGACGTCACCGGAAACGTGCAGGTTCATTCGCAATCCTCCCGAACGGCACCGAAGCAAAACGCCCGCAGGGCAGAATGATCCTCAATGCCTTGAAACGGCTCGGCAAAGGCAAACCCTCCCGTTTACCGATACCACACCGTCAAAGCTTCTCAGGGAAGCCGAAAGGGGTCAATAAAGTCGTGCCGTCGATCGATAGTTTTTTTCTATCAATATTGCGCCTGTTCCGAGAGAATCCGCGCCTCATGCAGCAGCGCCGATACCAGCGGCGTGAAGGGTTCGCGATGGGTCGCCACCAGGCCGACGATGTGATGCGGTGACGGATCGACGATGGAAACTATACTGATTTCATCATGAAATCCGAAGGAAAGGGCAACATTTTCCGGCATGATGCTACACCAGCGCCCCGTCCGCACATGGGAGAACAACACGATCATCGAGTTCGATTCGAGCGTGGGCTTCACCGTGACGCCGGCTTCGGCGAAGTGACTGTTGATGATCCGGCGGTTCTGCATGTCGGAAGTCAATAGGCAAAGGCTAAGGTTGGCGACATCGCGCCATGTCACGCTTTCGCGATCGGCCAGCGGACCATGCTTCGCGGTGATCAGATGGTAGCGCTCGACGTGCAGCGGCACGCTGGTCACCCGGCCGAGCGGCTCGTTCTC
Organism: Mycoplana rhizolycopersici; assembly: GCF_013378445.1. GTDB lineage: Bacteria > Pseudomonadota > Alphaproteobacteria > Rhizobiales > Rhizobiaceae > Mycoplana > Mycoplana rhizolycopersici. Next base: position 124,009 of record NZ_JABXYK010000001.1, read on the forward strand.
GAGATAGGTCAGGCCTGCGTCGATTTCGAGATTTTCCAACAGGCTCAGGATCTTGAGCGATGTCGTGGAGAGCACCGAGAAAGTCACGTCGGGATGCTTCTCCTGAAAGGGCGCCGTAATGCGCGGCACCATCGCAAGCGTCGTCGGGATGGCGGCAAGCCGGATATGGCCGGAAAGCCCCTTACGCGCCGCCCGCATCTCCTCGCGCATGGTCCGCGCATCGCCGACGATGCGCCGCGCCCACTCGAGAACGCGCTGACCTTCCGGCGTAAGCCCCTGAAAGCGCGAGCCGCGGTTGACGAGCACGACGCCGAGCTGGTCTTCCAGCTGGCGAACGGCCGCAGACAGCGTCGGCTGCGAGATGCCGAGCTCCTCCGCCGCCCGGGCGAAGTGCCGCTCCCGTGCCAGCGCGATAAAATATTCAAGCTTGTCGATCATCCGCATTCCACCCCAGCGCTCTCCCATTCATACAAAAGAACGGTGGCGCGACAAACCTTTACCGCCCTATAGGTGGAGGCAGGAAGAGAACGAGAGGTTGAGGAGCGAAGGAATGACGTTCAGGGCACTTCTGGTGGACAAGGGCGCGGACGGCGCCATTTCAGCCTCGGTTCAGGATCTGCCGGACGAACGGCTGCCGGAGGGCGACGTGACCGTCGCAGTCGAATATTCGACGCTGAACTACAAGGACGGGCTGTGCGTTGCCGGCAAGGGCGGGCTCGTCCGCGCATATCCCCATGTTCCCGGCATCGATTTCTCGGGGACGGTGGAGGCATCGGCCGACCCCCGCTACCGCCCCGGCGACAAGGTGATCCTGACCGGCTGGCGGGTTGGCGAGATATGGTGGGGTGGCTATGCGACCCGCGCGAAAGTGAAGGGTGACTGGCTGGTGCCGCTGCCCGAAGCGCTGACGACGCGGCAAGCGATGGCTGTCGGAACCGCCGGCCTTACGGCCATGCTGGCGGTGATGGCGCTGGAAAAGGCCGGGCTGTCCCCGCCGAAGGGCGAGGTTCTGGTCACCGGGGCTGCCGGCGGCGTCGGTTCCGTCGCCGTCGCCATTCTCGGTCGCCTCGGCTACAGCGTGGCTGCGGTCACCGGCCGGACCGAAACAGCCGACTACCTGCTTGGCCTTGGCGCCGAGACCGTCATCGACCGCGCCGAACTGGCCGAGCCATCGGCAAGGCCGCTGGAATCCGAGCGTTGGGCGGCCGCCGTCGACGCCGTCGGCGGCGACATGCTGATGCGGGTCCTAAAGCAGGTGAAATATGACGGCGCGGTCGCGGCGATCGGGCTGGCCGCCAGCGCAACGATTCCCTCCTTCACCGTCATCCCGTTCATCCTGCGCGGCGTGAGCCTGCTCGGCATCGATTCGGTGATGCGGCCGCGCGACGAACGCCTCGACGCCTGGTGCCGCATCGGCACCGATCTGCCGCTCGAAAAGCTTGACGACATGATCACCGAATACGGGCTTACCGATCTGCCGGCACTCGCACCGGCCATTCTCGACGGAAAAATTCGCGGACGGCCGGTCATCAACGTGCGGCGATAATGCAAAAGGGGACGCCGCACGGCGCCCCGCCGCTTCAGACGCCCTGTTCGCGCAGCATGATCGGCCGGCAATAGATGTCGTAGAGCGTGCCCATGATCGCCGTGACGTTTTCGTCGGCGAGACGATAGTAGACCTGCCTGCCGTCACGGCGCGTAACAACGAGCTGGTCCTGACGCAGACGTGCGAGTTGCTGGGAGACGACGGCTTGCGGAAGATCGAGGATCGCCTCGATCTCGCCCACCGTCTTTTCGCTCTCCGTCAGCAGGCAGAGAATCAATAGCCTCGTCTCGTGCGACAGCGCCTTGAGGAGACGACTGGCCTTCCCGGCCTGATTGGCGAAGATGTCAAAACTTCCGCCGGCCTCCATGACCGGACCCGCAGTTTGCCTCATATTCACTCCCGACTCGTGAACGCATTACTCAGCACGGGCTCAACTGTGAGACTGATCTGGGGCAGCCAAAGGACGCGACAAGCAGAAAGTGGCAACTGCACGCAGGATTTTTGCGAGCGTTGCCAATTAGCATCAGCAGATCAGTTGGCCGCCGTTCACCTCCAGCACCTGTCCGGTAACATAACCGGAAAGCGCATTGGAGGCGAGAAAGAGGTAGGCGGGCGCGCAATCCTGCGCGGTGCCCAGCCGCTGCAGCGGGATCGACTTACGTGTCGCCTCCAGCTTCTCGGGCGTGGAATAACGCTCGTGGAAGTTAGTCGTGATCGTCCCCGGAGAGACGCAGTTGACGCGGATGCCGTCCGGGGCGAGCTCGCGCGCAAGCGCCTTCGAATAGGTGGTGACGAAAGCCTTCGTCGCCGAATAGATGGCCGATCCCGGGCTGCCGCCGGTCAGCGCCGAAATGGAAACCGTATTGACGATCGCAGCCGACGGAGCGCGTCTGAGCGAGGGAAGCATGCCGCGCGTCATCTCCATGACCGACGTCTGGTTCAGCCGCACGACCGTCTGGTATTGCTCGTCCGTCAGCGCATCGGCCGGGAAACGGCCGACCATCGTCCCGGCATTGTTGACCAGCACATCCACCTGCTCGAACAGGTTTTCGGCATAGCGGACGACATCCAGAACGCCATGTCCGGCCAGGAAATCCGCATAGACGACATGCGCTCGCGCCTCGACGACGGCCTGGGTGAGAAAATCGGGCAGCTCTTCAAGCGGCTTGCGGCCGCCGTGCAGCAGGACATGCGCGCCGCAATCCAGGAACTGCCGGGCGATTTCGAGGCCGATGCCCCGCCCCGCACCGGTTACGACGACATTGGCGCCCTTGAACAAGGCCGGATGAAACATGGCTTTCTCCCAATCGATCTCGCGCCACGACGCCCGTGTCGCAGCGACCGATCCGGTCGGCAACCGAAGGACGCACGGCCGAAACTATATTCACAGAGAGGAGGCGGACTGTGCAAGGCCGGACCGCAATTTCTCTGAACGACGCGCTGTCAACATCTGCTTGCTTGCAGCGGAATTGCGGCGCTTTCGTTTTTGCATATGATGAACCAAAACGAAAGCATGGGAGGATTCGATGTTTCTGACAGGTCGGCAAGCGGACATCCTGGAGCTTGCCAAGGCGGAGGGCCGCGTGCTCGTCGAGGACCTCGCCGCCCGCTTCTCCGTCACCCCGCAGACCATCCGCAAGGACCTCAACGATCTCTGCGACAACAAGGCGCTGACGCGCATCCACGGCGGCGCCCTCTTCCCGAGCGGCAACGAGAACGTCAAGTACGAGGCACGCCGTTCGATCGCAGCCGCCGAAAAGCAGGCGATCGGTCAGGCCGCAGCCGCAATGATCCCGAACAACTCCTCGCTCTTCATCAACATCGGCACAACGACCGAAGCCGTCAGCGAAGCGCTGCTGGACCACAAGGAACTGATGGTCATCACCAACAATATCAACGTGGCCAACAGGTTGCGTGGATTTCCCTCGATCGAGGTGGTTATCACCGGTGGCGTCGTGCGCGGCGCGGATGGCGGCATCGTCGGCGAGGCTGCCGTCGATTTCATCCGCCAGTTCAAGGTGGATTATGCCGTGATCGGCGTGTCCGCGATCGACCATGACGGGGCTTTGCTCGACTTCGACTACCGCGAGGTGAAGGTTGCGCAGGCAATCATCGCCAATGCCCGCCACGTCATCCTCGTGTCCGATTCGACCAAGTTCGAACGCACGGCACCCGTGCGCATCGGCCACCTTTCGCAGGTCCACACCTTCATTACCGACAGTTGTCCGCTCGACAATGTCCGCGCGATCTGCGCCGAGCACGACGTCAGGCTTGTCGAGACCGCCTCAAAAGCCCCCCACCCCTGATCGATTTTCCTTCACCCTTCGTTTGACATTCGTAATATTTTCGTTTTAACTTCCCGTGCTTTCGCAATTGCGCAATATTGTGCACTGCGAAAGTGCAGGGGGGTAAAGTGGCGGACGACGCGGTCAAGGACATCTTTGTCATCGGTGGCGGCATCAATGGATGCGGCATTGCCCGCGACGCTGCCGGTCGCGGCTATTCCGTCGTGCTCGCCGAAATGAAGGACTTCGCCTCGGGCACCTCCTCCGCTTCCACCAAGCTCATCCACGGCGGTCTGCGCTATCTGGAACACTACGAGTTCCGGCTGGTGCGCGAGGCGCTGATGGAGCGCGAGGTGCTCTGGGCCATGGCTCCGCACGTCATCTGGCCGATGCGCTTCGTCCTGCCGTTCCACAAGGGCGGCATCCGGCCCGCCTGGCTGATCCGGCTCGGGCTGTTCCTTTACGACCATATCGGCGGCCGCAAGCTGCTGCCGGCGACGCGCACGCTCGACATGCGCCGCGATCCGTCCGGCAAGCCGCTCAAGAATCTCTTCGACAAGGCGTTCGAGTATTCCGACGGATGGGTGGACGATGCGCGTCTCGTCGTCTTGAACGCGCGTGACGCCGCCGATCGCGGCGCCGACATCCGCGTCGGAACCCGCGTCGTCTCAGCGCGGCGCGAGAACGCCCATTGGGATGTCGAGACCGAGAATATGGCGTCCGGCGAACGCGACGTCGTCAAGGCCCGCATGCTGGTGAACGCCAGCGGCCCGTGGGTGGACAAGGTTCTCGCCGGCGCCTTCGGCCAGAACGACGTGCACAATGTGCGCCTCGTCCAGGGCAGCCACATCGTCGTCCGCCGGAAGTTTTCCGATCCGCGCGCCTACTTCTTCCAGAATCCGGACGGGCGCATCATCTTCGCCATACCCTATCAGGACGATTTCACCCTGATCGGCACCACCGACCGCGACTATGTGGGCGACCCGCACGAAGCCAGGATCAGCGACGAGGAGATCGACTATCTCTGCCGTTCAGCCAGCGAGTACTTCGTCGAACCGGTCACGCGCGACGACATCGTCTGGACCTATTCCGGCGTCCGCCCGCTGTTCGACGACGGCGCCAGCAAGGCGCAGGAGGCCACCCGCGACTACGTGCTGAAGGTGGACGGCAATTCCCAAAAGGCGCCGCTGCTCAACGTCTTCGGCGGCAAGCTGACCACCTATCGCCGGCTGGCCGAATCGGCACTGGAAAAGATCGGCGAGGCGATCGGCGAGAAGGGGCGCAAGTGGACGGCCGGCTCGCGGCTGCCAGGCGGCGATTTCGGCACCGGCGAATTTGACAAGGAGGTCGCCCGCCTCGCCCAGCTCTATCCCTTTGTCACTTCTGCCCATGCAAGGCGGCTGATCCGCCTATACGGCACCCGCGCGACCAGACTTCTGGGCGGTGCGAAGACAATCGAGGACCTCGGCCGTCATTTTGGCAGCGATCTCTACGAAATCGAGGTACGCTGGTTGATGGCAGAGGAGTGGGCGCGGCACGCAGACGATGTCCTGTGGCGCCGTACCAAGCGCGGCCTGCACCTGACAGCCGCGGAGGCGGAGGCATTGGAAGACTATATGACCAAGGCGTTGCAACCCCCGAACTGACGGGGGTTTCCAATGGCTGGGAGGAACATTGGAGACATGAATGCTTGAATTGAGAGATACCGCCAAGGTCGTGGGAGGGGAGACGCACATCCACCCCACCAGCCTCGTGCTCGAGCGCGGATCGCTGAACGTGTTGCTCGGCCCGACGCTGTCGGGCAAGACGTCGCTGATGCGGCTGATGGCCGGTCTCGACAAGCCGACCTTCGGCTCGGTCTGGTTCGACGGCAAGGATGTCACCGGCCTGCGCGTACAGGATCGCAGCGTCGCGATGGTCTACCAGCAGTTCATCAACTATCCGGCGATGACCGTCTACGAGAACATCGCCTCGCCGATGCGCATCAAGGGCGCCGACCGCGAGACGATCGACCGCGAAGTACGCAAGGCCGCAGACCTGCTCAGGCTCACCCCCTATCTGGACCGCACGCCGCTGAACCTTTCCGGAGGCCAGCAGCAGCGCACGGCGCTTGCGCGCGCCATCGTCAAGAATGCGAGCCTCGTCCTCCTCGACGAACCGCTGGCGAACCTCGACTACAAGCTGCGCGAGGAAATGCGCGAGGAACTGCCGAAGATCTTCGCAGCCTCCGGCGCCATCTTCGTCTATGCCACGACCGAACCTTCCGAGGCGCTCCTGCTGGGCGGCAACACCGCGACCATGGCGGAAGGCCGCATCACCCAGTTCGCGCCGACGATCGACGTCTATCGCAGCCCCGTGGATCTGATCACCGCCGAGACCTTCGCCGACCCGCCGCTGAACACCTTTGCGCTGACCAAGGCGAACGGGCATTTCGTCCTGGAGGGCGAGCGGGTACTGAACGTTCCCGCCCATCTCGCCGGCATCGCGGACGGACCCTGCACGGTCGCGTTCCAGCCGCATCACCTGTCGCTGTCGCCGCAGTCGGCCTCGGCAGCACCGGTGACGGTGCGCACGGCGATCTCGGAGATCGCCGGTTCCGAAAGCTTCGTCCATGTCGAATTCGCCGACACGCGCTGGGTCATGCTGGCGCCCGGCATCCACGACATCGAACCCGATGCGACGATCACCGTCTATGTCGACACGCGCCATCTGATGGCGTTCGCCCCGGATGGCAGGGCCATCGCCCGTCCGGCGGCGGCCTGAGGAGGAAGCCATGGCACGCATAAATCTCGAGCATATCCGCCACGCCTACGGCGAGCGACCGAAGTCGGAAGACGACTATGCGCTGAAGGAAGTGCATCACGAGTGGAACGACGGCGGCGCCTATGCGCTGCTGGGGCCTTCCGGCTGCGGCAAGACCACGCTGTTGAACATCATCTCCGGGCTGCTGCAGCCTTCCGAGGGACGGATCCTGTTTGACGGCCGCGACGTCACCGAGCTTTCGACGCAGCAGCGCAACATTGCCCAGGTGTTCCAGTTTCCGGTCATCTACGACACGATGACGGTCTACGACAACCTCGCTTTCCCTTTGCGCAACCGCCACGTCCCGGAAGCTGAGGTCGACCGCCGGGTCCGGGAGACCATCGATATGATCGGCCTCTCCGGTTGGGCCGATCGCAAGGCGCGCCGTCTGACCGCCGACCAGAAGCAGAAGATCTCGCTCGGCCGCGGGCTGGTGCGCAACGACGTCAACGCCATCCTGTTCGATGAACCGCTGACGGTGATCGACCCGCACATGAAATGGGTGCTGCGCTCGCAGTTGAAGAAGCTGCACCGGCAGTTCGGCTTCACCATGGTCTACGTTACCCACGACCAGACCGAGGCGCTGACCTTCGCCGACAAGGTCGTCGTCATGTATGACGGCCAGATCGTCCAGATCGGCACGCCGGCCGAACTCTTCGAGCGTCCGAGCCACACCTTCGTCGGCTACTTCATCGGCTCGCCGGGCATGAACCTGTTGCCAGCGCGCATCGACGGCAGCACCGTCTCGCTTGGCACCGACGCGATCACGCTCGACTACCAGCCGAAGGTTGCCGCAGGGGCCAGGACCGAACTCGGCATCCGCCCGGAATTCATCCGTCTCGGCCGAGAGGGCATGCACGTGCACGTAAAGAAGGTCGAGGACATCGGCCGGCAGAAGATCGTCCGCGCCGAATTCGCCGGCAAGTCGATCGCGATCGTCGTGCCGGAGGATGGCGAGATCCCCGCCGAGCCACGCATCACCTTCGATCCGTCCGCCATCAATATCTACGCCGACAGCTGGCGCGTCGGCAGGGAGGCCTGACCATGGAAAGAACCTGGAACAACAAGGCCTGGTTCATGGTCCTGCCGGTGCTGCTGCTGGTTGCCTTCTCGGCCGTCATCCCGCTGATGACGGTGGTCAACTACTCGGTCCAGGACACCTTCGGCAACAACCAGTTCTTCTGGGCCGGCACCGACTGGTTCACAGAAATCCTTCACTCCGACCGCTTCTGGGCAGCACTCGGCCGCAACCTGCTCTTTTCCGCCATCATTCTGACGATCGAGATCCCGCTCGGCATTCTGATCGCCCTCAACATGCCGAAGAAGGGGCTCGGAGTGCCGGTGTGCCTCGTCCTTATGTCGTTGCCGTTGCTCATTCCGTGGAACGTGGTGGGCACGATCTGGCAGGTGTTCGGTCGCGTCGACATCGGGCTGCTCGGTTTCACGCTGAAGGCGCTCGGCTTCGATTACAACTACGTCAACGACGTGTTCGACGCCTGGGTGACGTTGATCGTCATGGACGTCTGGCACTGGACGAGCCTCGTCGTGCTGTTGTGCTATGCCGGCCTCGTCTCCATCCCCGAGGCCTACTACCAGGCCGCCAAGATCGACGGCGCCTCGCGCTGGGCCGTCTTCCGCCACATCCAGCTGCCGAAGATGAAGCGCGTGCTTCTGATCGCCTTCCTGCTGCGCTTCATGGACAGTTTCATGATATACACCGAACCCTTCGTCGTCACCGGCGGCGGCCCGGGCAACTCGACCACCTTCCTGTCGATCGACCTCGTCAAGATGGCGATCGGCCAGTTCGACCTCGGACCGGCCGCGGCCATGTCGATCATCTACTTCCTCATCATCCTGCTGTTGTCGTGGATCTTCTATACGGTCATGACCAGCAGCGACGACCAGGCGTGAGGAGGAAAAGATGACCGCCCGCGTTGAAACCGAAACCTCCACCCCGGCCGCACCGGCGGCAATGGCCAAGTCCGTGCCGCAAGCCCTTGCCGCCGACAGCACACCCCGCCGCAACTTCGGCTGGCTGGTGCCGACGCTCTACATCATTTTCCTGATGCTGCCGATATACTGGCTCGTCAACATGAGCTTCAAGACCAACACCGAGATCACCGGCACCTTCTCGCTGTGGCCGCAGGACCCGACGCTTAGGAACTATGCGGTGATCTTCACCGATCCGGCCTGGTATTCCGGCTACATCAACTCGATCCTCTATGTGGTGATGAACACGGTGATCTCGGTCGCCGTGGCACTGCCGGCAGCCTATGCTTTCTCGCGCTACCGCTTCCTCGGTGACAAGCACCTGTTCTTCTGGCTGCTGACCAACCGCATGGCGCCGCCGGCGGTCTTCGCCCTGCCCTTCTTCCAGCTCTACTCGGCCTTCGGCCTGATCGACACGCACATCGCGGTTGCCCTGGCGCACTGCCTGTTCAACGTGCCGCTCGCCGTCTGGATCCTGGAAGGCTTCATGTCGGGCGTGCCGAAGGAAATCGACGAGACCGCCTATATCGACGGCTACTCCTTCCCGAAATTCTTCGCCAAGATCTTCGTGCCGCTGATCGCGTCGGGCATCGGCGTCGCCGCCTTCTTCTGCTTCATGTTCTCCTGGGTCGAACTGCTGATCGCCCGCACGCTGACGACGACGGATGCCAAGCCAATCGCCGCCACGATGACGCGCACGGTCTCGGCCTCCGGCATGGACTGGGGCGTGCTGGCTGCTGCCGGCGTCCTGACCATCATCCCCGGCGCCCTCGTCATCTACTTCGTCCGCAATTACATCGCCAAGGGCTTTGCCCTGGGGAGGGTCTGATGGCCGCCAACGCCAACCACAACAATCGCTGGCCCTTGCCGCTCGCCGCCGTGCTGCTCATCTACGCGCTAGCCGCCGGCATGCTTATGATGTCGCTGCCGGTCAAGGACGGCGCGCGCGACTGGTTCGCACCGCTCATTCCCGGCGGATGGATGGCTTGGACATTCCCGACGGCGATGTTCTTCCTGACTATTTTCGCGCTGCTGGCGCTGCTGGCAGTCTGGGAATATGCCCGTCCGGGGGGCAATCCGCGCATCGGCATCCTGCGCTTCGAGACGACGCGCGGCGACCGGCTGTTCGTGTCGCTGCTCGGCTCGGCATACATCAATCTCGCATGGCTGGGGCTGGTCGGTCCCAACCTGTGGTGGGCACTTGCCCTGTGCGTGGTCTACGTCATCGGCGTATTCCGATACGTATGAGGCAATGAAAACGGGGGGCTAGGGAGGATCCGGCCTTTCAAATAGCAGTCGCACAACCCAAGGGAGGATTATGATGCGAAGGCACCTTTTGACAACGACGGCAGCCATGCTGCTGGCAATGACTGGCACGGCGTTTGCCGACATGGACGCGGCAAAGAAATTCCTCGATGCCGAGATCGGCGATCTCTCCAGTCTCGATCGCGCCGCCCAGGAAGCGGAAATGCAGTGGTTTATCGATGCCGCCAAGCCTTTTGCCGGCATGGACATCAAGGTCGTCTCCGAAACGATCACCACGCATGAATACGAGTCCAAGGTTCTTGCACCGGCCTTCACCGCGATCACCGGCATCAAGATCACCCACGACCTGATCGGCGAAGGCGACGTCATCGAAAAGCTTCAGACGCAGATGCAGTCGGGCGAGAACATCTACGACGCCTATGTCAACGACTCGGACCTCATCGGCACCCACTGGCGCTACCAGCAGGCGCGCAGCCTGACCGACTTCATGGCGAACGAGGGCAAGGACGTCACCAACCCCAACCTCGACCTCGCCGACTTCATCGGCACCTCGTTCACCACTGCTCCGGACGGCAAGCTCTACCAGCTTCCGGACCAGCAGTTCGCGAACCTCTACTGGTTCCGCTACGACTGGTTCAACGACGAGAAGAACAAGGCCGACTTCAAGGCCAAGTACGGCTACGACCTCGGCGTTCCCGTAAACTGGTCGGCCTACGAGGACATCGCCGAATTCTTCACCGGTCGCGAAATCGACGGCAAGAAGGTCTATGGCCACATGGACTACGGCAAGAAGGACCCTTCGCTCGGCTGGCGCTTCACCGACGCCTGGCTCTCGATGGCCGGTAACGGCGACAAGGGCATCCCGAACGGCAAGCCGGTCGACGAATGGGGCATCAAGGTCGATGAAAACTCCCGTCCGGTCGGCTCGTGCGTGGCCCGCGGTGGTGACACCAACGGTCCGGCTGCCGTCTATTCGATCGAGAAGTACCTGCAGTGGCTGAAGGCCTACGCGCCGGCCGCCGCCCAGGGCATGACCTTCTCCGAATCGGGCCCGGTTCCCTCGCAGGGCGAAGTCGCCCAGCAGATGTTCACCTACACGGCGTTCACCGCGGACTTCGTGAAGCCGGGTCTTCCGGTCGTGAACGAGGACGGCACGCCGAAGTGGCGTTTCGCTCCCTCGCCGCACGGCGTCTACTGGAAGGACGGCATGAAGCTCGGCTACCAGGACGTGGGTTCCTGGACGCTGATGAAGTCGACGCCTGACGACCGCGCCAAGGCCGCATGGCTCTATGCGCAGTTCGTGACCTCGAAGACCGTGGACGTGAAGAAGAGCCATGTCGGCCTGACGCTGATCCGCGAATCCTCGATCGCCCACGAGTCGTTCACCGAGCGGGCGCCGAAACTCGGCGGTCTGATCGAATTCTACCGTTCGCCGGCCCGCGTTCAGTGGTCGCCGACCGGTACGAACATTCCGGACTATCCGAAGCTCGCCCAGCTGTGGTGGCAGGCGATCGGCGATGCGTCGTCGGGTGCGAAGACCCCGCAGGAAGCCATGGATTCGCTCTGCGCCGAGCAGGAAAAGGTGCTCGAACGCCTGGAACGCGCCGGCGTCATGGGCGACATGGGCCCGAAGCTCGCCGAAGAGCACGACATCGACTACTGGAACAAGGACGCCATCGCCAAGGGCAACCTCGCTCCGCAGTTGAAGATCGCCGACGAGAAGGAAAAGCCCCTCACCGTCAACTACGACGAACTCGTCAAGAGCTGGCAGGCAAATTGATCACCGCAACAGTGATCACCGGAACGGGGCCCACGCGGACCTGAGCCCGAAGAAGCCGCCCGGATGGAAACGTCCGGGCGGTTCTCGTTTCGCCCCACGGGGCGGTGGAACATCGGCCGAAGCCCCGAGCGCAACCTGCGGGATGACTGCGTGTTTGAGTGGGCATCATTGCCTATCGGCATGCTGGATGACCGGCGCCAGTCTCCAGACCGGACAGCTCAGATCCGTGTCGCCTTCAGCCGTTCCTCGTCGAGGGTGATCCCAAGCCCGGCTGCTTCGCCAAGCTCCAGCCACCCATCCCGGTGTCGCAGCGGCGCGATCATCGGATAGTCGCGCCGGGCCTCGTTCCATTCGGGATTGTCGTAAGGGTATTCCAGGAACGGCGCGTCGCCGCAGCCGGCGGTCAGGTGCGCATTGGCGAGCACGCCGATGCCATTGGTCCAGCTGTGCGGGGTGAAGGTCACACCCGCCTCGCGTGCCTGATAGGCCAGCCTGCGACAACCGGTGATGCCGCCGACGAGTGCCACGTCCGGCTGGATCACGTCCAAGGCGCGCTCCTCGATGAGGTCACGGAACTCGTAAAGCTCTCGCGTCATCTCCCCGCCCGCAATCCGAACCGAGGTCGCCTCCTTGAGCGCTTTCATGCCCTTGCGGTCGGAGCGGAACAGCGGCTCCTCCATCCAGTAGATCCCGAGCCGCTCCAGTTCCCGCGCCACCGTCAAGGCATCCTTGAAAGTCCAGGGCAGCGTCGTGTCCCAGGGCATCCGCCAGCCCTGATTGCAGTCGACCATCAGCTCCAGCCGGTCGCCGACGCGCGCGCGGATCGCCTCCAGCGCGGCAACATCGTCGCGCCAGCCATCCCGTCCGCCGGCGGACGAGGAAAAGCGCACCTTCATCGCCGGAAAGCCTTCCTCGACATACCGTTCCACCTGGTCGGCCATCGCCGATGGCTCGCGCAGCACGCCCGACGAGGCATAGAGCCGAACGCGGTCGGCGCGGCCGCCGAGCATCCGCCAGACCGGCTCTCCGGTGATCTTGCCCGAGAGGTCCCACAGCGCGAGGTCGAGCGGCCAGCAGCGGCCGTAGTGGAAATTGATGTGCGACAGCACCTCGTAGTGCCGTTCGAGATGGCGCGGGTCCTGGCCGACGAACAGGTCCTCGTGCCCCTCGAAGCCCTTCATCAGATCACCGGAGCCAATGCCCTCGCGCCCCTCGTCGTCCCGCACCCGCACGATGGTGGCGTCGAAATGCCGGCGCGGCCGCCCGTCCCAGCTCGCCTTGAACGGCGGGTCCAACGGCAGTCGATGGTGGGTGATTTCGATCGAGGCAATAAGGCTCATGCGTTCTCCGTCCTCTTGTTTGTTGGCTCCCCGCCGCCCCTCATCCGCCCGCCGGCACCCTCTCCCGCAAGCGGGGAGAAGGCTAGGGCAAGGGGCATATGCTATGCGAACTGCTGCCAGATCGTCTTGTAGTCGCAATATTTGTCGATCGCATGCACCGAACGGTCGCGCCCGAACCCGGATTGCTTGAAGCCGCCGAACGGCGTGGCGAAGTTGGACATGTCGTAGGTGTTGATCCAGACCGTCCCCGCATGCAGGCGTTCCGAAAAGCGGTGCGCGCGATCCATGTCCGTGGTGAACACGGCGCCGGCGAGGCCGTAGATCGTGTCGTTGGCGAGCCTCAGCGCCTCCTCCTCCGTATCGAAGGCGATGGCCGCCAGCACCGGTCCGAAGATTTCCTGCCGCGCCAGGCTCATGTCGTTGCTGACGTCGACAAAGACACCCGGCGATACATAGTAGCCGCCCGTCTCCGAAAGGACCTGCTCGGCGCCGAAGACGCGACGCGCGCCCTCCCTCTCGCCTGCGGCGATCATGCCGAGCACCTTCTCCAAATGCGCTTCCTCGATCATTGCCCCGATCTGCGCGGAAGGATCGAGCGGATGTTTCAGCGCGATCTCCCGATCAGTAACCTCCCTGATCTTTTCGATCAGCCTGTCCTGCACCGAACGCTGGACGATCAGCCTTGTCGAGGCATGGCAGGTCTCGCCGGAATTGTAGAAGCAGCCCCAGGCCACGGCCGAGGCGGCGGCGTCGAGATCGGCATCCTCGAAGACGACGAGCGGCGACTTGCCGCCGAGTTCCAGCGCAACGCGCTTGACGTTGGACTGGGCCGCATAGCCCATGATGAGCTTGCCGACCTCGGTGGAACCGGTGAACGCGATCATGTCAACGTCCATGTGCAGCGATAGCGGCTTGCCGGTCTCCTCGCCATAACCGGTCACCACGTTCAGCACCCCGGCCGGCAGCCCCGCCTCGAGACCGAGCGCAGCAAGCCGCAGCGCCGAGAGTGACGACTGCTCCGCCGGCTTCAGCACCACCGAATTGCCCGCCGCGATCGCCGGCCCGACCTTCCAGGCATCGATGATCATCGGATAGTTCCACGGCGTGATCACGCCCACGACGCCCAGCGGCACCTTCCGCACAAGGGCACGCGCCTTGGGTCCGGTGGGGGCGATCTCGTCATACATCTTGTCGATCATTTCGGCATAATACTGGATGCCGTCGGCGCAGAGCCGGACATCGACATTGAGCGACGCCATCACCGGCTTGCCGACGTCGATCGTCTCCAGCAACGCCAGTTCCTCGCCATGGGCGCGGATCAGGTCCGCCCATCTCAGCATGATCTTCTTCTTCTCGCCCGGCTCCTTTTGGCGCCAGATCCCGCTTGCGAAGGCGGCGCGCGCCGCGGCGACGGCGGCATCGATATCGGCGGCGTTCCCGCGCGAAAGCACTCCACCCGACCTGCCGTCCATCGGTCGGATACGGGTGAAGGTCTCGCCGGAAAGCGGCAGCCGGTAGTCGCCGTCGATGAAGTGACGTCCTTCCAACCTCAGCCCGGCCAGCAGCTTTTCCCAGTAGTCTCGACTATGTTGCGTGGTCATCCGTCATCCTCCAGGCGTCAGAGCGTCTTCGGCAGCGCCATGACGCGCGCGGCAAAGACGTCGATGTCTGCGTCCGTGATCTCGCGGATCGTCGAACGCCGCATCGGCTGGTTTTCCGGCGCGCGCATCTCGGCGGCAAGGGCGGCGGTGTCGAACTCGACAAACGCCTTCGGCAACGCCCGTTCGATCCCGGTGCGATCCATCAGGCCTGACACGAAGGCCGACAGCTCCGATGCCGATTGCAGCCCAAGGGCACGCGCCGCTGCGTTCAGATCTGCCGTATTCGCCTCGGCCAGCCAGCCGATCGTCATCTCGAAGCCGAGTGCCGTCGCAAGCCCGTGATGCACCGGTGCCAGGCCCGCCAGCGCGTGGCTGATGTTGTGTGCGATCGCCGTGCCGCAATTGTCGATGGCGATGCCGGCATAGCAGGAGCCGAGCAACACCGCGCCGCGGGCCTGAAGGTTTTCCGGTTCCCGCACCGCCGTCTCCAGTGCGCCCCCGATCAGCCGCAGCGCCTCGTGCGCGTAGAATTTGCCGCCCGCATGCGCATTGCGATTGGTCGCCGCCTCGAAGGCATGGACGAAGGCATCGAGTCCGCACCACGCGGTGAGACTTGCGGGCAGCGTCATCGTCAGCACCGGATCGAGCAGGACGAGATCAGCCTTCGTCTCGGGCCCCCAGATCCAGAGCTTCCTGCCCTCCGGCCCGGCGAAGATGTTCGTCGCCGAAGTTTCCGAGCCGGTACCGGCCGTCGTCGGCACCATGATCTTCTTCAAGGGGTCGCGGGGCAGCGGATGGGCGGCGAGCGCATAGTGCATCGCATCCTCGCCGGAGACCGCGCAGCAGGCAGCGATCTTGGCGATATCCAGCGCCGATCCGCCACCGACGCCGATCACGAGGTCGCAGCCGGACGCAACCTCCGTTGCCTCTCTTACATGTTTCAGCTTCGGCTCGCCGGAAAAGGCGGAAAAGAGCCGGCTTGCGATGCCCTCGCCGGCAAGCTGGGCCGCGATCCTGCCCGCAAGCCCGGACTGCGCCAGAAACCCGTCGATGACGACGGCAGCGTTCCTTGCGCCGAACGCGGCGGCGGCCTCGCCGATCGTCCGGTGAAGATCATTCCCGAACCGGATCTCCGGGACGAAGGAGGTGGTGAACTGCAAGGTCGTCTCCCGTGCGCAAACGCGAACGCTTTACCCTGCATCACGATCTGATATTTTCAAATCCATCGAATTCTC
Source organism: Mycoplana rhizolycopersici (assembly GCF_013378445.1). GTDB lineage: Bacteria > Pseudomonadota > Alphaproteobacteria > Rhizobiales > Rhizobiaceae > Mycoplana > Mycoplana rhizolycopersici. The sequence goes on from NZ_JABXYK010000001.1 coordinate 139,853, forward strand.
GGGAATTTTGATAATCTGAAATCATGATGGATTCATGCTCGACAAGATCCCCCTCGAAACCTTCCGCGTCTTCGACGCCGCCTGCCGGCACATGAACTTCTCGCGCGCCGGCCGCGAGCTGAACATAACCCAGGCCGCCGTCAGCCGCCGCATCAAAGGGCTGGAGGGGCATCTCGGCGCCGACCTGTTCACCCGCCGCGGCAAGAACCTGGCGCTGACGCCCGGCGGCGAGCGGCTGTTCCAGCGTATCCGGGCGACGCTGGACTATCTGGAGGAAAGCCTCGAACCCTTCCGCGCCGGCTTTGGTCAGACGATCTCGATTGCCGCCAGCGGCTCGGTCTCGCACCTCTGGCTCGGCCGGCGGCTGCGCGAATTCGGCAAGGCCGATGCTGGCCTGTCGATCCGTCTTCTCACCTCCGACAGCCCTTCCGACCTCGCTTCCGAGAGCAACGACCTCGTCATCCTCTATTGTCGCGGCGAACATCCGCGCTGGTCGCTTACCCCCCTTCTGGCCGAAGAGCTCGCGCCGGTCGCCTCGCCTGACTACCTGCGCAGCCGCGAAATCGAAGACGCGGCGTCGCTGACACCGACGGACCTCGCAGCCCTCGACCTCATCGACTACGACCGCTTCAATGCAAACTGGATCTCCTTCCGCCAGTGGTTCGAAAGGCTGGGCGCACACAACGAGGCGAGAAGCGCGCGGGCGAACCTGACCTTCTCCACCTATGTAATGGCCGTCGACGCCGCCACCCGCGGCGACGGCGTAGCGCTGGGCAGCCTCGGTCTTCTCGGCGAGCCGCTTACGGACGGCCGGCTTGTGATGCTTGGCACAAGCAGCCTGAAAACCGGCTACGGCTACTATCTGGGCCTGCCACGGTTCCGGCCATCGCCGCAGGAAGTGCTGAAGCTGCACGCGGCACTGTCCGGCCGCGAGGCGAAACCCGGCTGAGCGACCTGCGGCGCCGCCGGTGCAGCCCGATCACGAATGCGTGCTGCAGGCGTCATCGCTGCCCCCTGCGCCGCCCGCTTGCCGAGAACGTATTTGTGCCCTATCACGAAGCCACCGGAAGCCCCGGCACCATCGGCCGACCGTCCCGAACCGGCCCGGTGGATCCTGCAGCGATCGGGTAACGTCATTGCGGCATGCCGGACGTGAAAAAAGGCAGATACGGCAAGCTCCTGTTTGCGCTGCTGACGCTGGGCATCCTTTCCGCGATCGTGGCAACCTTCCTGCTGGCCAACAATCACCGCAACCTGAACCGCGCGCTCGTGCATTTCGGCTTCGAGCCGATCGCCAAGACATCGGCGGCCACAGAGGCGCTCTCGCCCGATAGCCGCGGCAGGCGGATCCCCCGTCCCAAGGTCGATATTCCCGAGCGCCTCGTCTCGCCCATCGTTCCCATGGAGACGAAGTTCGCACGCACGGTCCGGCGCGACCCCAAGGAGCTGTGTTCCGCGCTGCAGCGCACCGGCTTTGCCAATTCCGGCTGGCAGGAGGGGCTCGCCGGCGGCGGCTGGGAATGCACCTCCTTCCGCGAATTTGCGGCCGATGCCAATGAGGACAGCCCGAAGACCTCGGCCTACCTGTCCATCCGCGGCAGCAATGAGGAGCGCCTGACCTCGTTCCGGATCAAACTCAATCTGGAGGACGAGGCGACGCGGGCAGCCCTGACCGATGCGGCGATCGCCACCGTCGGCGTCTTCTTCGAGGAGGTACGGTGGAACGAAGCCCCGGAAATCCTCGACAATCTGCGCGCACTCAAGGAATTCGACGTCGTCGTGTTCGGCAACCGCATCCAGCTGAAGCGGGAGTTCGGCGATACGCCGCGGTTCAACTTCATCATCACGCCGGACAGATCGCGCCCGAAGAACACCTACCTGCCACCCTATTTCGATCGGGAGAAATGGCTTCCGATGCCGGATCCCCCGATGGCGGCGAAATGATACCCATTGCCGATAACGTTTTCCGCAATGCGGCAATGCGATAAACTGGCACGATGCAGACGCCGTCCTACAGCATCGTCGAGATTCCACCGTTAACCGGCAAGAAGCGCGCGCGCGTGCGTCTCAAGCTGGAAGGCCGGCTACCGACCATCTATGCGATCGGAGACGTGCATGGCTGCTTCCGCGAACTGATGGAAGCAGAGGAACGAATTCGCGAAGATGCAAGGCGAACGGACGGCGACGCTTTGATCGTCTATCTTGGCGACTACGTCGATCGTGGCCCAGACTCTGCATCCGTCCTCCGCTATCTCGCAGGCCGCCACGACGATGGGCTTGCCCGGGTGGCGTTATGCGGCAATCATGACGATACATTCTTGAAGTTTCTGCGCGATCCGTCCGGCTGGCTTCACTGGCTCGGCCCGAATTTTGGCGGATTGGCGACGCTGGCATCCTTCGGCATCGATGTCGAAGAGGCTCTTTTTCAGGACGACGCGAGCCTGACTCGGGCGGTTCCCGTCAATCAGATCGCCTTTCTCGCAGGCCTGCCCATTTTCCTGCAAGCCGGGCGCCATCTCTTCGTGCATGCCGGAGTGAAACCCGGCATTCCCCTCGAGCAGCAGGACAACGAGGACATGCTGTGGATCCGTGAGCCGTTTCTGACAAACGGACCGGAGCTACCTCTGGTGGTCGTGCACGGCCATACGCCGTGCGGCGAACCGGAGTTCGCCGCCGGCCGCATAGGTATCGACACCGGCTGTTTCGCCACCGGCCGACTCACCGTCCTGAAAGTCGATGCCGCGGGCGCCCGCCTGCTTTAAGCGAGCGATGGGCGATATTCGGCTAGTCCCGGCCGAATTCATCCTCGATACGAATGATGTCGTCCTCGCCGAGATAGGAACCGGTCTGGACCTCAATCAGTTCCAGCAGGATCTTTCCGGGATTGGCAAGGCGGTGCAACTCGCCCTGCGGGATATAGACGGATTCGTTCTCGCGGAGCGGGATGACCTTCTCGCCGACGGTTACCTCAGCGGTACCACGCACGACGATCCAGTGCTCGGAGCGATGATGATGCTTCTGAAGCGAAAGCCTGCGCCCCGGCTTGACGAACAGCCGCTTCACCTGGAAACGGTCGCCGTTGAGGACGGACGTGTAGCCGCCCCAAGGGCGGTAGGACGTCCGATGCGTTTCCGTCAGAGGTGCCGTCTCCTTCATCGAGGCGAGGTGCTTGACCAGCTTGCCGACATTCTGGCTGTCTTCCATGCGGCCGATATAGACGGCATCCTCGCTGGCGATCACCGCGATGTCGGACATGCCCTGCACGGCGACATGTATGTCCTTCGACAGTACGAGCGAATTATGCGTATCGAAAAGCGTCGTACGGCCATCAGCGACGTTCCCCGATTCGTCCTGCTCCCCGAGCTTCCACACCGAATCCCAGCTGCCCAGATCCGACCATTCGATCGGCGAGGGAACCACGGCTGCAATGGGCGTCTTTTCAAAGATGGCGTAGTCGACGGAGATGTCGGGCGCCTTGGAAAAGGCCTCCTCGTCCAGCCGGACAAAATCGAGGTCCGCCTTTGCGCCCGCAATGGCCTGCGTCGCCGCGTCCAGCACCTCGGGTGCGAACTGGCGCAATTCCTGCAGGAAAATGCCGACCGGAAGCATGAACATACCGGAATTCCAGAGGTAGCCGCCAGCGGCCACGAGTTGCTCCGCCTTTTCCCGATCGGGCTTCTCGATGAAGCGCTTGACGGCAAACGCACCGCCGCCGAGTTCTTCACCAGCCTCGATGTAGCCATAGCCCGTTGCCGGCTCGGTCGGCGTGATCCCGAAGGTGACGAGCCTCCCGGCATGCGCCGCCTCCGCCGCACGTGCGACACAATCGGCATAGACCTCGTTCTCGAGGATATCATGATCGGAGGCCAGCACTTGCATGACAGCGCGCTCGCCAAATTCGCTGGCGACGATCAGCGCGGCGGCCGCCAGCGCAGGCGCCGTATTGCGCGCGACCGGCTCAAGCAGGATCTTGGACACCGGCTGGTCGATCTGGCGCGCCTGCTCTGCGACGAGAAAGCGAAACTCGGCATTTGTCAGCACGATCGGCGCTTCATAGCGCTCGGTGTCGGCGACACGCGCGAGGGTCCGTTGAAACAGCGTGTTCTTTCCAAGCAGCGACATGAACTGCTTGGGCGCGGTCGAACGCGAAAGCGGCCACAGTCTGGTACCTTTGCCGCCCGCCATGATGACCGGGATTATTTTTTCAGACATCGATCCTCATTCCAGCAAATGATGCGATAGGCCGGGCAGCGTCCCCGCCGGACCGGCATAGAAGCAGCAAACTGCTTCATTTCAAAGCAAATAGTCCCGAAGGGGGCAGCTACCTTGCCTCTTAGTTAAGGCATTTTCAGCCATGAAGTTCCTGTGTGACAACAAAAAACCCCGCCGAAGCGGGGTTCCATGACTTGCGACTTCAATTCTCGCTTCAGGCGGGAAGGATCGTCCCCTGAACCGTACCGAGTTGCGCGATGTAGCGCTCTATACCCGCGCGGTGCTCGTCATTCAGAGCCGCTTCCAGTTCACCGCGCGCAACGTCTATACGCTTGACAATATCGTCGCGGCTGATCTCGTCGACATGAACTGCGGATTCGGCCAGAAGCGTGCAGCCGCTCGGCAGGATATCGGCGAAGCCACCAAACACCACGTAGCGATCCGTCTTTCCATCGACGAACGTGACCGTCACGATACCGGGATTGATGGTCGTCATCGTCGGCGCATGATTGGCCATGACCGTCATCTCGCCTTCCGAGGCCGGAATGACGACCGAGGTCACGCTGCCGGAAAGCAGCAGGCGCTCTGGGGAAACGAGTTCAAACTGGAAACTGTCGGCCATGACCATTCACTTCTTCTGATTTCATCAGGTCAGGAACGGACGCCCGGCAGGCAGGCGCCCGGTATTTCGGATCAAGCGGCTTCGGCAGCCAGCTTCTTGGCCTTCTCGACGGCTTCGTCGATCGAGCCGACCATGTAGAAGGCCGCTTCCGGCAGGTGGTCATAATCGCCGTTGACGAGGCCCTTGAAGCCCTTGATCGTGTCTTCGAGAGCCACGAGCTTGCCCGGCGAGCCGGTGAAGACCTCGGCGACGAAGAACGGCTGCGACAGGAAGCGCTCGATCTTGCGGGCGCGGGCCACGGCCAGCTTGTCTTCTTCCGACAGTTCGTCCATGCCCAGGATCGCGATGATGTCCTGAAGCGCCTTGTAGCGCTGCAGGGTCGTCTGGACCTTGCGGGCGACTTCATAGTGGTCTTCGCCGACGACCATCGGGTCGAGCATGCGGGAGGTCGAGTCGAGCGGGTCAACGGCCGGATAGATGCCCTTTTCGGCGATCGAACGCGACAGAACGGTCGTTGCGTCAAGGTGCGCGAACGAGGTGGCCGGTGCCGGGTCGGTCAAGTCGTCGGCGGGAACGTAGATGGCCTGAACCGAGGTGATCGAACCCTTGGTCGTCGTGGTGATGCGCTCCTGCATCTGGCCCATGTCGGTCGCAAGCGTCGGCTGATAGCCCACGGCCGAAGGAATACGGCCGAGCAGAGCCGACACTTCCGAACCAGCCTGGGTGAAGCGGAAAATGTTGTCGACGAAGAACAGAACGTCCTGGCCCTTGTCGCGGAAGTCTTCAGCGATGGTCAGGCCGGTCAGAGCGACGCGAGCGCGCGCGCCCGGCGGTTCGTTCATCTGGCCGTAGACGAGCGCGGCCTTGGAGCCTTCGCCGCCACCGAGCTTGTTAACGCCGGACTCGATCATTTCGTGGTAGAGGTCGTTGCCTTCGCGGGTACGTTCGCCCACGCCTGCAAACACCGAGTAACCGCCGTGCGCCTTGGCGACGTTGTTGATCAGTTCCATGATGAGAACGGTCTTGCCGACGCCGGCGCCGCCGAACAGGCCGATCTTGCCGCCCTTTGCGTAGGGAGCCAGAAGGTCAACGACCTTGATGCCGGTGACGAGGATCTGCGCTTCCGTGGACTGCTCGACATAGGCCGGAGCATCCTGGTGGATGGCGCGCTTGGCGGACGTGACGAGCGGGCCGGCTTCGTCGACCGGCTCGCCGATGACGTTCATGATACGGCCGAGCGTTTCGTCGCCGACCGGAACGGAGATCGGAGCACCGGTATCGGCGACCGGCTGACCGCGGACGAGACCTTCGGTCGCGTCCATCGCGATCGTGCGAACGGTGTTTTCGCCGAGGTGCTGGGCGACTTCGAGAACGAGGCGGTTGCCGTTGTTATCGGTTTCCAGCGCGTTGAGGATGAGCGGCAGTTCGCCTTCGAAGGCGACGTCGACGACAGCGCCGATGACCTGCGTGACGCGGCCCTGTGCGCCCTTGGCGATGACTGCGGTTGAAGCGGCCTTGGCGGCTGCCGTCTTGCGCGGAGCAGCGGGCTTCTTCTCCGCTACGGTTTCTTTCGGGGTAGCTGCCTTAGCCATGATTCTTACCCTCTTTGTCCTGGTCCTTAGAGCGCTTCAGCGCCCGAGATGATTTCGATGAGTTCCTTGGTGATCTGAGCCTGACGCTGGCGGTTGTAGTTGAGCGTCAGCTTGTTGATCATCTCACCGGCATTGCGGGTCGCATTGTCCATGGCGCTCATCTTGGCACCCATCTCGCCTGCGACGTTCTCGAGCAGGGCCCGGAAGATCTGGACGGAGATGTTGCGCGGGATGAGATCGCCGAGGATGGCGGCCGCATCGGGCTCATAGTCGTAGATCGCATCGGACTGCTCGACCGGCCCTTCGGCCGAGGCCGGAATGAGCTGCTGGGCAGTCGGGATCTGCGCGATGACCGACTTGAACTCGGAATAGAACAACGTGCAGACGTCGAACTCGCCCTTGTCGAACAGAGCGATCACCTTGCGGCCGACCTCGTCCGCATTGGCAAAGCCGATCTTCTTGACCTCACGCAGGTCGACGCGGTCGATGATCAGCGAAGCGTACTCGCGACGAAGGATGTCGAAGCCCTTCTTGCCGACGCAGATGATCTTGACCGTCTTGCCGTTCGCCAGAAGCTTGCGCGTATGGTCGCGGGCAAGGCGGGCGATCTGCGAGTTGAAACCACCGCAGAGACCGCGCTCGGCCGTGCAGACGACGAGCAGGTGCACGTCGTCCTTGCCGGTGCCCGTCATCAGTCGCGGCGCGCTGTCGTCCTGACCTACCGCCTGGGCGATATTGGCCAGCACCGCGCTCATGCGCTGCGAATAGGGCCTGGCGGCCTCGGCCGCCTCCTGCGCACGCCGAAGCTTCGCCGCGGCGACCATTTTCATCGCCTTGGTGATCTTCTGCGTCGCCTTGACGGAGGCGATCCGGTTCTTCAGATCCTTAAGTGAAGGCATCCGTTATCCGTCCTAGACTGGAACCCGTTCAGGCGAAGGATTTTGCGAAGGCGTCAAGAGCAGCCTTGAGCTTGCCCTTGGTGTCGTCGCTGATGGCCTTCTCCGTGCGGATGGTATCGAGAATGCCCTTGCCTTCCGTGCGCATGTACGAAAGCAGGCCCTGCTCAAACTTGCCGACCTGGGCAACGGCGATCTTGTCGAGGTAGCCGTTAACGCCGGCGAAGATCACCGCGACCTGCTCTTCCGTCTTCAGCGGCGAGAACTGCGGCTGCTTCAGGAGTTCGGTCAGGCGTGCACCACGGTTCAGCAAGCGCTGCGTTGCGGCGTCGAGGTCCGAGCCGAACTGGGCGAAGGCTGCCATTTCGCGATACTGCGCAAGCTCACCCTTGATCGAGCCGGCGACCTGCTTCATCGCCTTGATCTGGGCGGAAGAGCCCACGCGGGAAACCGACAGACCGACGTTAACGGCCGGGCGGATACCCTGGTAGAACAGGTCCGTTTCAAGGAAGATCTGGCCATCGGTGATCGAGATCACGTTGGTCGGGATGAACGCCGAAACGTCGTTGCCCTGGGTTTCGATGACCGGCAGAGCCGTCAGCGAGCCAGCGCCCATCTCGTCGTTGAGCTTTGCAGCGCGCTCGAGCAGGCGCGAATGCAGGTAGAAGACGTCGCCCGGATAGGCTTCGCGGCCCGGCGGACGGCGCAGCAGCAGCGACATCTGGCGGTAGGCGACGGCCTGCTTGGAAAGGTCGTCGTAGCCGATGAGGGCGTGCTTGCCGTTGTCACGGAAGTATTCGCCCATGGCGCAACCTGCGAACGGTGCCAGGTACTGCATCGGCGCCGGGTCGGAGGCGGTTGCAGCAACGATGATCGAGTACTGAAGAGCGCCACGCTCTTCGAGAACCTTCACGAACTGGGCAACCGTCGAACGCTTCTGGCCGATAGCGACGTAGACGCAGTACAGCTTCTCGCTGTCCGGACCACTGTCGTGGATCGCCTTCTGGTTCAGGATCGCGTCCAGGATGATCGCGGTCTTGCCGGTCTGGCGATCGCCGATGACCAGCTCGCGCTGGCCGCGGCCGACCGGGATCAGGGCGTCGATGGCCTTGAGACCGGTCGACATCGGCTCATGCACCGACTTGCGCGGAATGATGCCCGGAGCCTTGATGTCAACGCGCGAGCGCTGCTTGGCATTGATCGGCCCCTTGCCGTCGATCGGGTTGCCGAGCGCGTCAACGACGCGGCCGAGCAGTTCCGGACCAACCGGAACGTCAACGATGGCGCCGGTCCGCTTGACGGTGTCGCCTTCCTTGATGTCACGGTCCGAACCGAAGATAACGACACCGACGTTGTCGCTTTCCAGGTTCAGCGCCATGCCACGGATACCACCGGGGAACTCCACCATTTCGCCGGCCTGAACATTGTCGAGGCCGTAAACGCGGGCGATACCGTCACCGACGGAGAGCACCTGGCCGACTTCCGAGACTTCCGCCTCTTTGCCGAAGTTTTTAATCTGATCTTTGAGAATTGCGGAAATTTCCGCGGCGCGGATATCCATCAGCCGACCTCTTTCAGTGCAAGCTTAAGGGTAGAGAGTTTGGTGCGAAGCGAAGTGTCGATCTGGCGGGACCCGACCTTGACGATCAGACCACCGAGAATGGACGGGTCGACGGTGACGGCGATCGCCACGTCTTTGCCGGTGACGCCCTTGAGCGCCGCCTTCAATTCGGCCTCCTGCGCCGCGGTCAACGCATGCGCGGAGGTGATTTCTGCGGTGATCTCGCCACGATGACGGGCGGCAATCACGCGATAGGCCTTGACCATGCCCGGCACGGCGAAAAGCCGGCGGTTCGAGGCCACGACCTTGAGGAAGTTTGCAACGAGAGGGGAGAAACCTGCCTTCTCGACGATGGCGGCAACCGCCTTCGCCTGCTCTTCGGCGGAGAATACCGGGCTCCGGATCAGGCGCTTCAGGTCTTCGCTGTCGTCGATCATCGCCTGGAAGCGACCAAGGTCGGAACCCACCGCGTCGACGCTACCGGCTTCGAGCGCAAGCTCGAAAAGCGAAGACGCGTACCTTTCTGCAACACCGGAAATAAGCTGGGATGTGTCTGCCACGGGCACAAGCTTCTCTTATTTTCATCCAGAGCAGCAGCTTGCGGGAATCCCGTAAACTCAACACCCTGAATTCGTTGCGATTATTTTCAGTCCTCGCCAGGCAGAACGCCCGCTCTTTCTGAAATTCGCGGTTCGTCTAGCATAGGAACTTCGGACTCGCAACAAGGGCAGACACAGGAATCCGTGATAAGTGGAGCAGCCTTCTCCCGAATTTTGTCAAAATTGGAACCGGCCTTTCGGATTCGGCTGACGAACGAAGAAATGCAACGTCAAACGAAACCGAAAACATGCGCGAGCGGCAGCATCGCCAGAAGCAACTGCACGAGCAGCAGGAGGAGCCCCTTCCAGCCGAACGAGGCGTCCGACATCATGGACAGGATGCGCCCGAACGCGGCAAGCGCGAAGGCCGAACCGACGGCCAGATACGTCCAGTCCTGCGCGACCATGATCGCACAGAGCGCCAGTCCCGCATGAAACCCACCGAGCGAGCGGGCCGCCGCACAGCCCTCCGTGCTGCCGTCGCGCAGTTGCAGGCCGTTGAATTTCAGTGAAAGTCGGGGCGCAAAGAGCCCGACGAGACCAAGCAGGAGTGCAGCGACGGCGCCGCTGAAGGCAAGAAATTCCCCTGTCTCGGTCGGAATGTAGAATTCCATCGACGCGCTCCGCCGCAAGCCCTGAATTGCCCCGCCTTATGGCACAATCGCAGGCGGCAAGGAATCCGCCCCGTTTCATTTTGCACTGCGATTGCACGATCGCTTTCCGAAAGCCAAACCGTGCAATGCGGCGCCGCCGGTTTCTTGCCAGTGGGTTGCACGTCACGAAGTGCGACAAAGTGCCCCGCCGCACGTTTGTCCTCAGAGAAAGCTCTGCGGATCGATGTCGACCTGCACGAGAATGGATCCTCTTTCCTTCGGTCCATTGGCAATCATCGCGCGCAGATAGGCCTGCATGTCGCTCGAACGCTGGCCGTGCACCAGCAGGCGAAACCGGTGCCGCCCGCGAATCAGCGCCAGCGGCGCCTCGGCCGGTCCGAGGATGGCGATTCCCGACACGCCGGGGGCGGCCTGCCGCAATCCGCGTGCATGGGTCTCGGCTTCCACCCGGCTGTCGGCGGAGACGATTACGGAGGCCAGCCGGCCGAAAGGCGGCAGCAGCGCCTTTTCCCGCTCGCCGATCTCGCGCTCGTAAAAGTCCCGCGCATCCCCCGAAACGATGGCCTGCATCACGGGATGCAGCGGCTGGTAGGTCTGGATCAGCCCATGGCTCTTGAGCCCGGTTCGCCCGGCGCGGCCCGTCACCTGCGACAGGAGCTGGAATGTCCGCTCGGCCGCCCGCGGATCGCCATTCGAAAGGCCAAGGTCCGCGTCCACGATCCCGACCAGCGTCATGAGCGGAAAGTTGTGGCCCTTGGCGACAAGCTGGGTGCCGATGACGATGTCGGCCTCGCCCCTGGCGATAGCCTCCAGTTCGAGCCGCAGCCGCTTTACCCCCATCAGGTCCGAGGACAGGACAATGGTGCGCGCGTCCGGGAAATGCCTTTCGACTTCCTCTGCGATGCGTTCGACACCGGGGCCGCAGGCCGCCAGATGATCGAATGTCCCACATTCCGGGCAGGCTTCCGGCGTGCGCTCGGCGTAGCCGCAGTGATGGCACTGGATCTGGCCGCGGAAACGATGCTCGACCAGCCAGCTCGAGCATTGCGGGCACTGGAACCGATGGCCGCAGACGCGGCATAACGTCAGCGGCGCATAGCCGCGACGGTTCAAAAAGAGCAGCGCCTGCTCCCCCTTCTCCACTGTTTTGCCGATCGCCCGCAGCATGACGGGAGAGAGAAAGCCGCCCCTTTGCGGCGGATGGCGGCGCAGGTCGACGAGATGGAGATCCGGCAACGCGGCTTCGCCGAACCGCGTCGGCAGGTGCAGCGCCTGGTAGCGGCCGTTGTCGGCGTTGACCCGGCTTTCCACCGAAGGCGTGGCCGAAACGAGCACGACGGGAAAATTGCCTATGCGGGCGCGGACGACAGCCATGTCGCGCGCATTGTAAAAGACACGGTCTTCCTGCTTGTAGGCCGGGTCGTGCTCCTCGTCCACGACGATGAGCCCGAGGTCCTCGAAGGGAAGGAACAGGGCGGATCGTGCGCCGGCGACGACGCGCACTTCGCCCGTTGCCACCTGGCGCCACACCTTTTCGCGCATGCGCGGCGCGAGGTCGGAATGCCACTCCGCCGGCTTGGCGCCGAACCGATCCTGGAAGCGCTCGAGGAAGCTCGCCGTCAGCGCGATCTCGGGCAAAAGGATCAGCACCTGCCGCCCCTGCCGCAGCGTCTGGTCAATGGCCTCGAAGTAGACCTCCGTCTTGCCGGAACCGGTGATCCCGTCGATCAGCGCCACGGCGAAGCTGTCTGCGCGCACCTGCTCCACGAGATCGGCGGCCGCACCCGTCTGCGGCCCCTCCAGCCGTGGGGCGGCATAGTCCGGATCGGGAAGCGCCACGACCGGCGGCGGTGGCAGGAAGATGGTCTCGAAACTGCCCTGCGCCGTCAGGCCGTCGATGACGCTGGAAGACGTGCCTGCCGCATGGGCAAGACCGGAGCGCGTCCACGGCACGCCCTCCTCCGCCAGCGCAAGAACCCGTTCGCGCGCCGGCGTGATCCGCTCAGGGCGCACGCCGGTAAAGCGCAAGCCCTCCACCATCGGCTCCGGGTCGAAGGCTGCGGGCGCGCGCAGCGCCATCCGCGCCACAAGCCCCGGCGGCGTCAGCGTATAGGCCGACACCCAATCGACGAACGCCCGCATTTCCTTCGTCAGCGGCGGACAATCGAACACCTTCTCGATAGGCCGCAACTTCTTCGGATCGACCTTGTCGTCGCTTTCCCGGTCCCAGACGACACCTGCCACCAGACGCGATCCGAGCGGCACCTGCACGATGGAGCCGGGCTCGACCGCCATGTCTTCCGGCACCGCATAGGAATAAGGTCGCGGCGCCGGCATGGGAACCAGCACCGGTACCGTCCGCAGCGCCGGCGCCCCGCCGAACAGATCGTCCGTCACGCGTTCCATCACGCCGGCTCTCCGCAGGGCGGCAAGATGCCCATGCGCTCGAAGGTGCGAAGGAGTGCGCTCAAGCGTCGTCCTCCGCAATCTCGCCGGTCAGGCGCATGCCGTCGATCCAGGTGGCGCCGTCGTTACGAATCACGCGCTTCGCCCGCGTGCCGCAGCGGTCTTCGATCGCCGATGCCAGTTGCTCAGAGTGGGTGACGAGCCAGATCTGGCTGGAACGCGCCGCCTGCGCGACCATCTCGGCGAGCGGGTTCAGCATGTCCGGATGCAGGCTCGCCTCGGGCTCGTTGAGCGCGATCAGCGGCGGCTGGCGGTAAGACATCAGCGCTGCGGCAATACCGAGAAACCGGATCTGTCCATCAGACAGTTCCCGCGGCTGGAAGACGCGTTGCGGAAAATCCGGGAAAACCAGCCCGAATTCCGCATACTCGCCGGGCTCGGGCACGACAAGCCTTGCACCTCCGAAAGCGTCCGCCACCGCCCGGTCGAGATCGACCGTATCCCCGCGCGTATGAACGAGCGTCGCGAATACGGCGGCCATGTTGCCCCCGTCCTGGTCCAGCAAGGGCGAGGTGACGGCCAGGCAGGGCCGGCGCAGCGCCGAATCGCGATCCGTGCGAAAGCCGTGGAAGAACCGCCAGCCGTCGATCATACGTCGGAAGGCGCCCATCTCCGGATAGTGCCCGGCATCGCCCAGAAGCGCGATCGCCGTCTCGGACGTCATCGCCTGTTCCGGATACTCCTCCATTCGTCCCTGCGCGCCGCGCACCATGATGCCCGGGCCACCCCGCTTCATCATCGTCACTGGCCGCGACCCGGTCTCGATCGAAAGCTCCTCCTCCTTGATCTGCGGCTCGAACGCAAAGCCTGCCGCATCGATGGGCGGCCTCAGGCCGGCCTCGACCCGATATCGAAAGGTAACGGCGCGTTCCTCGTCGATCACCTCGACTTCGAGCTTGATACGAAAATTCTTCTCGTTGCGCCGCCTGCCCGACCATAGCGCCGAGGCCATGCCGCCCTCCGCCGCGATCTCGTAGGCGAGCGTCCCGCGCGCCGCCGCCTGGACGAGTTGCAGCGAGCGATAGAGATTGGACTTTCCGGCACCGTTCTCGCCGACGAAAAGGTTCACCCGGCCGAGATCCATCCGGATCGACCGCAGCGATCGGTAGTTCTGTGCAAGCAGCGAGCGCAGCATCATCGCTTCAACTAAGCGATTCCGGCGGCCGGACAAAAGGGAAAATGTGCAGCAGCCTCAGGCCGGGGAAAATCGCGCGTCCGCGTCGTCGGCCAGCGAGAAGACGCAATGGCGCTCCAGTGCCTTGGTGACATCCACAGGGTCGCCCGCGAGTTGCTCGGGCCTGATCATCGATCCGACGGTGAACTCGAAGCGGTTGCTCTTCTTGTTGAGAAGCTCGTGAAAGACGGTCATGTCGCGCAGTTCCGTCGACCATTTCGCCAGCCAGTAGAACAGACCCGAATTGCGCGCCTTCATATGGACGGGAAGGATCGGGAGATCGTATTTTCGCGCAAGCGATACCGCCGACATCTTCCACGGCCGCTCGTTCAGGCGCCCGTCCGCCCAATAAGCAATCCTGCCCGAAGGAAAGAGGACCGCCGCCTTCCCCTCGGCAATCGCGCGGTTGGTGATCTGGAGGGTCTCGCGCGTCTTGAGTATGCTCTTGTGCTCCTCGCGCCATTCCACCGGAATGATCATCTCGACGAAGCGGGGATTGACGCGGATGGCATCCCGATTAGCAAAGAACATCATGTCCGGGCGGCGCTGCTTCAGAAGGTCGAAGACGGCGACCCCGTCGGCAATGCCGGTGGGGTGATTGCTGACGAGCAGGAAGCCGCCCTTCTCCGGTATCCGTTCCGCCTTGCAGACGGCGACATCCAGGTCGAGCGCGCCGCTCAGGAACTCGAAGGCCTGGAAGCCCGGCATGTTGGCCACGGCATCGGCAAACTCGATCGCGCGGCGATAGTTGAGAACCGTGTGAAGAATGGGCCGCGCGACGGGCCATAGCGGATGGTTGACGATGCGGGTGCCGCGCTCCGCAATCAGAGTATCGACAATATGGCCCGGCTGCCCCTGGGAAACGAGTGCGAGCGTTTCCGCAAGATGTGCGAATTCCGTTGCCGAATCGCGTCTAGCCATGGGTCCGCCTGTTCATTTAGCCCCCGTATCGCAGTTTCGTATGATCTAAGCGTGACAGGCGCGAAGTCAACGTTAACAAAACGCTAACCCGGCAACCGCTAGATTGCGCGCCTGAGAATCCGACTAAAGAGGCGACCGTGGACCAGTTGCTCATCATCGCCGACGAAGCACTGTTGAGGGAGCGCACGGCGTGGCTTTCGACGCTGGCGGCCGAGCGGCGGCTGTCGGAAAACACGCTCGAGGCCTATGAGCGCGATACCCGCCAGTTCCTGACGTTCCTGACCGGGCACCTCGCATCCCCGGCGCGGCTGAAGGATATCGGCGACCTCCGTCCGGCGGACCTGCGTGGATTTCTCGCTGCCCGTCGGCGCGACGGCGCGGGCGCGCGCACGCTGGGACGCGGCCTCGCGGGGCTGCGCTCCTTCCTGCGCCATCTCGAGCGCAAGGGCATGGCAAACGCCGCAGGTGCCGCTGCGATCCGCTCGCCGAAGCAGCCGAAGTCCCTGCCGAAACCACTGACGGACAGTCAGGCGCTCTCAGTCGTCGGCACCGACGCCCAACTCGCCGACGAGCCGTGGATCAGCGTCCGCAACGCCGCCGTCCTGACCTTGCTCTACGGCTGCGGACTGCGCATTTCCGAAGCGCTGTCGCTGACGCCGGACGATTTTGCCGGCAGCCCCAGCGCGCTGCGCATCACCGGCAAGGGCGGCAAGACGCGCATCGTGCCGCTGCTGGATGCAGCCCGGCGCGGCGTCGAGGATTACCGGCGCCTGTGCCCCTATCCCCTTGCGGCAGACGGACCGCTCTTTCGCGGCGCCCGTGGCGGCCCGCTGCAGGCGGCGATCATCCAGCGGGAGATGCAGAAGATGCGCGGCGCCCTCGGCCTGCCGGACAGCGCCACGCCGCACGCGCTGCGCCATTCCTTCGCAACGCACCTGCTGGCGGGCGGCGGTGACCTGCGCACCATCCAGGAACTGCTCGGCCATGCGAGCCTGTCGACGACGCAGGTCTATACCGGCGTCGATTCGGCACGGCTGCTCGAAATCTACGACAAGGCCCATCCCCGCGCCTGATTTCGTCATCGGAATGCCGCAGACATGTGTCGCAGTGGAAAGCCGCATGCTCGCGTGGATCCGGAAGCCACCCGTTAAGGGATTGTGAGGGCTCGACGGCTAGGTTCCTGCGTAGATTGCCGGGAGCCGCGTCATGAACCACTCGTCCGCCCTAGAACGGATCACCCTAGCAGACCGCATCGCCGACACGACGCTCTGGCTCGTTGCCACGCTTCACGTGATCGCGGCCGCCGCAATGTTCTTCCTTCTCCTGTCGCTTTCGCCGGCAAGCGCGAACGACCTGCCCGTCTGCGGCGGCAAGAGCCTGCTACCGCAATTGGAGGCAAGCGATCCGGCGGCTTACGCGACATTGGTCGAAGAAGCGAAGGCGACGCCGAACGGCGACGGAATCCTGTGGAAGATCGAAAGGGACGGGACGCGCCCCTCCTATCTGCTCGGCACGATGCACGTCACCGATCCCCGCGTGCTCGCCATGCCGCCGGCAGCCCAGTCCGCCTACCGGGAGGCCGAGACCGTCGTCATCGAGTCCGACGAGATCGCCGACGAGAAAAAGGCCAGCGCGACGCTGCTCGCCCGCCCGGACCTGACGATGTTCATGGACGGACGCACGATCACCGGCCTGTTGGGGGAAAAGGATTCGGCCATCCTCGCGGAGGGCCTGAAGAAGCGCGGCATGTCGCTGGCTGCCGTTTCGCGCATGAAACCCTGGCTGATCATGAGCTTCGTCGCCCTCCCCGCCTGCGAGATGGCGCGCAAGCAGGCCGGCGCCTATTTTCTCGACCAGAAACTGGCAAAAGACGCGATTGCCGACGGCAAGACGCTCAAGGGACTTGAAACGATCGTCGAACAGATCAGCACGCTCGACGGCCTGCCGCTGGCCCCACAGCTTGCGGGCCTGGTCCAGATGGTCCAGCTGGGCGAAACGATGGAAGACATCATCGAGACGATGAGCCAGCTTTACCTCGCCGGCGACGTCGGAATGATCATGCCGCTGATGCGTGCAGCCGTGCCTGAGGGCGAGGACGAGGCTGCCGGCTACGCTGAATTCGAGCAGCGCGTCATCATCGACCGCAACCATCGCATGGCGGAGCGCGCGGCGCCGATCCTGTCCGGTGGCAATGTCTTCATCGCCGTTGGCGCGCTTCACCTGCCGGGCAAGGAGGGCGTGGTGGAACTGCTGCGCGGCGAGGGCTTCACGGTCAGCCGCGTCCAGTAACGGCCCGTTCAGGCAGGACGGACGTTCGTGCGTTAGCCCGCCCGCCGCAAATTCACCTTCGAAGCGATCTTGCCAGTCGGCCGAAACGAGAGATGACGATACGTTGAAGTCCATACCGAAGCACTCCTTGCATGTCCGGCCCATGATGGCGATCCGGCCAGCGGAGTGAATGAGGCGAACTGCCGCCAAGGCACAGGCAAGAAATGATGAAGCCCGGCGCAAGGGCTTGCGCCGGGCTTCAAGGGACGTTGAAGGGTCTGCCGTGAAACGGATCACATGTGGATCGGCTTGAAGAAGGCGCCGAGGGCGGCTTCCTTGACGGCTTCGGACATCGTCGGATGCGCATGGCAGGTGCGGCCGAGATCTTCCGACGAGCCGCCGAACTCCATCAGCACGGCGATCTCGTGGATCATCTCGCCCGCTCCGAAGCCGACGATATGGCCGCCGAGCACGCGGTCGGTCTCCTTGTCCGCCAGAATCTTGACGAAGCCGTCGGTGGCGAGCATGGCACGCGCGCGGCCATTGGCCGAGAACGGGAACTTGCCAACCTTGTAGGCAACGCCCGCAGCCTTCAGTTCCTCTTCCGTCTTGCCGACGGAGGCGACTTCCGGCTGGGTGTAGACCACGCCCGGGATGACGTCGTAATTCACGTGGCCGGCCTGGCCGGCGAGGATCTCGGCCAGTGCCACACCCTCGTCCTCGGCCTTGTGCGCCAGCATCGGGCCGCGCACGACGTCGCCGATGGCGTAGATGCCCGGCACATTGGTCTGGAAATGGCCGTCGATCTCGACGCGGCCGCGATTGTCGAGCGCCACGCCGGCCTCGGCGAGACCCAGGCCATCGGTGTAGGGCCGGCGTCCGGTCGCGACCAGCACGATATCGGCATCCAGCGTCGTCGCCTCACCACCCTTCACCGGTTCGAAGGTCACGTTGGCGCCGGTCTTGGTCTTCTCGACCGCCGTCACCTTGGCACCGACGCGGATATCCATGCCCTGCTTAGCCAGCATGCGCTGGAACTGCTTGGAGACTTCGCCGTCCATGCCGCCGAGAATCGTGTCGAGGTATTCGACGACCGTGACCTTGGCGCCGAGGCGCATCCAGACCGAGCCGAGCTCCAGGCCGATGACACCGCCGCCGACAACGATCAGATTCTCGGGCACCTTGTCGAGCGCGATCGCGCCGGTGGAGGAGACGACAACCTTCTCGTCGATATCGACCTTGACGCCCGGAATGCCGGCGACGTCGGAGCCGGTGGCGATCACGATCGCCTTGGTCTCGAGCACCTGCTCCTCGCCCTTGTCGCTGGTGACGGCGACCTTGCCGGCCCCGAGCACCTTGCCGGTGCCCACGATGCCGTCGATCTTGTTCTTCTTGAACAGGAAGGCGACGCCATCGACATTCGACTTCACCGTCGCGTCCTTGTGGCCCATCATCTTTTCGAGGTTCAGCTTCGGCGTCAGCCCCTCGACACCGAGTGCGTCCATGCCGTGGGCGGCGTGGCTGTACATTTCGGAAGCATGCAGCAGCGCCTTGGAGGGGATGCAACCGACGTTGAGGCAGGTCCCGCCATAGGTCGCGCGCTTCTCGACGACAGCGACCTTCAGGCCGAGCTGCGCCGCCTTGACGGCGCAAACATAGCCGCCGGGGCCGGAACCGATAACAACGAGATCATATGCCATGAATTATCCTTCCTGTGCGGGACGACTATCTGCCGCCGCTGACGTTGAGGGCGGCACCCGTCACATAGGATGCCGCGTCGGAGAGTAGATAGAGAACAGATTGCGCAACTTCGTCGGGCGAGCCCGGCCGCTGCATCGGGATCGCCGGCGCCATGTCGCGGGCGCGCTCCGGCAAACCGCCGGAGGCGTGAATGTCGGTGTCGATGATACCGGGACGCACCAGATTGACGCGGATGCCTTCGGCTGCGACCTCGCGTGCAAGGCCGGTCGTGAAGCTTTCGATCGCGCCCTTGGTGGCCGCATAGTCGACATATTGCCCGGCCGAACCGAGTATCGCCGCCATCGACGAGATGTTGACGATCGCCCCGCCGCGGCCGCCGTGGCGCGTGGACATGCGTCGCACCGCCTCCTGGGCGCAGCGGATCGATCCGATGACGTTGACTGCGAACATCCGGTCCAGCCGCTCGACCGAGATCTCGTCGACGCGCGCCGGATGACCGACGATGCCAGCATTGTTCACCAGACCGTCGAGCCTGGAAAACGTCGCATCCAGCGCGGAGAAGATCGAGGCGAGCCCCGCCTCCGTCCCGACGTCGCCCTCGATCGCAACTGCCGAGCCGCCGGCGCTGCGGATATCGTCGACCACCGCCTCGGCGGCCGCAGCGTTCGCGGCGTAGTTCACCGCGACCTGCCAGCCGGCGGCTGCCGCCAACCGGCAGACGCTGGCCCCTATGCCACGGCTTCCGCCGGTGACGAGAAGGACGGGATGCAAGGTCGTCATTTCGCACACTCCTTGAAGGTCAGGAGATCCCAGGGAACGTCAGTCAGCTTCTTCTCTTCCCAGGCGCCGGAATAACGCAGTGCCGGGCCGAAGCCGGCAAGCAGCAGTGCAGGGGCGGCTTTCGCCCCCTCCTCCGGCACCAGCTCGCCGATCGCCCCATCCGGCGCCACCGGATACATCACGCCCTCCCAGACCGTGCAGGCGGCGATCTCTTCGCCGGTCACGTCTCCCGTCGGGCAATTGTGCATGACCATGGCGTTGGAGCGCGCCACTTCGTCGCCGGTCATGATGTGCCCATTGAGGAGAAGGTCGCCCTTAACCTGCCGGATCTTGAAGTGGTGGCTGACGACCGCGGCTTCCGATCCGACCGGTTCGAAGGAAAGTTCATAGGCCCCGTCCCTGTCCGTATAGACCGCCTGCGCCTGCCGGCACTCCGCGGCAAGCGCGGCAGATGCACAGGCAGCCGAAACAGTCGATGCCAGGAGAAGGGAAGCGAGAACGCGCATCGGTCAGACAGCCCGCTCGGTCGCAAGCTTGATGCCGAGCGCGATGAACACCACGCCGCTGGCACGATTGATCCACTGGCTGGCGCGCGAGAAGGCAGCGCGCATTGTCGGCGTCGTCATGAACAGCGAGACGCCGACGAACCAGGCGATCAGGCACGTCGCCATCACCAATCCGTATCCGAACTTGATCGTCATCGGCGTGTGCACGCTGACGACCGTCGAGAAGATCGACAGGAAGAAGAACACCGCCTTGGGATTGAGCGCATTGGCCATGAAACCGAGCCCGAAGGCGCGGGCTGCCGACTGGCGCCGGCCGCCTGCGGGTGCGCCGGCGGCGGGCGCATCGATTTCCGCCCTTCCTGCCTTCAGCGCCTTGACACCGATATAGACGAGATAGGCGACGCCGCACCATTTGACGATGTTGAAGAGGTAGATCGACTGGGAGATGATCAGGCCGAGCCCCAGGATCGTGTAGGTCACATGCACCATAAGCGAGGCACCGATCCCGAAGGAGGTGATGACCGCCGACCGTCTGCCGTGCATGATCGACTGGCGTATGACCATCGCAAGGTCGGCACCGGGCGAAACGATGGCAAAGGCAAAGATCGCCATCAGCGAGGCGAGTTCGATCAGATATGTGTGCATCTCAGGTCTCCGGTGCGTCCAGCCCGCGGACGCGGCGCGTCGATCACAACAGAATTGCAGCGAACATCATGAAAAGCCCGGCAAGTGAGCCGAGCCAGATCAGCGAGCGGACGTAGGCGACGCCCGCGAGATACAGTGGAATGTAGAGAAGCCGGCAGGCGAACCAGAGCAGCGCGCCACGATAGCCCCAGCCGGTCGGATCGCCGGCAAGGGCAAGGCAGAGCGCGAGGCCGACGAAGGCGGGATAGCTCTCCCGCAGGTTGGCCGAGGCCCGTTCCGCCCGTCCGGCAAGCCGGCCAAGCGGCTTGGCTTCGCCGTCCCGCGGACCGGCATTCCAGGCCTGCCCGCGATCGCTCGTGCTCAGCGCCCCCTGCAGCATTACCTGGAAGACGAGCAGCGCCGCGCTCCACGCCACCAGCGTGATGAAAGGCGAAGCGGCAAGCGCTGCTGCGTCCATCTTTGCCCGTCCTTAAAGGTCCAGAACGAGGCGTTCCGGATCCTCCAGGCTTTCCTTGACGCGCACGAGGAAGGTCACGGCTTCCTTGCCGTCGACGATCCGGTGATCGTAGGAAAGTGCGAGGTACATCATCGGCCGGATGACAACCTGGCCGCCGATGGCGACCGGACGCTCCTGGATCTTGTGCATGCCGAGGATGCCGGACTGCGGTGCGTTCAGGATCGGCGAGGACATCAGCGAGCCGTAGACGCCGCCGTTCGTGATCGTGAACGTGCCGCCCTGCATGTCGGCCATCGACAGCGAACCGTCGCGGGCGGCCTTGGCGAGGCGGCCGAGTTCCTTCTCGATCTGGGCGATCGACATCTGGTCGGCGTCGCGGATGACCGGGACCACGAGGCCCTTGTCGGTGCCGACAGCCATGCCGATGTGGCAGTAGTTCTTGTAGATGATGTCGGTGCCGTCGATCTCGGCGTTGACGGCCGGCAGTTCCTTCAGCGCGTGCGTCACGGCCTTGGTGAAGAAGCCCATGAAGCCGAGCTTCACGCCGTGCTTCTTCTCGAAGATGTCCTTGTACTTCGCGCGCAGGTCCATGACGGCCTTCATGTCCACCTCGTTGTAGGTGGTCAGCATGGCAGCCGTGTTCTGCGCATCCTTCAGGCGCTTGGCGATCGTCTGGCGCAGGCGCGTCATCTTCACGCGTTCCTCGCGCGGCGCATCGGCTTCCGACGACGGCGCGCGGGCCTGGATCTGGATCGGTGCTGCGGGCGCTGCCGGAGCGGAGATGCCCTTGGCGACAGCGGCGATCACGTCGCCCTTCAACACCTGGCCGCGCTTGCCCGAGCCGTCCACCTGCTCTGCGGACAGATTGTTCTCTGCCAGCATCTTGGCTGCGGCCGGTGCCGGCGGCATGGAGGATGCGGCAGCTGCAGGTGCTGCAGCCGGCGCAACAGCGGGAGCTGCTGCAGGCACAGGTTCGGCGGCCTTTGCGGCCGGCGCGGCGGCACCGGCAGCTGCGCCTTCCGCGATCTGGCCGAGCAGGGCGCCGAGGCCGACGGTCTCGCCGTTCGGCGCGACGATTTCAGACAGCACGCCCGAAGCCGGTGCCGGCACCTCGACCGTCACCTTGTCAGTTTCCAGTTCGACGAGCGGCTCGTCCGCCTTGACGACGTCGCCGACCTTCTTGAACCAGGTGCCGACGGTCGCTTCGCTGACGGATTCGCCGAGGGTCGGAACGCGGATTTCAGTAGCCATTGTTCTAGTCCTGAAATGTTGAATGGTTGAATTCTGTTGCGGGAAGCGGGGCGCGGTGGCACTTCCCTGATGGGGAACCATGCCATAGCGCCCACCTCCCGTTAACCGCCGAGCGCATCCTCAAGGAACGCGGCCAGCTGTGCAAGGTGCTTGGACATCAGGCCCGTTGCCGGCGACGCGGCTGCCGGACGACCGGTGTAGCGAACACGCTGATGCTTGGCGTCGATATGGGCGAGCACCCATTCCAGGTACGGATCGATGAACGACCATGCACCCATGTTCTTCGGCTCTTCCTGGCACCAGACCATTTCCGCATGACGGAAGCGCGACAGCTCGTTGATGAGCGCCTTGGCCGGGAACGGATAGAGCTGCTCGAGACGCAGCAGGTAGATGTCGTCGATGCCGCGCTTCTCGCGCTCTTCGAGCAAGTCGTAGTAGACCTTGCCAGAGCACATGACCACGCGTCGGATCTTGGCATCCTTCTGCAGCTTGATCGGCCCGTCCTTGATGACTTCCGCGTCGTCCCACAGCAGGCGGTGGAACGAGCTTTCGCCGGCTAGCTCCGACAGGCTCGAGACCGCGCGCTTGTGGCGCAGCAGCGACTTTGGCGTCATCAGGATCAGCGGCTTGCGGAAGTCGCGCTTGATCTGCCGGCGCAGGGCATGGAAGTAGTTAGCCGGCGTCGTGCAATAGGCGACCTGCATGTTGTCTTCCGCGCAAAGCTGCAGGAAGCGCTCGAGGCGGGCGGAGGAGTGTTCCGGACCCTGGCCTTCGTAGCCGTGCGGCAGTAGGCAGACGAGACCAGACATGCGCAGCCACTTGCGTTCGCCCGACGAGATGAACTGGTCAAACACCACCTGTGCACCGTTGGCGAAGTCGCCGAACTGGGCTTCCCACAGCGTCAGCGCGTTCGGGCGCGCCAGCGAATAGCCGTATTC
Organism: Mycoplana rhizolycopersici; assembly: GCF_013378445.1. Lineage (GTDB taxonomy): Bacteria > Pseudomonadota > Alphaproteobacteria > Rhizobiales > Rhizobiaceae > Mycoplana > Mycoplana rhizolycopersici. Next base: position 163,056 of record NZ_JABXYK010000001.1, read on the forward strand.
GTAGCCGAGCACGGCTTCTTCGGAGAGCATCGAGTTGATGACCTCGTAGCGCGCCTGGGTCGGCGACAGGTTCGCCAGCGGGATATAGCGGTCTTCGGTCTCCTGGTCGTAGAGGACCGAGTGGCGCTGCGAGAACGTGCCGCGCTCGCAGTCCTGGCCCGACAAGCGGATCTTCGTGCCCTCGACGGCCAGCGACCCGAAGGCAAGCGCCTCGGCCATCGCCCAGTCGAGCCCTTCGCCGGATTCGATCATCTGCGCACGGTTGTCCATGAAGCGCTGGATCGTGCGGTGTGCCTTGAAGCCTTCCGGAATGGTCGAAAGCTTGCGCCCGATTTCCTTCAACTGCTTCATCGGCACCGATGTCTTGCCGCGACGCTGCTCGTCGGCATTGTCGGCGGTGCGCAGGCCCGACCACACGCCATCCAGCCAATCGGCCTTGTTCGGCTTGTAGGACTGGCCGGCATCGAACTCCTGTTCGAGCCTGGCGCGCCAGTCGGCCTTCATCTTCTCGAATTCACCCTCGGTGATCAGGCCTTCCTCGATCAGCCGCTGGCCGTAGAGCTGCACGACCGTCTTGTGGGCGCGGATCGCCTTGTACATCTTCGGCTGCGTGAACGCCGGCTCGTCGCCTTCATTGTGGCCGAAGCGGCGGTAGCAGAACATGTCGATCACGACCGGCTTGTGGAACTTCATCCGGTATTCGGTGGCGATCTTGGCGGCATAGACGACCGCTTCCGGATCGTCGCCGTTGACGTGGAAGATCGGCGCCTCGATCATCTTGGCGACGTCGGACGGATAGGGCGACGAACGCGAGAAAGCCGGATTGGTGGTGAAGCCGATCTGGTTGTTGATGATGACGTGCATCGTACCGGCAACGCGGTAGCCGCGCAGGCCGGAAAGGCCGAGGATCTCCGCGATGACGCCCTGGCCGGCAAAGGCCGCGTCGCCATGGATCAGGAGCGGCATCACCTTGGCGCGTTCGCGCAAGGGAATGATGTCACCTTCGAAGACCGTCGCCATCTGGTCCTGCTTGGCGCGGGCCTTGCCCATGACGACCGGGTTGACGATCTCCAGGTGCGACGGGTTCGCCGTCAGCGACAGGTGCACCTTGTTGTTGTCGAACTCGCGGTCGGAAGAGGCGCCGAGGTGGTATTTCACGTCGCCCGAGCCTTCGACGTCGTCAGGGGCGTAGGAGCCGCCCTTGAATTCGTGGAATATCGCCCGGTGCGGCTTCGCCATGACCTGCGAAAGCACGTTCAGGCGGCCGCGATGGGCCATGCCGAGAACGATTTCCTTCAGGCCTTCCTGGCCGCCGCGCTTGATGATCTGCTCCAGCGCCGGGATTAGCGCTTCACCGCCGTCGAGGCCGAACCGCTTGGTGCCCTTGTACTTGACGTCGATGAACTGCTCAAAGCCTTCGGATTCGATCAGCTTCTGCAGGATCGCCTTCTTGCCCTCGGGCGTGAAGTCGACGCCCTTGTCGGGGCCTTCGATGCGCTCCTGGATCCACGCCTTGATCTCCGGATCGGAGATGTGCATGAACTCGACGCCGAGCGTCGAACAATAGGTGCGCTCGAGAATTTCGAGCATCTGCGGAATGGTCGCGTATTCGAGGCCGAGCACGTTGTCGAGGAAGATCGGCCGGCTGTAGTCGGCTTCCGTGAAGCCGTAGGACTTCGGCGACAGCTCGTCATAATCCTCCACCGGATCGGCAAGGCCGAGCGGGTCGAGCTTGGCATGCAGGTGGCCGCGCATGCGGTAGGCGCGGATCATCATGATGGCGCGGACGCTGTCGCGGCTCGCCTGCTGGACGTCGCTGGCATTGACCGGAACGCCCGTCGCAACGGCGGTTTCCTCGGCCTTTGCCTTGATCTTCTTCTCGACGACCTTCTCGACCGTGCCCCAGTCGCCATCCAGTGCGGATACGAGCTCGCCATTCGCGGCGATCGGCCAGTTCTTCTTCTTCCACGACGCGCCCTGGGCCGCCTTGAGGACATCGGCCGGACTGTCGTCGAGCGCCTTGAAGAAACCCTGCCACTCGGGAGCTACCGAGGAGGGATCCTGTTCGAAGCGCGCATAAAGCTGTTCGATGTATGCCGCATTGGCACCGTCGAGGAACGACGTCACCTGAAACTGTTCGTTGGCGTCTTGTCTTGCCATGGTCGCTCGCGGGCGCCGCGCCCGCCTCCTGACTGTAATCCACCCCGGGGAAAGCGTCCGGGAGAAACGCCCGCCCGGGCTCCCGTCCTCGACGGCCCCAGGCGATGGGAAGAACAGGCGGCCGGCATCGTACCGGCCGCCAAAGTTGTCAGTCTCAGCCCTTCAGGACTTCGACGAGAGTCTTGCCTAGACGCGCCGGGGAAGGCGACACCTTGATGCCTGCCGCTTCCATGGCTGCGATCTTGGATTCCGCATCGCCCTTGCCGCCGGAGACGACAGCGCCGGCGTGGCCCATGGTGCGGCCCTTCGGCGCCGTACGGCCCGCGATGAAGCCGGCCATCGGCTTCTTGCGGCCCTTCTTGGCTTCGTCGATCAGGAACTGGGCTGCGTCCTCTTCGGCCGATCCGCCGATTTCGCCGATCATGATGATCGAGGTCGTGGCTTCGTCGGCGAGGAACATCTCCAACACGTCGATGAACTCGGTGCCCTTGACCGGATCGCCGCCGATGCCGACAGCCGTCGTCTGGCCGAGGCCTTCGTTCGACGTCTGGAACACGGCCTCATAGGTCAGCGTGCCTGAGCGCGAAACGATGCCGACCGAACCCTTGCGGAAGATCGAACCCGGCATGATGCCGATCTTGCACTCTTCCGGGGTCAGGATGCCCGGGCAGTTCGGGCCGAGCAGGCGCGAGTTGGAACGGTCGAGGCGGGCCTTGACGCGCACCATGTCCATGACCGGGATGCCCTCGGTGATGCAGGTGATGAACGGGATCTCGGCGTCGATCGCCTCGATGATCGCGTCCGCGGCACCTGCCGGCGGAACGTAGATCACGGAAGCATCTGCGCCGGTCTTTTCCTTGCCTTCGGCAACCGAAGCGAAGATCGGCAGGGTTTCGCCCTTCGAGCCGGTCCAGGTTTCGCCACCCTTCTTCGGGTGGATGCCGCCGACCATCTGCGTGCCGTAATAGGCGAGCGCCTGTTCTGTGTGGAAGGTACCGGTCTTGCCGGTAAGGCCCTGAACGAGAACCTTGGTATTCTTGTTGACGAGAATAGACATGTATCAGGTCCTCAAATTAGGCGTTGATCGCCGCGACGATCTTCTTGGCGGCATCGTCGAGATCGTCAGCTGCGGTGATCGCGAGACCGGATTCGTTGAGGATCTTCTTGCCGAGCTCGACATTGGTGCCTTCCAGGCGGACGACGAGCGGAACCTTGAGACCGACTTCCTGCACGGCGGCGACAACGCCCTCGGCGATGACGTCGCACTTCATGATGCCGCCGAAGATGTTGACGAGGATGCCCTCGACCTTCGGGTCGGCCGTGATGATCTTGAAGGCCGCAGCAACCTTGTCCTTCCCGGCGCCACCGCCGACGTCACAGAAGTTTGCCGGCTCCTTGCCGTAGAGCTTGATGATGTCCATCGTCGCCATGGCGAGGCCCGCGCCGTTGACCATGCAGCCGATGTTGCCGTCGAGAGCGACATAGGCGAGATCCCACTTGGAGGCCTCGATTTCCTTGGCGTCTTCCTCGGTCTCGTCACGCAGAGCCTTGACGTCGTCGTGGCGGAACAGCGCGTTGCCGTCGAAGGACATCTTGGCGTCGAGAACGCGCAGATGGCCGTCCTTCATGACGATCAGCGGGTTCACTTCGAGAAGCGCCATGTCCTTTTCGCCGAACGCCTTGTAGAGCGCCGGGAACAGCGACTTGGCATCTTCGGCTGCAGCGCCGGTCAGTTCCAGAGCCTTGGAAATCCTGGCAACGTCGTCAGCCGTGACGCCGGTTTCCGGGTCGATGGCGATCGTGTGGATCTTCTCCGGCGTGTCGTGGGCGACGGCCTCGATGTCCATGCCGCCTTCGGTCGAGACGACGAAGGCAACGCGACCGACCGAGCGGTCGACCAGCAGGGAGCAATAGAGTTCGCGGTCGATGTCGGCGCCGTCCTCGATGTAGAGGCGGTTCACCTGCTTGCCGGCTTCGCCGGTCTGCGCGGTCACGAGCGTATTGCCGAGCATTTCCTTGGCATGCGCCACGACTTCGTCGATCGACTTCGCCAGGCGGACGCCGCCCTTGGCGTCGGGGCCGAGTTCCTTGAACTTGCCCTTGCCGCGACCGCCGGCATGAATCTGGCTCTTGACCACGTAGAGCGGCCCGGGAAGCTTCTTCGCGGCAGCCTCGGCCTCTTCGACCTTGAGGATGGCGACGCCCTCGGCGACCGGTGCGCCATAGCCCTTCAGGAGAGCCTTGGCCTGGTATTCATGGATGTTCATGGAAAATTTCCTCTCTCTTGGCCGAAGCGATTACTTCAGCGCCGGAGCGATGTTGATGCAGGCTTCGCACAGGCCGGCGACGGCGCCGACCGACTTGTCGAAAGCTTCCTGCTCGTTCTTGTTGAGGTCGATCTCGATGACGCGCTCGACGCCGCCGGCGCCGATGACGGTCGGAACGCCGACATACATGTCCTTCACGCCGTACTGGCCGGACAGGTGTGCCGCGCAGGGCAGCACGCGCTTCTTGTCCTTCAGGTAGGATTCGGCCATCTCGATGGCGGATGCCGCCGGCGCATAATAGGCCGAACCGGTCTTGAGCAGGCCGACGATCTCCGCACCACCGTCACGGGTGCGCTGGATGATCTGCTCCAGGCGTTCCTGCGTGCACCAGCCCATCTTGACGAGGTCGGTGAGCGGGATGCCGGCAACCGTCGAGTAGCGCGGTAGCGGAACCATGGTGTCGCCGTGGCCGCCGAGAACGAAGGCGGTGACGTCCTGGACGGAAACGTTGAATTCCTCGGAGAGGAACAGGCGGAAGCGGGCCGAGTCCAGCACGCCTGCCATGCCGACGACCATGTTCTTCGGCAGGCCGGAGAACTTCTGCAGCGCCCAGACCATCGCGTCGAGCGGGTTGGTGATGCAGATGACGAAGGCGTTCGGGGCATACTTCTTGATGCCGGCGCCGACCTGTTCCATGACCTTGAGGTTGATGCCGAGCAGGTCGTCGCGGCTCATGCCCGGCTTGCGGGCAACGCCGGCGGTGACGATGCAGACGTCCGCGCCCTCGATCGCCGCGTAGTCGCTGGCGCCGGTGAGCGAGGCGTTGAAGCCTTCGACGGGCGAGGACTGGGCGATGTCGAGGCCCTTGCCCTGCGGAATGCCGTCGGCGATGTCGAACAGGACGATGTCGCCCAATTCCTTCAGGCCGGCCAGATGCGCCAGCGTGCCACCGATCATTCCAGAACCAATAAGTGCGATCTTCTTGCGCGCCATGAAAGTGCTTCCTTTGCGATCCATCTCCGATCGGCCAGCGTCGCAAACGCCAGGACCGTCCGGCTGAACGGATTAGCGCCCAAAGCCTTAAATATCAACTAATACTTTTTGAGGTAGGTATTTCAATCGGTTAGATGACAAAATTCTTACGTAAACGTAAGAATTTATGTCGCGAGATCGTCACAATTCATTCATTCTGCGGTGATGGTTCTCGGCATATTCCACGCTGCGGATCTCGATCAGGCGCGAAACCGTGCGGTCGAACTCGAAACCTTCGGTCCCCTTCTTGGCCACCAGCAGGCTTTCCGGCGCGGCCGCGGCGGACGCGAACAACCGAGCGCCGTGATCGTAGATCGTGTCGACGAGATTGATGAAACGCTTCGTCTCGTTGCGTCGATCCGGTCCGAGAAAGGGGATATGATCGAGGAAGATGGTATCGTAGCGTTCCAGCACCGCCAGATAGTCGGCAGCCCCCAGCGGTCTTTCGCAGAGGTCGGAAAAAGAAAAGCGCGCGGCTCGCCCGGCGGCGGCCGGAACCGCGATCTTCCGCCCGCGGAACGCGATCGCCGAGGGCTCCGCCGCCTGGCCCGCCGTTTCGCGCAGCCATGCCTTGTCCATTGCCCGGTCCGCATCAGCGCCCAGCGGATAGCGAAAGACCGGCAGGCCCTCGTCCTTCTCCAGCCGGTAGTCCGTACCGTTGTCCAGCGCGACGATATCGACGTGCTTCTTCAGGAGATCGACGAAAGGGAGGAACAGGCCGCGATTGAGGCCGTCCTTGTAGAGATTGTCGGGCTCAACGTTCGAGGTCGCGACAAGAATGCACCCACGTGCGAACAATTCGCCGAACAGTCGCGACAGGATCATGGCGTCGGCAATGTCGGTGACGGAGAATTCATCGAAGCAGAGCAGCCGCGCCTCCCCGATCAGCGCCTCCGCTACCGGCGGCACCGGGTCAGCCTGCTTGGTCTCGCCGTTTTTCAGCTTCTGGCGATGCTTGTGGATGCGGTCGTGCACATCGGCCATGAACTCGTGGAAGTGCGCCCTGCGCTTGCGCTTGATCGGCACCAGCGAAAAGAACAGGTCCATCAGCATGGTCTTGCCGCGACCGACGCCGCCATGGATGTAGAGCCCGCGCGGAACGGCCGACTTCTCGGGCTTGCGTGCGGCGAAAAGCCAGCCCAGCGCGCTCGACTTTCGCGCCGGCCGCTGCGCCTGGATCGCCTGCAGCAGCGCGTCGAACCGCAGCGCCATATGCGCCTGCACCGGATCGGGCTGCAGGTCGCCGGCAGCAACCATCGCCTTCAGCTTGTCGGATACGCCGTGCTCGGGATGAGCGGAGACCTTGTCCCAATCCTGTTTCATGGGCACCGCAGCAGATCTCCGTGACAGTCTATTTCGCTTCGATCAGCGCGACAGGCTAACCGGCTGGCCGCCCGTGGTCGATCCGTCGAACCGGGAATCGGCGGTCCTGTAGAGCCGTGCAATGGCGTTGCCGTCGCGATCCTTGATAACGACCTGCTTGCCGGCCACTTCCCAGGACCCCATCTGCGTCAGCTCGCCGGCGCAGCCGCGCGTGCCGCCGCGCGAGCCAGAACCGAGGTTGGTCAGCGTCAGGAACATGTCACAGGAGGTCGGGCCGTTGCTGACCCGCCAGTTGCCGACCATGGCTTCCTTCTTGACGTCCATGCCGGCGGCGGATGCTCCGCCGTCAGCGCCCGGCATGCCGCCGGCGCCCGGCGTCGCCATCGCTGTATCGGTCGTGGGCGCCACGGGGAACTGCGAGCCGCCGGTCGTGCTGGTGGAGGGATCGGGAAGCTGGCTGGAGGAGACCGAGCCGACCGGTGCGGGCTGCAACGGAGCCGTCGGCTGCGTGTCGATGCCGCCCATGGAGGAGGTCCGCTGGCAACCCGTCACCGCAAGCGCCATCATCAGTCCACCTGCCATATGTACAATCCGCATGTCGAAACTCCTGCCCCTTCGTCGATGCCCTGGATAAGCGACAATCATGGCGGCTTAACGTGAATCGCCCGTTTAAATCAAGTGTTGGCCGGAAATGTTTCATCGTGGCACAACTGCGACCGCGCCCGGCTCGGCAAGCATTGCGACTGCCGGACATGAAAATGCCGGGCAACGAGCCCGGCATTTCCCATTCATGCGATAGCGGCAGCCGCAGCCCGTCAGAGCCGACGCTCGACCAGCATCTTCTTGATCTCGCCGATTGCCTTGGCCGGGTTCAGTCCCTTCGGGCAGGCCTGCGCGCAGTTCATGATCGTGTGGCAGCGGTAGAGGCGGAACGGATCCTCGAGATTGTCGAGACGCTCGCCGGTGGCCTCGTCCCGGCTGTCGATCAACCAGCGATAGGCCTGCAGCAGCACGGCCGGGCCGAGATAACGGTCGCCGTTCCACCAGTAGCTCGGACAGGAGGTCGAGCAGCAGGCGCAAAGGATGCACTCGTAGAGGCCATCGAGCTTCTGACGATCCTCGTGGCTCTGCTTCCATTCCTTCGCCGGCGTCGGCGAAACCGTCTTCAGCCACGGCTCGATCGAGCGGTGCTGCGCGTAGAAATGCGTCAGGTCGGGCACCAGATCCTTCACGACGGGCATGTGCGGCAGCGGGTAGACCTTCACCGTCCCGTCCACCTCGTCCATGCCCTTGGTGCAGGCGAGCGTGTTGGTGCCGTCGATGTTCATCGCGCAGGAGCCGCAGATGCCTTCGCGGCAGGAGCGGCGCAGCGTCAGCGTCGGGTCGATCTTGTTCTTGATGTAAAGCAGCGCGTCCAGCACCATCGGGCCGCAGTCGTCGACATCGACATAGAACGTGTCGATCGACGGGTTCTTGCCGTCGTCCGGGCTCCAGCGGTAGATGCGGAACTCGCGGGTGTTGGTGGCGCCGGCCGGCTTCGGCCAGACCTTGCCTTCGGTCATCTGCGAGTTCTTCGGGAGAGCGAGTTCAACCATGTCCAGCTACCTCGGGATCAATAGACGCGAGCCTTGGGCGCGATCTTCTTCGGATCGATCCCTTCGGCGATGAGGTCGGTATGGACCGGCCGGTAGTCGAGCTTGACGTTGCCGTTCGCATCCACCCAGGACAGCGTGTGCTTGCGCCAGTTGACGTCGTCGCGGCCGCCGAGCGGGCCGTCCTTGTAGTCCTCGCGGGCATGCGCGCCGCGGCTTTCCTTGCGCGCTTCCGCGCCGACGACGGTGGTGATGGCGTTGGCCATCAGGTTCTCCAGCTCCAGTGTTTCCACCAGGTCGGAGTTCCAGATCAGCGAACGGTCGGTGACCTTGATGTCGGCCATCTCGTCCCAGATCTCCTTCATGCGGCGGCAGCCGTTTTCGAGAGATTCCTGGGTACGGAAGACGGCCGCGTCTTCCTGCATGGTGCGCTGCATCTTGTCGCGCAGCACCGCCGTCGGCGTGCCGCCGCTGGCGTAGCGCAGCTTGTCGAAGCGCTCCATGATCTTGTCGCAGGCCGCCTTGTCGAGGGCGGGGATGGGCTCTTCGCGGTTGATTACCTCGCCGGCTCGGATCGCAGCCGCGCGGCCGAAGACCACAAGGTCGATCAGCGAGTTGGAGCCCAGGCGGTTCGCGCCGTGTACCGAGGCACAGCCGGCCTCGCCGACGGCCATCAGGCCGGGTGCGACGCGCTCAGGATTGGCGCTGTCGGCATTGAGAACCTCGCCCCAGAAGTTCGTCGGCACGCCGCCCATGTTGTAGTGGACGGTCGGAAGAACCGGGATCGGCTCGCGGGTGACGTCGACGCCGGCAAAGATCTTGGCGCTTTCCGAAATGCCGGGAAGACGCTCGTGCAGCACGGCCGGATCGAGATGGTCGAGATGCAGGAAGATGTGGTCCTTGTTCTTGCCGACACCGCGGCCTTCGCGGATTTCCAGCGTCATGCAGCGCGAGACGACGTCGCGCGAGGCTAGGTCCTTGGCCGACGGCGCATAGCGCTCCATGAAGCGCTCGCCCTCGGAATTGACGAGATAGCCGCCCTCGCCGCGGGCACCCTCGGTGATCAGGCAGCCGGAACCGTAGATGCCGGTCGGATGGAACTGCACGAACTCCATGTCCTGCAGCGGCAGGCCGGCACGGGCAATCATGCCGCCGCCGTCGCCGGTGCAGGTGTGCGCCGACGTCGCCGAGAAGTAGGCGCGGCCGTAGCCGCCCGTCGCCAGCACGACCATCTTGGCCGAGAAGCGATGGATCGTGCCGTCGTCCAGGTTCCAGGCGACGACGCCGGTGCAGCGGCCGTCGGGCGACATGATCAAGTCGAGCGCAAAGTACTCGATGAAGAACTCGGCGTTGTTGCGCAGCGACTGGCCGTAGAGCGTGTGCAGGATGGCGTGGCCGGTACGGTCGGCGACCGCACAGGTGCGCTGCACCGGCGGGCCTTCGCCGTAGTTCTGCATGTGGCCGCCGAACGGCCGCTGGTAGATCTTGCCTTCCTCGTTGCGCGAGAAGGGAACGCCGTAGTGCTCGAGCTCATAGACCGCCTTCGGCGCTTCCATGGCGAGGTACTGCATGGCGTCGACGTCGCCGAGCCAGTCCGAACCCTTCACGGTATCGTAGAGGTGCCACTGCCAGCTGTCCGGCGTCATGTTCTGCAGGGAGGCGGCGATGCCGCCCTGGGCTGCGACCGTGTGCGAACGGGTCGGGAAGACCTTGGTGATGCAGGCCGTGCGGAAACCCTGCTCGGCCATGCCGAGGGTGGCGCGAAGACCCGCGCCGCCCGCGCCGACCACGACCACGTCATAGGCGTGATCGACATACTGATAGGCTTTGCCGTTCGTCGCCGGCGAGGAGTTCGGTGCCATGGTGAATTATCCTGCGAAAGCGATCTTCAGGACGGCGAAGAGACAGAGCCCGCCGATGAGAGCCGCAAAGAAGGTATTGAGCATCAGAAGTCCGATCTTCGGGCCTTCCGCGTGGACGTAGTCCTCGATGATGACCTGCATGCCGAGCTTCATGTGATAGATGCCGGAGATCACGACGAGCGCCATGACGACGGCTACGACCGGATGCGACAGCGCCGCGCGCACTTCCGCATAAGGTGCGCCGGCATAGCAGACGACGAAGCCGATGAAGAAGAGAAGCAGCGGCACGTTAGCGACTGCCGTCAGCCGCTGGCGCCAGAAGTGCTCCGTTCCGTCCTTGGCCGAGCCGAGGCCGCGGACGCGGCCGAGAGGTGTACGCATGTCCATGTCAGTAATCCTCAGCGCACCAGGAAGCCGATCACCCAGGTCAGCACCGTAAGCGCGACCGAGACGATGGGCATGATCTTGGCGATCTTCGTGGAGAGGTGCTTCTCGTAGCCGTGCCCCGTATCCCAGACGAAATGGCGCAGGCCTCCGAGCATGTGATGGAACAGGGCCCAGGTGTAGCCGAACAGGATCACCATGCCGATCCAGGTCCCGAAGAACCAGCTGACCCAGTTGTAGTAGCCCTCCCCCATCGCCGCCGCGATCAGCCACCAGGCAACGAGGACGGTGCCGAAGTAGAGTGCGCCGCCGGTGATGCGATGCACGATCGACATGACCATGGTGGGGATAGGCTTGTAGATTTGGAGATGCGGCGAGAGCGGCCGGCCTTTTGTGACATTCGTCATCAGAACCCTCACGGAAATTCCGGAGAACGGCCGCGAAAACTGGACGATTTTACTCCGGAATTGCACTTGGTTTGTGCAGTATGCAGTGATTGCGACGTTTAATCACAGGAATGCGGAACCACAAGTGTCATTGCACTGCAAAATCAATTTAATCGATTAGGACGAAATTGTGGCACCCCGCGCGAGCCATTGCGGCGTTAACCATTGTTAACGAATATGACCGCCGCGTTAACCAAACCCGTGACTTTCCTGAGAAACTGGGCAAAAGTGGCTTCCAGGAACCGTTCAGCGTAAACCGGAGGCGAAACAGAATGAGTCTGTTTTCCAGAGCCTGCATGACTGCAATCGCGCTCGCCGCCACATTTCCCCTGATGCTGGCACAACCTGCAGCGGCGCGGGACCGTCATGAGGGCGGCGGCAACCGCAGCTTTTCCAACTCGAACGTCAGCGGCGGCAACATGCCCCGTGATCGCCATTGGAAGCGCAAGCACGACGCCCGCAACAACGACCGAGACGGGCGGCGCGATCGCCACTGGAACCGCGATCGGAACTTTGCGGGCCGGGACGTCCAGGGCGGCAACGTCTTCACCGACAACTGGCGCTGGCGGCGCGACTGGCGTGCCGGAAACGACTGGGGCCAGAGAAACGACCGGGGCCAGAGAAACGATTGGCGCAACGATGCGAACCGCCGCCATGCCGGATCGATCTGGCGCAACGACGCGTGGCGCGGTCCTGCGCGGCCTTACTATGCCCGCCCCTATTACGAAGGCTCGGCCCGACCGTATTACGCCGGGCAAAGCGCCGGCCGCGAGCACTTCACCAACAATTTCTACGGCGGCTCGATTTCCGCCTACGAAGACCCGGGCAACGGCAACTATTTCTATGTCGACAATTACTATGACGAGATCGGTGATGCGGGCGGCAACTACATGCCCGCGCTTCGTGCTGCCAACAATGCCAAGGTCGTCGTCGTAACACCCGAAACCGAAACTGCCGCCTGCAGCTTCGAAGCGGGCGTCTGCGTGATCAGGCCCTGAGCAAGAGGACCTCGAGAAGAGGGATAGGCCAGCCTATCCCTCCAGTTCCTCGCGCAGCATTTCCAGCTCAAGCCATTCTTCTTCCATGCGGGTGACCTCTGCCCGCAACTTTTCCGTCTCCGCGGCCAGCCGGTTGAATGTCGCCGGATCCTTCGAAAAGAGCGCCGGATCGGCCATCTTTTCCTCGCGGGCGGCGATCTCGGCTTCCCTCTTCGCCATTTCCTTCGGCAGGTTCTCCAGTGCGAATTTCTGCTTGTAGGACAGCTTGCCCTTGGCCTTCTCCGCCGGCTTTTCGTTGGAAGCGATGTCGGCGACTTTAGCCTTGTCCGCCTTTTCCGCCTTGCGCCGTTCCTCGATCGCACCGCGACGCTGCGCCATCATGTCGGTATAGCCGCCGGCGTATTCGATCCAGCGCCCGTCGGGCGCCTCCGGATTTGCCGGCGCGATCGTCGACGTTACGGTGCGGTCGAGAAAATCGCGGTCGTGGCTGACGAGGACGACGGTGCCGACAAAGCCGGCTACGATCTCCTGCAGGAGGTCCAGCGTCTCGATGTCCAGATCGTTGGTCGGCTCGTCGAGGATCAGCAGGTTTGTCGGCCGTGACAGGATGCGGGCCAGCATCAGCCGCGCGCGCTCGCCGCCGGAGAGGTTGCGGATCGGCGTGCGGGCCTGCTCGGGCTGGAACAGGAATTCCTTCATGTAGCCCGTCACATGCCGTTGCTCGCCATTAACTATGAGGCTCTCGCCCCGCCCGTCTGTGAGGTAGTGCGCCAGCGTATCGTCGGGATTGAGGTCCTCGCGCCGCTGGTCGAGCGTCGCGATCTCCAGATTGGTGCCGAGCTTGACGCTGCCGCTGTCCGGCACGAGCTGGCCCGTCAGCATTTTCAGAAGCGTCGTCTTGCCGGCGCCGTTGGGTCCGACAAGGCCGATGCGGTCGCCACGATGGACGCGGATGGAGAACGGTGCCACCACGGTGCGCTCGCCGTAAGCCTTCGTGACCTTCTCCGCCTCGATCACCAGCTTGCCGGACTCCTGCGCCTCGGATGCCGTCGCCTGTACCGCCCCCTGCGGGCCCTTGTGGCCCCGATAGCGCACGCGCATGTCCTGCAACTCGCCGAGACGGCGCATGTTGCGCTTGCGCCTTGCCGTCACCCCGTAGCGGAGCCAGTGCTCCTCGCGCTGGATCGCCTTGCCGAGCTTGTGCTGCTCCAATTCTTCGGCTTCCAGCACCTCGTCGCGCCACGCTTCGAAATGGGCAAAGCCGCGATCGAGGCGCCGCGACGTTCCCCGGTCCAGCCACACCGTCGCATTGGAGACCTTCTCGAGAAAGCGGCGGTCGTGCGAGATGACGACGAGGGCGGAGCGGCTGCGGATCAGCTCGTCTTCCAGCCACTCGATCGTCGGCAGGTCGAGATGGTTGGTCGGCTCGTCGAGCAGAAGGATGTCCGGTTCCGGCGCCAGCACCCGGGCAAGCGCTGCCCGGCGCGCCTCGCCTCCCGACAGCGTGTTTGGATCCTCCGCACCCGTCAGGCCGAGATGCGACAGCAGGTAGGTGACGCGATAGGGATCGTCGCCCGGTCCCAGCCCGGCTTCGGCATAGGCTGCAACGGTGGAAAATCCGTCGAAATCCGGGGCCTGCTCGAGATAGCGCACGGTGGCGGAGGGGTGGCGGAAGACCTCCCCGGACTGCGCCTCTGCGAGGCTTGCGGCGATCTTGAGCAGCGTCGACTTGCCGGAGCCATTCCGGCCGACGAGGCAGATACGGTCGCCCGGCTCCACCTGCAGGCTGGCGCCGTTCAGAAGCGGCGTCCCGCCGAAGCTGAGCGTGATGTCGTCGAGTTTGAGGATGGGCGGTGCCAAGCGTCAGGCTCCTGAAAAATCGTGCGGCCGGGCGAGAAGGATCGCCCGGCCGGAATCGAGGGTGATCGTGACGCGGCCAAGCGCCACGTTGGAGACGGTGCGCGACGAGCCGAACGCCAGGTCGAAGCCGTGCAGCGGATAGCGAACGTTTTCGATGGAGAGGCCGGCGAGCGCCGTCAGGCCGAGGACGGAGAAGAGGCTTTCTGCCGGCAGGTCGACCGCAGTCCGCCCGGTCGCAAGCGGCCAGGCTTCCTCCATGCCGGAGGTGAGCATGACGTCTACGCCCGCCTCCCTGAGGGCGGCGGCATGCAGAAGATGCATCAGAGCGTGGTCGCTGCGCTCTCCGCCCAGCGCGCCGGCCAGGATCAGCCGCGTCGCCCCCCGCTCCAGCGCGGCGCCGACGGCGATCTCGCCGTCCGTCGCGTTCTTGGCGACGGGATAGGGTTCGCGGGGCACATGCGCCCAGGCCTGCAGCTCTTCGGCGGACGAGGAATCGAAGTCGCCGACCCAGATTTCCGGAGTGACGCCGAGCGCAGCGGCATGGCGAATTCCGCCGTCGGCGGCGATGAAGCGCGCACCGTGCACCATCGCCCTGAACCGCGGGGTCGGTTCGAGCGTTCCCCCGAGGAGAACGACAAAAAGCTGGTCAGTGGCGGCAATCGTCATGGGCACACCGTCTAGCGCATGTCGCCCGCGAATGGAAACGCCTTTCCGACCTGCCAAGCCGCTTGCAAGCGCTGCCCGCTGGGACTAATGCTTGCTCTCGCTCTAACGGGGTGCCTTCGTTCATAAAACGAAAGGCTGAGAGGCATCTGCCAACCCGCGGAACCTGATCCGGTTTGTACCGGCGGAGGGATTAGACGGCTCACTCAGCGCCTATTCCCGTTCATATGGATTTGAAGGAGGCGCCGATGCGCAGGACCACACTCACCGCCCTTATGCTTTTCGCAGCGACTTCCGCAGCCCTGCCGGCGCTTGCAGCCGAAAAGACGCTGTCGATCTACACCTATGAAAGCTTCGTCACCGAATGGGGGCCGGGGGCGAAAGTTGCCGCCGAATTCGAGAAGACCTGCGACTGCAAGATCGAATGGGTGGGCGTTGCCGACGGCGTCGAGCTGCTGACCCGTCTCAAGCTGGAAGGCGAAGGCACCAAGGCCGATATCGTGCTCGGCCTCGATACCAATCTCGTGGCCGAAGCCAAGGCGACCGGCCTCTTTACGCCCCATCAGCTTTCGCCAGAGGGCCTGACTGTCCCTGGAAACTTTGCCGACGACACCTTCCTTCCCTACGACTATGGCCATTTCGCCGTGGTCTACGATACCGGGACCCTGAAGAACCCGCCAAAGAGCCTGAAGGAACTGGTAGAGGGCGATCCGAACGAGAAGATCGTCATCGAGGATCCGCGCACTTCGACGCCCGGCCTCGGCCTGCTTCTGTGGGTGAAGTCCGTCTACGGCGACCAGGCGGCCGACGCCTGGGCGAAACTGAAGGATCGCGTGCTGACGGTCACGCCCGGCTGGTCGGAAGCCTACGGCCTCTTCACCAAGGGCGAGGCGCCGATGGTGCTGTCGTATACCACATCGCCCGCCTACCACATGGTCGCCGAAGACACCGAACGCTATCAGGCCGCTGCCTTCTCGGAAGGTCATTACGTGCAGATCGAGGTCGCCGGCATGACGAAGACGTCGCACGATCCGGAACTGGCGCGCAAGTTCCTCGCCTTCATGACCGGCCCCGACTTCCAGTCCATCATCCCCGAAACCAACTGGATGATGCCGGTGGCGGCCACCAAGGAGCCGCTTCCCGCGGCTTTCGACAAGCTCGTGAAGCCTGAACATACCTTCCTCTACTCCGCCGACGAGGTCGCGGCCAATCGCAAGGCCTGGATCGACGAGTGGCTGGCGGCGATGAGCGCGAAGTAAGGATCGCACGCCGGCGGCCGGGGCAGGGAAACGGCCGCCGCATTTCGGGGCACGGCATGTATACGACCAGCGAGCGCAGGGCGATCACGGGGGCGGGCGGGTTCACGCTCGCCTTCATCGTGCTGTTCGCCGGACTCGCAACCGGCGTGCTTCTGCTCCATGCACAGGACGGGGCGGGCGGCACGCTGTTCGATGCCTATCTCTTCCGCATCACGCGCTTCACGCTCCTGCAGGCGGGGGTTTCGACGCTGCTGTCGGTGGTGCTCGCCATTCCGGTGGCACGCGCCCTGGCGCGCCGCCGCGCATTCACAGGCAGAAGCTGGATCATCCGGCTCTCCGCCCTTCCCCTGGGCCTGCCCGCGCTCGTCGCAGCCCTCGGCATCGTCGAGGTGTGGGGTCGGCGCGGGGTCATCAACGAGCTTCTGGCTGCGATGGGGCTCGCAAATCCCGTCAGCGTCTATGGCCTCGCCGGCATTCTCATCGCCCATGTCTTCTTCAACCTGCCGCTGGCGGTGCGCCTGCTGCTCGCTGGCCTTGAGCGCATTCCGGCCGAGTACTGGCTGACCTCCGCCAATCTGGGCATGCGTTCGGGCGCCGTATTCCGCCTGATCGAGTGGCCGGTCATCCGTGGGTTGCTGCCGGGCGTGGCAGGCCTCGTCTTCATGCTCTGCGCCACGAGCTTCACGATCGTGCTCACCCTCGGCGGCGGACCGGCCGCCACCACGATCGAGGTCGCGATCTACCAGGCGCTTCGTTTCGACTTCGACCCGCCGCGCGCCGTGATCCTCTCCGCCTTGCAGATCCTGTTGACGGGCACGCTCCTGCTTGTGCTGCGCCTGCTCGGCACGCCGGCGGAAGAGGCGCCGACAACCGGCCGCACCATCCGCCGCTTCGATGGAGCACGCGAACGGCTGACGGATGCGCTTGTCATCGGCGCCTTCGTTGCCTTTACCGCAGCACCGCTCCTTGCCGTCGTCGCATCCGGCCTTGCCGCCGACCTGCCGCGGCTGGCTGTTGATCCGCTGCTGCACCGGGCACTGATCACGAGCCTTTTGATCTCGCTCGCCTCCGCTACGCTCTGCCTCGTCATCGCCATTCCGACCGTGGCCATCGGCCCCGCCTCGGAAAACCGTCCGGAAACACCGCTCCGCCTCCTCGCCGGCGGCCTGCACGCGGCGAGTTCGCTCATCCTACTGGTACCGCCGGTCGTTGTGGCAACCGGATGGTTCCTGATGCTGCGCGGTCTTGGCGGCACGGCGCGATTTGCGCCCTTCGTCATCGTTGTCATCAATGCACTGATGGCGCTACCCTTCGTCGTTCGCGTGCTTGCCCCGGCCTATCGCACCCATGTCGCCCGCACGGGACGCCTGTCGGTGAGCCTCGGCGTCACCGCCTGGCACCGTATCCGCTGGATCGACCTGCCCGCATTGCGGCGTCCGCTGATGACGGCCTTCGCCTTCGCCATGGCGCTCTCGCTCGGCGACCTCAGCGCCGTCGCGATCTTCGGCGCCGACGGCATCGTCACGCTGCCGTGGCTGCTTTTCAGCCGCATGGGCAGCTATCGCACGGCGGATGCTGCCGGTGTCGCGCTGCTTCTCGGCATCGTCTGCCTGCTGCTCACCCTTCCCTCCACTGCGTCCGAAAAGACCACGAGTAAACACGATGCCTGAGCCGTCGAGCCCTAAGCCCGATATCCACGCCATCCGCCTTGCGGCGGCGACAGTATCGTTCAAGGACAAGAACCTCGTCTTCGATTGCACGATCCCGCAAGGCGCGTCTGTCGCGGTCACCGGTCCTTCGGGGGCGGGCAAGTCGACCCTGTTCAACGTGATCGCAGGCTTCCAGCCGATCCGGTCCGGCAGCGTCGAGATCTTCGGCAAGGACATGGCCGGTCGCGACCCGGCGGAGCGCCCCGTTTCCATCGTCTTTCAGGAGAACAATCTCTTTGCGCATCTGACGGTCGAACAGAACGTGGGACTCGGCATCGATCCGTCGCTGCGTCTGGACGCTGATGGCCGAGGGCGCGTGGACGATGCCTTGTCCCGCGCCGGCCTTGGCGGGTTCGGGCAGCGCAAGCCCGCGCAGCTTTCCGGCGGGGAGCGGCAAAGGGTCGCGCTGGCGCGCGCGATCGTGCGCCGCCGGCCGATCCTGCTTCTCGACGAGCCCTTCGCCGCCCTCGATCCGGCCATGCGCGCCGACATGGCTGCACTGCTTGCACAATTACGCGAAGAGACGAACAGCACGCTGCTTTTCATCACCCATCAACTCGAGGACGTGCAGCGCCTTGCCGACCGGGCGATGTTCATCGACCGGGGATTGATTGCCTTTGCCGCCCCGCTCGAAACCTTCCTCGAACATCGCCGGTTGCCGGCGCTCAACGACTTCCTCGGCATTGATAGATAATGGTTTTCGACGCAGTTGCCTTATTTTGGACGCCCCGCTGTGTCACCGCAGCCACATCGGAAGTCGATTCTGGAATCGGGAGTTGTCGGCAAGGGGCGTGGCGTCTATCTCTCGACTAAGGGTCCAGACAGGACCGATCGGGCCAGCGCTCGATATATCGGACAGCCGTAAATCATTCCGAACAGACGAGGTCTTCGACGTCGAATCGGTTACGGTCCGAATGTCGAAGCGCTGACTGCTTCCTGGACCAAGGATAGTGCTGCGAAAGGGCATGGGGCGAATGCTGGACGAGCTTCGGCACGCAGGGCTGGTGAGGAAACGCAGGTCGGCGGGCACGCGCGCCGGGCTGGTGCTTTTGCTCGCCGGTCTTCTGACGGCCTGCCAGTCTGCGCTGGAACAGACCTATGAGCCGACGGTGGCGCCGTCGTCCAACCCGCAGATCGTCGACGAGGTCCAGAAGAACGATCCCCGCGCAGCCATGGGCGCGCGCGAACATCCGCGTATCGTCGCAAGCTATGGCGGCGAGTACAAGGATGCCAAGACCGAGCGCCTCGTTGCGCGCATCGCCGGCGCGCTGACGGCCGTGTCGGAGAACCCGAACCAGTCCTATCGCATCACGATCCTGAACTCGCCGGCGATCAACGCCTTCGCACTGCCCGGCGGCTATCTCTACGTCACGCGTGGGCTGCTGGCGCTCGCGAACGACGCCTCGGAGGTGGCCGCTGTCCTGTCGCACGAGATGGCGCACGTCACTGCCAATCACGGCATAGAGCGGCAGAAGAAGGAGGAGGCCGAAGTCATCGCCAGCCGCGTGGTGGCCGAGGTTCTCTCCAGCAACATTGCCGGCAAGCAGGCGCTCGCCCGCGGCAAGCTGCGGCTCGCCGCGTTCTCGCGCAACCAGGAGCTCCAGGCCGACGTCATCGGGGTGCGCATGCTCGGCGAAGCCGGCTACGACCCCTATGCCGCCGCGCGCTTCCTCGACAGCATGGCGGCCTACGGACAGTTTACAGCCGTTGATCCGGAATCGGACCAGAGCCTCGACTTCCTTTCCAGCCACCCCAACGCCCCCCAGCGCGTCGAGCTGGCGCGGCGCCACGCGCGTGCCTTCGGCGCGGAGGGGACCGTGGGCGACCGCGGCCGGGACTACTACCTCGCCGGCATCGACGGCCTGCTCTACGGCGACAGCCCGCAGGAGGGGTATGTCCGCGGCCAGACCTTCCTGCACGGCAAGCTCGGCATCCGCTTCGACGTGCCCCAGGGCTTCCAGATCGACAACAAGGCGGATGCGGTGCTTGCGACCGGTCCCGGCGACATTGCCATCCGCTTCGACGGCGTCGCCGACAACCAGCGCCAGAGCCTGGTGAACTATATCTCCAGCGGCTGGGTCACGGGCCTGAAGCCGGACACGATCCGGCCGATCTCGGTCAACGGACTGGAGGCCGCAACTGCGCGCGCGGCAGCGGATCGCTGGGAATTCGATGTCACCGTCATCCGCATCGGCGACCAGATCTACCGCTTCCTGACGGCGGTCCCGCAGGGCTCGCCAGCGCTGGAGCCGACGGCTAACGTGCTGCGCAGTTCGTTCCGCCAGTTGACGGCGCAGGAGGTGGCCTCGCTGAAGCCGCTGCGCGTGCGCATCGTCACCGCGCGCCCGGGCGACACCGTTGCGTCCCTAGCCGCCCGGATGATGGGAACGGATCGCAAGCTCGATCTTTTCCGCCTCATCAACGCGCTGACGCCGACGAGCACGATCAAGCCCGGCGAAAAGGTGAAGATCATTACCGAGTAGCCATGCGCGCCTGTGCGCGAACCAATCTGCATTGCAAGATTACTTCAATTATACCATCTTCCGGCTTACCCCGCGTAAATGCTAGTTAAATACTCCCGCTCGCAAGGAGCGGCGGGCAGAGTGACTTCCTGGAAGTTAATCGAAGGCGCTGGTTGCATGTCGAAATTGCCCGCATTTCTGTCCTCGCTTGTCTTTTGTCTCATGGTGTTTGTCGCCTTCCCGGTCGTGGCCCAGTCAGGGTCTGCCGGCAACGCCCCTGCCGCAGCCCCGCCGCCCGAAAAGGTCGCCCAGCTTCTGAAGCTGCTCGACGACCCCGAGGTGAAGACCTGGTTGCAAAACAGGCCGCCAACGACGATCGAGACGGCCGAGAAGGAGGCCACCCTCGAGGTCGAGAACATCGAGGCGCAGGCGCGCTCTCGTTTTCGTGCCTTGCGTGCCGCCGTTCCGACCGTTCCCTCCGAGATCGCGAAAGCGGCTCGCCGGGTCCACCAGCAAGCAAGCGAAAATGGATTTGCCCCTGCCGCCATCCTTCTCCTCGGCATCCTCTGCGTGGGCGCAGTATTCGAGTGGCTGTTTCGCCGTACGCTTCACAGGACCAAGTTCGAAAGCCCGGCTTTGGCGCAGGCCTACGCCCAGTTCGGCCCGCTGATCGTTTTCGCCGTGGTATCGGCGCTGGTGTTCTTCGCCGTCGAGTGGCCGCCGCTGCTGCGCGTCGTCGTGCTTTATTCCCTGCTCTCGGTCATCGCATACCGGCTGGTGCTCGGACTCTTTCGCATTTCGATGGATGTCGGCGGTACCTCTCGGTTTCACTACAGCCGCATCCGGATCTTTGCCGCGGTTCTTGCTTCCGGCATTGCGATCTGGGCCATGTGCCGCCCGCTGGGCGTGGATCCCGATGCACGATCGGTGATTGTCTATGTCTTTTCCCTGGCGCTCTTCCTCATCGCGCTGGAGACGATCTGGCACCGGCCGTTCGATCGAAAAGGCAATCCACCGACGCGCACCGGCAACATCCTCGCCTCCCTTTATGTCGCAGCCCTCTGGCTGCTCTGGTGCATCAATCTCGGCGGCGTCTTCTGGATCGGCATCTATGCAGTTGTTCTTCCCAGAATTCTTTCGGGAGCGGAACACATCACCAGTGCCTTCGCGTTGACACGCTGGAGCGAAGAGGCTGTCAACTCGCCGCGCATGGTCCTGCTTGTCAGGGGCGTGCGCGCCATCATCATCCTGCTCGCACTCGGCTGGCTCGGTCTTGTCTGGCGCTACAATCCGAACGTCATCGCGCGCGACAATCCGCTTTTCCAGACGCTGGTCTATGGACTGTTCAAGAGCATCATCATCCTGCTGATCGCTGATCTTGCCTGGCAGCTTGCCAAATCCTACATCGACAGCAGGCTGCCATCCGCCGAGACCGACCTCGGCCTCCCCCCGGACGTCGTCGCCCGGCGGGCACGCATGCGCACGCTGCTCCCGATCTTCCGCAATGCGCTGGCAGCCGTGCTCATTTGCGTCGCCGCCATGACCGTGCTTGCCGAAATGGGCGTCCAGATCGGTCCCATCATCGCAGGCGCCGGCATTTTCGGCGTGGCCATCGGCTTCGGGTCGCAGACCCTCGTCAAGGACATCGTCAGCGGCGTTTTCTACCTGATGGACGACGCCTTCCGCGTTGGCGAATGGATCGAAAGCGGCAGCTATAACGGCGTGGTGGAATCCTTCAGCCTGCGCTCGATCCGCCTAAGGCATCACCGCGGCTCGGTCTTCACCGTCCCCTTCGGTGAGTTGGGCGCCATCCGCAACGGCAGCCGCGACTGGGTCGTTGACAAATTCCGCATCCGTGTGCCGTTCAAGACCGATATGAACAAGGTCGGCAAGATCGCCAAGGAGATCGGCAAGCAATTGTTGGAGGATCCGGAACTCGGGCCGCACTTCATCAAGCCCTTGAAGTTGAAGGGCGTCGAGCAGATCGGCGAATTCGGCATCGAGATCAGCTTCGGCTTTACCGCACGCCCCACAGGCGAGCAGGCCGCAATAAGGCGCCGCGCCTACACAATGATCACGCAGGCCTTTGCGGAAAACGACATCGCGTTCGCCCAGCCCACCTTCCAGGTCGGCGGCGAGGACAAGGAAGCGGCGGCTGCAGCACTCTACAAGCGGCAGGCCGACGCCGCGGCCCAAGCGGCAGCAGCAGCCGGCGGCGGAGCGTCCGGGGGACCGTGATCCTGCCTGCACTGATCAGCAAGATCGCATGACGGCGCACCCCCGCGCCGGCACCGGTCACAGTAGAGGCCCAAGGCAGAAAGAAGGCAAGCCTGTTCAGGCGAATGCCGGGGACGCCTCGCAGAGCGCAATCTTGAGCTTCTCCATCGCACGGTTCTCGATCTGGCGAACCCGTTCCTTGGATATGCCGAGGTCGGCACCGAGTTCTTCCAGCGTCGAACTGCTGTCGGCCAGCCTTCGGGCGCGGATGATCTTCATCTCGCGCTCGTTGAGCCGCGACAGCGCCCTTTGCAGCCACGCACGCCGGCGCTCGCCGTCGATCATTTCGGTGACCTCCTCATCAGGCAGCGGCGCATCGCTGGCGAGGAAGTCCTGATGGCTCGCACCGCCTTCCTCGCCGCCCGAAACCGGTGCCTGCAGCGAAACGTCGGACGAGGCCAGCCGCGCGTCCATGTTACGTACGTCGGCGGTGCTGACTTTCAGCGCACCCGCGATCTCGTTGTAGATCGTCTCCGACGTAAGGTTCACGTCTCCGCGGGCTATGCGCGCGCGCAACCGTCGCAGATTGAAGAACAGCGCCTTCTGCGCCGAGCTTGTGCCGCCGCGCACGATCGACCAGTTGCGCAGTACATAGTCCTGGATGGACGCACGGATCCACCAGGTGGCATAGGTCGAGAAACGTACCTCCCGCTCCGGCTCGAAACGGGCGGCGGCCTCCAGAAGACCGATATATCCCTCTTGCAGGAGATCGTTGAAGGGTAGGCCGAAATTGCGAAACCGAGCCGCAATCGAAATGACGAGGCGCATGTGCGCCATTGCAATCCGATTTCGGGCTTCCTGATCGTGATCCTTCCGCCACGCCACGGCGAGAGCCTGCTCTTCGTCACGCTCCAGATACGGTGCGGACATGGCGATCTTGATCATGCGACGATCTGCGGCGGTGGTAGCCATTGGCGTCTCCCCTGAGCCGGGATTGAAAGGATCCACGATCAACCCGACCGCGGTATTCACCTGACAATGCATGCGTCTGCGAAATCTTCGCTGGGTACCTCGTGCGGCTGCGAAGACCGAAGGCCTTGGAGGAGAAATCTCCCTGGGATCTGTCACCTGCAAGGCATGTTACACTGCTCCCAGCTGGTGAGCGAGTGGTGAAATCTTGTAGCCGGTACGGCCTTCTCCCGGCTTGTCGATCCTTTCGATTTCTGGACGAACGAGCGGCAAAGGGTGAACTGCCGCAAAGAAACAGACGTGCCAGCACGGATTGTCATTCGACCGGAATTCGTGCGGTGCAAAAAAGTTCCAATAAAAAACCCGGCTGGGGGACCAGCCGGGTTGAATAATGAAGCGGATGACAGCGCCTTAGGCGGCTTCGTCCTGCGCGTCGTCCTCTTCGATGACCTTGCCGCGCTTCGGCCCCTTGTTCAGGTTGGCCTCGACTAGACGAACGGCCTCGGTTTCCGACATCTTGTTCACGGCGGCGATTTCGCGCGCCATGCGGTCAAGGGCAGCTTCGTAGAGCTGACGCTCGGAATAGGACTGCTCAGGCTGGTTCTCGGCACGGTAGAGGTCGCGCACGACTTCTGCGATGGAGATCAGGTCGCCGGAATTGATCTTGGCATCGTACTCCTGCGCGCGGCGCGACCACATGGTGCGCTTCACGCGGGCCTTGCCCTGCACAACCTTCAACGCGCGGTCGACGAAATCGGTTTCGGAGAGCTTGCGCATGCCGATGGAAACGGCCTTGGCGACCGGAACCTTCAGGCGCATCTTGTCCTTTTCGAAGTCGATGACAAAAAGCTCGAGCTTCATGCCGGCGACTTCCTGCTCTTCGATGGCGACGATCTGTCCGACACCGTGAGCCGGATAAACGATGGATTCACCGGTCTTGAAACCCTGACGCGTGGAAGATTTCTTCTGCTGGATCGTCATTCTATTCAAATACTCCCTGTAACGCTCCCGGCATGGCCGGGGCCGGGTCAAGAAGGCCCGGGAAAGACGGAGACACCGTCGGAGTGACACCATTCCTGGTCCGGCCAACAAGGCACAAACGAAAGTGGCGGCGCGAACACGAAACAGCAACGCTGACGTGTCTTATGAAGGTGAGCGGCGCCTTTAGGATCGTTTGCTTTCGTGGTGGTGTTCGGGCACACCAAGTGCCTCAACGTGGATCAGTTTCGAGACCCTACCACAAAAAAGTGCGGAAATCAATAATTTGCTTCGCATGGGTCATCAAGCCTGCCCTATCACTTTCGGGCTGGCTTGTCGTGTTTTCCCCAGTTCGAACGTCGCTCTGCCGGCGCCTGCAGCCGGGTCAGTCGCCCTGGCCGGGCTCGGCGGAGAAGTACTTTTCGTACTTTCCTTCCTCGCCGTCAAAGGCCTTGGCTTCGGCCATCGCATCCTTCTTGACCGTGATGTTCGGCCAGATCTGTGCGAATTCCGCGTTGATCTTCAACCACTTGTCGAGCCCCGGCTCGGTATCCGGCTTGATGGCCTCGGCCGGACATTCCGGTTCGCACACGCCGCAATCGATGCATTCGTCCGGATGGATGACGAGAAAGTTCTCACCCTCGTAGAAACAGTCCACCGGGCAGACTTCGACACAATCCGTATACTTGCAGCGAATGCAATTGTCGGTCACGACGTACGTCATGAATAACTCCAGCGAATTTCCTTCACCGAGGGCGGGCGACCGTCACCTCTGCCGGGAGATCCCGGCGCGAAGCAGGGAAACGAGCTCGACAAATCACGCCCGACAACCTCCGCTTCTGCTGTGGAGGTAAAGGCTTTGGTACGTGTTTGCAAGAATAAAGCGTCCGCGAAATCGGCCCGTTGCGGGACAGTTTTCTAATCGTCCGGCGGTTCGAAACGCCCGCGTAGCGCATCGGTTTCGCGTCGCTCCCGTTTCGTCGGGCGGCCGGCGCCACGCTCGCGCGCTACCTGTTCGAAAAGATTGCGTTCGTCGCGCGGAAGTGGCGGCGGCGTCAGATCCTCGTAAAGCGTGCGGGCTTCCTCGTAGGGGCCGCGACGCGCCCCCGGCAGGAGCACCTTCACCACCATGTCGCGACGGTCAAGCGACAGGATGATCGTGTCGCCGACCTTGACGTTGAAAGACGGTTGCCGCACCGACTGGCCGTTCACCGACACGTCGCCCTGCTCAACCGACTTCGCAGCCAGCGAGCGGGATTTTCGCAGGCGGGCGAAGAACAGCCATTTGTCGATCCGCTGGCGGCCCTGGCCGGGCTCGCGTCGATCAGATGGCTGTTCGCGCCCGTCGTTCATGCCGCTACTTCTTCATCTGCTCCTTGAGAGCGGCCAGCTTGGCGAAAGGCGAATCCGGATCGATCGGCTTCTCCTTGCGCGGCGGGCGCGCCTCGAACTTGACAGGCTTGCCGCCACGATCATCCCGCTGCGGACGATCGTTCCGCTCGTTGCGGTCAGGCCTGCCGCCCTGCGGCTTTCCGTCGCGCCCCTTGGCGAACTCGGGACGTCCGCCCTGGCGGGGTCCGTCTCGCCGGTCGCCGTCACGGCGTTCACCGTCGCGTCGCCCACCGCCATGCTTCTGGCCGCGATCGCCACGGCGATCGTCCTGGCCCTGGCCGCCCTGGGAATGATTGCGCTGGCCATGATTGCGCTGGCCCTGGCGGGCATTGTCGTTGCGGCCACCTGGACGCCACAGGAGGACGGGACGCACTTCTGCCGGCGTTTCGTCCGCGGCCGGAGCTGCTTCCGACGGAGTTTCGGCGGCAGCCGGCACTTCCTCGGACACGGGAGCCTCGGCTGCCTGGTTTTCTGCAGCCTCGGTTACGGGCGCAGAATCGGCGGCGGTCTCGGCCTCGGTCTCGCCTTCCGCGTCGGCGTCTTCCACCGGCGCCGCAGCCTCGTCGGCGGGCGCCTCTGGCGCGACTTCGCCCTCGGGCTTCGCTGCGACCTTCGCATCTTCCGCACCAAGGAAAGCGGCTGCTTCTTCCGCCTTGACGCTGTCGGCGCGATAGCCGAGCCCCTTCAGGATCTCTTCCATGTCGTCCGGCGTAGCACCGAGAATGGAGAGCATCGACGTGGTCGCCGTAAAGCGGCGGCCGTCATAGGCGCCTTCCGGACGCGGCGTTGTACCCGGCTTCCACTGCAGCAGCGGCCGGATGATGTCCGCAAGCCGCTCGAGAATGTCGATGCGCACGGCGCGCTTGCCGAGGAAGCGGAAGCCCGCAAGCTTGTAGAAGGCCCGCTCGAAGGCCGGATCGGTGACGATCGAGGTGCGTCCGGCCGCCAGCGCCGGGATCAGTTCCCCGTATCCCGGTTTGTCGAGGCTGTCGTTCTTCAGCGCCCAGAGCAGGGTGATCAGCTCGGCAGGGGCCGGCTTCAAAAGCGCCGGCATGAAAATGTGATAGGCGCCGAAACGAATGCCGTGCTTGCGGATCGAGGCGCGCGCCTCCTGGTCCAGCGACTTCACGTCGTCTGCGACGTCGCGCCGGAACAGAACGCCGAGGCTCTCGACGAGCTGGAACGCCAGCCCCTTTGCAAGACCCTGGAGGTCTTCTGCGCGCGACAGGTCGTCGAGCGGCTTGAGCACGGTGGCAATATGGTGATTGACGAAGCGCTCGATGCGCGCAGCGACGTGATCGCGGGCACTGCCGGTCAGTTGCTCGTCGGCAAGCACGATGACGCGCGGGCGCATGACATGCTCGCTGGCCGCAAGACGGGCAACCGGATCGCCGAGCCAGCGAACCGTGCCATCGGAGCCGATCGCAAGATCGCCATTGCCGGCCGCGTGAAGCCTGGCCGCGCGCGCTTCGAATTCGAGCGCGAGCGCCTTCTGGGCCGCGCCCTGCACCGCCTTGGCATCGGGCCCTTCCGTGCCCGAAGCAAGCGTGAACCGGAAACCGGCCAATTGCCCCACATGATGTCCTTCGACGAAGACATCGCCATTCACACTGATTTCCGCTTCCAGCATCGCATTCTCTCTCAGGCGCTTCATGAGCACAGATGTCCTGCGATCAACAAAGCGTTTCGTCAACCTTTCATGTAACGCGTCGGACAATCGATCCTCGATTTCCCGCGTCTTTTCCTGCCAGTGTGTCGGATCGGCCAACCAGTCGGGGCGATTCGACACATAGGTCCATGTTCTTATCTGCGCGATTCGTGCCGAAAGCGTGTCGATCTCGCCATCGGTGCGATCCGCACGCCGCACCTGCTCGGCGAGGAAATCCTCGTTCACCGTACCGCGTCGGACGAGATCGGCATAGAGGGTGGAGATGAGATCGGCGTGTTGCGCCGGCGCGATGCGGCGATAGTCCGGTAGCGCGCAGGCCTCCCAGAGCTTTTCCACCCGCTCAGGCGTCGTCGCCATCTCCCTGATGTCGGGATAGCGCGACAGGTGCTCCAGCGCCTGCTGGTCGACGGCCGGCAACGCACGCGCCAGCCCGCTGACCGCCGGCGGCGCATCGAGACTCGCCTTGAGGTTGGCGATCGACGAAAAATCGAGCCGCTTTGAGCGCCATTGCAGCACGCGGACGGGATCGAACTCGTGCGCCTCGATCCGCTCGACCAGCTCCGGATCGAGAGGATCAACCCGCCCCGTCACCCCGAAGGTCCCGTCGCGCGTGTGGCGGCCGGCGCGGCCGGCGATCTGCCCGAGTTCGCCCGGATTGAGATTGCGGTACTGATAGCCGTCGAACTTGCGATCCTGCGCGAACGCCACGTGGTCGACGTCGAGGTTGAGCCCCATGCCGATAGCATCGGTCGCAACCAGATATTCGACGTCGCCCTCCTGGTAGAGGCCGACCTGGGCGTTGCGGGTACGCGGCGAAAGCGCCCCCAGAACGACGGCGGCGCCGCCCCGCTGGCGGCGGATCAATTCGGCGATCGCATAGACCTCGTCGGCGGAAAAGGCGACGATGGCCGTTCGCTGCGGCAAGCGCGTGATTTTCTTCGAACCCGCATAGAACAGCTGCGAAAGGCGTGGACGCTCGACCACGGTGATGCCGGGCAGAAGGTGTTCGAGGATCGGCTTCATGGTCGCCGCCCCAAGCAGCAGCGTCTCCTCTCGGCCACGCAGATGCAGGATGCGGTCGGTGAAAATGTGGCCGCGCTCCAGATCGCCGGCGAGCTGCACCTCGTCAATCGCCACGAAGGCGGCACGCGTCTCGCGCGGCATGGCCTCCACGGTGCAGACGGAGTAGCGCGCCATATGCGGCGTGATCTTCTCCTCGCCGGTGACGAGCGCAACGTTGTGATGACCAACCTTCTCGACGAGCCGCGTATAGACCTCGCGCGCCAGCAGGCGGAGCGGCAGTCCGATCACGCCCGTTTCATGCGCCACCATGCGTTCGATTGCGTAATGGGTCTTGCCGGTATTGGTCGGCCCGAGCACCGCGGTGACACCGCGGCCGCTCAATATCATCGGTGCAGCAGACAAGGCTTGCCTCGGAGAGTATCGATCGTCCAGCAACGGTGGCCCGTCGCCGGCAACACAAATGCCCATCGCAGCGCAAGATAGCAAGGGCAGGTTTGGATTTGCGGGCCATTTCACTCGGATATTCAGGCGATTGCATGTCCGCAGATCCCGGTTTGGAACAGTCTGCGAACGAATCGGAGACGAAACGAAGACTCTGGCCGATTCAGGTTTTGTTCCCTACAGCATGTTGGTGGCCAGCCGATTTCGCTCCCCAGATGTTGAATCCGGCCCTCCAGCAAGCCGAGTCCTGCGGCAGTGCCCGCAACTTTGCGCCAAAAGGCTGTAAAGCCCCTTCGCGAGGTATGCTTAATACTTCTTTCGACGTAGCACCTGACGGGACGCGCGTCTCTAGCTGGCCGCAGGCAGGTAACGCCACACCGTCGTGCGCTTGACCTCGCTGTCTTCCAGCGCCCGGGTCACCTGAACCTCATAGGTCGAAAGCTGCGCCATACCCTTCCGCGGACAGTAGGACCGCCCCGGATCGCCGACCAGCACCGTGGCTCCCCTCGCCGAAAGCGTGGAAAACCAGGGGATCAGAACGTCTGCGAAACTCTCGTCGTAGAAGACGTCGCCGGCGAGGACGACGTCCCAGCCGTCATCCTCGCCGACAATGTTCTTGAGGCCGGTCCGCACGGCGACGTCGTTCAATTGCGCGTTCAGGCGGATTGCCGTCCCGCTCCACGGATCGATGTCCGCCGCCAGCACGTCTGCAGCACCCGCACGCTTCGCCGCGATCGCCACCAGGCCGGAGCCGCTGGCAAAATCCAGCACCGTGCGGCCGCAAACCACGTCCGGGTGATCCAGGACGTAGCGTGCCAGCCCCTGCCCGCCGGCCCAGGCGAAGGCCCAGAACGGCGGCGGCAGGCCGATCTCCTCGAGCTCCTCTTCCGTCTTCAGCCAGAGGTCATGTGCCTCTGACGCAAGCCGCAGCCGGATTTCCGGCACGTGCGGGGGCGACAGGATCGCGGTATTGTCGAGGATGAAGCGTTCGGGATCGGTCTTCACGAGGGGTCAGCGCGGGGGATCTTCGAGCCCGCCCATGCGGCAGACCTCGATCCATTCCTCCTCCGTCACAGGCTGGACGGACAGCCGCATGGAGGTGACCAGCGACATGTTGTGGAGCTTGGGATTGGCCTTGATCTCCTTCAGCGAGACCGGCTTCGGCATGTCACAGACGGCGCGGATGTCGACGCAGTCCCAACGGGGATCGTCGCCCGCCGTCGAATCAGGATGTGAAAGGGCGCAGACCTCGGTGATGCCGACGATATCGAGCCCCTCGTTGGAATGATAGAAGAAGCCCTTGTCGCCGATCTTCATGGCCCGCATGTTGTTGCGCGCAAGATAGTTGCGCACGCCGTTCCATTCCGTCCCCTTCTCGCCGGCATCCTTCTGCATCTGCCACGACCATTTGAAGGGCTCGGATTTGTATAGCCAGTATGCCATCGACGTCAGGCCCCCGGATTGTTGAAGACCCAGTTCCAGGGCTTTACGTCGACCGTGGCGAACAGCCCGGCCTTGGCATAGGGATCGGCTTCGGCCAGCCCACGGGCCGCTTCGATGCTGTCGGCCTTCACGACCACGAGGCTGCCATTGGGCTTGCCGTCGGCGTCGAGAAACGGGCCGGCGAAGGCAAGCTTGCCCTCCTCGTTCAGCGTGTTGAGATGCGCGACATGTTCGGGGCGGGTGTCGAGGCGCAGCTGCAGTGCGCCCGGCTTGTCGGTGCAGAGGATAGCAAAAAGCACGACTTATCCTTTCTCTCTGAATTCCTGGGTAATGGGACGGGTCATCAGTTTTCCGATCGCCGTCGGCAGATCCAGCCTGCCATCGATGATGGCGGCGACCGCATCGGTAATGGGCATGTCGATCTTGCGCTCGGCGGCCACCTGCGAGGCGACGCCGGCGGCAAAGGCGCCTTCGACGAGGTCGCCCGACCAGCCATCGGCATTGCCCTGCCGCCCGAGCGCGATGCCGAAGCGCAGGTTGCGCGACTGGTGGCTGGTGCCAGTGAGAACGAGATCGCCGAGCCCCGACAGGCCCGTCACGGTGGCGGCATCGCCGCCATGTGCGGCGACGAAGCGTGACATCTCCGCAAGCCCGCGCGAAATCAGCGCGGCGCGGGCGGAATCGCCCAGTCCGGCGCCCTCGACGATGCCGCAGGCGATCGCAAGCACGTTTTTCAAAGCCCCGCCGAGCTGTACCCCGATCCGGTCGGCGGACGGATAGAGCCGGAAGGTCGGGCCGGAGAGGACGCGCGCAAGCTCGGCGGCCTTCTCCATCGTCGCCGCTGCGACGACCATGGCCGTCGGCAGTCCGCGGGCAATGTCGGCTGCAAAGCCGGGACCGGAAAGAACGGCGACATGCTGGCGCGGCAGTTCCTCTTCCAGAACGTCGGTCAGAAGGCGCCCGCTCGCCTTTTCCATGCCCTTGGCGCAGACGACGACCGAGGCCCCGTCGGCAAGAAGCGCGGCGAGTTCGCGCGCAGCCTCACGCTGCGCCTGCGACGGCATGGCGAAGAGAACGACCGACGCCTGCCTCAGGACGGCCGGATCGGTCGTAACGGAGAGGGACGCGGCCAATGCGATGCCCGGCAGAACGGCCTCGTTGCGCCGGGTGTCGCGAATCTCGGCAACGGTCTCGTCACGCCGCGCTAGCAGGGCAACGGGAACATCCCCTGTCTGCGCCACCACGGTGGCAAGGGCCGTGCCGAACGCACCGGCACCGACAACCACGACATGCGGGTTCGAGCTCATGCCTTCGCCCCCCTCTTGCCGGAGCCGAGGATGGCAGCAGCGTCGGCATCCAGTGGCCAGCGCGAGCGCGGAGATACCGACAATTCGTCTGCGGCCAGGCCCGCGGCCATGCGCTCAAGGCCGGCCCAGGCAATCATTGCCGCATTGTCGGTGCAAAGGGCGAGCGGCGGCGCGACGAAGCGGAAGCGGTTACGGTCGCAAAGCTCCTGCAGTGTCGCGCGCAGGACCTTGTTGGCGGCAACGCCGCCTGCGACCACCAGCGCCGGCTGGGAGACGTCCGGAAACTCCTGGCGGAAGCGTTCCAGGCCGCGTCCGATCCTGTCCTGCAGCGTGCGGGAAACGGCCTTCTGGAACGAGGCGCAGATGTCTGCCACGTCCTGCCTGGATACCGGCGCGATCGACTGCGCCGCCTGGCGAACGGCGGTCTTCAATCCCGAAAAGGAGAAATCCAGCCGCTTTTCGCCGACCAGCGGCCTCGGAAAGGAGAAGCGGTCTGCATTGCCGGATGCGGCCGCCCGTTCGACGGCAGGTCCGCCGGGATAGGGAAGGCCCAGAAGCTTGGCCGTCTTGTCGAAAGCCTCGCCGAGCGCATCGTCGATGGTCGTGCCCCAGCGCTCGTATTCACCCACGCCGCGCACCAAAACGAGCTGCGTATGCCCACCGGATACGAGCAGCATCAGATAGGGGAAGTCCAGCTTGTCGGTAAGCCGCGCCGTCAGCGCATGTCCTTCGAGATGGTTGACGGCGTAGAGTGGCTTTGCGGTGGCGCGCGCGATCGCTTTCCCCGTCATCAGTCCAACGATGAGACCGCCGATCAGCCCCGGCCCGCTGGTCGCGGCAATAGCGTCGATGTCGGCCAGTGTCATGTTCGCTTTCGCCAGGGCCTGACGGATCAGATCGTCCAGCGCTTCCACATGGGCGCGCGCCGCAATTTCCGGAACGACGCCGCCATAGGCGCTGTGTTCGTCCAGCTGGCTGAGCACGACATCGCCGAGAATCGTCCCCTGCCCGGCCTCGTCGCGCACGACGACAGCAGCGGCAGTTTCGTCGCAGCTCGTTTCGATGCCAAGGATGGTCAGGTGGGACGACATGAAGCACGCTGTTTCATTGCGATGGTGGCAAAAGCCGGTTACGAGAGCTTCCGGTAACAACGGATCAAGGCGGATGCAAACAAAACCTTTCAGGATCGGCACGCGCGGCAGCCCGCTCGCACTGGCACAGGCGCACGAGACGCGCGCGCGCCTGATGCATGCGCACGGCCTGCCAGAGGAGATGTTCGAGATCGTCGTGCTGTCCACGAAAGGCGACCGCATCACCGACCGGCCGCTGTCCGAGATCGGCGGCAAAGGCCTGTTTACCGAGGAGATCGAGGCGCAGCTGTTTTCGGGCGACCTCGATTTCGCCGTGCATTCCTCCAAAGACATGCCGACCCGCCTTCCGGACGGCCTGGAACTCGCCGCCTTCCTGCCGCGCGAAGACCCGCGCGACGCCTTCGTCGGCCGGACGGCGGCAAAGCTCCTCGACCTCCCGCCCGGGGCGACCGTCGGCTCCGCATCGCTGCGGCGGCAGGCGCAGATCCGCAAACTGCGGCCGGACATCAATGTGGTGACGTTCCGCGGCCAGGTCGATACGCGCTTGCGCAAGCTCGCCGAAGGGCAGGCGGATGCCACCCTGCTCGCCTATGCCGGCCTCAAACGGATCGGCAAGCAGGACGTTGCCACGCAAATTCTCGATACGGACATGTTCCTGCCCGCCCCCGCGCAAGGCGCGATCTGCGTCGAAGCACGGATCGGCGACCGCCGGATCGGCGACCTGCTGGCCGCGATCAACGACCGGGCGACGAGCGACGCGGTGACATGCGAACGCGCCTTCCTGGGCGTGCTCGACGGCTCCTGTCGGACGCCGATCGCGGGATATGCCGTCTGCGACGCCGGGCGCCTCCACTTCCGCGGCATGATCCTGACGCCCGACGGCGCGCGCTTCCACGAAGCGCACAGCGAGGGAATGGCAACGGACGCCGCCGAACTTGGCGAAAAGGCGGGCCATGCCGTCCGCGACGCGGCCGGCACGTCCTTCTTCGACGGGTGGCGCTGATGCGCGTCCTCGTCGTGCGACCGCAGGCTTCGGCAGAACGGACCGCCACGAAACTTTCGGCCCTCGGCCACACGCCGGCCGTCGTCGCACTGGTAAAGCCGGTGCACGATCCGCAGGCGGCAATGGCCGGCCTGTCCCGGCAGCATTCAGCCATCGCTATCACAAGTGCGGAAGCGGCAAGGGTGCTGCGATCCATCGAACCCGACATCGACCGCCATCTCCTGACGACCGTTTTCGCGGTCGGCCGCGCAACCGCACGGGCGGCGAGCGAATCAGGCTTTCGCACCGTTCTCGCCGCAGAGGGCAGCGACGGCAACAGCCTGGCGGACCTGATCCTCTCCCATCGCCAGCAATACGGGGTGCCGGCCGATCCGCTGCTCTATCTCGCGGGCGTGCCCCGTTCCAGGCAACTCGAGAAGCGCCTGGATGCAGAGGACGTTAGCTATGATGTCGCCGAATGCTACCGCATGGAGGCGATCCGCCCGAAGCGAACCGAGTTGCGCCCGCTTATCGTCGACGAGCATGCCGATGCCGTGCTTCTCTATTCGCGCGAGGCGGCGCGGCATTTCTTCGAACTGCCACTGGTGAACGAGCATCTGGACAGCCTCGAAAATACGCTGTTCATGTGCATCAGCCGCAACGTCGCTTCCGTGGTGCCGGAGCGCTTTTCGAAATCCGTCGTCGTGGCGGCGATGCCGACCGAAGAAGCACTGCTGGACCTGCTCTGAGAGTTGCACTCGGCCCGCTTCCGCCGATCGACGGCCGCATAAATCGAAGGAAGGGCTTTCCCTCGCCACCTTCCCTTACTAGTTTTACGTATCGCATTGCAAAACAAGGAGGCCGTCATGGAACCGGAAAAGCCGACACGCCGAAAGAAGGCAGGCGAGCCGCCCGTGACCATAGACCTCGAAGCGTCTCCGTCCACGGAGGACGCAAAGGAAACTATCCAGTCGGATGCGCCTTCCGACGTGCAGCCGACCGAGGATACCACGTCCGCCACCGCGGCGGATGAGCCCGTTTCGACCGCGGCGGCGACGCCGATCGAAGATCCCTCCCCCGCCCCGCATTCCTCCGCTGGCGGCCGCTCGACGGAAACCTTCTCGCAGCCTCGTTTCGACGAGCAACCCAAGCCCGAGCACCGGGCTGGAAAGGCCGGCGCCTTCGCAGCGGCCATCGTCGGTGGCCTGGTGGCGCTCGCAGGTGCCGGCGCCCTGCAGTATGGCGGCTACCTCCCGGCATTTGGCCCGGAGGGACGGAACGGCGGCGACATGACCGCGGTCACGGCCGAAGTCGAAACGCTGAAGTCGCGCCTTGCAGCTCTGCAGTCCTCCGCAAGTTCGGCGGCCGCCGACCTTCAGCCCATCGAGACGCGGCTGTCGGCGCTTGAAAGGACGGCGACGGACAATCCCGCCGGCGCAGCGCTCGGCGAAGAGGCCCAGCAGTCGATCGCGACGCTGGAGGCGATCGTCGCCAAGTTGAGCTCGGACATGGCCGCGCTGCGGGAGCAGGCGGCTACAGCCGAGCGCGCCGCTGCCGATCGCTCGGCGCAGCTGGGCCAGCGGATTGACGCGGCGGAGCAGAAGCTGGACGAGCCGCGCAGCGACGTGGCGATGGCACGTGCCGTGGCCGCGACCGCCTTGAAGACGGCAATCGATCGCGGGGGCCCCTATCTGGCCGAGCTCGAAGCCTATGTCAGCGTCTCGCCCGACGATCCGGCGGCCGCAGCACTCCGGGCCCAGGCCGCTACCGGCGTGCAGTCCCGCTCCGATCTCGTTCGCGACTTCCAGCCGATCGCCGACCGGATGATCGAAGCGGTGCATCAGCCGACCGGCGATCAGGGCATCGTCGCGCGGCTGATGGCCAGCGCATCGTCCGCTATCACCGTGCGTCCCGTCGGCAGCGTCGAGGGCGACACGCCCGAGGCCATCGTCGCGCGGATCGAGAACAAGTTGCAGAACGGCGACCTGAAAGGCGCTCAGATCGAATGGCAGACGCTGCCCGAGGTCGCCCGCAATGCCGGCGCAGACTTCAAGACGGCGCTCGACCAGCGCATCGCAGTCGAGGAAAGCGTCGGCGCCATCGTTTCCGGCGCCATGGCGCAGAACGGCAATCAGGGCTGAGGGGCGAAGCGAAAATGACAAGATTGCTGTTCTTCGTTTTGATCGTCCTGGCGCTCGGCGCAGGCTTTGCCTGGCTGGCCGACCGGCCCGGCGAGCTGTCGATCATATGGCAAGGCCAGCGCATTGCGATGAGCCTGATGGTTGCGGCGACCATTGCCGTCTCCGTGATCGCAGCCATTCTGCTTTGCTGGTGGGTGCTGCGTGTGGTACTGACCTCGCCCTATGCGCTGCAGCGCCATTTCCGCGCCCGCAAGCGCGACCGCGGCTATCAGGCGCTGTCGACCGGGCTAATCGCGGCGGGCGCAGGCGACGCGGCGTCTGCCCGCAAGATGCTGGCCCGGACCAAGGGCCTCATCAACGCCGATCAGGAGCCGCTCGTCCATCTGCTTGAAGCGCAGGCCGCCCTCATCGAGGGGCATCACGACGACGCCCGCCGCAAGTTCGAGCTGATGTCCGACGATCCGGAAACGCGCGAGCTTGGATTGCGCGGACTTTATCTCGAAGCACGCCGCCTGGGCGCTACCGAGGCCGCGCGGCAATATGCCGAACGCGCCGCCGAAAATGCGCCGCAGCTTCCCTGGGCCGCCGATGCGGTTCTCGAGCATCGCTCGCAGACCGGCGAGTGGGACCACGCCCTGAAACTGCTGGACCAGCACAAGGCGGCCTCGCCGGAAGAACGCAAGCAGCTCGATCGGCGCAAGATGGTGATCCTGACGGCCCGCGCCGGCGCAAAGCTGGAAAGCGAAACCGATCCCAAGGGGGCAAGGGACGATGCGCAGGCTGCCCTGAAGATAGACGAGACGTTCATTCCCGCGGGCCTGATCGCCGCCAAGGCCTATCTGCGCGAAGGCAACCTGCGCAAGGCCTCCCACATTCTCGAACGCCTCTGGAAGGCAACGCCGCATCCGGACGTGGCGCGCCTGTTCATCCATTCCCGCGCCGGCGATTCAGCGCTCGACCGCTTCAAGCGTGCCCAGAAGCTGGAGGCACTGCACCCGAACAACGCGGAGACGCTGTTTGCCGTGGCGCAGGCCGCACTGGACGCACGCGAGTTTGCCGTCGCACGGGCAAAGGCCGAGGCGGCTGCGCGGCTGGCGCCGAGCGAGCGCGCCTATCTGCTCCTTGCCGACATCGAGGATGCAGAGACGGGCGATCAGGGCCGCATCCGACACTGGATGAACCAGGCACTGAAGGCGCCGCGCGATCCGGCATGGACGGCGGACGGCATCACCTCGCCGGAATGGCTGCCAGTGTCACCGGTGACGGGTAAGCTGGATGCCTTCGAGTGGAAGACGCCAGTCAGCGAGTGGCAGGGGCCTGTAGAAGAAGGAGCCGCCAACCCCGCCGAGGAGGCAATCCGCACGCTGCCGCCGGTCGCCATACCCGACAGCCGCCCGAAGGACCGGCCGGCCGAGCCGGAAAAGCCGGCAACCCTCGTGCCGGATCCGATCGAAGTCCGGCGGACAGCAGGAAGCGAGCCGGAAGCGCCGGCCACCCCGGCGAAATCGCCAGCGTCGCCGGTGTCGCCGCAGGACGAGCCGAAGCCGTTCTTCGGCGGGCTGCCGGACGATCCCGGGGTCAAGAATGAAAGCCACCGGGCGTCGAGCAACGGCAGCAGCAGCTTTCGCCTTTTCTAGGCAGATGCTTCCGACAATCACTTGGAAGCATTTGCCGTATATGCTTGGAAAGAGCGCGTCGCAGACCTCTCGGTTTGCGGCCGCTTTTGATGGGTGCAGCCTTAGTGCATGACGTAAGGGGCAATATGTTCGAACGATTGCAGCGTTTCCTCTCCGGCCTTTCGGGCGGCGATAAGAAGACCTTTGCCCCCGGCGATCCGCGGCTGGCCGTGATGGCGCTTTGCATTCAGGTCATGGAATCAGACGGCCGGGTACTCGACGCAGAGCGCGCGGCACTCCGCGAGCGGTTCCGCACGCTCTACGGCCTCGACAAGGGTGAACTGGACGACCTGGTGGAAGCAGGAACGGCTGCCGCCAACGAAGCGATCGACTTCTTCCAGTTCACGTCCGAGCTGAAGCGGCAATTGTCGGAGGACCAGCGGGTGGATCTCGTCGGGCTGCTGTGGGAGATCGTCTATGCGGACGGAGAACGTAGCGAACTCGAAGACGACGCCATCTGGCGGATTGCCGAACTTCTGGGTGTTTCCGGCCGCGAGCGGATCATGAAGCGCCAGGAGGTGGCGGGCCGGCGCGCGGACGGCACCCCGGATCGAGACGAGTAGCCTGGCGGGACCGGCCAAGGTGTCGGATGCTGGCAGGTGCAGGTGCATCTTCGGCAATCGGGTGGACAGGGGCACTGGCCTCTGACATTTTGCAACCCGAGAACGCATCTCGCGCAAATCGTCAGCAGAGCGAGGGTGCGTCAGGACCTGGACCATATGCTGCAGAAAACACGCCACCCGGGAGAAAAACGCCCGATCCTCGTTGTCCTCCATCAGGAGACCTCCAGTCCCGGTCGGGTCGGCCAGATCCTCCAGCAGATGGGCTACGCGCTGGATATCCGCAGGCCGGTGCTCGAAGATCCGCTGCCAGACACACTCGATGGCCATGCCGGCGCCGTTGTCTTCGGCGGGCCGATGAGCGCCAACGACGAATTCGACTACGTCAAACGCGAGATTGACTGGCTGTCCGTGCCCCTCTCCGAGAACCGGCCATTTCTCGGTATTTGCCTGGGTGCGCAGATGCTGGTCCGACATCTCGGCGGCGAGGTCGGGCCACATGTCGACGGCATGACGGAGATCGGCTGGTATCCGCTATGCCCGACCGAGCACGGCCGCGAGATGATGGCCTGGCCGTCCATGGTCTACCAGTTTCATCGCGAGGGCTTCACGATCCCCTCCGGCGCCACGCTTCTGGCCACCGGCGAGCACTACGAGAACCAGGCCTACAAGTATGGCGCCAATGCCTGGGGCATACAGTTTCATGGCGAACTGACGCTCGCGATGATGCATCGCTGGGTGGTTCATGGCGCGCACCGCTTCGAGTTGCCGGGCGCACAGGTCGGCCGCGCCCATCTCGATGGCCGGCTGGTATACGATGCCGCCCTCAGGCAGTGGATGATGGGCTTCCTGGACCGCGTCTTTCACGAAAACTGAGTGCGCGCACCCAGATCATCCAACGCCCCTCTCATCCGGAGAGATGCTTGTCCGGAACGGCCAGGGAATCGATCTTGCGCAGCTTGGGGAACCAGAAGGCCCAAAGAATGGACACCGCCATGGTGCCGATGCCGCCGACCACCACGGCGGGCACCGCGCCGATCGCCGATGCCATCGTGCCGGCTCTGAACTCGCCCAGTTCGTTCGATGCGCCGATGAAGACCATGTTGACCGCCGTCACCCGCCCTCGGAGCTCGTCCGGCGTCCAGAGCATCACGAGCGTGTTGCGTACGTAGACCGATATCATGTCGGACGCCCCCATCAGAACCAGTGCCGCGATCGACAGCCACGCCCATTGCGACAAACCGAAGACGACCGTGGCGAAGCCGAAAAGGCCGACCCCGATGAGCATCAGCCTGCCTGCCCGGTGGCGGAGCGGGTGGGCGGCGAGCCACACCGCCATGGCCACGGAACCAACACCCGGCGCCGAGCGCAGCAGCCCAAGACCCCACGGACCGAGCGCAAGGATATCGCGGGCGAAGACGGGCATGAGCGCGATGGCGCCGCCGAGCAGTACGGCGAAGAGATCAAGCGAGATCGCGCCCAGCACCACCTTCTCCGCTCGGATGTATCGAAACCCGGCAACGAGGCTTTCCCAGCTCTTCGCAGCGCCAGCCATGCGCTGCGGCGGTTTCGGAATGGAGATGACGGCCGCCGATGCCACAAGGAACAGAACGATACTGACCACGTAGGGTACGTTCGGCCCGAGCCCATAAAGCAGGCCGCCGGTCACGGGCCCGACGATCGTTGCCGTCTGCTGCGCCGTCGAATTCCAGGCGATCGCGTTGGAGAGATCCTTCGCAGGCACAAGGTTAGGCGCCAGAGATTGCATGGCGGGCCCCAGGAACGCCCGCGCGACGCCGAATACGGCCAGGACCGCGAAGACGGCCAGCGGTGCGAACAGGCTGAACGCCGTCAGCCCCAGAAGTGCCGCGGCGCAAAGCGTGCAGACCACCAGGCAGACCGCCATGATCATGCGGCGGTTGTAGCGATCGGCCACAGACCCTGTGACGAGGATCAGCAGCAGCGCAGGCGCGAACTGCACCAGCCCGATCAGGCCGAGCATGAAGGGATCGCCGGTGAGGTCGTACATCTGCCAGCCGACCGCCACGCTGACGATCTGGGTCGAGAACGAATTGAAGAAGCGGGAAACGAAGAACCGGGCGTAGGAAGCGTGCCGGAAGGCGGCGAACCGGTGGCCTTCGGGGGGCTGGGACATGCGGATTGACTCTCATCTCGGCGGACGAACGCGGCGCCGCGCATTAAACATGTTTGCGGGAGCAGGAACAGGGCCTACTTGCTGGCGAGGCGGCCAATGGCTACATGTGGACGCAACCAACCGGAGACAACGAGACCAATATGATTGCGATCATCAACACCCTGCTGTTCATCATCAGCATCGCGTGGTTCATCATCATCGCATCGGCCATCTTTTCCTGGCTCTATGCCTTCAACGTGATCAACACCAACAACCAGGTCATCGCCTCGATCGGCCGCGCGCTCTACAACCTGACCGAGCCGCTCTATCGCCCGATCCGACGCTTCCTGCCGGACTTCGGCGGCGTCGACCTTTCGCCGATCGTGGTGCTGATCATCCTGTTCTTCCTGGAGCAGATCATCCGCAGCGTTCTGGCACCGGCGCTGCTCGGCCTCTGAACCGCAGTTGCCTTATCGGCGGCACGAGCACCACATCAGCCTGACCGTTCGCCTGACGCCGAACGGCAGCCGCGATGCTATTGACGGCGTTGAAACCGATGCCGCGGGAGAGCGTCATTTGAAGGCGCGTGTCCGCGCGGCGCCGGAAAAAGGTCTTGCGAACAAGGCTCTGATCGCGCTCGTCGCGAAATCGGCCGGTGTGGCGAAGTCGAACGTCTCGATCCTCAGCGGCGACACGCAGAGAAAGAAAATCCTCCGGATCGAGGGCGATCCGGAGGACATTGTCCAGAGGCTTGGCCTCTGAAATGAAGGCAGAAGCCGTGTGCCGGCTTACTTCGCGGCCTTGGCGCGCTCGATCGCTTCCTCGATAAGCTTGCCTGCGGTCTCCGCATCCTTCCAGCCGTAGATCTTCACCCACTTGCCGGGCTCGAGGTCCTTGTAGTGCTCGAAGAAGTGCTCGATCTGCTTCAGCGTGATTTCCGGCAGATCGGTGTATTCCTTGACCTTCTCATAGCGCAGCGTCAGGTGCGACGACGGGACGGCGATGATCTTCTCGTCCTTGCCGGAATTGTCTTCCATCAGCAGCACGCCGATCGGGCGCACGTTGATGACGCAGCCCGGCACCAGCGGACGGGTCGAGGCGATCAGCACGTCCGCCGGATCGCCGTCCTCGGACAGCGTGTGCGGAATGAAGCCGTAGTTCCCCGGATAGGTCATCGGGGTGTAGAGGAAGCGATCCACGACAAGCGTGCCGGCATCCTTGTCCATTTCGTACTTGATCGGATGACCGCCGACAGGAACCTCGACGATGACGTTGACGTCCTTCGGTGGGTTCTTGCCAATGGAGATTGCATCGATACGCATGAGGGCTCCGTTATGTGCAGTGGAATTCCGCGGCTTCGTAAAGCGAAACCCGCTGCAACGCAACAAGCCATTGGTAGCGATGGAACCGACGTGGGCGGGTTCGGGCCCGTTGCCGCCTCAATTACCGGGTGCGGCGCCGAAGAATGCAAGCCGCGTCAGCATGGTGTAGTGCGCCTCAGGCGCCATCAGCGCCACGAAGACGAGCACGGCTATCGGCGGCAGCAGGATTGCGTAGATCAAGGCCAGCCGCTCCCAGGCCATGTGCATGAACACCGCAACGATGAGCCCCGCCTTCAAAAGCATGAAGACGATGATCAGCGACCAGCGCAGATAACCCTGGAACTGGAAGTAATCGACGAAGTATGAGCAGACGCTGAGGACGAACAGCAGCCCCCATACGACAAGGTAGAGCTTGATCGGATGCTGCTGATGCTCGGCGGACAGAGCGGCCGGAGCCTGGACGTGTGCGGAGTTATCGACGGTTGCCTGCGCCATTGCACTGCCTCACCACAGATAGAAGAACGCGAAGATGAACACCCAGACGAGATCGACGAAGTGCCAGTAGAGGCCCATGATCTCGACGATTTCGTAGCGACCCTTTCGGCTCGTGAAAAAACCCCGCCTCCCCGTATCGAAGTCGCCGCGCCAGACCTTGCGAGCGACGATGAACAGGAAGATCACGCCGATCGTGACGTGCGTGCCGTGAAAGCCCGTGATCATGAAGAAGGACGAGCCGAACTGGGCCGCCCCCCACGGGTTTTCCCACGGCCGCACGCCCTCATGGATCAGCTTGGTCCATTCGAACGCCTGCATGCCGACGAAAGCAGCGCCGAGGATCGCCGTCAGGATCATCAGCAGCGCCGTTCTTCGCCGCTCGCGGCGGTAGCCGAAATTGACTGCCATCGCCATGGTGCCGCTGGAGGTGATCAGCACGAACGTCATGATGGCGATCAGGAGCAAGGGGATCTCGTGACCGGCGATCGTTAGCCCGAAGACCTCGCTGGGGTTGGGCCACGGTACCGTGGTCGACATGCGCGCGGTCATGTAGGCGATCAGGAAGCAGCCGAAGATGAAAGTGTCGCTGAGCAGGAAGATCCACATCATCGCCTTGCCCCAGGAGACGTTCTTGAACGCCTGCTGGTCGGAGGCCCAATCGGAGACGAAGCCGCGCATGCCGCCAGGCTGGCGATGTGCCTGTGAGTGCGCCTGTGAGTGCGCCTGTGGGACAGGGGTTTGCACGCTCTCTACCATCACCCGCTCTCCTCACGTGATCAGTTGCCGGCAGAATTCGACGACGCTGCCGGCCCAGCCGGCAAACAGCGCCAGAAGCACCAGCCATACGGCAAGCATGAAGTGCCAGTAGACGGCGCAGAGTTCCACGCCGAGCCGAAGACGGGGGGAGAC
The DNA here is from genome assembly GCF_013378445.1 of Mycoplana rhizolycopersici. GTDB lineage: Bacteria > Pseudomonadota > Alphaproteobacteria > Rhizobiales > Rhizobiaceae > Mycoplana > Mycoplana rhizolycopersici. The sequence goes on from NZ_JABXYK010000001.1 coordinate 205,822, forward strand.
GGCTTGCTCCCTGCCCGCGAACCGGACTGCGCGGGCAAGCGCGACCATTCCGCCCAGAATATGCAAACCATGCAGACCGCTGATCACATAGAAGAAGCTGGCGGCCGCGTCGTCGCTCAGCGTGTAGCCGGCCGCCACCAGTTGCCGCCAGGCGAAGACCTGCCCGGTGACGAAGGCGAGCGCGGTCGCAAGGCCGGCGAGAAGCGCGGTGCGCAAACCCTCCAGCCGGCCGCGCGCGGCCTGCGTTGCGGCCCGTTGAAGGCAGAGACTGCTTGCGAAAAGGATGCCGGTATTGACGTAAAGCAGCCGCGGCACCGGTGTGGTCCACCAGTCCTGCGTGCTGACGCGCATCAGATAGGCACTGACGAAGAGCGTGAAAAGCGCGCCGACCACGGCGAGAAACACGCCAAGGCCGATCTTCTGCGCCGGCAGGCGCGGGCTGCCCGCGTGATGATCTCCGGCGCTTGCGGCCCCGATGCTCCCGACCTCAAGCCAGGGCTTGGCCATCAGCCCCTGCCCTGCCAGCCACCATGCGATGATCGCGGCGATGACGACGAGAAAGAGGATCATGGCGCTCATGCGACGGCCTCCCGCGTGACGCCGAGCGTTCCAGGCTGGTTCTGCGGGATGAAATCCTCCGCGGCGCCCGGCACGCTATAATCGTAGGCCCAGCGATAGACGATCGGCAGTTCCTTGCCCCAGTTGCCGTGCACGGGCGGCGTTTGCGGCGTCTGCCATTCCAGCGTCGTTGCCCGCCAGGGATTTCCGCCGGCCTCGCGCCCGTGCCTGAGGCTCCAGACGAGGTTGAACAGAAACAGCATCTGCGCCGCCCCGACGATGAGCGCCACGACCGTGATGAACACGTTCAGGTCGTGTACCGACGCGGGCACGAAACTCGTCTCGCCGATCTCGTAGTAGCGGCGCGGCACGCCGACGAGCCCGACATAGTGCATCGGGAAGAAGATCAGATAGGCGCCGAGGAAGGTGATCCAGAAATGCAGTTGCCCCATGGCCTCGTTCAGCATCCGCCCGGTGACCTTCGGATACCAGTGATAGATCGCCCCGAAGATGACGAGGATCGGCGCCACGCCCATCACCATGTGAAAATGCGCGACGACGAACATGGTGTCGGACAGCGGCACGTCGACGACGACGTTGCCGAGGAACAGCCCCGTCAGCCCGCCATTGACGAAGGTGACGATGAAGGCGAGCGAAAACAGCATCGGCAAGGTGAGATGGATGTTTCCGCGCCAGAGCGTCAGCGCCCAGTTATAGACCTTGATCGCCGTCGGCACCGCGATGATCAGCGTCGTGGTGGCGAAGAAGTAGCCGAAATACGGGTTCATGCCGCTGACATACATGTGGTGCGCCCAGACGACGAAGGAGAGCGCGCCGATGATGACGATCGCCCACACCATCATCCGGTAGCCGAAGATGTTTTTGCGCGCATGCGTGGAGATCAGGTCGGAAACGATGCCGAAGGCCGGCAGCGCGACGATGTAGACCTCCGGATGGCCGAAGAACCAGAACAGATGCTGGAACATGATGGGGCTGCCGCCGCCATGCTTGAGCTGTTCGCCCATCTCCACGATGGCCGGCATGAAGAAGCTGGTGCCGGCCATCCGGTCGAACAGCATCATCACGCAGGCAACGAACAGCGCCGGAAAGGCCAGCAGCGCCATCACCGTGGCGGTGAAGATGCCCCAGACGGTCAGTGGCAGGCGCATCAGCGTCATGCCGCGTGTGCGCCCCTGCAGCACCGTGACCACGTAGTTCAGCCCGCCCATCGTGAAGCCGATGACGAAGATGATCAGCGAGACGAGCATGAGGATGATGCCCCACTCCCCGCCTGGCGTATTGGACAGGATCGCCTGCGGCGGATAGAGCGTCCAGCCGGCGCCCGTCGGCCCTCCGGGCGTGAAGAAGCTCGCGACAAGAACGAGAACCGCCAGCAGATAGAGCCAGTAGCTCAGCATGTTCGCATAGGGAAACACCATGTCGCGCGCGCCGACCATCAGCGGGATCAGGTAGTTGCCGAAACCGCCGAGAAAGAGCGCCGTCAGCAGGTAGATCACCATGATCATCCCATGCATAGTGATGAACTGGTAATAGCGGTCGGCATCGATGAACGGCAGAGCGCCGGGAAAGGCGAGCTGGATGCGCATCAGCCAGGAGAGCACCAGCGCCACCAGCCCGATCGCGATCGCCGTGCAGGCATACTGGATGGCGATGACCTTCGCATCCTGGCTGAACACGTAGCGCGTCCACCAGCTATGCGGATGATAAAGTTCCACGTCCTCGACTGCGGCCGGCGTTATGACGTCGTTTCCGTCGTGGCTGGCATCGACCATGTTCTCCTCCTGCCGGGCATTGCCCAGCGTGCCCAGTGCTCATCGCTCTCCCGGAGCTTGCGCTATCTCCGCCGGCACCGGCGTCCCTACCGGCTCGGCCTGCGCCTGCAATTGTGTGAATGTCGGCTGTTCAGCCAGCCAGGTCTGGTAGTCCGCTTCGCTGTCGACGACCACCGTGCCGCGCATCAGCGAATGACCGACGCCGCAGAGCTCCGCACAAAGAATATCGAACGTCCCGGTACGCGTCGGCGTCAGCCAGAAATAGGTGACCATGCCGGGAATCATGTCCATCTTGGCCCGAAATTCCGGCACGTAGAAATTATGGAGAACGTCGATGGAGCGCAGCAGCACCTTGACCGGCTTGCCGACCGGCAGATGCAGCTCTCCTCCCTCGATGACGATGTCGTCCAGCCCGCTGGCATCAGCCTTGTCTATCCCCAGCGCATTGTCCGGCGAGACGTCACGCGTCTCCGCCCGCCCGAGCTTGCCGTCCGCGCCCGGAAGCCGGAAGCTCCACAGCCACTGCTGGCCGACGACCTCGACCTGTGCCGCGTCGGGGGGAACGGTGATGAACTGGTGCCAGACGAACAGCCCCGGCGCGAGCATGGCGACGACGCCGAGCGCCGTTCCGGCGGCAAGCCCACCCTCCAGCCTGCGGTTTTCCGGCTCGTAGGCGGCACGGCGGCCGGGATCGTGGCGGAAGCGCCAGACGCAATAGGCAAGGAAGAGCACGACGGCGACGAACACGACGCCGGTGATCCAGAAGGTGATGACGAGCGTGTGGTCGATATAGCTCCAGTTGGATGCGATCGGAGTCCACCACCACGGGCTCAGGAGGTGAAACAGCACCGAGCCGACCGCAATCACAACGAGTACCAGTACGACTGCCATATCCGTCCCTCCCGCCCTGTCGGCCGCGGACACGAAGCTGCAATCTCAACCGTGTTACATGTGAATTATCTCATGAACGAAAAAGACAAGCAATTACAGGATGGCGTTCGCTGCGCGCAGGCCAGTCGCCCGACCAGCCCTTTTCACGGCGAATACTGCTTAAGGTAGGCGAGCAAGTTGGATATGTCGGTATCGTCCTTCAGCCCCGCAAACACCATCTTCGTGCCCTTCAGCTTGGCCTTAGGATTGTGGAGGTAATCCCGCAATGTCGCCTCGTCCCAGACGAGGCCGCCAGCGCCCGCATCCACCATGGCGGTCGAGTACTTGAAATCCGGATGTGTCCCGGCCGTACGTCCGATCACCCCGTGAAGCGATGGCCCCACCTTGTTGGTGTCGGTGTCTGCGGCGTGGCATATCGCGCACTTCTTGAAGACGACGGCGCCCGCAGCCGCATCGCCCTCCTGGGCCTCAACAGGCAGGCTTACGCAAAGACAGATGGCAAAAGACAAAACCACACGACGCATAGCAAGCTTCTCCTCCCTGGAGATTGCCAGAGAGCCTGCACGCCGATGCACGAACCCACCGTCACCGGCAGCTCCCCGCCGCAGACACCGCCGTCACTGAAGATGGCAACGCATGCGACTGTTAATCAGGTAACGCCGCGAGCGAGGAAGTCAATCTACCGCATTCGGAGGATGCCGGTAGAGCAGCTTCAGCAAGCACGAATTGCTTCACACACGGAATTGCGAAAGAGATAGCGAGTTATCCGCAATCCCGGCCCAACGGAAATGCACCAGCACACTCAGCGGAAGATGAAGCCGATCTTCTTCAGTTCCTTTTCGGCAAAGTTCTCCATGCCCTCGGCGATATCAACGCCGCCGGCGGAGCGGAAGAAGCTGCTGGCAAGCTCGCTGTCTTCGAGGCACCAAACGACGAAGCCCTCGCAGCCGAGCGACTTCAGCAGTCTGCGGCTTTCGCCGAACAGCAGGCGGCCGAGCCCGATGCCCTGATATTCGGGACGCAGATAGATCTCGTAGATTTCGCCGTCCTGCGGCAGGGCGCGGGCGCGGTTCAGGCCGAGCGTCGCATAGCCGGCGACGACGCCGGCGACGTCCAGAACCAGAAGCGTCGCCGGACCGCGCGTGGCCTTGCGCCACCAGGTCTCATCGCGCCGCTGCACCATCTGCGTCAGCTGCTTGTGCGGGATGATCCCGCCATAGGCCTGGAGCCAGGACGCGCGGTGAGCCTCGGAGATGGCCCCTGCATCCTGCGGCTCGGCGCGCCGCACATCGATCGATAGTGTTTTCATCGAAATGACTCTAAACCCGCACCGACTCCGCCGGAATCCCGGGCGAATCCAGGGACCCTCTTGCCCACAGGCAAGTTAGCTTGCGGCGTCCCGGAAAGTTAACGCTTTTTTAAGATTGCCGACAAGGCGTAACAGGGCTGCACACACATGAAAAAGCCCCGGCATTTCTACCGGGGCCTCGATCGATTTGGGGATGGCCTGGCGTAGTTTCGGCGCGAATCAGGCAGCGCCGGCAGTACGCGACTTCTCGAATCGCTTGCGATCGTTCGGATCGAGATAGAGCTTGCGCAGGCGGATCGACTTCGGCGTGACTTCGACGAGTTCGTCGTCCTGGATCCAGGAAAGCGCACGCTCCAGCGTCATCTTGATCGGCGGCGTCAGGCGAACGGCTTCATCCTTGCCGGCGGCACGGATGTTGGTCAGCTTCTTGCCCTTGAGCACGTTCACTTCGAGGTCGTTGTCGCGCGAGTGGATGCCGACGATCATGCCGGCATAGACCTTCTCGCCCGCGTCGATGACCATCGGGCCGCGGTCTTCGAGGTTGAAGAGCGCGTAGGCGACGGCTTCGCCCGCTTCGTTGGCCAGCAGCACGCCGTTGACCCGGCCGCCGATCTCGCCCTTGTAGGGCTGGTAGTCGTGGAACAGGCGGTTCATGATCGCCGTGCCGCGCGTATCCGTCAGAAGTTCCGACTGGTAGCCGATGAGGCCGCGGGTCGGCGCGAAGAACACGAGGCGGACGCGGTTGCCGCCGGAAGGACGCAGTTCGACCATCTCGGCCTTGCGCTCGGACATCTTCTGCACGACCACGCCGGAATGCTCTTCGTCGACGTCGATGACGACTTCCTCGATCGGCTCCAGCATCTGGCCGGTCGCCTCGTCCTTGTGCATGACGACGCGCGGACGCGATACGGCAAGCTCGAAGCCTTCGCGGCGCATGGTCTCGATCAGAACGGCGAGCTGCAGTTCGCCGCGGCCGGAGACGAAGAACGAATCCTTGTCGCCAGACTCTTCGATCTTCAGCGCGACGTTGCCTTCGGCTTCCTTGAAGAGACGGTCGCGGATGACGCGGCTTGTGACCTTGTCGCCTTCGGTGCCTGCAAGCGGGCTGTCGTTGACGATGAAGGACATGGTAACGGTCGGCGGATCGATCGGCTGCGCCTTCAGCGCCTCGGAGACGGACGGATCGCAGAAGGTGTCAGCCACAGTGCCCTTGGTGAGGCCGGCGATCGCGACGATGTCACCTGCCTGCGCTTCCTCGATCGCCGTGCGCTCGATGCCGCGGAAGGCGAGGATCTTCGAGATGCGGCCGTTCTCGATCAGCTTGCCGTCCTGGCCCAGAACCTTGACGGCCTGGTTCGGCTTGATCGAGCCGGAATGGATGCGGCCGGTGATGATGCGGCCGAGGAAGGGGTTGGCTTCCAGGATCGTGCCGATCATGCGGAACGGACCCTCAGCGACCGTCGGCTCCGGCACGTGCTTGAGCACGAGATCGAGCAGCGGCGCCATGCCCTCGTCCTGGGGGCCTTCCGGGTTGACGTTCATCCAGCCGTTGCGGCCCGAACCGTAGAGGATCGGGAAGTCAAGCTGCTCGTCGGTGGCGTCGAGATTGGCGAAGAGGTCGAAAACCTCGTTCAGCACTTCCTCGTGACGGCCGTCCGGACGGTCGATCTTGTTGATGGCGACGATCGGCTTCAGGCCGACTTTCAGCGCCTTGCCGACGACGAACTTGGTCTGCGGCATCGGGCCTTCCGACGAGTCGACCAGAACGATCGCACCATCCACCATCGACAGGATGCGCTCGACTTCGCCGCCGAAGTCGGCGTGGCCGGGCGTGTCGACGATGTTGATGCGATGCCCCTTCCACTCGACGGAGGTGGCCTTGGCCAGGATCGTGATGCCGCGTTCCTTTTCGAGATCGTTCGAGTCCATCACGCGTTCGGCAACGCGCTGGTTTTCACGGAACGAGCCGGACTGCTTCAGAAGTTCGTCGACGAGCGTGGTCTTGCCATGGTCGACGTGCGCGATGATCGCGATATTGCGAATGGACATATCTAAATCTCTGAGTTTTGGGGCGCGCACGAAAGAAGAGGCGCCACGTGCATTTGGCGCGCTCCATACATGGTTTTACGCAATTGCGAAAGAGGCCGGCGGAAACTCTGTCTTGCGCTCCATGCAGCCCGCAGGTCGCAGTCCTTCACGACGTCACCGCCGGATCGAGCGTCACGCTCCACAGCCCACGGTCCTCGCGGTCCATCAGCCGCACCGTCATCTGCTCGCTCGAGCCGTCGATATCGACAAGGCCGAAGAACTGCAGGCCTGCCGACGGCGGCAGGTTGCTGTCGACGCCTCCGCCTGACGCCTTCATGAAGCGCACCTCCGGCCCGAAGGTCATATCCAGCGGATGCGGCCCGTAAGTGCCCGAATGCAGAGGTCCGGAGACGAACTCCCAGAACGGCTCGAATTCCTTGAACTTCGCCCGGACCGGGTCGTAGTGATGGGCGGCGGTATAGTGGATGTCCGCCGTCAGCCACACGACGTTGCGGATGGCATTGTCGCGCATGAAGGAGAGCAGGTCGGCGATCTCGCGCTCGCGCGCCGCCGGCGGCCCGTTCAGCCCGTCCGCCACGCCTTCATAGCCGAGCTTGCTGCCATAGTCGTCCCAGATCACGACGCCGAGCGGCATGTCGCAGGCGATCACCTTCCAGGTGGCCCGGGAGGCGGCAAGCTCGCGCTTGAGCCACGCCGCCTGCCGCCAGCCGAACAGGCCGAGCTCGTTGCCCCTGTTCGCCGTGCGGTAGGAGCGAAGATCGACGAAGAAGACGTCGAGAAGCGGGCCGTAGGCGACCTTGCGGAAGATCCGTCCCGGCTCGGTCGGAAAATAGCGGATCGGCGTCATTTCCTGAAACGCCCGCATTGCGCGCTGGGCATAGACGGCAACGTCCTTGTCCGGATAGCGCGGATCGTCGCGCAGGTCCGTCGAGGGCGACCAGTTGTTCAGCACTTCGTGATCGTCCCACTGGAAGAAGGTCGGCACCTGCGCATTGAAATCCAGAAGATGCCGGTCTAGCAGGTTGTACTTCCACTGCCCGCGATATTCGTCCAGCGTGCGCGCCACCTCGCGCTTCTCGTCGGTGACGATGCGGTTCTTCCAGATCGTGCCGTCGCGAAGCCTGATCTCGTCAGGGATCGGATTGTCCGCATAGATCGTGTCGCCGGAATGGATGAAGAAATCCGGCTCGTGCAGGGCCATGGTCGAATATGTCTTCATGCCGACGTCGTCGATGCCCCAGCCCTGCCCGGCCGTGTCCCCGGACCAGACGAAGCGGACCGACCGCCGGCGCAGCGGCGCCGTCCTGAACCGGCCGACGATCGGCTCGGAGACGAGATGGCTGGAAGTGGGATCGCTGGCCGTCAGCCGATAGAAGATGTCCTGGTCCGGCAGCAAATCGGTCAGGAGGTGCTTGGCGGCGAAGTCGGTCTCGCGCCCCGCCTTCAACACCGGGCCGCGGGTCGCGTTCGTAAAACTCTCGGTGGTGGAATATTCGACTGCGATCTCCACCGGCCTGTCTGCCCGCGCCCAGATCATGCCCGACGACGTATCGACGTCGCCGGACTGGACGCCGTGGGTAAAGACCGGGCTGCCGTGCCTGCGGGCATAGTGCGGCACTGCAAGCGCCGAGGATGCAGCCAAACCCGCGGCCGCGGCCGTCGCAAGGAAGGAGCGCCGTGTCAGGACGTCGGCCGCTTTCGCCATGGATCCCCCGTCGGTAGGGTGCGAATCGCCGCCCGATCCGCGCACGGCCGACCATCGGGGGCTCACGTGTCAGCGGCGTTACGGATCGATGACGCGGGGGATACAGTTCGGTGACGGGGAGGTGACGAGGGCTCGACCAGCGGGCGGCGGCTGGAGCATTTCGCCGAAGCGGCATCGCTTCGGCGTCGGATCATGCGGCAATAACAATGCCTAGGCCGCCAGTCCCTTCTTCTCCAGCATGGCGTCGATCGTCGGCAGCTTTCCGCGGAAGGCCTTGTAGGCATCCTCGGGATCGATGGCGCCCCCGACGGAGTAGATGTTGGCCTTCAGCTTTGCCGCCATGCCGGGATCGAAGGCGTCGCCCGTTTCGGTGAAAGCGGCAAACGCATCGGCATCCAACACCTCCGACCACATGTAGGAATAGTAGCCGGCCGAATAGCCGTCGCCGGAAAAGACATGCTGGAAATGCGGGGTGGCGTGGCGCATGACGATCGAGGCCGGCATCCCAATCTTCTTCAGTACCTCGCCCTGCACCACCATCGGGTCCTCGACGGCGCCTTGCGTGTGGAACGCCATGTCGACCAGCGCCGAGGAGGTGAACTCCACGGTGTTGAAGCCGGCATTGAAGGTCCGCGCGGCCAGGACCTTGTCGAGCAGGGCCTGCGGCATCGGCTCGCCGGTCTCGTAGTGCACCGCATAGGTCTTCAGGATTTCCGGCACCGTCAGCCAGTGCTCGTAGAGTTGCGAGGGCAACTCTACGAAGTCGCGGGAGACGGCCGTGCCCGAGACCGACGGATAGGTGACATCGGAGAGCATGCCGTGCAGCGCGTGGCCGAACTCATGGAACAGCGTGCGGGCGTCGTCGAGCGAAAGCAGCGCCGGCTTGCCCTCCGCGGGCTTGGCGAAATTGCAGACGTTGTAGATGATCGGAAGCTCTCCGATCGACCCGTTCTTCGACGGCAGCTTGTGCTGGCTCTGGTAGGCGCTCATCCAGGCACCCGAGCGTTTGGACGGGCGGGCAAAGTAGTCGCCGAGGAACATGGCGACCAGCTTGCCGTCGCGATTGCGGATCTCGAAGACGCGCACGTCTGGATGATAGACGGGCACGCCCGCAAGCGGCACGGCGTGGATACCGAACAGCCGTTCGGCGACGTCGAAGCAGGCCTCGATGACCTTTTCAAGTTGCAGGTAGGGTTTCAGCTCCGCTTCGGAAAAGTCAAACTTCTCCGCCCTCAGCTTTTCGGCATAGTATCGCCAGTCCCACGGCAGGACCGGATGGTTGCGGCCTTCGGCCGCCACGAGGCGGGCAAGCTCCTGCTCCTCCTCGCTGGCCCGCGCCACCGCCTTGTCCCAGACCTGCGTCAGCAGATCGTTCACCGCCTCGGGCGTCTTCGCCATGGTGTTGTCGAGCTTCAGCGCAGCGTAGTTTTCATAGCCCAGCAATTCTGCCTTTTCCGCCCGAAGCGCCAGCGTCTCGCGCACGATCTCGCGATTGTCGGTAGCGCCGCCATTCACACCACGCGCGATCCACGCCCGGAACGCCTGCTCGCGCAGGTCGCGGCGGCTGGAGAAGGTGAGAAAAGGTTCGATGATCGAACGCGACAGGGTCACCGCGTACTTGCCGTCCGCGCCCCGCTCGCGCGCGGCGGCCGCCATCGCATCCTTCAGGAAGTCGGGAAGCCCTTCGAGGTCCGCCACTTCGGAAAGAAGCAGTGACCAGTCCTTCTCGTCGGCAAGCACGTTCTGGCCGAACTGCGCGCCAAGGCCGGCGAGCCGCTCGTTGATGGCAGACAGGCGTTCCTGCTTCGGCTTTTCAAGTTTCGCGCCCGACTTGACGAAGCCCTTCCAGTGTCGTTCCAGCACCCGCATCTGCTCGACGGAAAGGCCGAGCGCATCCCGTTGCTCCCAGAGCGAATCGATACGGGCGAAGAGCTCGGCATTGTTGCCGATCTTGGAGTAGTGCCGTGACATCTTCGGCGCGATCTCGCGTTCCAGCGCCTGGATGACATCGTTGGTATTGGCTCCGGCGCGACTCCAGAACAGAGCCGACACCCGGGAAAGCTCGTCGCCGGCGATCTCGAGCGCCACCACGGTATTGTCGAAGCTGGCCGCAACCGGGTTCTTGGCGATCGCCTCGATCTCCGCTTCGTGCAGGACAAGAGCTGCGTCGAAGGCATCGGCGAAACTGTCGTCGGAGACGAGGTCGAAGCGCGGCAGGCCATTGATCCCGCTCCAGTCGACCAAAGCGGGGCTGATTTTCGAATTTGCGCTCATGCTGGTTGTCCTCGTCGTCGCGGCAGGTTGAGGAGCCGAATATAGGAACAGAATCCGCAGTTGTGTACGCTTCCCGATGCATTTCTTGCTTCAAGCCTTTCGGCACAGGCGCCCCGCCCGCGCCCCTCTTCAAATTCACTTGACGAAAAGGTGATGTTCGGTGAAATACATAGGTGTTGCGGCCCCGGACATCCCGCCGCAGCACAAACTTTGGTGCCGGGCCCCTCTGGCGAGAGTTTTACGGCGCTCTCGTGATGTCGGTACCGCCAGCATTTGAGCCGGCGGATTCAAAAACATGAAAATCCTCACCATGCCTGACGCGCATGCCCGTTCCGGCACGCGCATTCTCAACTTCTGCACCGCGCTGAACGCAATCGCACCGGAAAACGAGGTGCGGGCATGAAAGCGCACACCCATCAGTCAAGCCTCGGCTACTTCAAGTGGGCCTTCATCGTCACAGCCGTCGGCCTTGCGCTCGGCGCCTGGCTCGGCTGGCAGACCACCGGCACGATCGGCGGCATGGCGACGGTCTTCTTCATCTGCACCGTGCTCGCGGTGCTGGAGATCTCGCTCTCCTTCGACAACGCGATCGTCAACGCCAACAAGCTGAAAGACATGACGCCGGTCTGGCAGCACCGGTTCCTCACCTGGGGCATCATCATCGCCGTCTTCGGCATGCGCATCATCTTCCCGCTTCTGATCGTCGTGATCGCCGCCAAGATCGGCCCGATCGAGGCGATCGTCCTGGCCGCCAGGCAGCCGGAGGAATACGCGCGCATCATGCACGAGGCGCATCTGCCGATCGCCGCCTTCGGCGGCACCTTCCTCATGATGGTCGGTCTCACCTACTTCTTCGATCATGAGAAGGACGTGCACTGGATCGCCTTCCTCGAAAAGCGCATGGCCCGCTATGCGACAATCAAGGGCGTCGAGATCGCCTTTGTTCTGATCCTGGTTCTGGTGTTTTCCAGCTTCCTCGAGGGCGAAGCGGCGGACAGCTTCGTCTATTCGGCGATCTACGGTCTCCTGACCTTCCTCGGCGTCGAGATTGTCGGCGGCCTGCTCGACGCCTCGCAGGAGACGATGAGTGCTGCGGCCAAGGGCGGCCTCGGCGCCTTCATCTATCTCGAAGTGCTCGATGCCAGCTTCTCCTTCGATGGCGTAATCGGCGCCTTCGCCCTGACGCAGAACCTCTTCATCATCGCGATCGGCCTTGGTATCGGCGCCATGTATGTGCGCTCGATGACGATCATGCTGGTGGAAAAGGGCACGCTCGCCGAATATCGCTACCTGGAGCACGGTGCCTTCTACGCGATCCTGATCCTGTCGGTGATCATGTATTGCCAGACGCTCGTGCACATTCCCGAAGTGATCACCGGCCTCGGCGGCGCCGGCCTTATCGGCATCTCTCTCTGGTCGTCGATCCGCTACAACCGGCGCGAAAAGGCCGAGGACGCCGACGCGAGAGCGTTGGAAAACGTCTGACACGAATGGCGGCGCCCGCGCGCCGCCATTGTGACCCCAACGATGAAAAGGCCCGGCGATCATTGATCGTCGGGCCTTTTCCGGTCAATCTGTCACTGCACTGCGCATTCGAACGATGCGCTTGAAACTCTTATCGAAAGCCGAATTCGGCTTTCCTGTCCTTTGCGGACGTCCTTACTTCGGGAAGGAGGCCGGATCGATCCCGAGGATCTTCAGATCCCGGTCCCGCGGACGGCGGCGGCCTTCGACTGCCGCGGCAGCGGCACTGGCCGCGCCCAGGACTGCGAATGCGCGCCCCAGGAACCCCTGGCGGACTGCGCTGTTGAACTGGCTCATCGTGTTTCTCTCTTTTCTCTCTCTACACGAACATAAATGATACCGAAGAGCCTTGCGCACAATGCACAGATTCACAGGGCAGCCATGCAATGAAATCAGGTCGCAATTGCTTGCGGCCTGATTTCGTTTTCATCGGGTAATTTTTTAAGGTCAGTCTTCGCTCGCCGCCAGTTGCGAAAGCACCTGCCCCCTGCCGCGGGCGCGCAGGATCAGCGGCACGATCAGGGCTGCCGCAGCGATCAGGAGCAACACCACGGCGACCGGCGAGGCGACGAGCGTCGTCAGGTCGCCCTGGCTGATAGCAAGTGCGCGGCGCAACTGCTGCTCGGCCAGCGGCCCCAGGATGAGGCCGACGACGACAGGCGCGATCGGATAGCCGAAAACGCGCATGGCGTAGCCGAGCAGGCCGAAGGCGAGCAGCATGCCGAGTTCGAATACCGAAGGATTGGCGCCGATCGTACCGAGCGTGGCAAACAGCAGGATGCCAGCATACAGCCAAGGCTTTGGAATGCTGAGCAGCTTCACCCAAAGCCCGATCAGCGGCAGGTTGAGGACGAGCAGCATCAGGTTGGCGATCAGCAGGCTGGCAATCAGCCCCCATACGAGCTGCGGATTGGTGGCAAACAGCAGCGGGCCCGGCTGCAGGCCGTATTGCTGGAAGCCTGCCAGCATGATCGCAGCCGTCGCCGTGGTCGGCAGGCCCAGCGTCAGAAGCGGGACGAGCGTGCCGGCGGCCGAGGCGTTGTTGGCGGCTTCCGGTCCGGCCACGCCCTCGATGGCGCCGTTGCCGAATTCCTCCGGGTGCTTCGTCAGCCGCTTTTCTGTCGCGTAGGAGAGGAATGTGCCGATCTCCGCCCCGCCGGCCGGCATCGCCCCGATCGGGAAACCGATCGCGGTTCCGCGGAGCCACGGCTTCCATGAACGCGCCCAGTCGGCGGCACTCATCCAGACCGACCCTTTCACGGCCTCGATCCTGTCCGGTCCGCGATCGCCCTGTGCGGCAATGTAGAGGGATTCGCCGATGGCGAACATCGCCACTGCCAGCGTCGTCACTTCCACGCCGTCGAGAAGGTCGGGTATGCCGAAGGAAAGCCGCGCTTGACCGCTGAGCTGGTCGATACCGACCATGGCGAGCGCCAGGCCGACGAACAGCGACGTCAGTCCGCGCAGCGTCGAATCGCCGAAGGCCGAGGAGACCGTGACGAAGGCCAGCACCATCAGTGCGAAATACTCGCGCGGACCGAAGACGAGCGCGACCTTGACGATGAAGGGCGCGATGAAGGCAAGACCGAGCGTTGCAATCAGCCCCGCCACGAAGGAGCCGATGGCGGCAGTTGCCAGTGCCGGTCCGCCGCGGCCGGCGCGGGCCATCTTGTTGCCTTCGAGCGCCGTCACGATCGAGGCACTTTCGCCCGGCGTGTTCAACAGGATCGACGTCGTCGAACCGCCATACATGCCACCGTAGTAGATGCCCGCGAACATGATCAGCGAACCGGCCGGATCGAGCTGATAGGTCACCGGCAGCAGCAGCGCCACGGTCAGGGCCGGACCGATGCCGGGAAGCACGCCGACTGCCGTTCCAAGCGTCACGCCGATCAGCGCATAGAGCAGGTTCATCGGCTGGGCTGCGATCACCAGCCCCTGCAGGAGAAATTCAAACGTATTCATCCGCCGGTCCCCTTAGAAGAACAGGTGCTCGAGCGGGCCTGCAGGCAGTGACAGCTGCAGCAGCTTCGAGAAGATGACCCACACGACGAAGGCAAAGACGATCCCGATGGGAATTGTCTTCCAGAGCTTGCGCTGGCCGAAGGCGGCAGCGGTAAAGGCGAAGAGAAGCCCCGTGGCGATGGAAAACCCGGCGATCTTCAGGAGCAGCATCTGCGCAACGAGGCCGGCAACGATCCAGAATATCGGCCCGAGCTGCTGGTGCTCGCGTTCGGGAAAATCGCCACGCCATGCCTCGAACACCGTCCAGACGGCAAGCCCGAGAAGACAGATGGCGATGACGTAGGGAACCGTGGTCGGCCCGACCTGCGAATAGCCGGCCGCGCCGGCCAGGCGTGACACGTCCCAGAACATCACGCCGGCGATCACCGCCAGTACGGCGGCAATGACCAGCGCCGCCCCATCGGGGCGACGCTTTACATGTACAGGCTTGCTGCCGTTCGTCATTCGACCAGTCCGATTTCCTTGAGGATGCCTTCGGTCGCCGAAACATCCTTGGCCAGTTGCTCATCGAAGGCGGCGCCGGCGAGGTAGGTGTCCTGCCAGCCCTTGGTCTTCAGCTGCTCCTGCCAGGCGGCGGACTTCACGAGCTTTTCGATGTCGGCCGACACGGCGGCCTTCTGTTCGTCGGTCAGGCCCGGAGCCGCGGCAACCATGCGCCAGTTCTCCACGACCACGTCCAGACCGCTCTCCTTGATGGTCGGAGCATCGACACCCTCGATGCGCTCGTCGCTGGAAACGGCGAGCAGACGCAGCGTGCCCGCCTTCACCTGCGATTCGAACTCGCCATAACCGGAAATGCCCGCGCTGACCTGCGCGCCGAGAATGGCCGCCAGTGCCTCGCCGCCGCCCGAATAGGCGATGTAGTTGATCTTCTTCGGATCGACGCCTGCCTCCTTGGCAATGAGGCCGACCGCGATATGGTCCGTGCCGCCGGCCGAACCGCCGGCCCAGGAGACGGCGCCCGGATCCTTCTTCAGCGCCTCGACGAGGTCACCGAAGGTCTGGAACGGCGACGATGCCGGAACGACGATCGCCTCGTACTCGCCGGTGAGGCGCGCAATCGGCGTCACGTCCTTCAGGGTCACCGGCGACTTGTTGGTCAGGATCGCTCCGACCATGACGTAGCCGCCGACGATCAGCGAGTTCGGGTTACCCTTGTCCTGGCTGGCGAACTGGGCAAGACCGATCGTTCCGCCGGCGCCCGGCACGTTGACCACCTGGACGTTGCCGGAAATGCCTTCGCTCTGCATCACCGTCTGCAGGGTGCGCGCGGTCTGGTCCCATCCGCCGCCGGGATTTGCCGGGGCGATGATCTTGTAGTCGGCGGCAAAGGCCGGCAACGCGAGCGCGCCGGCTAGAATGGAAGCAAGGAAAAACTGTTTCAAGGCGTGTCCTCCGTCAGGCGCGGCTCATCCCGGCAGCGCATCGTTTCGCTTGCGAAGAGGAGAACAACGGCGCCGCCCGGCTAGACTGCCGATAGGGCGCTGCAACTTTTCTGGCGGGTCTCCTCCCCGTCTCCTCGCCGTCCACCTCCATGGGCGGCTGGGACCTCAAAGCGATCACAACAACCTGTCATCTACCTGACATCGCGCGAACGACAAGGGCTGATCCGCTACTGGGCCGCTACTGGGCACGCAACACTTCGTTCCAGCGCGTGATCAGCCGCGCGCGCTTCACCTGATCGAGATAGACCATCAGGCCGGGGCTGACAGGGACCGGCTTCAGCTGCGTGCCGAGCATCGCCTGCATGTGACTTGCCGTATTGTCGCCCGCCACCTCCGGCGAAACGGCCGCGATCTGCAGCTTGCGTGCCATGATCGTCTGCCCCTCCTTCGACATGAAGAACGACAGATAGCGCCTGCCGAGCTCCGGAGATGCCGCCGCCTGCGGCACCAGTCCGATTCGAGACATCACGACCGTATAGTCCTTCGGCAGCACGATGCCGACATCCCGATGCTTTGCCGCCCAGTCGGCCGCGTAGGATCCGAGAATATTGTATCCGAGGACAAAGCGCCCATCCGCGATGCGCTCGAGAATGGCCGAGCTGGTCGAATAGAGTTTTACGCCGGCCGACCCCATCGCCCCGATCACCGTCCAGATATCGCCGAACTGCTCCTGGTCGCGCGCCATGAACAGAAAGCCGACCCCGGAACGCTCGATGTCGTAGGTGCCGATGCGCCCGTAGATATCGTTTCCGTGCCGCGTGAGGTAGGCGAGAAACTCCGCCCGCGAAGCCGGCGGTTTCTCGTGGGCGAAGCTCGGTTTGTGATAGACGAACACCGCCGGCTCGAACGTCAGCGCATAGGCGGTGTTTCGCCAGTTGGCCCATTGCGGCCAGGCCGCACTCATCGGCAGGTCGCTGCGCTGGGCATAGCCGTCGTTGCTGAGTTTGACCTGCAGGTCCATCGCCGAGGAAAAGGCAAAGTCGGCGGTCTTCTGACCGGCATCGGTCTCCCGAACAATCCTGTCATAGACCTCGCCGGTCAGCATTTCGTCGTAGCGAACCGCGACATCGGGATTGGCGGCCTGGAACGCCTTGATCATCGGCCGTGCAAGCGGCTCGTCGAGCGAGGAATAGACCGTCAGAACCGAAGCGTTACCCTTGCTGTCGGCCGCCGGATAGAAGGTCTCGGCCGCAAACGCGGCCGGACAGAGCGAAACAACGAAGGCAAGAGCAAGAAAGAGGCGCATGCTTCCGACCTTGCCAAAGCAGGGCGGACTGCACAAGCCGGACGGCCTATTCGGCAGGTTGGGGAAGCTCGTGCCAACGCGTACGAAAGCTCCTTTGCACCGCGCAGGCCACCACGATAAGCTTGCGCAGGAGGAGATCAAACGTGCGCATCCTGCTCGTCGAAGACAACCATGCCCTTGCCGACGGGCTATCCGCCATCCTGCGCGGCACCGGCCACGCCGTCGACGTGGTCGGCGACGGCGCATCGGCCAATGCTGCGACCGCGGCCGAAGCCTTCGACCTGGTGATCCTGGACCTGACGCTGCCGGAAATGGACGGGCTGGAGGTGCTGCGGGCCATGCGCGCGCGCCAGAACAGGTCCGCGGTACTGATCCTCACGGCGCGCGGAGCCGCCGAAGACAAGGTCAAGGGGCTCGATCTCGGCGCGGACGATTATATGAGCAAGCCATTCGACATATCGGAATTCGAGGCGCGGGTGCGCATGCTGCTGCGCCGCCAGGCAGGGCTGCGCTCTTCGGCGCTGAGTTTCGGCGGCGTCGATCTCGATCTCAACTCGCGCACGTTTTCCGCAGGCGGCGCGCCGCTCGACATTCCTGCGCGCGAGCTGGGCCTTCTGGAAATCCTTTTCATGCGCGCGGGCAAGGTCGTGTCGAAGGAAGCGATCATGCAGTCGCTGGCCGCCTTTGACGACGACCTGAGCGCCAACGCGATCGAACAATATGTCAGCCGGCTGCGCAAACGCATCGCACCGCACGGTCTGACCGTCCGCACCGCCCGCGGCATCGGCTACTATCTCGACAAGGCGTCGCCGGCTTGAGGCGCCATCCGGCCCAGTCGCTGCGTCGGCAGCTCCTGCTCTGGCTTCTGGTGGCGACGGCCGTCTTCGGCGTCCTTGCGCTGATCGACACCTATCGCGAGGCCGTGAAGACCGCCGACACCGTTTCCGACCGTGTCCTGGCAGGATCCGCTCTCGCGATCGCCGAGCGCGTCGTAGTGACGGAAAACGGCCTGCTGGAGGTGGACATCCCCTATGTGGCGCTGGAGATGCTGACCTCGGCAGCACAGGACCGCGTCTTCTATCGCGTCGAAGGGCCGCCGGGCCACTTCATCACCGGCTATCAGTCGCTTCCGCAGATCACCGAAACCGGGGGGCAGCCCACCGCCTACGCGGATGCGACCTTTCGCGGCGAGCCGATACGTGTCGCAGTGCTGCACCGGTCCGCCTCGACCGGCGTCAATTCCGTACCCTTCGTGGTCACGGTCGCCGAGACGACCATTGCGCGACGCCAGCTGGCGCAGGCGATCCTGCTTCGCTCCGCCCTGCGGCTCGCGCTGATGATTGCGGGCGCTGCAGCGATCGTCTGGATCGCCGTCACGCTCGCCCTGCGTCCGCTCTACCGCCTCAGCGACGCCATTGCCGAACGCAACCCGAGCGATCTGCATCCCATCGAGCAGGAGGTTCCGAAGGAGGTGCAGGGGCTCGTCGACACGGTCAACTCCTTCATGGTCCGGCTGCAATCGGCCCTCAACTCGCTGAGGCATTTTTCCGGCAATGCCAGCCACCAGTTGCGGACGCCGCTTGCGATCATCCGAACCCAGCTGGCGCTCGCCAGCCGGGCGGGATCGCTGGCAGAGGCGCAGGCCGCGGCACGAAAAGGCGACGATGCCGTCGCCCATGCGGAGCGGATCCTGGCGCAGCTTCTCCTGATGGCGAAGATAGACGCCGCCGGCTCGGCCGAGCCGCGACGGCACGACCCGATCGACATCGCCGAACTGGCCCAGGCCACCACCGCCGACTATGTACCGCTTGCGGCCCAGGCCGGCATAGACCTCGGTTTCGAGGGGGCTGGCCCGGCCCCGGTCCGTGTGGAACCGCTCCTTTTCGGCGAGATGTTGCGCAACCTGATCGAGAACGCGATCGCCTATGCCGGGCGAGGCGCAGAGGTGACGGTTTCCGTTCGGGGAGAAGCCGAGGCGACCTGCTTGCGCGTGGAGGACAATGGGCCAGGCATTCCGGCCGAACGCCGGGCGGAGGTGCTGCAGCGCTTCGCGCGTGGCGGCGATGGCATCGCTCCCGGCATGGGGCTGGGGCTTCCGATTGTCGAAGATATCGCCGCCCTGTTCGGGGCGACCTTGACGCTGGAGGACGGCACGGCCGGCCGCGGCCTCTGCGCAACCGTCACCTTTCCTGCCGGTTAGAGCTGTAGCGGCTCTCCGCGGCCCTTCACCAGGGGCAGCGAGCCCTCAGGGCGCCTTGCCCTCTTCCGGCTGCTCGACCGAGTACTTCATGATCAGCGGCATCTGGGCGAGCGTGAAGAGGATGGTGATCGGCATCGTGCCCCAGACCTTGAAGGCGACCCAGAAATCGGTCGAAAAATGGCGCCAGACGACTTCGTTGAGCACGGCGAGCACGAGGAAGAACAGGCCCCAGCGAAGCGTCAGCTTCTGCCAGCCCTCTTCGGTGAGCTTGAAGGCCGCGTTGAAGACGTAGCCGAGAAGCGGCTTTCCGAAGGCGAGCCCACCCAGCAGGATCACGCCGAACAGCGTGTTGACGATGGTCGGCTTCATCTTGATGAAGGTGTCGTTCTGCAGATAGAGCGTCAGCGCGCCGAAGACGAAGACGACGATGCCGGAGACGAGCGGCATCATCGGCAGCGTCCGGGTCAGCACCCAGGAGACGGCGAGCGCGGTCGCGGTCGCGGCCATGAACATGCCGGTGGCAATGAAGATCGGTCCACCAAGTTCGGCGAGCGCCGGAAAATGCCCCGCCAGCCACTCGCCGCGCGAATTGGCGAAGAAGAAGACCACGAGGGGACCGAGTTCCAGCACCAGCTTGAGAACCGGGCTGACCTTGGGCTTGCCGGTCTCCTCCAGCGTTTCGATGATCCTGTCGTTGCTCATGCCTCAACCCCTGCGATCGCCTGCGCGAAATCTTTTGCTTCGAAGGGTTCGAGATCGTCGATCCCTTCGCCGACACCAATGAAATAGACCGGCAGCTTGTGCTTGGCGGCGATCGCCACAAGAATGCCGCCGCGAGCCGTACCGTCCAATTTTGTCATGATCAGGCCGCTGACGCCGGCGACATTGCGGAAAATTTCCACCTGATTCATCGCGTTCTGGCCCGTGGTCGCGTCGAGCGTTTGCAAAACCGTGTGTGGGGCGTCCGGATCGAGCTTGCCGAGCACGCGGACGATCTTCTCCAGCTCCGCCATCAGTTCGGCCTTGTTCTGCAGCCGCCCGGCGGTGTCGATGATCAGCACGTCGCTGCCCTTCGCCTTCGCCTGCTCGTAGGCCTCGTAGGCGAGACCGGCAGCGTCGGCGCCGAGTTTGGAGGACACGATCTCCGACTTGGTGCGATCGGCCCAGATGTGCAGCTGTTCGATTGCGGCGGCGCGGAAGGTATCGCCGGCAGCCATCATGACCTTCAGCCCGGCGCCCGAAAGCTTGGCTGCCAACTTGCCGATCGTCGTCGTCTTGCCGGTGCCGTTGACGCCGACGACGAGAATGACATGCGGCTTGTGCGACAGGTCGAGTTCCAGAGGTTTGGCCACCGGTTCGAGCACCTTGGTGATTTCGCCGGCCATGATGCGGCCGACGTCCTCGCCGGTGACGTCCTTGCCGTAGCGTTCGGAGGCCAGCGTGTCGGTGATGCGCAATGCGGTCTCGACGCCGAGGTCGGCCTGGATCAAGAGGTCTTCCAGATCCTGCAACGTCGCATCGTCGAGCTTGCGCTTGGTGAAAAGGCTGGCGATCTGGCCGGTGAGCTGCGACGAGGTGCGGGCAAGGCCGGCACGCAGGCGCTGGAACCAGCTGAGCCTTGGCGCGGGAACGGCGGCAGGTGCATCCTTCGGCATCTGGTCAGCCGTCGAAAAGCCTTTCGGCAAGGCCGGCGCTGGACCGGCATCCGCAACGGGCTCCGCACCAGACGTCGTTGCCCCGCCACCCTTTGCTTCCGTCTTTTTTTTCCTGGCCGACTTTGGCTTGGCCGGTGCCGGCTCGACGGGCTCTTCGAGCGGCAGCGGCGACGGCTCGGCAAGCTCTGCCATCGCATCTGCGTCGGCCGCGCGGAAATCATCGATCGCCGCAGCCTTTGCGGCCTCCGCCGCTTCGATTTCCTCATGCGCGTGTTCGACGCCGCCAAGGCCGATATTGACCAGTTCGGCAGCGCGCGTAGCCTCGACCTCGGGGGTCAACGTCGCCGACGGGGTGCTCGTCTCCGAGGCGGCATCGAGGCTGTCTGGCGCGGGTCCGCCCGCCGTCTCGATTTCCGGCGCAGCCACTTCGTCAGGAGTGATCGGCAGCGGGTGGACAACGGGCGGTAGTGGATAGATGTCCGCCTGCGGCTCGACACGATGCAGATCGGCTTCGGGATTGGCCGCTTCCGCTTCGTCAAGCAGGAGATCGCGATCTTCGGCAAGCGCGACCAAAGGCTCGGCATCGACGGCATCGGCGTGCGGAACAGGAACGTCTTCTGTCGAAAGTACGTCCTCCTGCTTCAACGCCTCCTCGGGCACCTCCTTCGCGGGCGCGGTGTCCTTGCCGAAGGTGAAGACTTTCTTGATGAAGCCGAAGGCCATGAATGAATTCCGCTAGTTGCGTAAAGATGCGGGCTCCGCCCGCACGGTCAGGTGCTTGCCATTGTGGCCGGTGACGATCACCGAAACAAGGTCGCGGGGCGCAAACCCCGTGGCATCGGCCAGCGTGAAGTTCTCCGTATGCGCCAGTCCGTTGTTTTCGACAAGGATCGTTTGCCGGCTTCCGGCCATGGCGGAAAGATGGTCCAGTTGCAGCCGTTGTCCAGTCTCGCGCAGCCTGGCCGCCCGTTCCTTGACCAGCGCCCGGTCCAGCTGCGGCATGCGCGCGGCCGGGGTACCGGGGCGCGGGCTGTAGGGAAAGACGTGCAGTTGCGCGATGCCACATTCCTCGGCGAGGCTGGCGCTTTGGCCCGCCATCTCCTCGGTTTCCGTCGGAAAGCCGGCGATCATGTCGGCGCCGAAGCTCATTTCCGGACGCAGTTCTCGCGCGGTTCGACAGAAAGCGATCGCGTCGTCGCGCGAATGACGCCGCTTCATCCGCTTCAGGATGAGGTCGTCGCCGTGCTGCAGCGACAGATGCAGGTGCGGCATGAAGCGCGGCTCGTCGGCGATCAGGTCGAAGAGATGACGATCCGCCTCGATGCCGTCGATCGAGGACAGGCGCAGCCGGATGATGTCGGGCACCTGCTTGAGGAGGGTCTTGGCAAGCAGGCCGAGGCTTGGTTGCCCCGGCAGGTCGCCGCCATAGCTGGTCGCGTCGACGCCCGTCAGCACGATCTCGCGATACCCGCCTTCGACGAGCGTGCGCGCCTGGTCCACGATCGCCCCCATCGGCACGGAGCGGGAATTGCCGCGACCGTAGGGGATGATGCAGAAGGTGCAGCGGTGATCGCAGCCGTTCTGCACCTGGATAAAGGCGCGGACGTGTCCGTCGATGGCCTTGACCATCTGCGGCGCGGTCTCCGTCACGCTCATGATGTCATTGACCCGGACCTTCTCTTCCGCCGATACGCCGAAATCGGGCAGCGAGCGATAGGAGGCGCTCCTCAGCTTCTCCTCGTTGCCGAGCACCGCATCCACCTCCGGCATTTCGGCAAAGCTATCCTTCTCCGTCTGCGCCGCACAGCCGGTGACGATGATGCGGGCATGCGGGTTGTCGCGGCGGGCTCGGCGGATCGCCTGACGGGCCTGGCGCACCGCCTCGCCGGTGACGGCACAGGTGTTGACGAGGATGGCGTTGTTCAGCCCGGCCTTCTCGGCTTCGCCGCGCATCACTTCCGATTCGTAGGTGTTGAGACGGCAGCCGAAGGTTATGACCTCGACGCCGCTCAAAGTGCGGCCGCCCCGTCAGCGGGCTTTTCGTGATCGCGCTGCCAGGCCCCGGTTGCGGGGTCGAGCATGCCGGACCATTCCCATTCGGCCGGGCCGGTCATGACGACATGGTCGTCGCTCTCGCGCCATTCGATGGTGAGGATGCCGGGTGGGTTGGCCGAGGCGACGTGCACGTCGACCTTGCGGCCGGTACGGCCGGTGCGGGCGCCGCTGACGGCCGCAGCACATGCGGCCGAGCCGCAAGCGAGCGTCAGTCCCGCGCCGCGCTCCCATGTGCGGGTGGTCATGGCGGTGCGCGAGGTCACCTGCGCCAGCGTGATGTTGGCGCGCTCGGGGAAGATCGGGTGGTTTTCCAGAAGCGGGCCGAAGCGGGCAAGGTCGTAGGACATGACGTCGCGATCGACCCAGAAGACGGCGTGCGGATTGCCCATCGACATGGCCGAAGGCGAATGCAGCACTGGATCGTCGATCGGGCCGATCTGCAGCTCGATCCGGCGCGTGTCGTGAAATTCCTCGGCAAGCGGGATCCGGTCCCATTCGAAGACGGGCCTGCCCATGTCGACGGAGATCGTGCCGTCCGCATGCTCGACGGCATTGAGGATGCCGGCGACGGTCTGGAAGGTGAAGGTCTTCTTGCCGGTCTCGGCGGCGAGCGCCTGGACGACGCAGCGCGTGCCATTGCCGCAGGCCTGCGCCTTGCTGCCGTCGCAGTTGAGGATGTCGATGAAGGCGTCGGTGCCGTCGACCCTCGGATCATGGATCGCCATGATCTGGTCGAAGGCGGTCTCGGCGTCGCCGGCAAGTGCGATCGCAGCCTGCGGCGCGACGCGGTCGGCGCGGCCGCGCATGTCGACGACGAGGATCTTGTTGCCAAGCCCGTTCATCTTCGCGAATTCGACCGTGTTGCTCATCAGGATGCCTTCGTTGCGTTCGGCCGTCTATATGGCGGAAATGCAGGGAAAATACCAGTGGCGCGCCGGCGGACGCGCGCAATGGCTTTCCCAAGTCCGGCACCCTGTCCGCAGCCGCT
Source organism: Mycoplana rhizolycopersici (assembly GCF_013378445.1). Classification (GTDB taxonomy): domain Bacteria; phylum Pseudomonadota; class Alphaproteobacteria; order Rhizobiales; family Rhizobiaceae; genus Mycoplana; species Mycoplana rhizolycopersici. The sequence goes on from NZ_JABXYK010000001.1 coordinate 229,539, forward strand.
CCCGGCAGAAGACGGGCGTGGGAGCCCGGGCGGCACGCGACCTTACGCCTCCGGCACGTCGAAGACTTCGCCCGCCCGCAGCGCGCGAAACCGCGCGGGGGCGATATCCCTGCCGGCAAGCGCGGCCTTCAGCATGTCGACCGGCGCGTCGATTGCCTCGTCGGTCAGTTGTACCGTTCCGAAATGATGGCCGACGGCGTGCGCCGCCCTGCAGGCGAGCATGCCGTCGACCGCTTCATGGGCGCTCTGGTGCTGGCTCTTCATGAACCAGCGGGGCTCGTAGGCCCCGATCGGCAGGCAGGCGAGGCGGAAGCCTCCGTGCCTGTCGGCAGCCGCCCGGTAGTTGAGGCCGTCGTGAAAGCCGGTGTCGCCGATGTGGTAGATGTTTCCGGCCGGGGTCGTCAGCACGAAGGCTGCCCATAGCGCCATGCGGCGATCGCGCGTGCCGCGCGCCGACCAGTGGTGGCAGGGCTCGCAATCGATCACCAGATCGTCCCACAGGGACATCCGGTCCCCCCAGTCCATGTCGGAAATCTTCGCCTTGGGAATGGCGCGGCGGATGATGGTGTCGTTGCCGAGCGGGGTGACGATGTGCGGCGCATGCCGCGCAAAGAGCCGCTTCAGCGTGACGAGATCGAGATGGTCGTAGTGGTTATGGGTGACGATCACGATATCGATGGGCGGCAGGTCGTCGAAACCGATGCCGGGCGGGACGACACGCCTTGGCCCGGCAAAGGTGAACGGGCTGGTGCGGACCGACCAGACGGGGTCGGTGAGAATGTTCAGGCCCGCCACCTGAATGAGCAATGTCGCATGGCCGACCATCGTGACGCGCAGATCCCTGCCGTCGATCCGTTCCTCCGGCCGGGCGGGGGGAAAGGGGCTTGGCGCAGACTTTGGCCAGCGCGCCCGCCCGCCGCCGAACTGCCAGCGCAGGAGATCACGGAGGCCGCGGGGCGGGTCGCCACCCGGATTGAAAAACTGCGTACCGTCGAAATGATCCGAGACAGGACCGTTGTAATAGGGGTTCCGGGGCCTTTCCGGCATGGGCGGCTGTCCAGTTTGTTACGCGCGTGACGTTTCAGCGCCATTGAATTCCTAATCTGGCGTCGACGATTTCGGATTGCCAGCGTCGAAACTTGACTTTCCGCCCGCTTTCCTGTTTATGCCGCGCATCTGCGACAAGTTCAGACACTTGAAGCCGCCGACCGGGACCCGTGAAGGTATAAAGAGATCCCGGAGGTCAACACCCGACAGCGCGATGCGCCCTCGGGTGGTTTTTGGCTTTGCGTCTTGTTTTTGCCTGCAGATGCACCGACGTTTCCGGCACGCACGGAAACAAGAAGGACGAAGCAATGTTTGAAACACTCCAGGACCGCCTTGGCGCCATCTTGAATGGCCTGACAGGCCGTGGCGCGCTCTCCGAGGCGGATGTCTCGGCGGCGCTGCGCGAGGTCCGTCGCGCGCTGCTCGAAGCGGACGTGGCGCTGGAAGTGGTGCGCTCCTTCACCGAAGCGGTGCGCGAGAAGGCGGTCGGCGCGGAAATCCTGAAAAGCATCAAGCCCGGCCAGATGGTCGTGAAGATCGTGCATGACGAGCTCGTCTCGATGCTCGGCTCCGAGGGCGTCTCGATCGACCTCAATGCGTCCGCCCCGGTCGTCGTCATGATGGTCGGCCTGCAGGGCTCGGGCAAGACGACCACCTCGGGCAAGATCGCCAACCGGCTGAAGACGCGCGACAAGAAGAAGGTCCTGCTGGCCTCGCTCGACACGCGCCGTCCGGCAGCCCAGGAACAGTTGCGCCAGCTCGGTGTGCAGACCGGCATCGATACGTTGCCGATCATCGCCGGCCAGTCGCCGACCGATATCGCCGCGCGCGCCGTGCAGGCCGCCAAGCTCGGCGGCCATGACGTCGTCATCCTCGACACCGCCGGCCGTACGCATATCGACGAGCCGCTGATGATGGAGATGGCGGAGATCAAGCGGAAATCCAATCCGCACGAGATCCTGCTCGTTGCCGACGCACTGACCGGTCAGGACGCCGTCAACCTCGCCCGCAACTTCGACGAACGCGTCGGCATCACCGGCCTGGTGCTCACCCGCATGGACGGCGACGGCCGCGGCGGTGCGGCGCTTTCGATGCGCGCCGTGACGGGCAAGCCGATCAAGCTGATCGGCGTCGGCGAGAAGATGGGCGAGCTGGAGGAATTCCATCCCCGCCGCGTCGCCGACCGGATCCTCGGCATGGGCGACATCGTCTCGCTCGTCGAGAGGGCAGCGGAAAACATCGACGCCGAGAAGGCGGCGGCGATGGCCGAGAAGATGGCGAAGGGCAAGTTCGACCTGAACGACCTCGCCGATCAGCTCCGCCAGATGCAGAAGATGGGCGGCATGGGCGGCATCATGGGAATGATGCCCGGCATGGCCGGCATGAAGGACAAGATGGCCTCCGCCGGCCTCGACGACCGGATGTTCGGCCGCCAGCTCGCGATCATCTCGTCGATGACCAAGGCCGAGCGCGCCAATCCCGACATGCTCAAGCATTCGCGCAAGAAGCGCATCGCGGCCGGCTCCGGCACGGATGCCAGCGACATCAACAAGCTTCTGAAGATGCATCGCCAGATGGCGGACATGATGAAGATGATGGGCGGCAAGAAGGGCGGCGGCATGATGAAGCAGATGATGGGCGGCCTGGCCGGCAAGATGGGGCTTGGCGGCCTCGGCGGCGGCATGGGCGGCATGCCCGACCTGTCCAAGCTCGACCCGAAGCAGCTGGAAGCCTTGCAGAAGCAGGCGGAGGCCGCGGGCCTGAAGCCGGGCGGCGGCGGCCTCCCCGGTCTTGGCGGAAAGCTGCCGGGCCTTGGTGGCGGATTCCCGGGATTGCCCGGTCTGCCGAAAAAGAAGTGAGGAAACGATGATCGATCCGGAAATCAAGAAGCAGCTGGCGGAATACCGCCAGTCGATCGACAACATCGATGCCGCCCTGGTTCACATTTTGGCCGAGCGTTTCCGCTGCACCAAGGCGGTCGGCGTGCTTAAGGCCACCCACGATTTGCCGCCGGCCGACCCGGCGCGCGAGGAATACCAGATCGAACGCCTCCGCCGGCTGGCGAAGGACGCCAATCTGGATCCGGATTTCGCGGAGAAGTTTCTGAACTTCATCATCCGCGAGGTGATCCGGCATCATGAAGCCATCGCCGCCGATTTCAGCGGCTCCAACAACCAGCATACCGCTTGAAGTCAAGCGGCCCCTAATTCGCTCAAGGAGAAAAAGAAATGTCCCTCAAGATCCGTCTCGCCCGTGGTGGTTCCAAGAAGCGCCCGTACTACCAGATCGTCGTTGCCGATGCCCGCAGCCCGCGCGACGGCCGCTTCCTCGAGAAGGTCGGTTCCTGGAACCCGATGCTCTCCAAGGAAGATGCAAAGCGCATCGAGCTGAACGAAGAGCGCATCAAGGAATGGCTCGCCAAGGGTGCACAGCCGACCGACCGCGTCCTGCGCTTCCTGAACGAGGCCGGCCTTGCCAAGCGCGACACCCGCAACAACCCGGAAAAGGCAAAGCCGGGCAAGAAGGCACTCGAGCGCATCGCCGAGAAGAAGCAGAAGGCTGAAGACGCCGCCGCTGCTGCCGCTGCCGAGTAATCCCGGCCAGTCGAATGACGGGCGGGCGGCGTGTCTCATGCCGCCCGCTTTTGTTTTGTCTTCCGCTTTTCCTGTTTGAGTATTGGCCGGATCGGATTGATGACCAAGCTTCAGAACCCCGTACTGATGGGAACGATCGGCGCAGCCCAGGGCCTGCGCGGCGAAGTCCGCATCAAGTCCTACACGTTGGATCCCAGTGCGCTCGGCGACTATGGAAATCTCCATAGCGAGGACGGCCGCGTCTTCGAAATCCTCGAGGTGCGCGAGGCCAAGAATCTCGCCATCGTCCGTTTTCGCGGCGTCAACGACCGCAATGCCGCAGAGGCGCTGCGGGGGCTCGACCTCTTTATCGAGCGCGACAAGCTGCCGGACGAGGAGCTGGACGACGACGAATTCTACTATGCCGACCTCGAGGGGCTCGAGGCGGTGGACGGTGCTGGCCGCAACCATGGCACAGTCACCGGCATCTTCGATTTCGGCGCCGGCAACCTGCTCGAACTCAAGGGGCCGGGCAAGCGGCCGGTACTCATACCCTTTTCCGAAGCGGCCGTGCTGGAAATCGATTTCGAGAACGGCCGTCTGCTGATCGACCCGGTCGCGGCCGGGCTCGATGGCGAGGACGAGGACGGTCCGGGCAGCCGTAAGCGGCGCCCGCCGCGCGAGGAGGAATGACGTGGCTTTCCGCGCCACCATCCTGACGCTCTACCCGGAGATGTTTCCGGGCTTTCTCGGCCAGTCGCTGTCCGGCAAGGCGCTCGCGCGGGGCGATTGGGCCCTCGAAACGGTGCAGATCCGCGACTTCGCCACCGATCGCCATCGCACGGTCGACGATACGCCGGCCGGCGGCGGCGCCGGTATGGTGCTGAAACCCGACGTGCTGGCCCAAGCGATCGACCATGCCGCACCGCAGGGCGACCCGCGTCCCCGATTGCTGATGAGCCCGCGCGGCCGACCCTTGACGCAGGAGCGCGTCCGCGAGCTTGCGGCCGGCGTGGGCGCGGTGATTGTCTGCGGCCGTTTCGAGGGCGTGGACCAGCGGGTCATCGATGCGCGCGGGCTGGAGGAGGTCTCCATCGGCGATTACATCCTGTCCGGCGGCGAGCCGGCGGCAATGATCCTGCTGGACGCGGTCGTGCGCATCCTGCCGGGTGTGATGGGCAATGCGCTTTCCGGTATCCATGAGAGTTTCGAGGGCGGGCTGCTGGAGCATCCGCACTACACCCGCCCGCCGGTGTGGGAAGGCAGGGAGATCCCGGCGGTCCTGACCTCCGGCCATCACGGCGAGATCGAGAAGTGGCGGCAGGCCGAGGCGCGCCGCCTGACCGAGACGCGCCGCCCCGACCTGATCGCCCGTCAATCGGTGACGAAGTAGTAGATCGTCAGGATCCCGCCGACCGCGACGACCAGCGCGCGGATGATGTTCTGGGGCACGCGCCGGGCGACCCAGACGCCTGAATAGCCGCCCATCGCACCTGCCGGAACCATGACGGCCGCCTGCGGCCAGCCGACCACGTCGCCGCTGGCGAAAACGGCGATGGCGATGCCGGCGATCACCATGGCAAGGAAGTTCTTCAGCGCATTCAGCCGATGATAATCGCCACCCTTGGAGAGACCGAGCACGGCGAGCGTCATGATGCCCATGCCGGCCCCGAAGAAGCCGCCATAGATCGAGGTTGCGAACTGGCCGACAAGCCCGAGCGGCCCGATCGGCTTTTCGGCGTGCAGATGTTTCGGCCGCAGAAGCGGACCGGCGGCAAAAATCGCCGTCGCGGCCAGCAAGAGCCAGGGCACGAGCGCGCGGAAGCCGGGATTGGACATGGAAAGCAGCAGCAGCGCACCGGCCAGACCGCCGACGAGCGATAGCACCCCGACCACCATTGCCTCCTTCCAGTCCGCGCGGATTTCCTTCCAGTAGGCCAGCGCGGAAGTGACGTAGCCCGGAAACTGGGTGATCGAGGACGTCGCATTCGCCATGATCGGCGGCAGGCCGGTCAGCGTCATGGCGCCGAACGTCAGAAAGGTCCCGCCGCCGGCAATGGCGTTGACCACACCGGACATGAAGCCGGCCACGAACAAAAGCGCCGCATCGGCGATCGACATGCTGATCCTCCTCCTGGCAGCACAACGTGCCGCTCCTCCGACATCGGCTGATATCGGGGGCAGCGCCGATCTGCAATCCTTACGAAAGCTCAAAACGACAGCGATTTCTCGCCGGCAACTGATGACAAGCGCTGCCGAATGGTGTATTGCGCGCACGGTTTTGGGATCATCCCGGAAAAGCCGCAAGCAAAGAATGGCGAAACCGCTCCTGTCCGGCAACGGGCATAACCCCGAGGTTCAACCAAAGGGAGAAGGCCGAGCGCTCTGGCTGTTTGAGAAAAACGTAAAGGTTAAACCGATGAACATCATTCAGCAGCTCGAGGCCGAACAGGCCGCCAAGATCGCCGCCAAGCGCACCCTTCCGGAATTCTCCCCGGGCGACACGGTTCGCGTCAACGTCCGCGTGACGGAAGGCACCCGTACCCGCGTTCAGGCCTATGAAGGCGTCTGCATCGCCCGTTCCGGCGGCGGCCTCAACGAGAGCTTCACCGTTCGCAAGATCTCCTACGGCGAAGGCGTCGAGCGCGTATTCCCTGTCTACTCCCCTCTGGTCGAGGGCGTGGAAGTCGTCCGCCGCGGTAAGGTCCGTCGCGCCAAGCTGTACTACCTCCGCGACCGTCGCGGTAAGTCGGCTCGTATCGTCGAGAACACCGGCACGCGCGCCCGCAAGCTGAACGACGCCGAACGCGCAGCCGTTGCCGAGGAAAAGGCACGTCTGGAAGCCGAAAAGGTAGCGGCAGCACAGGCTCTTGCCGCCGAGAAGGCAGCAGCAGAGGCAGCCGAAGCTGCAAAGGCAGCCGAAGCAGCCGCCGAATAAGGCGCGCTTCCACTTATCCATTCGAGCCGTCGGGAGCGATCCCGGCGGCTTTTTCGTATGCGCGCCACTGAGACTGCGACCAAGGATTTGAAGCAAAGCCGATCGCCGGCTGGCCACGATTTTGGCATGAACCTGCTTGCCAGCGGCGATTGAACTGTGACAGTTTTCGCTCGCCACATTTTCTGGAGAATTGCCATGTTTTCCCGCCGCACCGTCCTTGCCGGGCTCTCCGCCCTCGCCCTGATGCCCCTGACCCTGACGCCTCTGGCCGTCGCTGCGGCCGAACTGCCCGACCTCGGCGGCAAGACGGTCGTCGTCGTCACCGAAAACGCCTATCCGCCGCTGCAGTTTGTCGATCCGAAGTCCGGCGAGCAGATCGGCTGGGAATACGACGCAATGAACGAGATCGCCAAGCGGCTGAATTTCAAGGTCGAGTACCAGAACACGAGCTGGGATGCGATGATCCAGGCCGTGCATGACGGCCAGTACCAGATCGGCATGACCGGGATCACCATCAAGGACGACCGCAAGGAAAAGGTCGACTTCTCCGATCCCTACATGCGCTCGCAGCAGTTCATGCTCGTGCGCGGCGACGAGAATCGCTTCACCGACGCCAAGACCTTCGCCGCCCTCAGCGACGGCCTCGTCGGCGCGCAGCCCGGCACCTCGCCGTTCTACGCGGCCGTCTACGAGATCCTCGACGGCAACGAACAGAACCCGCGCATCAAGCTGTTCGAAACCTTCGGCGCCACGGTGCAGGCGCTCAAGGCCGGCGACGTCGACCTCGTGCTGACCGACAGCGTTGCGGCCAAGGGCTATGTCGATGCCTCCGAAGGCAAGCTGAAAGTCGTGGGCGAGCCGCTCGGCACCGAGGACTTCGGCTTCATCTTCCCGAAGGGCTCCGACCTAGTGGCCCCCGTCAATGCCGCGATCGCCGCACTGAAGGCGGACGGCACGCTCGACGCGCTGAACAAGAAGTGGTTCCTCGATTACAAGATGGGTCAGTAAGACCTGCATGGCATCGCCGTCCGAGCATTCCGGATCGACGAAGGGCGACTATCCCTGGTGGCTGGTCGCCCTTGTCGTAATCGCCGTCGCCATTGCCGTGATGATCGCCGCAAACGAGATCTACACGCAGGTCTTTGCCGTGATCCTGAAGGGCCTGTGGGTGACGATCTTCGTCACGGTCGTCGGCTTCACGCTGGCGACGCTGCTCGGACTCGGCGTGGCGCTGCTGGGTCTTTCCGACAGCGCTGTTGCACGTCAGTTTGCCCGCTTCTACACGGAAGTCATCCGCGGCGTGCCGATCCTCGTCCTGCTCTTCTACGTTGCCTTCGTGGGGGCGCCGGCGCTGGTGGCGCTGGCCAATTTCGTGGCGACGCCGCTCGTCACGGCAGGCTATATCGAGCCCTTCCTCGTGCGCGACGTCTCGCTGATGTGGCGGGCGATCATCGCGCTGATGATCGGCTATTCCGCCTTCATCGGCGAGGTATTCCGTGCCGGCATCCAGTCGGTCGACAAGGGGCAGATCGAAGCGGCGAAGGCGCTGGGGCTCTCCCGCTACCAGCGGTTCCGGCTGGTGATCTTCCCGCAGGCGATCCGGGTCATCCTGCCGCCGCTCGGCAACGATTTCGTGGCGATGGTGAAAGACTCCTCGCTGGTCTCCGTGCTCGGCGTGTCCGACATCACCCAGATGGCCAAGGTCTATGCCTCCGGCTCCTTCCGCTTTTTCGAGACCTATTCGATCGTCGCCTATGTGTACCTGATCCTGACGGTCGGGCTATCCTTGGCGCTGCGCGGTCTGGAGAAGCGATTGCGGAAAGGGTTCGAGCGATGAGCGAACGGGAAAGCGAAGCGTTGGGCCGGGTCTACGCCGCCCGCACTGCCGACGAGCTTTCCGCGGCCTATTCGGCCTGGTCGAACGTCTACGATCAGGAGACGGCTGTTGCCGGCTACTGTCTACCCTTCGTCATCGGCAGCTGGGTCGCCCGGCATGTGCCGGCAGATGCGAGACCGCTTTTGGATGCAGGCTGCGGCACGGGGCTGTCCGGCCCCTATCTGCAAGCGCTCGGCTATCGTGACATCGAAGGCCTCGACATGTCCGAGGAAATGCTGGCGATAGCAGCCAGACGCTCCTGCTATTCCAGCCTGAAGATCGGCACGCTCGGGCAAAAACTACCCTGGCCCGATGGCCATTTCGCCGCCTTTTTCTGCACCGGCGTCTTCACGGAAGGGCACGCACCCGCGTCTGCTCTCGAAGAGCTCGTGCGGATAACGCGGACGGGTGGACATGCGATTTTCACCGTGCGCGACGTGGTGCTGGAGAAAGGCGGGTTCACAAGAGCTTTCGAGGCGCTGGAAAGCGTCGGTCGCTGGCGGCCGGTGGAGGCAAGTGCGCCGTTTAGGGCTTTCGCCGTGGCCGAGCCGGACGTGCTTGTCCGGGCCTTCGTGTTCGAGGTGCTCTGAGCGCGATCGACCGTTAATCTCACCGATTGCCCGGCTGTCAAAAAATTGATATGTGCAGGCCATGGAATCCAAATTCGCATGCATCGGTGCGCGTATTTTCGTACTGCAGGACCATAAGCGCCTTCCGGTACGCTTTTTCGCGCGTGTATGCGGGGCGCTTACGAGCCGCCTAGGCTGATCGCCGGGACCCGCGGCAAGCGAGCCGCATTTTTTCCATTTCCATCGCATTACACGGATGAAGAGCCATGAGCGCACCCCGTACCCTCTATGACAAGATCTGGGCCGACCACGTCGTCAACACGCAGGAAGACGGCACCTGTCTTCTCTACATCGATCGTCACCTCGTACACGAGGTGACGAGCCCGCAGGCCTTCGAGGGCCTGCGCATGGCCGGCCGTCAGGTCCGCCATCCCGAGAAGACGCTGGCCGTCGTAGACCACAACGTTCCGACCTCGCCCGACCGCAAGAACGGCATCAAGAACGAGGAAAGCCGTATCCAGGTGGAAGCGCTCGCCAAGAACGCGGCCGACTTCGGCGTCGAATACTACTCCGAGAACGATATCCGCCAGGGCATCGTGCACATCGTCGGACCCGAGCAGGGCTTCACGCTGCCGGGCATGACGATCGTCTGCGGTGACAGCCATACCTCGACGCACGGCGCTTTCGGGGCATTGGCGCATGGTATCGGCACCTCCGAGGTCGAGCATGTGCTTGCCACGCAGACGCTGATCCAGAAGAAGGCGAAGAACATGCTGGTGCGCGTCGACGGCCAGCTGCCGCCGGGCGTTACCGCCAAGGACATCATCCTCGCCATCATCGGCGAGATCGGCACTGCGGGCGGCACCGGCTACGTCATCGAATTCGCCGGCGAGGCGATCCGCTCGCTGTCGATGGAAGGCCGCATGACGATCTGCAACATGACGATCGAAGGCGGGGCCCGCGCCGGCCTGATCGCGCCCGACGAGACGACCTTCGCCTACGTCAAGGACAAGCCGCGCGCGCCGAAGGGCAAGGCCTGGGACATGGCGCTCGAATACTGGAAGACGCTGCACACCGACGAGGGCGCCCACTACGACCGCGTCGTCGTGCTCGACGCTGCCAACCTGCCGCCGATCGTCTCCTGGGGCTCCTCGCCGGAGGACGTCATCTCGGTGCAGGGCGTCGTCCCCAATCCGGACGAGATCGCCGACGAGACCAAGCGCGCCTCCAAGTGGCGTGCGCTTGACTACATGGGCCTGAAGCCGGGCACCAACATCACCGATATCGCCATCGACCGCGTCTTCATCGGCTCGTGCACCAATGGCCGCATTGAGGACCTGCGCGCCGTCGCCAAGGTGGTCGAAGGCAAGAAGGTCGCATCGACCGTTTCGGCGATGATCGTCCCCGGTTCGGGGCTCGTCAAGGAGCAGGCCGAGGCCGAAGGTCTCGACGCGATCTTCAAGGAGGCCGGCTTCGACTGGCGCGAGCCCGGCTGTTCCATGTGCCTGGCCATGAATGACGACCGGCTGAAGCCGGGCGAGCGCTGCGCCTCCACCTCGAACCGCAACTTCGAGGGGCGCCAGGGCTTCAAGGGCCGCACGCATCTCGTCTCGCCGGCCATGGCCGCGGCCGCCGCGATCGCCGGGCATTTCGTGGATATCCGCGAATTCAACTGAGTGGTACGCTGCACGGCTCCGATGAGCCGTGCACGCCAGGCCCGAACAAGCCATGCCTGATCAACGGGGCTGTCCGCCAGGGCAGCCCCTTGCATTTCGGGCCTGTTGGCAGCGCAATTCGAAACGTCGGGGAGGAACGGACATGACGGACCGTCGGCTCATTCTGCTGCGCCATGCGAAATCGGGCTGGCCCGATGGCGTGCCCGACCGCGATCGACCGCTGGCGCCACGCGGGCAGAAGGCGGCGCCGAAGATCGGCGCCTTCATGGCAAAAGAAAAGCTGGTCCCCGACCTCGTCCTCGTCTCGCCTGCGCGGCGGACGCAGGAGACCTGGAACCTGATCGCCCCCAGGCTGCCGAAGAAGCGCGACAAGCGCGATATCGAGGCGATCTACGAAGCTCCGGCAAACCGGCTGCTCGACGTCGTACGCGACACCGCAGCAACCGTGCGCTGCCTCATGCTGGTCGGCCACAATCCGGGCCTGCAGCAACTGGCGCTCTCCCTCATCGGTGCGGGAGAGGCCGATTCCATTCACAGGATCGGCGAGAAATATCCGACGGCGGGGTTGGTCGAGCTGGAATTCTCGCTTGATCTCTGGTCCGACCTGCACGCAGGCACGGCGACGCTGCGGCGCTTCGTCACGCCGAAGTCCCTGGATTGAACGGACGCGATCGCCGGCCGCGACCGCGTCAGGGGATCGATGCTCAGAAGTCCGCGGTCTTCGGGTCCGGGCCGATACGTGCGCCGGGGTCGTCGAGCCTGTCGATTGCAGCGAGGTCCTCGGCATCCAGCCTGAAATCGAAAACCTTGAAGTTCTCCACGATACGCGCAGGCGTAACCGATTTTGGGATCACGACCAGGCCGTTATCGATGTGCCAGCGGATGATCGTCTGAGCCGGTGTGCGGCCGTGCTTCCTGGCGATGGCCGCCACGGTCGGATTGTCCAGCAGCTTGCCCTGACCAAGCGGACTCCAGGATTCAGTGGCGATTCGTAGCTTGGCGTGGAAGGCGCGCACCGTCTTCTGCTGGAAGTCCGGATGCAGCTCGATCTGGTTGATAACCGGCGCCTCCCCTGTCTCTGCCTCGATCATCTCGATGTGCTCGGGATAAAAGTTGGAAACGCCGACCGAACGGGCACGGCCCTCTTCCTTGAGGCGCAGGAAAGCCTTCCAGGTTTCGACATAGAGACCGCGCTGCGGCGCCGGCCAATGGATCAGGTACAGATCGACATAGTCGGTGCCGAGCCGCTTCAGGCTTTCGTCGAAGGCTCTCAGGGTCGAATCGTAGCCCTGCTGGTCGTTCCAGAGCTTGGTTGTCAGATAGATGTCCCCACGCGCGATGCCGGATGCACGGATGCCTTCGCCAACGCCTTCCTCGTTGCCATAGATCGCCGCCGTATCGACATGGCGATAGCCGGCTTCAATGGCGGTGCGAACGACGGCGGCGGCAGCGTCCTCGGGCGTGCGCCAGACGCCGAGCCCGAGCTGCGGAATCGCGTGGCCATCGCGAAGAGCGATCGTCAGTGTATCGGTCATGAAATGTCTCCACTAGGATGTGTCGGAAAGATACGAACAGCCTGCTGCCTGCAAATGGCGGGTCCGGCCGGAAATGGATTGGACCACGCTGATATAGGGAGCGCGTTGTCGAGTTCCAGCCTGCAATCCATCGGGCGAATCTGTCTCGAACGGCGCGAAGCAACGTGTCGCGTTCTAGCGGCATTTCGCATGCGGGCGCCGACAGTAACCAGATAGGACAGTGGGCCGGATTTCAACCGCGCCCGCCTCTTGCCCAGCGGTGCACGGTGGAACACGATTGTGCCGTGTTTGTCTGCTGCTGTCTTTCTTGCCCGTCCCATGCCCGGCACCTACATAATGCTCACGCGAATGTGCGTTGCCCGCAAAATTTCGGGCAAGCATATCCTCGCGCTGAACACGGAAATTTGCATGGAACCTGCGCAGGGTTGTCAAAAGGGCAATTTTGCTTAGGTTCATTCTGGAACCGAAAGGAAAAAGATGACGTCGCGAACAATCCTCATTGTCGATGATGACGACGACCTGCGCGAGACGCTGGTCGAGCAGCTTGCGCTCTACGAGGAGTTTGCGATTCTTCAGGAAACGACGGCCGCCAAAGGTGTGCAGGCGGCGCGCGCCGGCCAGGTCGATCTTCTGATCATGGATGTCGGACTACCGGACATGGACGGCCGCGAGGCCGTCAAGCTGCTGCGCAAGGGTGGTTTCAAGGCGCCGATCATCATGCTGACCGGGCATGATACCGATTCCGACACCATCCTTGGTCTGGAGGCGGGCGCCAACGACTATGTCACCAAGCCCTTCCGCTTCGCCGTGCTGCTTGCCCGCATTCGCGCGCAACTGCGCCAGCACGAAAGCAGCGAAGACGCCACCTTCACCGTCGGGCCCTACACCTTCAAGCCGGGGCAGAAGCTCCTGACCATGGACAACGGCCAGAAGATCCGGCTGACGGAGAAGGAGGCGGCGATCATCCGCTATCTCTACAGGGCGGACCAGAAGGTCGTAACGCGCGACGTGCTACTGGAAGAGGTCTGGGGCTACAATTCAGGCGTGACGACACACACGCTGGAAACCCACGTGTACCGGCTGCGGCAGAAGATCGAGCGCGACCCCTCCAACGCGCAGATTCTCGTCACAGAGAACGGCGGCTACAAGATCGTTCCCTGAACATCGTCCCGTGAAACGTCCCGCGATAACAGCTTCCGCGGCTGGACGCGGGACGGCATTGTCGGCTATTGAGTCCGCTCGATAGTTGAAGGTCGGGCCTGCAGGCAGGCAACCCGACGGCATGCCGGAGGCGCCGCTTGGCTCTCATTGACGACATCAGGCTTTTCGCGCAGGTGCCGCTTTTCTCCGGCCTGTCGGAAGACAAGCTGCGCCTGATGGCGTTCGGTGCCGAGCGCCGCCGTCTCGTCGAGGGACAGACCCTGTTCCGCGAGGGCACCTCCGCCGACTGCGGCTACGTGGTGGCAACCGGCGGTTTCCGGCTCTATTCAACGGCCCGCGACGGATCTGTGAAGGACGACGGAACGGCAGGTGCCGGCGCTCTGCTCTCGGAACTGGCGATGATCTCCGTGGTCGAGCGCAAGTTCACCGCAACGGCCATCGAAGACAGCGAGGTGATCCGCATAAACCGGCCGCTGTTCCGCCGCATGCTGGAGGAATATCCGGACGTGGCGATGATGGTTCAGGAGCGTATTCGCGCCAACCTCGAGGCCATGATCAGCGGCGCGGCCGGCCTGGCCGGCCGCTTCGCCTGAGCGCTCTTCTTCAAAGATCGAACGTCGCCATCACCGGAACGTGGTCGGAAGGACGCTCCCAGCCGCGCGCCTCGCGCAGGACAGTGATCTCCGACAGATGCGGGTCGAGGTCGGCAGACGACCAGATGTGATCGAGCCGGCGGCCGCGGTCGGCCTTTGCCCAGTCCTGGGCCCGATAACTCCACCAGGTGTACAGCTTCTGGTCGGCCGGAATCTTGCGGCGCATCAGGTCGACCCAGGCGCCCCTCGTCATCACTTCCATCAAGCCGTCCACCTCGACGGGCGTGTGGCTGACGATCTTCAGGAGCTGCTTGTGCGACCAGACGTCGTGCTCCAGCGGCGCAATGTTCAGGTCGCCGACAAGGATCGAGGAGATACCGGCTTCCGCATCCGCATGCAGAAGCTTCATTTCCTCGATGAAGTCGAGCTTGTGGCCGAACTTCGGATTGATCGTCCGGTCCGGCTCGTCACCGCCGGCAGGCACATAGAAGTTGTGCAGGCGGATCGACTTGCCGCCGTGCCGGAAGACGACAGAGACGTGCCGCGCGTCGCCGACACCGCAGTAGTCCCGCCGTTCCACGAGCTCGGTCAGCGGAAGGCGGGAGATGGTGGCGACCCCGTGATACCCCTTCTGCCCGTGCATGACGATGTACTCGTATCCCAGCGCCTTCAGCGGCTTGGACGGAAACTGGTCGTTCGGACACTTGGTTTCCTGCAGGCAAAGGATGTCCGGCGAGTGGAGCTTCAGGAACTGCTCGACCAGGCCGATCCGCAGGCGGACGGAGTTGATGTTCCAGGTCGCGATGGAAAGGGGCATGTGGCGTGTCCTCGTGCTGCGCCGCAGCTGGCGCGCGAGGTACATAGCGCAGAACAGCGAAGACCGGAATCGCTTTTCGGTCAGGCGATTGTTCCACGGACCGATAGCGGCGGATTGCCCTGTGGAAGTATATCCCGCGCGCTATCCGCTGGTCCGGTGAAGCCGCCGATCAGCGGCCGTGGATCTCGTTATAGGGGATCGCAAAGATCTTCTGGTCCAGCCGCACGCCGGTCTTGACGTTAAAGATCATCACCGACGTGTCCTTGCCTTGGGCATCGGTGATCGTCCACTGCCGCAGGTCGTAGGTCCGCGGATCGAACATCAACGTGATCGTCGACGTGCCGAACATGCCCCTGTCGCCAAGCACGATCGTGATGAGGTCGTCTTCCTCCTTCACGCCGCGCACCATCTTGGTGGAAAGATCGATCTGTGCCCCAAGCAGCAGCTTCAGCGGCGTCTTCGACAGGGGATAGACGTCCCAGGTCTTGAGCTTGCGGTTGCCGATAACGACGGTGCGGCCATCGGAGATCACCCGCATCGGCGAGGGATCTTCGTAATTGAAGCGGATCTTGCCGGGACGGCTGATGTAGAACTTGCCGCCCGTCTGCTCGCCGCGGGGGCCGAACTGGACGAACTCGCCCATCATCGTCTTCACGGAAGCGAAGTGGTTGGCGATCTTCTGGGCCGTGGCGGAAGCCTGCGCCGCGGCCGGTTCCGGCAGGAGCACGGACGGAGCGCCGACGAGCAACAGCGCCATCAGGCCGGCAAAGCCCCTCCGCGTCAGGTTGGGGCCATGCGGGCTCGCTTCATGAACGTTCATCGTGGTCTCCTTCATGCCGCTGTCATCGCCGCCAAGTGCGGCGTGATCAAGGCGCAGATCTGCAGTCGATGGCCGTTAAGGCACAGATAGCGCGGTACAATTTTCCGTCAACGGCTGGTGATCTAGTCTTCCGTCGGCACGAGGATCTCGCGCTTTCCGGCATGGTTGGCCGGGCTGATGATACCCTCCTGCTCCATCCGCTCGATCAGCGACGCGGCCCGATTATAGCCGATCCCGAGCCGTCTTTGGATATAGGAGGTGGAGGCCTTGCCGTCACGCAGGACCACGGCCACCGCCTGGTCGTACGGATCCTCGGAATCTTCCAGGTTCGACGTGCCCGCCGGGCCGCCGCCTTCCATGTCGTCATCGTCGTCCTGGGTGATCGCGTCGAGATACTGCGGCGCGCCCTGCGTTTTTAGATGAGCGACCACCGCCTCGACTTCGCCGTCGGAGACGAACGGGCCGTGCACGCGCTGTATGCGCCCGCCGCCGGCCATGTAGAGCATATCGCCCATGCCGAGCAGCTGCTCGGCGCCCTGTTCGCCGAGGATCGTGCGGCTGTCGATCTTGGACGTCACCTGGAAGGAGATGCGGGTCGGGAAGTTGGCCTTGATCGTGCCGGTGATGACATCGACCGAGGGGCGCTGCGTCGCCATGATGACGTGAATGCCGGCCGCGCGCGCCATCTGGGCGAGACGCTGCACGGCGCCCTCGATGTCCTTGCCGGCGACCATCATCAGGTCGGCCATCTCGTCGATGATGACGACGATGTAGGGCATCGGCTGGAGGTCGAACTCTTCCGTCTCGTAGATGGCTTCCCCGGTCTGGCGGTCGAAGCCGGTCTGAACGGTGCGGGTGATCTGCTCGCCCTTGGCCAGCGCCTGCTCGACGCGGCTGTTGAAGCCGTCGATGTTGCGCACGCCGATCTTCGACATCTTCTTGTAGCGCTCTTCCATCTCGCGGACGGTCCACTTGAGCGCGACCACGGCCTTCTTCGGGTCGGTGACGACCGGCGAGAGCAGGTGCGGAATGCCGTCGTAAACGGAGAGTTCGAGCATCTTCGGATCGATCATGATCAGGCGGCACTGCTCCGGCTTCAGCCGGTAGAGGATCGACAGGATCATGGTGTTGATCGCGACCGACTTGCCCGAGCCGGTCGTGCCCGCCACGAGCAGGTGCGGCATCTTGGCGATGTCGGTGATGACGGGTTCGCCGCCGATCGTCTTGCCGAGCGCCATCGCCAGCTTGGCCTTGCTGGTCTCGAAGTCGCGTGCCCCAATCAGTTCTCGCAGATACACCGTCTCGCGACCGGGATTGGGAAGTTCGATGCCGATCGCGTTGCGGCCGGGTACGACGGCCACGCGGGCGGCGATCGCGCTCATCGATCGGGCGATGTCGTCGGCGAGGCCGATGACGCGCGAGGACTTGATGCCGGGGGCGGGCTCCAGCTCGTAGAGCGTGACGACCGGGCCGGGCCGGACATGAATGATCTCGCCCTTGACGCCGAAGTCCTCCAGCACGCCTTCCAGCATGCGGGCGTTCTGCTCGAGCGCATCAGCGGACAGCGCCGGATCGCGCGCAACGTTGCGCGGTTCGGCCAGAAGATGGAGGGAAGGCAACTGGAAGCCGCCGGGAGCCATGAACGAGGCCTGCGCTTCGCGTTCCACGCGCGCGCCCGCCTTGGGCTTCGGAGCGGCTGCGGCGATGCGCGAGCGCAGCCCTGCGGGCGCAGGTGCCTTGCGCGGCGCCCAGTCGTCCTCCTCGTCATCGGGAAGGATGCCGGCCGGGCGCGGCAGGTCGTCCGCGTCGTCATACTCCTCGTCGTCAAAGCCGGGCATCGAAGGCGGAGAGACGGCGCGGCGCGCACCGGCGTCGAGCGACGGCTCCACCCGTTCCGACAGTCTCGGGGAGGCCTTCGCGCGTGTCGGCTCGTTCAACGTGCCGAACTCGTCATCATTGAAGTCGTACGGCTGTTCGACGGCGCGGGAATGGGTCTTGCTGCGGCCGGAGAGGCCGAAAATGCGGCGCAGGCGGGCGTGGGCGGTGAACCAGGCGTGCGTCATCGCACCGGCCATCAGCATCAGCGGGCCTTCCGCCTCGTCCTCCTCCTCCGCATCGCTCACCGTGCGGGTGCGCTCGACGGACGCTTGCGGTGCGACCTCGTCCTCCTCTGCCGGCTCGTTGGCGATCAGGCCCGCGCTGAAGACGAGAAGCCAGCCGGACGGCAGGGAAATGAAGGCGCCGAGAACGCTGGCGAGCGTTCCGGTCGGATAGGCGCCGGTGAACAGCGCGGGAAACCGCAGGATCATGTCGCCGAACACGCCGCCGAGCCCGTTCGGCAGCGGCCAGGTAACGGGCGCCGGGATGCAGCTGAGCGCGGCCGATGCGAGAACGGCCCCCAGGAACCAGGCGCCGAAGCGCTTCAGAACGGAGGAGAGACGGCGGTTCTTGATGAGCGCGAGCGCCCAGGCGACGACGGGCAGAAGCGCAATGACGCTGGCCAGCCCGAAGAACTGCATGAAAATATCGGCGAAGGCTGCTCCGGCGTAGCCGAGCGCATTGGTCGGCTCGCCGCCGGAGGCATAGGAGAAGCTCGGGTCGGAGACGTTCCAGGTCGAAAGGGCAGCGACCGCCAGCGCCAGCGCGATGAACAGCCCGAAGCCCAGCAATGCCCGGGCCTGTCGCCATAGGAAGGCGGACAGAACGAACCGTTCGGGACGATTGTCCAGCATTGCCGATGTGCTTCTTGCCATGTGTCTTCAGCCTGTCGCGCGATGGGCCCGGAGAGAGGATGTTCCACGGGCGCGGGTGCATGGATGATTTGCGACCCTAACCGCTCAAGCGTTAAAGGCATGTTAACCATGCCGGCCCGGCCGTATGCGTAGCCGAAAATGCCGCGCAAACGAAAAAGGCCCGAACCTGAAAAGGTCGGGCCAGAAGCGGTGCTTTCACCGTGACGATCTTGTAGGCCGCGCCGCTAGCCGGCGCGGCCGGGGGTCTTAGGAGTGGTAGGCAGCCTCGCCGTGCGAGGAGAGGTCGAGACCTTCGCGCTCGGCTTCGACGGAGACGCGCAGGCCGACGATCACGTCCACGACCTTGTAGAGGATGGCCGAGACGATACCGCACCAGATGATGGTGATGACGACGGCAGTGAGCTGCGTCATGAACTGCGAAGCGATCGAGAAGTCCTCAGCGCCCGTGCCGCCGAGCCAGGGTGCCGTGAAGATGCCCGTGCCGAGGGCGCCGATGACACCGCCAACGCCGTGAACACCGAAGACGTCCGCCGTGTCGTCATAGCCGAACTTGTGCTTCACGACCGAGACGAAGAAATAGCAGACCGGCGAGACAATGATGCCGAGGACGATGGCGCCCATCGGGCCGACCGAGCCGGCAGCCGGGGTGACGGCAACCAGGCCGGCGATCATGCCGGAAGCAGCACCCAGGAGCGAAGCCTTGCCACGAGCGAAGGTTTCGACCAGCGACCATGCGAGGATGGCAGCTGCGGTGGCGAGGAAAGTATTCACGGTGGCGAGCACTGCGCCGCCGGATGCCTCCAGGTTAGAGCCGGCGTTGAAGCCGAACCAGCCAAACCAGAGCATCGCCGCGCCGACGAGCGTCAGCGTCATCGAATGGGGAGCCATCATATCCTTGCCGTAGCCGGTACGCTTGCCGACCATGATCGCGCCGATGAGGCCGGCGACACCGGCGTTGATGTGGACAACGGTTCCGCCTGCGAAGTCGAGAGCGCCCATGTTGAAGATCAGGCCGTTGGCGTCCCAAACCATGTGGGCGATCGGGAAGTATACGAAGGTGGCCCAGAGGATCGTAAACAGCAGGACCGCCGAGAATTTGATCCGCTCGGCAAAGGCACCAATGATCAGGGCCGGCGTCAGGGCGGCAAAGGTCATCTGGAACAGCACGAAGATGTATTCCGGAATGACGACGCCGTCGGAGAACGTGGCAGCGGTGCTGTCAACGGTTACGCCGGTCAGGAAGAGCTTGGCAAATCCGCCGAAGTAGGGGCTGGTCGAGCCGCCGAAGGCGAACGAGTAACCGTAGACAACCCATACGATCATCATCATTGCACCGATGACGGTGCACTGCATGAGAACGGAGAGCATGTTCTTGGCGCGAACGAGACCGCCATAGAACAACGCAAGGCCCGGAATGAGCATGAAGAACACGAGCAGGGTTGCAAGGAACATGAAGACCGTATCGGCCTTCTCGGGAACCGGCGCTGCGGCTGCTGCCTCAGTGGCTGCAGGTGCCGCCTCCTGGGCGAAGGCGATGACCGGCGCCAGCAGGCCGGTTGCGGCCGCGCCCACTAAACCGAGCGCGGTAGAAAACTTAGAAAATGACATCAGAGACAACTCCCCTAGCAGCCGTTCTTACAGAGCTTCAGAATCAGTTTCGCCGGTGCGGATGCGCACGGCATGGTCGATGGAGTAGACAAAGATCTTGCCGTCGCCGATCTGGCCGGTCTTGGCAGCGACAGCGATGGCTTCGACGGCCTTGTCGACGGTCTCGGATGGGACAGCGATCTCGATTTTCAGTTTCGGGAGGAAGCTCACTGCATATTCCGTTCCGCGGTAGATTTCCGTGTGCCCCTTCTGGCGCCCGTACCCCTTCACTTCGGTCACGGTGAGGCCTTGGATACCGACAGCGGTGAGGGCTTCTCGCACCTCATCGAGCTTGAACGGCTTGATAATTGCCATCACGATCTTCATCTGGTTTCCCATCCTTCGTGTTCACCCACGGCCGAGGCCGTTTCTCCTTGCTGCCGCTTGGCATTCTGCCGCAGCCGCCGGACCTACACATTCAAGGGGCGTGCCAGATTCGATGCGAATCGTAAGATATTGTTAAATAAAGGATTTATGTATCAGCCGCACCGCAAGCTAAAAAAGCGCCACGCGCTTAGCCTAAAAAATAGGCGATTTTTAAAAACCGCACTATTTTTGTTCAATTGCCTTTTTGCGAATCAATCCCTCTTGCGCCACCGACGCAATCAACGCTCCGGAGCGGCTGAACAGGCTGCCGCGCGTCATCCCGCGCCCGCCGGATGCCGACGGGCTGTCCTGTGCGTAGAGGATCCAGTCGTCGAGGTCGAACGGGCGATGGAACCACATGGCATGGTCGAGGCTTGCGACCTGCAGTGTCGGATCGAAGACCGACGTGCCATGCCCGAACAGCGCAGTGTCGAGCAGCGTCATATCCGAAAGATAGCCGAGAACGGCAGCCTGCAGATGCTGCTCGTGGGGAACGCTTCCGGTCGCCCGCATCCACACATGGCGAATCGGCAGCGACTGCCCGTCCAGCGGCGGCGGCGTCAGTTCCACCGGGCGCAGTTCGATGGGGCGCGGCCGCTCCCAATAGTCGCGCACCGCCTTGGGCGCCGTGGCGAGGAACTGCCGCCGCGCTTCCTCATCGACGAGAACAGCCTCCGGCGGCGGCACGTCGGGAATGGAGAGCGAATGCTCGTAGCCGCCCTCGTCCTGATGGAACGAGGCGGTCATGAAGTAGATGGGTTTGCCGTGCTGGATGGCGATGACGCGGCGGGTCGTGAAGGTGGCGCCGTCGCGGACACGGTCGACATCGTAGAGAATAGGCACGCTCGGGTCGCCGGGGCGGATGAAGTAGGCGTGCAGCGAATGGATGAAGCGGTCGGCCTCGACCGTCCGGCTTGCCGCAATTGTGGCCTGAGCGATCACCTGGCCGCCGAAGACCCGCTGCCAGCCGACCTGCGGACTCCGCCCGCGGAAGAGATTTACCTCCAGCGTCTCCAGATCCAGGATGGACAGCAGTGCCCCCATGGGCGTTCTGGCGTCGGCAGCTTGCGACATTTGGACATTCTCCCCCGGTAGGAAACTGATCCCGTGTCCTCTATATAGGTTGCACTGACCGCTCAAGGGCAGGGAGATTTCGCGATGATCGACATTCTTGTGGCGGGTGGCGGCTATGTCGGCCTGTCGCTCGCGGTGGCGCTGAAAAAGGCCGCACCGCATCTTGTGGTGGAGCTTGTCGATCCCGCACCGGCCGGCGCATGGCAGCGCGACGAGCGCGCCTCGGCACTGGTGGCAGCCGCGCGCAATCTGCTCGCCGTGCTCGGCGTGTGGGACAAGATCGAACCGGAGGCCGAACCGATCCGGCGCATGGTGATCACCGATTCGCGCGCCGGCGATCCGGTCCGGCCGGTCTTCCTGACGTTCGAGGGCGCTGGTACGACGGAAGAAGGACAACCCTTCGCGCACATGGTCCCCAACAAGGCGGTGACCGGCAGCCTGCTGGAAGCGGCCGGATCGCTCAGCCTTCCCGTTCATTGGGAGACGTCGGTGGTCGACTTCGCGACGGGGCCGCACCTCACCGAAGTGACGCTGTCGAACGGCGAGGCCCGGCAGGCGAAGCTCTTGATCGCCTGCGACGGAGTTCGCTCGAAACTGCGCGACATCGCCGGCATCAAAACGGTGCGTTTCGAGTATGGCCAAAGCGGCATTGTCACGACCGTGGAGCATGAGCGGCCGCATGAAGGTACTGCCGAAGAGCATTTCCTTCCCGCCGGCCCGTTTGCCACGCTGCCGATGACGGGCAACCGTTCGTCGCTTGTCTGGACGGAGCGGACGGAAGATGCCAATCGCCTGATTGAGAGCGACGACCTGGTGTTCGAGGAAGAGCTGGAACGGCGCTTCGGCCACAAGCTAGGCACGCTGCGCGTGGTGGGCGGTCGCAAGGCGTTCCCGCTCGGGCTGACGCTCGCTCGCGCCTTCGTGGCACCGCGCTTTGCCCTGGCCGGCGACGCCGCCCACGGCATTCACCCGATTTCGGGACAGGGGCTCAATCTCGGCTTCAAGGACGTTGCCGCGCTGGCCGAAACGATCGTCGAGGCCGACCGGCTCGGCCTGGATATCGGGTCGCTTTCCGTGCTCGAACGCTACGAGACCTGGCGGCGCTTCGACACGTTCCGCATGGGGGTCACGACGGATGTCCTAAACCGGCTTTTTTCCAACGACGTCACGCCGGTGCGGGTCGTTCGCGACCTGGGACTGGGGATCGTCGATCGGCTTCCGGGTCTGAAATCCTTCTTTATACGGCAGGCAGAGGGCCTGACCGGCCGTAACCAGCCGCGCATGCTGGTGGGCGAGGCAATCTGAGGCAATTGCCTCCGGCAAGCTCGAGCACCACCAAACGATACCTTGCGGCGGCGCTCAGTCCTTCAGTTCGCGCGCTTCGGAAATCAGCATGATCGGAATGCCGTCGCGGACCGGATAGGCGAGCTTGGCGCGCTCGGAGACCAGTTCGCCGGTGTCGGCGTGCCAGCTGAGCCGTCCCTTCGTCAACGGACAGACGAGAAGCTCGAGAAGCTTCGGATCGACGCTGTTCGTCTTGTTCTCCACCGTCGCGCTCCTATTGCAGCCGCGTGTCGACATCGCCGAAATTGCGCGCCAGCACGATCTCGGTAATCGCGATCAGCGTTTCCGCTCGCGTCTTCAGGTCCGGCGCTTCCAGCAGGGCCTGCTTCTCGGCCGGGCCGTAGGGCGACATCATCGACATCGAATTGACGAGGGTGGTGTTGCTTGCGCGTTCGACGCTCTCCCAGTCAGCCTCCAGCTTGTTGGCCTCGAGATAGGCCCGGAAGGCCGAGAGCAACGCCTCCCGGTCCACACCGCGTTCGTCGTCGGCACCGGAGAGGTCGCTGATGAAGGGGGCGATCTTGAACGAACGATAGGCCTTGCCGTTCCGTACTTCGTTGATCAGCCGGTAGCGGCAGACGCCTGTGAGGGACGTGATGTAGCGGCCGTCGCCGGTCTCGGCAAAGGAGGTAATGCGGCCGATGCAGCCGACCTGGCAGAGCGCCGGAGCCTCGGAGGACGGGTCTGATACGACGTGGTCGCCAAAGACCGGCTGGACCATGCCGATCAGCCGGCTCCCGGCAAGCACGTCGTCGAACATGGAAAGATAGCGCGGCTCGAAAATGTTGAGGGGCAGTTGCCCTCCCGGCAAGAGTAGCGCGCCCGTCAGCGGAAACACCGGAATGACGCTCGGCAGGTCATCCGGCTTCAGATAGCGTGCATTCCCAACATGCATTGCATCGCCTTCCCGTCGCAATCACTTTGGCCGACATCCCTGAAGTTGCCGGCGGCGGTATGCCCTTGAAATGGGGTTTGCAGCGGAATTCTCAAGGTGTACCGCATGTTGCGGTCAGGAAAACAGGATCGACGACAGCTTGCGACGCGCAGCGATGGTTGCCGGGTCCTTCGGGCCCCACACCTCGAAGAACTGCAGCAGCTCTTGCCGGGCCGCATCGTCCTCGAATGTGCGGTCGCGCTTCATGATGGTCAGCAGGTGCTCTGCCGCCGCCCCGCGGTCCCCTTCGACGTTACGGATCTTGGCAAGCTTCAGCCGGGCGGCATGATCATCCGGGTCGGCGGCCAGCACCTGCTCGAGCGCCAGCGGATCGCCGAGCTTGCGCGCCTCCTCGATCTGGTCGAGCTGCTTCGACACAGCCGCGATCGCCGGGTCCTTGGCCATCTCTTCCGTCGCAGACGCCAGCGCCTGGCGGGCGTTGTCGATCTGGCCGGCGGCAATCATGCACTGCGCCATACCTGCAAGGGCTGCGGCATTTTCCGGATCGGCCTGCAGGATGGCACCGAAGAGATCGGCCGCGCCGGCAATGTCCTTCCCGTCCAGCAGCGTCTTCGCCTCGGCCAGGATCGCTTCGATCTCGGCCTTCTGGTCCGCGCCCGCGGGTCCGGCGATCTTGTCGATGAAGGCCCGCACCTGGCTTTCCGGAAGCGCGCCCATGAAGCCGTCGGCCGGGCGTCCGTCGACGAAGGCGACCACCGCGGGGATCGACTGAATTCCGAGCTGTCCGGCAATTGAGGGGTGATCGTCGATGTTCATCTTGACGAGCTTCACGCGGCCCGCAGCTTCGGTAACGACCTTTTCAATCACCGGCGTCAGTTGCTTGCACGGGCCGCACCAGGGCGCCCAGAAATCGACGAGGACAGGCTGCTGGCGCGATGCTTCGATCACGTCCTTGGCGAAGGTGGCCGTGGTGGTGTCCTTGATGAGGTCGCCTGCGGGCGCTGCTCCGCCATAGTTGACGGCGGCGTTCATCTGTCCACCAAACGACGTCGCATAGGGATTGTCGCTCATCTTCTTCTCCTGCGGACCCTCGCCCGACTTTCAATCGAATTCGCCACAAGATCGTATGTCAGCTGGTCACTTTCAAGACAAGCGGTTCGTGGCCGGTGGCCTCGATGAACCGCAGCAGATCCTTCGAGGCGATCGAGGTGGTGGCATCGTTGCGCAGCGGATGCGCGTTGATGACATCGTATCCCATCATCTCCTCGTCGATGATGACCTTGACGTTGAGCCCGGTGTCGTTGATCGCGCCGAACGCCGTGACGGAACCGGGAATGACGCCCAGATACTCCATCAGCTTCTCCGCCTTCCCGAAGGAGACCCGGCTTGCGGCACCGATGACGGTGTGCACACTCTTCAGGTCGACGGTCGCATTCTCCTCGACGGTCAGCAGGAAGTAACTGTCCTTCTTGTCCTTGAGAAAAAGGTTCTTGGTGTGACCGCCGGGAATCTCATCGCGCAGCGCCACCGATTCGGCCACGGTGAAAACGGGCTCGTGCCTCATCGTCTTGTGCGCGATGCCGAGACTGTCGAGATAGGCGAAGAGCTCGTCGTCGGTCTTCGGAGGGGTCGCGCCCTGCTGCATGTCGTCTTGCTGCATGTAGCTTCGCTGCATGTCCATGTCTGGTCCCGCTCGTTTTCGCATCTATTCGTCATGCGCCCCATAAAGACGCGGCCTCGAACGTTGCTTAAGCCGGATGAAACGACGAGGCAACCGGCGACATGCCGCATCCTGGCTGCGCCATCGCCTGAGTTTCCGGGCTTTCCAAAGGGCGTCCGAAAATTTCTGAAAAATCCCGTCATTTCCCTGTTGCATTTGAAAATCGGTTAGGCCATATAGCGCCCGTCGCCGCAACGCAGCGACCTTCGGCCACCAACTACCCCAGGCCGTCGACGATGAGCGGGTGTAGCTCAGGGGTAGAGCACAACCTTGCCAAGGTTGGGGTCGAGCGTTCGAATCGCTTCACCCGCTCCATTCTTCCAAGACGCTGCAAGCCTCGGTTCGCCGGGGCTTTTTTGCGTTTTGGCGCATCTGGAATCGCAGAAATTGCGCCTGATATTTCCATCGACGGTTTCGTGAATGTCACTCTGAGCGAGTGTCGGTCTCTAGTGTGCAATCCACCCTGCACCTTTGGTTGAGACGGTGACTGATTTCTACAACTTCGATAGTTGGGGCTGCGCACGGAACGACTTATAGTACAGCCAGTGTGGCGCCCGCAGGACTAGCGCCTGTTTACCCGAATTGAGGACGCAGCATGGCCGAGATTACCGGGACGTCTGGCAAAGACATCCTGAAGGGGACTTCCGAGGACGATATTATCAAGGGGCTGGGCGGCAATGACACGCTCATTGGTGACGACGGGAGCGACACTCTCCACGGCGGAACCGGCGACGATACGCTCTTCGGTGGCAATGAAGATTACCACAGCTACGAATACAACGCCGCGCAAACCAGTAGCGACAGGATCTACGGCGAAGCGGGGAACGACACACTCTACACCGCGGGCGTCAACTGCATGGTCGACGGCGGCGACGGCAACGACACCCTCTACATCATACACGGCGTAGGCGGGAAGTTCTGCGGCGGCAATGGCAACGACGTCGTGCGCGACTTTCGATACGCTACCCTGGCCGAGACTTACGGAGGCGATTTTGTGTTCGTCACGACGGCCAAGCCGAATTCCTATACCGTGGACCTTGGATCCGGCAATGACCGGTTCGAGGCCGTACTCCACCCCGAAGATGAAATCGTCGTAGACGGCGGATCCGGCACCGACCATGTGTCCCTCGACTTCCGGTTCTACACGACCGGCCTGAAACTCTCGGTTTCGGATGCACCGTCATTCACTATCGCGTCGGTAACGTTGAAGAATGTGGAAAGCGTCGAACTTGTCGGCAGCATGGGGAGAGACAGCTTTTCCGGCGGCACTGGCAAGGACATATTCGACGGCAGCAGCGGCAACGATATGCTTTCTGGCGGCGGCGGTAACGACTCGCTCAACGGCGGGAGCGGAGGCGACCTGCTCGACGGCGGGACCGGCGACGACTTTCTTGGCGGCGACAAGGGCAACGACAAGCTCTACGGCCAGAGCGGCAAAGACGAACTCTCCGGCGGACAAGGCAACGACAAGCTCTACGGCGGATCGGGCAACGACGGGCTTTGGGGTGGCCGCGGCAGCGACCTGTTGGACGGCGGCACCGGGGCTGACAGGCTGGCAGGAAACACAAGCAACGACACCTACATAGTCGACAACAAGGGCGACAAGGTAGTCGAGCTAGCCAAGCAAGGCACTGACCATGTAGTGTCGTCTATCAGCTATACGCTTACGGCCAATGTCGAGCACCTGACGCTTGTCGGCAGCGGCAAGACCAGCGGTACCGGTAACAACCTTTCCAACACGATCACCGGCAACAACTCCGCGAATACGCTGAGCGGCGGCTCCAACAACGACAAGCTCATTGGCGGTCTCGGCGCGGACAAGCTCTACGGCGGCACGGGATCGGACATCTTCGTCTTCAAAACCCTTCAGGATTCCACGCCCGGCAAATCCGGCCGAGATACTATTTTCGACTTCTCCAAGGGCGACAAGATCGACGTTTCGGCTATCGACGCCAGCACGAGGAAGGGTGGCGATCAGGGTTTCACCTTCATCGGAGCGGACGACTTCTCGGACAAGGCGGGGGAACTGCGCTACGACAAGGGGAAATCCGACACTTATATTCGTGGTGACCTGGATGGCGACGGCAAGTCGGATTTCGCCATTCATCTCGATGATGCGCGGATGCTTGTAAAGACAGATTTCATCCTCTGACAGCGGAACCAATTCGGCCGGACGCCGTCCGCCTACGGCAAATTTCTGTGCAGAACCTCGCCACCGGAAGCAGGTTCGCGAAAAGGCGTGATCAGTTCACCCGTGCGGCACCAGTTGCCTCCACCGTCAGCGCTTGCTGAAAACGTAGTCCGTCTCCTGCCGCAAGATCTCGCCTGGCCGCAGGACCGCCTTGGGGAAGGTGGGGTGGTTGACGGAATCCGGCCAGATCTGCGTCTCCAGGCAGAAGCCGGCGAAGGGGCCGTATGTCCGGCCTTCCAGCCCCGGCACGGGCACATTCACCATTGCACCGGTATAGAGCTGCACACCCGGCTCCGTCGTCCTCACCTCGAGCGAGACGCCGGAGTTTGCGCTGCGAACGAATGCGGCCACAGTCTTGGCGCGGCGTTCGGGCGCGAGGCAGAAGTTGTGGTCGAATGCCACGCCGCCAGCTTCCGTCTGCCGCCGCATCGACGCCATCTCTCGCAGGTCGAACGGGGTTCCCTCGACGGGGCGGATCTCGCCTGTGGGGATCAGGCGGTCGTCCACCGGCAGGTAGCGGTCGGCGGCGATGCTGATCTCGTGATCGAACGCGTCGCTGCTGCCGTCGAGATTGAAATAGCTGTGCTGGCAGACATTGGCGATGGTCGGCGCGTCGCTGGTCGTCTCGTAGACAACCGACAGCGTTCCGGTCCCGGTCAGGCGATAGGTGCAGGTCGTCGTGCTGGTGCCGGGATAGCCGGCGCGACCGGCCGGATCGACGATGTGCAGCACCACATGGCTGTCCGACTGCTCGACCAGCTGCCAGTTTCGCCTTCCCATCCCGTCGCTGCCGCCATGGAGATGGGTGACGCCGCGTTCGTTCAGCTCGAGCTGGCAGGGGTGGCCGTCGATCTCGAACCGGCCGTTTGCGATCCGGTTGGCATTGCGTCCGGGGGTAGCACCGAAGTAGGGCGAATGGGCGACATAGTCGGCCAGGTTTTCAAGCCCGAGGACAAGCGGCGGCTGGTGCCCCTCCAGCCGGAGATCCTGAATAACCGCGCCCCAGGTCAGCACCTTCGCGGTCAGGCCGCCGCCGGTGATCGTCACCCGATAGACCGCCTCACCATCTTCCAGACGGCCAAATACTTCATTTTCCGCAGCCATCGACATTCCTCCCGGCATTTCCGATTTGCGCGGGCAAACTGCGGCAAATGGACAGACGGGGCAATCAAAAAATCATACAAATGGCAGCAGGCAAATGGCGGCGTCAGCGCGACAACTCCCTGGTGGCCGCCTGCAGGCCCGCCAGGGTCAGCGGGAACATGCGACCGAACATCAGCCGGCTGATCATCGCAATCGACTGGGTGTGGCGCCAATGCCCCTGCGGGACCGGATTGATCCAGATCGCGTGTGGAAAATGCGTCGTCAGCCGCGACAGCCATACCGCGCCGGCTTCCTTGTTCCAGTGCTCTACCGATCCGCCCGGATGGGTGATCTCGTAGGGGCTCATGGAGGCGTCGCCGACGAAGATGAGACGATAGTCGCCGCCATAGGTGCGGATGAGATCGAGCGTCGGCGTGACGTCGACGCGGCGGCGGCGGTTGTCCTTCCACACGCCTTCATAGGCGCAATTGTGAAAGTAGAAGTGCTCCATGTGCCGAAACTCGGAGCGGGCGGCCGAGAAAAGCTCCTCGACGACGCGCACATGCGTTTCCATCGATCCGCCCGCGTCGAAGAACATCAGAAGCTTCACGGCGTTGCGGCGCTCCGGGCGGGTCACCACGTCGATATAGCCGTGCTCGGCGGTCGAACGGATCGTGCCCTGCAGGTCAAGCTCGTCTGCTGCCCCTTCGCGCACCCATTTGCGAAGACGCTTCAAAGCCACCTTGATGTTGCGCGTACCGAGTTCGACGGTATCGTCGTAGTCCTTGAATTCGCGACGATCCCAGACCTTGACGGCCCTGCGGTGGCGCGAGGCGTCCTGCCCGATCCGGATGCCTTCGGGATTGTAGCCGAAGGCCCCGAAGGGCGAGGTGCCGGCAGTACCGATCCATTTCGAGCCGCCCTGGTGGCGCCCCTTCTGCTCGGCAAGCCGCTCCCTCAACGTCTCCATCAGGCGTTCGAAGCCGCCGAGGCTCTCGATCAGCCGCTTCTCCTCGTCGGTGAGGTACTTCTCTGCCAGCTTCTGCAGCCACTCGACAGGTGTGTTGACGTCGATCGCGTCGGGCGTGCCGCCGGACACGGCATCGAGCCCCTTGAAGCTCTCCGCGAAGACGCGGTCGAACCTGTCGATGAAACGCTCGTCCTTCACCAACACACTGCGGGCAAGATAGTAGAAGGCTTCGACGTCGAAGGCGGCAAGCCCCGCCTCCAGGCCTTCGAGCAGCGTCAGGAACTCCCGGAGCGTAACCGGAACCTTCGCCGCCCGCAGGGCCAGGAAGAAGGATATGAACATGGCCGTCAGAGGGTCTTCTGATAGACGATGAACGGGGTCTTGTCGGCAATCCTGTCGTAGAGCCGGCGGGCTGTGGCGTTGAATTCCTGCGTCAGCCAGTAGACCTCAGGCGCACCCGCCGCAGCCGCCCTTTCATAGACGGCCTCGGTCAGAGCGCGCCCGATGCCGGTGCCACGGACTTCGGGATCGGCATAGAGGTCCTGGAGATAGCAGACGTCGCCGGTCGACCAGGTGCTGCGATGAAACAGGAAATGCGCCAGCCCGACCGCCCTTCCGTCCGACACCGCAAGCAGGCCGGCCATCGACGCGCCGTCGTCGCCCGTCAGGCGGGCAAAGGTCTTCCGGAAGACTTCCTCGGGCAGGCTTGTCTCATAGAAGGCGAGATAGGCCGTCCACAACCGCCGCCATTCGGCCTCGTCGCTCAGCTTCAGGGGTCTGACTTCGAGGCCGCTCATCCCGTCATCCTTCCGTGCCGATCCTGTCCAGCTCATAGGGCGTCGTCTGGTACATCTGGTTGATCCAGTTGCCGAACAGGAGGTGTGCATGGCTTCGCCAGCGATTCAAGGGGGCGATCGCCGGATCGTTGTGCGGGAAGTAGTTCTTCGGCAGCTTGATCGGCACCCCGGCATCCGCGTCACGGAAATACTCGTCGGCCAAGGAGGTCGAATCGTATTCGACATGGTTGAAGACGTAGAGACGCTTGCCTGCCTTTTCCTGCACGAAGCAGACGCCGGTCTCATCGGACTCCATCAGGATTTCCAGTTCCGGATGCTTGCGAATGTCCGCAGCCCGCACCTCCGTCCAGCGCGATACCGGGATCTGGAAATCGTCGGAGAAGCCGCTCAGGAAGACCGAGGAGGGATTGCGGTTGTGATGGCGGAAGACACCGAACGCCTTCTCCTCGAGGGTGTATTTCGGCACCTGATGGAAGTGATAGATCGCCGCCATCGCACCCCAGCAGACGTTCAATGTCGAATGAACGTTGGTGACGGTCCAGTCGAGGATCTGCTTCATCTCGTCCCAGTAGGTGACGTCCTCATACTCCAGCGTCTCGATCGGTGCGCCGGTGATGATGAAGCCGTCGAACTTGCGATGCTTGATCTCCTCCCAGGTGTCGTAGAAGGCCAGCAGGTGTTCTTCCGAGGTGTTCTTCGCCTTGTGGCCGCCGACGCGCACGAGCGAAAGCTCCACCTGCAGCGGCGACGCGCCAACCAGCCGCGCCATCTGGATCTCGGTCTTGATCTTGTTCGGCATGAGGTTCAGCAGCCCGATCTGCAGCGGGCGGATGTCCTGGCGGACAGCCACCGTCTCGGTCATCACCCGCACGCCCTCATGCACGAGGGTTTCGAATGCGGGCAGCGTATCGGGAATCTTGATGGGCATGGCTCACTCGACAAAAACAAAAAACCGGCGGCGATTTTCGTCGCAACCGGTCCACGGGAAGGCCCCTTCTCGCGGCCCTTTAGCGACTTCTTTAACGTGGCTGCAAGCCGGCCGGCCAAATCACCACGGAACGAAGACTAGATAGCGCTTGAGCGCTCCGGAATCAACATCGGCAATGGAAGCGCGAAAGCCGGCGGGCGGGTCGTTCTCAGGCGAAGCCCGAACGGCGGAAGAATTACCCGTCCCGCCGCGCCATGAAAGCCAGTCGCTCGAAAAGGTGAACGTCCTGTTCGTTCTTGAGAAGCGCGCCGTAGAGCTTTGGCAGCATCGTCTTCGGGTCCGTCCGCAAATCGGCGGGCTCGACGTCGTCTGCGACGAGCAGGCGGATCCAGTCGAGAGCCTCCGAGGTCGAGGGGCGCTTCTTGAGGCCCGGCGTCTCGCGGATATCGAAGAATGCCGAAAGCGCTGCCTGGAGCAGCGATTTGCGGATACCGGGATAATGGACCTCGACGATGCGGCCGAGCGTCTCCGCATCGGGAAAGCGGATATAGTGGAAGAAGCAGCGGCGCAGGAAGGCGTCCGGCAGTTCCTTTTCATTGTTGGAAGTGATGATGACGATCGGCCGGTTTGCCGCCGACACCATCTCGCTCGTCTCGTAGACGTGGAATTCCATCCGGTCGAGCTCCTGCAACAGATCGTTCGGGAACTCGATATCGGCCTTGTCGATCTCGTCGATCAGAAGCACTGTCTTCCGCGGCGCCTCGAAGGCCTGCCACAGCTTGCCCTTGCGGATGTAGTTGCGAACGTCGTTCACCCGCTCGTCGCCAAGCTGGCTGTCGCGCAGGCGCGTCACCACGTCGTACTCGTAGAGCCCCTGCTGGGCCTTCGTGGTCGACTTGACGTTCCATTCGATCAGGTCGAGCCCAAGCGCCGTCGCAACCTGGCGCGCGAGTTCCGTCTTGCCGGTGCCGGGCTCGCCCTTCACCAGCAGCGGACGTTCCAGCCGGATCGCGGCGTTGACCGCTATCATCAGGTCCTTGTCGGCGACATAGTCGGCTGTTCCGGAAAACTGCATGCCCTGTCATTGCCTCCGCGTTGCCTCGCCATCTAAGGCAATTTCAGCAAAAGTGCGAAGCGGATTTGCACCCCAAACTGCGGAAAAACAAACGGATAATGCACCCTGCCGGAACTGCTCCAAAGGGTCCGCGGCGCGCGTGGCCGCCGCGTGCGACAACGCGACGGGGCTGATCTCGTTGTAATGCGCCTATCTCAGGCGAAGAATTGCCCACCATTGGCAGAGATCGTCGAGCCGGTGATGAAGCCCGCATCGTCCGAAGCAAGGAAGACCACGCAACGGGCGATCTCCTCCGGTTCGCCAAGCCGGCCGACCGGGATCTGTGGAATGATGCGCTCGTTCAGGACCTTCTCGGGCACCGCACGGACCATCTCGGTGCCGATATAGCCCGGGCAGATGGCGTTGACGGTAACACCCTTGGCCGCACCCTCTTGGGCGAGCGACTTGGTGAAGCCGAGATCGCCGGCCTTGGCCGCGGAATAGTTCGCCTGCCCCATCTGGCCCTTCTGGCCGTTGATGGAAGAAATATTGATGACGCGGCCGAAGCCGCGATCGCGCATGCCGCTCCAGACGGGATGGGTCATGTTGAACAGACCCGTCAGGTTGGTGCCGATCACCTCTCCCCACTGCTGCGGCGTCATCTTGTGGAACATGGCGTCGCGCGTGATGCCGGCGTTGTTCACGAGCACGTCGACCGGACCAAGATCCGCCTCGACCTTGGCGATGCCGGCTGCACACGCCTCATAGCTGGACACGTCCCATTTGTAGACCGGGATGCCGGTCTCGGCCTTGAAGGCGTTTGCCGCCTCGTCATTGCCGGCATAATTGGCGGCGACCGTGTATCCCGCCTGCTTCAGCGCAACCGATATCGCGGCGCCGATACCCCGCGTTCCACCCGTTACCAGAGCTACCCTCGTCATGCCTGCCTCCCCTGTCGAGATTTTTTGGTTTGGCCGGGCGCGGTGCAATATAGCATCGCGTCCGGATGCGGCGGATGGTTCGTGACAATGACGTTAGCCGAAACTTACATCCGTTCCACGCACATGGCGACGCCCATGCCGCCACCGATGCAGAGCGTCGCCAGGCCCTTGGAGACGCCTCGACGCTTCATTTCGAACAGCAGCGTGTTGAGCACGCGTGCTCCCGAAGCACCGATCGGGTGGCCGATGGCGATCGCGCCACCGTTGACGTTGACGATTGTCGGATCCCAGCCGAGATCCTTGTTGACTGCGCAGGCCTGGGCCGCGAACGCTTCGTTGGCTTCGACCAGGTCAAGATCCGAGACTTTCCAACCTGCCTTCTCCAGCGCCTTGCGAGACGCGGGGATCGGGCCGGTGCCCATGATCTGGGGATCGACGCCGGCAGTGGCCCAGGAAACGATGCGGGCCAGCGGCTGGATGCCGCGTCGCGCAGCCTCGGCCTCGCTCATCAGCAATGCCGCCGCAGCACCGTCGTTGATGCCGGAAGCGTTCGCTGCGGTGACCGTGCCTTCCTTGTCGAAGGCGGGCCGCAGCTTGGCCATCGCATCCATCGTGGCGCCATGTCGAATGTACTCGTCGCTGTCGACAATCACGTCGCCCTTGCGCGTCTTGACCGTGAAGGGGACGATCTCGTCCTTGAAGCGGCCTTCCTTCTGGGCGGCTTCCGCCTTGTTCTGCGAGGCAACGGCAAAGATGTCCTGTTCCTCGCGCGAAAGCTGCCACTTCTTGGCGACGTTCTCGGCGGTAATGCCCATGTGGTAACCGTAGAAGGCGTCGGTCAGGCCGTCCTTGATCATCGTGTCGATCATCTTGAAATCGCCCATCTTCACGCCGGCGCGCAGGTGGGAGCAGTGGGGCGCCATCGACATGGATTCCATGCCGCCGGCAACGATGATGCCGGCGTCGCCGGTCGCGATCTGCTGCATGCCGAGGGCGACTGCCCGAAGGCCGGATCCGCAGAGCTGGTTCATGCCCCAGGCCGTCTTCTCCTGCGGCACGCCGGCCTTCATCGCGGCCTGGCGGGCCGGATTCTGGCCTTCGCCCGCCGCCAGCACCTGGCCGAGGATGACCTCGTCCACTTCGCCCGCCGAAACGCCGGCGCGTTCCAGGACGGCGGATATCGCCGCGGCTCCGAGTTCATGGGCGGGCGTATTGGCAAACGCGCCGTTGAAGGCGCCGACCGCCGTACGGGCCGCGCTTGCGATGACGATAGAGTTGGCCATGGGTGTCTCCTCAAGATCTGGGTCGCATTTCCGCCCGCGGCTTGTTCCCGCCGTGTAGGCTTGGCATGCCCTTCCGATTGCCGATCCGGCCATTCGGCCGCCTGTTCCGGCAATCGCCTCAAGGCAAAACTGTCAAAGCTTTGGGGGAGAGTCAAACGGCTTGTCCGGCCATGGGGCGCTATTGCGGCCGACGCTTCGCAAGCGCCGCGCATATTGCGCAGCATTTTTTCACCGCAACGCACAAAGGGTTTGTTATGCTGTACTTTTTTGAGGATACTCAAGACGCACAGAGCGATTGGAACACGGGGATGAGGAGACCCAGATGGCCAAGAACGACAGCCCGATCACAATCAAGAAATATGCGAACCGGCGCCTCTACAATACCGGAACAAGCACTTACGTCACGCTCGACGATCTCGCGGTGATGGTGAAGAAGGGGGAGAACTTCATCGTCCAGGACGCGAAGTCGGGAGAGGACATCACACATTCGGTTCTCACACAGATCATTTTCGAGCAGGAGTCGAAGACAGGCAACACGCTCCTGCCGATCTCCTTCCTGCGCCAGTTGATCGGCTTCTACGGCGACCAGATGCAGATGGTCGTGCCGAGCTATCTCGAGCATTCGATGCAGGCGTTCACCGAGCAGCAGTCGCAGATGCGCGAGCAGATCAACAAGGCCTTCGGCGACACGCCGCTCGGCAAGAACCTGCAGATGCCGATGCAACTCGTCGAGGAACAGGTTCGCCGCAACACCGAAATATTCCACAAGGCGATGCAGATGTTTTCGCCCTTCATGAACGCTCCGCAGCCGAAGGAAACGAAGAAGGCGGAAGCAAAGGACATCGACGAGCTGAAGGAACAGCTTCGCGCGCTGCAATCCAAGCTCGACAATCTGGGCTGAGCGATGGGCCGGCCGGCGCGGAATCCACTGCCGACGGCGGGCGTTTGATCCGACAGCTACACCTCGGAAAACAAAAGGGCCGGTCTCGGAACGACCGGCCCTTTGTCATGGAGGTTGCAGTGGCGCTTACTTGCAGCCTTCGATCTGCTTCAGCGCTGCTGAAATGCCCGCCAGCGAATAGGAGTAGGAGGTGCCGGTACCGCGGCGAGAGGTCGCCTTGACCGACATGTCCTTGCCCGACTTCATCGCCGCGACCAGAGCCGGTTCTTCGGCGGCGTTTTCGACCCAGGCGGAATTGCCCTTGGTGAACATGACGAAGGTGCGGCCGTCGATGACGACGTTGACCTTCGAGTTGTCCTGCAGCGGATAGCCCATCATCGCCTGCGGCTCGTAGGAGATATTCTGGCCCGGGCGCTGCGACACGAGGAAGAAGATATCGCCGTGGTCGACGCCGGTCGGAGCCTTTTCCTTCGGCACGGACAGGACGTAGCAGACCTTGCCGTTGCTGGATTGGTATGAGTAGGCGCCCCAGGCGTTGAATTGCTGTATGCGCGTCGGTGACTGCGCCAGAGCAACGCCGGCCGTTGCTGCGACGAAGGTGAGTGCGGTTGCGATCTTTCTTACAAACATGATTCCCTGCCGATTGTCTTGCTATCGTCGCCCGGACGCGGACGTGGCCCTCGCATGGTCACGATTTGATTTAATTTGACTTAATTCTGGTTACCAAAACGTCAACGGATGCTTATTTCGTTGACCCCGCGGTTACTATGAACGCCTCGACAATGCAAATTGCCTCAGCATTCACAGTCCGGGCCGCCCAGTCGCCGGTGAAAAAGCCCATCCCATCGCATGATGGTGTTCACAAAGATTCGGGCAAGAGTTTGACAGCCGTCATCAGCGGCGGAAATGCCCGCTCCCCAGAGCATGCACGCCTTTGGTAAGCGAGGAACAAGGAGGTGACTAAAGCCTTCAGACGGTGTCCTGCAGGCCATCCATCATCGCCCGGTCGGCCGATTCGTAGTGGTCCTCGCGGATATGCCCGCGTATGGCGGCAAAAGCTGCCGTCAGAACCGCGATGTCGTCGGAAAAGCCGACAACGGCAAGAAAATCGGGGATCCCGTCGATCGGAAGAACGAAGTAGGCCAGTGCAGCCAGCAGGATGCCGCGCACGCGTGCTGGCGTACGCGGATCGAGGGCGCAGAAATAAGCGGCAACGAGATCGCGGCTGAACGGGATCTGCCGGATGGCACGCTTCAGCACGGGCCAGAAGCGCTTGCGGACGCGCTGGCGCTGCCCTTCCTGCTCCTCGTCGTCACCGGGCAACAGAATTTCTCCGATCTTCACATCGTCCATTCCGACACTCCGCCACACTCACTCGCGGACACACGCCCACGAGCGCCATGCAAATAATATGGGAATGCCGCTTCTGCGTAGCAAGCATCTCCCCCGACCAAGCATCTCAATGGATGCGGGCCGCCTTCTCCATCGCTTCGGCCAACCGGAAATCGAGCGCGGTGACCCCGCCGGCCGAATGGGTCGTCAGGCGCACATCGACGCGATTGTAGACGTTGAACCACTCGGGATGATGATCGAGCCGCTCGGCGGCTTGCGCGACCTCTGTCATGAAGGCGAATGCGGCGCCGAAATTCTTGAACTTGAACGATTTGGCAATGGCAAGACCGTCGTCCTCGAGCTTCCAGCCCTCGAGTACGGCGAGACTGGACGTGATGGCTTCGGTGCTGAGCTTCTCGTGCTTCATCGACGACATCCTCCGTTGCGGGGCCCCGTCTTAGCAGATAATTTGCCTACCTTCATCTTCGGAGGCTCCATTGGCGCAGCGTTCCATCCTCTTTGTCTGCCTCGGCAACATCTGCCGCTCTCCCCTGGCGGAGGGGATTCTGCGCCACCTGGTCGAAAGGGAGGGCCGCCATCACGACTTTGTTATCGATTCTGCCGGAACGGGTGCATGGCATATCGGCGATCCGCCAGACAGGCGCGCCATTTCGGTTGCCGCCGGCCATGGCGTCGACATCTCGAACTTGAAGGCTCGAAGGGTTGCGAATGACGATTTCGATCGCTTCGACCTGATTCTGGCGTTGGACGGCAGCAACCTGCAGACGCTGCGCGAACTGGCGCCTGAGGGCAGCCGCGCCACCATCGAGCTTTTCTGCACCCATACGCTCGGCGCAACAGATGACGTGCCGGACCCCTATTTCGGTGGGCATGCCGATTTCGAGGCGGTCTACCGTTTGCTTTACCGCGGATGCGCGACCATCGTCGAGGGGCCGAGCGACCATCCACTCTCATAGAGCGGAAAGACTTCCTCCGTCACATACGGACCGCCGCCGACCGATTCCTTCGACGACATCAGCACGAAGCGATTCACCATGAAGGGCGAAGAGAAGAAGTTGCCGCGCCCCGAAAGATAACCGACCACATCGTCGAGACGGGCGTTCCGCAACCGGGCGAGGGTGACGTGCGGGGTGAATTTCCGCGGATCGGCGGGAAGGCCGAGCCTCTGGCAGATGCGTTCAATCTCCGCCTGCAGGGCATACATTTCCGGGGCCGGCGTCACGCCGGCATAGATGGAATGCGGCTTCTTCGAACCGAAGGATCCGACGCCCGACAGAGATAGCTGGAACTCGGGTCTTTCGATGCGATCGAGCCGGTCGACCACCTCATCGGCGGTACGGCCGTCGATATCGCCGATGAACCGCAATGTGATGTGGAAGTTTTCGACGTCGATCCAGCGGGCTCCCGGAAGGCCCCCACGGAGCAATGAAAGGCTCATGGCGGCGTTACGCGGCACTTCGAGGGCAACAAAAAGTCTCGGCATGGCGAGCTCCCCGAATCTGTGTTCGTATGCTCAGGGAATCACGCATTACCCCTCTGCGCAACTCCAATTTCGCACCCGCGAAAACCCTTAGCCGCTTACCCCCAGGCTTTTTAGAAATTGCTCAACTGTCGGCAGCATCTTCTCGACCATGACGGAAACGCCCTTCTCGTTCGGATGCATGCCATCGTCGAGCTGCAAATCGGCATGGGTCACCACCCCGTCGAGAAAGAATGGGTAGAGCGGGACTTCATGCTTTTCGGCGATGCGCCCGTAGATACCGTTGAAGCGTTCGGCATACTCCGCTCCCATGTTCGGCGGAGCGAGCATGCCGACGAGCAGGACGGCGATGCCACGTTTCTTGAGATCCGAAACCATCTTCTCGAGATTTTGTTCCGTCTGTTCAGGCGCGATGCCGCGGAGCGCATCATTGGCGCCCAGTTCCAGGATCACTCCCCTCGTTCCGTCCGGCACCGACCACTCGATCCGCGCCAGCCCGCCCGAGGTGGTATCGCCCGATACGCCGGCATTGGCGATGGCGACGTCCAGCCCCTTCTCCTTCAGCACCCGTTCCAGCTGCACCGGAAACGCCGCCTCGGCCGGAAGCTCGTAACCCGCCATCAGGCTGTCGCCGAAGCCGACGATCTGGACCGGTTCGGCCGCAGCCGGGCGGGCCAGCGCCAGCATGGCAAGCGCCATGGCGATGAAAATTCCGTGAGTGGCTTTAAACGGCATTTCGCTGATCCTAAGTTGCTGGCACAGCTCCGCAGTCCGGAACCGCCGGGGGTGAGGTGCGCGAATTCGGCACCGGCGGGCGAGCAGTTTCCCGGCCGATCCCGCTTTGCATCAAGATATAGGATAGATTTTCGTGGGCGAAACCATCATCGATCTCAAAAAGGCCGATCTCACTCTGGGGCAGGACGCCGCTTCTGTGCACGTGCTGAAGCAGATCGACCTTTCGATTGCAGCCGGCGAATCGGTCGGCATCGTCGGCCCGTCGGGATCGGGCAAATCGACGCTGCTGATGGTTCTGGCCGGGCTGGAGCGCCTCGATGCCGGCGAGATCACCATCGGCGGGGCCGCCCTGCACGCGTTGAGCGAGGACCAGGTCGCCGATTTCCGTGGCCGAAACATCGGCATTGTCTTCCAATCCTTCCATCTCATTCCCAATATGACCGCACTTGAAAACGTGGCGGTTCCGCTCGAGCTTGCCAATGTCCGAGATGCCTTCGAGATCGCCCGCAAGGAGCTCGAGGCGGTGGGACTTGGCCAGCGGCTTTCGCACTATCCCGGCCAGCTCTCCGGCGGCGAGCAGCAGCGCGTCGCAATTGCGCGCGCTCTTGCGCCGCAGCCGAGGCTGCTGATCGCCGATGAGCCGACCGGCAACCTCGACGGCGACACCGGCCGCCAGATCTCCGACCTGCTCTTTGCCGAACAGGAGCGGCGCGGCATGACGCTCGTGCTCGTAACCCACGATCCGGCCCTCGCCGCCCGCTGCGGCCGACAGGTCCGCATGCGCTCCGGGCAGATCGTCGACGCTTCCGAGACATCGGCCGCTCCCGCCGGAAAGCGGGTGACGGCATGAGCGGGGCATCGTCCCCCACAGCCTGGCTGCCGCTGGCCTTTCGCCTGGCCCTGCGCGAGATGCGCGGCGGGCTTCGCGGCTTCTACATCTTCCTCGCCTGCATCGCGCTGGGGACGGCGGCGATCGCCGGCGTGAACTCGGTGTCGAGCGCGATCAGCGGCTCGATCGAGACGCAGGGGCAGTCGCTTCTTGCAGGTGATCTCCGCTTCCAGCTGAGAAACCGGGTCGCGACCGCCGAGGAGCGTGCCTATTTCGACGGCCTCGGCGCGGTTGCCGTGTCGGCCGGACTGCGCTCGATGGCGCGCCTGCCGGATGGATCCGATCAGGCGTTGGTGGAGCTTAAGGCCGTCGACGGGGCCTATCCGCTTTACGGAACGCTCGAGACCACGCCGACCGCACCCACCACCGCGCTCTTTGCCAAGGATGGCCAGAGGTTCGGCGCCCTCGCAGCCCCCCTGCTGCTGGAGCGCCTCGGAATCCGCGTGGGCGACGACCTGCTTCTCGGCAATGCGCGGGTCAGGATCATGGCCACGATCGACAGCGAACCCGACGCCCTCTCCGACGGCTTCGGCCTTGCGCCACGCCTGATGGTGTCCGGCGAAGCGCTTGCCGCAAGCGGCCTCGTGCAGACGGGCAGCCTCGTGGAGAACCAGTACAAGATCCGTCTCGACCAGCCGAATGCGAAAAAGCTCTCCGACATCCGCAAGGCCGCGGAAAAGGCGTTTCCGTCTGCCGGCTGGTCCATCCGCGCCAGCAACAACGCGACACCCTCGCTGACCAACAACATCACGCGCTTTTCCCAGTTCCTGACGCTGGTCGGCCTCACGGCGCTGATCGTCGGCGGGGTCGGCGTCGCCAATGCGGTGCGCGCCTATCTCGAGACCAAACGCGGCGTGATCGCGACCTTCAAGTGCCTTGGCGCTCCAGCGCGCCTGATTTCGGCGATCTATCTTATCCAGATCGTTCTGATCGCCGTGATCGGCATCGCCGTCGGCCTCGTGCTCGGTGCAATCATTCCCGTCGTCGCAACGCGTTTCCTGGAGGGTGTCCTCCCGATACCCTCGCAGATCACGCTTTACCCCAGCGCGCTGGCGCTGGCGGCGGCTTTCGGCATTATCACGGCCCTTGCCTTTGCCGTCATGCCGCTCGGCCACGCACGCGAAGTGCCTGCAACCGCGCTGTTCCGCGAGCAGGGATTCGAGCGCACCCGCCTGCCGGCGTGGCCCTATATCGCCGGCGCCGGCCTGTTCCTGGCGGCCCTGGCCGGGCTCGCCGTCTGGACGGCCTACGACCGCTACATCGCCTTCGTGTTTTTGGGCGCGATCACGTTCGCCTTCGTGGTGCTGCGGCTCGTCGCCTATCTGGTGACCGCGCTCGCGCGGCGCGCGCCGCGGGTCAATTCGCCGGCGCTCAGGCTTGCGATCGGCAACATCCACCGGCCCGGCGCATTGACGCCGTCCGTGGTCCTGTCCCTCGGACTTGGCCTGGCGCTGCTCGTCACCCTGACACTGATCGACGGAAATCTGCGCCGGGAACTGACCGGTAGCCTGCCCGAACGCGCGCCGAATTTCTTCTTCATCGACATCCAGCGAAACGACCTCGACGGCTTCCGCAAGGTGCTGTCGGATAACATGCCCGACGGCAAGGTCGTCGAGGTACCGATGCTGCGCGGCCGGATCACCGCCTTCAACGGCGAAGACGTCTCGCGCCGCAATGTGCCGGCCTCCGGCCGCTGGGTCCTGCAGGGGGACCGCGGCATCACCTATGCGAAAAACCTGCCGGAGAATTCCACATTGGCTTCGGGCGAATGGTGGCCAGCCGACTATTCCAGAGAGCCTCTCGTCTCCTTCTCCGCGGAGGAAGGGGGCGAGCTTGGCCTGAAGGTCGGCGACACCGTCACCGTCAATGTGCTGGGCCGCAACATCACCGCCCGCATCGCCAACTTCCGTAATGTCGAATGGGAATCGCTGTCGATCAACTTCGTCATGGTCTTTTCGCCCAACACATTCGCAGGCGCACCACATGCCTGGCTTGCGACGATGATCGACCCGAACGCCACCGCGCAGCAGGAGGCCAGCACGCTGCGGGCGATAACCAACGCCTATCCGACGATCACCAGCGTGCGGGTGAAGGACGCGCTCGACATCGTCAACGAACTGATGGGGCAGCTCGCCACCGCCGTGCGCGCCGCCGCCGCCGTGGCCCTGGTTGCCTCGGTCCTTGTCCTTGCCGGCGCGCTTGCGGCCGGAAACCGGGCGCGGACGCATGATGCAGTGGTGCTGAAGACGCTCGGCGCCACGCGCACGACGCTGATCCGTGCCTTCAGCTATGAGTACATGATGCTGGGCCTCGCCACCGCCGTCTTCGCGCTCTTCTCGGGCGGCATCGCCGCCTGGTTCGTCGTGAGCCGGATCATGACGCTGCCTTCGAGCTTCCTGCCCGATGTTGCGGTCATGACGGTGGTGATCGCGCTGCTGATGACCGTCGGCATTGGCCTGGCGGGCACGTGGCGCGTTCTCGGACAGAAGGCGGCACCGGTTTTGCGCGAGCTTTAGCCTTTGAAATCGCCCAGTTTCCGGCCGTCACCTCGCGTGAATTTGATCGAGCGCGGGCTATTGCCACTTGTAGTCGGCCGTGTTCGTGCTCATATTGACGAAAGGCATGCTGGAGCCCCGCAGCGGCGCCTGGGTGTGCGGGCTGAATCTGGTCCTGGACCGGACAGCCCGAAAGATACCGCGATCCGGAATGGATTGGACGGGATACCCGACACCGTAGCAACTAACGGGGCTTTTGAGAGGAAAAAATGGCTGATTTTCGCAATTATCAGACGCGAATGACGAACACCGGCGCACAGGCCGGTGCGGTCGTCGACGAGGGGCTTCGCGCCTATATGCTGAGGGTTTACAACCTGATGGCATTGGGGCTTGCGATCACCGGCGTCGTCGCGTTCTTCGCATCGCAGGCTGCCTTCTCGGGCGGCCAGCTCACCGCGTTCGGTCAGGCGATCTACGTCAGCCCGCTGAAGTGGGTCGTAATGCTCGCTCCGCTGGCGCTGGTCTTCTTCCTGAGCTTCCGCATCCATACGATGAGCGTTTCAGCCGCGCAGATGACCTTCTGGGTCTATGCCGGCCTGATGGGCCTGTCGCTGTCGTCGATCTTCATGATCTACACCAGCGCCAGCATCGCACAGACCTTCTTCGTCACGGCTGCAGCCTTCGGCGCCCTGTCGCTGTACGGCTACACGACGAAACGTGATCTCTCCGGCATGGGCACGTTCATGGTGATGGGTCTGTTCGGCCTGATCATCGCCTCGCTCGTCAATATCTTCCTGCAGTCTTCGGCTCTCGATTTCGCGATCTCCGCGATCGGCGTTCTCGTATTCGCCGGCCTGACGGCCTGGGATACGCAGAAGATCAAGGAAATGTACTACGAAGCAGACGAGGTAGCGGTTGCCGGTCGCAAGGCGATCATGGGCGCCCTGACGCTTTACCTCGACTTCATCAACCTGTTCCTGTTCCTGCTGCGTTTCCTCGGAAACCGCAACGACTAACAGGCTTCGACTTCGGTCGAACAGGCACTGTAAGACATTTCACCCTGCCGGTTCCGGCGGGGTTTTTAGTTTTGGCCAGCGGCATGGAAATCGCCTTCCTGGCGATAGGCCATCTGGCACCAGGCAAAATCTCCTCTTGATCCGTCTGCATGATTGTGCGTAGTTACGCACGTTGATACATGATTGGAGGAGCGATGTCAGTTCTGGATTTGCTGCTCGGGGAGCGCCAGAGCCTTATCGAAAAGCGGCTTGCCCTGCACGGTCGCGTCATCGCGGCAGACCTTGCCGCGGAACTGGGCGTCTCGGAAGACACGATCCGCCGCGACCTGCGCGAGATGGCCGCTGCCGGCCTTTGCCGCCGCGTCTATGGCGGCGCGCTTCCTCCGGCCGCAGAAACCACGTTCAGCGAACGCACAGGCACGAACACCGAGCGCAAGGACGCGCTGGCGCGGGCCGTGGTTCCA
Source organism: Mycoplana rhizolycopersici (assembly GCF_013378445.1). GTDB lineage: Bacteria > Pseudomonadota > Alphaproteobacteria > Rhizobiales > Rhizobiaceae > Mycoplana > Mycoplana rhizolycopersici. The sequence continues at coordinate 273,523 of NZ_JABXYK010000001.1, forward strand.
TTCGTCGCTGCGGGTTCCGCCATCTTCCTCGATTCCGGCAGCACCAATCTGGCGATCGCCCGGGCGCTTCCCGCAGACCGGCAGCTGACGGTCGCGACGAATGCCCCGGCGATCGCGGCAGCTCTGATCGACAACGCCGGGATCGACGTCATTCAGATCGGCGGACCGATCGACAGGAAGACCGGCGCGGCGGCCGGTGCCAAAGCCCTTCTCGATGCCGAGGCTCTGCGTCCGGACCTCTGCATACTCGGGGCCTGCGGCCTGCATCCCGACGCGGGCGTCACGGCCTTCAGTTTCGAAGAGGCCGAGTTCAAGCGGTTCGTGGCGCTTCGCAGCCAGGCGGTCCTGACCGCCGTCACCAACGACAAACTTGCCATGGCTGCCCCCTACTCCGTGGTTGCCCTCTCCCGCCTCGACCATGCCGTGTTAGAAGCGGATGCAGATGGGCGGGAAGTCGAAGAATTTGCCGCAGCCGGTTTGCGCATCACGCGGGCTGCACTGACGGCGGCGCGCCCAGTCCGGCGCACGCGAAACAACGCCACTTCGTAGCTGTCACGCGGTGGCGATACCGTATGCGGCTCGCGACGACCGCGCCTGGGAAACTGGAATTCACGATGAGCATTCAAGAGAACGCGGCGACCTCGACCGCATCCCGTTCAGCCTATTTTCCCGCCACGCGGATAGCAGTCTCGGCACTGTTCCTGCTGAACGGCACCTATATGGGCGCCTGGTCGACGAAGATACCGGAATTCGCCAGCCGCCTCTCCTTGAGCGAAACACAGCTCGGCCTGATGATCGTCGGCTTCGGCATCGGATCCATTATCCTCATGCCGCTGGCGGGCATTCTGATCGCCCATCTGGGCGCGTCGCGCTCGCTGAAGGCGGCGACCCTTATATTCCTGCCGACGCTCGTTCTCCTCTCGATCGCCCCCAACGTCTGGACCGGGGCCGGCGCCCTCTTCCTGTTCGGTGGGCTGACGGGCGCGATGGATATCGCGATGAACGCAAACGCCGTGGAGGTGGAAAAATCGATGCGGCGGGCGATCATGTCCTCCTGTCACGCCTTCTGGAGCCTCGGTGCATTCTTCGGGGCCACGACCGGCGGCTTCCTGATCGAGACCATCGGCACCTTCGGCCACGCCCTTTTGCTCACGGTGATCGCGCTTGCCGCCCTCGCCGCCGTCTGGACCTCGATCCTGCCGGACAAGCCCCATGCAGCCGAAGGCCGCCAGAAGGCGCGCCTGCCGCTGACGCCATTGCCCTGGCTGATCGGCCTGATGGCTCTTTTCAGCATGATCCCGGAAGGTTCGATCCTCGACTGGGGCGCGCTCTATATGCGCGACGAACTCGGCGCGTCGCTGGCGCTCTCCGGCTTCGCCTTCGGCGCATTCTCCGCCACCATGGCGATCATGCGCTTTGCCGGCGATCACGTGCGCGACCGCCTCGGTGCGGTGACGACGCTGCGCGTCTCTACGTTGCTTGCGATCGTCGGAATGGTGATCGCGGGCTTGGCACCGAACGCCTATGTGGCAATGGCCGGTTTTGCCGTCTGCGGCATCGGCATTTCCAACATGGTCCCGATCGCCTTCTCCGCGGCCGGCAACCTGCCGGGCTTCGCCCAGGGCGTGGCGCTGTCGGTGGCAACCGTGATGGGTTACTCCGGTTCGCTCTTCGCCCCCTCCACGATCGGCTTCATCGCCGAGCATACGAGCTTCGCCTGGGTCTTCTCGACCTTGCCTATTCTGCTGCTGGTCGTGCTCCTGCTCTCCCGTCATGCCGTCCACGCCGACGTGCGGCACAAGGACTGACCCGGCCGGCTGCCAGATGAGTGGCGGTCACTTCGCCGGGCACGGCGCTCCGGCCGCCGCCCACTGCTGCAGCAACAGGTAGGTCTCCTCTGCCGACCCCGGCGCGGGCTCCCGCCCTTTGCCGGGCGCCCAGCCCCAGGCGACGAGCCCGTCGTCCCGCACATGGGTTGCGATTTCTTCCAGGGTGCGGTTGCCATTGCGCGCGGGATCCTTCACCTGCTCGCAGATCTCCCGCGACGACTTCTGCCACCAGACCATCTCTGCCGGTGCCAGATGCCATCCATGCGCGCCCGGCGGGCCATGCAATTGGGCGGCGTTGTCCTGCTGATGACAGGTGAAGCAGCGCATGCCGGCATTGCCAAAGCCGTCTGGGCCGCGCCGGACGTTCATGCCGTGAACGCGCGTTGCGCCATAGTGAGCGCCAGACCAACGCGGGCGCTCGTCCTCGACGTGACAGTTGGCGCAACGGGGGTGCGAGAAGACGCCATAGATCTTCTCCCACGCCTCAAGCCCCGCATCCTGTGCGCCGGCGGAGGCTGCAGGCAGAAAAAAGACCGCCGCCGCAAGGCCGATTGCGGAAAGGTGCCGACGCATCATACGAACTCCACTTCCTTCGACAACGGCATGGAGCGGATGCGCTTTCCGGTAAGGGCATGCACGGCGTTCGCAAGGGCCGCGATCGCGGGTGGCGTACCGGGTTCGCCCGCCCCGCCCATGCGATGCGCCGTCTCAAGCAGACCGACTTCGATCTGCGGACACTGGAACATCCGCATCGGCCCGTAGTCATGGAAATTCGACTGCTGCACGGCGCCGTCGGCAAAGGTGATCTCCTCACCGATCGCTGACGACAAGCCGTAAACGATCCCGGACATCATCTGCGCCTCGAAGATTGCGGGATCCATGACCTGGCCGGGATCGGCGGCGCACCAGACCTTCTCGATCCTGACCCTGCCGCCGACATCGGTAACCTGCACCACCTGGGCGACCCAGGTGCCAAAGGAAAGCGTGAAGGCGAACCCCTTGGCTGTGCCCGCAGGCAGCGTCTCGCCCCAGCGGGACATGGCCGCGACCTTGTCGACGACGTTGACGGCGGTCGGATAGGCCGCCATCAGCTTGCGACGCATGTCCAGCGGATCCAGCTTTCCGGCCACGGCGATCTCGTCGAGAAAACCCTCGTGGAAGAAACCGTTGAAGGAGTTGCCGACCGACCGCCAGAAACCGACCGGGATCGCAACGGGCGCCTTGACGCCGCCGACCCGATAATTGGCGATCACATAGGGCTGGTTCGCCGAACCGTCGGTGATCGACTTGTCCGGCCCGACGGGCGAGAGGCTCGGAAAGTAGCGCGGCAGGATGCTGGCGATGATCGACGGCGCGGCGATGCGCATGTCCACGGCAACCGGCAGGCCGTCGTCTCCAAGCCTGGCGCGGAAACGGCCGACAGCCGCCGGGCGATACATGTCCTGCTGCGTGTCCTCTTCGCGCGTCCAGGTGACCTGAACCGGCCTGCCGTCAGTCTCCTTCGCGACCAGCGCCGCGTAGATTGCATAGTCGACGTCGCCCCGCCGGCCGAAACCGCCGCCGAGATAGGTGGTGTGGACGAAACAGTTCTCCGTCTCGATCCCGACGGCCTTCGCGGCGAGCTGGCGCACCAGTGTCGGCATCTGGTTAGGCGCCCAGATGTCGAGCCGACCGTCCTTCAGCCGTGCGGTCGCATTCATCGGCTCCATCGTCGCGTGCGCAAGATAGGGCACGCGGTACTCCGCCTCGACGATCCGCTCGCGCGGCGCATCGGCGAACGCCCTCTCGACATTGCCGTCGTCGCGCCCGTAGCTGGCCTCGCCGCTCTTGAGCGCTTCGTCGAGCGCATCGAAAATGCCGGCATCATCAGGAGGGTAGGCGCCCTTTCCCCATTCGGCCTGAACCGCGTCCGCCGCCTGAAACGCCCGCCAGGTATTGTCCGCGATCACCGCAAAGCCGTTGGCGATGCTCGTTTCCAGCCTGATCACCTTGACCACGCCGCGCATCTTCTCGGCCGCGCTTGCCTCGAGCCCCACAATTGGCCCACCGCGGTACGGGTTCATTCGCAACGTCGCAAACAGCATCTCCGGCAGGCGCACGTCGATGCCGAAGATCGGTGCGCCGGTCACCTTGGCGCGCATGTCGATCCGTTTCTGCGGCTTGCCGAGGATCTTCCAGTCCGCCTTCTCGCGCAGACGGATCTCCGATGGCGGTGCAAGCGCCGCCGCCTCGGCAGCCAGTTCGCCATAGGTGAAGATCTTGCCGGACGCGGGATCGGTGATCGCGCCGTCCGCCGTCCAGAGCGTGCCGGGCTCCACACCGAGCCGCTTCGCCGCCGCAAGCTTCATCACCTCGCGCGCCGCCGCACCCGCCTGCCGCATCTTGTAATAGCCGTCGACAATCGAGGTTGACCCGCCGGTTCCCTGCAGGCCCAGGAACTTGCCGGCAACCGCCATCCCCGACCGCATCAGTTCGGCGATGGTCGATTCGTCGAAATGCGGGAAAGGCACCCCCTCCTCCAGCATCGTCGTGTTCGCATAGGCATGGCCCGCCGGCCCATGCTCGACAATCACCTGGTCCAGGCGGACGTCCAGTTCCTCGGCAACGAGGGCGGCAAGGGTCGTGGAAACGCCCTGCCCCATTTCCGCGCGCGGGGCGACAAGCGTGATGGTATTGTCCGGCGAGATCTTGACGTAGGGATTGAAGGTCACCTCGCCGTCTTCGAGTTCGCCCTCGAGCGGGTTCGGATAGGGCCTGTGATAATAGTAGTAGCCGACGGCCAGTCCACCGGCGACGAGGCCGGTTCCGATCAGGAAGGTGCGCCGCGCGATCTTTCCGAGCGTTCCCATGGTCACGCTCCCGCATTGGCGCTGGCCGCGCGCCTGATGGCTGCGCGAATACGCGGATAGGTGCCGCATCGACAGAGATTGCCGGACATGGCGTTGTCGATATCCTCGTCGGTCGGGTTGGGAATCGCCTCGAGCAGCGCCACGGCGGTCATGATCTGGCCCGCCTGACAGTACCCGCACTGGGCGACCTGCTCGTCGAGCCATGCCTGCTGGACCGGATGCATCCGGCCGTCTGGCATCAACCCCTCGATGGTCGTCACCGCCCCGGAAATCTCGCCGACCGTTACCGAGCAGGAACGCACCGGCTCACCGTCCAGAAAGACCGTGCACGCCCCGCATTGGGCGATGCCGCAACCGAATTTGGGGCCGAGGATGGAAAGCTCGTCGCGCAGGACCCAGAGCAGCGGCATTTCGGGCTCGACCTCGATCTCGTGGTCCCTGCCATTGACGTTCAGCTTCATCATCGCCTCCTCGCAGAGCTTTGCGGACAGTATACCGGCTTTTCCGCCTGTCTTTCGATATGATAGGTTTTATCGGGATTCGATTGCCTTTGACAAAATAACAAAAAATGTCAGAACGTCAAAAGATGGAAGCGAAAAACGACGATCCGCGCCGCGACCTCATCCTGCAGGCCGCCTTCAAGGTCTTCGTCACCTACGGCTTCCGCCGCACCAGCATGAGTGACATCGCCACCGCCGCAGGGCTTTCCCGTCCCGCCCTGTACCAGCACTTCGACAGCAAGGCCGACATATTCCGCGCCTATGTGGTCCTGATGAAGGAAACGACGCTGCAGGCAATCAGCGCCGCCTTCGCCGGCGACGGCGCGTTCAGGGACAAGCTCACAGCCGCCCTCGACGGCGCCTTTCTTTCCCCTCACCGGCTGATCAGCGATTCTCCGCACGGGGACGAACTGCTGGGCGTCAACAAGGAGATCGCCTCCGATCTCTTTGTTGACTGGATGGGAGGGGCGGAAGCGGCGTTCGCCGAGGCTCTTGCCACGGAGGTGCAAGCAGGGCGGCTGGATTTCACGGCGAGCGGCCTCGATCCGGCAAGGCTCGCCCGCCTGATCATCGACACCATGGAGGGGATCAAGATGCGCATGACCTCGCTCGGTGACGCGGAGCGCGCGATCGCCGATCTCGTCCGGCTCGTGGCGGCAGCCGTCGGGCGATAGGCGGATCGCCCGCGCCATCAACTCGCCGTCAATGCCGGCGCGGCAGTTGACAAGCCACATTTCCTGTTCCACCTGAATGAGGACAAAACCCCCATTTCGCTGCCAATGTCTGCCGATGGGCGCAAGCAGCAAGGCCACGACGAGGCAGCCATGTCCTTCTCCTTCGATTTCGAGCCAAAACCGCGCCGCCAGTCCGTCGGCGTCGACGTCGGCGGCGTCATGGTCGGAGGCGGGGCGCCTGTCGTCGTTCAATCGATGACCAACACCGATACCGCCGACGTGGACGCCACGGTGGCACAGGTCGCAGCCCTCTTCCGCGCGGGTTCGGAAATCGTCCGCATCACCGTCGATCGCGACGAGAGCGCTGCCGCCGTGCCGAAGATCCGCGAGCGCCTGTTGCGGCTCGGCATGGACGTACCGCTGGTCGGCGACTTTCACTATATCGGCCACAAACTTCTCGCCGACCACCCCGCCTGCGCCGAGGCGCTGGCGAAGTACCGCATCAATCCCGGCAACGTCGGCTTCAAGGACAAGAAGGACAAGCAGTTCGGCGCGATCGTGGAGACCGCGATCCGCTACGACAAGCCGGTGCGCATCGGCGTCAACTGGGGTTCGCTGGACCAGGAACTGCTGACCCGGATGATGGACGACAATCAGGCCAAGGGCTTTCCGCTCACCGCCCAGCAGGTCATGCGCGAGGCGATCTGCGCTTCTGCGCTGCTCTCCGCCGAGCTTGCCGAGGAGATCGGCCTGCCGCGCCACCGCATCATCCTGTCGGCCAAGGTCAGCAATGTCCAGGATCTCATCGCCGTCTACGCCATGCTTTCGGCCCGTTCCGACCATGCGCTGCATCTGGGCCTGACCGAGGCCGGCATGGGCACCAAGGGCATCGTCGCCTCGTCGGCCTCTCTCGGCATCCTGATGCAGCAGGGCATCGGCGACACGATCCGCATCTCGCTGACCCCCGAGCCGGGCGGCGACCGCACCCGCGAGGTGCAGGTGGCCCAGGAACTGTTGCAGGTGATGGGTTTTCGTCAGTTCGTGCCGGTCGTCGCCGCATGTCCCGGCTGCGGCCGTACGACTTCGACGGTGTTCCAGGAGCTCGCCCAGAAGATCCAGGACGACATCCGCAAGAACATGCCGGTCTGGCGCGAGAAATATCCGGGCGTGGAAGCGCTGAAGGTCGCCGTGATGGGCTGCATCGTCAATGGACCGGGCGAGAGCAAGCACGCCGATATCGGCATCTCGCTGCCCGGCACCGGCGAACTGCCGGCTGCACCCGTCTATATCGACGGCAAGAAGGCGATGACGCTGCGCGGCACCAATATCGCCGGCGATTTCGAAGCCCTCGTTACCGACTATATCGAGCAGCGCTTCGGCCAGGGTCAGGCGGCGGCGGAATAGTCAGATCCGGGTCGTCAGCAGCTTGAGGCCGGCAAAGGCGAAGAACGCCGCCATCGCGCCCTCGATCACCCGGCGCGAGCGCAGGTAGGCACGGTGCACCGGCGCCAGCGAGAACACCAGTGCGAACCCGACGAAGGTCACAAGCCCGATCATCATGCAGCCGCCGATGAAGACGGCCATGGTCCATGACGGCGCACCCGCCGGCATGCCGAGCGAGGTCAGCATGATCCAGCTGAAAATTGCCTTCGGGTTGGTCAGGTGGATGCCGAGCCCCTTCAGATATTGCTTGCGCAATGAAAGTGCCGCCAGGACCTGCCGTGCATTATATGCCGCACCGTCGCGCATCGCCGATCGCATCGCATTCCAGGCAAGCCAGAGCAGATACAGCCCGCCTGCGACCTTCAGCACGATGATCGCATGCCCGTAAGCCCGCACCAGCGCGGACAGCCCTGATGCGGTCAGCAGCGCCCAGAAGTAGGAGCCTGTAAGCACGCCGAATGCCAAAGCCAAACCCGAACTGCGACCCTGGCCGACAGATGTCGCGATGATCGCAAGGATCGCCGGTCCGGGCGAAGCCGTGGCGATCAGATAGGCCGTCCAGCCGACAGCTAGCTGCGGCAAATAAGGCAGGATCTCTTGCACTGTCTGAACCTCCGCAAGCTTCGCTCGGCCCTAATTCGCCGCCGACGCTCAGCGCAACATCGGCGACGAAGCGGCGACTGCACGGTCACATCAGGCTGCCGCCCGCCCTTAGACGATCTCGTCGAGAGCCGCCACCAGCCTGTCGCATTCCTCAGGCGTGCCGATCGTGATACGCAGGAAATCCGAAATCCGCGGCTTGGCGAAGTGCCGCACCAGAACCGCGCGCTCCCGCAATCCCTTCGCAATGTCCGCACCGCGATGGTCAGGGTGTCTGGCAAAGACGAAGTTCGCCTGCGAGGGCAGCACTTCGAAGCCCCGCTGGCGCAGCGCACCGGTGACGCGCTCGCGCGATTGGATCACCTTGCCCCGCGTCTCGTCGAACCAGACGACATCCTCGATCGCCGCCGTAGCACCCGCCTGCGCCACGCGATCCAGCGGATAGGAGTTGAAACTGTCCTTCACCCGCTCCAGCGCGTCGATCAGCGGCCGCTGGCCGATCGCGTAGCCGACGCGCAGGCCGGCAAGCGAGCGGGACTTCGACAGCGTGTGGACGACCAGCAGGTTGTCGTATTTGCGCGTCAGCGAAATCGCGCTCTCGCCGCCGAAGTCGATATAGGCCTCGTCGATCACGACGGGCTGATCGGGATGCGCGGCCACCAGCGCCTCGATCGCGGCGATCGGCAGGCCGATCCCCGTCGGCGCATTCGGGTTGGGCAGGATGATCGCGCCGCAGGGCCGGTCATAGTCGGAAAGGTCGACCGTGAAGTCCTCCCTGAGCGGCACCTCTATGGCTTCGATGCCGAACAGGCCGCAATAGGTCGGATAGAAGCTGTAGGTGATGTCGGGATAGAGCAACGGCATGTCATGCTTGAGGAGGGCCGCAAAGGCGTGCGCCAGCACCTCGTCGGAGCCGTTGCCGACGAAGACCTCATCCGTCTCCACCCCATAGGTCCCTGCGATTGCCTGCCGCAGGGTGAGCGCGGTCGGATCGGGATAAAGCCGCAGGCTGTCCGACACGGCGTCCTGCATCGCGGTGATCGCCTTCGGCGATGGGCCGTAGGGGTTCTCGTTCGTGTTCAGCTTGACGAGATCGGCGATGCGCGGCTGCTCGCCGGCCACGTAGGGTTTCAGCGTCGAGACGATCGGCGACCAGAATTTGCTCATGCTGTCAGCTCCTGCGATTGGCGACGAAACGGGCGGTCTCGACCAGGATGGCGCCGCGCTCGCCGAACGGCGCAAGCAGGGCCTCCGCCTCGCCGACCAGCGCGTTCAGTCTCTCCTCGGCCCAGTCCTGTCCGTTGAGGGCAACCAGCGTGCCCTTGCCGCGGGCTGCATCCTTGCCGGTGGCCTTGCCCATGGTCGCAGCGTCCGACGTCAGGTCGAGCAGGTCGTCGGCGAGCTGGAAGGCCAGCCCGATGGTCTCGCCGTAGCGCTGCAAAAGGCTGCGCGCTTCCACGTCCGCGTCCGCGACGATGGCGCCGGCCTCGCAGGCAAACCGGATCAGCGCACCGGTCTTCATCGCCTGCAGCGTCACGATGCCCTCGGCATCCGGCGCCTTCTGTTCGGCCGCCAGGTCCAGCGCCTGCCCGCCCGCCATGCCGCCGATGCCTGCAGCGCGCGCAAGCGCCAGCACGAGTGCCGTCTTGATCCGGTCGGCAAGCATCGTTTCCGGCGCGGCAACAATGTCGAATGCCAGCGTCAGCAGGCTGTCGCCGGCGAGGATGGCCGTTGCCTCGTCATAGGCGATATGCACCGTCGGCTGGCCGCGCCTGAGGTTGTCGTCGTCCATTGCCGGCAGATCGTCGTGCACCAGCGAATAGCAATGAATGCATTCGAGCGCGGCCCCGACCCGCAGCGCCGGCGCGGCAAAGCCGTCGCCGAACAAGGCCGCCGCTTCCATCACCAGGAACGGGCGCAGCCGCTTGCCGCCGTTCAGCACGCCATGGCGGACTGCCGAGAGCAAACGCTCCGGCCGCGCGATCTCGCCGGCCTCGGTATTGCCGGACAAAAGGGCCGCAAGCGTCGCCTCCACGGCCGCGGCGTTCGATTGCAGGCGCTGGCGGAAAAGGGCTGAAGGGCTGGTCATGGCCGCTCTTTGGCATGCGGCGCGATGATAGGCAACGGCGAAGGTGGGATAGCTGCCGCAAAGGCAGCAAAGTTTGGCCGCAACCACTGGCAAACCGGGCGGCATGACGCTATGAAAACCCACGACGGCGAAAGGACGGACACCGCCCTTGGAGATTTCACCCGAAAGACGCGCAGAGGCGGGGCTCGATGCCAGGCACAACGACGCCAGCCGGCTCGGTACTGGCACGCTCAGCGCTGCCGGGCCGGGAGCCGGCGGGCTGGGAGCTGACGGAAAAGAGACTGTGAGCCGGCGGCTGCGGCGCGGCTGGCGGAAGGCGTTGCTCGTCGCGCTCGCCCTGCTGGTGCTTCCCTACCTGCTGATACCCGTCTACGCGCTCGGCTTCGTTCATCCCGTTTCCACGCTCATGCTGCGCGATCTAGTGACATTCCAGGGCTACGATCGTCGCTGGGTCGACTTCGAGGACATCGCCCCCGTGCTCGTCCAGTCCGTCATGATGTCGGAGGACGGCCAGTTCTGTCGCCACGGCGGCGTCGACTGGGGCGAGATGCGTGGCGTGGTCAACGATGCGCTGGAAGGGGCTTCGACACGCGGCGCCAGCACCATTCCGATGCAGACGGTCAAGAACCTCTACCTCTGGAATGGCCGTTCGTTCGTGAGAAAGGCGCTGGAGCTGCCGCTTGCGATGGTGGCGGACACCGTCTGGAGCAAGCGCAGGCTGATGGAGATCTACCTCAACGTCGCCGAATGGGGCCCGGGGATCTATGGTATCGAGGCCGCCGCGCAGCATCACTTCGATGTGCCCGCCAGCAAGCTTTCAAGGCGCCAGGCGGCCCTCCTCGCCGTGTCCCTGCCCAACCCGATCGACCGAAACGCCGGCAAGCCAGGGCGCGGCCTGCAGCGTCTCGCCGTGGTCATAGAACGGCGCGCCAGCCGGTCAGGCGAATATATCAAGTGCCTTTATGAGTGAGTTCATGTCTTTTCATTGGTGCCAGCCGGACGGCGTCTCTACGGTTACAGGCGAATAAAGCCCAGGGAACCGAACACCATGTCAGACCCCACCTCCGATCTCGTCCTCTACATCGGTAACAAGAATTACTCGTCCTGGTCGTTCCGTCCCTGGATCGCCATGGAGGCGGCAGGCATCCCCTTCTCCGACAGGGTCGTGCCCTTCGATTTCGCAGCCGGCAATCCGGCCTTCAGGGAGCTTTCACCGACGGGGCGCGTGCCGGTGCTGCACCACGGCAGGCTGCGGGTATGGGAATCGCTGGCGATCATCGAATACGTGGCCGAGCTCTTTCCGGATGCCGGGCTCTGGCCGGCGGACCGCGGAGCGCGCGCCCACGCCCGCTCCATTTCGATGGAGATGCTTGCGGGCTTCCGTTCGCTTCGCAACGCCTGCCCGATGAACATTCGCCGGCCGCAGCGCGCGATCGAGCTTCCCGACGGGGTGATGGAAGACGTCGCACGCATCGAGGCGATCTGGCGCGAGGCGCTGGAGCGATCCGGCGGCCCCTACCTGTTCGGCGCCTTTTCCGCCGCGGACGCGATGTACGCCCCGGTGGTCAACCGCCTGCACGCCTATCTCCTGACCAGCGATCCGGGCACGCTCGCCTACATGGACCGCGTCATGGCGCACCCGGCCTGGAAGAAGTGGCAGGAGGCAGCACTTGCCGAAACCTGGATCGTGCCGGAAGACGAGGCCTGAGCGCCGAGGCCGCACAGGACCGCCTGCCATCGGGCTCCCGCCTCGCCGCCGATGAAAAAATCCCCACAGGGACTGGTCAAGCGGGAATTTGCCATGTATAAGCCCGCCAAATTTCCGAGATGGATACACGTCTTTTCGGCCCTTTTAAATGGCCCCTGACGTGTTCGCACGTTCAGTGGAGTAGTGAAATGGCTGTACCGAAAAGAAAAACGAGCCCGTCCAAGCGTGGCATGCGCCGCTCCGCCGACGCCCTGAAGGCTCCGAGCTATATCGAAGACAAGAATTCGGGCGAGCTTCGCCGTCCGCACCACATCGACCTGAAGACCGGCATGTACCGCGGTCGCCAGGTTCTGACGCCGAAGGAAAGCGCATAAGCGCCTTCGCGTTGAAGACCGTTTGGAAAGGGCTGGTTTCGACCGGCCCTTTTCTTTTTCCGGCACCTCTTCCTCGTCATCGCCGCTGCCAGGCGACCGATCCGGCGCGCCGCACGTGACTTTGTCGCGGAACGATGCTAAAGGCGCGGGCAACACGAGGAGCCGCGCGCCAGATGCTGCGCCAAAGGCTCCGAAGACTTCACGATAGAGAGACGGCGCGACTGCGGGCTCAAGGGCGACGTGGGACGCGTGCCGTAACGGGATTGCAGCCATGGCGACCTTGGATTTTCTGAACGGCTCGGAGCCCTCGACCGCGAAACCGCCGCGCAAGGCGATGCCTTCGGAGAAGCCGTCGCTGATCGGCCTTTCGCGGGAGGACATGGGCAAGGCGCTGGTCGAAAAGGGCGTCTCGGAGCGGCAGGTCAAGATGCGGGTGAGCCAGCTCTGGCACTGGCTGTACGTGCGCGGCGTTTCAGATTTCGACCATATGCTCAATGTTTCCAAGGACATGCGCGAGATGCTGAAGGAGCATTTCACCATCGCGCGCCCGGAGATCGTCGAGGAGCAGGTTTCCAACGACGGCACGCGCAAATGGCTGCTGCGCTATCCTGCGCGCGGCGCGGGCCGACCGGTCGAGGTCGAGACGGTCTATATCCCCGAGGAGGGGCGCGGCACGCTGTGCATCTCCAGCCAGGTTGGCTGCACACTGACCTGTTCCTTCTGTCACACCGGCACGCAGAAGCTGGTGCGCAACCTGACGGCGGAAGAAATCCTTTCCCAGCTTCTTCTCGCTCGCGACCGCCTCGGCGATTTCCCGGACCGCGAGACACCGGCCGGCGCGATCGTGCCGCACGACGGGCGCAAGGTGTCCAACATCGTGATGATGGGCATGGGCGAGCCGCTCTACAACTTCGAAAACGTCAAGCAGGCGCTGCTGATTGCGACGGACGGGGACGGTCTGTCACTGTCGAAACGGCGTGTCACGCTGTCCACCTCCGGCATCGTGCCCGAAATCTATCGCACCGGCGAGGAGATCGGCGTGATGCTGGCGATCTCGCTGCACGCGGTGCGCGACGAGTTGCGCGACATGCTGGTGCCGATCAACAAGAAGTATCCGCTGAAGGAGCTTCTGGAAGCCTGCCGCGCCTATCCGAGCCTTTCGAACGCGCGGCGCATCACGTTCGAATACGTGATGCTGAAGGACGTCAACGATACGCTCGAAGACGCCAAGCTGCTCGTGCAACTGCTGAAGGGCATTCCCGCCAAGATCAACCTGATCCCGTTCAACCCATGGCCCGGCACGAACTATCAATGCTCGGACTGGGAACAGATCGAGAAGTTTGCCGACTTCATCAACCAGGCGGGTTATGCCTCGCCGATCCGCACGCCGCGCGGCCGCGACATTCTTGCCGCCTGCGGCCAGCTGAAGTCCGACTCCGAGCGGATGCGCAAGGTCGACCGGATGGCTTACGAGGCCATGATGATTGCCGGCCACGGCGAGGACGACTGACGCCCGTGCCGTTGCCCGCCTGTTTCGTCCGCCGTGCGGATGAAGAAATACTCAGGTCAACAAATTTGATTGATGTAGTGGCGAGCGCGAATTGATTCCGAGGGCCGTATTCCCTAAAAACTGCTCGAAAATTATTCGAGGAGATCAATTCATGCGCGCACTTCTGCTTGCTTTGGCGGCAACAGTTGCAATTTCACTTCCTGCCCGGGCAGAAGACGTGACGGTTGCCGTCACGGCGATCGTCGAGCATCCGGCGCTCGACGCAGCCCGCGACGGCGTCAAGGAAGCGCTTGCCGCTGCCGGCTACAAGGAAGGCGAGAACCTCACCTTCATCTATCAGTCCGCCCAGGGCAATCCGGCGACGGCTGCGCAGATTGCCCGCCAGTTCGCCGGCGAAGGTCCGAACGTCATCGTTCCGATCTCCACGCCGTCCGCCCAGGCGGTGGTTTCCTCGACCCGCGACATTCCGGTCGTCTTCACGGCAGTTTCCGATCCGCTCGGCGCGCAGCTGGTGAAGGACATGGACAAGCCGGGCGGCAACGTCACCGGCCTTTCCGACATGTCGCCGGTTGCCGAACATCTGGCGCTGATCAAGGAAATCCTGCCGAATGCCAAGACGATTGGCTACCTCTACAATTCCGGCGAAGCGAACTCCGTTTCGCTGCTCGCAGTACTGAAGAGCGAAGCGGAAAAGGCCGGCCTGACCGTCGTAGAATCTGCAGCCACGAAGTCCGCCGAAGTCCAGGGTGCAGCCCGCGCACTGGTCGGCCGTGCCGACGCGATCTACATTCCGACGGACAACACCATCATTTCGGCGCTGGAAGGTGCCGTCGCCGTTGCCGAAGAGGGCAAGTTGCCCCTGTTCACGGCCGACACGGATTCCGTGTCGCGCGGTGCGATCGCCGCGCTCGGCTTCAACTACAAGGACGTCGGCAAGCAGACCGGCGAGATCGTGGTCCGCATCCTCAAGGGCGAAAATCCGGGCGACATCCCGGTCAAGGTCGCAGCTGGCACCGATCTGGTCGTCAACAAGGCCGCGGCAGCCAAGATGGGCGTTACGTTGCCGGAGGCCGTCGTCGGACGTGCAACGCACGTCATCGAATGAGCTAACGCGCTGAACCAGGCGCTTTGGACGGAATCAAACCGCCGCCGGTCCGCCGGCGGCGGTTGATACGTTGAGTGCCCGCCCCGCGCCCTCGCGGGAGGGACAAGAAGAGAGAACCGTTGCCGTGAGCATGATTGCCTTCTGGGGTGCCGTCGAACTGGGGCTGGTCTATGCCTTCGTCGCGATCGGCGTCTACCTCGCTTTCCGTGTGCTGGATTTCCCCGACCTGACCGTGGACGGATCGTTTCCGCTGGGTGCTGCGGTGACGGCCGTGCTGATCATCGCAGGCGTCAATCCGTGGCTGGCTGCGGGTGTGGCGATGGTCGCCGGTGCCGGCGCCGGCCTCGTCACGGCGATGCTGAACGTCCGCTTCCGGATCCTGAACCTGCTTGCCTCGATCCTGACGATGATCGCGCTGTTCTCCGTAAACCTTCGCGTGATGGGCAAGCCCAACGTCGCACTGATCAATGCAGACACGATGCTGAGCCCGTTCTTCGGCCACGGCCTGCGCGATTTCTATGTGCGCCCCCTCTTCGTCGGCGTGCTGGTGATCGTTGCCGTCTTCCTCGTCTGGCGCTTCCTCGAAAGCGACGCGGGGCTTTCGATGCGGGCAACCGGCGCCAATGCGCGGATGGCCCGGGCGCAGGGCGTCAACACGAACCGGCAGATCTACCTCGGCATCGCCCTTTCGAATGCGCTGGTCGCCCTGGGCGGCGCGCTCTTCGCCCAGACCAATGGATTTGCCGACGTCACGTCCGGCGTCGGCACGATTGTGGTCGGCCTTGCCGCCGTCATCATCGGCGAGACGCTGTTCGGCGCACGCGGCATCCTGATGGCGCTGATCGGCTGCGTTCTCGGCTCGATCCTCTACCGCATCGCCATCCAGCTTGCGCTTTCCTCCGACGTGCTCGGCCTGCAGGCGTCCGACCTCAATCTCGTGACGGCGGTCCTCGTCACCGTGGCGCTGGTTCTGCCGCGTCTTCGCCGCGGAGGAGCCGCATCGTGATCTCGCTTTCCAAAATCAAGGTCGTCTTCGGCCGCGGCACGCCGCTGGAGAAGCAGGCGCTCAACGGAGTGGACCTGACGATCGACGAGGGCTCCTTCGTCACCGTCATCGGCTCGAACGGCGCCGGCAAGTCGACGCTGCTCGGCGTGCTCGCCGGCGACGTCATCGCGACCGAGGGCCAGGTGAAAATCGGGACTGCCGACGTGACCCGGCAGGGGACGGCCGCGCGCGCCGGACAGGTCGCCCGTGTGTTCCAGGATCCGCTGACGGGCAGCTGCGGTGCGCTGTCGATCGAAGAAAACCTGGCGCTCGCCGCGCGCCGCGGCGAACGGCGCGGGCTTGCGCCGGCACTCGGAACGCAGCGGCGGGAACATTTCCGCGCGCGGATCGCCGAGCTGAACCTCGGGCTGGAAAACCGCATGCGCGACCGCATGGACCTGCTCTCGGGCGGCCAGCGCCAGGCGGTGTCACTGGTGATGGCGACGCTTGCCGGTTCCGACGTGCTGCTGCTCGACGAGCATACCGCAGCGCTCGACCCGGGCATGGCCGAATTCATCATGAACCTGACGCAGAAGATCGTGTCGGAGCGGAAGCTGACGACGCTGATGGTCACCCACTCGATGCGCCAGGCGCTCGATTACGGCCACCGCACCGTCATGCTGCATGGCGGCGAGATCGTCCTCGACGTTGCCGGCGACAATCGCAAGAACCTGCAGGTGGAGGATCTGATCGCGATGTTCCGCAAGATGCGCGGCCAGACGCTGGACGACGACGCGCTACTGATCGGCTGAGATGGAAGGTCAGGGGTAGCGTCGGCGCTTCCCCTGATGTCTCGGTCAACGCGACTGGGTCATGAAGATCTTGACGGCGAAGATCGAAAAGACGCCGGCAAACGTATAGTCGAGCCCGCGCAGGACGCCCTTGTTGTTGCGCAGCCAGGCGGAAAGCTTGTCGGCCGCCAGCACGACGATCGTGTTGACCGGCATGCCGATCGCGATGAACAGCAACCCCAGCACGATCAGCTTGCCGGTGACATCGGGGTCGCCGGCCGAGACGAACTGCGGCAGGAAGGTCATGAAGAAGATGATGACCTTCGGGTTCAGCAGATTGACCCAGAAGCCGGTGGAGATATTGGCAAGCGCGGATGCTTTCGACATTGCGATGCCTGTGCCGGGCGTATCCGAAAAACTGGAACCGTAGCGGATCGCCTGGATCGCGAGCCACAGCAGATAGCCCGCGCCGCCGGTCTTGAGGATCGTGAAAGCAGTGGGCGATGCGGTGATCAGCGCCGAGATGCCGAAGGCGACGAGCAGCGTGTGCACGACGATGCCCATGCTGGTGCCGAACACCACCCAGAGCGCCGGCCCGCGGCCCTGCGACAGGGCCCGACTGATCGAAAGCGTCATGTCGGGTCCCGGCGTTGCCGCCAGAAGAAGGCTTGCAGCGGTGAAGGCGATGAACGTCGCCAGCGAGGGCAGATATTCCATGATCGGTTCCCAAGGATGAATGCCTTGCTTATACCTCCCTTGCCGTCGTCGGCCAATGGCCGCTTTTTGCTGCCTTGGTCGCGAGAAAAATGGAGACCCCCTTTGGCAAATTTCGAAACCCTCAAGGCCCGCAACACTGGCGAATGGAAGTCCTATTGCGAACATGCGTTCGTACGCGCTCTCGCCGACGGCACGCTTCGCCAGGAAGCGTTCCGCCATTACCTGAAGCAGGACTACCTGTTCCTCATCCAGTTCGCCCGAGCCTGGGGACTTGCCGTCTACAAGAGCCGGAACCTGTCCGAGATCCGCCAGGGGCTTGCGAGCCTCAAGGCGATCGTCGATGTCGAGATCGGGCTTCATGTCTCTTTCTGCGCGAACTGGGGTATCGGAGAAAAAGATCTGGAGACATTGCCTGAATCGCGCGCGACCATGGCCTATACGCGCTACGTGCTCGACGCCGGAATGAGCGGCGACCTGCTCGACCTGCATGTCGCGCTTGCTCCCTGCATCGTCGGCTATGGCGACATCGCACGCTGGATCATGGAGCAACCCTTCACGCGGCTTGAGGGCAATCCCTACCGCAGCTGGATCGAGATGTATGCGGGGACGGAATACCAATCCCTCGTCAAAGCCGAGGTCGATTGGCTCGACAACATGCTTTCACGGGTAGATGATGCGCGCATCGACACTCTCTCAGGCGTCTTTCGCGGTGCGACCCGGCTGGAAGCCGATTTCTGGCAGATGGGCCTCGACCTCGCCTGAGGCGCAATCGGCTTCTGCGGCGCCGCGGCGAAACCTTGCGCCGGCCGCAAAACTCGCTAAGAGTGCCCCGAATTTCTCGAAGAACCGGCGGCTTCCGGTCGCCCATGCGTACGGATCACATTGACATGGCACTTCCCAAAGACGTCAAGAAAGTCGTCCTCGCCTATTCGGGCGGCCTGGACACCTCCATCATCCTGAAGTGGCTGCAGACCGAGCTCGGTGCTGAAGTCGTCACCTTTACCGCCGACCTCGGCCAGGGCGAAGAGCTGGAGCCTGCCCGCAAGAAGGCGGAGATGCTCGGCATCAAGGAGATCTTCATCGAGGACGTGCGCGAGGAATTCGTGCGCGATTTCGTCTTCCCGATGTTCCGCGCCAATGCCGTCTACGAAGGCGTCTACCTGCTCGGCACCTCGATCGCCCGTCCGCTGATCTCCAAGCACCTGATCGAGATCGCCAAGAAGACCGGCGCCGACGCAATCGCCCATGGCGCGACCGGCAAGGGCAATGATCAGGTTCGCTTCGAGCTGTCGGCCTATGCGCTGAACCCTGACATCAAGATCATCGCGCCGTGGCGCGACTGGGCTTTCAAGAGCCGCACGCATCTGCTCGAGTTTGCCGAACAGCACCAGATCCCGGTCGCCAAGGACAAGAAAGGCGAAGCGCCGTTCTCCGTCGACGCCAACCTGCTGCACTCCTCCTCCGAGGGCAAGGTTCTGGAAGACCCGGCCGTCGAGGCGCCCGAATACGTGCACATGCGCACGATTTCGCCGGAAAGCGCCCCCGACCAGGCGACGGTCATCAAGGTCGGCTTCGAGCGTGGCGATGCGGTCTCGATCAACGGCGTGCGCATGTCGCCGGCAACGTTGCTGGCGACTCTCAACAATTACGGCCGCGACAACGGCATCGGTCGTCTCGACCTCGTGGAAAACCGCTTCGTCGGCATGAAGTCGCGCGGCGTCTACGAGACCCCCGGCGGCACGATCCTGCTGGCCGCGCACCGGGCGATCGAATCGATCACACTCGACCGTGGTGCCGCGCACCTCAAGGACGAGCTGATGCCGCGCTATGCGGAGCTGATCTACTACGGCTTCTGGTTCTCGCCGGAGCGGGAGATGCTACAGGCACTGATCGACAAGAGCCAGGAGCATGTCGAAGGCGAAGTGACGCTGAAGCTCTACAAGGGCAATGTCATGGTCATCGGCCGCGAATCGGAAAAGTCGCTCTATTCCGACCAGCTCGTCACCTTTGAGGACGACCAGGGCGCCTACGACCAGAAGGACGCGGCCGGCTTCATCAAGCTCAATGCGCTGCGCCTGCGCACGCTGGCGGCCCGCAACCGCAAGGCCTGACGCGCCTGTCACGCTCCTGAGCGAATATGAACCCGCCGGAGGCAGCTTCGGCGGGTTTTTTCTGCGCTACCGAACGGGACCCGCGCGCTCCGCTGCCGAAACGAAGCATAGGAAGGAAAGGATGGCGACCGCTCCCATGAAGGGGACGACGACGCCAAAGGCGACGACGGGCACCCCGATCGTAGCCGCGGTGATGCCGCCGAGCAGGCCGAAACCCATCTGGATGAAGCCCATCAGGGCGGAGGCTGAGCCAGCGATATGCGGGAAGGGAAACATACCGGCCGTGGTCATCTGCGGCCCTACGAAGGCGATGCCGATCGTATAGATCGCGACCGGCACCATGATCGTCCAGAAGCTCGGATGCAGGAAGAAGGACGATCCCGTCATCATCGCTGCGCCGAGCCCGATGAAGACCAGCCCGACCTTGACCGCCGCCAGTCCCTCGCGCCGACGCGAGAAGTGTCGAAGCGCGACGGAACCGAGGAAATAGGACCCCGATTGCATGATCATGCTCAAGCCGAACTGCGTCGGGGTCAGCCCCGCCTCGCCGATCAGGATGAAGGGCAGCATGGTCGCCTGTGCGTAGAGCGCGCCGATGGCCCCGCCCATGACGAATGCGGCGGAAACAAACCGGGCGTCGCGCGCAAGCTCGAGATAGGCCTGCAACAGCGGTCCGGGTGCGGCGCGGCGGGGATCGGGAACGACCGTCTCGCGCAGGAACAGAATGGCGACCAGGCAGGCGACGATGCCGAAGCCGACCATCAGGAAGAAGACCGAGGTCCAGCCGAACGCGGCGAGCGCAAGGCCACCGAGTGTCGGCGCCGTCGCCGGCGCGACCGCCAGCATGATGCCGATCATGTTCATGATGCGGGCGGCCTCGTTGCCGACGAACTGGTCGCGCACGATCGCCCGGGACACCGTCACGCCGACGGATGCCCCGATGCCCTGGATCAGCCGGCCCGCCAGCAGCCATTCGACGCTCGGGGCAAATGCGGCGATCACGCTGCCTGCCAGATAGATCGTCAGGAACAGGATGGTCGCTGCGCGCCTGCCGAAGGCGTCGGCGAGAGGACCGGCAACGAGCTGGGCGAAGGCAAAGCCGCCGAAATAGAGCGACAACGTCAGCTTGATCGTGGCGTCGCTCGTCTCGAACGCACGCACGAGGGTCGGCATGGCCGGCGTATACAGCGCCATCGAAACCGGACCAAGCGCAGTCATCAGCGCGCCGATCAGGGTGGTGCGGCGCTCGGTCATCTTCATCGGCGTCATCGAACTTCCCTGGCGTTCCCGAAAACCTCGGGCCCGTGCTTTCCCACTTACATACCGCACGCAGCGGAAAGCAACCCGCATCCAGCGGGCGAGACCGGAGCCAATCGCCTGCAATGTTTGATTTGAACGTGATGGGGATGAACTGAGTGCGGCACCTCGGCGCGAACGGCTTCTCGCTTGACGGACGATCGATTGCAGGATCAGATCGGGTCTTTCCTCGCGGAGTTTCCCATGACCGGATCCATGCTCTTCGGCGCCTTTCTGGCCGCTCTGTTCTACGTGCTCATACCCGGGCCGGCCTTCCTGGCGCTGCTCGGCATCGGCGCCGGCCAGGGCAGGAAGGCGGGCGCCATGTTCATGGGCGGCCATCTCGCAGGCGATCTCGTCTGGTCGACGCTTGCACTTGTGGCGATCGTCGGCGCAAAGACCGTCGGCACCCTGGTCTTCGACGTGCTGGGCCTGCTTTGCGGCCTGTATCTCGCCTGGATCGGATGGACGGCGCTGCGGGCAAAGCCGCGCGGCACGGACAAGCCGCTGCTGGCCGTGGAGCGACCGCTGCGGCGCGGGCTGATTTTCGGACTGACCAACCCCAAGGGCTACCCGGTCGCGCTGGCGACGTTTACCGCCCTGCTCGCCAGCTCCTCGAATGCGCTGGATTTTTCGGCATTGCCGATGCTGCTAGCCGTCTCCTTCTTCGGCTTCCTGATCGCCGACATCATCCTGATCGCGATCATCGGCGCATCGATCGTCCGCCGTTTCTACAAGCGCCATGAGCTTGCGATCGTACGCATGTCCGGCCTGCTGTTCATGGGCTTTGCCGTACAGGCGATCTGGCATGCAGCGCCCGGGCTTGCCGGCTGGCGCCGGGCATGACCGCCGGACCGCGAAGACGTTGGAAAATCGCTCAGCCGGCCGGTGCCGGCTGGCCCAGCGCCTTTTCGATCGCCGGCATGAGCCCGTTTTTCAGGCTATCCTCGTCGAACGGGCCGACCTTCTTGTAGAGGATCGTGCCATCTGGACCGACGAGATAGGATTCCGGGATCCCGTAGACGCCGAAGTCGATTGCCATCTTGCCGTTCGGATCGAGCCCGATCGCCGCAAAGGGATTGCCGAGTTCGCCGAGGAATCGCAACGCGTTCTCGTTGCCGTCCTTGTAGTTGACGCCCAGCACCGTCAGCCGCGGATCCTGCGCCAGCGCCATGATCACGGGGTGTTCCTGCCGGCAGGGCACGCACCAGGATGCCCAGAAGTTGACGAGGGTCAGCTTGCCCTTTGCCGCTTCCGCCGTCAGCGCCGGCACCGGAACGCCGTCGCGCATGGCACCGGCGAGCGGCTCCAGGTCGCGGAACGGCGCCTGCGTGCCGATAAGCGCCGAGGGAATTTCCGACACGTCCCGTCCCGAACGCAGCTGGAAAAAGAAGATCGCCGCCAGTGTGGCGAAAATCATGAGTGGCAGAAGCGCCAGAAGCACCCGCGTGCGCGAACCGGCCGGCTTGTCCTGAGCAGGCATGCTCATTGCGCCTCTCCGGCCGAGCGTCTGCGAATGCCGGCAGCTTCCAGAATGGCCAAATCCCGCCTTCGCGCGCGTCCGTCGAGCCAGACCCAGAGAACAAGGCCAGCAACGGTCAGGAAGGTCGCCGCATAGGCGACTGCGACATAGCCGAGATGGGTCATGGATGCCCCTCCCCGCGGCCGGCCGTAGCTGGTCCGGACGCCCCGCGACCGGCGGAGCGCGCCGCAAGGCGCCGTAGCGTGGCGACGCGGCGGCGCAGGATCTCGTTGCGCATCGCCAGAACGTGCAGCGTGAAGAAAAGCAGCGTGAAGGCGATCGCCATCACCAGTAGCGGCCGCAGGAATTCCGGATCGATCGCCGGGCCGTCGAGCCGGATCACGCTCGCCGGCTGGTGGAGCGTGTTCCACCAGTCGACCGAGAACTTGATGATCGGGATGTTGACGAAGCCGACCAGGATCAGGATGGCGCCGACCTTTGCCGCGCGCGCCGGGTCGTCGACGGCGCGGTTCAGCGCAATCAGTCCGAGATACATCAGAAAGAGCACGAAGACCGAGGTCAGCCGCGCGTCCCACACCCACCAGGTGCCCCACATCGGCTTGCCCCAGAGCGAACCGGTAACGAGTGCGATGAAGGTGAAACAGGCGCCGATCGGTGCTGCGGTCTTTGCCGAGACGTCGGCCAGCGGGTGCCGCCAGACGAGTGTGCCGAGTGCGGAGATCGCCATCACCGAATAGCACATCATCGACAGCCAGGCCGCCGGCACGTGCACATACATGATCCTGACCGTCTCGCCCTGCTGGTAGTCGCCGACGGTGGCAAAACAGAGATAGAGGCCGACGGCGAAAAACAGCGCGGTTGCCGCCGCCATCCACGGCCAGACGGCGCCGCTCAGCGCCAGGAACCGCGTCGGGTTGGCGAGGTCGGAAAACTTGCGTATGGCCAGGCTCTGTTCGTTCATGCGCCTTGTTTACCGCGTTCCCTGCCAGGCTTCAATTGACCGGAATCAATCACATTTGCGTCAATCGGTGGACGCTCGAAGCGCCGCGGCCGCGGCAACCGGACCGATCACGGCGAAGACCAGCGTCAACGCGGTCAAAAACAGGAACGGCGGCAGGAACGGCGCCGGCTCCTGAATGGCGGCGTAGACGGCGCTGACACCGAAGATCAGCACGGGGATCGCCAGCGGCAGCACGAGGATCGAAACCAGCAGCCCACCGCGCGGCAGGGCGACGGCGATCGCCGCCCCCGCAGCTCCGATGAAGGTAATCGCGGGCGTACCGACGAGCAGCGTCAGCATCGTCGCACCGATCGCCGACACGTCCATGTTCATGAACAGCGACAAGAGCGGCGAGGCGAGCACCAGCGGCAGGCCGGTCGCGAGCCAGTGGGCCAGGCACTTCACCAGCACCGTCAGCACCAACGGCGTCTCCTGCATCAAAAGCAGGTCGAGCGAGCCGTCCTCGCGTTCTGCCTGGAACAGCCGGTCGAGCCCGAGAAGGGCGGCGAGCAGTGCCCCGATCCAGAGGATCGCCGGGCCGATGCGGGCGAGCAGGTTGAGGTCGGGGCCGACGCCGAACGGAATGACGGCCACCACCGTCATGAAGAACAATACCCCGATCATCGCGCCGCCCCCGGCGCGAACAGAGAGCTTGAGATCGCGGAGAAGAAGCGCGGTCATGCCCACGTCCTTCCACGCGCGGGCATAGGACCGCAGCCGCACCTCATCCGCCTGCCGGCACCTTCTTCCCGCGAGCCGGGGGAAGCGCGACTGCCGCCAACGCATCCACTCCCTCTCCCCGCCTGCGGGGACTGGGTTAGGGTTGGGGCGAGGAGCAAATTCCGATTGCCGGCCGATGTGCCAATCGCGACAGTCGTCACACCCAGGCCTCCGCAAAAATGGCGGCAAAACCGCCCATCTGCAGTTCGCTCACCGCCCCCAGGCCCAGCGGCTGGTGCGTCGCAGCCAGCGCCAGCCCGCCGCGGGAGAGATGCGCCTTGACCAGCCCCGCGAACATCGCCTCGGCGGACGCGTCCAGCGCCGCGGTCGGCTCGTCGAGGATCCAGACCGGCCGCCAGGCGACGAGCAGCTTCGCCATGGCCATGCGTCGCTGCTGGCCGGCAGAGAGATAGCCGAAGGGCAGGTGCAGGATCCCACCGAGGCCGACGGCATCCGCCGCCTCGTCGATCGCGACGCCTGTACCCCCACGCGAATCACCGAAAAAGGCCTTCCAGAAGCGTAGGTTCTCCTCGACCGTCAGTTCCCGCTTCATCGCGTTGCGATGGCCGAGATAGTGACAGGCGCCGGCAACGCTGTCGAAGCCCTGCGTCTCGCCGCCGGCAAGCCTGATCTTGCCCGATTCGCGCGGCAGCAGGTCGGCGACCACCCGCAGGAGGGTCGACTTGCCGGACCCGTTCGGCCCCTTCACCACCAGCGCCTCGCCGGCACCGATATCAAAGGATACATCCCGGAAGATCAGGTCTTCGCCCCGTTTCGCACTCAGGCCCTCGGCAACGAGGCGCATCGGCTTTCACTTTCCCTTTACGACCTTGGTCGCACTGCAAAAAAATTCTCCCGATCCATACATCGGCGCTCTGGATCGTTCCTTAGAAATTATCTATAAGGCCGGCAACACGCCAGCGGTCGGCGTGATTTTCATCCAAGCGCCGAACCCGGAATGATTTCCGCGTACGGACAGCGGAAATGGCCGCACCCGCATCCCATTTCGCGCCTCCCAGGCGCACGGGCGTTCGTACGTCAGCTTTTGGCGACCAGACGGAACGGGGTACAAAGTGTCCAAATCCCTAGACAGCTTCAACTGTCGCTCGACGCTCAAGGTCGGCGATGTCGACTACGTTTACTACAGCCTCCCCAAGGCCGAAGCCAACGGCCTCGCCGGCGTCTCGAAGCTTCCCTATTCGATGAAGGTTCTGCTCGAGAACCTGCTGCGCAACGAGGATGGCCGCTCGGTCACGAAGAAGGACATTGAAAGCGTCGCCGCCTGGCTGACGAACAAGGGCCTGACTGAGAGCGAGATCGCCTATCGCCCGGCCCGCGTTCTGATGCAGGACTTCACCGGCGTTCCCGCCGTCGTCGACCTCGCCGCCATGCGTGACGGCATAAAGGCGCTCGGCGGCGATCCGGAGAAGATCAACCCGCTCGTCCCCGTCGACCTCGTCATCGACCACTCCGTCATCGTCGACGAATTCGGCACGGCAACCGCGTTTGCCCGCAACGTCGAGCTCGAATACGAGCGCAACGGCGAGCGCTACCGCTTCCTGAAGTGGGGTCAGCAGGCGTTCAAGAATTTTCGCGTCGTTCCCCCGGGCACGGGCATCTGCCACCAGGTCAACCTCGAATATCTCGGCCAGACCGTCTGGACCAAGGAAGAGGACGGCGAGACGATCGCCTATCCCGACACCTGCGTCGGCACCGACAGCCACACCACGATGATCAACGGCCTCGGCGTTCTCGGCTGGGGCGTCGGCGGCATCGAGGCGGAAGCTGCCATGCTCGGCCAGCCGGTCTCCATGCTGCTGCCGGAAGTCATCGGCTTCAAGCTGACCGGCAAGCTGAAGGAAGGGGTCACCGCCACCGACCTCGTGCTCACCGTCGTGCAAATGCTGCGCAAGAAGGGCGTCGTCTCCAAGTTCGTCGAATTCTTCGGCCCCGGCCTCGACAACATGACGCTCGCCGACCGCGCAACCATCGGCAACATGGGCCCGGAATACGGCGCCACCTGCGGCTTCTTCCCGGTCGACGGCGAGACCGTCAACTACCTCACCATGTCCGGCCGCGAAGAGAGCCGCATCGCGCTCGTCGAGGCCTATTCCAAGGCGCAGGGCATGTGGCGTGAGGGCGACGGCTCCGACCTCGTCTTCACCGACACGCTCGAACTCGACCTCGGCGACGTCGTGCCGTCGATGGCCGGCCCGAAGCGTCCGGAAGGCCGCCTGCCGCTTGAGACGATCGCACCGAACTTCGCGACCGCGCTCGAAGGCGACTACAAGAAGCCGGGCCAGCTTTCGAACCGCTACGCGGTCGAAGGGACCGACTTCGATCTCGGCCATGGTGACGTCGCGATCGCTGCGATCACCTCGTGCACGAACACCTCCAACCCGAGCGTCCTGATCGCTGCCGGCCTCCTTGCCCGCAACGCCGTCGCCAAGGGCCTGAAGACCAAGCCGTGGGTCAAGACCTCGCTGGCACCGGGATCGCAGGTGGTCGGCGAGTACCTCGCCAAGTCCGGCCTGCAGAAGGACCTCGATACGCTCGGTTTCAACCTCGTCGGCTTCGGCTGCACGACCTGCATCGGCAATTCCGGCCCGCTGCCGGCACCGATCTCCAAGACGATCAACGACAAGGGCCTGATCACCGCCGGCGTCCTGTCGGGCAACCGCAACTTCGAAGGCCGCATCTCGCCGGACGTCCAGGCCAACTACCTGGCCTCCCCGCCGCTGGTCGTCGCCTATGCGCTGGCCGGCACGGTCCAGAAGGACCTGACCAAGGAGCCGATCGGCGAGGACAAGGACGGCAAGCCGGTCTACCTCAAGGACATCTGGCCGACGTCGCACGAGATCCAGGAATTCATCCTGAAGTACGTGACCCGCGAGCTCTACGCGTCGAAATACGCAGACGTGTTCAAGGGCGATGCCAACTGGCAGGCGGTTCAGGTACCGGCGGGCCAGACCTACGCCTGGGACGACAAGTCGACCTACGTGCAGAACCCGCCCTACTTCGTCGGCATGGGCAAGAAGGGCACGGGCCTCAAGAACATCAAGGGCGCGCGCGTCCTCGGCCTCTTCGGCGACAAGATCACCACCGACCACATTTCGCCGGCGGGCTCCATCAAGGCCGCTTCCCCGGCCGGGGCCTACCTGCTCGACAATGGCGTGCAGGTCGCTGACTTCAACCAGTACGGCACCCGTCGCGGCAACCATGAGGTGATGATGCGCGGCACGTTTGCCAACATCCGCATCCGCAACCACATGCTCGGCCCGAATGGCAAGGAAGGTGGCTACACCATCCACTATCCTTCCAAGGAAGAGATGTCGATCTACGACGCCGCCATGAAGTACAAGGACGAGGGCGTTCCGCTCGTCATCTTCGCCGGCGTCGAATACGGCAACGGCTCCTCGCGCGACTGGGCGGCCAAGGGCACCAACCTGCTCGGCGTCAAGGCCGTGATCGCCCAGTCCTTTGAGCGCATTCACCGCTCGAACCTGGTCGGCATGGGCGTCGTGCCTTTCGTCTTCGAGGAAGGCACGACCTGGGCGAGCCTTGACTTGAAGGGCGACGAACTGGTCGAGATCGAAGGCCTTGAGGGCGAAATCAAGCCGCGCGAGAAGAAGATCGCCAAGATCACCTACTCCGACGGCACGGTGAAGGAGGTTCCGCTCCTCTGCCGCATCGACACGCTCGACGAGGTCACCTACATGAACAATGGCGGCATCCTGCAGACCGTTCTGCGCGATCTCGCTGCCTGATTTCGACGGGATGACCGATCGACAAGATGCCGGGGCGGTTGCCCCGGCATTTCTTTTTGAGACATACTTCCGGCACCTTGAGTCTCACTCCATCGTGACTTCCTGTTGACTGTCCGAGCGGGTAAGACGATTGCCGACAACAGGTGCCTCGCCTGAATTTCCTGGAACGACACATGCCCAGACTGCTCATCATAGGTTGTGTTGCGAGCCTGCTGGCGGCCCTGCCGTCGGCCGTCGGCGCGCTGGCACAGGAACTGAAGCAGCCGAAGGGCATCGTCGAATTGTTCACCAGCCAGGGATGCTCGTCCTGTCCCAAGGCCGACCAGGCGCTGGAGACGTTGATCCGCGACGGCGACGTCGTCGCCTTGGCCTATCACGTCGACTACTGGAACTATCTCGGCTGGGCCGACACGTTCTCCACCAAGGAGAACACGGAGCGCCAGTATTCCTATGCGCGCATGTTCGGCCGCAGCAGCGTCTACACGCCTCAGGCGGTGATCAACGGACGCGAGCACGTCAATGGCGGCGAACTGAGGCAGATCCGCAACCAGATCGAGATCCTGAGCACGCAGGGGCGCGGGCTGTCGGTGGATGTATCCGCAGACATCGTTCAGGACGAAATCCGCATCCGCCTCGGCAGCGGCCACGGCAAGGCCAATGTGATGGTCGCCTACTTCAACGACCCGCAGTCGGTGGATATCAAGGAAGGCGAGAATCGCGGAAGGCGAATTTCCTACTGGCACGCCGTAACCGACATGGAAACGATCGGCATGTGGGAAGGCAAGGCGTCGACCCTGGTACTGCCCGCGAGCATCCTGCATCAGAAGGGCACGGGGGGATGCGCCATCCTCCTGCAGCGGATGAAAGCGGCAGACACGCCGGGTGCCATTCTAGGGGCGACCGTCATTACGCCAACACTGCCGCAGACGGCCAATCGAAAGTGAGTTTTTGAGGATGAGGGGGTCCGGACCGGGATCTTCGAGGGGCTGGGGCTTGAGGGTTCGAAGACACGCCGGGCCGGACCTTGACGAAGCATCCGGCAACGGAATACAGGATCAGCTTCGACGCATATCCCCTGAGGCCGACCGATTTCCCGCACATGCAAAGCGGTCGGCTGCGGGACAGCGACGAAACTTTCTCTGAAAAATGGGGCGCGGTTTTGTCTGAAATGGGGCAAGTTCGGTTTTTGCCGTGCCGTAGTGGTTAACAACGGCACAGCCGGCCTGTTTCGACAATGCACACCTTCCCCGAAGCGCCCAAAATCGCTTTGCGAATCGCTGCGATCGTCAGCGAAAAAATTACGCCGGAATATTGGAGCGTTGCAGCGAATCGCCGCCGTCCCGCCGCCAGTCGGCGGGTCTCCATGCTTGCATTTCCGTCCAGCTAGGGCACACTGTCATCGAAATGACATCGACGAAGTGCGGAGAATCGATGACAGACCAGCCGGATTTGCCGCCGGGAGAAGCTGCCGCCCAGAGGTCGAACGTGGTCGTCGATCTCCGGGAATATCGCAGCAACAAGGACCCGCTTCCGGTCACCTTCCACCGCAAGGAACTGGACCTGATCCTGAGGATCTATGGGCGCATGGTCGGGGAGGGCGCGTGGCGTGACTACGCGATCGACCACAGCCCCGAGAAGGCGGTTTTTTCGATTTTCAAGCGCTCGGGCGAAATGCCGCTCTACCGCGTCGAGAAGAACCCGAAGCTCGCCACCAGGCAGGGCGCCTACAGCGTCGTCAACACCCATGGCGTGATCCTCAAGCGGGGCCGCGAGTTGCAGCAGGTGCTCAAGGTTTTCGACAAGGTCCTGAAGCTGGTCGAAACGTAACGATCGTCGCAGGCGAACTCACGCCGGCAGCAGAGCACCGTGAAGACCAGCCGTTCGCATCGCGCGCAGCAGCGCATCGTCCAGCTGATAACGGGAGATATCCGCCGGCGCTTTTTTTGCGGTCCTGTTGTATTTCCAGTTCGTTGTGATTTCGCTGAAGTGACCGTAGGCGACGCGGCTTGAACGGGTGAAGTAGTTCTCCAGCCCCTTTACCCGGTGAGCGGACCACGTCATCGCTCTGGTGCATCGCCACGGCACGACGGCCCATTTCTGCGGGCAACCGACCTTGTCACCGGCATCATAGCTGGCAAAATCCGCGTGGCGCGGGACCTGTTCGCCACGCCCGGCGCCGGCGTCACCAATCCACCTGCCTCGGAAATGAACGGCGCCCAGCAGCGAAGTTTCCGCCGCCCGAAAGACCGACCCACCCGCACCCGACGGGAGCACCAGTTCGTCGATGTCGCAGTTGAGAACGCTTTTGGCCTTTTGCAGAAAACGGAAACGGGCATGCTGGAGGGCGCCCGCCTGGCAAAACTTCGAGCTGATCCGCACCTCGTTGCCGCTCGCATCGCGCCGGCGCCAGACACGCGGGCCGAACTTGAAGTTCCAGTTTACGACACAGACGGTGATGCCGGGAAAGGTCCGCCTGAGCTCAGCTTCGAGTTCCCGCGCGGCGTAGGAGGTGGACGCATTGTCATAGAGCAGTACGGCATCTGCGCCGTGAATGCGGACATGGAACTGCACCCAGTCCTTGATCCACTGCACGTCGTTGTCCTTGGACAGGGTGAAGAGAACGCGCTTCTTCCGAAAGACCTGACTGAGATCCGGCTGCACACTCGCCGTCACCCGGCCGAGGCAACCGTCGATCGTGATATCGGGCCGATCGCCCTTCAGCCAGAACTCCACCCCGGACGACCTGTCGATGAAGACGCCACCGCTCCTGGTGAAATCGGCGTAAAATTCCGTCTCCTCCAAATGGTCCTGGAAGTTGAACAAGGGCGGCCCCTGGAGAACGGTGTACTTCCCGCACCGGTAGACATCGTAAAACAGTGTCTCGAAGTCATAAAGGGCGTTGTAGGTCTTGTCCCTGAACTCCGGCGGCAGCGGTGCGTCGCGCACGATGCCGCAATCCTCGGCCACCTTCACGAAGCTCAGTTGCGCGTCGATCTTCATCATTTCCATCCAAAGGCCGTTCCGGCGGCGTTCGGCCCGATGGATACGGCCTTCACGCCCGCTTGCCAAGTTTCGCGATTACCGCGCATTGCGCCGGGCGTCCGTGCCTTCAGCTCTTGGCACCCGTCAAAGGAACGTCAGGCTCCGGATCGGTGCCCGCCCCCTCGCCAAGCGCCCGCTGCATGATTGTGGTGTCGAGCCAGCGGCCGTGCTTGAAGCCCGTCGCCTTCATCAGCCCCCCATGATCGAAACCCGCTGCGCGGTGAACCGCCACGGAAGCCGGATGCGCCCCGCCGATGACCGCCACCATCTGCCGGAAACCGAGGACCGTGCAGCGTGTGATCAGTTCGGAGAGCAGTGCCCCGCCGATGCCGCGGCCCCTCGCTTCCGGCGCGAGGTAGATCGAGTCCTCCACCAGCCAGCGATAGGCCGGACGGGTGCGGAACGCGGATGCATAGGCGTAGCCAAGGACGGTCCCGCCCATGTCGACGGCAGCGATATAAGGGTATCCCGCCGCCGTGATCGCCGAAAAGCGGTTGTGCATCTCCTCCAGCGTCGGCGGCTCGATCTCATAGGAGGCGACGCCGTGCAGAACGGACTCCCGGTAGATCTCGGCAATGGCGGGAACATCGCCGGCTTCGGCGGTGCGAATGGCATAGGACATTGTTGCAACTATCACGGGACGATCAGACAAGGCTTTGGCGGCGGCCAGGCCGGCTGCTCGCCCGATTGAAAAATGGCTACAACTCCGCAAGCGAGCATCGCAGCCAGGGCCACTGGGGCACAATCCCTCTTTCGGAGGGATTGTGCATTTCGGAACGCGGCCCCGATCGGCCGGCGGAGAACCGCCTTCAGCCGAAGACGATAAGGAGGTCCTTTGCGTCGATCTGATCGCCGGCGCGCACCAGCACCTCGGCGATGGTACCGTCCTTCTCGGCATGCAGGGCCGTCTCCATCTTCATCGCTTCGATGGAGAGCAGAACGTCGCCGGCCTTGACCGCCTGTCCCGCCGCGACCGCAACGGTCGAGACGACGCCGGGCATCGGCGCACCGAGATGGGCGGAGTTGCCGACCTCCGCCTTGCGGCGGATGGCGCTGGAAGCCCCGCGGTTTCGGTCCGGCACCTTGATGGGGCGCGGCTGGCCGTTGAGCTCGAAGAACACCTTGACCATGCCCTTGTCGTCAGCCTCGCTCTGCGCCTGGTTGAGTACGACCAGCGTCTTGCCCTTCTCGATGTCGGCGAACAGTTCCTCGCCCGCGGCAATGCCGTAGAAATAGGCATGCGTCGGCAGCACGCTGACGGGGCCGTACGTCTCGTGCGCCTGCGCATAGTCGGTGAACACCTTGGGGTACATCAGGTAGGAGGCGAACTCGAAATCGTCGACCTTGCGCTCCAGCTTCGTCTCGATCGCCTTGCGCTCGGCTTCGAGATCGGCCGGCGGCAGCAGCGAACCGGGCACGGCGGTGTAAGACGCCTCGCCCTTCAGCACCTTCTCCTGCAGCCCCTTCGGCCATCCGCCGGGAGGCTGGCCGAGGTCGCCCCTGAGCATCGAGACGACCGATTCGGGGAAGGACACGTCCTTGTCCGGGTTCTCGACGTCGGCGACCGTCAGATCCTGGCTCACCATCATCAGCGCCATGTCGCCGACCACCTTCGACGACGGGGTTACCTTGACGATGTCGCCGAACATGCGGTTGGCGTCGGCATAGGCCTGCGCCACCTCGTGCCAGCGCGTTTCCAGCCCCAGCGAGCGCGCCTGTTCCTTGAGGTTGGTGAACTGGCCGCCCGGCATCTCGTGCAGATAGACCTCCGATGCCGGTCCCTTCAGGTCGCTCTCGAAGGCGGCGTACTGATGACGCACCGCCTCCCAGTAGAAGGAGATGCGGCGGATCCATTCCGGGTCGAGCCCCGGATCGCGATCGGAACCGCGCAACGCCTCGACGATCGAGCCGAGGCAGGGCTGCGAGGTGTTGCCCGACAGCGCGTCCATCGCCGCATCGACGACGTCAACGCCGCTCTCGACGGCGGCGAGCACGGTGGCAGCCGCGATGCCTGAGGTGTCATGGGTGTGAAAGTGAATCGGCAGGTCGGTCGCCTCGCGCAGCGCCTTGAACAGCACGCGGGCAGCGGCAGGCTTGAGAAGTCCCGCCATGTCCTTGACTGCGATCATGTGCGCCCCGGCCCGTTCCAGCTCGGAAGCAAGTGCGGCATAGTACTTCAGGTCGTACTTCGGCCGGGCGGCGTTGAGGATGTCGCCCGTATAGCAGATCGCCGCCTCGCAGATCTTGCTCTCTTCGGCAACCGCGTCCATCGACACGCGCATGTTCTCGACCCAGTTCAGGCAGTCGAACACGCGGAAGACGTCGATGCCGCCCCTTGCCGCCTGGCGGACGAAATACTTCACCACGTTGTCCGGGTAGTTCTTGTAGCCGACGCCGTTGGCCCCTCGCAGAAGCATCTGCAGGAGCAGGTTCGGCGCACCCTCGCGGATCATGGCAAGCCGTTCCCAGGGATCCTCGGTCAGGAACCGCATGGAGACGTCGAAAGTCGCCCCGCCCCAGCATTCCAGCGAGAACAACTGCGGCAGGGTCCGCGCATAGGTCTCGGCGATGCGGGCGATGTCGTAGGTACGCATGCGCGTCGCCAGCAGCGACTGGTGCCCGTCGCGCATGGTCGTGTCCGTGAGAAGCACCTGCTTCTGTCCGCGGATCCATTCGGCAAACTTCTGCGGCCCGAGTTCGTCGAGCTTTTGCTTGGTACCCGCAGCGATCGGTCCTTCCGAGTAGGGCACGACCGGCGGGGCGATGTCGTCGGACGGCTTCGGCCGGCCCTTCGCCTCCGGGTGACCGTTGACCGTGACGTCGGCGAGATAGGTCAGGAGCTTCGTCGCGCGGTCCTGGCGCTTGACCTGGGCGAAGAGTTCCGGCGTCGAATCGATGAAGCGGGTCGTATAGCTGTTGTCCTGGAACTTCTGGTGCCCGATGATCGCTTCAAGGAAGGTCAGGTTTGTCGCGACCCCTCGGATGCGGAATTCCCGCAGCGCCCGGTCCATCCGCCGGATAGCCTCCTCGGGCGTCGGCGCCCAGGCGGTCACCTTCTCCAAAAGCGGATCGTAGAAGCGCGTGATCACCGCACCCGAATAGGCCGTGCCGCCGTCGAGGCGGATGCCGAAGCCGGTCGCGCCGCGATAGGCGGTGATCCGCCCGTAGTCGGGAATGAAGTTCTGCTCGGGATCCTCGGTGGTGATGCGGCACTGCAGCGCGTGACCGTTGAGACGGATGTCCGCCTGTGCCGGCACGCCCGATTCCGGCGTGCCGATCGCAAAGCCGTCGAGGATGTGGATCTGCGCCTTGACGATATCGATGCCGGTCACCTCCTCTGTGACGGTGTGCTCGACCTGGATGCGCGGGTTGACCTCGATGAAGTAGAACTTTCCGGTATCGGCATCCATCAGGTACTCGACGGTGCCGGCACCGATATAGTTCGTCGCCCGGGCGATCTTCAGCGAATAGTCGGCCAGTTCCTGGCGCTGCGCCTCGGTGAGGTAGGGCGCCGGCGCGCGCTCGACGACCTTCTGGTTGCGGCGCTGGATGGAGCAGTCGCGCTCGAACAGATGCACGGCATTGCCGTGCGTATCGCCGAGGATCTGGCTTTCGACGTGGCGAGCGCGTTCGACGAGCTTCTCCAGATAGACCTCGTCCTTGCCGAAGGCGGCCTTCGCCTCGCGCTTGGCTTCAGTCACCTCGCGGGCCAGGTCCTTCGGATCGCGGATCGCGCGCATGCCGCGTCCACCGCCGCCCCAGGACGCCTTCAGCATCACCGGATAGCCGATCTGCTCGGCCATCCGCGCCACTTCCGCCATGTCGTCCGGCAGCGGATCGGTCGCAGGCACGACCGGCACGCCGATCGAGATCGCCAGGTTGCGCGCCGCCACCTTGTTGCCGAGCTGGCGCATCGTCTCCGGCTTCGGGCCGATGAAGGTGATGCCGGCGACAGCGCAGGCCTCGGCAAATTCGGGGCTCTCCGACAGGAGGCCATAGCCCGGGTGGATGGCGTCCGCGCCCGAAAGCTTCGCCACGCGAATCACTTCATCGATCGACAAATAGCTTTCGATCGGCCCGAGATCCTTTTGCAGATGCGGCCCGCGGCCGACCTGATAGCTCTCGTCCGCCTTGAACCGATGCAGCGCCAGCTTGTCCTCCTCAGCCCATATCGCAACCGTTTTGAGACCCAACTCGTTTGCCGCGCGGAACACGCGGATGGCAATTTCGGAACGGTTGGCGACAAGGATCTTGGAAATGGGCAAGTCGAACTCCTCATGACTTGAACGCGGGAATGCTGCACCCGCGAAGAGACATTAGCGAGTCAAAATAGGAAGTTCAATTTCCACAAGCGGTGCTTTTCCGCCAATTGCGTCGTCAGGAGATCAGCCCCAGTCGGAACGACAGCGAGACCGCGTGGTGGCGGTTCTTCGCCTTGAGCTTCGACTGTATGCCATTCATGTACCAGTCGACGGTGTGGTTTGAGATCGACAGCTTGCGTGCGATCTCGTGCGAGGTCATTCCATCCGCCAGATAGCTCAGCGCCTCCATCTCGCGACGCGTCAGATGCAGGTTTACCTCCGCTGAGAGCTCGTCCGATATCTGCGGCTTCTGAATACCGAGCAACTTCCAGAAAAGCTTCTTGGCAACGTTCTCGAACAGCCCCATCTCGGCGGGATGAAGGTCTACGACCTTGCCTCCGACCGTCATGGCCCCCAAAAGCCCACGTCTACCGTGAACCGGAAAGATATAGCCGTCTTCGAGACCATGTTGGCGTGCCTCCACCATCATGCGCTCCATACGCTTGCGATGGGGGTTGGAGCGCAATGCCGTGAACGAGTCCCGCCAGCGGAATCCGGCTTGGGCGTGGTTCAGGTAGACGATGGTCGGATCAATGACGATGTATCTCTTGCGGATATAGGCTTCCGGCCACCGGTCAGGCCACCGGCCGACGAGAACCAGGCTCAGCGGATCCTCATGGGGCTTTGGCTGTCGCACGACCCCGTAATATTGAAAGCCGTAGAGATCGAGCAATCGTTCGAATTCCGCAACGATCTCGTCACGCTCGGATAATTCGTCGAGCAACCCCGTAAACTGGGCGAGCAGGTTGATGTTCATTATAAAATCGACCGAACACGCGGCCCCTCTATACGTAATAGCTTGAAAATATCATTGCGCGCAACGCGCGCGTCGTGAACAAAACACGCGTCACAGTTCCGTTTAGCAATTTGAGCCGATTTGGCAACGGACTGTTCAGCGTCCATTCATCGACAGGTGAATAGCATTCCCTCATCGCTGGAAACGCCCCGCCGCGGCCTTACGCCGTCCACGGGGTGGAACTTTACCGCGTTGCCCGCGTCGGACGAATGACAATGATGCGGCGCACAATGCAGGACCGCGAAAGGGTTTTGAAGTGTCGTTGTTCCAGGTTTATGCGCGGGCGTTGAGCTACCTTTCGGTCTACCGAATGCGCGTCTCGTCGATCGTCGTCGCAAACGTCGTCCTCGCCGTCATCACGATTGCGGAGCCGATCCTTTTCGGCAAAATCATCGATGCCATCTCGTCCAGCAGCGCCGTCACCCCCATGCTGCTGATGTGGGCCGGCTTCGGCGTGTTCAACACCGTCGCCTTCGTCCTGGTCGCCCGCGAGGCCGACCGGCTTGCGCATGGCCGCCGCGCCAGCCTGATCACCGAAGCCTTCGGCCGGATCATATCGATGCCGCTTTCCTGGCACAGCCAGCGCGGCACCTCCAATGCTTTGCACACGCTGCTGCGCGCCTGCGAAACGCTGTTCGGCCTCTGGCTCGAATTCATGCGCACGCATCTGGCGACGGCGATTGCCTTGGTGCTTCTCGTGCCGACTGCCTTTGCTATGGACTATCGTCTATCCATCGTGCTGCTGGTTCTGGGCATCGCCTATGTCATCATCGGCAAGGTGGTCATGAACAAGACCCGCGATGGCCAGGCATCGGTGGAGGGGCATTACCACACCGTCTTTTCCCATGTCTCCGACTCGATCAGCAATGTCTCGGTCGTGCACAGCTACAACCGCATCGAGGCCGAGACCCGTCAGTTGAAGCAGTTCGCCCAGCAGTTGATCAACGCGCAGTATCCCGTCCTCGACTGGTGGGCGCTGGCCAGCGCACTGAACCGCATCGCTTCGACGATCTCGATGATGACCATCCTGGTGATCGGCACCGTTCTCGTCCAGCGCGGCGAACTGCGGGTCGGTGAAGTCATCGCCTTCATCGGTTTTGCCGGGCTGCTGATCGGCCGCCTCGACCAGATGAAGGCGTTCGCCACGCAGATCTTCGAAGCGCGCGCAAAGCTTGAGGATTTCTTCACGCTCGAGGACGCCGTCAAGGACCGCGAGGAGCCGAGCGATGCCGCCGAACTCACCGACGTGCGCGGCAAGGTCGAATTCCGCGACGTCAGCTTCGATTTCGCCAATGCCACGCAAGGCGTTCGTGACGTCTCGTTCACGGCGGAGGCCGGCGAGACCGTCGCGATCGTCGGCCCCACGGGCGCCGGCAAGACCACGCTGGTGAACCTGCTGCAGCGCGTGTACGAGCCGCGCCAGGGCCAGATCCTGATCGACGGCGTCGACATCTCCACCGTGACGCGCAAATCGCTGCGTCGCTCCATCGCCACCGTTTTCCAGGATGCCGGCCTGCTGAACCGCTCGATCGGCGACAACATCCGCCTCGGCCGCGACGGCGCGACGCTGGACGAGATCATGGGCGCGGCGGAGGCTGCGGCTGCCGATGACTTCATCCGCTCGCGCCAGAACGGCTACGACACCCATGTCGGCGAGCGCGGCAACCGGCTGTCGGGCGGCGAGCGCCAGCGTATCGCCATCGCCCGCGCGATCCTGAAGGATGCGCCGATCCTCGTCCTCGACGAGGCGACCAGCGCGCTGGACGTCGAGACCGAGGCACGCGTGAAGGCCGCGATCGACAATCTGCGCAAGAACCGCACGACCTTCATCATCGCCCACCGCCTTTCGACGGTGCGCGAGGCGGACAAGGTGCTCTTCCTCGACCACGGCCGTATCGCCGAGATGGGCACGTTCCACGAACTCAGCCAGAGCAACGGCCGCTTTGCCGCCCTGCTCCGTGCAAGCGGCATCCTCACCGACGAGGACGTACGCAAGAGCCATACGACCGCCGCCTGATACGGGCCGAGCATCAGACGAAAGCGCCGCGCGGGAGCATTTCCAGCGCGGCGTTTTCCGTTAGGGGCATGCTTGGCCGGACGCCCGTTATCGATGGCCTCGCGCCACCGGTCAGGCCCGGTCATTCGAACGTCGACCGCCATAAAGCCAGCCCGGTCTCAACCTCATGCGCCAATGGATCGGACGCGCTCTTCAGGCCGCCTGTTTTTCCGCCTTCGGCGCTCCCGCCCGGCCGAGCCCCACAAGCCAGTCGAGGTAGCGCGCATAGGCAAACAGCAGCCCGACGCCGCAGGCCACGTAGAGTGTGCCGAACCAGGGGGCTTTGCCGGTCACGAACATCAGCACCTGGCCGATCATGGCAAGGATGGTGCCGAAGATGAAGATCGCCAGGCCATGGCGGCCGACCGCCGTCAGCGGATGAGCGGCCGGCAGGGCGAACAGGCGGGAAATCCGCGGAATGGTCGCGACCAGATAGGCGAGCGCCAGCACGTGCAGCAGCCGCGGCGCCGACAGGAAGGTCTTGTCGAAACCCGTCAATACCGCAGGCAGCCCCAGCGAGGTATCGATGGACCAGAGGGAAAAGATCACCCAGACCAGCGATATGGCGAGATAGACCCAGCAAATGCCCGTCAGAACGGCGTTCTTCGATGGCCAGGCGGTCGTTGCTGCTTTGGACGAGGCGACGATGCCGATCGCAAACAGGAACTGCCAGGAGAACGGATTGAGGAACCAGTAGCCATCGTCGAGGAAGTTCGAGGGCGCAATGTTCCATACCCCCACCGCCAGCCACAGCAGCCCTGAAGCAACCAGCAGCGCGACAGGGTTGCGTGCATGCATCCAGAGCATGCCCGGCAGCATCAGCATCAGCACCGCATACATCGACAGGATGTTGTTGTAGCCGAACTGGTGCCCGAGCAGCACCATGCTCGGAAGGCCCTGCTCCGTGCGATCGACGACGGCGCGCAGGTTGATCTCCGAAAGGAGGTCGGGGCGGGCGAACCACAAGGCGCCGCCGGCGAAGATCGCGAAGGTGACGACGCTCGTCATGACATGCGCCACATAGAGCGTGAATGCGCGTCGCAGGATTTTTGCGCTCGCGACAATTCGCTGGCCGACCGCGAAGCGGGTCTTGTAGGCGAGCCCTACGGAAATCCCGGAAATGAGCACGAAGGCTTCGGCCGAATCGGAAAAGCCGAAGTTCTTGAGCGTCAGATGTTCGAGATAATTGCCGGGAACGTGATTGATGAAGATCGTGATCAGCGCAAGGGCGCGCAGAACATCAATTCGCGTGTCGCGCTGGCTCTTTGCTGCCGGGACAATCGCAGTCAGTGCCGTTTCAGTCTTCCAAGTCAATGCGTGCCTTCCCGAACGCTGGACATGAAACGGGGCATCACGGCCCCGCCTCATGTGCCGGAACCGAAATGCCCCAATGTCCGAATCCGAGTTAGAGCGAATACTCTTCTTGCGGAGTCTTTATGACAGTTTCATCAATGTTCACGACAATTTCCCCGTTGCCGGAACGATTTGCGCGGATCGCGTGCGCAACCCCATCCAGGGTCACAACCGCCGAGAAGCCTTCCCAGCTGCTCGGCATCACCGGATCGACCTTCAGGCGGCCTGCCTCCTTGCGGATGCCGAGGATACCCTCGACCGCAGCGCGGTAGAGCCAGCCGGCCGAGCCCGTGTACCAGGTCCAGCCGCCTCTCCCCTTGCGATTGCCCTCGCCGTAGACGTCGGCCGCGACGACATAGGGCTCCACGCGATAGGTCTCGATCGCCTCGCGCGTTGCGCCGTGGTTGATAGGATTGAGCAGACCGAGGCACTTCCAGGCTTCATCGGCCCTGCCCTGCATGGCAAGCGCCATGACGACCCAGGTTGCTGCATGCGTATACTGCCCGCCGTTCTCGCGCACACCCGGCGGGTAGGCCTTGATGTAACCGGGATCCTGGGCGCCGTCGATGAAGGGCGGCGTGAACAGCTTGATGATGCCGTCCTTCTCGTCGGTGAGTTCAGCGAGAACCGCGTCCATGGCGAGCCGCGCCCGCTCCTTGTCTCCCTCGCCGGACATCACGCTCCACGACTGCGCGATCGAATCGATCCGGCATTCGCTGGCGCCGTTTGCGCCGAGCGGGCTGCCGTCGTCGAAGTATCCGCGGCGATAATAGGCGCCATCCCAGCCCGCGCTCTCCAGCGCCGCCTTGAGCCGTTCCAGATGGGCAAGCCAGGCATCGGCACGGTGCTTGTCGCCTCGTTTGCGCGCAATCGGCGCAAACGCCCGCAGGGTCCCGGCCAGGAACCAGCCGAGCCAGACGCTCGTTCCCCGCCCGGCTTCGCCGACGCGGTTCATGCCGTCGTTCCAGTCGCCGCCGAGCATCAGCGGCAACCCGTTCTCGCCGGTGCGCTGAATCGCCAGGTCGAGTGCCCGGGCGCAGTGTTCGTAGAGAGCTATGGCCTCCACCGATCGGCCGGGCTTGAAGAACGCATCGTGCTGGCCATCTGCAAGTGGCGGACCTTCGATGAAGGTCAGCTTCTCATCGAGGATCCCGTGCTCTCCCGTCGACCCGCAATATTCCGTCACCGCATAGGCGAGCCAGACGACGTCGTCGGAGATCATCGTCCGCACGCCCGCGCCCGAATCCGGCAGCCACCAATGCTGCACGTCGCCTTCGTGGAACTGGCGCGACGCCGCATTCAGGATCTGCTTGCGCGCAAGTTCCGGGCGATGCGTCAGGAAGGCCAGCGTGTCCTGCAACTGGTCGCGGAAACCGAATGCACCGCTTGCCTGGTAGAACGCCGACCGCGCCATGACACGGCAGCCGAGGCTCTGATAGGGCAGCCAGGTGTTGATCATCAGGTTGAGGGCCGGATCCGGAGTCTCCACCTGCAGCGTGCCGGTGAAATCGCTCCAGAAATTGCGCACCTTCGCAAGCTCTTCGTCGAACACGACGGACTGGACCGCCTTTGCGAGCGCCCTCGCCGCATCCGCATCGTCACCGTCGCCAAGCACGAACAGGAACTCCCGTTCCTCGCCGGCAGAAAGCGTGAAGTCCGATACGAGTGCTGCGCAGGGAGCGCCATTGCTCTCCATCGTCCCGGATAGCTTCGCGCCGCTGGCGAGGATCGCGGGCAAGACGATGTCGCCTTCCCGGCCGATGAACTCGCGCCGGTTCGTCGTCACGCCATCCACTGTGCCATTAACCGCGAAGAAGGCGGTACGGCCGGAGAAGTCGAGGCTGTAGGGGTTGGTCGCAAGGATCGCACCCGTCTCCTCGTCCTGGCTGCAGAGCACGAAGGGGGCGGTCTTCGCCGGTGCATTGCCCAGCACCCACTCGACATAGCCGTATGCCGACAGGTTGCGTTCGGCAGATCCGGTATTGCGCACGATCAGGCGCGAGTACTTGACCGGCCGCTCGGAATCGACGGTCTGCACAAGATCGAGTTCCAGGCCGCCGGAGGCCGTGCGAAACGCCGAGTAGCCGAGGCCATGCCAGGCCTCGAACAGCACCGAAGGATCGCGCGACAGCCCTGCGAACGGTGCGAACACCGCACCGCTCTCGCGATCCTTCACATAGAAGGCTTCGCCGGGGCGGTTGATCACCGGGTCGTTCGTCCAATGGGTGATCTGGTAGTCGCGCGAGTTCCGGCTCCAGGTATAGGCGCCGCCCTCGGCGGCCACATGGAAGCCGAAACGCTCGTTGGAAATCACGTTGATCCACGGATGCGGCGTTCCCTCGCCGCCCCGGAGCTTGATGACATATTCACGGCGCTCGACGTTGAAGCCGCCATAGCCGTTCCAGAAGGCGAGTTCGCCGCCGTCGAGCGCCACCGGCTCGCTCTTGCGTGCGGCAGTCGGCATCGGCGCCGCGTGGCGCGCCTCCGGCTGCTCCGATGTCGACGGCATCGCGAAGATCGAGACGGCGCGCTCGATCTGGTCGGCAAGCCGGCCGTTGCGGGCGTGGAACACGGCGCGCGCGGTGGCCAGCAGCGTCTGCCAGGTCGAAACCTCCATCAGGTCGCGCCGCACGGCGAAGATGTGCTGGCGCATGCCGTCCGACTGGCCGCGCATGCGCAGGTTCTCGCACATCTGCTCGAGCGTGTGCTGCATGTCCTGCGCATAGGAAGAGGCCTTCTCGTTGAGAATGACGAGATCGGCCAGCACCCCGCGATGGCGCAGGTATTCCTGCGCACGCAGGGCCTCGCGGGCGATCTCGAGATCCACCTCGTCATTGATGCGAAGGACGTAGATCGGGAAGTCGCCGGAGATCGCGAGCGGCCACAGCGCCGACTGCGAGGCAAGGCCCGACTGCACGGTCGCCGCATCCGCGCGCAGATGCATGTCGGGATAGACGAGATAGCGGCCGAGCGCCTGGAAGCTTGCGGCCTCCTGCGAGCTGACGCCGATGTGACGCAGGTGCACCTGCGAGCGCGTCCAGGCGTGAATGAGCTCGTGGTTGAACGCATCCGGGTGCCTGTAGCGATCGATCGCGCGATCGAGCTCCTCGCGGTTCGGCGCAGCAACGGTCCAGAAGATCACCTTGACCTTCTTGCCGGCAGGCACGCGCACTACACGGCGCAGCGCCACGATCGGATCGAGCGTAAAGCCGTCGGTGCCGGACAGCTGCACGCCCGGGTCGAAGGCAGCGGCCGTCGGAAGGCTGCGGCCCCGGCCGATGAAGTTGCGTCGGTCAGTCTCGATCTCCGTCCGGCGCGAACCGGCATTGTCGACGATCAGATGCGCGACGCACATGTCCGGCTCGCTCGGCGTGCGCTTGTTGCGCTCGACGCGGACCACGTCGCCACGGCGACCGATTTCCGTCTTGACGAACATGCGCGCAAAGAGCGGATGCGCGTTGTCGACGTCATCGGTCGCAACGACGGGCTCCATGTAGGAGGTGACTTCGATGAAGCGGTCCTCAGGACCTGTGTTCAACAGCGTCAGCCGGCGCCCCTCGGCGTCGTGCTCGGTCGCGACGATGCACTCGACCTCGCTCGAAAGCGTGCCGACCGTCTTGAAGTATTCCGCCTTGTCGTCGCTGAACTGCGTCTTGGTCTCTTCGCCCTCCGCCCGTTTCGGCTCTGCGGTGACCGACCACCAGTCGTTGGTGGCAGTGTCGCGCAGGAAGATGAAGGTACCCCAGCGGTCCTCCACCGGGTCCGGCTTGAAGCGCGTCACCGACTGGCCGTTCCAGTGCGAGTAGCCCGAACCCGTTGCAGTCAGCATGACCGAGTAGTGGCCGTTGGTGAGGAAGACCGCCTCGCGATCTTCGCTCATCGGATCTTCGATGACCCGCACTTCCGGGCGCAGCAGATCGGCCTGCGTGCTGCCGACCGTCTCCGGTTCCCGCTTGGTGTTGATGATCGGGATGTCGCGTGGCGCCTTCTCCTGCAAAAGGAGTTCGGCGGCTTCGATCACCGGATCCGAATGGAACCGGGCCCTCAGCGCGCCGTTGAACGCCACGTTGGCAACGGCCGCGATCGACATGCCGTGGTGATGGGCCATGTAGTTGCGCACCACCGCGCAGCGCTTGCCCTCCGGCACGCGGGTCGGTGTGAAGTCGACTGCATCGTGGAAGCCGTAGATGCCGAGCGCGCCCAGCGCGCGGAGCTCGTTGAGGTTTTCCAGCGACGCCTTCGGATCGTATTGCGTGGCCAGCAACGAGGCGTAGGGCGCGATCACCGCGTTCTGGCCGAGGCCGCGCTTCAGCCCCAGCGTCGGCACGCCAAAGTTGGTGTACTGGTAGTTCATCTCATGGTCGCGGGCATTGAACGCCGCCTCGGAGATGCCCCAGGGCGTGCCGAGCCGCTTGCCGTGGTTCTGCTGCTCCCGCACAATGAGATTGTTGGTCTGGTTCAGGATGCCGCCTTGCGGCTCCTGCATGACGAGCGGCGGCATCAGGTACTCGAACATCGAGCCCGACCAGGAGACCAGCGCGCCGCGCGCGCCGATCGGC
This sequence comes from Mycoplana rhizolycopersici, assembly GCF_013378445.1. Classification (GTDB taxonomy): domain Bacteria; phylum Pseudomonadota; class Alphaproteobacteria; order Rhizobiales; family Rhizobiaceae; genus Mycoplana; species Mycoplana rhizolycopersici. The sequence continues at coordinate 317,241 of NZ_JABXYK010000001.1, forward strand.
ACGACCGGCCGGCCGAGCTTGTACCAGTGCTCCGTCGGCAGGTCACCCTTGGCGATGGCGAAAAGGCTGGTCAGGCGCGCTTCCGAGGCCAGCAGGTCGTAACACGCCTCGTCGAGTTCGTTCGTCTCGACGCGGTAGCCGATCGACAGCAGCCGGCGCTCGGGACGGAACAGGAAGCCGAAATCCATCGAGAACGCGATGTCGCGGGTACGGTCGCGCAGGACGATGAGTCTCTGGCGCAGGGCCTCGATGCTGCCGAGATCGAACACGCTGTCGGCAATATGCGCCTCGCAGTTGGCGACCAGCGCATTGGCCCATTTGACCACTTCGCCGCTCTGCGAGCTCTTGATCTCGTGGTCGAGATTGGCGATCAGCTTGTTGACGTCACGCGCAAGCACCGCAAGGTTGATCACGCGGATCGAGGCGAACTCGTGCTCGCGCTTCACGGCGGCCAGCGCATTGTGGAAGCCGGAGATCCGCTCCTCGATCAGCCGGCGCAGCGGCCGCACAGTCTTTCGGTCGTCCGGCAGTTCGGCCAGCGTCTCGGAAAGGATCGAGGCCGCATCGCCAATACCGTCGAGGCTGCCATGCAGGTGCGCCGAGGGCGCTTCGGCCCATTCGCGGCACATCGAGGACACGGCGATCAGATGGCCGGCAAGATTGCCGCTGTCGACCGCCGACACGTATCGCGGTCCCAGCGTTTCGAGCGTGTTCGTGCGGTACCAGTTGTAGAGGTGCCCACGGAACTTCGGCATGCTGTCGATCGTGGAAACGGTTTCCTCGAGCCGGCGCACGGTTTCCTCGAAGCCGATCCAGCCGAAATCGCGTGCCGAAATCACCGACAGCAGATAGACGCCGATATTCGTCGGCGAGGTTCGCTCGGCCAGCACCGGATGCGGCGTTTCCTGGAAATTGTCCGGCGGCAGGAAGTGCTGCTCGGCCGTGACGAAGTCCTCGAAGTAGCGCCAGGTGCGGCGGGCGAACTTGCGAAGCTCGACCACGACGTCATCCGGAACCATCAGCCGGTCCTCGGTTTCGGCCGACTGGCTCACATACCAGGCGATCGCCGGCGACAGGATCCAGATGGCGACGAAGGGGAGCGCGATGAAAGGCACGCCCGTCTTGGAGAACAGGGCCAGCGCGACCGCGGCGACGGCAAGAGCGGGCGCCTGCCACATGTCGATGTAGTAGGAGCCGATACCGCCGCCGGCAGAACTGTGAACCTGCGCTGCCGTCCGCCATTCCAGCATGTGCTTGCGGCTGAAGAACATGCGGTAGAGCGAACGCACCGTCGCGTCCGCCATGAGCGCGGCCTGGTGCGCGATGAAGACGATGCGCAGCGCGACCTGGGCGTTCGCGGCACGGATGTCGGAAAGGATCGTCTGCAGATGTGCCCGCGCGACGATGTCGCTGCGGCGCGGGATCGCCCCGGTGAAGAGCGACAGCGTGGGTGCGACAAACAAGAGGAAGATCAGCACCAGCTGCCAGATCAACGCCTGGCGCGGCTCCATGTAGTACCAGCCCATGACCGAGGCCACGAGCCAGCAGATGGGGATCAGGCAGCGGCGAAGATTATCGTACATCTTCCAGCGGCCGAGCATGGAAACGCCGCTGGACGGCTTGAAGATATAGGGCAGGAGCTGCCAGTCGCCGCGCGCCCAGCGATGCTGGCGCGACGTCTCGACCTCGTAGCGGATCGGGAAATCCTCGATGAACTCGACGTCTGTGACCAGAGCACAGCGGGCATAGGAACCTTCGAGAAGGTCGTGCGAGAGGATCGTGTTTTCCTCGATGCGCCCCTTCAGGGCCGCTTCGAAGGCATCGACGTGGTAGAGGCCCTTGCCGGTGAACGTGCCCTCGTCGGCGAGGTCCTGATAGACGTCCGAAACCGTGAAGACATACGGATCGACGCCGCGGTTGGCCGAAAAGATGCGCTGGAAGGTCGAAGCGTCGTCGCCGGTCGTCAGCGACGGAGTGACGCGCGGCTGCAGGATGCTGTAGCCGGCTACGACCCGCTGGGTCTCGGGGTCGATCTGCGGCCGGTTGATCGGGTGGAACAGCTTGCCGACGAGCTTGGTCGCCGCATCGCGCATCAGCCTGGTGTCGGAATCCAGCGTCAGCACATACTGGACATTCTCGGGCACCGTATTTGCGCCCGGCAGGAAGCTCGTGTCGCCGTCACCGCGCAGGAGAAGGTTCAGTTCGTGAAGCTTGCCGCGCTTGCGCTCCCAGCCCATCCACACGCCTTCCTGCGGATTGAACAGCCGACGGCGATGCAGGAGATAGAAGCGGGTCCGGCCGTCATAGGCATAGCGGGCCGACAGCAGCGCGATCTCGCGCTTGGCGTATTCCAGCACCTCGAGATCTTCCGGCGTCTCCTCGACCTTGCTGTCGATCCAGTCGCTGACGAGGGCGAAATAGATCTCGCCGCGCGGGTTGGCGAGATAGTGGACCTCGAGGTTGCGCACCAGTTCGTCAACGTGGTCGCGCTTGGAGATCAGGCAGGGGACGGCGACGAGTGTACGGGCTTCCTCCGGAATGCCTTCGCGGAACTCGTAGCCGACCAGCCGCGTCGGCTTCACGCAGAGCGTGACGAGCGTGTTGTAGAGCCCGAGCGCGCCTTCCGAAGCCGGCAGCGCGAACAGGATCAGCATGATCAGCCAGGCACCGTCCGGAATGTCCATCTGATCGAGGAAGTAGTAGACCCCGACCATCGCCAACAGCGTCAGGAGGATTGCAGGCCCGGCGATCGCAAACCAGTCGAGCGAACGGCCGAGGCGGACGATGCGCTGCAGGATCGAGGGGCGGTAGCTTATTCGCTCTTCGAGAAGCTTGCGCTTCTTGCCGACGAGATAGCTGCCCACATTGGCCTCGTGCGCGCCCGCGACGTTGCCGGCTGCCACGTCCTCGGCAGTCATGGCGAGCGCGATCTGCGTGACCTCCAGTTCCGTCTTGCCGGAACGGCGGGCCATCTTCTCGATCGTGTCGCGATAGGCGTTGCGCGAGCCGAAATCGAGGTCGGTATAGTCCGACCCCTCGCGCAGCGCCGCGTCCAGCCGGCTGACGCTTTCGACCCAGACCGGCCATTCGGTATCGTCGATCGACCGCAGCCCCTTGATCAGGTTGCTCATCGTGACGTTGCCGGACGAGAGCCGGTTCTGTTCGGCCACGAGTACCTCTTCCAGATCGGTGCCGCGCGCCTCGATCTGACGCTCCAGCCACTGGATCGCGGCACCGGACGCCTGAAGGCCGTCACGCAGGCGGTAGAGCAGCTGGGCGACGAACGTGTTGTCGGCGACGAGGTCTTCGACCTCCCGCAGAATGACAACACTCTTTTCCGGGTCGTTCTGCCGAATAAGTTCGTCTGCGATCTCGTTGGCCTTGCGGCGCATCGAGCGCGACCGCTCGACGCGGCTGGAAATGCGGCGCAGGTTCTCGATCAGGATGAAGCGGATGATGGACGGCATCGCCCACAGTTCGCCGATCTTGAAGGCCTCCACTTTCTGGAAGCCTTCCACGATCGCCGTGAGACTCTCGCGCGACACGCTGCTCTGGGTGTGGGCGACGTAGAGCCAGCCGAGCGCCAGCGTCCTGGGAATCTCGGTATCGCCGATCTTCATCGTCGGCAGCTGCCGGTAGAAGCGGCGTGGAAAATCGCGGCGCACTTCCTGGACGGCTTCCTCGACCACGTAATAATTGTCGAGCAGCCATTCGGCCGCCGGCGTGATCGTCATGCCGGCCTCGACGTCGCGCGCCGTCGTCTGGTAGACGCGGAAGATCTCCTTCTCGTTTTCCCGGTGGCGCGCGCGGAAGTCGAACGGAGCATAGCCCGGCAGCGTATTCGCGCCGTTGCGCGCCAGTTCCTCACCGCAAGCGCTCAGCTCCTCGAGTGTGAAATAGGTATCCCGGATCGAATCGTTGTAGTCGATCTGCTTGGATTCAGCCTCGCGCGACGAAGTCTGTGGTCGGTTGTGAAGAGACATCAGCTTTTTCTGTGTTCGAGCAAGAATTAGGGATCCGGCGCGGGCCGGCTGCATTAGGCGGACGAGTTCATCGGTGCGCCGCCATGTGCCAAGACGACTTCATGCGTCTTCCCTCGCGTCATCGGCCCCTCCTCCGGGCGGATATGCGAAAGGCTGCACTTTCGAAAAGGCGCTCGATGGCTCAGGCGACACGCTCATGTGCATCGCTACCGCGTGGTGCATGAAGACGGCATTTTTTAGCCGCATTGACAGGCAGTTGCAACAAGACTGGAAGACAAGGGCAGCTCTGCTCCGTGAATTGGTAAACTGTGAAAATCGGCCCTTGCCCTACGCGAACGGGGGTGAACCGGGCCTGAACGCACGTGCAGCATCCCCGGTTCCCGCGACCCGACTTTTTGGTCGATATCCCCTTATGCCGCGTTGACACGGCGGCCTGCTCCGAGGCAGTTTCGGTTATCAGGGTTCTTTCGGATCGATTGCGGTCCGGGAGCTAAGAGGGAAGCCGGTGCGATGCCGTCACACGCATCCATGCCGGCGCTGCCCCCGCAACTGTAAGCGACGAGCTGCTGTCGCCCAAGCCACTGGCACATCGACCGTGCCGGGAAGGCCAGACAGCCGCAACGACTCGCAAGCCAGGAGACCTGCCCTGATGAACTCGTAACGTCCATGGGCGGGGTGTCCCAAGGGTGCGCGGCTTCGCATGATGCGAAAATCAGCCTGCGTGCGTCCGGTCATCCCCCAATTCGAAGATTGGGGACATCAATGCTTGCCACCGTCGAACCAAATCCGTCCGGGTCCAGCAGGCCTGAATCCGTCTTCATTTCGTGGCTGCTGTGGCAGCCGCGCGGTGCCGATCTCGCAGTCGAAGCCATGAAGGAACTGACAAAGCTTGCGCCTTACAAGGATCGGGACCCGGACATCGTCCGGCTGCGCTCCTTTTTCGAGCAGCTGGCGGGACGGAAGGGCAGACCGCACTAGCGACAATCGCATAAACGCATATTGACATAAACATATCTTTATGTGATCTCCGATGCAGACATGCTGCATCGGAGGGCTTTGCCATGGCATCGGCCAACCTCGACGACCTTTTCGGTCCTGAACTTCCACCCCGCAACGGCAAGGACATCGCAGACGCGCTGCGCGAAGCCGCCCGCGAGCGCATTCTCGTTCTCGACGGGGCAATGGGCACGGAAATCCAGACGCTGGGGTTGGTCGAAGACGACTTCCGCGGCAGCCGCTTCGGCGATTGCGCCTGCCACCAGCAGGGCAATAACGACCTGCTGACGCTGACACAGCCCGCCGCGATCGAGGACATCCACTATCGCTACGCGCTTGCCGGCGCAGATATCCTCGAGACCAACACCTTCTCCTCCACCACCATCGCCCAGGCCGACTACGGCATGGAAGAGATGGTCTACGAGCTCAACCGCGACGGCGCGCGCCTCGCCCGCCGCGCCGGCCTGCGCGCGCAGAAAAAGGACGGCAGGCGTCGCTTCGTCGCCGGCGCACTCGGCCCGACCAACCGCACCGCCTCGATATCGCCTGACGTCAACAATCCCGGCTACCGCGCCGTCACCTTCGACGATCTGCGCATCGCCTATGCCGACCAGGTCCGGGGCCTGATCGACGGCGGCGCCGACATCATCCTGATCGAGACGATCTTCGACACGCTGAACGCCAAGGCTGCGATCTTCGCGACCCGCGCAGTGTTCAAGGAAAAGGGCATCGAACTGCCCGTCATGATCTCCGGCACCATCACCGACCTGTCCGGCCGTACGCTTTCCGGCCAGACGCCGGAGGCCTTCTGGAACTCGGTCCGCCACGCGCAGCCCTTCTCGATCGGCCTGAATTGCGCGCTCGGCGCCAATGCCATGCGCGCCCATCTGGACGAGATTTCCTCCGTCGCCGACACCTTCGTCTGTGCCTATCCGAACGCCGGACTGCCCAACGCCTTCGGCGAGTACGACGAGACGCCCGAAGAGATGGCCGCCCAGATCGAAGGGTTCATGCGCGACGGCCTCGTCAACATCGTCGGCGGCTGCTGCGGCTCGACGCCGGCGCACATCAAGGCGATCGCGGACGCCGCCGCCCGCCATCGGCCACGGCAGATCCCCGACATCCCGCGCCACATGCGCCTTTCCGGCCTTGAGCCCTTCACGCTGACTGACACCATTCCCTTCGTGAACGTCGGGGAGCGCACCAACGTCACCGGCTCGGCCAAGTTCCGCAAGCTGATCACCGCCGGCGACTATGCGGCCGCCCTCGACGTTGCCCGCGAGCAGGTCGCCAATGGCGCGCAGGTGATCGACATCAACATGGACGAAGGCCTGATCGATTCGGCCAGGGCGATGGTGGAATACCTCAACCTGATCGCCGCAGAGCCGGACATCGCCCGCGTGCCGGTGATGATCGACAGCTCCAAATGGGAGGTGATCGAGGCCGGCCTGAAATGCGTCCAGGGCAAGCCGCTGGTCAACTCGATATCGCTGAAGGAGGGTGAAGAGGCCTTCCTGCATCACGCCAAGCTCGTACGCGCCTATGGCGCCGCCGTCGTCGTCATGGCCTTCGACGAACAAGGCCAGGCCGATACGAAGGCGCGCAAGGTGGCGATCTGCACCCGCGCTTACAGGCTGCTCACCGAAGTCGCCGGGCTCGCGCCAGAGGATATCGTCTTCGATCCGAACATCTTTGCGGTCGCCACCGGCATCGAGGAGCACGACAACTACGGCGTCGACTTCATCGAGGCGACCGCCGAGATCACCGCCACCCTGCCGCACGCCCATATTTCCGGCGGCGTCTCCAACCTGTCTTTCTCCTTCCGCGGCAACGAACCCGTTCGCGAGGCGATGCACGCCGTCTTCCTCTACCATGCCATCCAGGCGGGCATGGACATGGGCATCGTCAATGCCGGCCAGCTCGCCGTCTACGACACCATCGAGCCGGAGCTGCGTGAGGCCTGCGAGGACGTTGTGCTGAACCGCCAGCCCAAGGGCGGCGGCACGGCGACCGAGCGCCTGCTGGACATCGCCGAGCGCTTCAAGGGCGCGGCCGGCAAGGAGGCCCGGGAGCGCGATCTCGCCTGGCGCGAGTGGTCGGTGGAGAGGCGACTGGAGCACGCGCTGGTCAACGGCATCACCGAATTCGTCGAGGCGGATACGGAAGAGGCGCGGCAGAACGCCCAACGGCCGCTGCACGTCATCGAAGGCCCGCTGATGGCCGGCATGAACGTCGTCGGCGACCTCTTTGGTGCCGGCAAGATGTTCCTGCCGCAGGTGGTGAAATCCGCCCGCGTGATGAAGCAGGCCGTCGCCGTGCTGTTGCCCTACATGGAGGCCGAGAAGCTGGCCAACGGTGGAAGCGGCGAACGACAGAGTGCCGGCAAGATCCTGATGGCGACCGTCAAGGGCGACGTGCACGACATCGGCAAGAACATCGTCGGCGTCGTGCTCGCCTGCAACAACTACGAGATCATCGATCTCGGCGTCATGGTGCCGGCGACCAGGATCCTCGAGACGGCGAGGGCCGAGAAGGTCGACATTATCGGCCTGTCAGGCCTGATCACGCCCTCGCTCGACGAGATGGTGCACGTCGCAGCCGAGATGGAGCGCGAGGGCTTCGACATCCCGCTTTTGATCGGCGGCGCAACGACGAGCCGCGTGCACACGGCGGTCAAGATCCACCCCCGCTACGACCGGGGCCAGGCGGTCTATGTCACCGACGCCAGCCGCGCCGTCGGCGTCGTCGGCAGCCTGCTGTCATCGGAAATGAAGCCCGGCTATGTCGAAACGCTGCAGGCCGAATACCGCAAGGTTGCCGACGCCCATGCCAGGAGCGAAGCTGAAAAGCAGCGTCTGCCGCTCGCAAGGGCCCGAGACAACGCCTTCAAGGCGGACTGGTCCGCCTACCAGCCGAAGACGCCTTCCTTCCTCGGCTCCCGCGTCTGGCAGGACTGGGATCTGGCCGACCTTGCCCGCTACATCGACTGGACGCCCTTCTTCCAGACCTGGGAACTGAAGGGCATCTATCCGAAAATCCTCGACGACGAGAAACAGGGCGCTGCCGCCCGCCAGCTTTTTGCCGACGCCCAGGCGATGCTGGAGAAGATCATCGCGGAAAAGTGGTTCACGCCGAAAGCCGTCGTCGGCTTCTGGCCGGCCAACGCCGTCGGCGACGACATCCGCCTCTTCAGCGACGAGGCGCGCAACAGGGAACTCGCCACCTTCTTCACGCTCCGCCAGCAGCTTTCCAAGCGCGACGGACGGCCGAATCTGGCGCTTTCCGATTTCGTGGCTCCGCTGGCAAGCGGCAAGCAGGACTATGTCGGGGGCTTCGTCGTCACGGCCGGCATTGGCGAGATTGCCATTGCGGAGCGCTTCGAAAGGGCGAACGACGACTACAACTCGATCCTCGTAAAGGCGCTGGCCGACCGCTTTGCCGAGGCTTTTGCCGAGCGGATGCATGAATATGTCCGCAAGGAGCTCTGGGGCTATGCACCGGACGAAACGTTTGGCCCGACCGATCTGATCGGCGAACCCTATACCGGCATCCGCCCCGCACCCGGCTACCCCGCCCAGCCCGATCACACGGAAAAAGCGACGCTCTTCCATCTGCTCGATGCGGAAAGGGAGATCGGCGTCACGCTCACGGAAAGCTTCGCCATGTGGCCCGGCTCCTCCGTCTCCGGCCTCTACGTCGCCTCGCCCGAAAGCTACTATTTCGGCGTCGCCAAGGTCGAGCGCGACCAGGTCGAGGACTATGCCGCCCGCAAGGGCATGGCGGTAAGCGAAGTCGAGCGCTGGCTGGGACCGGTCCTGAACTACGTGCCGGCGCCGGTTGCGGAGGCGGCGGAATAGGTGGCGCTCATGACGTCGCGAGCGCTCTAAGCAGCAAGATCATCGCGTAGCTTAAGGCGAACAGGGCCAACAGCGACAGCACCACCGTGGCGCTGACGCGCGCTCCCGCCTGCATCACCTTGCGCAAGTCGACACCGAGCCCGAGCGCTGCCATCGCCACCACCGTCATCACGCCGGATGCATGGCCCATGGCGGCCGCAGCGGGTTCACTGATAAATCCGAGCGAGCGCGCCGCCAGCATCAGCAGAAAGCCGATGATGAACCACGGCACGAGTCGATAAAGCGGCGGGCGGCGACCCGTGGCACCGGCGCGTGCGGCCATCAGCGAGAGCGCAAACACGACCGGGCCGAGCATCAGGACCCGGACGAGCTTGACCAGCATCCCCACCTGGGCGCTTGCGACCGAGACCGGCGCCGTGGCGGCAAGCACCTGCGGAACGGCATAGACGGTCATTCCGGCCAGAACGCCGTAGTCGGTTGAGGAGAGGCCGAGCAGCGGAACGAGCAGCGGCAGAAGCAGCACCGTGAGCACGCCGAGCACCGCCGTGAACGCGATCGAAGAGGCGACGTCGTCGGATTTCGCGTGGATCACCGGTGCGGTCGCCGCAATCGCCGAATTGCCGCAGATCGCATTGCCGCAGGCGACCAGTACCGCCATGCGCTTCGGCAGACCGAACAGGCGGCCGATGCCATAGCTTGCGGCAAGCGCGCAAAAGACGACAAGCGCGATCGCACCGAGCATTGCGGGACCGATTGCGGCCAGGGCGGACGCACTGACGCCGGCGCCAAGCAGCACGATCGCGATCTCGAGAAAATATTTCGCACTGAATTCGATCCCCGGCCCGAACAGGGCCGGGCGAGGCAGTGCCAGCCGAACGGCGGCCCCCAGCAGGATGGCAAGCACCAGCGCCTCGACCCAGGCCGTACCACCGAGCGCCCGTTCGAGCACATCCCCAAGTGTTGCAAGTACGGCGATCGCCACGGACAACGCGACACCGGGGACGCGGCCAGGAGCGACCTCGGAGGGAGAGAACGGAAAAAACTTGCTCATTCACAATGTTTGATGGAATTCCATTATGCAATCCATCGACTAATGAAGTACGTTTCGTTCGAATTCATCGAACGATTGAGAATGACGCTCGAACAGCTTCGCATCTTCATCGCGGTCGCGGAACGGGAGCACCTGACGCAGGCGGCGCACGCGCTGCACCTGACGCCCTCAGCCGTCAGCTCCGCCATCCGCGTGCTCGAGGAACGCTACATGGTTGCGCTCTTCGATCGCACCGGGCGCAGGATCGAGTTGACGGACGCCGGTCGCGCCTTCCTCGTTGAGGCGAAGGCCACGGTGGCGCGTTCGCAGCAGGCGGAACTCTTCCTTGCCGAAATCGGCAGCCTCGTACGCGGATCCCTGACGATCCAGGCCAGTCAAACGATAGCCAGCTACTGGCTGCCGCCTGTGCTCATGCAGCTCCATGCCCAGCACCCCGGCCTCGACCTGCGCGTGGCCGCGGCAAATACCGAGCGGGTGGCCGGAGCCGTCATTGAGGGAGCCGCGGAGATCGGACTGGTCGAGGGCGAGGTCGAAAGCGTACTGCTGTCACAGCAGGTGGTCGCCCGCGACCGGCTCGTGATCGTCGCCCGCCCGGACCATCCACTCGCCGGCCGCCCAAACGTCGCGCGCGACGAGCTGCTGGCCGCCCGATGGGTGCTGCGCGAGCCCGGGTCCGGCACGCGGTCGGTCCTGACTTCGGCGTTGAATGCCGCGCCGGGGGAGTTCGCGCTGGAGCTCACGCTGCCCTCCAACGAGGCCGTACGGGCTGCGGTTCGGGCGGGACCATTCCTAGGGGCGCTGTCGGAACTGATCGTGCAACCCGATATCGAGTCCGGCCGGCTCGTACCGCTGGCCTTCGAGCTGCCGGAACGGAACTTCGTCATGCTGCGGCATCGCGAGCGCCATCGCTCGAAGGCATCGCTCGCTTTCGAGGCCCTTGCAAAGGGCCAGATGTGACGACCGCGATTGTGCCTATTCTCCGCGGCCGCGGAACCGCCGCTGGTAGGCCGGGTCGTAGAGCGAGCTCTCGCGGAAATCCTCTGCCGCAAGCGTAGGCCCGACGAAGATCAGCGCCGTCCGTTCGATCGGCTCCTCGGCAACCTTCGCGGCGATGTCTGCAAGCGTGCCGCGCACGACGCGCTCGTCCGGCCAGGATGCCTTGACGACGATCGCGACGGGGCACTCTGCACCATAGAGCGGCACGAGCTCGGCAACGACCTGCTCCAGCGCATGGATCGCAAGATGGATCGCAAGCGTCGCGCCCGTTGCGCCGAAGCCCTGCAGCGTCTCGCGGTTCGGCATCGGCGAGGCCCGGCCCGAGACGCGGGTAAGCACGAGGCTCTGCGCCACGGCCGGGATCGTCAGCTCGCGCTTCAGCGCCGCCGCGGCCGCCGCGAAAGACGGCACCCCCGGCGTCAGCGTGTAGGCGATGCCGTGCTTTTCCAGCCGGCGGATCTGTTCGGCAACCGCACTCCAGACCGAAAGATCGCCGGAATGCAGACGCGCCACGTCCTCGCCCGCCTCCGTGGCGCGGACATATTCCGCCTCGATCTCGTCCAGCGACATAGGCGCCGTATCGATGATGCGCGCGCCCGGCGGGCAATATTGCAGAAGCTCCGGCGAGACGATCGACCCCGCATACAGGCAGACCGCGCAGCGGCCGATCAGGTCGCGCCCGCGGACGGTGATCAGGTCGGCAGCCCCAGGGCCGGCGCCAATGAAGTGTACGGTCATTCTGTCTCTTTCCTCAACATTCCCGCATCGCGGGCCGAACCGAAACGCATCGGCGATTTCGCCGTATCGCTTTCAGGCCCTGTCATTTCGGCTTCACCCAGCTCCACTGGGTCACCGGCATGGCCGGTCGCCAGCCTGTCATCTGCCCCACCGGAGCTGCCCGCGCGATGTCGATCCGGATCAGCGAACCGCCGCGTCGCGCATGGGCGGCCAGCAGCACCGCTTCCATCTCCGTCGTCACGGCATTTGCGACAAGCCGCCCGCCCGGCTTCAACGCCGTGGCCGCAGCGTCGAACACCCCGTCCTCGCTGCCGCCACCGCCGATAAAGATCGCGTCGGGAGCCGGAGAACCAGTCATCGCCGCCGGTGCCGTGCCCTCTGTAACCGACAGGCCCGGGACGCCGAAACGGGCAGCATTGCTGCGGATGCGCGCCGCCCGTGCCGGCACAGCCTCGATCGCGATCGCGCGCAACGAGGGATCGGCGAGCATCCATTCGATGCCGATCGACCCGGAACCCGCACCGATATCCCACAAAAGCTCGCCGTGCCGCGGCGCCAGCGCCGACAGCGTCAGCGCACGCACCTCGCGCTTGGTGATCTGCCCGTCGTGCTCGAAAAGCGCGTCATCGAGGCCGGCCGCGTAAGGCAGGACGCGCGCGCCCGCCTCGGCTTCCACCTCGACGGCGCAGACGTTCAGCATGTCGATTTCGCCGAACTCGGGACGTTCCGCGAGGTGCGAACTGACCCGCTCGCGCGGGCCGCCGATCGCTTCCAGAACCGTCAGCCGCGATCCGCCGAAGCCGCCTTCGGAAAGCAGCGCAGCCAGCGCGCGCGGGCCGTCGCCGTCGGACGTCAGCGCCAGGATCCGCATGCCCGGATGCAGGTGTGGACGGACAAGGTCGACCGGCCGGCCATGCAGCGATATGCAGGCGGTATCCTGCAGCGCCCAGCCCATGCGGGACGCCGCAAGGCTGAAGGCCGAGGGAGCAGGCAGCACAGTCATTTCGGCACGCGCGATTTTCCGTGAAAGCGTCACGCCGACACCGAAGAAGAACGGATCGCCCGAGGCGAGCACCGCGACCGGCCGCCCTCGGGCGGCAAGGACCGCCTCGACGGAGCGCTCGAACGGACTGAGCCACGCCCTGCCTTCGCCAGCAATCGCATCCGCCGCAAGCTCCAGATGCCGTGCCCCGCCGAAGACGATCTCGGCCCGCGTAATTGCCGCCTTGGCCGCGTCGGAAAGACCGGCTAGACCATCCTCGCCGATCCCGACGATGGTGAGCCAGGGCGCGGAGACGGCGAACGAGACGGACGAATCAGGCGTGGACAAGATGCGCATCCTCATTCTGGGCGGCACGGCGGAAGCCCGCGAGCTGGCGGAGCGACTGGCGCGGCGCGACACCCTCCAAGTGACGCTGTCGCTCGCCGGCCGCACGCTCGATCCCGCGCCGCAGCCGGTTCCGACCCGCACCGGCGGATTCGGCGGTGTTCAGGGCCTTCACGATTATCTCCGCCTCAACCGCATCGATCTCCTGGTCGACGCGACCCACCCCTTCGCCCGCCAGATTTCCGCCAATGCCGAGCGCGCGGCAGTGATGTCGGACACGCCCGTCATCCGCCTGCAGCGTGCCGGCTGGCAACAGGTCGAGGGCGACCGCTGGATGGGCGTACGCAAGCTCACCGAAGCCGTCACAGCACTCGGCACCGAACCGCGCCGCGTGTTTCTGGCGATCGGCCGTCAGGAGGCCCATCATTTCAACGCAGCCGCCCATCACAGCTACCTCGTTCGCAGCGTCGATCCCGTCGACCCGCCGCTGACGGTGCCGGACGCGACCTACATCCTCGCCCGAGGCCCCTTTGCCGTCGAGGAGGAAATCGACCTCCTGCGCCATCACCGCATCGACGTGATCGTCTCCAAGAACAGCGGCGGCGAGGCCACCTACGCCAAGATCGCCGCAGCCCGCACGCTCGGCCTGCCGGTGATCATGGTCGAACGCACCGGAAGCGATAATGTCCCGACGGCGGAAACGGTGGATGCGGCGTTGGCGCTGATCGATCATGTCGCCTCCGCCTGCAGGAAGCGCGGCGTATAGACGAGGTCCTGCCGCCCCTCGCGGGCGATTACCCGCGTCTGCGGCGAGCCGATGATGACGCATGTCGCCATGTCGGCCCTTTCTGCGTCCGCCTCGCCAAGCGGCATGACCAGCATGCGCTCGTCCGGCCGGCCGGCGGCGCGACCGAAGACGACCGGGGTGTGCGCCGGCAGGACCTCGCGCAGGATCTCGAACGCCTTGCCGAGCTGCCAGGGCCTAGCCTTGCTGATCGGGTTGTAGAACGCCATGACCAGCCCGGCTTCGGCCACCAGCCGCAGCCGCTTCTCGATGACCGCCCAGGGCTTGAGGTTGTCGGACAGCGAGATCGCGCAGAAGTCATGGCCGAGCGGCGCGCCGATCCGGGCGGCGACGGCCAGCATCGCAGTCACGCCAGGCACGACCACGAGGTCGATCCCGCGCCATTCGGCCGGGCCTGCATCGATCGCCTCGCAGACCGCGGCCGCCATGGCAAAGACGCCCGGATCGCCACCGGAAACCACGCACACGTTCACGCCCTCGGCCGCGCGCTTCAGCGCCGCCTGCGCCCGATCGAGCTCCTCGCGATTGTCGGAGGCGACCTTCTTCTGGTCCGGCCGCAGCGACAGGCGGTCGATATAGGGAAAGTAGCCGAAAAACTCGGCCGAATCCGCAACAGCGCGCGCCGCCTCCGGTGTCATCTGATCCGGATTGCCGGGGCCGGTGCCGACCACATAAAGCCTGCCGGTCATTGCCTGCCACTCCAGCCGGGAACGAGCACCAGCGAGAAATAGGGCGCCGTGTCGTCGAGCTTTTCGGAGAGACGGACGGCCCGGCTTTCCGGCATGGTGCCGCGCTCGACATATATGGCCTCGACGAGCCGGCCCGCGGCCGACAGCGCCCGGCGGATCTTTGGCAGGTTGCGCCCGACTTTCATGATGACTGCGGCCTGCGTGTCGGCCAGCCGGCGCGACATCTCCTCCTCGACCATCGTTCCGGGAAGCACCGACAGCACGTCGTCTCCCTGCACGATCGGCAGCCCGGAGAGTGACCAGCAACCGGACATCGCCGTGATGCCGGGGATCACCTCCGTCGGGAAGCGGTCCGCAAGCCGGACATGAAGGTGCATGTAGGAGCCGTAGAACATCGGGTCGCCCTCGGAGAGGACGGCAACGGTGCGGCCTGCTTGCAGATGTTCCGCGACGGCGGCCGCCGAGGCGTCGTAGAAGGACGTGATCTGGCTCTTGTAGTCGTCGTGATCCTTGTCGATCTCTGTCGTCACCGGATAGTACAGCGGCAGCTCGACCATGCTCGGCTTCAAAAGGCCTTCCACGATCGCCCGGCCATTACCCGTGCGGCCCGCCTTGGCGAAGAAGGCGAGCACGTCGGCCTCGCCGATCGCGCGCACCGCCTTCAGCGTCAAAAGCTCCGGATCGCCAGGTCCCGTCCCGACGCCGAATAGCCGCCCCTCACGAACCGTGCTCATAGGCCCGCCCTCGCCAGAGAATTGAGTGCGGCGGCCGTCATGGCGCTGCCGCCCATGCGGCCGCGAACGATCGCAAACGGGACGCCGTAGGCGTTTTCCGCCAGCGCGTCCTTGGATTCTGCCGCACCGACGAAGCCGACCGGCATGCCGAGGATGACAGCCGGTTTCGGCGCGCCGTCGCGCAGAAGCTCCAGCAGGTAGAACAGGGCGGTTGGCGCGTTGCCGATGGCCACGACCGAACCGGCCATGCGCTCGAGCCAGAGCCGGATGGCCGCCGCCGAGCGCGAATTGCCGATCTCGCTTGCAAGCTGCGGCGTGCGCGGATCGCGCAGCGTGCAGATCACCTCGTTTTCCGCCGGCAGCCGTGCGGCCGTCACCCCGCGCGCCACCATCTCGGCGTCGCAGAAGATCGGCGCGCCCGACCGTAGCGCCGCCCGCCCCGCCGATACGAAACCGGGCGAAAACTCGATATGCGCCGCCGCCTCCACCAGCCCGCAGGCATGGATCATGCGCACGGCGACATCCGCCTCGTCGTCCGAGAAGCGGGCCAGATCCGCCTCGGCGCGAATGATCGCGAAGGATCTTTCATAGATGGCGTTGCCATCCTTGATGTAGTCGTAACCTGTCATTGCCTGCCTTGCTGGACGGCTTCGAGAATCGTTCCGGCTCCCAGCCGCTCGATCGTTCGATGCGCCGTCTCCCCCTTCAAACTCCGTTCGCGGATCTTTGCCGCGAGATTTTCGATGACCTTGCCAACGGCCTGTTGCGAAAGCGTCGCCAGCGCCGCGTCCCCGGCAAGCCCGCCGAGAACGAGACCGATGCCCTCCGACCGGCCGCAGAGCGCCAGGCCGGCAGCACGAGGATGCGCGCAACCCTTTGGACAACCGGAAATGTGGATGGTCATCGACCCGTCCAGCAGGTCTGTCGCGGACGCGGTCAGCAGGTCTGCGACGGCCCTGGTGTCGAAGCTTCCCGACGCGCAGCCGGCAGAACCGGCACAGACGGCGATCGCATTGCCGGGCGTATCGGCCCGTGTCCAGAACCCCAATTCCTCTGCCAGTACGGCCGCTGCCTCCACGTTGTCTGCGGAAAGGCCGAGCGCCAGCAGCGCCCGATGCGGCGACAGCCGGATCTCCGTCGCCCCGAGGCCGGAAAGCCCGCGCATGAGGGCTTGAAGCGAGGCGGTGTCGGCTGCGCCATAGGGAAGGCCGATGCCAAGCACGCCGCGCATGCCGACTTCATGTCGGCCGATCGGCGACGGAGAAGGTGCAGGCGGCGTTCCCGGACTCCCCTCGGTTGCCATCGAGGCAAGCGCGTCCTTCAACCCGTCGACGTGAATACTGCGCCCGCGTGCAGCAGGACCGGCTCCATCAAGTGCCTTTAGAACGATCGTGAGTGCAGCAAGCGCATCTGCATCCGCGACGGTCGCAACGGCGCGCGCGGCTTTGGCATCACCGCCGACGGAAATCCGCCAGAACAGGCTCTCTCCGCCACGCAGCGCATCCAGCCGGATATCCGCCACCATGTCGGCAAGGTTCAACCGCCCGCCGCCGTCGACGACGATCGAGAGCTTCGGCGCCAGCCGAAGCATGGAGAGCGGCCCGCCGAGCGCATCGCGTATACTAGCTGCGAGCGGCGTCGCATCCGCGATCTCTTGCGGGTCGAGGCCGGATAGCGCCGGGGTCTCGACCGCGACGCCGCGATGGAAATCGATCCCCGCTTCGGCAAGTGCTGCGGCAAGGCGCGGCACAGTCTCGCCTCGCAGTCCGCGGATCTGAAGGTTGCCGCGCGCGGTAACTTCCAAAAGGCCGTTTCCATGCTCTGCGGCAAGTTGTGCGAGCAGGACGTAGTCCGACGGCGGCAGGCCGGGGCGCGTGGGCCGCAGCCGCACCAGCAGTCCGTCGCCCGTCTGCATGGGGGCTGCGAGTGAGGGGCAGGCGCCGCGCCGCAGGGACGCCGCAGCGACCTGAGGTACCGCCGGCGCATTGCCGGTCCGTTGCAGGCCGGGGCTCACGTCTCGCCCTCCGCCTCTTGCCCGTTGCGCTGGCGGATCAGGTAGGTGTCCATGATCCAGCCGTTTTCCTGGCGTGCACGACTGCGGGTTTCAGAAATCGTCTCGGCAACATCGCCGAGCCGGCCGGCAATCGTTATCTCCAGCGGCGTGCCGAGATAGGCACCCCAATGGATTTCCGCATCGCGATCCTGCACCGTACGGAATGCCTCGACACCGTCGAGCATGACGACGACATCACCCGTCCCCTCCGGCCAGCCTTCGGACAGCCGCCGCCCCGTCGTGACCTGCACCGGCAGGCCGATGCGGTTGAGCGCGATCTTGCGGCTGGCGCAGAGTGCCTGGATGCTGGTGATGCCCGGAATGACCTCCAGCTCGAAAGCGACGCGCCCGGCGGCGCGGACGTGCTCGACGATGCGGATCGTGCTGTCGTAGAGCATCGGATCACCCCAGACGAGCAGTCCGATTGTATCGTCCGGCCCGGATCGCTCAAGGAGCGTTTCCTCGTAAATCGAAGCGATTGCATGATGCCAGTCGTTGACGCCGCCATCGTAGCTGCCGTCGGTCCGGCGCTTCGGTACCGCGTATTCGTGGATGCGGGTGGCTTCGTTCGTCAGGTAGCGTTCGCAGATATCGCGGCGCATGTCGGCAAGGAAGGCCTTCTCCTCTCCCTTGGTCGGAATGAGCAGCACGTCGGCGCGGTTCAGCGCATTGATCGCCTGAACGGTCATGTGTTCGGGATTGCCTGCGCCTATCCCGATGATCAGAATTGTTCTCGACACGCTCACTCCCCGTGCGGCCAGCGCTCCCGGTTGCGGCCCGGCTTGGGTCCCGCAGCTTCTTCCTAATCTCAAAGGTCGGCCAAGAACAGTGCCCTGTGGGCGTCGTCGGCCTGTCTTTTTGAGACGAAGGGTCTCAGACCGTTGCCTGGCGGGCGGTAAAATAGGTTCGCGGGGATGCGCCGAGCATCCGCTTGAACATGGTGATGAAGGCTGGAACGCTCTCATAGCCGGCGTCGATCGCCACCGTCGTCACCGCTTCGCCGTTCGCCAGGCGCGGCATGCAGGCGAAGATGCAGGCCTGCTGTCGCCAGGTGGCGAAGCTGACGCCGGTCTCCTCCCGGAAGAACCGGGTAAACGAGCGCCGGCTCATGTTGAGCCGTCTGGCCCAGTCATCGATCTTCGCCCCCGGCACCGGGCGCTCGATGAAATCCCGGCAAAGCGCCGCGAGCCGCCCGCTGGCGGGAAAGGGCAGGCCCAGCGGCTGCTCGGTGAGCCTTTCGATCTCGTCGAGAAGCAGCGCCATCACCAGATCCTCGCGGCGGCCATCCCCCTCCTCGTCCTTCAGCCTGATGGCATCGGCCAGAAGATGATGCGCAAGCGCACTGACCTCCAGCACGACGGGAGCCGACGCCTCGGCCCGGCCGTGCGGCGAGAGGATGTAGACCGAGCGCATGCTGACGTCGCTGTACATTTCCACCGAATGCTCCAGACCGCGCGGGATGAGCAGCGCGTGTCCGGGCGGGATCATCCAGCGGCCACGTGCAGTGGCGACGAGCACGACGCCGGCAAAGACGCACAGCAGCTGCGTGCGCCGGTGGCTGTGCACCGGCACCACGTAGCCGTGCGGAATCTCGTTGCTGTGAACCAGCACGTCGGCATTGGACTGCTCCATCCACGACAGATTGCGCAAATGGTCGTCATTCAGGGTCGACAGCAATTTCGGGTTGAGCTTCTGCATCTTTTGGCCCACTCTCGAAGGAATTGGACCAGAGCACAAAAGCAGGCCGTGCGCAATCGCGCTATGGGAGGCATGAGGAAACACAAGAACCAATTCTGAATAAGGACCGAGGATTCCATGTCGACGGCCGTTCCCGTCGCGCACGCTCATGTCGCGCGAACCAGTTTCTCCATCATCGTCGCCGTCAGCATCTGCCACATGCTGAACGACATCATGCAGTCCCTGCTGACGTCGCTCTACCCGCTTCTGAAGGACAACTATTCGCTCGACTTCGTCCAGATCGGCTTGCTCACCATGGCGTTCCAGGTGACGGCCTCGCTGCTGCAGCCGGTTGTGGGCATGGTGACGGATCGCTGGCCGATACCCTTCTCGCTTCCGCTCGGCATGGGCAGCACCTTCTTCGGGCTGTTCTTCCTCGCCTATGCGCATTCCTTCCCCGTGCTCGTGCTCGGCGCCTGCCTGATCGGCTTCGGCTCGGCGGTGTTCCACCCGGAATCCTCGCGCATCGCCCGCGCCGCCTCCGGCGGCCGCCACGGGCTGGCGCAATCCATGTTCCAGGTGGGCGGCAACGCCGGAACGGCGCTCGGCCCGCTGCTTGCGGCCTTCATCGTGCTGCCCTTCGGCCAGACGAGCGTTGCCTGGTTCTCCGTCGCAGCCATGCTCGGCATGGTCATCCTGACCTGGGTCGGCCGCTGGTACGCCGAGGAGCGCCTGCGCATGGCAAGCCGTCCCCCCGTCAGCCGTGAACTGCCGCTGCCAAGGGGCCGCGTCGCCTGGGCGCTTGCCGTGCTGGTCCTGCTGACGACGACGAAGAACGTCTACCTGTCCTCGATCGGAAGCTATTTCACCTTCTACACGATCGGGCGATTCGGCCTGACGGTGCAGGAAGCCCAGCTGATGCTCTTCCTCTTCCTCGGCGCATCCGCAGCCGGCGTCTTCCTCGGCGGACCGATCGGTGACCGCTTCGGCGCGCGCTTCGTCATCTGGTTCTCCATTCTCGGCGTCATTCCCTTCGCGCTCATCATGCCCTATGCCAACCTCTTCTGGACGGGCGTGCTGACGGTGTTGATCGGCCTGATCTTCTCCTCCGCCTTTTCGGCTATCGTCGTCTTCGCGCAGGAACTGGTGCCGGGCCGGGTCGGGCTGATCGCCGGCGTCTTCTTCGGCTTCGCCTTCGGCGCGGGCGGCCTTGGCGCGGCAGCGCTTGGCGTCTTCGCCGACACCCATGGCATCGACTTCGTCTACCGCGTCTGCTCCTACATGCCGCTGCTCGGCATCCTGACAATCTTCCTGCCGCGCCTGCCGGTGCGCTGAGCAAGCGCACCGTACAGCAAAAAGGCCCGCGCTTCCCCGGAAGCGCGGGCCTGTCATTTCGGACGTTCCTAGCGCCCGCTCAGACGCGCGCCTGAACCAGATGCGCCAGTTGCGCGCCGACCTCGTAGTAACCTTCACGGATCGGGCGGAAGGATTGCGCAATCGGCTCGGTGACCGGCAATGGCAGGTCGCCCTCCACGATCTCGCCGGCAATGTGGCGGGCCAGCACCTTGCCGAACACCGTCCCCGGCGCGATGCCGCGGCCGTTATAGCCGGAAAACCCGATCACATTCTCGGCAAGGCGATGGAAGCGCGGCAGGTTGTCGACGGTCATGCCGATCTTGCCGTACCATTCGGCCTCGAACTCGACCTCGCCGATCTCGGGAAACAGCTTCTTCAGCGAGCGGCGCGCCCAGGCCTGGTGGATCGCGATGCCGGTGCCGCGCAGCGCGCCGACGCTGCCGAAAACGAGCCGGCCGAGCTTGTCATAGCGATAGGAGGAGAGGATTTCCGCCGTATCCCAGGCACCCTCCCGCCCCGGCAGGATCTTCGTCTGCAGCTCCGGCGTCAGCGGCTTCGTGGCGAAATTGAAGTAAGGCAGATGGACGAGCTCGGCACGCACCTCGGCCCAGGGCGCGACCGTATAGGCGTTGGTCGCGACAATCACCCAGTCCGCGTTGACCGAACCCCTGTCGGTCTTGACCGTCCAGCGCCTGCCGGAACGCTCGGCTCCCGTCACCGGGCTTGATGTATGCACGCGGGCACCGGCCGCGATCGCAGCCTTCGCCAGCCCGCGGACATAGGCGAGCGGTTGGATCGTACCGGCGCGCATGTCCAGCAAGGCTCCGGCATAGGCCTCGGTCCCGACGCGCCTGGCCGTCTCCGCCGCGTCCAGCAGCGTCACCGGCGCGCCGCGGCGCGACCACTGCTCCGCCCGCGCCTGCAACTCCTCCAGGCCGGATTTGCCGATCGCACAATGCAGCGTTCCGACGGGATTGATCTCGCATTCGATCGCATGCTTCTGCACCAGCTCGAACACGAGCTTCGGCGCATTGCCGAGGACATCGAGCAGGCGATCGCCGTAGAGCTGCCCGAGGACGCCGGGAAGATCGTCGGGCATCGTCCACATGCCGGCATTGACGAGCCCCACATTGCGGCCCGAGCCGCCGAAGCCGAT
The DNA here is from genome assembly GCF_013378445.1 of Mycoplana rhizolycopersici. Taxonomy (GTDB): domain Bacteria; phylum Pseudomonadota; class Alphaproteobacteria; order Rhizobiales; family Rhizobiaceae; genus Mycoplana; species Mycoplana rhizolycopersici. Next base: position 338,659 of record NZ_JABXYK010000001.1, read on the forward strand.
TTCCTTGCCCTCCAGCAGAACCACCTTCGTCCCACGCTCGGCCAGATGGAGCGCCGCGGAAAAGCCGGTGAACCCGCCCCCGACGATCACGACATCCGCCTCCGCCGGACCGGAGAGGGCCTGCGTTGGCGGCGCAGGCGGTGCGGTCAGTTCCCAAAGGCCGTGGGAGCGGGGATCGTTCTGCATGGGTTGTCTTCTTCAATGGACGAGTTCTGGATGAACGCCACATTCCCCCATTGCCGGCAAGGTGGAAAGTGCTGTTTCGGCACCGGGTCATTCAGCCTGCGAATGAGCCCGAGCGCTGTCGGCACCGCTCAATTGACCTCGGACGCGATCCAGGCGCGGAAGGCCTGGCTCAGCGAGTTCTCGAGCTTGCCTTCCGGCACGACGAGATAATAGCTGTTGTCCGTCTGCATCGGCCGGTCGAAGACGACGGCGAGCCGGCCGTTCGCCAGTTCCTGCTCGATCAGGTAGCGCGGCAGGAGCGCAAAGCCCAGGCCTGCCACCGCCGCCTCGATCACCATGGAGAACTGGTCGAAGCGGTGGCCCCGGTAGGCCGTCTCGGTCGCCCCGCCGTTGATCTCGAACCACTGCGCCCACAGCTTCGGCCGCGTGGCCAGATGCATCAGCGGCGCAGTCTCCAGATCCTTCGGCTCGTTCAGCCGCCAGTGCCGCAGAAGCTCCGGGCTCGCCGCAGGCAGGATCACCTCGCTGCAGAGATAGGAGCAGGTGGCCCGCGCCCAGACCGGCTGGCCATAGTGGATGGCGAGATCGAAACTTTCCTCGTCGAAATCGAACGGCGCCGAGCGCGAGGCGACATTGAGCACCGTTCCCGGATATCTTTTGAGGAATGCCGGGATGCGCGGCGTTAGCCAGCGGCTGCCGAAGGTCGGGAGCGTGGCGATGGTGAGGCTGTGGTCCGAGCGCGCCGCCGACATGGCGCGCAACATCGTCTCTTCCGTCTGGTGCAGCAGCTTGCGCACTTCGGGCAGGAACCGGCGCCCGTCTTCCGACAGCACGACGCGCTGGCGTACGCGCTCGAACAGCAGCACGCCGAGCTGTTCTTCCAGGTCCTTGATCTGCCGGCTGACCGCGCTCTGGGTAAGGTTCAGCTCATTGGCCGCCTGCGTGAAGCTGCCATGGCGTGCAGCACACTCGAACGCCTGCAGCGTCGTCACGTCGGGGATCAGCCTGCGGCTCAACTTCATTCGGCTCTCGCATCAACCCAGTCAAAACATGCGCGATCAATCAGCGTTCCGATCCGGTATGATCCATTTTCAGAATGATCGGGGCCTTCGCCCCTTGTAGAGCAATTCCAGGAAAAGTGTGAAGCTGTTTTGCATCCGGACTTGCGTAATATTGAGACGGGACGGGCCGCCATGAAAGAAAAAACGCATGTCTCCGCCGACGACATCCGCTCGGCATTCTCCGCCGCCATGTCGGCCATGTACCGCGACGAAGTGCCTGCCTACGGCACGCTGATGGCGTTGGTCGCACGCGTCAACGAGGAAACGCTGGCAGCCGATCCGCACCTGCAATCCCGCCTTGACGCGACCGATTCGCTTGAGCGCATCTCCGAGGAACGTCATGGGGCGATCCGCCTCGGCACACCGGCGGAGCTTTCGATGATGCGCCGCGTCTTTGCCGTGATGGGCATGTATCCGGTCGGCTACTACGACCTCTCGACCGCCGGCGTTCCGGTTCACTCCACCGCGTTTCGCCCGGTCGGCGACGCGGCACTGAAGCGCAATCCCTTCCGGGTCTTCACATCTCTGCTGCGGCTTGACCTGATCGCGGACGAGGCCCTGCGCGCGCAAGCCTCTGAAGTCCTGGCGGGGCGCAGGATCTTTACCGACCGGGCCGTCGAACTGGTCGAAAAAGCCGAGAAGGACGGTGGCCTGGACACTGTTGATGCGGAGGCCTTCGTCCGCGAGGTGCTTGAGACTTTCCGCTGGCATGACCGGGCGATCGTCAGCGCCGACATGTACAAGCGTCTGCACGACGCTCACCGCCTGATCGCCGATGTCGTCTCCTTCAAGGGGCCGCACATCAACCACCTGACCCCGCGCACCCTGGATATCGACAAGGTGCAGGCGCGGATGCCGGGCGACGGGATTGCGCCCAAGGCGGTCGTCGAAGGCCCTCCGACCCGCAAATGTCCGATCCTGCTGCGCCAGACATCGTTCAAGGCGCTGGAAGAGCCCGTGTCGTTCATCGGCGAGGGCGGCGAATGGAAAGCCGGCTCGCACACCGCGCGCTTCGGCGAGATCGAGCAGCGCGGCATCGCGCTCACCCCGAAGGGCCGCGCGCTCTACGACAAGCTGCTGAACGATACGCGCGCCATCGCCCGTCCCGCAGCCGACGGCTCCAATGCCGCCGAGTACGAAGCGGCGCTGGCGAAGGTCTTCGAGGCCTTCCCCGACGATTGGAACGAGATCCGCAAGGCCGGCCTTGGCTATTTCGCCTATTCGCTCACCGAGAAGGGCCGCGCCGGCAAGGTCACCGGAGACGACATTGAAGCGCTGATCGCAGCCGGCGACGTGCAGTTCGACCCGATCGTCTACGAGGACTTCCTGCCCGTTTCCGCTGCCGGCATCTTCCAGTCCAACCTCGGCGACGAGGCGGCGCAGGAATTTGTCGCAAGCCCCAACCAGGTGATGTTCGAGCGCGACCTCGGCGCCAGCGTCCTTGACGAATTCGCCCACTATGCCGGCATCGAAAAGGCCTCTATTGAAGTGTGCCTTGGCGCTGCAGGCATGGCGGACGCTGCGGAGTAACGGTCGGCCGATGATCGACGCAAAGCACATCGAGACGCTAAGGGCGCTGCTCGGCGAGAAGGGTCTCCTTACCGAGCCTGCCGACATGGCTGCCTACGAGACCGGCGCGCGCTACGACAAGGGTCGCGCCGCCTTCGTCGCGCGCCCCGCCTCGACGCAGGAGACCTCTGCCGTCGTATCCTACTGCGTGAAAAACGGCATTGCGCTCGTGCCGCAGTCCGGCAATACTGGCCTGGTCTCCGGCTCCACCCCCGACAGTTCGGGCCAGGAAGGCATCCTCAGCCTCGACCGCCTGACCGCCCCGTTCGCACTGGACCGGGTGAACAGGACATTAGCCGCCGGCGCGGGCTTGCGCCTTTCGGACGTCAACCAGCGCCTGGAACAGGCCGGCCTGTTCTTTCCGATCGACCTCGGCGCGGACCCGCGTCTTGGCGGGATGATCGCCACCAACACCGGCGGCTCGCGCTTCCTGCGTTATGGCGACGTGCGACGCAACACGCTGGGGCTCACAGTCGTGCTCGCCGACGAGGCCGGCACGGTGCTTGAACTCGGCTCCGGGCTGCGCAAGAACAATACCGGCATCGACTGGAAACACGTGTTCATCGGCACCTCCGGCGCCTTCGGCATCGTCACCGAATGCGTGTTGAACCTAGAGCCGCTGCCGCGCCAGACCGCCACCGCCTTCCTCGTCCCGGCTGCGACCGATCGCGTTCCCGATTTGCTGCTCGCAATGGAAGACGCGCTCGGAAGCTACCTCTCCGCTTTCGAGGGCATGTCGAAAAATGCGGTCGCTGCAGCGCTCGCCCACGTCCCCTCGCTGCGCAATCCATTCCAGGGCGGCATCGTCCCGGACTTCGTCATCCTGGCGGAAATCTCCCGCACCTCGCCGCCGCGCGAGGGGGAGCAGCCGCTCGACGCGGTGCTGGAGGAAGTGCTGGCCGCGATCTGGGAGCATGAGGACGCCCCGCTCGCCGACGCGTTCGTCGGTCCTGCGCACGAGATGTGGGCGCTGCGTCATGCACTGTCGGAGGGCGTGAAGCATAGCGGGCGATTGATCGCCTTCGATCTTTCCTTCCGTCGCGGCGACATCATGCGCTTCCTCGACCACATGAAGGCCGAGATGCCGGCGCATTTTGCCGACGTGACGATCTGCGACTTCGGCCATATCGGTGACGGCGGCGTTCACTTCAACCTCGTCGTCCCGGCCGACGATCCGCGCCTTGCCGATGCCGGTTTCGAAAGCTCGTTGCGGGAATGGGTCTTCAAGATGGCGGTGGAGGACTTCGGCGGCAGCTATAGCGCAGAGCATGCGATCGGCCGCAAGAACCAGGTCTTTTACGACCGCTACACGCCCGACGAGATCCGGCGGCTCGCCAGGGGCCTGAAGGCGATCACATCGCCGGCTCCCCTCGGCTGCGTCACCTTCTAGAACTACGGGCGGCCTGCGGACCGCCTGCAAACTACACGTACAATGGAGAACAGGACGATGACCAAGGTCGACGTGAAACAGGAAACCGCCAAGTTGCTCGACAAGCTCGGCGTACCCGCCTCTGCCTGGCAGGGCGGCGACATGGCCTCATTCAGCCCGGTATCCGGCGAGGAGATCGCCAAGCTGAAGACGCATTCGGCCGCCGATGCCGACAAGGCGATCGAGGCCGCCCACGAAGCCTTCAAGGCCTGGCGCCTCGTTCCGGCTCCCAAGCGGGGCGAACTCGTCCGGCTTCTCGGCGAGGAACTGCGCGCCGCCAAGGCCGATCTTGGCCGGCTCGTCTCGATCGAGGCCGGCAAGATCCCGTCCGAAGGCCTCGGCGAAGTTCAGGAAATGATCGATATCTGCGATTTCGCCGTCGGTCTCTCCCGCCAGCTCTATGGCCTGACGATCGCAACCGAACGCCCCGGCCACCGCATGATGGAAACCTGGCATCCGCTCGGCGTCGTCGGCGTCATCTCCGCGTTCAACTTCCCCGTGGCCGTCTGGTCGTGGAACACGGCCCTTGCGCTCGTCTGCGGTAACTCGGTCGTCTGGAAGCCATCGGAGAAGACACCGTTGACCGCCCTTGCCAGCCAGGCCATCCTCGAGCGCGCCATCGCCCGCTTCGGCGACGCCCCGAAGAACCTGAGCCAGGTCCTGATCGGCGACCGCGCCATCGGCGAGGCCCTCGTCGACAATCCGAAGGTCGCGCTCGTCTCGGCCACCGGCTCCACCCGCATGGGCAAGGAAGTCGGCCCGCGTCTTGCCAAGCGCTTTGCCCGCTCGATCCTCGAGCTCGGCGGCAATAATGCCGGCATCGTCTGCCCTTCGGCGGATCTCGACATGGCGCTCCGCGCCATCGCCTTCGGCGCCATGGGCACCGCCGGCCAGCGCTGCACCACGCTGCGCCGTCTCTTCGTCCATGACAGTGTCTACGACCAGCTCGTGCCGCGCCTGAAGAAGGCCTACGAAAGCGTCTCGGTCGGCAACCCGCTCGAGACGACGGCCCTCGTCGGCCCGCTGGTCGACAAGCAGGCATTCGACAACATGCAGAAGGCGCTGGAAGCGGCCAAGGCCGAGGGCGGCAAGGTCGTCGGCGGCAACCGCGTGGCGGAAGCCGGAAAGGATACCGCCTACTACGTCAAGCCGGCAATCGTCGAAATGCCGAAGCAGGCCGGCCCGGTTCTCGAAGAGACCTTCGCGCCGATCCTCTATGTCATGAAGTATTCCGACTTCGACCAGGCGCTGGAAGACCACAACGCGGTCGCCGCCGGCCTGTCGTCGTCGATCTTCACCCTCAACATGCAGGAGGCAGAGCGCTTCCTTTCTGCCGACGGCTCCGACTGCGGTATCGCCAATGTCAACATCGGGACCTCGGGTGCCGAGATCGGTGGCGCGTTCGGCGGCGAAAAGGAGACCGGCGGCGGCCGCGAATCCGGTTCGGACGCCTGGAGGGCGTACATGCGCCGGGCCACCAACACCGTGAACTACTCGAAGGCCCTGCCGCTGGCACAGGGCGTCTCCTTCGATATCGAATAAGCGCGATATCGAGCAAGCAACGGATAGAGGAAACGCAGTTCATGACCATTGCGACCAAGATTGAGGAGGCGGGCTTCAAGCCCGCCTCGCGGATCGCCTCGATCGGCGTTTCCAAAATCCTGCAGATCGGCGCCCGCGCCGCGGCGATGAAGCGTGACGGCCTGCCCGTCATCATCCTCGGGGCGGGCGAGCCGGATTTCGACACGCCGGACAACGTCAAGCATGCGGCCAAGGCTGCGATCGATCGCGGCGAGACGAAATATACGGCACTCGACGGCACGCCGGAGCTGAAGAAGGCGATCGCGGCAAAGTTCCTCCGCGAAAACGGCGTCGATTACGCGCTGGACGAAGTCACGGTCGGGACAGGCGCCAAGCAGATCCTGTTCAACGCCTTCATGGCCAGCATCAATCCCGGCGACGAGGTGATCATCCCGACGCCCTACTGGACCTCCTATTCGGATATCGTGGAGATTTGCGGCGGCATGCCGGTGCTGATCCCCTGCGATGCCGCGGCCGGTTTCCGCCTGAAGGCCGAACAGCTCGAACGGGCGATCACCGAAAAGACCCGCTGGGTACTTTTGAACTCGCCGTCGAACCCTTCGGGTGCCGCCTACGGCGAGGCGGACTATCGCCCGTTGCTCGACGTGCTGCTGCGCCATCCGCATGTCTGGCTGATGGTCGACGACATGTACGAGCACATCGTCTATGACGGTTTCAGGTTCGTCACCCCGGTGGCGCTGGAGCCGAAGCTGAAGTCCCGCGCCCTGACCATCAACGGCGTCTCCAAGGCCTATGCCATGACCGGCTGGCGCATCGGCTATGCCGGCGGACCGAAGGCGCTGATCAAGGCGATGGCGGTGATCCAGAGCCAGGCAACGTCCTGCCCCTCATCGGTCAGCCAGGCGGCCTCCGTCGAAGCACTCAACGGACCGCAAGATTTCCTGAAGGAGCGGCAGGAAAGCTTCAAGCGTCGCCGCGATCTCGTCGTCGCGGCCCTGAACGCAATCCCCGGCATCGAATGCCGCACACCCGAAGGAGCCTTCTATACCTTCGCCGGTTGCGGCGGACTGATGGGCAGGCAGACGCCGGCGGGCAAGACGATCGAGACCGACGCCGATTTCACCGACTACCTTCTAGAAGTCGCCCACGTCGCCGTCGTCCCCGGCTCGGCCTTCGGCCTGTCGCCGTACTTCCGCATCTCTTATGCCACCTCGGAAGCGGAGCTGAAGGAAGCGCTGAAGCGCATCGCGGAGGCGTGCGCGAAGCTCGCTTGACGCTTCCTGCCGTCTCAAGGCACACGGGGATGCCCTTCACCCGGCTACCGCCCCTTTCTCACCGTCATTGGGAGAGGGCGCGGGGCGCCGCGCCAGATCCCGATCTCCGCGCCTGAAGAGAGGCCGCTTGCGGCAATCTCGCGCCGTGGTCTAGCCAGCGTTCCGGCAGGCGTCCTGAGCGCTCCACCATTCCGGCAACGCGTCCTCAAACGAGTGGTATTCGGGAGCGAGCGCCCTGTCGTTGATCTCGTCCATACCGCCCACGAGCAGCGCGACGGTCGGCTCGTCGTCGATCGCGCCGATCGAGCTGCCGCATCGGCTGCAGAACGCGCGGCTGGAATAGTCCGAGGAACGAAAGGTGGAAGGTGGTCCGCCCGGACCCACCCAGCGGACGCGGTCACGCGGGTATTCCACCCAGGCAGCCGTAGGCGCTCCGGTGTGCCGGCGGCACATGCCGCATGAGCAGGTGTGAGGCTTTTCGGGGTTTCCCTCGGCCTCGAAGCGGATCCAGCCGCACAGGCAACCGCCGCCGTGAACCTTCAATTGCATCCCCTCGCCCCTCCGCGAATACCGCACGCGATGGCAACTGCTAAGGGGCGCGACACCTGCGCGTCAACAACCCGGCCATTAAAACGAAACGCCCCGGACAAGCCGGGGCGCCAATGGGTATGCCTTGGCAGGTGCGATCAGCCTGCTGCGCGGTGGCTGCCGTGTTCCTGTGCGTAATAGTGCCCGAAGCGATTGGCGAGGAAGCTGTCCAGCGCGATTTCCTCCTGCCGGACGAAGCCCTTCGCCCGCAGCGTGCCGTCGGCCAGCATGTCGAGCACGGCGCATATCGAACCGGCCGTGGTGATCTGGATGGCCGAATGCATGCGCCCGGCAATGACCGCGCTGTAGACCTTGTTGGCGTAGGTCTCCTGGATCAGGCGACCGTCCTTACGGCCGGAGACGGTGACGAAGACGATGACGACATCCTGCGTCGTGGTCGGCAGCGCGTTCTCGAAGATGTCCTTCAACACCTCGCGGCGATGACGAAGGCCGAGATCGTTGAGCAGCGCCTTCATGATCGCGGCGTGCCCCGGGTAGCGGATCGTCTTGTAGTTCAGCGTCCGCACCTTCCCCTTGAGGCTTTCGCAGAGCGTGCCGAGGCCGCCCGACGTATTGAAGGCCTCGTAGGTGACGCCGTCGAGCGAGAATTCCTCGCGCTCCTCCAGCGCCGGAACCTCGATCAGGGCGCCTTCGACGATCGCCTCGCAGGGCTCGATATACTCGTTGATGACGCCGTCCGTGCTCCAGGTCAGGTTGTAGTTCAGCGCGTTCGAGGGGTATTGCGGCAGCGCGCCGACACGCATGCGCACGCTGTCGAGCGTGTCAAAGCGGCTGGCAAGGTCGTTGGCCACGATCGAGATGAAGCCTGGTGCGAGGCCGCATTGCGGGATGAAGGCCGTTTCCGCCTTCTCCGCAATCCGCTTCACCTGCCGGGTCGATTCCACGTCCTCGGTGAGGTCGAGATAATGGATGCCGGCCGAGGCGGCCGCCTCGGCGATTGCGACCGTGAGGTGATAGGGCGCAGCACTCAGGACCGCGAACTTGCCCTTCAGCAGCGCGACGAGTGCTGCCGCGTCGGCGATATCGACGACGGCAGTGGCGACGTCCTTGTGCGCCTCGAAGGCAGCAAGCTGATCTGCGGCACGGTCGGCGACCGTCACCCGGTAGTCGCCGCTGTGTGCCAGAAGGCGTGCAATGGTGGAGCCGATTTTCCCAGCGCCGATGACGACGATATCTTTCATTTTGTTTTTCCCCGCAGGCTGAAATTCATCGTGATTCTGCCGTTGGAAAGTGTCGATTCACAGCTGCAGATCTGGCATATTGAGAAGCAGAAATCGGCGGAATGACGATGGCAATGAGCAATATGACACTAAACGCGAAAGACCGCGAGCTTCTGGCGATCCTCAGCGAGAACGCCCGCGAGCAGACGGCCACCATCGCCCGCAAGCTCGGCCTGTCGCGCACCACCGTGCAGGCCAAGATCGAACGGCTCGAGCGTGAAGGCGTCATCACCGGCTATGGCGTGCGACTGTCCGACGCTTTTGAAAGCGGCATGGTGAAGGCGCATGTGCTGATCACGATCGCGCCGAAGACGCTTTCGCGCATTACCACCGAACTTCACGCGATCGCCGAGGTGAAAGCGCTGCATTCCGTTTCCGGCTCGTTCGACCTGATTGCCATCGTCGCGGCCGCTTCGATCGCCGAACTGGACCATCTGATCGACAGGATCGGCGAGATCGACGGGGTAGAGCGAACTTTGTCGTCGATCATCCTGTCGACTCGGATTCTTCGTTAGCCGACTAAGAAAACCACCTGGGCAGACCTATTTGAGCGTCAGCAGCACGCCCGCCGATGCTATGCCAGGAACCGATCCGGGCGATAGGGCGCAAGATCCACGATCGTCTTCTCGCCGAGCATGGCTTCTGCCAGCGCCCTCCCGGTCACCGGCCCGAGCGTCATGCCGTGATGGGCGTGGCCGAAGGCGAACCACAGACCCGCGTGCCGCGGCGCCTTGCCGATGACCGGCATCATGTCCGGCGTGCAGGGCCTAGCACCCATCCACGGCTCTTCGTCGCGCCGTTCGGCGAGCGGGAAGAATTCCCGCGCCACCCGCTCCGCCCGGCGAAGCTGTACCGGCGTCTTGCGGGCGTCTCGCTTGGCGAATTCCGCCCCCGTCGTCAGCCGGATGCCGCGGCTCATCGGCGCGAGGAAATAGCCGCGCTCGGAATCGAGCACCCAGTTGTTGAGCTTCGCCCCCTCGGCCGCGCCATAGTGCATGTGGTAGCCGCGCTTGACCGCCAGGGGAAAATGATAGCCGAACTTGCGTGTCACCGTGTCGGCCCAGGGACCGAGCGCAACGACGACGTCGGTGGCCTCCAGCGGTCCTTCGGGCGTCGCCACACGCCAGCCCTCGCCTTCGAGCACGTGCTCGATGGTCGCGGCATCACCCGCCATGAGAACGCCGCCAAGAGACTGGAAATAGGCCACATAGGCCTTCATCAGCCCGCCGGGATCGAGGATCGACCAGGGATCGGTCCAGCGCAGGCCGCCCGTCAGCTCGGCGCGGATGTGCGGCTCGATTTGCCGCATTTCCGCGCCGGTGAATTTCTGGTGGTTGACGCCGAACTTGGCCGAAAGCTGCTCGGCCTCCGCATAGGCTGCGTCACGCGCCTTTTCGGTACGGAAAACCTTCATCCATCCGTCCTTGCGGATCAGCGCTTCCGCGCCGGATGCCTTGATGAGGTCCGCGTGTTCGCTTACCGAGTTTTCAATCAGCGGCGCATAAAGATGGGCGATCCGCTGGTGCTGCGTGAAACCGGAATGCCACCAGTAGCGCAGCAGGAAGGGCACCAGGCCCGGCAGCGCCGACAAATGGTAGTGGGCGTCGATCGTATTGTTCAGCGCGTAGCGGAACAAGGCACCGAAGTCGTGCGGGAAGCCATAGGGGAAGACGCCCTCGCGCTGGATGAGCCCGGCATTGCCGTAGGAGGTCTCCTCCGCCGGTCCCCGCCGGTCGACGAGAACGACCGATTTGCCGCGCCGCGCCAGATGGATTGCCGTCGAAATCCCGACCACCCCTGCGCCAAGTACGATGACATCCGTTTTCATGAGCAGTGCCCCGAATTTCCGCTTTCGTTGCCGCGATCATGCACAGCAGACGCTGGGAGGCAAGGCACGCCGGCAAGAGGGAAGACAGGATGCGAACGACGCCGGTGGCTAGACATGCCGCCGCATGAACGCACCCGCGGCGACCAGCGCCTCACGCCCCGCCTTAAGGCGGGCGTTCCATAACGGCCAGGCGTGAATCATGCGCGGCCAGATCTCCAGCGTGACTGCGACATCCGCCGCACCGGCGGCCTCCGCAAGCCGCGTCGCGTCGGCCAGAAGCGTCTCTGCCGACCCCACCTGGATCAAAAGCGGTGGCAACCCTTTGAGATCGGCATGAAGTGGCGAAACGCGTGGATCGCGGCGGTCGAAACCGGGGCCGAGATAAGCATCGGCAAGTTCCGCCAGATAGCCTGCGTGGATGATCGGATCGACGGAATCCTTGGTCGCAAGCGTCGCGCCCGATAGCGTCATGTCCGTCCAGGGCGAGATAAGCCAGCCGCAGGCCGGCCGCGCGGAGCCCTGGTCGCGCAGGATTGTCAGCAGGGCCAGGGTCATGCCGCCGCCGGCACTGTCGCCCCCGATGACGATGCGACCGGGGGAAAATCCGGCACGTTGCAGGAACCGCCATGCCTTCATGGCGTCGTCGAGGGCCGCCGGAAACCGGGCCTCCGGCGCAAGGCGATAGGCGAGCGCAAGCGTACGCATACCTGCCGCACGTCCGGCCTCTGTCACGAGACGCCGGTGGCTTCGGATCGAACCCGAGCAGTAGCCGCCGCCGTGAAAGAAGAGAAGGATCCGCGAGGCGTCGCTTCCCGGTGCGATGGACCACTCCGCGGCGATGCCGTCGATATCGACCGCTTCCAGCGTGATATCATCCGCCACAGGCCAGACGGAGCCGATTTCGTCAAGGCGTTGCCGTCGCGCGGCCCAGCCGACGGGTCGCTCCTTGGAGGCGAGCAGTTCGCGAATGGCTTCGATTTCGCTTTGATCATCCATGTCGGCACCCTCCGGAAACGGTATCCTGCAGGACGCAGAGCGCAACTTTCCCACCGAAAGGCGACACGGGCAACCGCAGCCGAATTCTGCTATTGCCGGGCCAGTCGCAGCAGGTTCTCGATCGCGGCCCGCTCGAACCCCCCGATCCCCTCGCAAATATCGGCATTGATCGCCTCGGCGACCGCATCCGCGTCGCGCTTGCGCAAAGCGGCAATCGCCTCCTGATGGCGATCGACAAAATAGAGCAGCGCGACGTGCTCCATCGCGATCCCCAGGAAAGGACCGAGTTGCAGCCAGACGCTTTCCACCATCGGCATGATGATCTGGTCGGGATTGGCGGTATAGAGCGTGCGGTGGAATTCCTGGTTCAGCAGCAGCGCGGTCGCATTGTCCTTGCGAGCGATCGCCTCGTCCTGCGCCGTATCGATCTCCACGAGCCGGTCGATCTGCCGCTCGGTGATATGGGCGACCGCGCGTCGGGCGGCATGCTTCTCCAGCACGGCGCGCAGCGCGATCAGTTCGCCGAAGCGCTCGGCCGTCATCTTCGGCACCATGATGCGGCGGTTGTCCAGCACCTTCAGCGCCCCTTCGGAGGACAGTCTCCGCAGCGCTTCGCGCACCGGCGTGGGACTGCTTTCCATCGCCTCCGCGATGCCGCGGATGGTCAGCGATTCGCCCGGACGGATCGAACCGACCATGATCGCCTGACGCAGGCGCCGATGGGCGTATTCGTGGGTCGTCATCCCGTCCGGCCGCGCCAGCGGCTCCAGTATTAGTGCTCCCAAGGTCCCCTCCTGAGCAGCCCGAGGCGTATCCGGCGCAAGGACAGCGCCCGTCATGTCCCGGTCTTACCAGCTTGACCGAAAACAAGTAAGTGTGCATATTTTGGAAATGTGATCACAAAAATCAATATGTGATATCGGAAAAATACAGTCGCTTTCAGCAAGAAGATTTGGGGGGTTCATGTCCGAAACCGAAGACAACGCCTGGCTTGTAAACGCGGAATCGGTGGAGAGCATCCAGGCGGTCGTCTGCGACCTGAATGGCATCCTTCGCGGCAAGCGCGTTCCGGTCGGACAGGCGAAAAAGATCCTCGAGGGCGGCATCCGCATGCCGCTCTCGATCGTCGGCGTCGACATCTGGGGAGAGGACATCGTCGGCTCCTCGCATGTCTTTGCCAGCGGCGACATGGACGGCATCTGCAGCCCCACAGGCCGCGGCGCGCTGCCGGTCAACTGGACGCTGAAGCCGAGCGCGGTGGTGCCGTTGTGGCTGTTCAAGGAGACGGGTGAGCCCTTTCTGGCCGACCCGCGCCAGGCGCTTGCCCATATCGTGCGGCAATACCACGAGCTGGGACTTCGCCCGGTCGTCGCCTCGGAGATGGAATTCTACCTGATCGATTCCGAGCCGGACCACGCCGAGCCGCCGATCTCGCCCTACACCGGCAAGCGCCTCGATTCCGATGCGATCCTTTCGATCGACGAACTCGACGATTTCGGCCAGTTCTTCTCCGACGTCTATGCCGAATGCGAACGCCAGAACGTGCCGGCCGATTCGGCGGTGGCGGAAAACGGCATCGGCCAGTTCGAGATCAACCTCATGCACACCGACGATCCGCTGAAGGCGGCGGACGATGCCCTGTTCTTCAAGCGCATCATCAAGGGGGTTGCACGCAAGCACGGCTTTGCCGCCACCTTCATGGCCAAGCCTTACGGCATGCGCTCCGGCAGCGGCATGCACGTGCATTTCAGCCTGGTCGACGAGGCCGGCAACAACGTCTTCGACGACGGAACGGCGGAAGGCTCCGATATCATGCGCCACGCCGTGGCGGGCCTGACACGCGGCATGGCCGAATCCACGCTCCTGTTCGCCCCGCACTTCAACTCCTATCGCAGGCTTCGGCCCGACACCCACGCGCCGACCTCGGTCACCTGGGGCTACGAAAACCGCACGGCCGCGATCCGCATCCCCGGCGGCAAGCCGTCGTCCCGCCGCATCGAACACCGCGTGGCCGGCGCCGATGCCAACCCCTATCTGGTCATGGCCGGCATTCTCGGCGCCGCCCTGGTCGGCATCCGCAACAAATGGGAACCGCCAACGCCGGTCGCCGGCCGCGCCTACCAGACCAAGGCACCGCGCATCCCGAGCGAATGGGGCTCCGCGGTCACTGCCTTCGAGAACGGGGCGATCGTTTCCGAGATCTTCGACCAGGAACTGCGCTCTATGCTGATCGCCTGCAAGCGGCAGGAGATCGCCGGCTTCTCCGAGCAGGTGACCGACTTCGAATTCAGCGCCTATCTGGAAATCGTCTGATGACCAAGAACGACCGATCCTATGCCGGCGACGGCAGCTATCCCGGCAGCTACTATGCCGCTTCCCGAAACATCGACCGCCCGCCCCGTATTCTGGAGGGAGACGTGCGGGCGGACGTCGCCGTTCTCGGCGCCGGCTATTCCGGCATGTCGACGGCGATCCATCTCGCCGAACTCGGCTACAAGGTCGTCGTCGTCGAGGGCGCAGGCGTCGGCTGGGGCGCTTCGGGACGGAACGGCGGCCAGGTCGTGAACGGCCTGAACGCCAGCCTCGACACGATCAGGCGCCGCTACGGCGAGGCGGCCGGCGCCTTTGTCGGCAGCCTCGTTCAGGAAGGCGGCAAGATCATCCGCCGCATCGTCAGCCAGTACGGCATCGAATGCGATCTGAAGCCGGGCAACATCTATGCCGCCTACACGGCAGCGCATATGAAGGAGCTAGAGTACAAGAAAGCGCTCTGGAAGAGCTACGGCATGGATGACCACGAGCTTCTCGACAAGGAAGCCATCCGCAAGCTCGTCAACACCGACGCCTATGTCGGCGGCATGCTCGATACGACCGGCGGCCACATGCACCCGCTCAATCTCGTCCTTGGCGAGGCCGCCGCGCTCGAAACGCTCGGAGGCATTGTCTACGAACAATCGCCAGTGACCAAGGTCGAGCACGGGGCGGAAAAGCCAGTGCTGCACACGGCTAGGGGACGGGTGACGGCCAATGTCGCCGTCCTCTGCGGCAATGCCTATCTCGGCGACGTGGTGCCCAAGCTCGTCTCACGCGTCATGCCGGTCTCCACCCAGATGATCGCGACCGAGCCGCTCGGTGCCGAGCGGGCCGACGCGCTGATTCCGAGCGACATGTGCGTGGAAGATGTGCGCTACATCCTCGACTACTTCCGCCTTTCGGCCGACAAGCGGATGATTTTCGGCGGCGGCACGGTCTATGGCGGCACCGATCCGGCCGATGTGCGCGCCAAGCTGAAGCCCAACCTCGAGAAGGTCTTCCCCTCCTTGAAGGACGTGAACATCGACTATGCGTGGAGCGGAAACTTTGCGCTTTCCTTCTCGCGCGTGCCGCAGATGGGCAAGATCGGCAGGAACACTTACTTCGCCCACGGCTATAGTGGCCACGGCGTCACCGGCTCCCATCTCTTCGGCAAGATCCTGAGTGAAGCCATTCATGGCGACGTCAGCCGGTTCAGCCAGTTCGAAAAGCTGCCCTGGATCCCGTTCCCCGGCGGACGCATGTTCCGCGCCCAGTATTCGACGGTCGGCTCGTGGTGGTACCAGTTCAAGGACGCCTTCGGTCTCTGAGCACGTCGCCGCCCGAAACGGTACGGCTGGAAAACGGGAGAGGCCGGCGGATCGCTCCGCCGGCCTCTCCTTTTGTCTTCGCAGGATGGGCAATCAGCCCATGCGTTCGGACTTGTAGGATCCCGGGCTTGCCGGGAAGACGATGGTCTTGTTGCCGTTCATGAACACGCGGTGGTGGATATGGGCATGCACGGCGCGGGCGAGAACCTGGCTCTCCACGTCGCGGCCGATCGACACATAGTCCTCCGCGCTCTGAGCATGGGTGATGCGGGCCACGTCCTGCTCGATGATCGGACCCTCGTCGAGATCCTCGGTGACGTAATGGGCCGTCGCCCCGATCAGCTTCACGCCGCGCTCGAAGGCCTGCTTGTAGGGGTTGGCGCCCTTGAACGACGGCAGGAACGAGTGGTGGATGTTGATGATCCGGCCCGACATCTTCTTGCAGACCGCGTCGGAAAGCACCTGCATGTAGCGGGCGAGCACGATCAGCTCGGCGCCCGACTGCTCGACCACTTCCATCAGCCGCGCCTCGGCCTGCGGCTTGTTCTCCTTCGTCACCTTGATGTGGTGGAAGGGGATGTCATGGTTGACGATGACCTTCTGGTAGTCGAAATGGTTGGAGACGACGCCGACGATGTCGATCGGCAGCGCGCCGATCTTCCAGCGGTAAAGCAGGTCGTTGAGGCAATGGCCGAAACGCGACACCATGAGCATCACCTTCATGCGCTCCTCGCTGTCGTGGAATTGCCAGGTCATGGCAAACTTCTTGGCGACCGGCACGAAGCCTTCGATGAGGTCGGCCTCGGTGGCCCCCTCCTGGCTGATGAAGGTCAGCCGCATGAAGAACAGCCCTGTTTCGAGGTCGTCGAATTGCGAGCTGTCGACGATGTTGCACCCCTTGTCGGCAAGATAGGTCGTGATCGCGGCGACGATGCCGCGGGTCGATACGCAAGATACGGTCAGTACATAGCTCTTCATCGGTTCCACTCTCGCTGTCGATATGCCCGCAGCTCCCCGCTGCGGCCGGATCGGGTGCCTGGCTCCCATTCGCGCGGCCGGCGTCGATATCTCAACCGCCAGCCTCTTTTGCAAGGCCCGTGTGTCAGCGAAGCTATGTCGAGCCAAAAAAGCGGGCGCACCGGTTCGCGACATCGAATGAAAGGAAAGAGGCAAGCACTGGCAAGACGGCCCGCGTTCTGCGACAAGACCCTCGTTTCCGGCGGCATACGAGCCCCCGGCAGTGACTTTTGCATCGAAGGAGGCGCCTCGCCGTGTTCACGCTCAAAGCCGTCTCGACTTTTGAACAGGACATCAAGAAGAGCCGCTTCCTCGCCGCGGCCGGCCCGATCGATAGCGAACAGGCGGCAAGGGACTTCATCGCAGCGCACGCGCACGCCGATGCCAACCACAACTGCTTCGCCTGGCGGCTGGGACAGGTCTATCGCTTCAGCGACGACGGCGAGCCGAGCGGCACCGGCGGCAAGCCGATCCTGCAGGCCATCGACGGGCAGGCGCTCGATGGCGTCGCAGTCGTGGTCACCCGCTGGTTCGGCGGCATCCTTCTTGGCAGCGGCGGCTTGATCCGCGCCTATGGCGGCACGGCAGCGCTTTGCCTGCGGGCGATGGAGAAAGTGGAACTCGTCGCGCGCATCGAAGCCAGAATCACCTGCGTCTTCGCCGATCTCGCGCTGGTAAAGGCGCGCCTTGCGGCACTCGGCGACGTGCGCGTCGACAGCGAGACCTTCCTCGCCACCGGCGCCGAACTC
The DNA here is from genome assembly GCF_013378445.1 of Mycoplana rhizolycopersici. Classification (GTDB taxonomy): domain Bacteria; phylum Pseudomonadota; class Alphaproteobacteria; order Rhizobiales; family Rhizobiaceae; genus Mycoplana; species Mycoplana rhizolycopersici. The sequence continues at coordinate 355,762 of NZ_JABXYK010000001.1, forward strand.
GTCGTGGCACTGCCTGAAGCGCAAGTCGACGACATTGTGCGGATGCTGATTGACATCACCGCCGGAAGGACCACCGTGGCATTGCAGGCTTGATCGTTGAGGCCAGGAGAAATATGAAGCCCGGCCCGCGCCATCGGCTTTTCTGACTGCGGGCGACACGCAATGCATCGAAGTTTGCGCTGATGCATATGGCCGTTTGCGCGCAAAAGAGCGTTAATGTCACAACGTCGGCGTTCCGGCGGCACAGGCATTGAAGGAATTGAGGCCAGTCATGGCGGATACCGACCGAGAGACGAAACGCCCCGATCCCGACGCGCTCCTGGCACTGGCCGACAGCGAACGACGCGGCAAGCTGACGATCTTTCTCGGTGCCGCCCCCGGCGTCGGCAAGACCTTCGCCATGCTCGCCAGGGCCCAGCAGGCCAGGGCAGAGGGCGCGGAAGTGCTCGTCGGCCTGGTCGAGACCCATGGCCGCATGGAAACGCAAAACCTTTTGTCCGGCCTTCAGGTGCTGCCGCGCCGCCAGGTCGAGTATAAGGGCTACGTCCTCGAAGAATTCGACCTCGATGCGGCGCTCGCTCTGAAGCCGCAAACGATCATCGTCGACGAGCTGGCCCACAGCAACCCGGAAGACAGCCGCCATCCCAAGCGCTATCAGGATATAGAGGAGCTTATCGACGCCGGCATCGACGTCTGGACGGCGATGAACATCCAGCACCTCGAAAGTCTTTCGGACGTGGTGGCACAGATCACCGGCACGCCCGTTCGCGAGCGGGTTCCCGACGGCGTCCTCAACCGTGCAGACGAGGTGATCCTCGTCGATCTCCCCCCTGCGGATCTGATCAAGCGGCTGAACGAAGGCAAGGTCTACGTTCCCGAAAGTGCCGCGCGCGCGATCGAGAACTTCTTCCGGGTCGGAAACCTGACTGCGCTGCGCGAGTTGGCGCTACGCCGCACCGCCGAGCGCATCGACGACCAGGTGGTCAACTATCTCAAGCAGAACGCGATCGAAGGCGCCTGGGCCGCATCCGAACGCCTGCTGGTCTGCATCGGCCCGGACCAGCTATCCGAGAAGGTGGTTCGCACCGCGAGCCGGCTGGCGACGGGCCTCAACGCCTCCTGGACCGTCGTCTGCATAGAACGCGCCGACAGGGACACCGGAGACAGCGAAGCCGTCCGGCGCCTGGACGCAAACTTCAGGCTCGCCGAACAGCTCGGCGCCGACACCCGTCGCATCATCGGCACGGACTTCGTCGCCGAAATCCTCAAATTCGCACGCCGCGAACACGTGACCCAGATCGTCATCGGCGCGCATGACCAGCCGCTCTGGAAGCTGTTCGTACGCCGGTCGCTGGCGGATTCGCTCGTAAAGGAGGCGGGCGGGGTCGCCGTGCATCTCGTCACGGCTGATCAGGATGAAACGCCGAGGAAGAGCAACAAGGCCCCTGCGACCTTCAGCCCCCGCTCGCTGGCCCGTCCCTTCGGCATCGCCTTCGCCACGGTCGGCGCGGCCACCCTCGTCGGTCGTGCCATCACCGCAATGATCGAACTGCCCAACCTCGGTCTGTTGTTTCTGATGGCGGTCCTGGTGGCCGCCGCGCTGGAAGGCTATGCCGCTGCCTTCGCCGCCGCGTTCCTGTCGCTGTTTGCCTACAACTATTTCTTCATCGACCCGCTGCATACGCTGGCCGTCGCCAAGCCGCATGCCATCTTCGCGCTCGTCGTCTTTCTCGCAGCAGCCGTGCTGGCCGGCAGCCTCGCTGCGCGCATCCGCGACCAGGCCAAGGCTGCCTATGGGCGGGCGGCTGCGATGCAGGCGCTCTATGATTTTTCGCGCAAGCTTTCCGGCACGCTCAAGACCGACGACGTGCTTTGGGCATCGGTGTCGCAACTGCAGGCAAGCCTGAAGCGCAACGCCGTATTGCTGCTGCCCGAAGGCGCGGAACTGAACCTGTCGGCCGCGTGGCCGCCGGACACCGAGCTTGGGGTTTCCGACATGGCGGCGGCCCGCTGGGCGCTCGACAAGCAGGAGATGGCAGGCCACGGCACAGCCACGCTGCCCAACAGCACCTTCCAGTTCCGCCCGCTCACAAGCCCGCAGGGGCCGGTCGGCGTTTGCGGCATCGGCATGACCGAAGGTGACCTCGACATCAACGAGGAGCGCACGCTGGCTGCGATCCTCGACCAGACGACCGTCGCGATCGACCGCTCGTGCCTGTCGCGCAAGAGCCTCGAGCAGGCGGCGCGGCTGGAGGGCGAGCGCTTCCGCACGGCAATGCTGTCCTCCATCACCCACGACCTCAGGACGCCCGTCGCGGCAATTGCCAGCGCGGTCAGGATCCTGAAGGACCGCGGCGGCGAGATTGCCCCGGACGAGCGCCGGGCGGTGGTCGAGACGCTGGAGACAGAAAGCGACCGGCTTGGCCGTTTCGCCGGCAACCTTGCCGACATGACCCGCATCGAGACCGGAACGCTGAGCCCGAGGCGCGACCCGGTAGACGTCGACGAGGTGGTGCGCACGGCGGTCGAACGCGCGCGCAAGCTTTTCCCCGGCCAGGCATTCGAGGCCAGTATCGCGCCAGGCCTGCCAAGGATGACCGGCGACGCGGGGCTGCTGTCGCAGACGCTCGCCAACCTGCTGGACAACGCCAGGCGCTACGGGGCCGACGAACCGATCAGCGTCTATGCGCGCAAGGAAGGCAACGAGATCGTGATCTCGGTCACGGACCAGGGCAAGGGTATCAAGCCTGTCGATCTCGATCGCGTGTTCGAGAAGTTCTATCGCCGCGGCCATGTCGACGGTCGGCCGGTGGGTTCCGGCCTCGGCCTGCCGATCTCAAAGGGTTTCACCGAGGCGATGGGCGGACACATAAAGGCGGAAAGTCCGGCAATGAAGCGCCGCGGCACGCGGATCACGCTGCGCTTTCCGGCCCTCGTTCCCGAAAGTGAATCTTCATAAGCCGGCTAATAACTTCGATGTGACGACTGGATTCACGTGAAGCAAATGCGGTCGTCACGTATCCTCCGGCACATCATTTCCGGCCTCGCGGTCGTTGCTGCGGTCAACGTCCTTTCCGGCTATGACCGCCGTCTCGCGACGAAACGCGGCAGGGCTTTTGGATGTCCACTTGCGAAACGCCCGGTGAAAGGCGCTAGGCTCGGAAAATCCGAGTTGCGTCGCGATCTCGCCGACCCCGAGCGAGCCGGTCTGCAGCATTTCGATCGCCAGGTCGCGACGGATCTCGTCCTTGATGCCCGCATAGGACTGCCCCTCCGCCTGCAGGCGGTGCCGCAAGGTCGAGGGCGACATGCGCATCTGCGAAGCGAGATCGTCGAACCCTTTCCAGGCGGCGGGGGCCACCTGCCGCAGCCGCCGGCGCACGCTGGCGGACAATCCGGCGTCATAGCGGTAGCGCACGAGAATGTTTGCAGGCGCGCCGCGCAGAAATTGCTTCAGGGCCTGCTCGTTGCGTGCAATCGGCAACTTCAGCACGCTGGCATCGAAGGCGAGGCGGCTTACGGGCTGCGAAAATCGTACAGGAGCGCCGAAAAAGAGCCGATAGTCGGTGGCCTGCCGAGGCTCGGCACAGCGAAAGTCGACTGAGCGAATAGGGACGCGCCGCCCGACGAGCCAGCAGGCGATGCCGTGCAGCAGGATCCAGTAGGTGCGATAGGCGAAGGCGGAGCGCGGGCCCTCGCGATCCGAAAGCGTGACCTGCGCGAGCCCCTCGGCGACGTCCAGCCGACCCGCCGGATCCTCCAGCACCAAGTCGAGGAAGCGCAATGCGCGCCGCAGCGCCTTCTCCAGCGTTCCGGCGTGCAGGACGCAATGGCAGAGCAGGGTGAAGCTGCCGCGCCGCATCGGCCGGCCACCCATGCCGAAGAATTCGTCGTCCACCTCGGCCGCGATCGCAAGCCACAGCCGCCCGTAGCTTTCCGCCGAAACCGCCGTGTCGATCCGCGCCGGCAGCCCCGCGGCGGCGAGCACCGGCTCCACCGCCCGGCCATGCCTCCGCAGACAGTCGAGCGCTTCCTCCACGAAGGAAGGCGATATCATCCGCCGGCCGGTTTCCGTCATCGTCATGACGGCAAGCATATGGTAAAATCGGCCGAAAAATCGAGATACTTCGGTCATCGCTTGCAATATCGTGCCGGAATAGGATTCGGCCGGACCGTCGGATCAGATCTTTCGACGGCGTGTGCAGGGCTGGGAGGACTGCATGGCACAAGGCGACCCTTTCGCGGATCTCGTCGGCATCGTGGGAGCGGTGCTATGCTGATCGGCGGCAAATCCTTCATCGTCACCGGCGGCGGCTCCGGCCTAGGCGCTGCCGTCGCCCGAATGCTGGCGCACGAGGGCGCCAGCGTCGCGATCGCTGACGTCGACGTCCAGGCCGGCACAGCAGTGGCAACCGAACTCGGCGATGCTGCGATCTTCGTGCGAACCGACGTGACCGAGGAACGGGACGCGCAGGCCGCCGTCGATGCAGCACTTGCCCGGTTCGGCCACCTGCACGGGCTGGTCAACTGCGCCGGTATCGCGCCGGGCGAAAAGGTGATCGGCCGCGACGGCCCGCACCGACTGGAGAGCTTCGCCCGCACCATCGCCATCAACCTCACCGGCACCTTCAACATGACCCGCCTCGCCGCCACCGCGATCGCAGAAGAAGCTCCTGGCGAAGACGGCGAGCGTGGCGTCATCGTCAACACCGCCTCGGTCGCAGCCTTCGACGGCCAGATCGGCCAGGCGGCCTATGCCGCCTCGAAGGGCGGCGTAGCCGCCATGACGCTGCCGATTGCCCGCGAACTTGCGAGATACGGCATCCGCGTCGTTTCGATCGCGCCCGGCATCTTCGAGACGCCGATGATGGCCGGCATGCCGCAGGAGGTGCAGGAGGCGCTGGGAAAGAGCGTTCCCTTCCCCGCACGCCTCGGCCGGCCGCCGGAATTTGCCGCGCTGGTGCGCCACATCTGCGAGAATGCGATGCTCAACGGCGAGATCATCCGCCTCGACGGCGCGCTGCGAATGGCGCCGCGCTGACGCCGGCCGGCACGTCGTCCAAACCAGGTTTCGGGAGGAAATGGCATGGCAATGGAAGACCCGGTCGTCATCGTCGGCATGGCCCGCACCCCGATGGGCGGCTTTCAGGGGGACCTGAAGGACGCGACCGCGCCGCAGCTGGGCGCCAGTGCGATCCGTGCGGCCCTCGACCGCAGCGGCGTGGGGCCCGAGACGATCGACGAGGTCGTCTTCGGCTGCGTGCTTGCGGCCGGCCAGGGCCAGGCGCCGGCAAGGCAGGCGGCGATCGCCGCCGGCCTGCCCTATGCGACGGGCGCAACCACGGTCAACAAGATGTGCGGCTCCGGCATGAAGGCGGTGATGCTGGCGCATGACCTCATCGCCGCCGGCAGCGCCTCGGTCGCCGTCGCCGGCGGCATGGAAAGCATGACCAACGCGCCCTATCTGCTCGAGCGAGCCCGCAGCGGCTATCGCCTCGGGCATGGCCGGATCGTCGACCACATGTTCCTCGACGGGCTGGAGGATGCCTATGACAGGGGCCGCCTGATGGGAACGTTCGCAGAAGACTGCGCCGAGGCCTACCAGTTCACCCGTCCCGCGCAGGACGACTATGCCGTGACCTCGCTGACGCGCGCGCAGGCCGCGATCGAGAAAGGCGCCTTCGACGCCGAGATCGTGCCGGTGACGGTGAAGAACGGCCGGGGCGAACAGGTCGTCGGCCGCGACGAGCAGCCGGGCAAGGCCCGCCTCGACAAGATCCCGACGCTGAAGCCCGCCTTCCGCGAGAACGGAACGGTGACGGCGGCCAATTCCTCCTCGATCTCCGATGGCGCCGCGGCACTCGTCCTGATGCGCCGCTCGCAGGCCGAGCGCGAGGGCATCGACCCGCTCGCCACCATCATCGGCCACGCCACCCATGCGCAGGCACCAAACCTCTTCGCCACTGCGCCGATCGGAGCGCTTCGCAAGTTGAGCGAGCGCACCGGCTGGAACCTGAAGGACGTCGACCTGTTCGAGGTCAACGAGGCCTTCGCCGTCGTCGCCATGGCGGCGATGCGCGACCTCGACCTGCCGCACGACAAGGTCAACGTCCATGGCGGCGCCTGCGCGCTCGGCCACCCGATCGGTGCGTCGGGCGCCCGCGTCCTCGTCACCCTGCTCTCGGCGCTGGAGCGCTACGGCATGACGCGCGGCATGGCGACGCTCTGTATCGGCGGCGGCGAAGCGACGGCACTCGCCGTCGAACTGCACTGAAGGCTGAACCGAACGGTTTCGGGGAGGAGACCGCCAGATGATCCTGAACGAAGAGCAGATCCAGATCCGCGACATGGCGCGCGACTTCGCGCGCGAGCGGCTTATGCCGGGCGCGGCCGAGCGCGACGCGACGAGCCGCTTTCCCCGCGAGGAACTGCGCGAGATGGGCGAACTCGGCTTCCTCGGCATGCTGGTGCCGGACACCTATGGCGGCTCGGAGACGGGAACGGTGGCCTATGCCGTGGCACTGGAGGAGATCGCCGCCGGCGACGGCCCCTGCTCCACCATCATGAGCGTGCACAGTTCGGTCGGCTGCGTTCCGATCCTGAAATACGGGACGGAGGCGCAGAAGCAGCGCTTCCTGCCGAAGCTTGCCAGCGGCGAATGGATCGGCGGATTCGCGCTGACCGAGCCGCAGGCCGGCTCCGACGCCTCCAACCTGAAGACCCGTGCCCGCCGCGACGGCGATCACTACGTCATCGACGGCGCCAAGCAGTTCATCACCTCCGGCAAGAACGGCAACGTCGTCATCGTATTTGCGGTCACCGATCCCGACGCCGGCAAGAAGGGCATCTCCGCCTTCATCGTGCCGACCGACACACAGGGCTACGAGGTGGTGCGCGTCGAGCACAAGCTCGGGCTTCATTCCTCCGATACATGCCAGATCGCCTTCAGCGGCATGCACATCCCCGCCGGCCTCAGGCTCGGCGAAGAGGGCGAGGGCTACAGGATCGCGCTTTCCAATCTGGAGGGCGGCCGCATCGGCATCGCCGCACAATCCGTCGGCATGGCACGGTCGGCCTTCGAGGCGGCACGGGACTATGCCCGTGAGCGCACCGCGTTCGGCTCGCCGATCGTCGACCACCAGGCTGTCGCCTTCCGCCTTGCCGACATGGCGACGCAGATCGAAGTGGCCCGCCAGATGGTTCTGCACGCGGCCCAACTGAAGGAAGAGGGCCGTCCCTGCCTGACGGAAGCTTCGATGGCAAAGCTCTTTGCCTCCGAGATGGCCGAGAAGGTCTGCTCCGACGCCATCCAGATTCACGGCGGCTATGGCTACATGGCCGACTACCCGGTCGAGCGCATCTATCGCGACGTCCGCATCTGCCAGATCTACGAGGGCACCAGCGACGTCCAGCGCATCGTCATCGCCCGCAATCTATAGCATTCTGAGTGCCGGATCTTCCGCAGGGAGCAGTGGAAGCAACGGCCAGTGAGGGAGGAACGACACTGCATGACCGATGTCCCGCATCTGAGCCTGCATGTGCCAGAACCCGCCGTCAGGCCGGGCGGCCAGCCGGACTTTTCCAACGTGAAGATCGCGAAGGCCGGTTCCGTGCCGCGGCCGCCCGTCGACGTGGCGCCCGAAGAGGTCCGGGATCTCGCCTACTCGATCATCCGCGTCCTGAACCGCGAGGGCGAAGCCGTCGGGCCCTGGGCAGGCCTGCTGTCCGACGAAGAGCTGCTGGCTGGCCTGCGCAACATGATGAAACTGCGCGCCTTTGACGCGCGCATGCTGATGGCGCAGCGGCAGGGAAAGACCTCCTTCTACATGCAGCACCTGGGCGAGGAAGCGGTGAGCTGCGCCTTCCGCAAGGCGTTGAACAAGGGCGACATGAATTTCCCGACCTACCGCCAGGCCGGCCTCCTGATCGCCGACGACTATCCGATGGTCGAGATGATGAACCAGATCTACTCCAACGAGGCCGATCCGCTGCGCGGCCGCCAGTTGCCGATCATGTATTCGTCGAAGGAACACGGCTTCTTCACCATCTCCGGCAACCTCGCCACGCAGTACGTGCAGGCTGTCGGCTGGGCGATGGCCTCGGCCATCAGGAACGACACGAAGATCGCCGCCGCCTGGATCGGCGACGGCTCGACCGCCGAATCCGATTTCCATTCGGCGCTCGTCTTCGCCTCCACCTACAAGGCGCCGGTCATCCTCAACATCGTCAACAACCAGTGGGCCATCTCCACCTTCCAGGGCATCGCCCGCGGCGGATCCGGCACCTTCGCTGCCCGCGGCCTCGGTTTCGGCATCCCCGCGCTGCGCGTCGACGGCAACGACTATCTCGCCGTCTACGCGGTGGCCAAATGGGCAGCCGAACGGGCACGGCGCAACCTCGGCCCGACGTTGATCGAATACGTCACCTACCGCGTCGGGGCGCATTCGACCTCGGACGATCCGAGCGCCTACCGGCCGAAGACCGAGTCCGAGGCCTGGCCGCTCGGCGACCCGGTGCTGCGGCTGAAGAAACATCTGATCGTCCGCGGTGTCTGGTCGGAGGAGCGCCATGCCCAGGCCGAGGCCGAGATTCTCGACGAGGTGATCCTGGCGCAGAAGCAGGCCGAAAGCCACGGCACGCTGCATGCCGGCGGCAGGCCTTCGGTGCGCGACATCTTCGAGGGCGTCTATGCAGAGATGCCCGCCCACATTCGCCGCCAGCGGCAGAAGGCAGGATACTGACATGGCAAGAATGACCATGATCGAGGCGGTGCGCAGCGCGATGGACGTCTCGATGGGCCGCGACGACCATGTCGTCGTCTTCGGCGAGGACGTCGGCTATTTCGGCGGCGTCTTCCGCTGCACCCAGGGCCTCCAGGCGAAATACGGCAAGACCCGCTGCTTCGACACCCCGATCAACGAATCTGGCATCCTCGGGACTGCCATCGGCATGGCGGCCTACGGGCTGAAACCCTGCATCGAGATCCAGTTCGCCGACTACATGTATCCGGCCTACGATCAGATCACCCAGGAGGCGGCCCGCATCCGCTACCGCTCCAACGGCGACTTCACCTGCCCGATCGTGGTGCGCATGCCGACCGGGGGCGGCATCTTCGGCGGCCAGACCCACAGCCAGAGCCCGGAGGCACTCTTCACCCATGTCTGCGGCCTGAAGGTGATCGTCCCCTCCAACCCCTATGACGCCAAGGGTCTCCTGATCGCCGCGATCGAGGACCCCGATCCGGTGATGTTCCTGGAGCCGAAGCGGCTCTACAACGGCCCCTTCGACGGCCATCACGAAAAGCCCGTCACCCCCTGGTCGAAGCACGATCTCGGCGAGGTGCCGGACGGCCACTACACGATCCCGATCGGCAAGGCCGAGGTGCGAAGGCAGGGCGAGGCCGTTACCGTGGTCGCCTACGGCACCATGGTGCACGTCGCGCTCGCCGCCGCCGAGGAAACCGGCATCGATGCCGAGGTGATCGACCTGCGCAGCCTGCTGCCGCTCGACCTCGACACAATCGTCCAGTCGGTGAAGAAGACCGGCCGCTGCGTCGTCGTGCACGAGGCGACGCTGACCTCCGGCTTCGGCGGCGAAGTGGTCTCGCTGGTGCAGGAGCACTGCTTCTACAATCTCGAGGCGCCGATCGTGCGCGTCACCGGCTGGGACACGCCTTACCCGCATGCGCAGGAGTGGGACTATTTCCCGGGTCCCGCCCGCGTCGGCCGGGCCTTGAAAGAAGTGATGGAGGGCTGAGCGATGGGCGAGTTCATCATCAAGATGCCCGACGTGGGCGAGGGCGTGGCCGAGGCCGAACTGGTCGAATGGCACGTCAAGCCGGGCGACCCGGTGCGCGAGGACATGGTGCTCGCCGCGGTCATGACCGACAAGGCGACGGTCGAGATCCCCTCGCCCGTCGAGGGCACCGTGCTCTGGCTCGGCGCAGAGGTCGGCGACACGGTCGCCGTCAAGGCGCCGCTGCTGCGGATCGAGATTGCCGGCGAAGGGTCCACCCAGGCGGATGTGGCCGCAGCCGGGGACGCGGCGGACAAAGCGGCGCCGGCCACCGAAGGGACGGGCGAGAATCCGTCCGCGGAGGTGCCACCCGCGGCGGTATCGCAGTCTCGCTCTGCCGCTGCCGACGCAAAGACGGTAGAAAGGCCGCCGCCACCGGAGCGGGCCGCTGCCGCGCCCGTGCAGCGCAGCGCGCCACGCGAGCCGGCAGACAAGCCGCTCGCCTCGCCCGCCGTCCGCCTGCGGGCGCAGGAGGCGGGCATCGACCTGCGCCAGGTCGCGGGCACCGGGCCTGCGGGCCGCATCACCCATGACGACATCGACCAGTTTCTCGCGCGCGGTGCCCAGTTGGAGGCGGTCCCCACGGGTCTCGCCCGCAAGACGGCCACGGAAGAAATCAAGGTCACCGGCCTTCGCCGGCGTATTGCCGAGAAGATGCGCCTTGCCACCGCGCGCATCCCCCACATCACCTACGTCGAGGAGATGGACGTCACCGACCTGGAGGATCTGCGCGCGACGATGAACGCCAGCCGCAAGCCCGACCAGCCGAAGCTGACGATGCTGCCCTTTCTGATGCGGGCGATGGTGAAGACGCTGGGCGAGCAGCCGGGCATCAACGCCACCTTCGACGACGATGCCGGCATCATCACCCGCAGCGCCGCCATCCATATCGGCATCGCCACCCAGACGCCGGCAGGCCTCACCGTCCCCGTCGTCCGCCACGCCGAGGCGCGGACCGTCTGGGACTGCGCCGCCGAACTCACCCGCCTCGCCGACGCCGCCCGCAACGGCACCGCCGCGCGCGAGGAACTGTCCGGCTCGACGATCACGATCACCTCGCTCGGCGCGCTCGGCGGTATCGTGACCACGCCGATCATCAACCATCCGGAGGTGGCGATCGTCGGCGTCAACAAGATCGCGGTTCGGCCCGTCTGGGACGGCACGCAGTTCGTTCCGCGCAAGATCATGAACCTCTCGTCCAGCTTCGATCACCGGATCGTCGACGGATGGAACGCAGCGACCTTCGTCCAGCGGATCAAGGCCCTGCTCGAAACCCCCGCTTTGATCTTCATCGAAGGCTGATGGCATGAAAGAGATCGTCTGCAAGCTTCTCGTCATCGGCGCCGGTCCCGGCGGTTACATCTGCGCCATCCGCGCCGGCCAGCTCGGTGTGGACACCGTTATCGTCGAGGCCGTCAAGGCCGGCGGCACCTGCCTCAACATCGGCTGCATTCCCTCCAAGGCGCTGATCCACGCCGCCGAGGAATTCGACAAGGTTCGTCACATGGCGTCCGCCAACGCGCTCGGCATATCGGTCGGGCCGGCAAAGCTGGACCTCGCCCAGACCGTGCGCTGGAAGGACGGCATCGTCGGCCGGCTGAACAGCGGCGTGCTCGGGCTGCTGCGCAAGGCCAAGGTCAAGATCGTCCATGGCCCCGCCCGCTTCCGCGACGGCAAGACGGTCGAGGTGGAAACGGAGACCGGCACGCAGGTCATCCGCGCCGAGACCGTCGTCATCGCCACCGGATCCGAACCGGTCGAGCTGCCCTTCCTGCCCTTCGGCGGCCCGGTGATCTCGTCCACCGAAGCGCTGTCCCTTGCCAGCGTACCGTACCGGCTCGTGGTCGTCGGCGGTGGCTACATCGGTCTCGAGCTCGGCACCGCCTTCGCCAAGATGTGTGCCGAGGTGACGGTCGTGGAGGCCACGTCGCAGATCCTTCCGCAGTACGATGCCGAACTGGTGAAGCCGGTGGCGAAGAGGCTCGCCGATCTCGGCGTGCGCGTGCTTACGGATACGAAGGCAAAAGGCCTGTCCGAGGGGAAGGACGCACTCCTGGTCGAGACGCCAGCCGGCGGTAGCCAGTCGCTGCCCGCCGACAGAATCCTCGTCACCGTCGGCCGCAGGCCGCGCACCGAAGGCTGGGGGCTGGAGGAACTCGATCTCGACCGCGCCGGCCGCTTCATCCGCATCGACGAGCGCTGCCGCACCTCGATGCGCGGCGTCTACGCGATCGGTGATGTCACCGGCGAGCCGATGCTCGCCCACCGGGCGATGGCACAGGGCGAGATGGTCGCCGAGATCGTCGCCGGCCGCAAGCGTTCGTGGGACAAGCGCGCCATCCCCGCCGTCTGCTTCACCGATCCGGAGATCGTCACGGCCGGCCTCTCTCCGGACGAAGCCCGCGCCCAGGGCTACGAGGTCAGGATCGGCCAGTTCCCCTTCAACGCCAACGGCCGGGCGATGACCACCGAGGACGAGGACGGCTTCGTCCGGGTGGTGGCGCGCGCCGACACCAACCTGGTACTCGGTCTGCAGGCCGTCGGCGCCGGCGTCTCGGAGCTTTCCAGCGCGTTCTCTCTCGCCCTGGAGATGGGCGCGCGCCTCGAAGACATTGCCGGCACCATCCACGCCCACCCGACCCGAAGCGAAGGCCTGCAGGAGGCTGCATTGAAAGCGCTTGGCCATGCCCTCCACATCTGAAGCGCCGGCCGCCGCCGAAAGCCAGACAATCGTCGAACGGACGGGCTCGCTCGGCCGGATCCGGCTCGACCGGCCAAAAGCGCTGAACAGCCTGACCCTGGCCATGGTGCGCGACATCGAACACGCTCTCGATGCGTTCGAGGCAGATCCGCGCGTCGCAGCCATACTGATCACTGGCGAGGGTGAGCGCGGCCTCTGCGCCGGTGGCGACATCCGCATGATCTACGAGGGCGGCAGGGCCGGCACCGACGCGCCGGCCACCTTCTGGCGCGAGGAATACCGCCTGAACGCCCGCATCGCCCGCCTTGGCAAGCCCTACGTCGCCGTCATGGATGGCATCGTCATGGGCGGCGGGGTCGGGGTCTCGGTCTACGGCAGCCACCGGATCGTCACCGAGCGCACCCGGCTCGCCATGCCCGAAACCGGAATCGGTTTCTTCCCCGATGTCGGCGCCTCCTGGTTCCTGACCCGGCAGGAAGGCGAGCTCGGCACTTATGCGGCCCTGACCGGCGCGCAGCTTTCGGCCGGCGACGCCATCGCCTTCGGCCTGGCGGACGCCTTTGTGGCTTCCGGTGAACTTGCCGCCCTGATCGAGGCGCTGGCGGCCTTGCCTGCCGGCGCGACGGGTCGCGACGTCTCCCAAGCCATCGCCGCCCACGACGCGCCCGCGCCGGCCACCGTGGCTGCGCGCCGGCCCGACATCGACCGCCTCTTTGCTTTCGACACCGTCGAGGAGATCCTTCAGGCCCTGCGGCAGGACGGCTCCCCCTTCGCGACAGAGACGCTCGCCGTGCTGCAGACGAAGTCGCCGCTGAGCCTGAAGGTCACGCTGCGGCTGCTGCGCCTCGGGCGCGCGGCCCCCTCGCTGGAGACCTGCCTCGAAAACGAATTCGCCGCTACCGAAGCCGTGCTCCGCAGCCACGACTTCTACGAGGGCGTACGCGCCGCCGTGATCGACAAGGATCGCAATCCGCAGTGGCGACCCGCCCGGCTGGCAGAGGTGACGGACGAGGACGTCGCAGCCTTCTTCCGGCCGTCGTCCAAACCTCTCTTTCCGTGACGCCACGGAGACAAGGAGAACGCAGATGACCTCGATCGCATTCATCGGCCTCGGCCACATGGGCGGCCCGATGGCCGCGAACCTTGTGAAGGCGGGGCACGACGTCCGCGGCTTCGATCTGGCGGCTCCGTCGCTGGAGCTTGCCCGGCACAACGGCGTAACCACATACACCTCCCTTGCCGAAGCGGTTTCGGGTGCAGATACGGTCATCACCATGCTTCCAGCCGGAACGCATGTCATCTCGGTGTGGCAGGAGCTCGTGGACGTCCTATCCGCCGGCACGCTCCTCATCGATTGTTCGACGATCGACATCGACAGCGCCCGCAAGGCCCACGAGCTTGCCGAAGGAAAGGGCTGCCCCGCACTCGACGCCCCCGTCTCCGGGGGAACCGGCGGAGCTGCGGCCGGCACGCTCACCTTTATGGTCGGCGGCGCGGCCGACGTCTTTGCCCTCGCCCGTCCGATCTTCGAGGCCATGGGCAAGAAGATCATCCATTGCGGCGCCGCCTCGGCCGGTCAGGCGGCGAAGATCTGCAACAACATGATCCTCGGCATCAGCATGATCGCCGTCGGAGAGGCCTTCGTGCTGGGCGAGAAGCTCGGTCTCTCGCATCAGGCGCTCTACGACGTCGCCTCGGTCTCCTCCGGCCAGTGCTGGTCGTTGACGACCTACTGCCCGGTGCCCGGCCCGGTGCCGGCCTCGCCCGCCAACCGCGGCTACGAGCCCGGTTTCGCCGCCGCCCTGATGCTGAAGGACGTGAAATTGTCGCAGACGGCAGCGGAGACCGCAGGCGCTGCCACACCGCTTGGCGCAATGGCGGCGCAACTCTACCAGAGATTTGCCGACGAGGGCTTCGGGGAAAAGGATTTCTCTGCCATCATCAATATGTTGCGGGACAAGTCAGGCACAGGCGCCGCGTAGAGGCAACCGGAAGGCAGGAGAAAACCGATGGAAAAACCGATCATCGTCGAACGCCAAGGCCGCGTCGTCGTCGTCACGCTGAACCGGCCGGCGGCGCGCAACGCGCTCAACTCAGAGATCATGCAGGCGATGGTCGACGAACTCGCCCCGCTCGACCGCGATCCCGGCGTCGGTTGCTTTGTGCTGCGCGGCTCCGACAAGGCATTCGCCGCGGGTGCGGACATCAAGGAGATGGCCGAAAAGTCGTTTTCGGAAATGTACAACGACGACTTCTTTGCTGCCTGGGATCGATTCGCAGCCTTTCGCACGCCGAAGATTGCCGCCGTCTCCGGCTATGCGCTCGGCGGCGGTTGCGAACTGGCGATGATGTGCGACATGATCTTTGCCGCCGACACCGCCATGTTCGGCCAGCCGGAGATCAAGCTTGGCGTCATTCCGGGCATGGGGGGATCGCAGCGGCTGACCAAGCTGGTCGGCAAGGCCAAGGCGATGGACATGATCCTGACCGGACGGATGATGGATGCGGCGGAGGCGGAACGCTGCGGCCTCGTCGCCCGTGTCATTCCGGCCGACAAGCTGATGGAAGAAGCGCTGAAGGCAGCAGAAACCATAGCCGGCTATGGAAAATTGGCGACCACGGCGGCGCGCGAGGCTGTAGACAGGGCGCTGGAAGTGGGCCTGCGCGAAGGCATCCTGTTCGAGCGCCGCCTGTTCCATTCTCTTTTCGCCACCGCCGACCAGAAGGAAGGCATGGCGGCCTTCGTCGAAAAACGCGCCCCGCAGTTCACGGGCGAATAGCACTTCCGGCAACCGCTGGCGGCGGGCGAAGGCATTTTCCACGCGCAGCGCGGTCGCCAGCGCCGACCCGCCGGTTGCCACTCAATGATAGGCGTCCATGGGCATTTCGTCGACGAGAACGCGAAAGGCGTCCTGCAATGCGCTGACGAGCAGGTCGGTCAGAACGTCGCCGCTGCCGCCCTCGATCAGCAGTGCCAGGGTCTCGTTGCACATTTCGCCGTCATGGCGCACGTCTTCCGACATCATGTCGTCCTTTCGTCTTCCGGCCGCCCGATCGCTAAAGGAATCGGCGCAGATTCGGTGCTTGTCGCAACTTTACGGCGACAGGTCCATTGCCCGGAGATAGGGCGTCAATCTTGCTTTAACCTTGCCCCGCGGTCGAAACCGGGCGCCAAAACGAAAATGCCACCCCGCTTTTGGCGGGATGGCATGGGATGGAACATACACCTCTTGCGCGTCGAACGGTCAGGTGAACAGGAAGTCGCCGGCCTTCAGCTCGCTCAGCTTCGTATCCTCGAGGGTGAGCCTTGCGCCGCCGAAATCGAAGCGCAGGTCATCACCGCCGTCGACCGCCGTTGCCAGTTCCACGAGGTCGTCGAAATTCGAGACGCCGAGTGACTTGGCGATGATGACGGTGTCGGTGCCCGCACGATAATCCTCGATCTCCGTGATTCCGGTCTTGAAGACGAAGGTGTCTGCGCCGCTGCCGCCTTTCAGCTCGTTGCGGCCGTTGCCACCGTCCAGCCAGTCGTTGCCGGCGCCGCCTTCGAGGTCGTCATTGCCATTGCCGCCATAGAGCTTGTCGTTGCCCTTGCCGCCCTCAAGTTCGTCATTGCCATTTCCGCCGTAAAGCAGATCGTTGCCGGAGCCGCCCTCGATCTCGTCGTTGCCGTTGCCGCCATAAAGCTTGTCGCCACCGTCGCCGCCGTAGATGTCATCATGGCCGTTCCCGCCCTTGAGGACGTCATTGCCGGAGTATCCCCAGATCTTGTCGTTGCCGGCACCGCCGGTGAAAGTGTCGGCTTTGCTCGTGCCCTTGAACTGACCGCTGGACGCGGAAGCGTCCACGGACGCACCGGACGAGAAACCGAAATGGGAGGCCTTGAGGCTGGAGAGCTTCACATCTTCCAGAAGCAGCGTGTTGCCGCTGCCGAAATTGAACAGTACGTCCTCACCCTCGTCCACCTGGCGGGCCTTGCTCATCAACTGGCTGAAGGATGTGATGCCGAGCGAGGCATCCAGGCTGATGGTGTCGTCCCGCGTGCTGAAGTCATCGATCTCGTCACGACCGGAGGAATAGACGAACAGGTCCCTGCCCGCTCCGCCTTCCATCTCGTCATTGCCGCCGCCGCCGATCAGCGTGTCGTTGCCGCTGCCGCCTTCGAGCTCGTCGTTGCCCGCGCCCCCGTCCAGCCGGTCGTTGCCGGCACCGCCTTCGAGATCGTCATTGCCGGCATAGCCATACAGCTTGTCGTTGCCGTTGCCGCCGTAGATGTCGTCGACCCGCGCCGTTCCCTTGAGAACATCGGCTCTCGTCGTGCCCTTCAGTCTGGCCATATGCAGCATCCTTTCGTTTTGCCGAGGCGCCACCGGTGGGACCGGCCCGGCGCCGTTGAATGGGCGGACCTTGGCCGATTCTGCCTTTTGGCAAGCTGACAGCGCCTGTCAGCAAATTGTCAGCTTCTCCCCGCTATGCAGGAGGCATGACCCAGAAATCACATGTGAAACGCCTCGGGCTGCGGCTCCTGGCCGCCTGCGCGGTGCTTTATCCTGCGATAGCACTCAGCGAGGCATCGCCGCCGGACGTCGACGATGTCGACGACGCCCGCGAGCATTACGAGGCACGCGAGGCCCTGCGGAAAGGCGAGGTCCTGCCGCTGGAAAAAATCATCGAGGTCGTGCGCAAACAGTTCCAGGGCGATATCATCGAAATCGAGTTCGAACGGAACGACGGGAAATATGTCTACGAGATCGAGATCATCGATCCGTCGGGCCGCGTCGTCGAGATCGAGGTCGATGCGAAGACCGCGGAAATCCTGGACAGTGAGGATGGCGATTGAGACTGCTCGTTGCGGAAGACGACAAGCGTATTGCCGAGGACGTCAGAACCGTTCTGACGGCGGCGGGCTACGCCGTCGACCTAACGCATAGTGGCCAGGACGCCTGGTTCCGTGGCGATACCGAGGACTATGGCCTCGTCGTGCTCGACCTCGGCCTTCCGGGCATGGACGGCATCAGCATCCTCAAGCAATGGCGCATGAGCGGCCGGCACATGCCCGTCCTTGTGCTGACGGCGCGCGGAAGCTGGGCCGAGCGCGTCGAGGGCATCGATGCCGGTGCCGACGACTACCTGCCGAAACCGTTCCAGTTCGAGGAACTGCTGGCCCGTATCCGGGCGCTTATCCGGCGTTCGGTCGGCCACGGTGCTGCCACCATCGAGGTCGCCAGCCTGGTCGTCGATACCCGCACGATGCGCGTCGTCGTCGATGGCATGCCGTTGAACCTGACCCCATTCGAGTATCGTCTCGTCAGTTATCTCGCCCATCATCGCGGCCGGGTCGTGCCGGCCTCGGAATTGCAGGATCACGTCTACGGCGACGACTTCTCGAGAGACGGAAACGCACTGGAGGCGATGATTGCAAGGCTGCGCAAGAAGATCGGCAGCGACGTGATTTCGACGCGGCGCGGGTTCGGCTACGTCATGGGTGACAGCGTGTGATCTCGCGCCATTCCTTGCGGCTTCGTCTGGCTCTTGCAGGCGCCGCCTCGATTGGCGTCGCGCTCGTCATCGCCTTTTTCGGCCTGTCCTTTCTCTTCGAAAAGCATGTCGAACGCCGCGTGGTGGACGAACTGCGCCTTCATCTCGACCAGACCATCGCGGGCCTCGGGCCGGACCGGAACGGCATAGTCGAAATGATCCGTCCGCCGATCGACCCGCGTTTTCAGACACCGCTCTCCGGCCTCTACTGGCAGATCGAGGGCGACGGCTTCGAACGCAGGTCGCGCTCGTTGTGGGACGAGGCGTTGGATCTTCCACACCTGTCGCCCTCGGCACCGCACGAGTTTTCCTTGAAGGGGCCGGCCAATGCCGATCTCCTCGTGCTTGCCCGCGAGATCATTCCGCGCGACAGCCTTGGAGACCGCCCGATCGTCGCAGCCGTTGGCATAGACCGCTCCGACATCACGAAGGCGACCGCAGCGTTCCGCCGCAACCTTGCGCCGTTTCTGGCACTTCTGGCCGTAGTCCTGATGGCCGCGAGCCTCGCCCAGATCCTGATCGGCCTGAAGCCCCTGTCCGACTTGCGCGCGCGCATCGCGACAATCCGCAGCGGCGAGGCGCAACGCCTCGGCACTGCCTTTCCCGACGAGGTTCGACCTCTGACGATGGAGGTGGACGCCCTGCTGGTCTCGCGCGACGACCAGCTGAGGAAGGCGCGGGAACGGGCATCGGAACTTGCACACGCGTTCAAGACACCGCTGCAGGCACTTTCCGGCGACGTGCTGCGGCTAAAGCAACGCGGGCAGATCGAAGCCGCCGCCGAGATCGAGGCGCTGATCGAGGTAATGCGCCGGCTGGTCGACCATGAGATGGCGCGCGCCCGCATCGCGGGCCGGCCGCATGCGGTACGCTCCGACGTCAAGCGCGCGGTCAGCAATGTCGTCTCCGTCATCTGCCGCACACCGGCCGCCGAAGCGATAGAGTGGACAGTGGACGTTCCGAACGGGCTCTTCGCCCGCATCGACGCCGACGACCTTTCCGAACTGCTCGGCAATCTCACGGAAAACGCCGTGCGTTACGGCCGCCAGGCAGTTTCGATAGCCGGCGTCCGGGACGGCGATTCCATCCTGATCGAGATCGCCGACGACGGGCCCGGAATTCCGGAGGAAAAGCTCGGACACGTGCTGCGTCGCGGCACCCGGCTCGACACCAGCAGCGGCGGCGCAGGGCTCGGCCTTGCGATCAGCGAAAGCATTGTCCAGTCCGTCGGCGGCGACATCCAGCTCGCAAACGGCGCCCCCGGCCTGCGCGCCTCCATCCGTTTGCCGGCCGCCGACGGCTGAGCCGGGCAATCGGAAGTACGCCACGCGGCACAGATCGCATCAGCCGTATGGTCGAGTTGCCGGCCTGGGATGTCACCGCTACCTTCGATCTGAACCCGCATTCACGTGCCAGGCACTCGCGTAACGCAAGAGGAAGACGGGGTATCGGATGAGCGTATTGCAGGTGACCATCGGCACGCTGGCGGTCCTGGCCGTTGCCGTATTCGGCGGCGTCTGGGCGCTGCAGACCTATGGCATCTATCGCTTCGATCCCCATCCGGGCGTTCCCGCCGCATTCGGCCTGCCCGAAACGGTGCGGATCGCCAGCTACATGTCCGAGGACGGAGCACCGATCCACGCCTGGATCGCCGATCCCGTCCCCAGCCGCCCGGTCATCCTTGCACTTTACGGCAACCAGTCGAGCATTGGCGGCTCGATGGGGCGTATCCTTCCGCTGATCGATGCCGGATATGGCATCGTGATGATGGAGTATCGCGGCTCCGGCGCCACCGCCGGAACGCCGAGCGAGAAAAACTTCGCCCGCGACGCGCGCGCGCTCTACGACCAGATGGACACGCTCATCGGCCGCACCGTGCCGCCGCAGGAACGCGTCGTCTACGGCTTCAGCCTCGGCACCGGCGTCGGCAGCCGCCTCGCAGCTGAGCGCCCGTTCGGCGCGGCCATCTTCGAGGCAGCCCCCTACCGCAATTGCCTGTACCTGGAGGACCACTATTTCGGCCTCCCCTTGTGCCGCCTCATGTGGGCCGAGCGCTACGACATCGTCGACCACGTGCAGCATATCAAGGCGCCGAAGCTGTTCATCCATGGTACACTGGACCAGGCCCTGCCCGTCGAGCGTGCCCGCCAACTGTTCATGGAAGCGCCGGAACCGAAGGAATACGTCCAGCTCGAAGGCGGCGGCCATGCGGACCTGCACAAGCACGGCCTCTTCTCCGCAATCGAAGCGTTTCTGCAGCAACACCTGCAGCCGGCCGATTAATCCGCCGGCGCACCCACGCGTACGACGGGGGCTTTTCCGGGCCGAAGGCGGCGCCTTCCTGCGTGACTTCCGACAGGAAACATGCGCCCCGGCGCCGGGCTGGGCGCCCCGCTGAAAGCGCCCGACACCGCATGCACCAGTCGCTAAGACAGCCGATCCTCGATCAACGCCGCCAGCGTCCGCGCATTTTCCTTGCGCAGCATGCTCAAGTGGTCGCCCTTGACCCAGGGCGTGTCGAGCCGGTCCTCCGCCACAAAGGCTTTCCAGCCAAGCGTCGGGTCCTGTTCCAGCGTCAGCTTCTGCACCAGATGCAGCGGCCGCGCGCGGAAAAGCGTCACCGGCGCCTTGATCGGCCCGCCTTCATAGCGGCGCGCTGCCGCCATCCAGAGCCGCTCGACCTGCCTTTGTCTATAGAGCGGCAGGTTGAAATGCTTCATCAGTTCCAGCACCGGTCCGCGCTGGAACACATGGCGCGCCTTGGCTGCGACCCGTTTCCAGAAGTAGCCGAGCCCCTCGCCCTGCATCAGCGATATCTCGTTTTCCAGACGCTGCCGCGGGGTCAGCCGCACCAGCGGCGTGAAGTCCTTGGCAAAACCCGGCGCATAAGTATCGAGCACGAAGAGGCGTTCGACGGTGGCGCCCTCCGCCTCCAGTTGTCGCGTCATTTCCAGGGCAGTGTAGGCGCCACCCGAATAGCCGGCAAGAATATAGGGGCCTTTCGGCTGGTGCCTGCGCATGTAGCGGATGTTTTCCGCCGCCATTTCCTCGATGCTGGCGTGCGGCGTATGCCCCTGCACGCCCCGGGTCTGGAAACCGATCGCTGGTCGCTTCCGGCCGAGAAGCGTCCCGAGTTCGAACAGGTTGTTGACGTTGCCGCCGACACCGCCGACGACGAAGAAGGGAGCGCCTCCGCTCTCCGGCCCGGGATCGATGACGGTGCTGGTGTCCCAGGGCGCTTCCGGCCCTTCCAGCGCCACGACATCCCGTTCCAGCAAGGCCGCAAGCTGACGAACGGTCTGGTTGCGGAAGAGCGTCGAAATCGGCAGGTCGTGACCGAACTCCCGGCGAACGCGGTCGAACAGCCGGACGGCCAGCAGCGAATGCCCGCCAAGCGCAAAGAAGTTGGCGCACGCTCCGACCCGCTCCACGCCGAGCACTTCGCACCATATCTGGGCGAGCCGAATTTCCATCTCCCCCTGCGGCTTCTCCGCCGCCGGGTCCGCAACCGCATCCAGCCTTACCGCCGGCAGCCGGCAGCGGTCGACCTTACCGTTGTGATTGAGCGGAATTTCATCAACCGGAACATAGAATGCCGGGCGGGCGAATTCGGGAAGCATCGCCGCGACGTGCTCTGACAATTCCCGTGAAGAGGGCGCCTCACCCTCCGCCAGGAAATAGGCGACGAGAATCTTGTCGGACTGCCCCTCCGGCACCCTGGCGACCGCCACGGCCTGCCGGATGGCCGGATGGCTTTCCAGCGCCCCTTCGATTTCCGTCAGTTCCACGCGGAAGCCCCGCACCTTGACCTGCGTGTCGGCCCGACCGAAGAAGCGGATGATTCCGTCGCCCGGATCCATCGCCAGATCGCCGGATCTGTAGAGGGCGAGTTGCGGATCCCACGGTGCCTTGACGAATCGCTGCGCCGTCAGTTCCGGCCGGTTCCAGTAGCCCAGCGCCAGCCCTCTGCCCGCGATGCACAGCTCGCCGATCATGCCGGTCGGCACCGGCTGCAACGCATCATCGAGAATGTAGATCTGCGTGCCGGGAATGGCCTTGCCGATCGGCAGCGGCAATCCGCGCTCGAGATCGCCTGCGCTCACTGCGTGGGCATTCGTCACGTTGCTTTCCGTCGGCCCGTAACCGTTGATCACGGTCAGCCCGGGGCAGGCGGCCATCACCTGCGCGACATGGACGGGAGAGACCACGTCGCCGCCGACCACGACCTGATCGACCCTGGCAAAAGCACCCGGCCGCATATCCGCCACGGCATGGAACAGACCCGAGGTCAGCCACAGCGTATTGACGCCGTTGCTCTCGATCGCGTCGGAGAGATCGGAGATGGACAGGGTGCCGTCCGGTGGCACCACGATCGTTCCGCCGTGCAGGAGGGCGGCGAACAGGTCGATGATCGATGTATCGAAGGCGAACGCAGACGAATGCAGCGTCACCGTCTCCGGACCGAGCCGTAGCCAGTCCGTATCGCGCAGCAGCCGGATAACCGACCGATGCGGCAATACCACCCCCTTCGGCACGCCGGTGGTGCCCGACGTAAACATCACATAGGCGATCGTTTCGCCGGTCACGCCGGGCTCCGGCGCATCCCGCACTTCGGTCGGAAAGTCCTCCATCCGGATCGTCCGCACGCCGGTCACAGCCACGGCGTCGCAATCGCCGAGCAGAACCTTGATGCCGGTATCGCGCGCCATGAACTGCAGCCGGTCGGGCGGCAGCGTCACGTCGAATGGCACGTAACCGGCCCCTGCTTTCAGCGCCCCCATAACCGCCACGGGCAGGAGCAGCGACCGGCTCGACGATATGCCCACGAGATCACCGTGGCGCACGCCTTCAGAGGCGAGCAGCGCGGCCAGCGCGTCGGTGCGGGCATCGAGCGTGGCATAGTCCATTGCCTGGTCGAGGTAGCGCACCGCGACCTGGTTGGGCGCACGCGCGACGACTGCACGGAAGATTTCCGGAATGGTTTGCGGTCCAGCCGCTGCCGGGTCGATGTGGCTGCCGCTCGCCGGACGGCTGGCATCGCCCCGCAGGAGGGTGGAGACGACAGACTTCAGGCCATCCGGAGCCGAAGCAATCGCATCGAGGAACTGCCGGAAGTTCGTAGCATGGTGGGTGATCGTCTCCTTCTCGAACAGTTCGGTGGCATAGTTCCACGACAGTTCCACGCGGCCCGGCGATTCGAACAGGTTGAAGAACAGTTCGAAATACTCATGCCCGGTCGAATTGACGTCGACGCGTGCCGGGGCATCGCCGAACAGCAGCTCGCCGATATCGGCAAGCCCGTCGATATTGACCACGACAGGCACGAGCGCCAGGCGCGAGGGGTCGCGCGGCATCTGCAGGTCGCGCATCAGCGAACCGTAGGTGTAGTTCTGGTGATCGAGCGCTTCCAGCAGTTCCTGCCGTGTCTGCGACAGCAGTTCGCCGAGCCTGACGTCAGGCTTGATCGTGCCGCGAACAGGCAGCAGGCTGACCGCATGGCCGACCGCCGCTTCGAGGCGATGCGAAAGCTGGCCGGAAGCGGGTAGGCCGATCACCACGTCGCTCGATCGCGTCAGGCGCGACAGATAGTAACGGAACGCCGAGAAGACCAGATTGCGCAGCGACGTCCCGGCTTCCTGCGCCCGCGCCCGCAACGCTGCCTCCAGCCCTGCGTCGATCCTGGTCTCCACCCGATCGGCTTGCGTTCCGCGTGCGACCGGATAGGGCCAGTCGGTCGGAATATCGATCGCAGGCAATGGCCCCGCATATTTCTCAAGCCAGTAGGCCCGGTGACGCGCAGCATCCGCGCTTGATGCCCACTCAGTTTCGGCTGCGACCAGATCAGCGATGCTCGTTGCCGGCGGCAATGCGGCCTGCCGACCGCGCAGCCGCGCGCTGTAGAGTTGCGCGAGATCGGAAAGCAGCACGCCCATCGACCAGCCGTCGCAGGCGATGTGATGCACGAGCAGGATGATTTCGGCCTTCGCCGGCGCTAGCCGCAACAGCAAGGTGCGCAACACCGGCCCGTTCACGAGATCGAACGGTCTGGCGCCAAAATCGGCGTGCAGAGCATTGCGTCGGGCGCGCTGCTCCAGTTCGCACAGGCTGGACATATCCTCCTCTTCGAAGGACACCTCACGGCGCGGGTGGATCGTCAACGTGACATTGTCCACGTCGAAGGAGGCACGCAGGCTGTCGTGGCGCGCCACCAGATCCTCAAGCGCCGTCTGCAGAGCGCCCGCATCGATTGCCGTGTCGAGATGGAGACTGAAGGACAGGTTATAGGAGAGCGATGCGGAAGGATTGATGCTGATCGCGGCTGCGATCTCGCGCTGACCTTCCGTCATTCCAAGCCGGCGTACTTCCGTCGCCGTCGCCTGAGCGGGCGCCAGTGCCTGTGCCGGTGGAACCACAGCCGCCGGTGGCGGCAACATTGCCTCGCCCCCCGGAACCTGCTCGCGCACGAGTGCGGCAAGTCCGCTGAGCGTCGAAGCCTGAAACAGCGACGCCAGCGGAAGCGAGGCCCCGAGATCCTTGCGTACGCGGGCGAACATCCGCACCGCGTTGAGAGAATGTCCACCGAGCGCGAAGAAGTCGTCTTCCGGCCCGACGTCGCTCACCCCCAGGATTTCGCCCCAGATGGCCGAAAGCTGCGCCGTGATGGGGTCGCTTATCCTGCCGCCGCCACCCTGCCGCGCCGGACGCGCACTCGGTGGCGCTGCAACTTCCGCAATGGCAAGGCGAACATGATCGAGCGAAACGGGGGAGACGACCAGCTGCCGGCCGGGATGTGCGAAGACGCGGGGAAAGAGCTCCGGCGCTTCGGCTACACGGATGCCGGTGGCAAGTAGCTGCGTCGTCAGGCTCGGTTTGGCCGCGGCACCGAAACCATCCAGCTCTACCGCCCGCATTGCGAAATTCTCGAGGATGACGACCGGTCGACCGGCATCGTCAAGAACCGCGACGTCGAAGGAACTGAACCGGCCTGCCTCGCCGCCCACCCGGACAGCACGGCCCGTCACCGCAGCGGGCACCGGCCCGAACACGCGCATCCGGCCGATCGACATCGGAACCCACAGCTTGCCGTCCAGTCGATCGACGGTCAGAAGACCGACCGTGGCCGCCATATCCATCAGCGCTGGATGAAGGTTGTGGGCTTCCAGATCACGCACGAAGGCCTCCGAAAGGCGGAATTCGCCCTCGGCAACGCCGTCGCCGGCGCGTAGTGCCTCGATGCAGTTCCACCGCGGTCCGAATGCGATGGTGCCTTGCTGCGGGGCCTTGCCTCCATCGAGCTTCGTCCCTTTCAGCAGGGCGACCCCGAGCGCCCTTGGCAGGCGGTCGTCGACCTGCTGCATCGCCAGCACCTGCAGCCGGACGTGCTCGGTCGGTTCACGTTCCGAACCGACGCTACTCTCGATCGTCATGTCGTAGCCATCGGCGCGCGGCTGAAGCCGGATCGCGACGCGCCGCGGCATGTCTTCAAACGTCATCGGCAGTGCAAAGGAAAGTGCCGCCAGCTCGAAGCTACGCTCTCTCATGACCACCCGTGCCGCTGCCTGGGCGAGCTCCATATAGGCCGTACCGCACAACACCGGCCGTCCGGCGACCACATGTTCGGAGACCCGCCAGTCGGTCTGCGGATCGATGACCGTTTCAAACCGGACGCTGCCGTCCGGCGTATCGATGCGCTGGCCGAGCAGAGCGTCGCCCTCCGCGTGGTCGCCCGCACCATAGGCCCGTGCCGCCATGCCCGTATCACGCCATGCCCCCCAGGCGATCGAGAACCCGTCTGACCGCGCCGCGGCAAGCGATTCAAGCGCCGCATTGGCTGCCGCGTAAGCCGCCTGCCCCGCACCGCCGATCACGACGGAGGAGGAGGAAATCACGGCGAAGAGATCGAGACTGCCCACTGGAAGAAGCCGGCTCAGCACCATTGCGCCCTCCAGCTTGGGCCGCATCACTGCAAGTGCCTCGGCAAGCGGCTGGCTGGCAAGCGGGGCATCGTTCAGGACACCGGCGGCATGGACGACGCCATGCAGCGCGCCGAAGCGCGACCGCGTCGTCTCGATCGTCCGCGCCACGGCCGCCTCGTCGGCGACATCGGCCGCCAGAAACAGGACGGCGCCACCGGCTGCCTCGATCTCCGCCCGAAGTGCCGCATCCTCTGCAGCCGAGCGAGACAGCAAGGCAAGTCGCGCGCCCGCCGTCTTGGCGAGCCACAGCGCGAGCTGGCGTCCGATGCCGCCGGTTCCGCCGGTGATGAGATAAGCGCCGCCCGCACGAAGCCTTTCGGGCAGGCGCGCTGGAGCCGGAGCCCGAACACGCGATCTCGTTTGGACGAAGCGACGTTTTCCCCGAAGCGCCACATGGTCCGCTTCGCCATCGGCGGCGGCCTCGGCAATGAGCGCTGCAACCGTCGCCGGATCGGCGGATGGCGCCAGATCCACCAGAGCCGCTGACATGCCGGGGACTTCGCGCGGGGCGACACGAACGATGCCAAGCAGGGCGCCATCGGTCGGACGCTCCGGCTGTTCGTCGGGAAATGCTACCGTTCCCGCCGCGGCAATCACCAGCCGCGTTCCCGGCTCGGGGTCGGACTGCTGCAGGAAACGGGCCAGCAGGTAGGAGGCTGCAAAGGCCTTGTGTGCCACTGCCGGATCGAGCTCCCAGAGAACGAGGACCTTTGCAGGCACGGACGGCATTGCGACCGCCAGCGCCTCGAAATCCTCTTGTGCATCGGGGCGCAGCACATATCCGCCGGCTGCCGCGGCAAAGGCATCGCCCACGCGAAGCACGCTTACCCGCGCGCCTGCTTCCGACAGCCGAGCCAGCACCGCTTCGGAAACAGCATCGTCGCCAGCAAGCACCAGCCAGTCACCGCCGGGCTGCGTCGCAACGCCGGAGCGCGGCCGTTCCGCCCAACCCAGCACCTCGACCCATTCGGATGGATCGGCGATGCGGGCAAGCACGGGCGCAGGATCCTCGGTTGCCTCTCCTGACTTTCCGCGGCCGGGCGATATCCAGTGGCGTTCCTTCTCGAAGGGATAGGTCGGCAGCGACACACGCCGTCCCTCACGCCCGGGCAACCTGCGGGCATCCAGTTCGAACCCATTCGCCCACAGGCCGCCGAGGGCGGCGACCGCCACGCCCATTTCGTCCTCCGCGTCGCGGGGACGCGGCGCCGAAGGCAGGATGGCGCGCGGCGCATTCCGGGTGGTAGCCGCGGCCACCAGCGGTCCGACAGTCTGCCCGGGACCGACCTCGATCACCACACTGTCGGGCGCTTCCAGCACCGCAGCCACAGCATCGGCAAAGCGCACCGTGTGGCGCAGGTGGCGAACCCAGTAGTCGATGGAAACGAAATCCTGCCCGTCGCCCCAGCTGCCGCGCAGCGATGACACCATCGGCACGGTCGGCTCACGGAACGAAATCCCCTGCAGCCCTTCGCGGAATCGTTCGAGCTGATCGTCCAACTGGCGGGAATGGGCCGCAACGTCGATATGAATGCGACGCGCCTCGTGCTCGCTGCCGGCAAGGCGTGCCTCCAGCGCCTCGATCCCTGCGACAGGACCGGAAACGACGGTCGACTGCGCAGAATTGACGGCGGCGATGTCGAGCCCCTCGCCGATCAGTTCGCGCACCCGCACCTCTCCCAACGGCACAGCCGTCATGGCCCCTGCCGGAGCCTGCTCCATCACCTGGCCGCGCAGGGTGACAATCCGCAATGCGTCGGCCAGCTCCATGACGCCGGCGGCGACCGCCCCGGCATACTCGCCGACACTGTGCGCCACGATCGCATCCGGCCGCACGCCCCAGCTCTCCCAGAGCTTGGAATAGGCGTATTCGAGGATGAACAGCGCCGGAATGGCATAGCTCGAACGGCCGAGCTTGCCTCTCGCCTTGTCGTCGGAGAGCCGCGCGCCGAACATCACCTGCCGTAGATCGGACGGCACCGAATCCGGCAAAAGAGCGAAGCACTGGTCGACGGCAGAGGCGAACACCGGCGAGGCTGCCATCATGCCAGCGCCAGCGCCTGGATATTGCGCCCCGCCGCCAGGAAACAGGAAGATGATCCGCGGCGGCGCGCTGCCCGCCTTGCCATGCCGGCGCAGCGGCGTCGCCTTCGCCGTGAGCGCGCCCTTCAGATCGTCGCCCGAGCGGGCAGCGATCGCGAAGCGTTCCGGAAAGTGCCGGCGTCCCTCGCGCAGGGTGAACGCAACGTCCTCGATTGCCGGCAACTCGCCGCCGGCAAAGGCCTTCCATTGTTCGCGCTGGCGCTCGAGTGCAGCCGTGCTGCGGGCCGAAAAGGGAAAGAGCCGCCATTCGGACCGCGGCGCAGGCTGCTGCCGCTCGGGCGCCTCTTCGACGATGACATGCGCGTTCGTGCCGCCCACGCCGAGCGAGTTGACCGCAGCCCGACGCGGTCCGGAAGAAGTCGCCGCCCATTCGCGTCCCTCGGCCACCACCTGGAAGGGGCTGGCCTTGAAATCGAACCGGCTGTTGGGCTTTCTGAAATGCAGGCTTGCCGGCAGTCGGCGGTGCCGCAGGGCCTCGACCACCTTGATGAGGCTTGCAGCACCCGCTGCGGTGTCGAGATGGCCGATATTGGTTTTGACCGATCCGATCCCGATGCTGCCGGCCGGTGCCGCGCCATAGACCTGCTTCAGCGCCGCAAGCTCGATCGGGTCGCCGATCGGCGTGCCGGTGCCGTGCGTCTCGATATAGGAAAGATCGCGCGCCTCGATACCCGAAAGCGCCAGTGCCTCTGCGGCCGCCTCCGCCTGGCCGTCCACCGAAGGCGCCAGATAGCTCGCCTTGCCGGCACCGTCATTGTTGACCGCGCTTGCCAGGATCACGGCCTTGATGTCGTCACCGTCTGCAACCGCGTCCTCAAAGCGACGCAAGACGACGAGAGCAGCGCCGGATCCGAAGACGGTTCCCTTGCTGTCGTCGTCGAAGGCGCGGCACAGGCCGTCCGGCGACAGGATCTCGCCTTCCGCGTAGCGATAGCCGGTGCGGTGCGGGAGCTCGATCGTCACCCCGCCAGCAATCGCCATGTCGCACTCCATGTTCAGCAGCGAACCGATCGCCGTGTGAACGGCGACGAGCGACGTGGAGCAGGCCGTCTGGACGGCGACCGATGGCCCGGTCAGGTTGAGAAGGTAGGACAGGCGCGTCGGCAGGAAATC
This sequence comes from Mycoplana rhizolycopersici, assembly GCF_013378445.1. Classification (GTDB taxonomy): domain Bacteria; phylum Pseudomonadota; class Alphaproteobacteria; order Rhizobiales; family Rhizobiaceae; genus Mycoplana; species Mycoplana rhizolycopersici. The sequence continues at coordinate 384,988 of NZ_JABXYK010000001.1, forward strand.
CTTGTCGTTGCCGGTGTGGCGCAAGAGGAAGAGACCGATTTCCTCGACGAGATCGGGATTGCTCAAGAGGTTGAAGGGAAGATAGGCCTGCATGCCCGAACCCGCGAAGACCCCGATGCGGCCATCGAACCGCTCGGGTACATAGCCGGCATCCTCCAGCGCCTCCCAGCCACATTCGAGGAAATGGCGGTGCTGGGGATCGAGGATCGACGCTTCGCGCGGCGAAAAACCGAAGAAGCTGGCGTCGAAGCACTCCATGTCCGGCAGCACATGGGCGACCCGCACATACGCAGGATCGGCAAGCCTCTTGCGGCTCACGCCGGCTGCAATCAGGTCCGCCTCGCCGAGGCGCTGTTCGGCCGAACGGCCCTCCGACAGCAGCGTCCAGAAATCGCTGACATTCCGCGCGGAGGGAAAGCGCCCGGCACGGCCGACGATTGCGATGCGATTGTCCGGTTGGTTTTTGTCCATGCTCGGTTCGTTCTCCCTTGCGGACTTTGCCGTTAGCGCCGGCCGAGGCGGGCAAGCCGCGCCGCGGCACGCGCGGCACCGCGATCGACGGCGCTGGCTGTCTCCGGAACACTGCCGGCAAGGTGCAGCGCGATCGCGCGGATCGTCGGGAAGCGGAACAGGTCGGTAATCCCCACCTCCCGGCCGAGCTCTTCCTTCATCCGGCGCTGGACCTGCACGACGAGCAATGAATGACCGCCGAGGTCGAAGAAGTTCTCCGTTACCGAGACATTCTCCAATCCCAGCGCATCACGCCATATGGCCGCGATCCCGGTCTCCATATCGCCCTCTGCCGCGGTGATGACGCCCTGCTCGACGCGCCCGGAAGGCATCGGAAGCGCCTTGCGGTCGATCTTGCCGTTCGGCGTCAGCGGCATCCGCTCCAGGAGCACGATCTGCGAAGGCACCATGAAATCTGGCAGCGTCGCCGCGAGGCCCGCACGCAGCTCGTTCACCGACGGGCGCGCGCCAGCCGGGGTTACGTAGGCGACGAGCCGCACGTCGCCTGGTCCGAATTCCACCGCCTTGACCGCAGCCTGGGCGACGGTGTCGGAAGCGGCAAGCCGCGCCTCGATCTCGCCGAGCTCGATCCTGTGGCCCCGAATCTTGACCTGGCCGTCGATGCGCCCGAGGAATTCCAGGCTGCCGTCCGGATGCCTGCGCACGAGGTCACCCGTGCGGTAGAATCGTCCCTCCGGGGTATCGACGAAACGCTCGACGTTGAGCTCCGGTCGGTTCCAGTACCCGTGGGCAAGCCCCGCGCCGCCGATCCACAGCTCGCCCTCGACCAGTTCCGGCAATGGCCGGCCGGCAAGCGAGCGCACGCTCAGCTCCGTATTGGCGATCGGCTCGCCGAGCGGCACCCGGTCCGAAACGCTGTCGAGCCGCGCGACGGAAGACCAGATCGTCGTCTCCGTCGGCCCGTACATGTTCAGGAGCGTTCCGGGCATCGCTGTGCGCAGGCTGCGCGCCAGATCCGGCGGAAACGCCTCGCCGCCAACCATCATGCAATCGAGCCGCGAAAGCGCCCGTCGCCCGGCCGCATCGCCGGCGAGATAGCTCGCCATCGACGGTGTGCACTGCAGGTGGGTGATTTCCGACCCGAGGATGTCTTCGGCCACAGAGGCCTTGCGCGTCACCCCGCCTTCGGCGAGGAGCCCGTCCATCATCCGGCGAATGTTCGGCAGGTTGGCAAGTGCCGTCTCCGTTTCGACGCCGAAGTCGATCAGACAGGCGATCTCGTCCACTCCGATCGCGGAGACGTTTCGGACCATCTCCCTGGCGGTTTCGGGCGTGCCGAACAGGCCGGCCGTGCGATAGTAGCGCTCGAACGCATGGTCCAGCAGAGCATCGAGTTCGTCGGTCGAAAGCTCTTCCTTCTCGAAGATTTCCTGCGGCGTCCTTCCGGCCTTGCCGGCGCGCTCGACGATGGTGGGGAATGTCCAGGCTGCCCTGCGAACGAGATCGACCGCACTCTTGAGATAGCTTTTCATCGGCTTGCGTGCAGCGGCCAGCACCGTTTCCTCGTCTTCACCGATGAAGGTGTGCAGCATCAGCACCACATGGCCGGGTCCGGCATGCCCGGCCTCCGCACGAGCGATACGGTAGCTGCGGATCTTGTCTTCCACTTCGGAAAGCGTCTGACCGAGCAGATGGGTGAGGACGCCGCATCCCATTCGGCCGGCGGCAATGAAGGTCTCCGGATTTCCGGCCGCGGTCAGCCATAGCGGCATGTCGCGCTGGACCGGCCGTGGGTGGATCTGGATCTCGACGTCCCGGCCGTCATGGCCTGGAAACGTCATCGTCTCGCCGCGCCACAACTTGCGCAGCGTCTCCACCGAGGCGAGCATGATGTCCTTGCGCTCAGTGAAAGCTTCGGGGCGAAGGAGGAAATCGTTCGGCTGCCATCCCGAAGCCAGCGCCAGCCCGGCCCTGCCGTTGGAGAGATTGTCGACCAGCGCCCAGTCTTCGGCCGCGCGCACGGGATGGTGCAGCGGAAGTACCGTCGAACCGGCCCTGAGCTTGACGTTCTTCGTCAGTCCGGCAAGGGCTGCGGAACTGATTGCCGGGTTGGGATAAAGCCCGCCGAACGCGTGGAAATGCCGCTCCGGCGTCCAGACCGCCTCGAAGCCGTTTTCATCGGCAAAGCGGGCTCCCTCCAGGAGCAGCCGGTAGGCCTGATGACCGCTGCCCGCGGCTTCCGAGGCAAAGTAGAACAGCGAGAACGCCGGCAGCGCCGCCTCGCCGGCGCCGTCCGTCTGCAGCACGACCGTCGCCCCGCGACTGAGCGTCCAGAGAAGTTCGAGCACGGAAATGTCGAAGGAGACGGAGGTGACGGCGAGGAGCCGCGCACTCGGCGACAGCGGCACCGCCGCATCCATGCCGGCGAAGAAGTTCGCCACGCTCTGATGCGCGATCATCACGCCCTTGGGACGCCCGGTCGAGCCCGAGGTATAGATGAGGTAGGCGAGGTCGTCGGCACCGCCGCGCAAATCGTCGACGGCCGTGCCTGCAGCATCGGGATGAATCACCCGCCCGGGATCGAGCGCAAGCCGGCTTGCCGCGCTGCGGCTCGCCACGACCAGGGTCGAAGCGGAATCCTGGAGCATGAAGCCGATCCGCTCCGGCGGATAGGCCGGGTCGAGCGGCAGATAGGCCGCCCCTGTTTTCAGGATTGCCAGCATGGAAACGACGAGGTCCGCCGAGCGCTCGAGGCAGAGACCGACGACCGTGCCGGGCGCAGCCCCGCGCTCGACAAGCGCACCGGCAAGCCGCGCTGCCCGCGCATCGAGCTCGGCATAGGTCAGCCGAACCGTACCCGCCTCCAGAGCGATCGCTTCCGGCGTCTGGCGGCAGGCTGCGGCAAACTGCTCGTGGATGGTGCGGGTTTCGACAACCGCCTGATCGTTGCGCAGCGAAGCGGTCCGCACGCCAAGCGGCAAGGTCGCAAGCGGCGCTCCCGCCTTCATATGGAAGGCCGCAAGGAATGTGTCGAAATCGGCGGCAAGAGCCGCAAGAACGGAGGGGGCATAGAGCCCGTTGCCGACAGCAATCGCCGAAGGATGCAGACAAAGCGCGAGGCTGCCGTCGGTCGGACTATCCTCCGGCTTGTCGACGACGACGATCCGCAGCGCCTGGAGGGCTGCTCGCCTCGTCTCGGGGTCAACCAGCCGCATCGGCAGGTCCGCCGCCATCGGCGCCCGCGCAAGGATCTCTTCCCGCGCGGCGCGCACAGCCGTCGTCGCTTCGGTTGGCGTGGCGCAGCAGGAGAGATCGAGCGTCATGGGGCGGCGGCTCGAGAGCCAGACGGCAACCGGCTTCGGATCGATCAGCGTAACCGTCGCCAGCGGCTGCCCGCTCAAGCCGCAGACCCAGGCGAGCCAGGCCGCGATCAGCGTGTCGGTCTCGACGCCGTCGGCTTTCAGCGGCGCAGACCCGCCTTCCGCGGTATGCGACTGCGGATAAGGAGGCACTGCCGGAGCCGCGTGCCGCAATACGGCCTCCCATGCCGGTTCAGCCTTTCCGATGTCCGCAAGGGCCGGCGCGACGGGATCAACCGACAGCGATTGCAGGGGCAACATGACGCCAGGCACCAGCCCCGCGGCAACCGGATCGACCGGCCGCCCGTCGAGATGGGCAAGCTCGCTGAGGCGGACGGCCTTGTCGGCGGCCATCACGGTGAGCGAACCGGCATCGCTCGCAAGGATTTCACCTGCAGGCGCAGCAAGGCCCGGGACGATCTCAAGCCGGCCGACTGTCACGAGATGCCGCCCTGACCAGATTTTTGCGAGCGCGAGCGGGTTCGCGTAGCCGCCGAAATTCAGGCCACGTACGACGCGGCAGAGTTCCTGTGCCGGCTTGTGGAAATCGAGCGTTCCGTGCAATTCCGGCCGCTTCGCTTTCGCATACCATTTGCGCGCACCGACAGGCTCGACGGGCATGCAGCGACTGTCGGCCAGTTCGGAGACCAACTCGGTGAAACTTTCGAATCCGGCTTCATAGCAGCGTGCGTTCAGGCTGAATGCCGTGTCAGTCCCATGGATCGCGAACCGCCGCTGCTTGAGGATGCGCCCCGCATCGACGCATCCGGTCATTTCATGCCAGGTCACGGCGTGCTCGTCCGCCCCCTCGATGATCGACCAGGCCGGCACGTTCGATCCCGCACGCGCGGGCAGCGGTCCGTCGTGGAAGTTCACGGCCATGTGCCGGGCACGCACGAGCGTGGACGCCGGAAGCACTGTCAGGTTCGCGACGCTGAAGAGATAGTCGGCATCGGTTCCGCCCTGCGCCGCCTCCTCGTAGCCTTCGCAACGAACGGCTTCGGCTGCGGCCCATGCGGCGATCTGCGGATCGGAAGTGACAACAGCCTCGATCGCGCCGCCTGCCTTGCGAAAGGCATCCGCGCAACGAAGCAACAGCGTTCCGTCACCACAGAAAATGGCGCTCAGATTCATGTTCGTCCAACCGTTTCAAGCCAAAAAATGCCCCTCGGACCATGCGGCCCTGGCTCGAAGTATCAGTCCGTGATCTGGCGGAATCCAGCGGAATTGGCGGTCAAACGATGATGACATTGGCTGCCTTCACCGTCGTAAGTGTATGTCGAGGTCAATGTCTCGTCCTGATAAGCGTAAACTCTCAGGACAGGTGGCGGAATAACGCGACCTATCAACATGACCGATACCTACCCCATTGGCTGATGATATCGATTAAGCGATGTACGCTACCAGTTGTAGGCTGTTACCCCTGCGAAAATGGAGCGCACGGAATACACGAAATAAAACTTCGGCATATGGCGGCAAAATACAATAAAATTCTCGGAACCTGAAAACTTCAATCAAATTGGATTTGCACAGTGTTAAGGACAAAATTGCATAAAACATGAAGGAATTCTGGAGATAAATTTATATATTTGAATATTATCAACCTACTTCATGCCGGCCTATAAATCTACAAGTCTAACAGATAGTAGAAATTAGAAATCATAACCAACACGAGACATCATTACACACGTGAACTTTACGGTGAGAAGTGCGAGCGCTGCAGGTAGCGATCACCCTATCACCCAGACCTTACGCGCCCTGTGCAGCCTTGATATTTTCCATCCCTCCGACGACGTCTGCAAAGTCGCGCCAGACGGTCTGGGCTCCCTCCAGCCATGTTTCCGGCAGTTCCGGCACAAGCACGGTCCCGCCGCTTGCCTCCACCTGCTGCATCGACGCCGCCTCGTCATCGACGATCAGCCGGTTGAAATATTCGGCCCCTTCCGAAGCTGCGGCCCCCAGCACGCTTTTCTCCTCTTCCGAGAGGCCGCTCCAGAAGCCGCCGCCGAAGTAGACCACGCCGGAAGCGCGGATGTGTCCGGTCTCGGTCAGGAAGGGAACGACTTCGTACAGCTTGAAACCGGCATAGGCGGATTTCGTCAGGTCCATCGCATCGGCGACGCCGGTCGAAAGCGCATTGTAGGTCTCCGTGATCGGGATGCCGACCGGGACGGCATCGAAGGCGCTCCAGAGCTTCTGGTGCAGGGGGCCCTGGATCACCCGGATCTTGACGCCGCGCATCTGCAGGGGCCTCGTCACCGGCTGCTTGGTCAGAAGATGCCGCGCGCCGTAGTCGATGAAGCCGCCGACGATGAACCCCTGTTCCGCCAGCTTTTGCTTCAGATCCATGCCGATCCCGCCTGCCACGACGCGCCGAACATGGGCGGCGTCGCGATAGAGAAAGGGAAGATCGAGGATCTGCGCCTGCGGCACCCAGCCCGACAGCGAGGACATCGTGGAGAGGCTCGCCTGCACGGCACCGAGCCGTACACTCTCCGCCACCTCCTTCTCCCCGCCGAGCGCACCGTTGGCGACGATATTGAAGCGGAAACGGCCGGGAAGCCGGGCCTCCACCGTATCCGCGATCCGTCGCCAGATCTTCGTCTCCGGCTTGTCCTCGCCCAGAAGCGAGGCGATTGTGACCATCGTCGCGCGAGCGTGTGCCGGACGAACGAGGGCGGGTGCGGCAAGTCCGGAGACCAGAGCGGCGGCGGACGTAAGGAAGCAGCGGCGGTCGAGGCAGGCCATGAAAACTCCGATCAGGACAGAAGCGCAAAGGCGCAGAGGACGAAGAGGGCGAAAAGCAGCGCAGCAAGATAGGGAAGGACGGCACCGAACAACGCGGTCGGCGAAACGCGGGTGATGCCGCTGACGACGTAAACGAGAATGCCGATCGGCGGCGTCAGGCCGTGGATCATCAGGTTCACCACCACGATCACGCCGAACTGGACCGGATCGATGCCCGCGGCGACGGCGGCTGGCAGCAGGATCGGCCCGAGCAACAGGATTGCCGCGCCGATGTCGAGCACGAGGCCGGCGGCGAGCAGAACGAGGTTCGACAGCAGCAGGACTGCAAATGCGCCGCCGCCCAGCATGCTGACGCAGCGCGACACGAGGCCCGCAATGTCGTCCAGTGCCAGCAGGAAGGCGAAGGGGGCAGCGGTGCCGATCAGGAGGCCGATCGCCGCCGCCTCAACTGCGGCCTGCCGGAAGGTAGCGAACACGGAGACGGGCCGACCGGATGCCGCAAGGCTCAGCAGCAGGGTATAGGTAGCAGCCACGGCCGCCGCCTCGGTGGTGGTGACAATACCGAAGCGGATGCCCGCCACCACGATGATGCCGAGGCCAAGTGCCGGCAGCGCTGCCGCCAGCGCCTGACGGCGCTCCGCTGCGGATGCCCGCGGTCCGCCATCCGGCTTTCCAGCCGAGAAGTGGATCGCAAAGGCGAGGCAGAGCGCCATCAGCCCGCCGGCGAAGAAACCGCCGACAAGCAGCGAGCCGACCGAAAGATGGGTGGCTGCGGCCAGCAGCAAAAAGGCGATCGACGGCGGAATGACGTTGTCCAGAACCGAGGTGGCGGCGACGATCGCACCGGCTCGTTGCGGGGCATAGCCCTTGCGCACCAGCTCCGGAAAGAAGGTCGAAGCGCCGAAGGCGGCATTGGCCACCGAGGAGCCCGAGGCCCCGGAAAAGAACACGCTCGTCAAAAGAGTCGTCTGCGCCAGCCCGGCCCGCCTATGGCCGACAAGCGTCTCGGCGAAACGGACGAGGCGCCCGGCGGCACCCGATGCGGTCAGGAGCCCGCCGGCCAGCAGGAAGAACGGGATGGCGAGCAGCAGGAATTTCGACATGCCTGCGACCGTGGTGGAAACGATCGCCGGCTCCGGCAAGCCGCCGCCGAAGGCGATCGCCACATAGGCGGCTGCGAGAAAGGCATGCGGCAAGGGCGCTGCCGACAGAAGCCCAAGGCCCGCGACGACGACGAGGAACAGGCTCGCCGGCAGACCGGTATCGACCGACAGCAGCGGAACGGCCAGATAGATCGCAGTCCCAGCCATGAACGAAGCGGTCAGGCAAAGCCCTCGCCCCTGCGACAGCCTTTGCAGCGCCAGCAGAACGATAACCATCAGGCCGCTGGCGCCGAGAAAGCCGAACCGGATCCATTCCGGCAGGCCGAGCGCGGGGGAGATGCCGCCGAGGAGAGCCACGATCTCGCGCCCGCCGAAGAGAAAGACGAGGCCGGCGACGATACTGAAAGTATCCGCGGCCGCAAATCGCCACCGCTCGGGCAGTCGCCGTGACAACAGGTCCATGCGCATGGCGAGAGGTCCGTCGAGGCCCAACGGCGCGGCGGCGGCAATCAGCGCGACATGCAGCCAGATGCACAGTTCCTCAACACCGATGAATCCGGTGTGGAAGGCGTAGCGCAGCACCACCGAGACGAGCACCATCGCCAGCAGCGCCGACAGCAGCAGCCCGGCGATCGTACCGAGCGCTGCCTCGACGACCTTCGCCATTCGCCCGATCAAGCCGGCCACCAGCGGTGGAAGTGATGCACCGGCCCCCGCCCCTGCCCGATCGCCAGCAACCGGCCGGCGACGAGCGCGTCGTGCAGATACGCCTTGGCGAGGCGGACAGCTTCGACAAGCTCGTGTCCCTTGGCAAGGTTTGCGGTGATCGCCGCCGCCAGCGTGCAGCCGGTGCCGTGATCGTGTCGTGTCTCGACGCGTGGCGCGGAAAGTTCCACTACCTGCGTGCCGTCGAAGAACAGGTCCGTGCTGTCGGCTCCGGCCCCATGCCCCCCCTTTACGAGCACCGCGCCGGCGCCGGCCTCCATGATCGCCTCGGCCTGGCGGAGCATCGCCGTCTTGCCGGCCGCAATCGGCATCCCGGTCAGCAGCGCCGCCTCGGGCAGGTTCGGCGTGACGATCAGGGAAAGCGGCACGAGCTCAGTCTTCAGCGTCTCGACCGCATCCGCCTGCAAAAGTCTGTCGCCGGAGGTGGCGACCATGACCGGGTCCAGCACGGGTCGAAGCCCGAACCGCCGCACCCCCTCGGCGATCACAGCGATCGTTTCGCTGCGCGACACCATGCCGATCTTGACCGCGCCGACGGAAAGGTCCGTCAGGACCGCGTCCATCTGCGCGGCGACCAGCGGCGGCGAGATGTCTTCGACCGCCGTGACACCCTTGGTATTCTGCGCCGTAACGGCCGTCAGCACGCTTGTTGCATAGACGCCGAGCGCGGAGAATGTCTTGATGTCCGCCTGAATGCCCGCGCCACCACCGCTGTCGGATCCGGCTATGGTGAGTGCGATTGCCGTCATGCCTTCCTCCTTGCCAGTGCATCATCCACCGCCGCACGAAGCGACCGCGCAGCCTCCGCGACATCGGGTTTTCGGAAGATGGCGGAGATCGATGCCACCCCGTCCGCCCCGGCGGCAATGACGCCCGGAACCTGGTCGAGATCGATCCCGGCGATCGCGCCGACCGGCAGCATCGGATTGAGGGTCCGGATGCGTTGGCGCAGTCGCTTCAACCCCTCGATCCCCACCGGCGGATCGGGATTGATCTTCGACAGCGTCTGGAACACGCCACCGATGCACGCATAATCGACCGGCGCCCGGCCGGCCCGATCCGCATCCGCCTCGTTCTTCACCGTCAGGCCGATTATCGCTTTCGGTCCGAGCAGCAGCCGGGCGGTCTCTGCGTCCATGTCTTCGGCGCCGAGATGGACACCGGCAGCGCCCGCCGCGAGCGCGACGTCGACGCGGTCGTTTATGACAAGAGGCACGCCGGTGCCCTCCAGAGCCGCACCGATCGCGCGCGCCTGCTCGATCATGATCCGCGTCGATGCGGTCTTGTCCCGGTACTGGACGAGCGTGGTGCCGTTGCGGGCCGCGAGCGCCGCCAGTTCCGGCAGCGAGCCGATTACGGACAGTCCGGCATCCACCAGCGCGTTCAGGCGATAGTCAATTCTGGTCATCTTCGATCCTCGCATGCTGCAGGAGGTCGCCTGCACCGACTTCGGAAAGCGCATCGAGGAAGGCAACGCCGAAGCTGCCTGGCCCTTTTGCCTCCCGGGCGGCGAGCTCCGCGGACACGCCGGTGACGACGAGCGCACTTGCCGCGGCAACGAGCGTGTCCGGCTCGACAGCCATGAAGGCGGCGATCACGCCGCCCGTAAGGCAACCGGTTCCCGTAACCGCCGCCATCCAGCGATGGCCGTTTGCGATCCGCACGCTTCTGCCGTCATCGGCCAGGCGATCGACCGGCCCCGTGCATATGCGCACAGGCGATCCGGTTTCCTCGAAAAGAGACATCTCCGCCGTATTGCCGCGGACGATCGCCGGCCCGAGCGCGACCAGTTCGTTTGCAAATGCGAGACGCGACGGAGAGTAGTCGCAATGCACCGGATCGAGGACCCATGGCTTGCCGGCGGCGTTGGCGACGTCCACGGCAAGTCGGATCACCTCGCGGCGCGCGCGGTCGAGCGTACCGAGATTGACCACCAGCGCATCCGCCTTCGCAACGAAACTCTCGATCTCCTCGATCGACGAGGTCATCGACGGTATGCCGCCGACCACGGTGATGCCATCGGCGGTGAACTTCTGCACCACGGTGTTCATCAGGCAATGGACCCGCGGGCGTCGTTCGCGCACCTGCGCCAGAAGCGTCGCGGCACGCGAGGATGAAGGAAGCTCCAACATGACGCTCACCGGATCTCGACGGCGATGTCGTCGACGGCGGGTGCTGTCTCGATCAACCCACCCTCCTTCAGGAACGCGGCGAAGCGTTCGTAGCGCCCGCGGTCCAGGGCGGCGGGACGCTTGGCGAAGCGGGGCAGTGTGTCGATGAAGGCCTGCCGGTTCAACGCGTCATCGAGATCGGGGTAGGCGTTGATGAAGAGCTGCCAGGCTTCCTGCGGGTGATTGGTGAGGAAGACCGAGGCCTCTTCCACAGCCTCCAGGAAGCGCGGCAGCCGGTCGTCGGCGACCAGATCCTTCCGGGTCACGAAAACCAGTTCGTCGTAGATCGGCACGCCATGTTCCTCGGGGAAGAACGAGCGACCCTCATGGCCCTCCAGCCGCATCTGCGTCAGCTCGAAATTGCGAAAGCCACCGATGGTCGCATCCACCTTGCCACCGATCAGCGAGGGCGACAGCGAGAAATTGACATTGATCAGCTCGACATCCTTGTCGCTCAGTCCCGCGGAGGCGAGCATGCGCCTGAGCATGACGTCCTCGAAACCCGAGACGGAAAAGCCCACTTTCTTGCCCTTCAGGTCCTTCAGGCTCCTGATCGGCCCGTCGGCAAGAACTGTGACGGTGTTGAGTGGCGTTTCCACCAGCGTGCCGAAGCGTACCAGCGGCAAGCCTTCCGCATGGTCGAGATAGAGGCTCGGCTGGTAGTGCACGCCGACATCGGCCTGTCCGGCCGAGACCAGCCGCGGCACGGACGACGGATCGGCCGGCGGCACGAGTTCCACATCGAGACCGACATCGGCAAAGAAGCCCTTCTCCCGGGCGATCACCATCGTCGCGTGATCCGGATTGACGAACCATTCGAGCAGGACGGTGAGCTTGTCGGAGGCAAGCGAAGGCCCTGCGGCAAGCAGTCCCGACGCAAGCAGGAAGGCAAAGGAAAGAGAGCGGATCATGATTTTTGGGATCTCCTGCGGAAAGGATTGAGAGAGGCGGAAGACGATTCAGGCGCCCAGGGCGCGAGCCCGGCCGTGAGCCGATCGACGCCGAGCCGGAGTGCAACGGTCAGCGCGGCCAGCACGGCCATGGCAGCGAAGACAGTCGGCGTCTGCATGCGCGCGTTTGCCTGCACCATCACGAAGCCGAGGCCGGCGGACGCGCCCACCCATTCGCCGACGACGGCACCCAGCGGCGCAAGTGGTGCGGCGACGCGCAGGCCGGACACGAGCGACGGCAGCGCCAGCGGCATGCGGATGCGGACGAGCGTCTGCCAGTGCGTCGCCTCAGTCAGCGATGCGGCGTCCAGAATGGCGCGGTCGGTTCTGCGCAGGCCGTCGGCAAAGGCGGATGCGACCGGAAAGAAGATGATGATGGTCGCCATCGCCACCTTGGAGGCCATGCCGAAGCCCAGCCACAGCACGAGGATGGGCGCGAGCACGAACACCGGCAGCGCCTGCAGGATCAGGATCGCGGGCCAGACGAACTGCCCGAAGCGCGGAAGCGCAGCAACGCCGAAAGCGACGGCGGCACCGAAGATGGAGCCGGCCAGCAGGCCCGCAAGGACTTCCGTCAGCGTCACGAGGCCATGCTCGACGAAAAAGCCGGGACGTGCCGCGAGGGCCGAAGCCACGGCCGCTGGCGACGGGACCAGATAGGGAGGGGGAGCGAAGACGACCGTCCCGGCCTGCCAGAGGGCGACAAGCGACACAAGGGACAGCCCCGCGTGGAGGGCACGCATGGCTCTCAGACGGCGCGGTCTGGTAGGCGAACCGCCAGGGGCCCGTGTCCGTTCAGGTGAGGATTTGCAAGCGGCATCGATCGATCTCCCGACAACAATCATGGAGATCCAGGTGAAGCGGAGAATAGAAAGAGGCGCCTTGGCTGGCGTTTTCCGTTCCTACGCCGGTATGACCCGGATCAGGTTCAAGGGTCCGGCTCACCGCCATCTCAGCACCGTTCGGTGCTCCCCTCGGAATAGGTGGGAAACTGACCAAGTCTCGTGCGAATGTCAACGCCCGAAGCGCGATCGCGACGGAGTTTTCGCAACGGCGCCCGCCGCATCGGCCGGATAGGGCACGGGCAGCAGCAGCAACAGCCCGACGATGAGGAAGACGACCAGCGCCCCCATGCCGAGCGCCGCCGAGCCGGTGGCGCTGGTGACCAGGCCGACGGAAAGCGGCGCGGCAAAGGAGGTTGCCCTGCCTGTCAGCGCGTACAGGCCGAAATAACGTCCCGCCTCATCCGGTGCGACGCTGCGCGAGAGATAGGAACGGGCCGAGGCCTGCACCGGCCCGAAGGCGATCCCCACCAGTAGGCCGTAGACGATGTAGGCCTTCTCGGCCGCAGTGCCGAACAGCCCGCCGGAATCGTCCGTCGAAAGCGGCAGCAGCCCGAACAACGTATGGCCGGGCGCGGTGGAGACGATGCCGAGGGTGGCGACGGTGAGGCAGGCAAGACTTGCGACGACCACCCTTTTCGAGCCGAGGCGCGTGTCGAGACGGCTTGCCCAGAAGCACCCGCCGATCGCGACCACGTTGAGGATGATGCCGTAGATGCCGAGTTCCATGGTCTGCCAGGCGAACATGCCGGCCGCAAATGTGCCGCCCAGCGCCAAAAGCCCGTTGACCCCGTCCTGGTAGATCATTCGCGCCACCAGGAAACGCAGGATGCCGCGTCGCCCCTTCAGTTCGGCGATCGTGTCGCCGATGGAGGCGAGGCCGGAACGAACCGCCTTGCGGATGGGCAGACCGCGCCCGAGGTCCGGCGTGAACAGGAACATCGGCAGGATGAAGACGAGATACCAGACGGCGGAAATCGGACCGGTGATCCGCGCATCTTCGCCGGCTGCGGCATCGAGGCCGAACAGCGGCGCAATGCCGAGTGCAGTCAGCCCGGTTGCGGGGTCTGCCGCAAGGAACAGCACGACCGCGATCAGCACCACCATGCCGCCGAGATAACCGAGCCCCCAGGCGAGGTTGGAGACACGCCCCGCGTCCTGCGGTGAAACGAGGCTCGGCATCATCGAATCGTTGAAGACGATGGAAAACTCGGCGGCGACCGTTGCAAGAACCACCATCGTCAGCGGCACGAGCAGGCTTGTGCCCGGCGCGGCATACCAAAGCATCCACAAGGCTGCGATCTGGATCACGGCGAAGAAGCCGATCCACGGCTTGCGACGCCCGGAAGCGTCGGCAATCGAGCCCAGCACCGGTGACATCAGTGCGATCACGATGCCCGAGATCGTCAGCGTGTAGCTCCACGCAGCCTGCCCGGCGACGGGATCCGCCGCCATCCGCGAGACGAGATAGGGGCCGAAGATGAATGTGGTGATGACCGTGAAGAACGGCTGGGCCGCCCAGTCGAACAGCATCCAGCCCCAGATGCCGAGCCGCCCCGCGCGCCCGGCTTCACCATGCTGTTCCGTCATCCGTCCTCCGGCGCGCCTCTAGGCGCCATCACCCGCTTTTCCGCCTGCCGGCAACGAGCGGACGGTGTTCGCCCGCGCGACGGGCAAGACAGGGCGCGGCCTGACCGCACCCTGTCCGGACATTGTCACCTCGTCCTGCCATGCGCAAGGTCGCTCAGAACGCCGGCGGCGACGGAGATCTTGGCAAGCGTCGCCTCCCCCGCCTCCGTCAGCGCGCCGAGCCGGCCGGTGACCATGCCGAGCCGTTCCGCATCGGCCGCACGCCACGCCGCCAGCGGCGCCTTGTCGCCCTTGTGCCGGGTGAGGATGGCGATGGTCAGGTCGCGGCGGGCGTTCGCGATGTCGGAAAGGTTTCGCGACAATGCCAGCGATTCGTAAAGGTCCGTCGTCGGTACCCGCCCGGCAGCCCCCAGCAACGCGACGATATTCAGCGTATCGCTTACCCCGGCATAGGTTTCCGCCGTGCGAATAAGGCTGTCGCCGGTCTGTGTCGCGATCAGCATGATCTCGGGCACGAAGCTCATGGCGAGCAGTTCCGTGATCGCCCGTGCCAACTGTTCCGGAACGCCCTTGTCCTCGAACGCAAGGGCCTTTCGGCGCAGCTCGTCGCGGGCGGATTCCGGCAGGAGATCGGCCAGATGCGGCCGGAGCTGCTTCAGCGCCTGCTTCAGCTTGTGCACGGCCGTCTCCATCGGCGCACCGATCGCCCCTGTCGTGAGGAGGAGAGCGGTGGCATTGGAGAAGACGCGGCCGAGATCCTCGTAGACTTCGTTCTGCGCAGCACCGGCAATCTGGTTGTCGAGCGCGTCCGTCGCCGCATAGAGCGGCAGCAGGTCATACCCCTCGAAAGCCAGCATCGCAGCCTTGACCACATCGGCGCTCATATAGCCGGTCCCGTCGGTGAGCTGGCTCACGAAAGCCGGACCGCCGCGGTTGATCACCCCGTTGGCCAGGATCGTGGCGATGATTTCGCGCCGCAGCCGGTGCGTCTTGATGTCTCCGGAATAGGTGCGCTGCATCTTGCCCGGGAAATAGCCGGTCAGTGTCGGCTCGAAATAGGGATCGTCCGGCAGGTCGCTATGCAGGATCTCTTCGAAGAGCACGATCTTCGAATAGGACAGCAGCACCCCGATTTCCGCCCGGGTCAGCGGCATGCCGGCCCGGTAGCGCTCGTCCATCGCCTGTTCGCTCGGCAGCACCTCCACCTGGCGGTTGAGTTGGCCCGCCGCTTCCAGCCGGCTCATCAGCCGCGAAAGGCCGGTACGGTTGCCCTGCCCCTGTCGCTCGCACAGCGAAATCGCGAGCGACTGCAGGTAGTTGTTCCGCAGCACGAGATGCGCCACCTCGTCGGTCATGGTCGCAAGCAGCTTGTTTCGCTTCTCGCGCGTCAGACGCTCGTCGCGCATGGCCGAGGCGAGCGCAATCTTGATGTTGACCTCCACGTCCGACGAATTGACGCCCGCAGAGTTGTCGATCGCATCCGAGTTGCAACGGCCGCCCTTGAGGCCGAAGGAGATGCGGCCACGCTGGGTGACACCGAGATTGGCGCCTTCGCCGATGACCTTCGCCCTCAGCTCGTCGGCGGTCACGCGGATCGCGTCGTTGGCGCGGTCGCCGACTTCGGCGTCCGTCTCGCCGGCCGAGCGGACATAGGTGCCGATGCCGCCGAACCAGAGGAGATCCACGGGCGCCTTCAGGATCGCGCTCATGATCTCGAACGGCGTCGCCTTCTGCTTATCGATGCCGATTGCAGCCATGGCCTCGCTCGTCAGCGTCACCGACTTCTCGTTGCGCGAGATGATCATGGCGCCCTTGGAAAGAGCCGCGCGATCATAGTCCTGCCAGCTCGAGCGCGGCAGCGCGAACATGCGCTTGCGCTCGGCGAAAGAAACCTCCGTATCCGGGTTCGGATCGATGAAGATGTCGCGGTGGTCGAAAGCAGCAATCAACCGCGTTTTGCGGGAGAGCAGCATGCCGTTGCCGAAGACGTCGCCGGACATGTCGCCGACGCCGACGACCGTGAACGGCGTCTTCTGGATATCGACATCCATCTCGCGGAAGTGGCGCTTCACCGCTTCCCAGGCGCCGCGGGCGGTAATGCCCATCTTCTTGTGGTCGTAGCCCGCCGATCCGCCCGAGGCGAAGGCGTCGTCCAGCCAGAATCCGGCTTCCTGCGCCAGCGCATTGGCCGTGTCGGAGAATGTCGCCGTGCCCTTGTCGGCGGCAACGACGAAATAGGGATCGTCGCCGTCGAGGCGTACCGTGTCGCGTGGCGGCACGACGTCCTGTCCCTCGATGTTGTCGGTGACCGAAAGCAGCGTGCGGATGAAGGTCTTGTAGGCCTCCTTGCCGGCATTGAAAACGGCATCGCGGCTACCCCCGACCGGCAGTTGCTTCGGATAGAAGCCGCCCTTCGCGCCGACAGGCACGATGACCGCATTCTTCACCTGCTGGGCCTTCACGAGACCCAGCACCTCCGTGCGGTAGTCCTGCGCACGGTCGGACCAGCGCAGCCCCCCGCGTGCGACGCGACCGAAGCGCAGGTGCACGCCCTCCACCTCCGCGCCATAGACGAAGATCTCGCGGAACGGCTTCGGATCGGGCAGGCCTTCGAGCGCCTGCGGGTCGAGCTTGAAGGCAAGGGTCGCGAGCGGCTGGCCGGCGCCATCGCGCTGGAAGTAATTGGTCCGCAGCGTCGACTGGATGGCGTTGACGTAGCGGCGCAGGATCCGGTCCTCGTCGAGGCTCGGCACGCCGCCGAGCGCTTCTTCGATCGAAGCGGCCAGCTCTTCACTGCGCTTTGTGCGCTTGCGCTCTGCAAGCTGCGGATCCAGCCGGGCGAAAAACATCCGGAACAGATCGGAGGCAATGGCCGGATACTTGTTGAGCGTATCGGCGATGTAGCCCTGAGAATAGGCAATCCCAGTCTGACGCAGATAGCGGGCATAGGCGCGCAGCACCATGATTTCCCGCACGTCGAGGCCGGCAGTCATGATCAGCCGGTTGAACGTGTCATCGTCCGTGCGTCCAAGCCATGCCGAAAGGAACGCGTCCTTCAGCACGCCGGAAAGCCTGGCAAGATCGATGTCGAGCCCGTCGCGATGGCGCAGTTCCATATCGTGCAGCACGACGAGCCGGCTGGCACCGTCCTGGTCCACCACCGTGACATCATGGGTCTGTTCGCTGACCACGTTGAAGCCCAGGTTTTCCAGAAGCGGCACCCGCCTGGACAGCGAAACGGGGTCGCCGGCGTGGAAGATCTTCAGTTCGAGCGCCTTCGTGTCTTTGTTGTCCGACTTTCGATAGAAGGCGATATGGATGGGATCGGCCGGGGTCGCCGCCTCGAAGAAGCCGAGATCGGCATGCGCCTCGGCCGGAGTGAACGCCTCCTGATAGGCCTGCGGTGCGAGGAGCTTGACGGAATCGGGACCCGACAGCGCCTCGAACCTGTCGGTCCAGCGGGTCGCGATGTCGCGGATCGACGCTTCCAGCTTTTTCTGCGGAATTCGTGGCGTCTTCCCGCCGGAACGGCCGATGATGAAGTGCACGCGCGCCAGTCCACCTTCGGGGAAAGCCGGATAATAAGCGGAGACACGCCCGTCATAGACAGTCTTCAGGTAGACCCCGATCTTTTCTCGGACGTCGGAATCGTACTGTTCGCGCGGAACGTATACGATCACGGAGACGAAGCGGTCGAAATGGTCGATGCGGGGCAGCACCCGGATGCGGGGCCGATCGGCCAGCTCGTTGATCTGCTCGCAGAAGGTGGCGAGCAGGCCGGCGTCGATCTGGAAGAGATCGTCGCGCGGATAGGCCTCGAGTGTATTGATCAGCATCTTGCCGGAATGGCTCTGCGGATCGTAGCCGAAATGTTCGATGACCGCCTGTGCCTTCGAACGCAGAAGCGGGATCTCGGATGCCGAATGCGTATAGGCCGTAGAGGTGAAGAGGCCGACGATCCTGAGTTCGCCCGTAACCTTGCCGTTCTCGTCGAAGCGCTTGACGCCGACATAGTCCATGTATGCGCGGCGATGAACGACGGAGCGGGCATTGGCCTTGGTCACGATCAGGAAATCGGGTCCCTCGAGGAAGGCCAGGATTTCCGGCGTCGTTGTCACGGCATCCTTGCCGAGCCGCAGGACGCGCACGTCGGGATCGGAGAGGATGCCCAGGCCCTTGTCGACGCTGCGCTCCACCGACGCATTCTCGCCGTCCCTGTTGTAGGTGTATTCGCGCATGCCGAGGAAGGTGAAGTTGTTGCTGCGCAGCCATTCGAGGAACGCGACCGCCTCATCCTTCTCCGCCGGGCGGCGCGAAGGCCCAAACTCGGCGGTTTCCGCAACGACACGCGTCAGCGTGTCCATCATCGGCTTCCAGTCGCCGACGGCCAGATGAACCTGCGACAGCACGTGGCGGATGCGCTCGATCAGGCTCGCCGCCTCGGAGGCGGCCAGCTCATTGAGGTGGATCTCGATATGGCTGACGCGATGGCTGGGGTCGCTCAGCGTCTCCGGCGAGAAAAGCTTCGGCTCCCGCTCCGGCTCGATCACCAGGATAGGATGAATCGCAAGGTGGATGTCGCGGTGCGTGCTCGTCACTTCGCCCATCACCGAATCGTACAGGAACGGCTGGTTCCGGTCGGTGACAGACAGGACCGATACCGGCTTTCCTTGCGGCGCAATCGCAGCGATCGTCTCGACCGTCACGCGCGGCTCGCAGCCATCCCAGGCATAGATCTCGTCATGCGCATGCGCCGCCGTCGCTGCCAGCATCTCGGCGCTGTAGAGTTCGAGGTCGTCGTTGCTCGCCCGCCCGAACAGGATCGCGGGATCGATGATCTTTTCGCCCAGCTTCGCCGCCGCAGCCGTCGCGGCCTCGATCTGCTTGTCGCGTTTGGTGTTGCTGCGTGATGCCATGAAACTTCCCCCGACAGGTTTGCGATGCGGAACCTAGCAGAACAAATTTTCTAAGCGACGGATTTATAGAGGCCTTGAAAAATTCAATCGATTTTGTTGGAAAGCAGCCCCGGAAGGGCGAAAATGCCGCCGGAAAGCAGCAATTTTGGCGAAAACTCCGACGATATTGGGTGAAATCTCGATGCAGCCTCCTCGAATCGGAGCCGCCACGCACGCAAATGGTGGCCGCCCATGCGAGGCGTGGAGGTGGAACCACCACATAGGCTTGCGGTCCATCTGTTCATGGTCCAATGAAATTGCCGGCGAAGGAACGCAAGGACATTTCGGATGAACGAGAGCGATAAGGGCGCGGTTCTGGTCATATCGAGCCACGTCGTGCGCGGAACGGTCGGCAATCGCGCGGCGGTGTTCGCACTGGAGACGCTCGGCCACCCCGTCTGGGCCCTGCCAACCGTCATCCTGCCCTGGCATCCCGGCCACGGACGCGCGACGCGCGTGACCATGTCTCCATCCGAATTCGACGCCTTGATCGACGACCTCATCCGGGCCCCCTGGCGCGGCGAGATAAAGGCCATCATGTCGGGATATATCGGCAATGCCGAACAGGCCGCCTCGATCGCCAGGCTCGTGCAGGCGTTGAAGAATGAAAACCCCGACCTCGTTTACCTCTGCGACCCGGTCTGCGGCGACGAGAACGGTCTCTATGTTCCGGTGGCGATAGCCGAAGCCATCCGCGACGAACTTCTGCCGCTGGCCTCGATCGCCACGCCCAACCGCTTCGAACTTGCCTGGCTCGCCGGAGCACCGCTCGAGACGAACGGTGCGATCATGGATGCCGCCCTGTCGCTGGGACCGTCGCAGATGCTGGTGACCTCTGCTCATCCGATGATGACCGGCAGCATCGGCAATCTCTACCTTTCAGGCCGCACAGCACTGCTCGCCGAGCATCGGCAGGTGCCCAACCCGCCGAACGGCACCGGAGACCTCGTCGCGGCCCTCTTTCTGTCACGACTGCTGGACGGCCTTCCGGAGGAGCGTGCGCTGCATCTTGCAACGGCCAGCGTCTTCGAGATCGTGGCCCGCAGCGCCAAGCGCGGTGCGGACGAACTGACATTGGAACAGGATTCCTCCAGCCTCTCGACGCCGATGGCCATGGTACAGGTACGCCGGCTTGTCCATCCGGGCGCGTCGAAGCGCAACCGATGAGGTCGCGCCAGCCTGCTTTTGACGCATAGCGCGCAAACATGCCCGGGAAACCGCGGGAGCGACCACCACGGACTTGCGCAGCCAAGTCCCGGTCGTTACAGCAGGTCCCGCGCCTTCTACTCATTCGTCACCGCACGGGGGTATCGACCACATGCATCGCTTTCCTGATCACCTTCTGACCGGCTACCAGAACTTCATGGATGGTCGCTTCAGCGAACAGCAGAAGCGATACAAGACGCTCGCGGAAGCCGGGCAGAAGCCGAAGACGATGGTGATTGCCTGTTGCGACTCCCGCGCTGCACCGGAGACGATCTTCGACAGCGGCCCGGGCGAGCTTTTCGTGGTACGCAACGTCGCGAACCTGATGCCGCCCTACGAGCCCGACGGCCACTATCATTCGACTTCGGCGGCACTCGAATTCGCCGTGCAGTCCCTGCGCGTCAGCGACATCGTCGTCATGGGGCACGGGCGTTGCGGCGGCATCAAGGCAGCGCTCGATCCCGACGCGGAACCGCTGTCGCCCGGCGATTTCATCGGCCGCTGGATGAACCTGCTGAAGCCCTCTGCCGAGCAGATCCAGAGCAACGACGTCATGACCGCCTCCGAGCGCCAGCGTGCGTTGGAGCGCGTCTCGATCCGCAATTCGATTGCCAACCTGCGCACCTTCCCCTGCGTCCAGATTCTGGAGCAGCGCGGCAAGCTGAACCTGCATGGCGCATGGTTCGACATTTCCACGGGCGAGCTGTGGATCATGGATGCCAAGACCGGCGATTTCGGCCGCCCCGGAATGTGAGAAAGCCCGGCACTGGGCCGGGCCTTGCGATTTCACCTGATGCAGGAACTGCGATCAGCCGCGGTCGATCTCGGCTGCGATGATAGCGATCGCGCGCTGATAGACATTGGCGGCGTTCCAGCCCTGGATGGCGGCGAAGTTGGGCTCCCCGGGCTGGTAGCCGGCGCCGGGCTGCCAGCCGTGCCCGCGCAGGAAGTTGGCCGTCGATGCGAGCGCGTCCGCCTTGGAGCGAACGAGGTCGATGCGGCCGTCGCCGTCGCCGTCGACCCCGAACTTCAGCACGTTGACCGGCAGGAACTGCGTCTGGCCGATCTCGCCATGGGCGGCACCGCGGGCCTGCGTGCTCAGCGTACCGTTCTGCACGAGATTGAGCGCGGCGTAGAGCTGGTTGGTGAAATACTCCGAGCGGCGGCAGTCATAGGCCAGCGTCGCCACGGCCGAAAGCGTGTGCTCCTTGCCGAGGAAGCCGCCGAAACCCGTTTCCATGCCCCAGATCGCGAGAAGCGGACCGGCCGGCACACCGTACTGGCCTTCGATCCGCGCGAAGAGGGCGGCGTTCTGGCGCTTCAGACCCTTGCCGCGATTGATGATCGCCTGACCGCCGCGCTTCTGCATGAACTGGTCGAGCGACAGCTTGAAGCTCTTCTGGCCGCGATCGGCCCGGATAGTCGCCTTGTTGTAGGAGACTTCGGTGAAGGCGCGGTCGAGCGTGCGCGGGCTGATCCCGTTTGCGGACGCGTCCCGCTTGAACTGGTCAACCCAGGCGGAAAAGCCGGCGGCATTGTTGCCACATTGCGCGGCCGAGGCCGCTGCCGGAATAGCCACCACCAGCGCCATTGCCGCCAGCCCCTGGAATACCCGCTTGAACAAGTTCATTGAATAAACCCCGTGATCTCTCGAATTGCTTCTAACGAAAACATGCCACTCTTGTCAGACCTGCCTTCGCCGTTCGATGCAATCTTGGGGCCGATCCGCCACCGGTGCTTCGTTTGAGGCAAAGGTCCCGCACCCGTCTGACGCTGGAGGCGGGACCTTCATTGTCCTTTAGTGTTCAGACCTTCAAGCGGCCTGCTTCTTGGCCTTGATCAGGCCGCGATTAACGAGGAGTTCGGCAATCTGAACTGCATTCAGCGCCGCGCCCTTGCGAAGGTTATCGGAAACCACCCAGATGTTCAGGCCATTTTCGACGGTCGCATCCTCACGGATACGTGAAATATAGGTCGCGTCTTCGCCGGCAGACTCGTAAGGCGTGATGTAGCCGCCGTTCTCCTGCTTGTCGATGACCTGGCAACCCGGCGCTTCGCGCAGGATGTCGCGGGCTTCGTCGGCGGTGATCTCGTTCTCGAACTCGATATTGACCGACTCGGAATGGCCGATGAAGACCGGAACGCGCACGGCCGTGCAGGTGACCTTGATCTTCGGGTCGAGCATCTTCTTCGTCTCGGCCAGCACCTTCCATTCTTCCTTGGTGTAGCCGTCCTCCATGAAGACGTCGATGTGGGGGATGACGTTGAAGGCGATGCGCTTGGTGAACTTCTTGCTCTCGATCGGATCGGCGACGAAGACGGCGCGGGTCTGGTTGAACAGCTCGTCCATGCCTTCCTTGCCGGCACCGGAGACCGACTGGTAGGTCGAAACGACGACGCGCTTGATCTTCGCGTGGTCATGCAGCGGCTTCAGCGCAACGACCAACTGCGCAGTCGAGCAATTCGGGTTGGCGATGATATTCTTCTTGGTGAAGCCCTCGACCGCATCGGGGTTCACTTCCGGAACGATCAGCGGAACCTCAGCGTCGTAGCGCCAGGCCGACGAGTTGTCGATGACGACGCACCCCTGTTGGCCGATCTTGGGCGAATACTTTAGCGAAGCAGCGCCGCCGGCGGACATCAGGCAAATGTCGGTGTCGGAAAAATCATAGGTATCGAGATTGTGGACCTTCAGCGTCTTGTCGCCGAAGGAAACCTCAGTGCCGACCGAACGGCTCGAGGCAAGCGCCACGACCTCGTCGGCGGGAAAGCCGCGCTCGGACAGGATATTCAGCATTTCGCGTCCGACATTGCCGGTGGCGCCGGCGATTGCAATCTTGAAACCCATTGGTCTTGCTCTCTTTCTCTGTCTCTCCTCGGTCCTGAGGGGAAATCCGCTGTCTTCGAGCGCGGATTTCTTGTCCCCGGCCTTGCCGGGGAGAGAGCGGCGGGCCAGAGACGTCAGACGGTTTTCGTCGTCGTTTTGGCCGTGGTTTTGAAAGAAACGGGCGAACGCCGTACCTGCCCGGCGAGTTCCGCCAGGAGGCTGCTGGGAGCGATGTCACGGTCGCGGCAAAGCATGGGACGCTGTCCTTTTTCCGGGGCTGCTATTAAGCGATTTTGACCGGGAGTCAAGGAGATCCTTGACTGTATCGCCTTCACGTTCACGTCACGGTCGTGTCGCCTCGCCTGCCCGGCGTTAGACTAAAGTCATAATCCGAAAGCCGCGCAGCGCCGCTGCCTCTTTTCTGCCATCTTGTGACAAGGCGCACCACGTCCGCCCAACCGAGGAGGGTTGGCCGGATCCGGGGAACGGAGCGCTCAAAATAGCCGTTTGGAGTGGAGGATTTCACAATGGCAAATGTCGCGACAGTGGACGGCGGCAAGACGCGTCCAATGACCAGCGAGGAGAAGAAAGTCATCTTCGCCTCGTCGCTTGGCACCGTGTTCGAATGGTATGATTTCTATCTTTATGGTTCGCTGGCGGTGTTCATCGGCGCGGCCTTCTTCAGCGAGTATCCAGAGACAACCCGCAACATCTTCGCGCTGCTGGCATTTGCCGCCGGCTTCCTCGTGCGCCCGTTCGGCGCGCTGGTCTTCGGCCGCCTCGGCGATCTGGTGGGACGCAAATATACCTTCCTGGTGACGATCCTGATCATGGGTCTGTCCACCTTCCTCGTCGGCATTCTGCCCGGCGCCTCGTCGATCGGCATCGCAGCCCCCATCCTGCTTCTGGTGCTGCGCATGCTGCAGGGGCTTGCACTCGGCGGTGAGTATGGCGGTGCTGCGACCTATGTGGCAGAGCACGCCCCCAACGGTCGCCGCGGCTACTACACCTCCTGGATCCAGACGACAGCCACGCTCGGCCTGTTCCTGTCGCTCGTCGTCATCCTGTCGGTACAGTTTATGCTTGGCAAGGAAGCCTTTGCCGCTTGGGGTTGGCGCATTCCATTCCTCGTCTCGGTCGTCCTGCTCGGTATTTCCGTCTGGATTCGCCTGAAGATGAACGAATCGCCGGCCTTTATGAAGATGAAGGAAGAAGGTAAGGGCTCCAAGGCACCGCTGTCCGAGGCTTTCGGCCAGTGGAAGAACGCCAAGATCGCGCTGCTGGCGCTGTTCGGCGCCGTGGTTGGCCAGGCCGTGGTCTGGTATTCCGGCCAGTTCTACGCCCTGTTCTTCCTGACAGGCATTCTCAAGATCGACGGCCAGTCGGCCAACATCATGGTTGCTGCCTCGCTGATCATCGGTACCGGCTTCTTCGTGCTGTTCGGCTGGCTGTCCGACAAGATCGGCCGCAAGCCGATCATCATGGCGGGCCTGCTTCTCGCCATCCTGACCTACTTCCCGCTGTTCAAGGCATTGACCTGGGCCGGCAATCCGGCACTTGCACAGGCACAGGCAACCGTCCGCGCGACGGTGAGCGCCGCCCCCGGCGACTGCAAGTTCCAGTTCAACCCGACGGGCACGGCGAAGTTCACCACCTCGTGCGACATCGCAACCGCCTTCCTGACGAAGAACTCGGTTCCCTATGACGTGGTGACGACGGCCGCAGCCGGCACGCCGGCAACTGTCGTCATCGGCAACGCCACGATCAACAGCTTCGACGCCGTCGCAGCCGGCGATCAGGCCAAGTCAATGACGGCTGCCTTCGAAAAGCAGGTCAACATAGCGCTGCAGGATGCCGGCTATCCGCTGGCGCGTGCCGGCGCCATGGTTCCGGACAGCAAGCTCGACGCCTTTGTCGGCGCCAATCCGGAGCTCGGCCTTGACGCCGCCGCGATCCGCGCCGGCGAGAAGACGACCATGACGGGCGCGGACCTCGTCGCTGCCAAGCTGCTCACCGCAGAAGAGGCAGGCGGCGTAAACGACATGGCAGTCTTCTCCATCGCCGGCGGCGGTCCGTTCTCGATGGTCGCCGATCCGGCGGCGGTCAACTGGACGAAGATCATCGCGATCCTCACCGTTCTCGTGATCTACGTCACCATGGTGTACGGGCCGATCGCAGCCCTGCTGGTCGAACTATTCCCGACCCGCATTCGCTACACCGGCATGTCGCTGCCCTACCATATCGGCAACGGCTGGTTCGGCGGCCTTCTTCCGGCGACGGCCTTCGCGATGAGCGCGGCCCAGGGCGATATCTACTTCGGCCTCTGGTACCCGATCATCTTCGCGGCGATCACGCTGGTCATCGGCCTGCTGTTCCTGCCGGAAACGAAGGATCGCGACATACACGCAATGGACTGAGCTTCCCCCCGAGGTTCAGAACATGGAGACCGGCGCGTGGCGACACGCGCCGGTCTTTCAGTGTTCGGCCTTGTCCTCCATCCTCTTTTCCAGTGCGGTCTTCGGTCGCGGCCATCCGGCTCCGTCCAGCCGGAACAGGGCGTTATGCCGCGCAAAGACGAACGCCACCATCAGCGCGCACCAAAGGCCGACGAGCAGCCCGGCAGCGACGTCGCTTGGATAATGCGCGCCGACAATGATCCGCGAAACGCCGATCAGCACGGCGCCAGCGACGAAGAGCGGTCGCAGGCGCGGCACCAGCAGGGCGAACGCACCGAAGAACGCACCGACCGCCGCCGAGTGGCCAGACGGAAAGCTCTCGAAGATCGTGTTGCCGGTCATCGGTGACAAGCTATAGGCGCCAAGTTCGGCAAAGAGTTCGGGTCGCGCGCGGCCGATGACCGCCTTCAGGAGATGCACCAGCGCGCTGGCGCTGCCAATGGTCAGGAAAAAATACAGAAACAGCCGCCAGCCCGTACGGCCGCGCCTGCTGATCGCCTCGTTAGCGCTGACGCGCCAGACGATGAAGGCTATGATGGCAAACAGGCCGGAGCCATAGATCATCCAGCCGAAAGTGCCGAAGTCGGTAATGTGCCGGTTGAAGGCGACAACCCCTTCCGGCAGCCCTTGCGCTCGCTGCGACAGCGCTGGGTCGAACGGAAAAAGGGCGGCCGCAAGCAGCGCCGCAGAAACGAAGATCCAGAGCGTAGAGGCAAACGGACGGTTCATTCAATCTCCCGATACAGGCCGGATGCTGGCTCCGACGTAAGGTTACAGGTCTAGCGCCGCCATTCCGTCGTGAAAGCAGCACAGTGCACGACGATGTGAGGGTGGGCGCCTCCTTTTCAAGGCACTGAAAACGAAAACGCCCCCGGATTGATCCGGGGGCGTGGTAAAAGGCTCGTGAACCGCTCAGACCTAGAGGGTCTTGAACTCCGCCAGAATGGCATCGCCCATCTCGACGGTTCCGACCTGCGTGGCACCCTCGGCCATGATGTCGCCGGTGCGGATGCCGCGATCGAGCACGTTAGCGATCGCCTTCTCCAGATTGTCGGCTTCCTGCACCAGGTTGAAGGAATAGCGCAGGCACATGGCAAACGAGGCGATCATGGCGATCGGATTGGCGATGCCCTTGCCGGCGATGTCAGGTGCGGAACCGTGCACCGGCTCGTAGAGCGCCTTGCGCTTGCCGGTCTTGGCATCCGGCGCACCGAGCGAGGCGGACGGCAGCATGCCGAGCGAGCCGGTCAGCATGGCGGCGACGTCGGAAAGCATGTCGCCGAACAGGTTGTCGGTGACGATCACGTCGAACTGCTTGGGCGCGCGCACCAACTGCATGCCGCCGGCATCAGCCAGCATGTGCTCCAGCTGCACGTCCGAGTACTTCGCCTTGTGTGTCTCGGTCACGACCTGGTTCCACAGAACGCCCGACTTCATGACGTTGCGCTTTTCCATGGAGCAGACGTGGTTCTTGCGGGTACGCGCCAGTTCGAACGCGACGCCGGCGATGCGCTCGATTTCATAGGTATCGTAGACCTGGGTGTCGATGCCGCGCTTCTGGCCGTTGCCGAGGTCGATGATCTCCTTCGGCTCGCCGAAGTAGACGCCGCCCGTGAGTTCGCGGACGATCAGGATGTCGAGGCCTTCGACCAGCTCGGGCTTCAGCGACGAGGCGGCTGCGAGCGCCGGATAGCAGATCGCCGGGCGCAGGTTGGCGAAGAGTTCGAGATCCTTGCGCAGGCGCAGAAGGCCGGCCTCCGGGCGCACCTCGTAGGGGACGGCGTCCCACTTCGGCCCGCCGACAGCACCGAACAGGACGGCATCGGCCGAAAGCGCCTTCTGCATGTCCTCTTCCGAAATCGCCGCGCCATGCGCGTCATAGGCCGAGCCGCCGACGAGCCCTTCATCGACGACGAAGCCGGCGCCCTTGTCTTCGTTCATGTAGGCGATGATCTTGCGGACTTCCGCCATGGCTTCCGGGCCGATGCCGTCGCCAGGCAGGAGGAAAAGGTTGCGCACTGTCATGGGATATCCTTGTCGAATGCTCGGTGGAACTCAGGTCGCGCGGTTCTTAGCGCAACTTCCGTTCAAGGAAAATCGCCGCGACGAAAGAAATTTGCGCATGCGGGATGTCCCCGCGGGAACTGAGCCGATGTGCTTCGTCATGCGATCAGGGTGTCGTGCCGCCGGCAACTGGCGGATGACCACAGGAGACCTTGAACATGGTTCCCTTCTTGGAAGCCGTTGTCGCCGCGATCCGCTCGGCGATCGAAACCCTTCTCTTCCAGCACCGCCGGCCGCCGGACTTCGACTGAAGCCCGCGCGCTTGAAGGGCAGGGACAAGTCAGTTCGCGCCGAGCCGCAACGGTGCATAGGCTGCGGCATCGACCGTCGCCGGCCGGCCGGCAAGATGCAGCTCGCTGATGCGCGGGGCGGCACGTGCAATAACCTTGCCGCGACGCATGACGGCGAGCCTGTTCGCCTTCAATCGCAGCGCCTCCTGCGGATCGCGCGCCTGCAGGATCACGAGGTCGGCGTTGCAGCCTTTCGCTATACCGTAACCGTCCAGCCCCATGGTCCTGGCCGAATTGACGGTAAGCGCGTCAAAGATCTTCCTCTTGTCCTCGATACCGGCCATCTGGGCGACGTGGATCGCCATGTGGCCCACCTCCAGCATGTCGGCCGAGCCCATCGAGTACCAGGGATCCATGACGCAGTCGTGCCCGAAGGAAACGTTCAGCCCGGCCTCCATCAGTTCGCGCACCCGCGTCATGCCACGCCGCTTCGGATAGGTATCGTGCCGGCCCTGCAGCATTATGTTGATCAGCGGATTGGGGATCACGTTGATCTCGGCTTCCGCCATCAGCGGGATCAGCTTGGAGACATAGTAGTTGTCCATCGAATGCATCGAGGTAAGGTGCGAGCCGGCAACGCGTCCCTTCAGCCCGAAGCGCACCGTCTCCGCGGCAAGCGTCTCGATATGGCGCGACATCGGATCATCGGTCTCGTCGCAATGCATGTCGACTGGCAGGCCGCGATCGGCGGCGATCTTGCACAGCGCCGACACGGAAGCAGCACCGTCGGCCATCGTCCGCTCGAAATGCGGTATGCCGCCAACGATGTCGAGACCCATGTCGAGCGCCCGGTTCAGCGATTCCACGCCCCCCTCGGCACGGTAGTAGCCGTCCTGCGGAAAGGCCACGAGTTGCAGATCGATATAGGGCGCCACCTTCTCGCGCACCTCGATCAGCGCTTCGGCCGTCACCAGCTTCGGGTCGCTGGTATCGACGTGGCTGCGGATCGCAAGCAGGCCCTGGCTTACCGCGAGGTCGCAGTAGCGCAACGCCCGCTCCACCAGCGCCTCGCGCGTCAGCGTCGGCCGCAATTCGCCCCAGAGCGAAATCCCTTCCAGCAGCGTGCCGGAGACGTTCATGCGCGGCAGGCCGAGCGACAGCGTCGCATCCATGTGGAAATGCGGATCGACGAAGGGCGGCGTCACCAGCCGGCCGCTGGCGTCGATCACCTCGCCCGCCTCCGCTTCGATCCCCTGCGCGACCTCGACGATCTTGCCGTCCTTGATGGCAATGTCGATGCCCTCGCGGCCATCGGGGAGATTGGCGTTCTTGATCAGCACATCGAACATTTGGTCACCTGAAGCAAATTGCGGGACGGGAAAGGCTACCGCTCGCCGCGCCGGTATGGCTGCATCAGCGCCTGCGGCACGCGGGCGCGACGCGCCATCACGGCGAGTGCGGCGATCGAGAGAATATAGGGCATCATCAGGAAGATCTGGTACGGCACGTTGCCCAGAACGGTTTGCAGCCTGAGCTGGAAGGCGTCGAAGAAGGCAAACAGCAGCGCGCCGAACAGCGCCCGGCCCGGCCGCCACGAGGCGAAGACGACAAGCGCAATGCAGATCCAGCCGCGCCCCTGCACCATGGTCGGGAAGAAGCTGTTGAAGGCCGACAGCGTCAGGAACGCCCCGCCCATCGCCATCAGCGCACTGCCGGCCATGATGGCGCCGTAGCGCACCTTGATCGGATCGACGCCCTGCGCCTCGGCCGCATGTGGGTTTTCCCCGCTCATCCGCAGCGCAAGCCCCAGCGGTGTGCGGTAGACAATGTAGGCAAGAAGCAGTGCGATGACGATCGAAAGATACGTCGGCAGCGTCTGCGTGAACAGCGCCGGCCCGATGAAGGGCAGGTCGGAGAGGCCCGGGACCGAGATCGGTTGGAACGGCGTCACGGTCGGCGGCGTGGAGGCGAGCGGCACCGCCAGACGGAAGATGTAGTAGCTGAGCGACGAGGCAAACAAGGTAATGCCGAGGCCGGTCACGTGCTGCGACAGGCCGAGGGACACGGTCATCGCCGCATGCACCAGTCCGAACAGCGCGCCCGACAGCGCCGCCACCAGCATGCCCGTCCACAGGTCCGCGCCGTTGAACACCGCGAGCCAGCCGATCATGGCACCGAAGGTCATGATCCCCTCGATGCCGAGGTTGAGCACGCCCGAGCGCTCGGAAAGCAGCGCGCCGAGCGTGCCAAAGATCAGCGGCGTGGCGATGCGCAGCACTGCCGCCCAGAGACCCGCAGAGGCGATGATATCCAAAAACGCACTCATCGGCGGATCCTGTACTGGGTGAAGAAGATGGCGACGAGCATGGTCAGCAGCGACAGCGCCACCGTTACGTCGGCAATGTAGGTGGGAATGCCCATCGCCCGGCTCATCCCGTCCGCACCGACGAACATCGTGGCGGTAAAGAGCGCAGCCGCGATCACCCCGAGCGGGTTTAGGTTGGCGAGCATCGCGACGATGATGCCGGCATAGCCGTAACCCGGCGAAAGATCGGTCGTTACATAGCTTTTCACGCCCATGACTTCGATCGCGCCGGCAAGACCTGCAAGCCCGCCCGACAGGCAGGTGACCTTGACCAGCGTGCGGCCGAGCGGCACGCCGGCGAAGACCGCGCCCTCCGGGTTGAGGCCGGCAGCCCGCGATTGCAGCCCGAAGACGGTGCGCGCCTGCAACAGATAGACCAGCAGCGCTGCGACGATCGCGACCACCAGCCCGATGTGCAGGCGCGAGCGCTCGATCAGTTTCGGCAGCAGCGTGTGCTCGGCCACCGGCATCGACTGCGGCCAGCCGAAGGCGAGCGGGTCCTTCAGCGGCCCGTCGATCATCATCGAGACGAACAGCACCGCCACGAAATTCAAAAGCAGGCTGGTCACCACCTCATCGACCGAGAAGCGCAGCCGCAGCCACAGCGGCACCAGCATCAGCGCCATGCCGGCAATCGCGCCGGCGGCAAACAGAAGCGGTATCAGCACCGGCCCCGGCAGGCTGGAGAGAACACTCGAGCCCAGTGCGGCGACCATGATTGCGCCGAGGTAGAACTGCCCCTCGGCGCCGATGTTCCAGAGCCGCGCCCGGAAGGCTACCGCCGCCGCGAGCCCGGTCAGCATCAGCGGTGTCGCCCGCGTCAACGTCTCGGTCGCGGCCAGCCGGGTACCGAAAGCGCCCGTCAGGATGCGGCCATAGGCCTCCAGCACCGGCGCCCCGGCGGCGGCGATCAGGATGCCGGCAATGGCAAGCGCCGCCACCACCGCAAGGATCGGAGACAGCACGACGAGGACGAGCGGCCGGTGTTCGCGGCGTTCAAGACGCATGGGAATTTCCTTCGCCGGAGACGCCATCGCCGGAAGTCCAGTCCCCGGACATCATCAGGCCGAGCCGGCGCGGATCGGCATGCTCTGCGGCGATCGGGGCAGACAGCCGGCCCTTGGCGATCGCCTGGATACGGTCGGCAAGGCCGATCACCTCGTCGAGATCCTCGGAGATGAGGAGCACGGCGGTGCCCTGCTTCCTTGCCTCGAGGATGCGCGCGTGGACGGCCGCCACGGCCCCCTCATCCAGCCCGCGCGTCGGCTGGGAGGCGATCAGGATGCGTGGGCGGCGATAAAGGTTCCGGCCGAGGATCAGCTTTTGCATGTTGCCGCCGGAAAGAAGCCGGGTACGGCTCGCGGGTGTGCCGCCACGCACGTCGAACTCCTCGATAATCGTGGCGGCGAAGGCCTGGCCGGCCGCACGGTTCACGATGCCGCGGCGCGAGAACAGCGGCTGGCGGATGCGTTCCAGCACTGCGTTTTCCCAGATCGCCATCTCGCCGATGGCGCCCTGCTTGTGGCGATCCTCCGGAATGCGGCCGATGCCCGCCTCGACGAGATCGTGAACGTCGAGGGCCGTGACCGGCTCGCCGAAGAGCCGCATTTCGCCGGCCGCGGGCTTTGCCAGCCCGCTCATCAGTTGCGACAGTGACGCCTGGCCATTGCCCGAAACGCCGATGATGCCGAGCGTCTCGCCCTCGCGCAGGAAGAAGTCGATCTCCTTCAGCCGCTCGATGCCGCCGCTCGATACCGTCAGTCGAGATGCTTCGAACACGATCTCGCCGGGTGTCGCCGCCTCGCGCTTTGGCCGCGTGACGCGATGGCCGACCATGAGTTCGGCAAGCTCCGCCTTGTTTGTCTCGGACGCCTTGCGCTCGGCTGCCACCTCGCCGCCACGCAGGACGACGATCCGGTCGGCCGCTGCCATCACCTCGTCGAGCTTGTGCGAAATGAAGATCAGCGACAGCCCCTGTCGCGCCATCTCGCGCAACGTGCTGAACAACCGTTCTGCCTCGATATTGGTCAGCACGGCGGTCGGTTCGTCGAGGATCAGGATCCGCGCATCGTTGTAGAGCGCCTTGAGGATTTCGACCCGCTGCTGCTCGCCCACGGAGAGATCCCCGAGGCGGGCGTCGGGATCGACGGCAAGGCCGAAGCGCTCGGCGATCGCCAGAAGCTTGCGGCGGGCAGCGGCGGTGCCCGAGCGCAGCGACCACAGCGGCTCCGTGCCGGTCATGACGTTTTCGAGAACTGTCAAGTTCGGAGCCAGCGAGAAATGCTGGTGCACCATGCCCACGCCGGCCTGAATGGCCGCGCGCGGGCGGCCTTGCGGCAGCTCGACGCCGTCGACGCGGACCGTGCCCTCGTCCGGTGTGTAGTGACCGAAGAGGATGCTCATCAGCGTCGTCTTGCCGGCACCGTTTTCGCCGAGCAGCGCCAGCAACTCGCCGCGCCTCAGAGAGATCGAGATGTCGTCATTGGCGACGATCGGGCCGAACCGCTTGCTGATGTGCGAGAGTTCGAGGACGGGAATAACGCGCGTTTCGTTGGTCATGCGGCAAGCCCCGAAACGGGAAAGCAATGCTGCCAGCGTCCTTCTGCCTCCAGGCGGGCGGCAAGCGACAGGAGAAGCCCCTCCGCCCCCATCGGCGCCATCAGCTGGACCGGCAGCGGAAGGCCTTCGGTATCCGCGCCGAAGGGAAGGGTCAATGCCGGAAAGCCGGAGATGTTGGCAAGGCCGGCGAGTGGCGCGAAGGCAGTCATGCGCCTGAGGTGCAGGTCGGTATCGTCGTGATCGGACGGGAAGGATCCGATCGGCAGGGGAGCAGTGGCGAGCATCGGCATCAATAGGCAGTCCAGGCTGTCAAACAGCGCCCAAGTCTTGTGGCTCACATGCACCGCAGCATCGAGCGAAGTCCAGAGGGCAGCCGCCGATATCCTCCGCCCTCTTTCGACGAAGGCGGCGGTCAGCGGTTCGGCATGGCCGGGATCGAGCGATAGCGTATCCACCAGTAAGGCGAGGTTGACCGAAATGATGTCCGCAAAGATGGCCGAGGAGGCGGAAACCAACGGAGCGAAGTCGGACCAGTTAAGGCGCGCGACCGTGTGGCCGGCTCTCTCGAGCGCGCCTGCTGCCTCCAGAACCGCCCCGCTGCGCGCTGGATCGGTCGGAAACTCCAAACCGGTCTCGGCCAACACGCCCACCCGCAGGCGACCCGTGACGGGAGCGGCTTCGGCTGGGTCGGCGAAAGGTCCTCTCGCCCTGCCGCGCACCGCCTCGAAGATCATCCGGCTGTCGCGAACCGAACGGCAGATGGCCAGTTCACCGACGATGCCGCCGAGATGATTGCCGAAGAGCGGCCCGCCGGGGATGGCACCGCGGGTCGGCTTCAGCCCGACAAGCCCGCAACAGGCCGCCGGCACGCGGATCGATCCGCCCGCATCGGTGGCATGCGCGATCGAAACGATCCCTGCCGCGACAGCCGCAGCAGCGCCGCCCGAGGACCCGCCGGCGGTCAGCCGGGGATCGAGCGGGTTGCGGCAGATCGGTCCGCGCACCGGCTCGCTTGACAGCGACAGGCCGAATTCCGGGGTGGTGGTCAGCCCGAACAGGGCAAAGCCGGCATCACGGAAACGCCCCGCAAGATCCGAATCCATCGTGGAATCGAGCCTGCCGTCCAGCATGCGCGACCCGGCGCGCACGGGAAATCCGGCGAAGGGGCCACCGAGATCCTTTGCCAGCGTCGGAACGCCGGCAAAGGGGCGCTCCGCGAAACGATCGGGATCGACGATCCGCTCCTGTTCGAGCGCTGCCGCTGTGGCACGACCCTGGTCGGTTTCCAGCCGGCAGATCGCGCCAAGCCCGGCATGGCTGGAAGCGGCAGCGATTGCCGCCTCCATGGCCTGGTCCGCCGAAAGCGCACCTTTGGCGATCGCACCGGCAAGAGCCGTGGCATCCGAGATCGCTTCGCTTTCGACGCTTGGCACGGGCTTGCGCTGCTTACTTCGGCTCTTCCATCATGATCGGCACTTCGAAGGTGCCGGCCTTGATCTCGGCGCGCCGCGCTTCCATCGCCGCTTCCGCCTCGGCCGGCGCCACGCTCTTGACGTAGACGATATCGCTGCCGCCTTCCTTCATCAGGCCGAATGCGGTGTAGCTCTTGCCCACCGGCTTGCCGGCGTTGACATCGGCGACGGCCGCATCGAGGATCGGGCGGAAATACCACATGGCATTGGCAAAAACGGTATCGGGGTAACGCGGCGTATAGTCGAGCAGCGAGCCGACCGACTTGATGCCGCGTTCCTTGGCGGCATCCGCCGTGCCGATACGCTCGCCGAACAGGATATCGGCGCCGGCGTCGATCTGCGCCAGGCCCGCCTCGCGCGCCTTCGGCGGATCGAAGAACGTGCCGATGAAGGAAACGAGGTGCTTGGCGTCGGGGTTGACTTCCTTCACGCCTGCGGCAAAGGCGTTGATCAGCATGTTGACCTCAGGAATGGGGATCGCGCCGACGGAGCCGACGACGCCGGACTTGGTCATCTTGCCGGCCAGCATGCCGGCCAGATACGCGCCGTCATGGTTCCAGGTGCCGAATACGCCGAAATTGTCGCCGGCCGCCTCACCGCTGGATCCCATCAGGAAGGCCGTGTCGGGATAGTCGGCGGCCACCTGCCGCGCCTCGCGCTCGACGGCATAGGATTCGCCAACGATCAGCTTGTTGCCCTGCTCGGCATATTCACGCATCGCGCGGGGATAGTCAGTGCCGGAAACCCCTTCGGAAAAGGTGTACTCGATCACGCCGTCCTTGGCTGCCGCCTGCAGCGCCTCGTGCAGACGCGAATTCCAGGCGTTTTCGACAGGGGAAGCATGGATGCCCGCGACCTTGAGCGGCGCCTGCGCCCGCGCCTGCGGCAGGAAAGCGCTGGCGCTCAGAGCGAGGCCGCCGGCGAGAACGGTGCGGCGTCTAATCAGGAGGCTGTTCGTCATGTTTCGTTCCCCTTCACTTTGACCAAATGGTTTAAAAATCCATAGGATTCGCACAAAAACGAGTCAAGCGCGCACGCCGCCCACGAATTGATCAATCAAGGCATTTTTGCGCTGCAACACGACGTTGTGCAGGATCGGCCCGTTCCTGCCGTCGCAACTGCCAACGCTCCTCCATCGCCGTTCAGGCTGCTGTCAGCTTCCCCTTACAGATTTCGCCTCCGAATGTCGGGCCACCCGGCAACGGATGTCATATCTGTCGCGGCAGGCCACGCCCTAATGCAGGCGCGGGTCGAGACCACCCGGTCCGCGATCGAAACGGATCGAGAGGAACGGGAATGGCGACTTGTGAGGGCAATCTTGCTCCCTCTGCGGGCGGATGGCGTCCGGCCATCGGCGCCGTGCCGTTCAGTTTCCTCGTCGCGGGCTTTATCCTCGCGACTGCAAACCACAGCTTCTGGCAGAAGACTGCCACCTATTTCAGCGGAACCATTCAGTCCACGGTGGTCTTCGGCATTGGCCTTGCCGCCCTGCTCTTTGCAGTCTGCATCGCCCTGTCCATGCGCTTCGTCACGAAGCCGCTGTTCATTTTCCTCGTCCTGGCGAGCGCCGGAGCGTCGTGGTTCATGGACCGCTTCGGCGTCGTGATCAGCGTCGACATGATCCGCAATGCGGCAGAGACGACACAGGCGGAAGCGGACAATCTGATCACGCCCACCTTCGTCTGGCACCTCGTTCTGTACGGCGCGGCGCCATCCCTGCTCATACTCTGGGTGAAGGTGGAGCACCTTGCCTTTCGCGCCAAGGCGCGTCGGAACCTGATATTCGTCGTTCCGCTGCTGCTGATCGCAACGGTTGCGGCACTGACGCAGATGAAACTGATCATCAGCACGAGCCGCGAACACCGCGACTGGCTGACGAGCCTCAACCCTATCGGCCCGATCGTCAGCGGCGTGCGCTATGTGTCGCGCACGACCGCCGAGGAAAACATCGTCGTCCAGCCGTTGGGCAGGGATGCCCGCGTCGTGGCCCCGCCCGACGGCAAGCCGCGCGTTCTGGTGATCGTCGCAGGCGAAACGGCGCGGGCGCAGAACTTTTCGCTGGGCGGCTACGGGCGCCCCACCAATCCTGAGCTGGAGGCGCGCAACGTCGTCTATTTTCCCTTCGCGACCAGTTGCGGTACGGCGACCGCGGTGTCCCTGCCCTGCATGTTCTCCGTCTACACGCGCGAAACCTACACCCATCGCAAGGGGCTCGAGACGGAGAACCTCATGGACGTCCTGTCCCATGCGGGCATCGACGCCGAGTGGTGGGACAACAATACCGGCAGCAAGGGCGTTGCCGACCGCGTGACCTATCATTTCATGCCTGACAGCACCGATCCCCGCTTCTGCGCGGACGGCGAATGCACGGACGCGATCCTGCTCGATCGCCTGGGCGGGTGGCTCGACGGCGTGAAGAGGGACAGCGTGCTGGTCATCCACCAGCTCGGCAGCCACGGGCCTGCCTATTTCGAACGCTACCCCGACGCCTATCGTCACTTCACGCCCGATTGCCGCACGGCGGAACTCGGCGACTGCACACAGGATGAAATCGTCAACGCCTACGACAATTCCATCGCCTTCACCGACCATGTGCTTGCAACGATCATCGACGGCCTGAAGCGACGCGACGCCAGCATCGACGGCTCGATGCTGTACATGTCGGACCACGGCGAATCGCTTGGCGAAAGCGGCCTCTACCTGCACGGCGCCCCCTACATCATCGCTCCCGATGTGCAGACCCACGTTCCCTTCCTTCTGTGGCTGGGAGGAAAGGACCGCGCTGCAGTCGACCTTGCATGCCTCACGGAGCGGGCGAACGAGCCCGCCTCACACGACAATCTCTTCCACACGGTGCTTGGCATGATGTCTGTCCGGACAAGCGTCTACGACCCCGCGCTCGACGTTCTTTCGCGGTGCCGCTCCACATCCGCAACCTGATCGCGCTGGCAAGCGATGGGCGGCGACTTGATTGCATCCACGAAAATCGTGACGATGACCACGGAAGCGCCGGCAATTCGCGTGCGCTCCAGGAAGAGGGCGGCGTGCGCGTACTTTTGATCGAAGACGATGCCATTCTCGGCGAAGCCGTCCGCGACCATGTCGCAGCGAATGGCCACGCGGTCGACTGGGTCCGGCAACTCGAAGATGCGCGCGCGGCAGCAAAGGCGGTCAACTACGGCCTGATCCTGCTGGACCTGCGCCTTCCTGACGGCAGCGGCATCGCCTTTCTCAAGGCGCTGCGCGAGGCCGGCAGCAAGACGCCCGTCATCATCCTGACCGCGCATGACCAGATTTCAGACCGCATCGAGGGACTGAACAGCGGTGCCGACGACTACCTCGTCAAACCCTTCAATCTCGGCGAATTGTCGGCGCGGATGCTTGCGGTGGCGCGCCGCTATGGCGGCAATCCCTCCCCCGTGATCCGGCTGGGCGCACTGGAGATCGGCCCCGCGGACCGGCGGATCGTCACGGACGGCCGCGAGGTTGTGCTTTCGGGCCGGGAATGGGCCGTCCTCGACGTCCTGCTGGCCCGGCCCGGCGCCACAGTCTCGAAAGGGCAGATCGAGGAAGCGCTCTATGCGTTCGGCTCCGAGATCGAAAGCAACACCGTCGAGGTCTATGTCAGCCGTGTTCGCAAGAAGCTGGGGCACGACCATATTTTGACCGTCCGCGGGGTCGGCTACCGCCTCGGAATGCAGGCATGAGCGAACGCAGCATCACCCGCAGGCTGACGCTGGCATTGTCCGGGGCGCTGGCGGGCTTCTGGCTGCTCGCCGCCGCACTTGGCGCGATGGTCATGCAGGACGAATTCGGCGAGATTTTCGACAGCTCGCTGCAGGAAACGGCCGAGCGGCTGCTGATCCTGGTGGTCAACGATGTCGAAAGAGGCGACGAACCGGGTTCGAACCGCCGCTTTGAAGGCGTCGTGCCGGCAACGGGCGAGGAATACCTGATCTACCAGCTGCGCGACGAGGAGGGCGACGTGCTGCTGCGTTCGCACGATGCGCCGGAGGCCGGGTTCGACGCTCCGCTCAGGCGCGGCTTCTGGCGCGGTTCCGACTACCGCTTCTATACGGCCACGACCGAAGGCAGTGAAAAGCTCTATCTTCAGGTCGCGGATGCGCTGGCCAACCGGCGCGAAGCGCTGTTCGAGGGCGCGATGGCGCTGTTCCTGCCCGTTCTCCTGCTGGTGCCTGCCAGCGTGGCGCTTGTCTGGTACATCGTGCGGCGGACGCTGAAGCCGATCGACGCCTTGCGCCAGAGCATTGCGAGCAAGGACGGCGGCAATCTGGCAGTGATTGCGCGCGAAGGCATGCCGCGCGAACTGCTGCCGATCGTGCGTTCGGTGAACCTGCTCCTCGCCCGGCTGAAGGCGGCGCTGGAGGCCGAGCGGGAGTTCACGGCCAACAGCGCCCATGAACTGCGCACGCCGATCGCCGGCGCGCTGGCACAAACCCAGGTGCTGATCGACGAACTGCCGGGGGGCCCCAGGAAGGCGCGCGCCCGCCAGGTCGAGGCCTCGCTCGTCAAGCTCAGCCACCTCGCCGAGAAGCTGTTGCAGCTGGCGCGCGCCGAGGCCGGCGTCGGCGCCGTCGGCGCGCCGGTCGATCTCGCCCGCATTCTGGAACTCGTCGTCCTCGATTTCCAGCGCCACCCGGAAGGCGCCGGACGGCTGCAGTTCCATCGCGCCGAAGGCTCTGTGCTACGCAAGCCAGCAAGCGAGGACGGCTTCGCCATCGCGCTTCGCAACCTGATCGAAAACGCCCTTGTTCACGGCGACCCGGATAATCCGATCGACGTGCGGCTGGAACACGACGGAACCGTCCGCATCATCAACGGCGGCCCGCTGCTGGCCGATTGGGAGCTGGATATGATCCGCAAGCGCTTCGGCCGCGGCCGGACCAATGCCAAGGGTTCGGGACTCGGCATATCCATCGCCGAGCGGCTGCTTGCCCAGATGAATGCCCGCCTGGAGCTGGCCTCGCCGCCGGAGGGACATGCCGGCGGGCTGGAAGCACGGATCATATTCGAGCAGGAACGGACCGGCTGATGCGCGCGCCGTCCCTACCGGCCGTCACTGCTCCGAAAGCTTGATGTCCGGATGGTACTCCTTGCCTTCCACTTGCTTCACCACGGCCTGGCCACACTGCATCAGCTTCGTTTCGGCGTTGAAGGCATAGGTCGGCGAGCCGTGAAGCGACCAGCCCTTGTTCAAGGCCAGCGTCACCTTGTGGCAGAAGGAGGCGTCGTCGGGGCCGGTCAGGAAGCGATAGACTTTCATGTGCGGTTCTCTTTTTTTGCAATGAGTTCGACCTTGGCAAGCAGGCGCTCGGCCTGGTCGAGATGAAGGCGTTCCACCATGCGGCCGTCGAGATTGACCGCACCCTTGCCTGCATTTTCAGGCCGCGCGAAGGCTGAGACAATGGCGCGGGCCTCGTCTGCCGCCCCATCTTGAATGCCGTAGGAACGGTTTGCCGGTTCGATCTGCGCCGGATGGATCAGCATCTTGCCGTCAAAGCCCATCTGCCGGCCCTGCTCACACTCTGCGCCGAAGGCTCCAATGTCGGCAAAGCCATTATGGACACTGTCGATCACGTCGAGCCCGGAAGCGCGCGCCGCAACCACCACCTGCATCAGAAGCGGAACGAGGAAGGGCCTGCCGGGCACGTCGGCAATGCCGGTCGCAAGCCTGAGATCGTTCAGGCCGACGACGAGGCAGTCGAGCCGGCCTCCGCTGGTGCGCCCCGCTTCCGCGATCGCTGCCAGATTGAGCATCGCCGCCGGCGTCTCGATCATCGCCCACAGCCGGGGGCTGTCGTCCACTCCCTGGTCTGCCAGCCAGTCGGCAACGGCAAGCACGTCCTGCGGCTCGCACACCTTCGGCAGAAGCACGGCATTCGGTCCGCAGGCAAGCACCGCTTCGAGATCGGCAGGGCCGTCACTGCCGGACGGCGAATTGATGCGGATGATGCGTTCGACAGGCGACGCGCGGTCGAGGCCGGCGAAATGCTGCTTCAGCGCCTCGCGCGCTGCCGCCTTGCTTTCGGGCGCAACGGAATCCTCCAGGTCGAAGATGATGCCGTCGCATGCGAGCGTGGCAGATTTTTCCAGCGCCCGGGCATTGCTCGCCGGGACGGACAGGAGCGACCGGCGCAGGCGAAGTGGATGATTGCGAAACGGCGTGTTCATTTCGCCTTTCTGCCCCGGTTCGGCCGGATGGGCAAGCACATTGGCACGCCGGCGGGGCCAGATTCGTGGCAGCGCGAGGTGCGACACACTGGCCACTGCAAAAGCCTTGCAATGAACACATTCGCTGCCCACATTGACGATAGAGGAAAGGGCCAATCATGCACAGCATTCGCTCCATTTTCGTCGCCACCCTGGCCGTCGTCATCGCCGGCGTGACACTTGTGTTCGCAGCCTCCCTCGGGCTTGCGCTTGCCGGTATTGCGTCCGTGATCATGTTCGGCAGCTGGATCGCAGCCAAGATGCAGCCGGCGCCGGTTCGCGCCAGGTGCTACGCCCGCACCGGCAAGCCCGGCCAGCGCGAACCTCGCATCTGGAACGACGGTCGCGGAACGATCATCGACCTCTGAGGAACGGACGCACGGACGTTGCGCGCAACCTGTGGCCGCGCCACGGGCAAGATTCGGTCGTTTGCAGCTTCCGCTACGCAAGATTCTCCTTCATTTCCCGGCGAAACTGATCTAAACGCAGGCCCGGAACGATAAAGTATCGCAATCGAGGTTCACGTCATGGACAAGTTCGTCAAGCTGACCGGCGTCGCCGCGCCGCTGCCCGTGGTCAATATCGACACGGACATGATCATCCCGAAGGACTACCTGAAGACCATCAAGCGCACCGGGCTCGGCACGGGTCTTTTCGCCGAAGCGCGCTACAACGAAGACGGCTCGCTCAATCAGGACTTCGTTCTGAACAAGCCCGCCTACCAGAACGCCAGCATCCTCGTCGCCGGCGACAACTTCGGCTGCGGCTCTTCCCGCGAGCATGCGCCCTGGGCCCTCCTCGACTTCGGCATCCGCTGCGTGATCTCGACCTCGTTTGCCGACATCTTCTACAACAACTGTTTCAAGAACGGCATCCTGCCGATCGTCGTCAGCCCCGAAAACCTTGAAAAGCTGATGGACGACGCCAGCCGCGGCTCCAACGCCGTTCTGACGGTCGACCTCGAGGCACAGGAGATCTCCGGCCCCGATGGCGGCAAGATTTCGTTCGAGATTGACGCCTTCCGCCGCCACTGCCTGCTGAACGGCCTCGACGACATCGGACTGACGCTCGAGAAAGCGGCGTCCATCGACGCCTACGAGAACGCGGCAGCAGCGGCGCGCCCCTGGGCCTGAGCGAGGTTGCGAGCATGCGACGCCTGATCTCTTCCGGGTCGCCCTTCGAACGCACCGCCGGCTATTCGCGGGCGGTGGTGCAGGGCGACTGGTGCTTCGTTTCCGGCACGACCGGTTACGACTATGCCACGATGAAGATGCCGGACAGCGTCGAGGAGCAGACCCGCAACTGTCTGTCGACCATCCGCAAGGCACTTGAGGAGGCGGGCTTTTCGCTCGCCGACGCCGTGCGCTGCCACTACTACGTCACCGACGCATCCTTCGCCGACACCGTCTTCCCGATCCTCGGCGAAGCGTTCGGCGAGATCCGCCCTGCCGCAACCATGGTCGTCTGCGGCCTGATCAAGCCGGAAATGCTGATCGAGATCGAGGTCACGGCCCTGCGCCAGCGCTAACGGTGCAACAGGAGCGTTGCGCGCGATAGCTATCCTAGCCTCGATCTGACCGCGCAAGATCGACGTTTTCGTGCCGTCGTCTCGTCGCCGAAAGAATGTCGGGCCTTCCCTTACACGAAGCCTTGAGCGGCGGCGCCGGAATTCATCACTCGAAATGCGTTCGCGAAGTGCTATATGACGCATAAAGGAGTGCTCATGGCCCGCGTAGACCAGACAGAAGATTGGCAGAACCGCCACGCCCCGACGATCAGCACGTTCGAGTCGCTGGCTGTAGAGGCCTATGGCAATTTGCCAGACGAGTTTCGCGCACTCACCGGCAACCTGATTATCGAGATTTCCGATTTTCCGGGCGACGACGTTTTCGAGGACA
Source organism: Mycoplana rhizolycopersici (assembly GCF_013378445.1). Taxonomy (GTDB): domain Bacteria; phylum Pseudomonadota; class Alphaproteobacteria; order Rhizobiales; family Rhizobiaceae; genus Mycoplana; species Mycoplana rhizolycopersici. The sequence goes on from NZ_JABXYK010000001.1 coordinate 427,211, forward strand.
TGGCGCTTGAAACGCCTTTCGACCTGCTCGGCCTGTTCGAGGGACGCGGGATCTCGGAGCGCTTTACCGTCGAGACGGGCGAGATGCCCAACCGCATCACGCTCTACCGCCGTCCGATCATCGATTACTGGGCCGAGAACGAGGAAACGCTGGGCGACATCATCACGCATGTCCTGATCCACGAGATCGGCCATCATTTCGGCCTGTCCGACGACGATATGGAACGCATCGAGGCCAGTGCCGACGCGACCGCCGGGTAGGAACGATCTACCGCACTTGGCGGAGTGTTTGGACGCTTCCGGCTGCGGCCGAAAAATCTTGGCTCACGGATAGCTGCGGGCGCCGACACACTGGTCCGGCACCCGCGAGATTCATCAGCCGATATCAGCCGATCGCCATCAGGCTGGCATTGCCGCCGGCGGCCGTGGTGTTGATCGAGGTGGAGACCTCTTCCAGCAGCCAGTTGAGGCAGTAGGCTTCCGCATTTCCGGCCAGGATCGCCTCCGTGGATGCGGCCTGTACCAGCACCAGCGGGCCGGGCAGGACGGCGATCTTTTCATTTGCCGCGCGAACCCGTTCCGCATCGCCCTCCACGAGGGCACCGGCAAAGGGACCGCTCTTCGCCCAGTCGTTCGACCATGCAACCCTGGCGGCAACACTTGCGGGAAGATCCTTCAGCGATGCCTGCAAGCCTGAAGCCGCATCGATGACGGCACGGTTGCCGGTGGCGAGCGCTGCGACGATCTGGCTGTAAAGGCCCATCTCGGTCTGCGGGACGAGCAGCACCTGGCCGCGCGGGTGCAGCGCATAGAGGTTGCGTTCGCCGACCGGGCCGGGCAGTTCGATGTCCAGGCCGAGCGCAGACGCGCTGCCCGTATCGCGCGCGGCCTGCGCCTGGGCATTCATGCCGCGCATGCCGAGCCAATTGGCGAAATCCGTCAGCGCCGGATCGGTGTGCACCGAGCTGTGCTGCGGCGGGATCGGCGCGGTTTTGACGAGGCGTCCGAGATAGAGCGGACCACCAGCCTTCGGGCCGGTGCCGGACAGCCCGCGTCCGCCGAACGGCTGGACGCCGACGACCGCCCCGATAACGTTGCGGTTGACGTAGACGTTGCCGACCTTCACCCGGCTCGTGACATGGGCGATCGTCTCGTCGAGACGGGTGTGCAGACCGAAGGTGAGACCGTAGCCGGTGGCGTTGATCTCGTCGATCAGCCGGTCGAGGTTCTCGCGCTTGAAGCGGATGACGTGCAGGACGGGACCGAACACCTCGCGCTTAAGCTCGGAGATACCGCCAAGCTCGATGATCGTCGGCGGCACGAATGTGCCCTTGGCCGTCTCGGCGGCGAGTTCGATCTGCTCGACCTTGCGGCCCTTGCTGCGCATGCCTTCGATATGGCCTTCGATGATGCCCTTCGCCTCGCCGGTGATCACGGGGCCGATATCGACGGAGAGCTTGTCCGTCCGGCCGATGGTGAGCTCGTGCAGCGCTCCCTTCAGCATGCCGAGCGTGCGGTCGGCCACGTCTTCCTGCAGGCAGAGGACGCGCAGCGCCGAGCAGCGCTGTCCGGCGCTGTCGAAGGCCGATGCGATCACGTCGAAGACGACCTGTTCGGCCAGTGCCGACGAATCGACGATCATGGCATTCTGGCCGCCGGTCTCGGCGATCAGCGGGATCGGCTTGCCGTCGGCGGAGAGGCGGCCGGCAAGCTGCGCCTGGATCAGCCGGGCGACCTCGGTCGAACCGGTGAACATGACGCCTGCGGTTTCGGGCGCCGCGACGAGTGCGGCCCCGACACGACCGTCGCCCGGAAGCAGCTGCAGTGCTTCGGCCGGAACACCGGCCTCGTGCAGCAGCCGTACCCCTTCGGCGGCAATCAGCGGCGTTTCTTCCGCCGGCTTCGCCAGCACCGGATTGCCGGTGACGAGTGCGGCTGCGATCTGTCCGGTGAAGATCGCCAGCGGGAAGTTCCACGGGCTGATGCAGACGACCGGGCCGAGCGGCGCATGCGCCGGGCCGAGCGTGCGGCGTGCCTGTTCGGCGTAGTAGCGCAGGAAGTCGATCGCCTCGCGCACCTCGGCGATCGCGTTCGGCAGCGACTTGCCCGCCTCGCGAACGATCAGCCCGAGCAGCGTCGGCATGCGCGCCTGCATGGCGTCTGCCGCCCGCTCCAGGCAGGCCGCCCGCTCCGCAGGGGAAACGGCCGCCCAGCGGGGAGCAGCGGCAGCGGCCAGCGTTGCGGCCTTGCGCGCCGTTTCGTCGGAGGCTTCGGTGACATGGCCGACGATATCGCCGTTGTCGCCAGGATTGACGACCGGGCGGGTCTCACCGCCGGCGATACCGTCCGCCAGCTGCGGCTCTGCCTTCCAGGCAACGGCAGCACTCGCTTCCAGCGCATCGCAAAGCGCCGACAGCGTCGTCTCGTTTGAAAGATCGAGACCGTCGGAATTGCGGCGGACGCCGTAGAGATTTGCCGGCAGCGCGATCTGATCGTGACGGGCACCGACGACCGCCATCGAGCGGACCACTTCGGCCGGGTCGGCGATGAGGTCGTCGATCGATACGGCGGGATCGGCGATGCGGTTGACGAACGAGGAATTGGCGCCGTTTTCCAGCAGGCGCCGGACGAGATAGGCCAGCAGCGTCTCGTGCGTGCCGACAGGGGCATAGATGCGGCAGGGACGGTCGAGATTGCCGCGACCGACGACCTCGTCATAGAGCGGCTCGCCCATGCCGTGCAGGCACTGGAACTCGTATTTGCCGACGGAAAAGTCTGGACCGGCAAGGTGATAGATCGTTGCCAGCGTCTGGGCATTGTGGGTGGCGAACTGCGGAAAGATCACGTCGGTCGCGGCCAAAAGCTTGCGCGCGCAGGCAATGTAGGAGACGTCGGTGTGGATCTTGCGGGTATAGACAGGGAAGTCTGAGAGCCCGTCCACCTGGGCACGCTTGATCTCCGCATCCCAGTAGGCGCCCTTGACAAGGCGCACCATGATACGCCGGCCCGAGCGGCGGGCAAGGTCGATGATGAAATCGAGCACGAACGGGCAACGCTTGCCATAGGCCTGGACGACAAAGCCCATGCCGTTCCAGCCGGAAAGATCCGGATCGGTGCACAGGCTTTCGAGCAGGTCGAGCGACAGCTCCAGCCGGTCCGCCTCTTCCGCATCGATGTTGAGGCCGATGTCATAGGTCTTGGACAGCAGCGCCAGCGCCTTCACCTTGGGCAGCAGTTCGACCATGACGCGATCGGCCTGCGCGCGCACGTAACGCGGATGCAGCGCCGAAAGCTTGATCGAGATGCCGGGGCCTTCGTAGATGCCACGGCCGGCCGATGCCTTGCCGATCGCATGGATGGCATTCTCGTAGTCGCGATAGTACCGCTCGGCATCGGCAGCGGTCGTCGCGGCCTCGCCCAGCATGTCATAGGAATAGCGAAAACCCTTCTGCTCCAGGGCGCGCGAGCGGTTCAGCGCCTCGTCGATCGTTTCGCCGGTGACGAACTGCTCGCCCATCATCCGCATCGCCATGTCGACGCCCCGACGGATCACCGGTTCGCCGCAGCGGGCGATCAGCCGGGTCAGTGCCGCCGACAGGCTGCGGTCGTTGACCGTTCCCGTCAGCTTTCCGGTCACGACAAGTCCCCAGGTCGCGGCATTGACGAACAGCGAGCGGCCGCCACCGATATGCGACTTCCAGTCGCCGTCGGCGATCTTGTCGCGAATCAGCGCGTCGCGGGTCGCCGTGTCGGGAATGCGGAGCAGCGCTTCGGCAAGGCACATCAGCGCCACGCCTTCCTGGCTCGACAGCGAATATTCGTGCACCAGCCCCTCGACGCCGGTGCCCTTGTGCTTGGCGCGCAACGCCGAGATCAGCTTGCGTGCCGTGGCGCCTACGGCATTGCGCTGCTCCGGCGCAAGCGTGGCGCTTTCAAGCAGGGCGGCGACCGCTTCGGCCTCGGGAAGGCGGTAGGCGGCCGTGATCGCCTGGCGCAGCACGCCTTGCGGACGGATCGGCGGGGCGAAATCGGCAAAGGGGCGACGGTCGCCGGCCACGCCGGCATTCTTCGGGGAGGGGGAGGTGTTGGTCATGGTGACGCGCTCGTGAATGATGGGGCGTTTCAACCGGTCGCCCGGACGGGCCACGCCGATAAGCCGGCCCTCCGGCGCCTCGTTTCGCAGCCCGTGAATGTTAGCACCGGCGAAGAAATCATGTTGACTTGATTTCTTCCAATTTTAGTCCGATCAAACTATTTTACGACCATAATCGAGACCGAATGAATGACGAAGTTGCAGACTATCGACGATTTGGACCAATTTGATATTCGCATCCTCGACGTGCTCAGTCAGGACGGACGGATCTCCGTGACAGAGTTGTCCAAGCGGGTGGGATTGTCAAAGACGCCCTGCCAGGCGCGGTTGAAGCGACTGATTGAGGATGGCTTCATCCTCGGCTTCCATGCCGAGATCAACCTGCGCAAGCTCGGCCTCGACCACATCGCCTTTGCCGAAGTGAAGCTGTCGGACACGCGGGAGAAGGCGCTGGAAGCGTTCAACAGCGCCGTCCGCCGCATCCAGGAGGTCGAGGAATGCCACATGATAGCCGGCTCGTTCGACTATCTCCTGAAGGTCAGGACTCCCGACATCCGACGCTATCGCGAAGTGCTGGGCGAAAAGATCTCCAGCCTGCCGAACGTCTCCAATACCTCCACTTTCGTGGTGATGCAGGCGGTCAAGGACAACGGTGCGCCGGGCTCTCCGACGGCATTGCTCTGAAGCGCAGCTATGACCTTCGGACGGAGGACGCTTGTGCTTCCGTCACCAAGCGGAACAGCAATACCGCAATGGAAACCTGACGTTAACCATGCGCCCGGTATGCAGGATCGATCGCATACGAGGGGACAGCATTCATGAGCGCAGCATCTGCCAACGCCGGCCTGACGTCTAACAGGGCTACGGTACCGTTTCCGATCGCCCGGCGGACGGGCGTCGTTCGGCGCTGCGCCGCCGAACTGGAAACCCTGCATGGCGAACCCGCGCTGCACTACTGGCGTGCCGAATGCCGCCGGCTTGCCCAAGAACTGCTGGCGCTAGGCTGCGACGAGGCGGAAATGCGTCTGCAGGTGCTGGACTTTCAGGACGAGGTCCAGGCCGAGTTGCGCCGGCGGCATCTCGCGCATGCATCCCGGGAAGGAGCCGGGCGGGCCTGAATGCTCTTCCGAGTGCTCCGGTCGGTTGCCAATCGGCAACGTCGGCTCTAATTCGGTGCGCGAAATACGATTCGGGGCAATCCGCCGCCTTGCATTGCCGTTCGCGAATAAAGTATACCTTTTTTATATGATTTTAGCACTTGCGTGCCTAAAATGCGTCGGAATCATCCGTATGGGTGGCGGGCGTTCGATCTCACCGACAGGCGGGTGATTTTTTTGATCGGGGCGCCCCCCTTGGGCGGACCTGACGGCGCCGTTTTTGCAACTGGAAAGCAGAATGACATGCTGACAAAGAAGGGCAAGTACGGGCTGAAGGCTCTGGTCGATCTGGCGCGCCTGGCCCCTGGCGAAACCGCCTTCGTCAGTGAAATTGCGCTCCGCAACAACATTCCGAAGAAGTTTCTCGACACCATCCTGCTCGAGCTTCGCAATGCCGGCATCCTGCGCTCCAAGAAGGGCCCGGGAGGCGGATACGCCCTGTCTCATCCCGCATCCGCGATCCGGATCGGTCATGCCATCCGCGTGCTGGACGGGCCGTTGGCACCGATTCGCTGCGCCAGCCGCACGGCTTACGAGGCTTGTGACGATTGCGCGGACCCGGCAGCCTGTCAGGTCCGCCGCGCCATGACCGACGTGCGCGACGCCATTGCTTCCATTCTCGACAATATGACGCTCGAGCAGTTCGTTGCTTCTCCCGGCACTTCCGGGCTTATCGAGGACGACGTCCCTGAAAAGAGGGCCGTTGGCCAGCAGGCCTAGACCGGAGCCCGCAGTCGGTTAGAGCACTAAATCTATAGACTATTGACATGCGTCACGATTCCGCCATGATTACTTCACGGTCGTTAACGGCCGGGGATGATCAGGAGTTGGCGCATGTTCTATATGGGTGGAATGACGCTCGGCTATTTCTCTCCGCATTCGGTCGATGACTGCGCTTCCGATGGCAGCGAACGCCGGAAGGGCGACACCACGGAAAAGCCAGCCCGCAAGAAGGGGCTTCTGGATTTCCTGAAACCCGCCGACGGGCAGGGAAGTCCCACCCGCCAGTTCCCTGCCTGGCCGATCCACGTCTTCTACTGACTTCGCCATAGATTCGGATCCTGGCTGCTCTCCGCTCAGGAAAGCCTCCGCCATGCGAACAGCCCGGCACGATGCGGGTTGAGGGCGACGGACGGCTGCTGCGGTTCGGGGCGGCTGTTCCCGGCGTGAGCGTGATTGGCCGCGCCGCCGGCGGATTGCGTGCGGACGGGCGTCTTTTCGCCGATACCGTACGTCGCGCGGCAATCAGCCTTGATGCCCGCTATGGCGGTCTTTCCTGCCGCGCGGGCGGCTGAGCGAGAGCGAGGCGCGCCGTTCAGGCCGGATCCCGCGGGATGCCGCTATCATCGAGGGTGCTGCTGAAATGTTCTCCGAGAGGCTGCCTCTGATCCTCTGGAGCGCAATGTTGTGATCGTCCTGTAGCGAATTGGCGTTGACTCTTTTCGGCCGTTCTGGAATCCATAAGAACATAACATGAACAAATAGAGGAACGACCGTCATGGCAACGCCTGCCCTGGCGCGTGAGCGGCTTGTTGCCTTGCGAGAGGCCGTCGCACGCATCGAAAACGCCGACGGGCCCGGCCTCTCCGGGCGAAAATCCCGCTGGCAGTGGGATGCGCAGGAGGCGGCGCGGAACGATCCCCCGGCAACAGACGGCCTCGATGCTATTTTTGCAGCCGGCCTGCCGGCCTGCGGGCTCGTCGAGATCCGCAATGCGCAGACGCGCGACATGGGCGCGGCCACCGGCTTCACGCTTGCCGTTGCCGCCATGCGGCAGGAGATCGCGAAGACCGGCGCAACACTTTGGATCAGCCAGGCAATGGCACTTTCGGAGGCCGGAATGCCCCATGCCCCGGGCTTGAAGAACTATGGCCTCGACCCGGCACGCTTCTTCCTCGCCCGCCCGCGGACGGTTCAGGATGCGCTCTGGATGGCGGAAGCCGCACTCGGCATCTCGGCCTTTTCGGCCGTCATTCTGGAGATCCGCGGCAATCCCGCCTGTTTCGGCCTGACGGAAAGCCGCCGCCTGCAACTGCGCGCGAAGGCGAACGGCAGCCTTCTTCTGCTGCTGCGCCAGGCGGGCGAGGAGGAGGCAAGCAGCGCGCTCTGCCGCCTGCGCGTCGAGCCGGCGCCTTCAGGCGAACGCCCGCTGCCGGACGGGTCGACGCTGGCCGGTAGCCTCGGCAATCCGGCTTTTCTCGTCACCCCGGAAAAAAGCAAGATCGCCGACGCCGTCGGCACAGTCCTGGAGTGGAACACCGATGACCGCCGCTTTCGCCGCACAGAAACCTGCCCCGAACCCCATCCTGAATCACACCCTGCCGCTCAGCAGCCACAGCGGCAGCCAGAGGATACTTTGCCTTTGGTTTCCTTATCTTCCCGCCGACAGGGTGGCCCGGGCCCGCTGGGGACGGTCGTGGCTCTCCAAAGGACGCCCTGATCATCCGCCCGTCGTCTTCGCCAGCCGCAGCGAAAATGCCATGCGGATAAGCCGTCTCGATCGTGAGGCCGAACGCATCGGCCTGCGCAAGGGGCATGGGGTCACGGAGGCACGTGCCATCTGCCCGTCGCTGGATATCCTTCCCGCCGAGCCCGCCGCTGACCGGGCGCTGCTCGAGGCCCTGGCCGACTGGTGCGACCGCTACACGCCGCTCGTCGCCCTCGACGGCGACGACGGGCTCTATCTCGACATCACCGGCTGCGCCCATCTGCACGGCGGTGAGCGGGCCCTGCTCGATGGACTTCTATCCTCGCTCTTTGCGCTCGGCGTCGAGGCACGCGGAGCGATTTCGTCCTCTCCCGGCTTGTCCTGGGCGGTCAGCCATTTCGGCGAGGGCGGCGTGATCGATGCCGATGTGGCGGAAGCGGCGCTGGCACCTCTGCCGACGCCGGCGCTGCGCCTGCCCAAGGATACAGCCGAGATGCTCGGGCGGGTCGGGCTGAAGGCAATCGGCGATCTTCTGCCCCTGCCGCGCGCGCCGCTTGCCCGCCGCTTCGGACCGTTGCTGCTCCTGCGGCTGGACCAGGCGCTCGGCCTGGAGGACGAGCCCATCTCGCCGCGCTTGCCGGTACCGGTTCTTTCGGCAGAGCGCCGTTTGTTCGATCCCGTCAGTTCCGCGGACGACATCCTGGCGCTTTCCGCCCATCTTGCAGGGTCGCTCAAGGAGGGCCTCGAGCGACGCGGCGAGGGCGGACGCCTGTTTGCGCTTCTGCTCTTTCGCGTCGACGGCCGCGTCTTTCGCATCCATGCGGCGACCTCCGCCCCCCAGCGCGATCCCGATCGCATCACGCTTCTGTTCCGCGAGCGGCTTGCGGCGGTTCATGACGGGTTGGATGCCGGATACGGGTTCGAGATCGTCCGCCTCTGCGTGCTCACCGCCGAGCCTTTCGAGACGGTGCAGGAGGGCTTTGCCGACGGCACCGGCGACAGTTGCTCGCTGTCTGCCTTCGCCGAGCGGATCGTCGCCCGCTTCGGCCCCGACAGCCTGCTTGCCGTCACGCTTGCCGAAAGCCATCTGCCCGAACGCGCCGCGCGTCTCGCCCCCATCCTGGACCGTCTGGAGAGCGAGCGAGCCGTCGGCCGGAACGGGGCGGCAGCGGTCACGGCAACCGCCTGCATGGACCGCCCGTTGCGCCTCTTCACCCCGCCCGAGCCGGTCGAAACCATGGCCGGCGTACCTGAGGACGCGCCGAAAAGCTTCCGCTGGCGCCGGAGCCTTTATCGGATCGCCCGCACGGAGGGTCCTGAACGGATCGCTGCAGAGTGGTGGATCGACGGGGAGAACCAGCCGTCCCGCGACTATTTCCGGGTCGAAGACGAGGCCGGTCGCCGCTTCTGGCTGTTCCGCGAGGGGATCTATGGGGAACAGCCGCACCTTCCGCGCTGGTTCATCCATGGGATCCTGGCATGAGCACCCCACCCGACTTCTGCGAATTCGGCGCGCGTTCCAATTTCTCTTTCCTGGAAGGCGCGGCCCACCCCGAAGCCATGGTGGAGACCGCCAGCCGGATCGGCCTTGGCGGCCTGGGGATCGCCGACCGCAACACTGTTGCAGGCGTGGTCCGGGCCTACAACAAAGCAAAGGCCGACAACTATGCCGGCTTCCGCCCCGGCGCCCGGCTCGTCTTTGCCGATGGCACGCCCGATGTTCTCGCCTTTCCGCAGAACCGGCGGGGCTGGGCTCACCTCTGCCGCCTCCTGAGCTGTGGCAACCTGCGCGCGGACGACAAGGGAAACTGCACCCTTTTTTTGCCGGACCTTCTCGAATGGCAGGCGGAACTGCAGCTCATCCTCATGCCGCCCCCCGGCAGACCGGAGCCGAAATCGCTGCTGGCGGTGCTCGAACCCTTGCGGCAGAAAGCCGCCGACCGGCTCTATCTGGGCCTCGTGCCGCGCTACGACGGCTTCGACCGGCTCGATCTTGCCGCGCTGGCAATGCTGTCCCGGCAGGCGCGCGTCCGGCCCCTCGCCACCAATGACGCGCTTTTCGATGCGCCGGACAGCCGCCCGATCGCGGACGTCGTTGCCGCCATTCGCCGCCGCACGACGGTCGAGGGTCTCGGCTTTCGTCGGCAGTCCAATGCGGAGCGCCACCTGAAGTCTCCCGCCGAGATGGCCCGCCTTTTGCGCGACCATCCGGAGGCGATTGCCAACAGCGCCCGGTTCCTTCGCGGTCTTTCCTTCGATCTGGAGGAGCTCGGCCATATCTACCCGGACGAATCCGACGAGGGCTCCACCCCGGAAGAGACGCTCCTGCGGCTCGTTCGCGAAGGCGCATCCCGCCGCTATCCTCGTCAAAGCTATCCGCAAGGCGTGCCTGCCAAGGTCGAGGAGCGACTGGCCTATGAACTCGCACTCATCCACAAGAAGCGTTACGAACCCTATTTCCTGACTGTGCACAAGCTGGTCAGCTTTGCGCGCAGTCGGGGTATCCTCTGCCAGGGGCGCGGCTCGGCCGCCAATTCCTCCGTCTGCTACTGCCTCGCGATAACGGAGGTCGACCCCAACAGGTTCACCCTGCTTTTCGACCGGTTCATTTCCGAAGACCGGGACGAGCCGCCCGACATCGACGTCGATTTCGAGCACGAACGCCGGCAGGAAGTGATCGAATTCATCTACGAGACATACACCAGGGAGCATGCGGGCCTCGCCGCCGCCGTCATCAGCTACCGGGGCCGGTCGGCGGGCCGCGAGGTGGCCAAGGCATTCGGCCTCTCGGACGATGTCCAGTCGGCCCTTTCAGGCTCGATCTGGGGCTGGGGGCGGTCCTCCTTCTCCGAAGAGCAGGTCAAGGCGGCCGGTCTCGACCTGCGCGACCCGACGACGCTACGGATGCTCTCCTATGCGCAGAAGCTGATGGGTTTCCCCCGGCACCTTTCCCAGCATGTCGGCGGCTTCCTGATCACCCGGGATCGCCTCGACGAGGTGGTGCCGATCATGCCGACGGCGATGCCCGGCCGCTACATGGTGGAATGGGACAAGGACGATCTCGACACCCTGAAGCTGCTGAAGGTCGATGTGCTGGCGCTCGGCATGCTGACCTGCATCGCCAAGGCCTTCAAGCTCCTCGAAAGCCATTACCATGAGCCGAAGACGCTGGCAGCGGTGTATGAGGATCAGAAGGACGAGGTCTATGACATGATCTGCCGGGCCGACACGCTCGGCGTCTTCCAGATCGAGAGCCGCGCGCAGATGAGCATGCTGCCGCGGCTGAAGCCGAGAGTGTTCTACGATCTCGTCATCGAGGTCGCGATCGTCCGGCCCGGCCCGATCCAGGGCAACATGGTCCACCCGTATCTGAAGCGCCGCGAAGGAAAGGAGCAGGCGATCTATCCCAAGGATGAGATTAAAGAGGTTTTGAAGCGGACCCTCGGCGTGCCGCTGTTCCAGGAACAGGCGATGCAGATCGCCATCACCGCGGCCGGCTTCTCACCCGCCCAGGCCGACAAGCTTCGCCGCGCCATGGCTACCTTCCGCCGGACCGGCCAGGTCAGTGGCTTCAAGAAGCAGATGATCGACGGCATGGTCGGCCGTGGTTACACGCAGGCGTTCGCCGAGCGCTGTTTCAGCCAGATCGAGGGCTTTGGCGAATATGGCTTTCCCGAAAGCCATGCCGCCTCCTTCGCCCTTCTGGTCTATGCCTCGTCCTGGCTGAAAGCCTATTATCCCGATGCCTTCTGCGCGGCGATCCTCAATTCCCAGCCGATGGGTTTCTACGCGCCGGCACAACTCGTGCGCGACGCCCGCGAGCACGGCGTCCGCGTGCTGCCCGTCGATGTGAACCTTTCCGACTGGGACTGTACGCTCGAGGGCGACGACGCCTTCGATAGGAGACTGATCGCGCCGCGTCACCGGGAGATGCGGGACGTCGTCAAGTCGAAGCGCGCCGTGCGGCTCGGCTTTCGTCTCGTGAAGGGACTGGCCGAAAAGGACATGGCGATCCTGCTTGCGAACCGGGGAGGGGGCTATCGCTCGGTGCGCGATCTCGCGCTTCGCTCCGGTCTGGCGCGCTCCGTCCTCGAACGGCTTGCCGATGCCGATGCCTTCCGCTCGCTGGACCTCGACCGTCGAGCCGCGCTTTGGGCGGTCAAGGCCCTGGACGAGAGAGGCGGGCCGGGCACGCTGCCGCTGTTCGAGCGGGTCGGGACGGATGAATTGCGCCCCGAGCCGCCTGTGCCGCTGCCGGCCATGCCTGCCGGCGAACAGGTGATCAACGACTATCGCTACCTGACGCTGTCATTGAAGGCGCACCCGGTTTCATTCATGCGCGCCGATTTTTCCCGACAGAACATCAAACCGAACGCGGAACTGGAAACGGCTGCCAAGGGAAGCCGCGTCACCGTTGCAGGTCTCGTCCTCGTCCGCCAGCAGCCGGGGTCGGCAAAGGGGGTGATCTTCATGACGATCGAGGACGAGACCGGCAGCGCCAACATCATCATCTGGAAGAAGGTCATGGAAAAATACCGCCAGGTCGTGATGGGGGCACGGCTCGTGAAGGTGCGCGGCCGGCTGCAGCGAGAAAGCGGCGTCATCCATGTGGTTGCCGAGCACCTGGAGGACATGACGCAGGCACTCGGCCTGCTGAAGGAAGAACTGCGCAGCTTCGCCTCCATGAGCCGGGCCGACGAGGTGCTCCATCCTGTCAACGAGGAGGGTCGCGAAAAGGGCGCTCTGCGCCGGTTGCGGCTGGCCGGAAATGATGCACGCCGGCTGGCGGACGCGCACGCCGAGCTGCGGGACGACGCGCAGGTCATGCCGAAGGGGCGCAACTTTCATTGAGGCAGGACGAAAACGCGCATCGCGCCGGCCGAGTTTTTCGCAGTCGATCTCCCGTGGAAAAGGCCAGCCTGCAACAAAAAGTGATCGCCGGCCAGGGCGACATCTGCCATCGCTAAAACAGCAATTGATCAATCCAACATTTTGAAAACACGAACAAATTTCTCAAGTTTAGAATGACTTTAAAGAATGCGGCAGCGATGCTGACCCGTTTTATCTTGACAGCAAATATCTCCTTTTGCTTAATCGCTGGAATTCAGGGCGTTACGCATGGCAGGCAGAACAAATGCTGGTTTGCAGCTGCAACTTCATTAGCGACAAAGAGATCGTTGACGTCATAAACGAGCTCCTCGATCAGGACCGTTGGCAACTGATCGTGCCGGCAAAAGTCTATCATGCCATGGAGAAACGTGGCCGCTGTTGCGGCTGTTTCCCCAACGTCGTCGACATCATCATCCGCACCACCGAACAGTATCACGCCGACCGCTACTCGACGGACGCGGAGATATTTGATTTCATGGCCCGCCTCAAACAATTCCATGAAGACAACAGGAGAGCGGACCTTGAAAGGCGACAAAAAAGTAATCGAGCAGCTTAACGAGGCGCTTTATCTCGAGCTCGGGGCCGTCAATCAGTACTGGCTGCACTACCGCCTGCTGGAAGACTGGGGCTACACGCTCCTCGCCAAGAAGGAGCGTGCCGAATCGATCGAGGAAATGCAGCACGCCGACAAGCTGGTCGCGCGCATCATCTTCCTCGAAGGTCATCCCAACCTGCAGACGGTCGCCCCCCTGCGCATCGGCCAGAACGTCAAGGAAGTCCTCGAAGCCGACCTCGCTGGCGAATACGACGCCCGCACGGCCTACAAGAAGTCCCGCGACATCTGTCATGACGCCGGCGACTACGTCACCATGAAACTCTTCGAAGAGCTTCTGGCCGACGAAGAGGGACACATCGATTTCCTCGAAACGCAGCTGGAGCTGCTGAACACGCTCGGCGCCGAGAAATACGGCCAGCTCAACGCAGCTCCGGCCAACGAAGCAGAATAACCGGCGTTCGTCACAACCATTCGACGCCACCGTCGCTCGACATCGAATCCCCGGCCATCCGCCGGGGATTTTTTTTTCGCGAATATCATCCGCCGCAGCATCGCAACAGGGTTGCGGCAAACGCAACGCTCGCCGGTCGCCGCAGCCGAACATTCCCGCATCCCGACCAGACCTCGCCATGGCTACGTCTCTGCCTCCGCAAACCGGGGTGCCTGACCCGTGTGGCGCATGGCCGGGCGGCTCGAACTCTCGTTCCCCCTGAACAACGCGACGCGCAGAGAAGATGGACGTCGCGGGTGTGCCGGCTCGGTGGCAGGCTAGCGTAGTGCCCGCGCCCCACCCGCTCATCCTAGGCGTATTCTCCATCGCTGGTTGCTGTTCCCGGCGGAACAGAGAACCCGCCCTTTCTCCTCAATATGGCTGCGTGAAGCAGCGTTTGGCGCGCCGCTTCGAAAGCCGGAGCCTCCGGCAGCGTGTGGAGGACGAAAGCCAGGTGCAGTGACGCGAAGCAATGTCCGGCGCTGCAGTCTCCGCCGACGCTCCTCCCGTCCCGGCCGGCGGTACGACTGCCGTCTCCGGGAAATGCAAATCCCGACAACAGCCATCACTAGGAGAAACGCATGGCAACGATCATGGGCTCGATGGGAGCCGACAATCTGATAGGCAAGGACCTCTTGGGGGCCGAGCAGGATATGATCATGGCGCTCGACGGCGACGATATCGTCAATGGCGGCATGGGAAGCGATACGATCATGGGCGGCGTCGGCAACGACCAGCTCAACGGCTCCTTCCAGAGCGACTATATTGTCGGCGATACCGGCAACGACACGCTCAACGGCGACAGTGGCGACGACATGCTTACCGGCGGTCTCGGCGCCGACCGTCTCAATGGCGGATCCGGCCGCGACACGCTCATGGCCGGCGGGCTCGTGGATATGGCCGGCGACATCGTCCATGGCGGGTCGGGCACCGACCGCCTGATCGTCGACTATGGCGACCGCACAAGCGGCGTTTCAATCTCGATCAAGGACTGGATTTCCGAACAGACGCTCATCGGCAACATCAAGACGAGCTACGTCGAGAGCTACCAGATCACCGGCACGGACTTCGCCGACAGTATCACCGGCGGCAACTACAACGACATGTTCATGGGCGGCGGTGGCAACGACACCCTCAAGGGCGGCCGCGGCAGCGACTACCTCGACGGCGGCGAAGGCGACGACACGCTCTATGGCGGCCACGGAATCGACATTCTCAACGGCGCGGAGGGCAAGGACACACTCTACGGTGAAAAAGGGATCGATATCCTTTCCGGCGGCGAAGGCGACGACAGGATCTGGGGCGGCGACGACGGCGACATGATCAATGGCGACGACGGCAACGACCTCCTTTACGGCGACAATGGCAACGACACCATAAATGGAGGCGCCGGCAAGGACACGATGAATGGCGGGTCCGGCGACGACGACCTCACGGGGGGCCTCAGCGATGACGTCATCGAGGGCGGTAGCGGCAACGATACCTATCGTTATGCCTTCGGCGACGGCAAGGACAAGATCACCGATGCCAGCGGCAGCGACCGCCTCATCGTCACCAAGTTCACCGGCGACTTCACAGCCAAGCTGCCGACCCAGGTCAACACGCTTTCCGGCGGCACGACCTTCTCCGGCATCGAGCACTACAGCATTCATGCCGTAGGTTCCGGTGCCAACAAGATCACGACCGGCAGCGGCCATGACGTCGTCGATGCCGGGGCAGGAAACGACACGATCAACGGCGGAGCCGGAAACGACGAACTGCGCGCCGGGACGGGCAAGGATACGGTCAATGCCGGCGATGGCGACGACCGCGTCTATCTCGGCGACGGCGGGGCCGACAAGGCCGATGGCGGCGCAAACACCGACCGCCTCTATGTCGACCGCAAGTCGCTGACGTCGAGCCAGACCTTCTCCGTGAACGCCGCGACGGCGTCCCTGACGGACGGCACCTCGATGAAGAACTTCGAGTATTTCCAGGTCGAGTTCGGCTCCGGAAACGACGTGGTGAAATCGGTCGGCGCTGCCAAGGGCGTCACCTTCTACGGCTATGCCGGCAACGACACGCTGATCGGCACGGCCTACAGCGACGTCCTCGACGGTGGCGAGGGCAATGACAAGCTCACCGCCGGCGCGGGCAACGACGTGATCCGTGACGCCGGCGGCACGAACACCATCGACGCCGGCAGCGGAGCGGATGACATCTATGTCCGCGACGGTGCCAAGGCCGTGGGCCATTACAGCGTCAACATGGGTGACGGCGACGACAAGTTCTACCGCGCGGCTTCCACGGGCAAGCTGACGCTCGACGGCGGCACCGGCACGGACTTCGCCTCCATCGACTTCAGCAAGTATACCCAGGGCATCACCTACAAGGTCGCCTCTACCGTGACCGTGGCCAATGCGCCGGTGACGGTGAAGAGCGTGGAGCGCGTCTCCCTGGTCGGCGGGTCCGGCAAGGACATCTTTACCGGTGGCAACCTGGCCGACGAGTTGCGCGGCCGGGCGGGTGACGACACCCTCACCGGCGGCGGCGGAAACGACCTTCTGTCAGGGGATGCCGGCAACGACACGCTGCGTGGCGGTGACGGCAATGACACGCTTTACGGCGATGGCCTCGGCCTCACCGGCGGCAAGGACAAGCTCTACGGCGACAAGGGCAACGACCATGTCTATGCCGGCGCGGGCGACTTTGCCGATGGTGGCGAAGGCGGCGACACGCTGCATCTCCTGATGACGGAGCAGACGAAGGACATCGCCTTCAACTTCTCCACCGGTACCGTAAAGGTCGATGCAACGACGTCCTTCCAGGGCTTCGAAGCGCTGGACTATGATGGCGGCAAGGCCAAGGATTCCGTTTCGGGCGGTGCGCTGGCCGACTGGCTGAAGGGCAATGCCGGCAACGATACGTTGCGCGGCGGCGCTGGCGCCGACAAGCTGGAAGACGGAGCCGGCAACGACAGTCTGTTCGGTGACGCCGACAATGACCTGCTCATCCGGACCGACTTCGGCGGCAAGGACGCTTTCGACGGCGGGTCCGGCACCGACACGCTGTCCTTCAGAGGGGGCACCACCTCCGTGGTCCTCGACCTGCAGAACCAGGCGACGAACAAGGGCTTGGCGCTTGGCCTGACGGTGAAGAACATCGAAATCATCCAGGGCAGCAACAATGACGACGCCATTCGCGGCGACGCCGGGAACAACGTGTTCTACGGCAACGGTTCGGACGACGTCCTCGACGGCCGTTCCGGCAACGACAAGCTCATCGGCGGGGCCGGTGACGACTGGCTGACCGGTGGCACCGGCAATGACCAGTTTGTCTTCGACAGCGCCGGTCGCGACGGCGAGGGCGACGTGATCACGGACTTCACCCGTGGCCAGGACAAGCTCGTCATCTCCAAGGGCGCCTATGGCATCGCCGCGGCGGACAAGACCGTGACGCTCGTGACCGGCGCCGACCCGGTCGCGACCGCCACCAAGGGCACCTTCCTGTTCGAGACCGACAACGGGCGCCTCTGGTTCGATGCGGATGGCAAGGGAACGGACGCCGATCTGGAGCTCGTCGCCACGCTGCAAGGCGTGAAGTCGCTGAGCGTCGACGACTTCGCCTTCATCTGACCGGGAATGGCTTCGGCTGGAGGCGACTTTCGTCGTCGTCCAGCCCGACCGCCAAACAGCAAACCGCCCGCGGCGCAAGCCGTGGGCGGTTTCACGTGGAGCGTTCAACAGACCAGACGGATGGAGCCTACGGGGCGAGATGGGCGAAGGCCGCGACGACCTCCTCATAGACCTTGCGCTTGAACGGCACGATGAGTTCCGGCAATTGCCGCATCTCCTTCCATTCCCAGGCGTCGAACTCCGCCTCGTGACCGCCGGGCGGCGGATTGATGGCGATCTCGTTCTCGTCGCCCTCGAAGCGGAATGCGAACCAGCGCTGCGTCTGACCGCGATACTTCCCCTTCAACCCGATGCCCATCAAGTGCTGTGGCAGATCGTAGTTGATCCAGCGGCCGGCATCCGCGATGAGCGACACCGAGCGCATGCCCGTTTCCTCGTAAAGCTCGCGATGCGCCGCTTTCAGCGGATCTTCGTTTTTGTCGATGCCGCCTTGCGGCATCTGCCACAGCTGCGGCGAGCCGTCATATTCGGAATTGCCGATGGCGATGCGCCGCCCCGCCCAGACCAGCCCCTGCCGGTTCAGCACCATGATCCCCACGCAGGGGCGGTACGGCAGGTCTTCGGCCAGCACCGACCGCTTCTTTTCCTTGCTCATCGTCGTTTCCGTTTCTGATTGTCTCTACTCCAGCCGGATTACTGCTGGCTTTTCTGTTCGGCAAGTGCGGCGACACCGACGACCTCCAGACCGCGCTGGCTGGCCTCCTGATACCATTCTGCGATGGCCTGGACGCTCTCGTCGAAGGCTGAGGCCACGCCGATCGCGCTGCCATTGCGTCGCGCGATCCGCTCCAGCTCGTCGAGCTTGCGCAGGATGGCGTCTCGCGAAAGCGTCGCGTCGAGCTGCACGTCGGCAAAGGCGTGCGGCATGTCGAGCGCACCGGCGATCGTGCCGGACAACGACTGGGCGGAGGAACCGTCGTCGAGAAACAGAAGCCCACGTTCGGAAACGTCGCGCATGACCGGTTCCATGGCATCGGCGTCGGCCAGGAACCGTCCGCCCATGTAGTTCATGATGCCGGTATAGTTGGTGATCTGCCCCATCGCCCGGTGCAGTTCGTCCAGATTGCGTTTGGCGCTGAAATCGGTGCGCAGCGTATGCGGACCAGTTTCGTTGCTCGGATCCTCGAAGGGCTCAAGCGGTATCTGAAGCAGGATCTCGTGTCCCTCGCGGCGGGCCTCCTGCATCCAGCGCGGAAGGCTGTTGCCGCTCGATGCAAAGGCGAGCGTCACCTCCGGCGGCAGGTCTCGAATCGCCTTCTGCGTACCGGTCTGGCTGAGGCCCAGCCCACCGACCACGATGGCGATCCGCGTGCCGCGTGCGCCCGACCAGGGACGGGCGTACTGCTCCATCGGACGCAGTCCGTCAGGTCCGACAATCGGCAATTTTCCGTAAGAGGTCGTCTCGACGAGGTCTTCGTTGGGGAAGGCGGCGGAGCGCGGATCCTGCCCGATCCGGCTAGCTTCGATGATCAGCGGCCCCGTGCCGTCGCGATCCTTTGGCGTGAATATTCTCACGATGCTGCCATCGGCATTGCGGGTTTCTTCCACGCTCGCGCCGGAGAGACCCCGTTCGCGCCGCACGCCGCCGGCCGCGGGCGAACCTGCGGCGCTCTCCGAAGATGAGTCCGGAACGGCGGGCTGGTTCTCCGCCTTCTGCGCTTGCTGGTCGACCGGATTGGGCGTCTTGAAGTCGCCGCGCGGGCCGAGTGCCGACCATGCTGAAAGGCCAAGAACGCCGGCTATGACGAAGAAGGCGGCCAGGCGCACCGCCGAATGGCGCGGCGCGCGCTTGCGGCCGGACGACACCTTCCGGTTCTGACCGAGGGGTGCATTGAGATCCGTTCCCAAGTGAGGCCGCCCTGCCCGCGAATGCGAAAGACCCGGCTCGCCACAGCAGCAAGCCGGGTCGTCTGAGTTCAGTTCTTCAGCTCAGCCTTTTCAGGATTGGCGGGGAACGACGGATCGGTCTTCTCGCCGCGCAGCAGTTCGAGGGCGTACTGCAGCTGCAGGTCGTCCTTTGCTTCCGGCGGCACGTAGGCAGCGGAGCCGGAGCCTTCCTCGTTCTCGCTCTGGCCCTTGATATGGCCACGCAGGCTCGATTCGCCCGCGGTTTCGAGCTTGCCCTGCAGTTCCGGCGGCAGCGGCTGGTCGACCTTGATGTCCGGCGTGATACCCGTGCCCTGGATCGACTTGCCCGACGGCGTGTAATAGAGCGCCGTCGTCAGGCGCAGAGCACCGGCGTCGCCGAGCGGAATGATCGTCTGGACCGATCCCTTGCCGAACGAACGGGTACCGACGACGGTGGCACGGCGCAGATCCTGCAGCGCACCTGCCACGATCTCCGAAGCCGAAGCCGAGCCGCCGTTGATCAGAACGACCAGCGGCTTGCCGTCGGTCAGATCACCCGGGGCGGCGTTGAAGCGCCGGGTCTCGTCCTCGTTGCGGCCGCGCGTCGACACGACCTCGCCGCGTTCCAGGAAAGCGTCCGAAACGTTGATCGCCTGATCCAGCAGGCCGCCCGGATTGAGGCGCAGGTCGAGAACGAAGCCCTTGAGTTTGTCTGCGGGAACATCGGCCTTGATCTTTTCGATGCCCTTTTCGAGGTCATCGAAGGTCTTCTCCGTGAACGAAATCACACGCAGGTACCCGACGTCGTTCTCGACGCGATACTTCACCGCTTTCACCGCGATAATGTCGCGCATGATCTCCAGTTCGATTGGCTTGTCGGCACCCTTGCGGATGAGCGTGAGCTTGATCGGCGTGTTGACCTTGCCGCGCATCTTGTCGACGGCTTCCTCAAGCTTCAGGCCGCGAACGTCCGCGCCATCGATCTTCGAAATCAGGTCGCCTGCAAGTACGCCGGCGCGGGCAGCCGGGGTGTCGTCGATCGGCGTGATGACCTTGACCAGTTCATCTTCCATCGTCACTTCGATGCCGAGGCCGCCGAATTCGCCGCGCGTCTGCGTGCGCATGTCCTCGGCATCCTTGGAGTTCATGTAGGACGAATGCGGATCAAGCGAAGAAAGCATGCCGTTGATCGCATTTTCGATCAGCTGGTCTTCCTTGGGCGGGGTCACATATTGCGCGCGCACACGCTCGAAAACGTCGCCAAAGATCGACAGTTCGCGGTAGGTTGACGAACCCGCAGCCTCTGCCGGCGCCGTCACCGAATAGATTGCGCTCATGGCCGTAGCACCCATCAGTGCTCCGACGAGAACAAGGGAAGCCCTACGAATCATCACGTACCTTTCCAGAGACACTTGCGGTCCACCAGGGTCTGGGATCAACCGGTTTGCCGTTCTTTCGAAACTCAATGTAAAGCGTTGGCCGATCCGTTTCCAGCGCCAATGCATTCACGCTTGCCACTCTTTTTTCACCCATCACGGCGAGCGGCTCACCCGCCACGACGAACTGTCCTTCTCTGACATTCACCCGGTCCATGCCCGACAGCACGAGATGATAGTCGTCCCCGACATTGAGGATGACCATCCGGCCATAGCTCCTGAATGTCCCTGCGAACACCACCCAGCCATCGGCGGGCGCCGTTACCAGCGCACCCGCATTCGTCGCAAGAATCAGCCCCTGTGACGAATGGCCCGTGCCATCCGCATCGCCGAACTGCCGCACCGCGTCACCCGCAACGGGAAAAGCCAGCCGCTTCTGCAATTCGGAGAACGGATATGCGGGAGCAATGCGGTTTTTGTCGGGCGAGGCGGAGAGCGCCGCCTCGCGCGCGCGCCGGCGTTCGTCTTCCGTCTGCTTCGCCCGTTCGGCTTCCTGCACGCGTGCAAGAGCTGCTGCCTCGCGGACCGATGCGATTTCGCGCTCCATGCTGCCGATCAGGCCTTCCAGGCTGGTGGCACGTCCGGCGAGTTCGTCCGAGCGCCGACGCTCCGCTTCCAACGTCCGCGTATTCTCCGCCGCCAGAGCCTCGTTCTCGCTGATCAGGAGTTGCGACCGCTTCTCCTCTTCCAGCCGGTTGCCCATGGCGGTTGCCAGATCGGCTTTCTCCTTGCCGATCTCGTTTCGGATCGCGATAAGCTTCTGCAGGTCGGCGACAAGCTTGTCAGTCTCGGCCCGGATTCCGGGAACGACGGCGCCGAGCAGGATGGCGCTACGCACCGAGCCGAGCGCGTCGTCGGGCGTGACCAGGATGGCAGGGGGCGGATTGCGTCCCATGCGCTGCAGCGCCGCCAGCACTTCGGCAAGCAGGCCGCGGCGCTCGTGCAGCGAAGCGCGGGCCGCCTCTTCCTCGCCGCGCATTTCGGCCAGGCGCTTTTCGCCGGCGAGAATCTTCGCTTCCATTTCCTGGCGCGCCCGGGCGGATTGGACAATCGCCTCGCGCAGCGACGCGCGATCCTTTGCCAGCCGGTCGATACCGACTTCCAGCTCTCGAACCTTGTCCTGCGAAAGCGTTATGGTTTTCGACAGCTCCTCCAACTCGCGCCGGGTGCCGTCGCGACGAAGCGCGATCGCGGCCGCCGGATCGGCTTCCCCATCCGAGTTCTGGGCGATCCGCCCCGTCGTGCCGGGCTCCTGTTCCGAAGCGGTTGCAAAGACGGGGGCGGAAAGCACTGCCGCAAGGGCAAACGCAACCAGGCCCAGTCGCGATGCGCGACGGGCCGCCCTTCGTTCCCCGCTTCTGTCTGGTGCCGACGCTGCCATGTTCCCGCGCCTTGTTTATCCGAACCGTCTAGCGCACGCGGGTGCGCAACTGGAAATCAATTTTGCTTGCACGCGCGCTCGATCGAATCGTCCTCACGAGACCTAGCGCAATTTCGCCAGAACACAGCGCCGAAATTTCGACCTGACGGACAAATCCTGCCTAGACACGGTGATAGGGATGGCCGGAGAGAATGGTGGTGGCGCGATAAAGCTGCTCGGCGATGAGGATGCGGACAAGCTGGTGCGGCCAGGTCATCTTGCCGAGGCAAAGAACAGCATCGGCGCGCGCGTGCAGAGCCGGTTCCAGCCCGTCCGCGCCGCCGATCGCGATCATCACCTCGCGCTTGCCATCGTCGCGCCATCTTCCGATCAGGCCCGCGAAATCTTCCGACCCGATCGCCTTGCCGCGCTCGTCCAGCAGCACGAGCACAGCGTCCGTGGGAAGCGCCTTTTCGAGAAGGGCCGCTTCCTCCCGTTTGCGGGTCTGCGCATTTGCGGCACGGCTCTCCGCCACCTCGACCATCTTGCCGAGTTCGAGCCCGATTGCCGGACCCGACTTGGCAAAGCGATCGAGATAACGCGCGGCAAGATCCTTCTCGGGCCCGGCCTTCAGCCGTCCCACCGCAAAAAGCCCGATTCGCATTGACCCGGTACCTCCGTCGCACAGCGGCAACGCTCGCCCCAAGGGGCGTCTCAACATTTGGCCGCCTGGCGCGCTCCGAAGGCGGGCGCGCGACGTTCTAGTGCAACGTGCCCTCTTCCATGTCCGGAGCGGCCCACATCTTTTCGATGTTGTAGAACTCGCGGACTTCAGGACGGAACACGTGGACGATGATGTCGCCCGTATCGATCAGCACCCAGTCGCCGGTCTCCAATCCTTCGACGCGGGCGGAACCGAAGCCCTCATCCTTCAGGTCGGTGGTCAGGTGGTCGCAGATCGCCGCGACATGACGGTTGGATCGCCCGGACGCGACCACCATGTAGTCGCCCAGCGCGGATTTCCCGGCAATGTCGATCGTGACGATATCTTCGGCCTTCGAATCCTCGAGGCTTGCGAGGACGGCTTGAAGAGCGCGTTCGGCAGCATCGTCGCCGCGTCCTGCGCTTTTGGGAAGAGCGCGAACGCTTCCCTTCGCGTGCACTGTTGTCAGAGTAAATCCTTTCCACTTAACAGATCCGGCACGGTAGTGATTCGCGCATTCGCGTCGAACCACATCTAGATTTAGGCATCAATAGGGGCCGGTTTCAAGATACTACTCTTCATCCCTGCGTTTCTGGGCTTCGGCCCGGTGGCGAAGCGCGCTGGAACTGAGGAGCGAGCGCGGGCCGTGAATGAACGTCCAGGCGGGCGCACGACGATAGGCAAGCGCGCCGGCATCCTCCTCGTCCACGCGGGCATGGTCGAACGTCTTGGCCATCATCGAGGACAGGAAGGCCAGCGTAGAGCCCGGCCGGTCCACCACCGCAATGGGAAAGGTCCGGGCAATCCTCTGCCAGTTCTGCCAGCGATGAAAGCCCTGCAAGCTGTCTGCGCCCATGATCCAGACGAAATGGACGCCGGGATTGCGAGCCCTGACGATTTCAAGCGTGCGGGCCGTATAGTTCTGTCCAGTCGTCTTTTCGAAGGCGGTCACCTTGATACGCGGATCGGGGGTGATCGCCTCCGAGAACTGCAGGCGCTCGGCGAGCGGCGCGAGCTGGCGATGATCCTTGAGCGGATTTCCGGGCGTTACCATCCACCAGAGCTGATCGAGGCGAAGGCGGCGAAGCGCGATATCGGCCACGAGCACATGGCCCTCGTGCGGCGGATTGAACGAGCCGCCGAACAGGCCCACCGCCATGCCCTTTTCGACATGCGGCATCCGCAGGTAGCGCGACTCGATCCCCTCCGGCTTCACTTACGCCCGCACCTGTCCGGTGCCGCGCACCCTGTATTTGAACGAGGTCAACTGCTCCACGCCGACCGGGCCGCGGGCATGCATCTTGCCGGTGGCGATGCCGATCTCGCCGCCCATGCCGAATTCGCCGCCATCGGCAAACTGGGTGGAGGCATTGTGCAGAAGGATCGCAGAATCGATCTCCGCAAAGAAGCGGTCGGCCACGGCCTGATCCTGCGCGATCACGGCCTCGGTATGCGCCGATGACCAGCGGCCGATATGCTCGATCGCGCCCTCGACGCCATCGACCAGCGCCACGGCAATGATTGCGTCGAGATATTCGGTCGACCAGTCCTGTTCGGTCGCCAGCTCGAGACCCGGGACACGGGCGCGAATCTCGTCGGTGGCACGGACTTCGCAGCCGGCTTCCTTCAGCGCCGAAACAAGCGGCGAAAGCAGCGTCTCGGCGCCCGCCCGGTCAATCAGAAGCGTCTCGGCCGCACCGCAGATGCCGGTGCGGCGCATTTTCGAATTGACGACGATGCGGCGCGCCATCTCCAGGTCGGCGGAACGGTCGACGTAGATGTGGCAGAGCCCTTCGAGATGGGCGAAGACCGGAACGCGCGCCTCGTTCTGCACACGGGCGACCAGGCTCTTGCCGCCGCGCGGCACGATGACGTCGATGCAGCCGTCGAGGCCCGACAGCATGGCACCGACGGCCGCCCGGTCGGCAACCGGGACCATCTGGATCGCATGCTCGGGCAATCCGCCTTCCTTCAGGCCCTGCACCAGGCAGGCATGGATGGCCTGTGACGAGTTCAGGCTGTCCGAGCCGCCCCGCAGGATGACCGCGTTGCCGGCCTTCAAGCACAGCGCGCCAGCGTCCGCCGTCACGTTCGGCCGGCTCTCGTAGATCACCCCGATGACGCCGAGCGGCGTGCGCACACGCTCGATATGCAACCCGTTCGGGCGATCCCATTCGGCGATCACGTCACCGACAGGGTCTTTGAAGGCAGCGATGTCGCGAATGCCGGCGGCAACCGCCTCGATCCGCTCCGGCGTCAGCGTCAGCCGATCGATGAAGGATGCTGCAACGCCGCTCTCGCGGGCATGCACAAGGTCGATCGCATTGGCTGCAAGGATCGTTTCGCTTTCCGCCTGGATGGCCTTCGCCATCGCTTCGAGCGCGCGGTTCTTCGTCTCCGTCGACGCCGTTGCCAGCGGGCGGGCGGCTGCGCGCGCTCTTTTGCCGATCGTGGCCATCAGTTCGGCGACGTTGGTTTGCTCAAGCATGGGCGGGATCCTTCTTCTGCGCCGACGCGCCGTCCGGCCGCATTGCACCGGTCATGACGAGGTCGTCGCGGTGTACCATCGCGGCCCGCCCCGGATAGCCGAGGATGCCGGCGATCTCCGCCGATTTCTTTCCCGCAATCTGCCTGGCCTCTTCGGCGTCATAGCTCGCAAGGCCGCGTGCGATCTCGCGGCCATTCAAGCCGACGATCGCAATAGTGTCGCCGCGTGAGAACAGGCCGGACACCGACCGCACCCCGGCGGGAAGGAGGCTCTTGCCGGAGCGCAGCGCCGCCTCCGCACCCTCGTCGATGGAAAGGATGCCGGCCGGCTGCAACTGTCCGGCGATCCACGTCTTGCGGGCAGTAACCGGCGAACCGGCTGGGGCAAACCACGAGGAACGAGCCCCTTCCGCAATGGCGCGGAGCGGATGGTCCGGCTTACCGGATGCGATGATCATCGCGCAGCCCGCAGCGGTGGCGATCTTGCCGGCATCGATCTTGGTACGCATGCCGCCGCGCGACAGCTCGGAAGCGGCCCCGCCCGCCATTGCCTCGATTTCCGGTGTGATCTCGGCGATCGTGTCGAGAAACCGGGCCTGCGGATCGAGATGCGGGGGCGCCGTGTAAAGCCCGTCGATGTCGGAAAGCAGCACCAGCAGGTCCGCGCCCGCCATGGTCGCAACGCGCGCGGCCAGGCGATCGTTGTCCCCATAGCGGATCTCGGTCGTTGCGACCGTGTCGTTTTCGTTGATGATCGGAACGGAGCCGAGCTTCAGAAGTTGCTTCAACGTTGCGCGTGCATTGAGATAGCGCCGCCGCTCTTCCGTATCGCCAAGGGTCAGCAGGATCTGACCGGCCACGATTCCCTCGGTCGAAAGGCTCTCCGACCACGCCCGGGCCAAGGCGATCTGGCCGACGGCGGCGGCCGCCTGGCTTTCCTCAAGCTTCAAGGCGCCCTTGGGCAGGTTCAGCACGGTCCGGCCGAGCGCGATCGCCCCCGACGAGACCACCAGCACCTCCGCGCCGCCGGCGCGAAGTGCTGCGATGTCGGCGCAAACCGCATCCAGCCAGGCCTTTTTCAACCCTGTCGCCCGATCGACCAGCAGCGCAGAACCGATCTTGATGACGATGCGCTTGTGGCTCGAAAGCGCCGTGCGGGTCGAAGCCATGCTAGTCGCCTTCCCTTTCTTCCGTGCCGAAGCGGACGATCTCGTCGCGCAAGGCGCGCAACGCATCCAGCATGCCGACATTGGTGATCGCAGACAAAAGGAGCGGTTTCTGGCCGCAGGCCTTCTCCAGCTCCTTTGCCTTCTTCTTCAGTTCGTCCTCGTCCAGGATGTCGATCTGCGACAGCGCGACGACCTCCGGCTTGTCGGTCAGCCCGCCACCATAGGCTTCGAGCTCGTTCTTTACGGTCTTGTAGGCCTTGCCGACATTCTCCTCCTGCGCCGAGACAAGATGCAGCAGGACCCGCGTGCGCTCCACATGGCCGAGGAAACGATCGCCGAGGCCGGTTCCCTCATGCGCACCTTCGATCAGGCCGGGAATATCGGCGAGGATGAATTCGCGACCGTCGACTGTCGCTACGCCCAGGTTCGGATGCAGCGTCGTGAAGGGATAGTTGGCGATCTTCGGCCGCGCCCGCGTGCAGGTCGCAAGGAAGGTGGACTTTCCGGCGTTCGGCAGTCCCACCAGCCCGGCATCGGCGATGAGCTTCAACCGCAGCCAGATCGTCTTCTCCTCGCCCTCCAGACCCGGATTGGCCCAGTTGGGTGCCTGGTTCGTCGAGGATTTGAAATGTGTGTTGCCGAAGCCACCATTGCCGCCGGCGGCAAGCCGGAAACGCTGCCCTTCCGTGGTCAGGTCGACGATCAGCGTCTCGTCGTCCTCTTCGAACACCTGCGTGCCAACCGGCACCTTCAGCGTCACCGATGCGCCGCCGGCGCCGGTCCGGTTGCGGCCCATGCCGTGCATGCCGGTGGCGGCCTTGAAATGCTGCTGGTAGCGGAAATCGATGAGCGTGTTCAGGCCGTTGACGGCCTCCACCCAGACGTCGCCGCCACGCCCGCCGTCACCGCCGTCCGGACCGCCGAACTCGATGAATTTTTCGCGACGAAACGAGACAGCCCCTGCACCGCCGTCGCCTGAGCGGATATAGACTTTCGCTTGATCGAGAAACTTCATTTCGGTTCGCCGTTCTTTTGCTTGCGTTTCGCAGCTTCGATATAGCCGGTTCCTGCAGAGGTCAAAGATTATCGTGAAATTCGTCAGCTACAACATCCAGTATGGCATCGGCCTTGACGGGCGGCTGGACCTTGCCCGGATCGCCGCAGAGATCGAAGGCGCCGACATCATCGCGCTGCAGGAGGTGACCCGCGGCTTCCACCGCAACGGCGAAATCGACATGGTCGCCGAGCTCCAAAGCCTTCTCCCCGGGCATTTTTCCGTCTACTGGCCGGCCTGCGACGTTGACGCGGGCTCTGTCGTCGAGGACGGTCGCGCGCGCAGCCGCCGCTTCCAGTTCGGCAACATGGTGCTGTCGCGCCATCCCATCCTCGCCTCGCGCCTCATTCCTCTGCCGCGCAGCCGCACGCTCGACAAGCTCAACCTGCAGCGCGGCGCGACCGAGGCCGTCATCGATGCGCCCGGCGGCGCCCTTCGCGTCTATTCGGTCCATCTCGACCATGTCTATCGCGGCGAAAGGATCGAACAGATCCGCCACCTGAAAACGCAAGCCCAGGCCTATGCCCTCGACGGCGGCGCGATTTCCGGCGCCGAGGAATTCGGTCTTCGACAGCCGCCCTTCCCGGACGACTACGTCCTGATGGGCGACTTCAACATGGTTCCGGAATCGCCCGAATACTGCAGCATGGTCGGCGAAATCGACGCCTATTATGGCCGGCAGATCCGGGCGACCTTTCCCGTCGATGTTCTCGCCGGCCTCGGACGGCGAACGTCGGACAGTTACAGCTGGATCGATCCGCAGGACCATGGCAACCGCATGTACCTCGACTATTGCTTCATCAGTCACGGCCTCGTCGGACGCCTCAAGGACGCCTGGATCGACGAGGCCGCGACTGGATCGGATCACCTGCCGGTCTGGTTCGAACTCGGCTAGGCCGAACCGCCGCGATCGTGCGATGGCCGATGTCACCGCCGCGATGCAGCCGGGCGAAAATCGCCCGGTGAAAGCAGCGTCTCCACATGCGGCACCATCGCGCCGCGCGCGACCGAGTAGATCTCGCTCAGCCCGGTGATGCGGAAGCCGATCGTCTCCTGCACCTTCAGCGAGGCGGGATTGTCGGCAAAGACGCCGGAATGGACCTCCACGCCCGGCATCCGCATGAGGAACCGCGCCGTTGCCGCCTGCACGGCCTCGCCCATATAGCCGCGAGCCCAGTAGAAGCGGTTCAGCCAGTAGCCGAGATGCCAGCCGCCGGCCCGCTCCTCGAAGGTCACGGCTCCGATATGAACGTCGTCCCCGGTGGTGATGGCAAGTGCCCAGCCCGGCACGAGCCCGCTCGTCACGCCCGCAAGCCACTCTTCCGCATCCTGCCGGTCGAACGGTGCGGGGACCCGCGCCAACATGCGCGAGACCCGGAAGTCGTTCAGCGATTCCGCAATTGCAGACGCATCGGCAAGCCGGTGCGGACGCAGAGCCAGCCGCGCCGTCGCAATGGCGGGCACGGCTCCCGGGTCTGCGACGGCGTGGTCTTCCCGCTCGTGACGAAGCGCGCTCATCCTATGTTCCCCCAGCTCTTCAGGGAAACCCAGGTTCGCCGGTCCAACCGGTACCATTCGACCGATACCATTCCCCCCACGGCAAGGCTCTGGACCATGCCGGTCGCCTGGAACTGAAAGCCGCACTTCTGGATGACGCGTCGCGAGGGGATGTTCATGACGCGGCAGCGCGCATCGATCTGGTCGACGTCGCGGGTCCTGAAGAC
The DNA here is from genome assembly GCF_013378445.1 of Mycoplana rhizolycopersici. Taxonomy (GTDB): domain Bacteria; phylum Pseudomonadota; class Alphaproteobacteria; order Rhizobiales; family Rhizobiaceae; genus Mycoplana; species Mycoplana rhizolycopersici. The sequence continues at coordinate 456,279 of NZ_JABXYK010000001.1, forward strand.
CATGTCCGTCAGGCTTTGCGCCGCTTCCGTGGCGTAGCCCTGGTTCCAGTATGGTTCGCCGAGCCAGTAGCCGAGTTCGACCGTGCGCCCGTCTTCCTGGGGCTCGACACCGCAGCAACCGATGAACGCGCCGTTATCCGCCGTTGTAATCGCATAGACGCACTTGCCAATCGCGCCGGCTTTTGTGCGTCGCACGAAGTCAGCCGCGTCCGCGATCGTGTATGGATGCGGCATGCGGGCAACCATCGTTGCAATGTTGGCGTTGTTGGCGAGATGGGCAAGGGCGTCGATGTCGTCTTCGTGCGGGGCTCTGAGAACGAGCCGCTGCGTCAATAAGATCGGGCAATCGGTCCTTGACCGTTCCGGCCTTGGCCGTTGTTCGGGAGACCGGGATTGGTCTTCCCTCAACAATTCGCTGAACATGTTCGATCCTCCAGATGAACAAAAAGGGGAGATGGATTGCCCCATCTCCCCTTTTGTTTCTGCAGGTTCGATACCTGTAGCATCAGCCGGGTCGATGAGACGCCGGCTGTTTTAGAGCGCTACCGGCTTATTCCGCTGCTTCGGCTTTCGGCATTACAGACACGTACACGCGGCCATTGGCCTTCGTACGGAAGTTCACGTTGCCAGCCGTAAGCGCAAAAATAGTGTGGTCCTTGCCGAGGCCGACATTGGCGCCCGGATGCCACTTCGTACCGCGCTGACGCACGATGATGTTGCCTGCAATGACGGTTTCGCCGCCGAATTTCTTCACGCCGAGGCGCTTGGACTCCGAATCGCGACCGTTACGCGAGGAACCGCCAGCTTTTTTGTGTGCCATGGGAGTTCTCCTTTACCTTCGTCCTGATCTTCAGTTCGCTGCTGCTTCGGCAGCGGCTTCGGTCTTCTTGGAAGACTTCTTTGCCTTGCCGCCGGCTGCCGCGATGTCGACGATCCGGACAGTCGTCTGGTGCTGGCGATGGCCGCGCGAACGCTTGGAGTTCTGGCGGCGACGCTTCTTGAAGGCGATGACCTTCTTGGCGCGACCCTGCTCGACGACTTCGGCGGTCACGACCGCGCCTTCGACGAAGGGAGCACCGATCGTCGCGTCGGCGCCTTCGCCAACCATCAGCACTTCGGTGAATTCAATCTTGTCGCCAGCGACAGCGACGAGCTTTTCAACCGTCACGACGTCGTTGGCTGCCACGCGGTACTGCTTACCGCCGGTCTTGATGACTGCGAACATTTCTTGTCCTTTCATGTTCGTTCCGGCTCTTCGCAGAAAGGCGAGGCCGTCTTTTTGTCAGTCGGTTTGGACGGGATTGATCCCGCCGGTGAAAATGGTCCGGGCACTTGTCGCCGTAGCGCAAAGTACCGACCCACTGCAGGCAGACCCTAGGCCTTTGCCACGCACGTGCGGCAATAGGCGAGCTTCCAAAACCTGTCAAGGCGTTTTGCCGCTTTCCGGTCAATTAGTTGCCTCTGGGCGAAACTGCCCCTTGCAAGCGCGCAAATCAGCCGCTATGTAGCCGGCGCGCTGAACAAGCGCCGACCGTATGCGGAGAGGTGGCAGAGCGGTTGAATGCACCGCACTCGAAATGCGGCATAGGGGCAACTCTATCGGGGGTTCGAATCCCCCCCTCTCCGCCATTGGTTCCTTGGGCTGCCAAGGCCCCCATCGACCAGCCGACATCTTCTTGATTTCGATATTCGTGCCGAGGTTGGCCAGGGCCACAATGATGGCACTAACGAAACGGCGCAAGCTCATCATGCGTTGCAGCTACGAGGCGCCCACAACACAACACAGCGAGATACGCCGATGCTTCCCTGGATTCAGCTTGATCGCGCGACCATTCCTGGCGATGGGGGAGAGTTGCGCCTGAAGCAGCGGGGTAGCGAATTCTCCATCATGCTCGGCTCGACGGAGCTGATGAACAGCAGGCTGAGCGGTTCTGAGGAAGCGCTGGCCACGCTGTGCTGTGAGCGGATTTCCGGTCGGAAAGGCGCCAGCATCCTGATCGGCGGCCTCGGCATGGGCTTTACATTGCGGGCCGCCCTGGGCGGACTGCCCGACGATGCCCGCGTCACAGTCGCTGAACTCGTTCCGGCCGTGGTCGATTGGGCGCGGGGACCGATGTCAGATCTCCACAAGGGCACGCTCGACGATCCGCGTGTCGGCATCGAAATAGGCGACGTCGGCGCGCTGATCCGGTCACGGAAAAATGCTTACGATGCCATCTTGCTCGATGTCGACAATGGTCCCGACGGGCTGACGCGCGCCTCCAACGACGGCCTCTATAACCACAGCGGTCTTCGTGCCGCCCAAAGTGCCCTGCGCGCGAACGGCGTGCTTGCGGTCTGGTCATCCGCGCCGGACAGTGCCTTTACGCGTCGCTTGCGGGGGGTCGGCTTTGCCACCGACGAGGTCAATGTGCGCGCCAATGGAGAACGCGGTGGCGCCCGCCATGTATTGTGGATGGCAACCAAACGGTAGCATTTCAGTTATGCGCGAACCGCCACCTACGACAGAGCGCTGGGCAAAGCCCAAAATGTCGGTTCACACAGACAGACTGAGCGTTTTCTCTCGTTCGATGTAGTCACGCTGTTTGTCGGTGATGTAGTCGCGAACAATCGGCGCGGCGTCACGAGAGCGCGAAAGCTGCATATGGAAAACGAGCTGGCTGCCGGTGCGGAACATCATCTCCGCGCTGATCAGGTAGAATTCCCACATGCGCGCAAAACGCTCGTCGTAAAGCGCAATCACCTTGTCGCGGTTCGCCTCGAAGCGGTCGGTCCAATGGGCGAGCGTCGTGGCGTAGTGAACACGCAGGAATTCCAGATCCGTCACCCAGAGGCTGTTGCGCTCAACGACCTCGAACACTTCCGAGAGCGCCGGCGAATAGGCCCCGGGAAAAATATACTTGCGCAGCCACGGGCTTGCCATACCCGGCGGACTCATGTGTCCAATCGAATGCAGCACTGTCAGGCCGTCATCCGGCATCAGTGCATTCAGCTTCTTGAAGAATTCATCATAGTGATGAACGCCGACATGCTCGAACATGCCGACGGAAACGATGCGGTCGAACGGTCCCTCGACGTCCCGATAGTCCTTCAGCTCGAAACGGACGCGAGCGGCAAGCCCTGCGTTTTCAGCCCGCCGCGAGGCAAGCGCCTGTTGTTCCCTGGACAGCGTCACGCCGAGAACGTCCACATCCTCCAGTGCCGCCAGATAAAGCGCGAGGTCGCCCCAGCCGCAGCCGATATCGAGCACCTTCATTCCAGGTTTCAGTCCGAGCTTGCTGGCGAGTAGCCGGAGCTTGTTGCGTTGAGCCTGCTCGAGGGTCTCGCCTGGCTCCCGGAAATAAGCGCAGGAATACAGCATGTTCTCATCGAGAAACAGCCGGTAGAAATCGTTGCCGAGATCGTAGTGGTGGGCGACGTTCTGCTGCGCCTGTCCCTTACGATTCGACTGCTGGCGCTTGCGGAAGCGCATCTTGATGGCGCGCAGGACCTTCTGGATCGGATAGGAGCCGAGCGAGAGGCGGTTGACCGAGAAGAGCGTCAGAAAATCCCGTAGCGTCGAGCCCTCCTCGAACCGCATCGTTCCATCCATGTAGGCTTCGCCAGCGGCAAGCTCAGCATTGAAAACCAATGTCCGGTAGAGCTTCCTGTCGGTTAGCCTCATCGTCACCTGCGGACCGGGCGCGCCTTTGAATACATGGCGCTTTCCTTCTGCGTCGATGACGGTCAGACAACCTTTGCGTATGAAGGACTTCATCATATGCGAAAGTGGAAACATGAGCGCCTCGAGTTGTTCCTGAATGCCGGGAAGTCCGGTTGCCCAACTCTCATCTGATCGATGGGTTCGGTCAACTTGCTTCCTAGCTCTCAATCATTATGGGATCTTCAGTTCTGTCGCACGAGATGCGGCGCACAGCGAGGGCCAAGCCATGCCGACATTCGCAGTCACTACTACCCTTAAGATAGAAGCAGACACCGCCGAGGAGGCTGCCCTGCAGATGTATCGAGAGCTAAGTAGAGGATCGGCGCCGATCAACTACCTGGTCACAGACGAGACAAAGACGACAACGGAATTGGTGCTCGATCGAGAAAAGGCAGACGAGTATGCGGTGACCGATCACACTGCCGACCCTGGTAACTGGTGAGTGTCACATGGTCCGGAAGACGACGAGCGCGGGTGCTTTGGTCCAAACCTCAACTGCATTACCCGACCAAGCTCCAGAAGCCATGCTTCTTGCCGTGTCGATGCTTCAGATCGGCAACATAGGCGTCATGGGATTCAGCACTGCCGTAGTCATCAATGCGCCGTGCAAGCGATGAGCATTCGGCGAGATGCCGTGCGGCGTGCTTGTAGCGGCTGGAACGAGCGCTATCGAGCGTGAAGTCGATCATCGCGCGCAGAACGGTGGTCGCCGCCAGTGGATACTTCTCAGCCAGGACCTCTGCTGCGGGCGTCATCAGTTCGTAGAGATCGCCGTCTAGTTCGCCCCTTCGCCGGCAGACGAGCTTCGCCGCCTCGGCTGAAGAAGGCCAGCGGAGGAAAAAGGCGAGTGCCAGGTGAATATCGGGATAGGCCTGGGCATAGGCGAATGCGTTTTCCTCGGCCTCGAGGTCGTCGAAGTCCGGCAGCCGTCGCAGGAAGGCACGTAGGTGTTCATCGTTCAGCGACTGCTCGAAACACGTCCAGCGAAACGCTTGCGCCTCCTCGCCGCGTCCCAGGGCGTCCAGCGTCTCGACGCGGGCCAGTTGCCAATCGAACGGGACGTCGGCTCGGCCCTTCGTGTCGACCTTGTCCAGCGCCGTCAGCGCCTCCTTTGCTCGTCCGGCAGAGCGTAGTCGGTTGGCGATATCGGCCGCTACCAACGGTGCGCTGCGCGTCTTCTCCGGCTGCTGGGCGATATAGGCGTCGACGTCGCCCAGCGCGTCGGCTATTTCCTGCAAGGCGATGCGCACCGTGAGGTCTCGGCGAGTGGCGTAGACCTCGTCCTCGTAGATCGGTCCCCGGCTGCTCCAGCCGATGACCTTGCGTTCATCTTTCGCCGGTTTCTCCTTGGGTTCTTTCGCCCATTGCACGAAGAGACCCTTCAGGCGTTCGAGACCGTCGTTGCCAAGCGCCGGCACCATGGATGTGATAAGTTGATCATACTGGCCGTAGCCGTTGTCCTGCACCGCGACGAAGATCTTGTCGGCAAGGATGTCGAGATCCACGCCCGCAGACTTGGCGATGGCGCCGGCGTCCGCGCAAGCCTGGTGGAAGCTCTCGATCAGCGAGCCGCTGCCGTCGTTCGATCGCTCGAATACCGAATCCGCTAAGGCAAGGAACTGCCAGATGAGCTCGAAGGCTTCCTTTGGATCATCGGCGGCAACGGTTTCGACGATCGTCTTGCGCTGCGTTTCCAGGTCGGTCTTGACGCGCTTGACCTTGCGCCAGTCGATGAAGGTGCGGGCGCGGGCAATGCTGGCAAGCCGCTTGCGCACTTCGCGCGCCACTTCTGCGCTGCTGTGATTGCCGGCAAGCGCCATGCGAAGCCGTCGCTTGTGGGCGGCGCTGCCGGTGCTGATTTCGATCAGAAGCTCTGCCAGGCGCGGTGCGCCGAGTGCTTCCAGGTTCTTGGCGTTTAGGGTTGTCTTGGCTGCCATCGATCATTGCCGTCTGCGTTGGGCTGACATTATCCCGACCCTTCAAGATGTCCAAGGCAACGCCTCAGTATGCTGGTCAATCCTTGGCGCCTCTCCAACAGAAGGCTAGACGCTACGTTCAAGGGCATTCAGCGCTGGTAGCTGTCTGACCTTGCCCCGTTGAAATAACCCATTTTGAAGAAAACTCTGGCCCAAGGCTCAAAGACACTGCCAGATTTCGCTTCCGACCGACGATGCGATTTCGGATGCCCCTCGCTACAGCCTGAACAGCCCTGATCATGGTTAACGATCCGTTTTGAATTTTCGGCGTAGGCATGGAACGGAAACGGCGAATCGCCGTTTCTGCGCTGACCTGGAGGAATGACCATGCTTTCAAATCTGCTGAGCGTCTTGCGCTTCGATCGATCGGAAACCGTCGACACCGGCACTTTTGCCGACGGAACCTTCCAGCTTGCCGAACACGAACTGAAACGCCTGCCGAAAGTCGGCCGCGGGCAGATTTCCTACAGCCGCGACTATGGCAGGGACAGAAGCGTGCAACCCGGCGCGATTGGCCGCGTATAGTCAAACGCCGCGCCCAAGTGCGAAATCATGCGGAAGCCGCTTGCCCGCATTCGCCAATTCCAACTCGGGCGACGGGCGAACGCGTCGCCCCGCGAACTACGGGATGGTGACTTGCGTCCCTGCTACGCCGTATCCGACGCCGGGATAAGATGTCCGGAGTAGCCCGGCGCAGTTTTGTGCAGCCGCGCACGGCAAGTCCCACATGGCTCGTCATATCTCAGGATACCCACCGTACTCGCTTGCCTCAAGGCAGCTACAGCTGCGCAGCTGAGTTTGGCCCTCCACCGCGTCCGAGTGTGGAGGGGTCTCAATCCACATGCAGTCGCCCTGTTGCGGCACCTGTCACCCTTTACAGACAGTCGCCTCAATGGCGGAAGTGGCGCATGCCGGTAAAGACCATGGCAACGCCAGCTTCATCGGCGGCGGCAATCACTTCGGCATCGCGCATCGAGCCACCGGGCTGGATGACGGCGGTGGCGCCGGCGGCGATCGCCGACAGCAGGCCGTCGGCAAAGGGCAGGAAGGCTTCCGATGCGACGGCCGAGCCGCGCGTCAACGGTTCCGACAGCCCCATCGCCTTTGCGGCCTCCTCGGCCTTCAGCGCGGCGATGCGGGCCGAATCGACCCGGCTCATCTGGCCCGCGCCGATACCGGCAGTCTGGCCGTCCTTGGCGTAGACGACCGCGTTCGACTTCACGTGCTTGGCCACCTTGAAGGCGAACTTCATGTCCGCAAGCTCCTGCGCGCTCGGAGCGCGCTTCGTCACCACTTTCAGTTCCAGGTCCTCGACCATGCCGTTGTCCCGGCTCTGGACGAGCAGGCCCCCTGAAACGGTCTTTGCCGAGATGCCAGGCGTGCGCGGGTCGGGCAGGCCGCCGGTGACGAGCAGGCGCAGGTTCGGCTTGGCGGCAATGACGGCACGGGCGGCATCGTCCGCCGCCGGGGCGATGATGACCTCGGTAAAGAGCTTGACGATCTCCTCCGCCGTGGCCGCGTCCAGAGGGCTGTTCAGCGCGATGATGCCGCCAAAGGCCGAGACCGGATCGCAGGCGAGCGCCCGATGGTAAGCTTCCTTCAGGCTCGGCGCGGTGGCGACGCCGCAGGGGTTGGCATGCTTGATGATCGCACAGGCCGGACCGTTCTGTGGCAGAAATTCGGCAACCAGCTCGAAGGCGGCATCCGTGTCGTTGATGTTGTTGTAGGACAGCTGCTTCCCCTGCAGCAAAGTTGCCGTTGCGACACCCGGCCTGTTCTCGCCGGTCACGTAGAACGCCGCCTTCTGGTGCGGGTTCTCGCCGTAGCGCATCTCTTCCTTCAAAACGCCGCCGACCGTGCGGTAGGCCGGCGTGGCGATGTCGAGCGCTTCCGCAAACCAGTTCGATATCGTCGTGTCATAGGCAGCGGTACGGGCGAATGCCTTGGCGGCAAGCCGCTGCCGGAACGCATAGGAAGTCGCCCCGTCTGCAAGCTCTTCGACGAGTGCGGGATAATCGGCCGGGTCGGTGACGATCGTCACATAGGCATGGTTCTTCGCAGATGCGCGGATCATCGCCGGACCGCCGATGTCGATGTTCTCGACCGTCGTCGGATAGTCGCCGCCCTTGGCGCGCACTTCCTCGAACGGGTAGAGGTTGATGACCGCCAGGTCGATGCTGCCAATGCCATGCGCCTTCATCGCCTCGACATGCTCGAGATCATCGCGGATGGCGAGAAGACCCCCATGGACGTTCGGGTGCAGCGTCTTGACGCGACCGTCCATGATTTCCGGAAAGCCGGTAATCTCGGACACGTCGGTCACGGCAAGACCGGCATCGCTCAGAGCCTTGTGCGTCCCACCGGTGGAGAGAAGCCGCACACCCTTTGCCGAAAGGGCGCGCGCGAGATCGACGATCCCGCTCTTGTCGGACACCGAAAGAAGTGCGGTCCGAACTTCGACGCGGTCGGGAGCGGGAATTTTCTTGGAAGCGACGGCCATGGGGTATCTCCGGGAGGATAGGGCCGGCGCCCGAGCGAGCCGCCGGCGAAAACATGCCGCCCCGTTAACACACGAGCCCAGGCGAGGAAACCGGCAATTTCCCCTTGGTCGCCGCCGTCAACGGCGTTCGCGCCGCATGAACCACTGGATTTCGGGAACGGTACCGAGCGGCATGGCAAGCGTGAGTTGTCTCCCGGCCCGGACGCCGGAAGGATCGGCGAAGAAGACGTCCTCCTCTTCGGCCACCGCAACATCAAGGCAGGAGAACCGCCAGCTTTCGCCGTCATTGGCCACAAGGCGGACCTCGTTTCGATCGACGGGCAGGATGCGGATGGCGGGATGAATGTGAAAGCGGGCGACCGCGACGTTGCCGCCACCGTCCGGCGCACCGCCACCCGGCTTCATGAAGCGCTCCCGTCCACGGATATCGGTTCCGGCGGCGTTGACGTAGAGATCCCGCTCGTAGAGCAGGCCGAAGTTTGCCAGATAGCCGTCGTGGGTTGCCACCAGACCGTCAGCCCCGTCCGTCTTTTCGTAACGTGCGACCTCGACCTTCGACACGCCGCCGAAGATGACCGGGCCGAGATATCCCGAAGCGGAGATGCGTGCCGACGAGGTATCGTTGAGGACTGCGACGGTTTGCGCAGCCGTTGCGCGAGACAACTGCCGGATCGCTTCACCCGCAAAGCGCGGGCAGCCGGAATTGACGAAATAGCGGTGCCGACCGGAGGACATTTCCAGCGAAAGGCACCCAGCCGTCGCCGTGGTCGAAAGGGCGACGGCGTGCGGCTTGCCGGTATCGACGATGATCGTCGTTTCGCCGGCTTCGATCCGCTCGTAGCCGGTCTGCGGCAACCCCCGAAAGGGCGCCCCCGACGTCTCGTCGTAACGCAGCACGGAAAGGAGTTCGTTGGCAAGCGTGTAGGTGGCGCCGTTGAAGAGGGCAAGCTCGCCGCCCTGATGCCGGAAGAAGCGAAGCGCCGGAAAGATCCGGTCGATGCACGGAATAAGCCGCTGCGGAACGTCGTGGCCGAGATTCACATAAGTCTGGCGCAGCGGCAACAGGTCGAACAGCAGATCCAGCCCGACGCGCGGATTGCGCGAGACATGTCCGCCGTCCGGCAGGATCTGGCGATCGAGTTCGCGATCGAGATGCCGCGACGCGCGACGTATCGCAGAAGCCGCATTGGGCATGGCGATCGACGCCATCGCAAGCGCAATGCGCGCCCTGAGCCGGGGTTCGCCATCCCGCGTCGTATCGGCGATGTGGCGCAGATACCGCACCTGGAACGCCAGGCTTTTGAGAAATCGCCGATAGAAGGAGTAGTCGGCCTCGCGCAGCACGACTGGCGAATGCGACAACCAGGCGATGATCCGCTGCGCGATCACCTCCGGACGCCAGGCGATACCGGCTATGACGCGGCCATGCGTCTGGATCCAGTCGTCGATGATGCGGCGAACGACGAAGGAAGCGGCATCCTTCTCGGCCATCCGCATGTGACGCAGCCAGGCGAAGCAATGCAGCCTGGCCGCGAATTCTTCCGACGGAAGTTCCAGCGCGAAGGGCGATTCCCCTTCGCAATCGAGCATGCGCCCGGCCAGCGGAAACCGGCCGGCGATGATTTCTTCGGCCGTGAACGGATCGGCCGGGCGCAGATCCGTCGGCGCGACCACCAGCCTCTCCGGTGTGCGGCCAGCAAAGCGCATCGCCGAAACGCGCCCCACGGCAAGCCGCCGCGAAAACCGCCTCCACGTCTCATGTCCATAGAGATAGGCCAGCCGTTGCCGGTCAGAGAGCCGCATTGTCAACAAACTCTTTCATCGATTCATTGGTAGGCGCAGGCTATCGCTGCGTCAATTCGCCGATCAACGATGGATTGTTGATGAAAACTGCGCGCTGAAGCGACGTTTCTCTCGCTGCCGGCCATTTTGAATGCCGGTAATGGCCAGAAACGCCAGAGGGTTCACGCCTGCCGTTGAAGCAGCACCGCATAAAAGCCGTCGAGCCCTCCGGCCACGGCCTCTCCGCCCGGCAGCATCGCCGGCGTGGTACGGAATTCGCCGATCGGCGAAATGGCTTCCTCCAGACCGGGCCAGCGGGCCGGATCGATTGGCACTCTCGACCACTCGGGATGATCAGCGAGCACGCGTGCCGTCACTTCCTCGCCCTCGCGGGGATCGAGCGAGCAATTGGAAAAGACGAGGTGGCCGCCGGGCTTGACCAGCGTCGTGGCGTGACGAAGCAGGCGTTCCTGTAGAAGCGCGAGCTTTTCGATATCGGCCGCGCCCTTGGTCCACAGGACGTCCGGATGACGGCGGATGGTCCCCGTCGACGAGCAGGGCGCGTCGAGCAAGACGGCATCAAAGAGCTCGTCCGGCCGAAAGTCCAGCAGATTGGTCTCCGCCGTCTTCGCCGAAAGGCCCAACCGGGCGAGATTGCCCTCGAGACGCTTGAGACGGCTCTTTGACTGGTCGAGCGCGGTTACCCTTGCGCCGGCCAGCGCCAGTTGTGCCGTCTTGCCCCCGGGAGCCGCACACAGATCTGCCACAACCTTGCCGGCAGGCTCGGGAAAGAGTTTGGCGGGAATGGCAGCTGCGGCATCCTGCACCCACCATTCGCCGGCGGAAAAGCCCTCGAGATCCGGAACCTTTCCGGAAAATGCCGTCAGGCGCACCGATCCCGTCGGCAGGACCGCGCCACCGAGCTTTTCGGCCCATTCATCGGGTGCCGATTTGACGGTGAGATCGATTGCGGCCGGCGCAAGCAGAGAGTCCGCGATCCGCAAAGCATGGTTGCGGCCGTAGACCTGCTCTAGCCGCTCGTAGAACCACGATGGTATGACCGGTATGACATGGGTGGCGGTGAGGTGCGTAACCTTCTCGCGTGCCAGCCGACGCAGCACGGCGTTGACGAGTCCTGCGAAGCGTCGACTGCGTGGGTCGGAGCGCGCCTGCTCCACGGCAATATCCACGGCGGAATGATCCGGCACGTCCAGATAGAGGATCTGCGCGGAAGCAACCGTGAGGAGATGGTAGAGGGATCGCGCACCCTCGGGAAGCGGCGTTTCCACCAAAGAATCGATGATCGCCTGAATCCGGGGCAGATGACGAAGCGAGGTATTAAGAATGGCCCGCGTCAGCGCCCGGTCGGCATCGTTCAACGCCCGATAGCCCGGATTGCCGTTCTCCGCGTCAAGCATGCCGTCGAGCGAGGTTTGCCGGTCGACCACCGCTGCCAGCAGCCGGCTTGCGACAAGGCGCGGTTTGATGCCGGGCTTTTCGGCGTCCTCGCGGGTATCAGACTTGCGTCCCGAATTTCGTTTCGGATGCGTTTCTTTTTTTGTTCTATTGATTGTCAAGACCAGGGACCTTTTGGTGGCTCCGAACCACCGCGTCCCCAGCCAGTCGTCGGAACGGAACGCGATTTGCGTTCGGGCTTAGCAGCCTCGGGCTGCCGCGTCGAGGTCTCACTTCTCTCGGCCTGCCATCCACTGCTCTGACTTCCGCCGGTCTGTCTTGCACCAGTCTGCCGCATTCCTGTCGCCATCGCCTCCAGCGCGGCAATTCGGTTGCCAGTATCCGGATGGGTGGAGAACAGGTTGTCCATCCGGGCGCCGGACAGCGGATTGATGATGAACATGTGTGCCGTGGCAGGGTTGTGCTCCGCCTCGTCGTTGGGAATGCGGCCGGCCGCAACGGCGATCTTGCGCAGCGCCGACGAGAGCCAGAGCGGATTGCCGCAAATCTCGGCACCGCGTCTATCGGCCGAATATTCCCGCGTGCGGCTGATCGCCATCTGCACCAGCATCGCGGCGAAGGGCGCGACGATCATGGCGACCAGGATGCCGATGAAACCGAGCGGATTGTTGTTGTTCTCGCGATTTCCGCCGAAGAACATGGCAAAGTTTGCCAGCATCGAGACCGCGCCGGCAATGGTGGCCGTGATCGTCATGGTCAGCGTATCGCGATTTTGCACATGAGCGAGTTCATGCGCCATGACGCCGGCCACTTCCTCATAGGTCAGGCTATGCAGAAGACCCGTCGAGGCAGCGACTGCCGCGTTCTGCGGATTGCGGCCCGTGGCAAAGGCATTGGGCTGATCGCTGTTGATCACATAAACGCGCGGCATCGGCAGACCGGCGCGCGCGGCAAGATCGCGTACGATGCCGTAGTATTCCGGCGCGCTGCGCTCGTCGACCTCCTTGGCCCCGTACATCGACAGGACCATCTTATCCGCATTCCAATAGGAGAAGAGGTTTGTCGCCGCGGCAATGACAAGCGCGATCATCATGCCGCCCTTACCGCCGATCAGGAAGCCAACAGCCATGAAAAGGGCCGTCAGGAAAGCCAATAGCATCGCTGTGCGGACGAGATTCATGTTACGTCTCCGAGGTCAGTCGGGGTGCAGCAATGTTTCACGTGAATCAAAACTTTGCCCCTGTTCGAATTCCACCTATATGATGGGGAACAATGCCCCTTTCTTCAATACGGCTCTCTCAGGACGACGCGATGCAAGGCGATAATGATAATGTCAGCGGTGCGGGCCGCTCCCTTTCCCCGGCCGCACTCCGCGCCCTGAAGGAAGCGGAGGAACGTCGCGCCGCCGCCAAGTCGCCCGATCTTCCGCCCGAAATCGGCGGACGCGGCGGTCTTGACCCGGCACGTTTCGGCGATTGGGAAATCAACGGCCGGGCGATCGATTTCTAAGCTTAAATTCCTATTGCCGCCGCAGCAATTGCGGAATATATTCCTTATATGAAGCGATTCGGTGCGTATATACAAGTCATCGCATGCCTCATCGTCGCAATCGCGACGCCTGGACGTGCGCGCGATGCCCATTTCGTCGCCGGACCGGTGACGGCAGATCTGCTAAGAGTGGTGGACGGAGATACGCTTCTGGTCTCCGCACGTCCATGGCCGCAGCAATCGATCGAGGTCCTGGTTCGCCTCCGCGGCATCGACGCACCGGAGTTGCGCGCCAAATGCCCGGCAGCTCGCGGGTCGGCGCACGCCGCCAGGCTACTGCTTGGCCGACTGGTTGGCGTGGGCGCGCCTGTCATTCTCACAAACATCGCCGGTGACAAATATTTCGGCCGGGTTGTCGCCGATGTACGGCTTTCCGATGATGTGAATCCGGCTCACGAACTCGTCGCTGCTGGTCTTGCAATACCATACGACGGCGCAGCAAGGCGACCCTGTGAAGCGTCCTATTCCCAATGATATAGGTCGAGCCGCGCATCAGCGGCGAAGACGGCCGATCTGCCCGGGACCAAGTCGGGGGCAGATCGTAAGGCGGACTATTAGCCGGCAGCCTTGTTTTGCCGATTGGCGATCAAGTCATCCACGACCGCCGGCTCGGCGAGCGTCGACGTGTCGCCCAGGGCCCCGAAATCGTCTTCGGCGATCTTGCGCAGGATCCGGCGCATGATCTTGCCCGAACGCGTCTTGGGTAGGCCAGGTGCAAACTGGATCTTGTCCGGGGTCGCGATCGGTCCGATCTCCTTGCGCACATGCTTGACGAGGTCCTGCCGGAGCGCGTCGGTTCCTTCCTGTCCGGCCATCAGTGAGACGTAGCAGTAGATACCCTGACCCTTGAGGCTGTGGGGATAGCCGACAACCGCCGCTTCCGAGACGAGGTGGTGCGAGACCAGCGCCGATTCGACCTCGGCCGTGCCGAGCCGGTGGCCGGACACGTTCAGCACGTCGTCCACGCGCCCCGTGATCCAGTAATAGCCGTCTTCGTCTCGCCGGCAGCCGTCGCCGGTGAAATACTTGCCCTTGTAGGTGGAGAAGTACGTCTGCACGAAGCGGTTATGGTCGCCATAGACGGTCCGCATCTGACCGGGCCAGCTATCGGTGATGCAGAGATTGCCGTCAGCGGCACCCTCCAGGACGGCGCCTTCGTTGTCGACGAGCTGCGGGCTTACGCCGAAGAACGGACGGGTCGCTGAGCCTGGCTTCAGGTCGGTCGCGCCGGGGAGGGGGCTGATCAGGATACCGCCCGTCTCGGTCTGCCACCACGTGTCGACGATCGGGCAGCGATCCTCGCCGACCGTGTGATAGTACCATTCCCAGGCTTCCGGGTTGATCGGTTCGCCGACCGAGCCCAGCAGGCGCAGCGAGGAGCGCGAGGAGCGCTTCACGAACTCGTCGCCGGCCCCCATCAGTGCGCGGATCGCCGTCGGCGCGGTATAGAAGATGTTGACCTTGTGCTTGTCGACCACTTCCCAGAAGCGACCGGCATCAGGGAAATTCGGAACGCCCTCGAACATCAGCGTCGTCGCCCGGTTCGCGAGCGGGCCATAGACGATATAGGAATGCCCGGTGACCCAGCCGACGTCGGCGGTGCACCAGTAGATGTCACCGTCCTGATAGTCGAAGACGTATTTGTGCGTCATCGATGCGTAGACGAGATAACCACCTGTCGTATGCAGCACGCCCTTCGGCTTGCCTGTCGAACCGGAGGTGTAGAGGATGAACAGCGGATCCTCCGCCTTCATCCGCGCCGGCGGACAATCGCGCGGCACGGTGGCGATCTCCTGATGGTACCAGAGGTCGCGCCCCGGCGCCCAGCCGGTCTTGCCGCCCGTACGGCGCACCACCAGCACCTTGTTCACGATGACGAACTGCTTGGCGGCGATGTCGATCGCGATATCGGTGTTTTCCTTGAGCGGGATCGGCTTGCCGCCGCGCACGCCCTCATCGCAGGTAATGACGAAGGTCGATTCGCAATCGACGATACGGCCGGCAAGCGCATCCGGCGAGAAGCCGCCGAAGACCACAGAATGGATCGCACCGATGCGCGCGCAGGCAAGCATCGCATAGGTAGCTTCGGGGATCATCGGCATATAGATGGTGACGCGGTCACCTTTCTTGACGCCGTGCTTCTTCATCACGTTCGCCATGCGGCATACGTGCTCGTGCAGCTCGTTGTAAGTGATCTTCTTGTCGATATAGGGGTTGTCGCCTTCCCAGATGATCGCCACCTGGTCCCCATGCGTCTTCAGGTGTCGGTCGATGCAATTGTAGGAGACGTTGGTAATGCCGTCTTCGAACCACTTGATCGACACCTTGCCGGTAAACGAGGTGTTCTTGACCTTCGTATAGGGCTTGAACCAGTCGATCCGCATGCCATGCTTGTCCCAGAAGCGCTCCGGATTCTCGATGCTTTCGCGATACCACTTCTGATAGGTATCATTGTCGATCAGGGCGCGGCTCTTGGCGGACTTCAGGACCGGATAGGTCTTGGCAGACATACAATTCCTCCTCATGCAAATACTCGGACCGAGCTCCTCCGGTCTCGACGTCGTCGCATTCATAACAGGTCAAAGCCTTCGAGCAATTAGACAAAGGTCATTTGTCGCTTGAAGAATTGCATTTCTGCTACAGTGGCGTTATAGAGTGCGCCATTCCCGGAAATCAGTGGTTTATCCCCACGGCCCGCGACCGGCGCGGACGGACAGAAGGATTGCATCCATGGCCCAACAACTGCTTATGCCAAAGGCAACGGCCGTCTGGCTTGTCGACAACACGGCGCTGTCGTTCGACCAGATCGCCCAGTTCTGCAAGCTGCACCCCCTCGAAGTCAAGGCGATTGCCGACGGCGAGTCTGCGCAGGGCATCAAGGGCCTCGATCCGATTGCAACGGGGCAGCTGTCGCGCGACGAGATCGCCCGCGCCGAAGCCAACCCGAACCATAAGCTGAAGCTTTCCGAGCCGAAGGTTCGCGTGCCGGAATCCAAGCGCAAGGGCCCCCGCTATACCCCCGTGTCCAAGCGCCAGGATCGGCCGAATGCCATTCTCTGGCTCGTGCGCAATCATCCGGAACTGAAGGACGCCCAGATTTCGCGGCTCGTCGGTACGACGAAATCGACCATCGAGCAGATTCGTGAGCGCACCCATTGGAACTCGGCCAACCTCGCGCCGATGGATCCGGTTACGCTCGGCCTGTGCTCCCAGATCGATCTCGACCTCGAAGTCGAACGCGCCTCGAAGGGACGTCCGCTGCCGACCGCCGCCGAACTCGGCGCCACCCTCGAATCGGCCCGCGAAACCGAGAAGCTTCCCTTCGGCGATCACGAGCGCGAAGAGGAGAAGGAAATCGATGCGGACGCCGTCTTCGCAAAACTGAAGTCGCTGAAGTCCAATCGCGACGAAGACGAGGACGACGATCAGCGCTTCTGATACGAACTTTATCGAACGTGAAACGAAAACCCGGCCGACCCGTTTCGGCCGGTTTTTTTGTGCCTGCTTGAATGTCCCACTTGCTCAGACGGGCAGATGCCGTCCCGCAAGCGCGCTCTCGATTTCCTCCAGGATCGCCGGATCGTCGATGGTCGCGGGCATCTTCCACTCCTGTCCGTCGGCGATCTTCTGCATCGTGCCGCGCAGTATCTTTCCCGAGCGGGTCTTCGGCAGGCGCTTCACGCAGATAGCCAGCTTGAAGGCGGCGACGGGGCCGATCCGGTCACGGACAAGGGCAACGACCTCCCTTTCGATCATCGATGATTCACGTGAAACACCGCTGTTGAGCACCAGGAAGCCCGCAGGCACCTGGCCCTTGACCGCGTCGGCGATACCGATGACGGCGCATTCGGCAACGTCGGGATGGCTTGCGCAGACCTCTTCCATGGCTCCGGTCGACAGCCTGTGGCCGGCGACATTGATGATATCGTCGGTGCGCGACATGATGAAGAGATAGCCGTCCTCGTCAATGAAACCGGCATCGGACGTCTTGTAGTAGCCGGGAAACTCCGCAAGGCAGGCCGAGCGAAAACGCTCGTCGGCATTCCAGAACGACGGCAGGCAACCGGGGGGCAGGGGCAGTTTCACCGCGATATTGCCGAGCGCGCCCGCCGCGACCGCGTGCCCCGCATCGTCCAGCACATGGATCTCGTAGCCGGGGAGGGGAACGGTCGGGGAACCATGCTTCACCGGAAGCAGGCCCAGGCCCAGCGGATTGCCGGCCATCGGCCAGCCGCTTTCCGTCTGCCACCAATGGTCGATTACAGGAACAAGCAGCACCTGTTCGGCCCATTGGAGCGTATCGGGATCGGCGCGCTCGCCGGCGAGAAACAAAGCGCGCAGGGAGGAAAGATCGTATCCCGCAATCAGGCTTCCCGACGGATCGTCTTTGCGAATGGCCCGGAAGGCCGTCGGCGCGGTAAAGAGCACTCGAACCCCATGTTCCTCGATCACCCGCCAGTAGGCGCCGGCGTCCGGGGTGCCGACGGGCTTGCCTTCATAGAGCACGGTCGTGCTGCCGTTCAGAAGCGGCCCATAGACGATATAGGAATGGCCGACCACCCAACCGATGTCGGAAGCCGCCCAGAAAACTTCGCCGGGCCGGGCACCGTAGAAATGCTGCATGCTCCAGGCGAGGGCCACCATATGGCCGCCATTGTCGCGCAACACGCCCTTCGGCTGCCCGGTCGTTCCGGACGTGTAGAGAATGTAGAGCGGCTCCGTCGCACCCAGGGATACGCACGGCACAACCGTACCTTCAGTCAGGACTTCGGTAACTGCATCGGCAAAATCGATGTCCCGTCCGGCACTCATGGCGGCAGACAGTTCCGGCCGCTGCAGGATGAGGCAATGCTCCGGTTTGTGCGCAGCCAGCTCGATCGCTGCATCGAGCAGCGGCTTGTAGGCGACGATGCGACCCGGTTCGACGCCGCAGCTCGCCGAAATCACCACCTTCGCCCGGCAGTCATCGATCCGCGTCGCGAGCTCGTTTGCCGCAAAGCCGCCGAAGACGACGGAATGGACCGCACCGATGCGGGCACAGGCCAGCATGGCGAACACCGCCTCGGGCACCATCGGCATGTAGATGATGACCCGGTCGCCTCGATCGACGCCGAGCCCAAGAAGAACGGCGGCGACGCCCTCCACCTGCGTCAACACCTCGCGATAGGTGTAGGACCGCTTCTGCCCGGTCACCGGGCTGTCGTAGATCAAAGCGGCCTGGTCGCCGCGGCCTGCCGCGACATGTCGGTCGACGCAGTTGAAACAGGTATTCGTCTCGCCGTCCGGAAACCACCGGCCATAGACCCCGCGCTCGCCGTCAAACGTCTTGGCAGGCGTTTTGAACCAGTCGATTGCGGCGGCAGCACCGCTCCAGAAGCCTTCCGGATCGGCCTTCCAGCCGGCATAGGTCTTTGCATAGCTGCTCGCCATGACATCTCCTCCCGAACTTGCATGGCCGCCGTAACGGCCCCTCCGGAAGAAAGGATAGAAAACTCCCCGCGGGCAGGGAAGTAAGACCATTGGGCTAGAAGTCGGCCCCGGCGCTCCAGCGCCTGAAAAGGAGCGGATTGGTGGGTAGGAAGAATGCGTGACAAGTCGCGCGAGCAGATCTGCGCCCGCTCAACGGGTGCCGAAAATCGCGGACCCGACACGCACGCTTGAAGCGCCGAAAGCAACGGCAATCTCATAGTCGCCGGACATGCCCATCGACAGGCGTTCGACGCCCGCCTCTTTGGCGAGCTTCGCCAGCAGCGCGAAATGGGGGCCGGGATTCTCGTCCACGGGCGGAATGCACATCAGCCCTTCGACCGAAAGTCCAAGCTCGTCACAGCAGAAGGCGACAAAAGCCTTGACGTCGTCCGGCACGATGCCCGCCTTTTGCGGCTCCAGGCCGGTGTTCACCTGAACGTATAGGCGCGGCTGGCGGGACTGCCGGTGCATTTCAGCCGCAACAGCGCGGGCGATCTTCTCGCGATCGATCGTCTCGATCACGTCGAAAAGTGCGACAGCCTCTGCCGTCTTGTTCGACTGCAGCGGCCCGATCAGGTGCAGTTCCAGCCCTGGCGTTTCCTCGCGCAAGGCCGGCCACTTGCCCTGCGCTTCCTGAACACGGTTTTCGCCGAAGACCCGCTGGCCTGCCGCTATGGCCGGCCGGATAGCATTGGCATCGAAGGTCTTGGAAACTGCGACCAGCGTCACGGCGTCGACGTCCCGACCCCCATTGACGGAGGCCTTGCGGATTCGGGCGCGAACCTCGTTCAGGCGTTCTTCCACTTCCATTCTTGTCTCCACTCCTTGATGTCGGGCCCGGACGTACCGAAATCAGGCCTGCTTGCCAAGATCGCACGACGCGCCCCGCCGCTCGAACGGCCGTCAAAACTTGACGCTACTGCGGTTTCATGGTGAAGGTCACGCCACATATTCGTAAGGGCTTCGCCCCCAATTTCCGGAAATTCGACGACATGGCCACCGAACGTTATAACCCGCGCGATGCCGAGCCCCGCTGGCAGGCGAAATGGAACGAAGAGAACGTCTTCCTGACGAAGAACGACGATCCGCGCGACAAATACTATGTCCTTGAGATGTTCCCCTATCCATCCGGGCGCATTCACATGGGCCACGTGCGGAACTACGCGATGGGCGATGTCGTTGCCCGCTACAAGCGCGCCCGCGGCTTCAACGTGCTGCACCCGATGGGCTGGGACGCCTTCGGCATGCCGGCCGAAAACGCCGCGATGGAACGTGGAGTGCACCCTGCCGCGTGGACCTACCAGAACATCGCCTCGATGAAGGCGCAACTGAAGGCCATGGGCCTCTCGCTCGACTGGTCCCGTGAATTCGCCACCTGCGACGTCGAATACTACCAGCACCAGCAGCACCTGTTTCTCGATCTGCTCGAGAAGGGGCTGGTCTATCGCAAGCAGTCCAAGGTCAACTGGGATCCGGTCGACAACACGGTGCTTGCCAATGAACAGGTGATCGACGGTCGCGGCTGGCGCTCCGGCGCGCTGGTGGAACAGCGCGAGCTGACCCAATGGTTCTTCAAGATCACCGATTTTTCCGAGGATCTGCTGGAAGCACTCGACAGTCTCGACCAGTGGCCGGAGAAAGTCCGGCTCATGCAGAAGAACTGGATCGGCCGCTCCGAAGGCCTCATGATCCGCTGGGAGATCAGCGATCGCGCGGGCATGACCGACGAAAGCGAGGTCACGGTCTATACGACGCGGCCGGACACGCTGTTTGGCGCATCGTTCATTGCGATTTCCGCCGACCACCCGCTGGCGCGGGATGCGGCCGCACGCAATCCCGAGATCGCCGCCTTCTGCGAAGAAACCCGACGCGCAGGCACCTCCCTTGCCGCACTCGAAACGGCGGAGAAGAAGGGCATCGACACCGGTATCAGGGTTCGCCACCCGTTCGACGCCAGCTGGGAATTGCCGGTCTACGTCGCCAACTTCGTGCTGATGGACTACGGTACGGGCGCCATATTCGGCTGCCCGTCGGGCGACCAGCGCGACCTTGATTTCGCTCGCAAATACGGTCTTCCAGTCGTTCCGGTCGTCATGCCGGAAGGCGGTGAAGCGGCAAGCTTTGCGATCGGCGACGAGGCCTATGTCGGCGACGGCGTGATGATCAATTCACGCTTTCTCGACGGGCTGTCCACCGAGGCCGCCTTCGAGGTGGTGGCGAACCGGCTGGCCGCCGCTTCCGTCGGCAATGCGCCGCAGGGCGAGCGCAAGGTCAACTTCCGTCTGCGCGACTGGGGCATTTCCCGCCAACGCTACTGGGGCTGCCCGATCCCGATCATCCATTGCGAAGATTGCGGCGTCGTTCCGGTGCCGAAGCAGGATCTTCCCGTCAAGCTGCCGGGCGACGTGACCTTCGACAGCCCGGGCAATCCGCTCGACCGCCACCCGACCTGGCGGCACGTGGCATGCCCGCACTGCGGCAAGGATGCGCGACGCGAAACCGATACGATGGATACCTTCGTCGATTCGTCCTGGTACTTCGTGCGCTTTACCGCGCCCTGGGAAAGCCGCCCGACCGATCCGGCGGCTGCCAATGCATGGCTGCCGGTGGACCAGTACATCGGCGGTATCGAACACGCGATCCTTCACCTGCTCTACTCGCGCTTCTTCACCCGCGCCATGCAGGTCGCGGGCCATCTGGACGTCAGGGAACCCTTCAAGGGGCTCTTCACCCAGGGGATGGTCGTGCACGAAACCTACAGCCGCGGGGAGGGCGCCAAGCGCGAATGGGTCACCCCGGCTGATATCCGTATCGAGGAGATCGACGGCAAGCGGCACGCCATGCACGTCGAATCCGGCGAAGAGATCACCATCGGCTCGATCGAGAAGATGTCGAAGTCGAAGAAGAACGTGGTCGACCCGGACGACATCATTGCCTCCTACGGCGCCGATACCGCCCGGTTCTTCGTGCTGTCGGATTCGCCGCCGGATCGTGACGTCATCTGGTCGGAAGCCGGCGTCGAAGGCGCACATCGCTTTGTCCAGCGCATCTGGCGTCTCATCTCCGAGGCTGCCGGCGCGCTTGCTGCGGCATCACCCGCGCCCGGTCGGGACGGTGAGGCCTTGGCGCTCTCGCGTATCGCCCACAAGACGCTGAAGGCGGTACAGGCAGACTACGACAAGCTTGCCTTCAACAAGGCCGTGGCCCGCATCTACGAATACGTCAACGCGCTGGCGGGACCGCTCACCGCGGCCGCCGAAGGCAAGGCAACCGCCGAGATGGCGTCCGCGCTGCGCGAAGGAGTGGAGGTCCTCATCGCGATCATCGCCCCGATGATGCCGCACCTTGCCGAAGAGTGCTGGAAGGCGGTCGGCGCCAGCGAGCTGGTCGCTCGCAGCCCCTGGCCGACCTATGACGAGGCACTGGTCGCCGAGAACGAAATCACACTCCCGGTCCAGATCAACGGCAAGAAGCGCGGCGATTTGACAATTGCCCGCGATGCGGATCAGATGACCGTCGAATCGGCTGTTCTGGCTCTTGAATCGGTTCAGGCCGCGCTTGGCGGCAAGACGCCGAAGAAGATCATTGTGGTTCCGCAGAGGATCGTGAATGTTGTTGTCTGAGGGATCGCGCAGCAGGAGGCTTTTCGCTTCGGCGTTCGGCCTCGTAGCACTCGCATTAACCAGTGGTTGTCAGGTCAAACCGCTCTATTCGACCGGATCGAACACCGCCGCAGGAACAGCTTCCGTCTCCATCTCGGAAGCCGAAGACCGCGTCGAGCAGCGGGTTCGCAACGAGTTGATCTTCCTTCTCGCCGGCGGAGCCGGCGAACCTGCCAATCCGACCTATCACCTTGAACTGAACGTCAGTTCACGCGATTTCGGCGTGCTGTTGTCACAGTCGGACGACGTTGCGCGCGCCGGTCGACTGGTTGTCACCGCCGACTATAACCTGACCCGTATGGAATCCGGCGAAACGATCCGTTCGGGCCGTCGTCAGGTCGTTTCGCTCGTCGATTTCCCCGTGCAGGAATTTGCGAAGTTGCGCGCCATCCGGGACGCGGAAAATCGTGCCGCGCGCGAGATGGCCGAGCTTGTAAAGGCGGATGTGGCCGCAGCGCTGGCCGTCCGATAGCCGGCTATGACCGAGGTAAAATCGCACGAGTTCGATGGCTTTCTCCAGCGGGCGCCACGGTCCGGCGGCATCTTTCTGGTCTATGGACCCGATCGAGGCCTGGTATCAGAACGCGCCAGCCAGCTCGCCGCTAGGACCGGTGTCGCACTGGACGATGCATTCGCCGTGCTTCGCACGACAGCATCCGATCTGCAGGGAGCGCCCGGCCGGCTACTGGACGAAATGAATGCCATCGGACTTTTCGGCGGCGATCGGCTCGTATGGGTAAAGGATGCCGGCAACGAACGCTCGCTGGTGGATGCGATCGAGATCCTGAATAAGGAACCACCGCAGGGCTGCACCTTGCTCATCGAAGCAGGCGATCTGAAGAAGGGTTCGGCGTTGCGCAAGGCCGTCGAGAGCTCGCGGGGAGCGGTCGCCATTCCCTGCTACGCCGACGACACACGGGCACTAAGCACTCTTGTCGACAACGAGTTGGAGTCAGCCGGCCTTCGCATCGTACCGGCCGCCCGTCAGCGTCTGCTGGAATCGATTGGCGGAGACAGGCTCGCCTCGCGCAACGAGATACGCAAGCTGGCCCTTTATTGCCACGGCCGCACCGTTGTTGAGGAAGAGGACGTTCTAGCGGCGATTGGCGATGCCAGTGCCATATCGGTAGATGACGCCGTCGACGCTATCCTGAAGGGTGATCAGAGCACGTTTCTCGCATCCATGCAGAAGATTGCGGCGTCGAAGACGCCTGTGTTCCTCGTCATGCAGGCCTGCCTCAGACAGTTCCAGTTGCTCGAACTGATGCGGGCTGAAATGGACGAAAAGCGAGCAAACGCCGCTCAGGTCATGGGAACACTCGGCCGCCACCTTCATTTTCGGCGCAAGCCCGTCATCGAACAGGCTTTACGGAAATGGCAGTTGCCGGCGCTCCGACGCGAGACCGCACGCCTCCAGGCCGCCATACTCCAGACACGGCAAAGATCGTCCCTTGAAGGCACGATTGCGATGCAGACGCTTCTCTCAACCGTCCTGCAATCCGCGCGAGGCTGAGACCCGCATCAGGCTCAACGGCGTTCGAGCAAGCGGCAGATCTCCTCCAGCTGCTCGAGCGTCTTGTAATTGATACGGAGATAGCCGCCATTGGCTTTGTGGCTGACGGAAACCTCGAGTCCGAGGCTGTCGGACAGCGTGCGCTCCAAAGCCAGGGTATCAGCGTCCTTGTCGTCCTTCTGGGCCGCACGACGGCCGTGTTCAGGATCGGACTGCGCCTTGATATCGTTCTGCGCGATACGCTCGGCGTCGCGCACGGAGAGCCCCTTGGCAACGATCGTCTTTGCCAATTGCACGGGATCCGAGGTGGGCACCAGCGCACGCGCATGGCCCGCAGAGAGCGCGCCGGAGGCGAGCATGTCACGCACCGGTTCCGGCAGCTTCAGAAGACGCAGACTATTGGCCACGTGGCTTCGGCTCTTGCCAATGATCTCACCCAGATCGTTCTGCGTATATCCATGCTCCGCAATCAGTTGATCGTATCCCAATGCCTCTTCCAACGGATTGAGATCCGAACGCTGGACGTTCTCGACGATCGCAATTTCCAGTGCGGTTCTGTCGTCGACATCCCGGACTATGACCGGAATTTCAACAAAACCCGCCAGCTGCGCCGCCCGCCACCGCCGTTCGCCGGCGATTATTTCAAATCGCTCGGGCGCGATCGTCCGCACCACAACAGGCTGTACGATGCCATGTTGGCGGATCGAAGCGGCGAGATCCTGCAGTTCCGCCTCGTCGAAATAGCGGCGAGGGTTGCGCGGATTTCGGCCAACGAACTCGATCGGAACCATGCGATCCGGATTGACCGTTGCTTCCGCGGCTGCGGTACCGATCGCCACCGGCTGGTCCATCTCTCCGATCAGGGCAGCCAGACCTCGGCCAAGCCGCCGCTTCGAGTTGTCGTCGTTCATCTCTACTACTTCCGATAACAGTTATGCCGCTTTTCGCTGCCGCTCGCGCTGGATCACTTCGGAGGCCAGTTGCAGATAGGCCTGACTGCCGGCGCACTTGAGATCATAGAGGATCGCAGGCTTGCCGTAGGACGGGGCCTCCGAAACACGGACATTACGCGGGATCAGCGTATGATAGACCTTCTCGCCTAGATGCGTACGAACGTCATTGACGACCTGGAGCGCGAGATTGTTGCGCGAATCGTACATGGTCAGCACGATCCCCTGAATGTCCAGCGACGGATTGACCGTCCGGCGGATCTGGTCGACCGTCTCGAGCAACTGGCTCAGCCCCTCCAGCGCAAAGAACTCGCATTGTAACGGCACCAGAACGGAATGTGCGGCCGTCATCGCGTTCATGGTCAACAGATTAAACGACGGCGGGCAGTCCACGAGGATATAGGAGTACTGTGCCGCCTCTTCGGAAAAGAGGGCGCGACGCAGACGGAAGACCCGATCGCTTTCGCCGGCAATCTCCATTTCGATACCCAGAAGATCCATCGTCGAAGGCAGGATCGAGAGATTGGGGACAGCCGTCTGCTGCACAATATCGAAAATCCCGTGCGTCCCCATCAATAGATCATAGGAGGACAGTTTGCGATCCCGCCGATCGATGCCCAACCCGGTACTGGCATTGCCCTGCGGATCCAGATCGACGATCAGCACGCTTTCGCCAATGGCAGCCAACGCCGTCGCGAGATTGATCGCGGTTGTGGTCTTGCCGACGCCGCCCTTTTGGTTGGCGATAGTGATAATTCTGTTGGAATGGCTTGCCATATGGATCCGCCGTCACTGACCGCTGCGCGAAAGCCCCGTTATCTCCAGCACGACAGAATCATGCTCAACGACGCTCTGGTGTTTTATCAGATCGAATGCCCACTCACCACGGGCTTTGTCCACTTCGATCTGGTAATCCCGCCCTTTGTGAAAGAAAGCACGGCAAGCCTTGTTGCGATTCATCCATGGCGACGCGTATTTCAGGAGAAGCGGGAGCTCGGCCAGCGCCCTGGCTGATATGGCATCGCAATCGGTGACGACGTCCGGCGATGCCTCAATGCGGATCGGATGGACGCTGGCTCGCGCACCGGTTTCCCCGATCGCCTGGCGCAAAAATGCAGCCTTCTTGTTGTTGCTCTCGATCAGGTGAACCCAACCACCACCGGCCTCATGCAGAAGAATGGCCGTAATGATGCCCGGAAAACCACCGCCACTGCCCAGATCGACCCATGTCAACGGCTGGGGTGAAAGCGAAAAAATCTGGGCACTGTCCCGGATATGCCGGGCGCCAAAGTCCTGCAATGTCGATGGCGCCACGAGATTGATGGTTCGCGCCCACTTGTCGAAAAGCAGAATAAATGTTCGCAAGCGCTCTTCCGTTTCACGTGAAACATTCAAGTCGCCAAGCGAGATATCCTCAACTTTCATCGGGCAATACCTTGGCCTTTGGCAAGTTCATGTGTCTCCGCTCGTCTTAGAGCGGCCAGCAGAAGCGAAATAGCAGCCGGCGTCATCCCGTCGATACGCGACGCTTGCGCAACATTCGCCGGACGATCACGATTGAGCTTCACACGCAATTCATTCGACAAGCCGGGCAGGTCATCGAAACTGAACTCGACCGGAATCATCCGCTGCTCTTCTCGTTGCACGTCAGCAATATCGCTGGCCTGGCGATTCATATAGACGGCATAGCCAGCCTCGATCTCCAAAGCTTCACGTGTGCGGTCTGGGATAGCAGCCAGCTCTGGCCAGATCGGCGCCAGCGTGGCGATGGAGTGCTCACTGTAGGACAACAAGTCGTAGGCGCTTCGACGCTGCCCATCTTGATTGAGACGGATACCATATTGCTGCGCCTGGCTTGGTGTAACTGACAGCGACTGCGCCAAGTCACGGAAGTGTCCCAGCTCTACCTGCCAGCCAGAAAACCGCGATCGCCGTTCATCCGTCACGATGCCAAGCTCGATCCCGATCGGCGTCAGTCGCAGGTCCGCGTTGTCCGCGCGCAATGACAGTCGATACTCGGCGCGCGAGGTAAACATCCGGTAGGGCTCTGCCACGCCCCGCGACGTCAGATCATCGATCATCACGCCGATATAGCTGTTCGTACGGCTGAAATGATAGGGAGCCTGACCGCCAACCTTGCGTGCGGCATTGACGCCGGCAACCAAACCCTGTGCTGCCGCTTCCTCGTAACCTGTAGTTCCGTTGATCTGGCCGGCCAGGAAGAGGCCGGGCATTTTTGTCACTTCCAGTCCGAGCGACAGTTCGCGCGGATCAACGTGATCATATTCGATTGCATAACCAGGCTGCAGGATCTCCACATTCTCCAGTCCGGGAATCGTGCGGATGAACGCGGCCTGCACCACAGCTGGCAGCGACGTGGAGATACCGTTCGGATACACGGTGTCGTCGTCCAAGCCTTCTGGCTCCAGAAAGATCTGATGCCCGTCTCGTTCTCCGAAACGGACAATCTTGTCCTCGATAGACGGGCAGTAACGCGGACCTACCCCTTTGATCTGGCCGGAGTACATGGCGGACTGCCCAATATTCTCCTCGATGATCCGGTGCGTTTCCGCCGTGGTGCGCGTCACGCCACACTCGATCTGCGGATTTGTAATCCTATCCGTCATGAACGAGAACGGTACCGGGTCGTCATCAGCGGCCTGGCGCCCGACCCTGTCCCAAGCAATCGTCTTACCGGAGAGGCGTGCCGGCGTTCCCGTTTTTAACCGGCCGAGGCGCAAACCGAGCCGCGACAGCGTCTCGGAAAGCCCCAAGGATGGCTGCTCGCCGACTCGTCCGGCCGGTGTGGTTTCGCTTCCGAGATGAATAAGGCCACGCAGGAAAGTCCCCGTCGTCAGCACGACGGCCGCACAGGGGATGCGGCGGCCATCCTTGGTGATGACCGCGGCGATCTGATTTCTTTCGATCTCGATGTCGTAGGCGTCACCCTCGATGACGTCGAGATTGGCGGTCGCTTCAATTTCTGCCTGCATCGCCGTGCGGTAGAGCCGACGATCGGCCTGCGTGCGCGGTCCGCGGACTGCTGGTCCTTTACGGCGGTTCAGCAGACGAAACTGGATTCCGGCGCGATCGGCCACGCGTCCCATCAATCCGTCCAGCGCATCCACTTCTCGCACGAGATGTCCCTTGCCAAGGCCACCGATGGCGGGATTGCAGGACATAACGCCGATCGTTTGCCGCGAATGGGTTAGCAACGCCGTGCTGGCTCCGGCGCGCGATGCTGCGGCCGCCGCTTCGCAACCTGCATGCCCGCCGCCGATGACGATGACATCATATCTCATGCTGCATGTCCGTTTATCTGGTGGGTCGATGAATCGTTTCACGTGAAACGTTAAAACTCGACTCGCTTTCGTTGCATTACATGTTTCACGTGAATCATTTGCCGATGCAGAATTCGGAAAAGATCACGTCGAGCAGGTTCTCGACGTCGACACGTCCCGTTATACGCCCGATCTCAGTCGCTGCCACCCGGAGCCATTCTGCCTGCAATTCCAGGTCGTCACTTATCTGTAGAGCGTTCTCAATTGCCCTGACCGCCTCATTAAGCGTCTCATTGTGCCGTTGCCGTGAGGGGATTGCAAAGGCTGACGCGTCCGTCAAATCCGGCAATCTCGACCTAACACATGCAAGTAGCAGGTCAATACCCGCACCGGTCAGCGTCGATATAGCAATCTCACCGTCCCTCGGCACACGCCCTATGCCGATATCCTGTTTGGTGAAGACGCGGATAGTCTGAGCACTGGTACCCTCCGCGGGTATCGTTCCTTCTTCGGGTCCGACGAGATGAAGCACCAGATCCGCTGTTTCGACTGCAGCTTTGGCGCGACGAATGCCCTCACGCTCGACAAGTTCGGTCGTCTCGCGAATACCGGCGGTGTCGACCAGTCTAACTGCGAAGCCGTCGAGATCTAGATCGACCGAAACAATATCGCGGGTCGTCCCCGGAATATCCGTCACGATCGCCACGTCACGATTTGCGAGGTAGTTGAGCAGGCTCGACTTTCCGACATTCGGAGATCCGGTAATTACCACGGTCAAGCCGTCCCGAATAATTTCGGCCGTGCGGCTCCCGCGCAGGTGCTTGCGCATCACAGATGCAAGATCTTCCAGGTCCGCTCTAATGGTGTGACCGATCGCGCCCGGTATGTCGTCCTCGTCGGCGAAATCCAGTTCCGCTTCGATCATCGCGCGCGCATGTGTCAGGCGTCTAGCCCATGCACCGTAGAGATTCGACAGTCCGCCAGAAGCATGTTCAATGGCAAGCCGGCGCTGCATTTCGGTCTGCGCGGCAACAATATCCGCCAGCCCCTCGATCTCGACCAGATCAAGCTTGCCGTTATGAAACGCACGTCGACTGAATTCGCCCGGATCAGCAGCGCGCAGGCCGGGTAGGTCGCCAAGTTCATCGAGAACCGCACGTACCGTGGCTCGCCCACCATGGACATGCAGTTCTGCAGAGTCTTCACCCGTAAATGACGCCGGCCCGGGAAAATAGATCACGAGACCTTGATCGAGCAGAAGACCGTTTCGGTTTCGAATCGATCTTAGGCTTGCCTTCCTTGCAGGAGGCAGAGCGCCGGCGATCGTTTCAACGGCGCCTGCACATTGGGGTCCACTGATGCGCACGACAGCAACGCCGGACGGAAGCCCGCCGCTCGAAAGCGCGAAGATTGTGTCGTTGCTGACCATATTTCACCAGAGGCATCCAGGCCGGGCAGTATCCACATCTGCCGCCATGGCCGACCGAGCGCGTCGATACAACATTGGCGCGGCCCAGTCCAGTTTTGCCTGCATTAGGATAGGAGACACCACGCGTCCTCAAATAGAAAACGGCGAAGCGCCCTTAGAGGTGCTTCGCCGTATTCATGCGAATCCGGATAAGAATCCGGCTTATGTATTCATCGACTCGAAGAAGTCGCCGTTGTTCTTCGTCTGCTTCAGCTTGTCGATGAGGAATTCGATGGCATCCGTCGTTCCCATCGGCGCAAGAATCCGGCGCAGTACGAATATCTTCTGCAGATCCTGACGCGGTACGAGCAGGTCTTCCTTACGGGTGCCCGACTTCAGGATGTCCATTGCCGGGAAGATCCGCTTATCGGCAACCTTGCGGTCGAGGACGATTTCGGAGTTGCCAGTGCCCTTGAATTCTTCAAAGATCACTTCGTCCATGCGGCTGCCAGTGTCGATCAGCGCGGTGGCAATGATCGTCAGCGAGCCGCCTTCCTCGATATTGCGCGCCGCACCGAAGAACCGCTTCGGACGCTGCAGCGCGTTGGCGTCCACGCCGCCGGTCAGAACCTTGCCCGATGACGGAACGACCGTATTGTAGGCCCGTCCGAGGCGGGTGATCGAGTCGAGCAGGATAACCACGTCACGGCCGTGCTCGACCAGACGCTTGGCCTTCTCGATGACCATCTCGGCCACCTGCACGTGGCGCGTGGCGGGCTCGTCAAACGTTGAGGACACCACTTCGCCCTTCACCGAGCGCTGCATGTCGGTCACTTCTTCCGGACGCTCATCGATCAGAAGGACGATCAGATAACATTCCGGGTGGTTGGCAGTGATCGAGTGGGCGATGTTCTGCAAAAGAACCGTCTTGCCTGTACGTGGCGGCGCGACGATCAGCCCGCGCTGACCCTTGCCGAGCGGGGCAACCAGGTCGATGACACGCGACGAAAGGTCCTTCGAAGTCGGAACTTCCAGCTCCATCTTGAAACGCTCATTCGGATAAAGCGGCGTCAGATTATCGAAGTGGACCTTGTGGCGGATCTTTTCCGGATCGTCGAAATTGATCGTGTTTACCTTCAGCAGCGCGAAGTAGCGCTCGCCCTCCTTCGGACCCCGGATCGGGCCTTCGACGGTGTCGCCAGTTTTCAGCGAAAACCGTCGGATCTGCGAGGGGGAGATGTAGATATCATCCGGGCCGGGAAGATAGTTCGCATTGGCGGAGCGAAGGAAGCCGAAGCCATCCTGAAGCACTTCGACCACGCCCTCGCCGATGATTTCCGTATCTTGCGCGGCCAGCATCTTCAGGATTGCGAACATCAGCTCCTGCTTGCGCATCGTGCTGGCGTTCTCGACCTCGAGTGATTCGGCAAAGGCCAGAAGATCGGTCGGCGTCTTATTTTTCAGTTCTTGAAGCTTCATTTCAGCCATGAAGGGGGGACCATGCGTAATTTCAGGATGGGGATTGGCGTGCGAGTCAAGACTGAGCTGCAGGGGGAGCAGTTCACGAAGCAGGTACACATGCCACGAGAGATGAGATGTTGCGAAAATAGCGCTTCATTGCCACGCCCGCAAGGGGCTCCGAAAATTTCCCCGTTGGGACCCGCATAGCGCTCGCCTCAGAACGGCTTGACGACGACGAAAATGACGATCGCCACCATCAGGAGCGCCGGCATCTCGTTGAGAAAACGCCAGCCCCGCGGGCTGATACGGTTCTCGTCGCGGCTGAAGGCCCTGACAGAACGGCCAAGGAAGACATGAAATCCGGTCAGAACCAGGACGAAGGCCAACTTTGCATGCAGCCAGCCTCCGTGGAAGCCGTAGACCGACCAGGCGAGATAGAGGCCGAGAACCCAGCTCAGCATCATGGCCGGGTTCATGATGACGAAATAGAGGCGGTTCTCCATCGTCTTGAAGGTTTCCGCAGCATCCGATCCAGCCGCAGCGTCGGTGTGATAGATGAACAGGCGCGGCAGGTAGAGCAGGCCGGCCATCCAGGAGATGACGGCGACAACGTGAAACGCCTTGATCCAGAGATAGAGGTCGTCCGGCGGATGGGCGATCAGCATCGCTGCAATCGCAGCGAAGACAACGATGACGGATACGGCGCGGATCGCCGCGCGCCGACCGGCCCGTCGGCCCGTCTGCTGCTCGCTCACGAGCGGTAGCTCCGAACACGCTGCACGAGGTCGGCAACGTTGGCCGGGTCGGCCTGAGGGGTGATCCCGTGGCCGAGATTGAAAATCAGCGGGCCGTTTCCAAGTGCAGACAGGATCGCATCGATGCCCTCGTGCAAAGCGGCGCCACCGGCAACGACGCGCTGCGGGTCGAGATTGCCCTGTATCGGTCCGTCCTTCTGCAATTCCACCGCCATCGAAAGTGGGATGGTCCAGTCCAGGCCGATCGCATCGGCGCCGGTCTGCTGGCGGTATTCGCGCAGGAACAAACCCGCTCCCTTGGCGAAGGCAATGATCTTTGCCTGCGGACGCGCGGCCCGGACTATATCGACGATGCGCCGTACCGGCTTGACGGCGTAGGCAGCAAATTCATGCTCGCCAAGCACGCCTGCCCAGGAATCGAAGATCTGCACGGCGTCCGCCCCGGCATCGATCTGTGCGATCAGGTATTCGGCGGATTTCTCGGCCAGGATATCGAGCAGCAGTGCGAACGTTTTTGGCTCCTTATAGGCGAAGAGCCGCGTCGGCGCCTGATCCGGCGTACCCTGTCCGGCAATCATATAGGTCGCAACGGTCCAGGGCGCGCCACAGAAGCCCAGCAGGGCCGTCTCCTGCGGCAATTCCTTGCGAAGGCGTCCGACCGTCTCGATCACCGGTGCCAGGTGCTCCATCACCCCCAGCTTTGAAAGAGGCGGTATCTCGTCCGGTGTCAGCGGCTGCAATCGCGGTCCATGCCCCTCTTCAAACCGAACCTGTCGTTTCAAGGCATCCGGAATGACGAGGATGTCGGAGAAGAGAATGGCAGCATCGAAGCCGTAACGCCGGATCGGCTGCAAAGTCACTTCGACAGCGTGATCGGGCGAATAACAGAGATCAAGGAAGCTGCCGGCTTTGGAACGCGTCTCGCGATATTCCGGCAGATAACGCCCGGCTTGGCGCATCAGCCACACTGGTGGGGGAGACACGGTCTTCCCGTTCAGAACCTCGACAATCTTCCGCGTTCCGCTCGCCACCGCTGCGGCTCCTCTAATCAAAGAAATCTATATTGAAGAGGTTTCTATTTCTTAGAGTCGGTGACTATCAAGGATTAAATTCCGTCCACATCTTTCCCGGACGAAGTGGGAACGATCCTGCAGACCGCAAAAAAAACGCAGCTGAACGAAGGGTTGCGGGATATCTGAAATAATCCTTTTATTTCAAAATCTTCGTTTAATCCTCGTTTTTGCTATCCTGTGGACAATGTGAGGATTTGCGTGACAGAATGTCGCCGCGGCGGAGTTGTCCACATCGCCACTGGAAATCGATCCCGCAAAAACCGAATTGTGGAAAAATCGAGACTTTTCCACGGGGGTGGGTCGCGAGGCGGATTCTTCGGTCATCCTATCCCACCCTATCAACAGCCTGCCGAGGATCATGTGGAGAACCCCAAAAACTACTTTCACCTGCATCTGATCTCCGATTCGACGGGTGAGACGCTGATTGCGGCGGGGAGGGCCGCGGCTGCCCAATTCCAGGCGTCGCAGGCGCTCGAACACGTCTACCCCCTCATTCGTAATCGAAAGCAGCTGACACCGGTCCTCGACGCGATCGACAGTGCGCCGGGCATCGTGCTCTACACGATCGTCGACCGGGAGCTTTCCGCCATCATAGATCAGCGCTGCCGCGAGATGGGGCTGCCCTGTGTGTCCGTGCTTGAGCCCATCCTTGACGTCTTTCAGTCCTATCTCGGTGCGACCTCTCGTCGTCGGGTGGGGGCGCAACACGTGATGGACGCGGAATATTTCGCCCGTATCGAGGCGCTCAACTTCACCATGGATCACGACGACGGTCAGCTGCCGGCCGACCTGGAGGAGGCGGATGTCATTCTGGTCGGCATCAGCAGGACGTCGAAGACGCCGACCAGCATTTATCTTGCCAACCGCGGCATCAAGACGGCGAACATTCCGATCGTCCTCGACGTGCCCCTGCCGGAACGTCTCTCCCAGGTGGCTCGCCCGCTGGTGGTGGGGCTTATTGCGACGACCGATCGCATCGCCCAGATACGTCACAACCGCGTCCTCGGTGCTGCGAAGGATTTCAAGGGCGAGGACTACACTGACAGGGCGCAGATCGCCGAGGAGCTGAAATACGCGCGCATGCTCTGCGCGCGCAACAATTGGCCCGTAATCGACGTCACGCGTCGTTCCATCGAGGAGACCGCTGCAGCAATTGTTGCCCTGAGACCGAAGCTTCGGTAAGCCCTCAGACCCAAAGACCAAGAGCTTCGCCATGACAGTGCCGCAGAAACACCGCCTCATCCTCGCCTCGCAAAGTCCGTTCAGGAAGATGCTGATGGAAAACGCCGGACTGACGTTCGACGCCTTTTCGCCAGAAATCGACGAACGTGCAATCGAAAGCGAACTGGAACGGCAGGCACCGTCGCCCGCAGATGTCGCCCTGCATCTGGCAGAGGCGAAGGCAACGGCGGTATCCGTGCGCCATCCGGGAAGACTGGTGATAGGTTCCGACCAGACGCTGTCGCTGGCCGATCGGGTGTTTCACAAGCCGGAAGGCATTTTGGGGGCGAGAGAGCACCTTCTTGCCCTGTCAGGCAGGACCCACGCGCTGAACAGCGGCGTGGTGATCGCTGTGGGCGGAGAGGTGGCTTGGCGTCACGTCTCCACCGCCAGTCTGACAATGCGTCCCTTGAGTGCGGACTTCATCGATCGCCACCTGGCACGGGTGGGGGAACGCGTGTTGGGCAGCGTCGGGGCATACCAGTTGGAAGGCGAGGGCATACAGCTGTTCGAGAGGATCGAGGGTGACTATTTCACCATCATCGGCCTTCCGATGTTGCCGCTCCTGGCGCAACTGAGATCGATGGGGGCGATCGATGCGTGATTCACGTGAAACATTTGTTAACTATGCCTTCGTGGTCGGGCATCCGATCAAGCATTCCCGCTCGCCTCTGATCCACGGCCATTGGTTGGAGAAGTTTGGGATTGCAGGAAGCTACAGGCCGATCGACGTCACCCCCGCCGCATTTCCCGATTTCGTCGCAAGCCTCAGAGGGGAGGACCGCGCCTTTGTCGGCGGCAACGTCACGATCCCGCACAAGGAGGCAGCATTTCAGCTCGTCGATCGACCTGATGCGCTCAGCGAAGAGCTTGGCGCCAGTAACACGATCTGGATCGAAGAGGGCAGGCTGCATGCGACCAACACCGATGGTCACGGCTTCGTTTCCAATCTGGACGAGCAGGCCTCGGGCTGGGACCGCATCGATCGAGCGGTCGTTTTCGGCGCCGGCGGCGCAAGCCGGGCAATTCTGCAGGCCTTGCGTAACCGTGGCATCAGTGAGATCCACGTCCTGAACCGCACGGTTGGGAGAGCGCAGGAACTCGCAGACCGCTTTGGCTCAAGGATATATGCACATCCGATGGAAGCGCTTCGCGAAGTGATGAGCGGAGCCGGCCTCTTCGTGAACACGACCTCGCTAGGTATGGACGGCGACGCGGCGCCGGACATCGACTTCAGCGGGCTGGTGCCCGGCGCGATCGTCACCGACATCGTCTACGTGCCATTGAAGACGCCGTTCCTCGTCCAGGCGGAACGCCAGGGCTTAGCCACCGTCGATGGGCTGGGAATGCTGCTGCATCAGGCAACGCCCGGCTTCGAAAAGTGGTTCGGCGTCCGGCCGACAGTGGATGCCGCGTTGCGCCAGGTCATCGTCGACGACATGGAGCGGCACGGATGATCATCGTCGGGCTGACAGGATCGATCGGGACCGGCAAGTCGACGACGGCCGGCATGTTCCGTGATCTGGGCGTGCCCGTGCATGATGCGGATGCGGCCGTACACGAGCTCTATGCGAACGAGGCGGTCGGGCCGGTCGGCGAAGCATTTCCGGCAGCGATCGTATCCGGCGCCGTCGATCGCAAGGCGCTGGCAGCCGAACTGGCCAAAAGCCCGGATGGTTTCAACCGTCTGGAACGGATCATTCACCCGCTCGTCCGGCAGAAGGAGGCAGCCTTTCTGGAGGCGCAACGCACGGCCGGAACTCGTCTTGTCGTGCTTGACATTCCGCTGCTGTTCGAGACCGGAGGCGAGCGGCGGGTGGATAAGGTCGTCGTCGTCAGTTGTTCGCCCGACGTGCAGAGGCAGCGTGTGATGGCCCGTCCGGGCATGACCGAGGAAAAATTCGCCATGCTTTTGTCACGGCAGCTGCCGGATGTCGAAAAGCGGGCGCGTGCGGATTTTGTGGTCAACACGGACAACGGGCTTGATGCGGCGCGCGAACAGGTGAAACAAATCCTCGGCACACTCATTCAGGAAAGCGACGCCGATGCGTGAGATCATCTTCGATACGGAAACCACCGGCCTCGACAGTCGCTCCGACCGCGTCATCGAAATCGGCGGGGTCGAGCTCGACAATCATTTTCCGACCGGGCGCACTTTCCATGTCTATATCAATCCGGGCGACAAGAAGGTGCATCCGGACGCGTTGGCCGTTCATGGGATCACTGACGAGTTCCTGAAGGACAAGCCTCCCTTCGCAGAAATCGCCGAGGACCTGCAGTCCTTCTTTGCAGATGCCCGTTGGGTGGCCCACAATGCCACCTTCGACATGGGCTTCATCAACGCGGAGTTCGAGCGTCTCGGAATTCCACCGGTGCCAGCTGACCGCGTGACGGACACGCTGGCGCTGGCGCGTCGCAAGCATCCGATGGGGCCGAACTCGCTCGATGCGCTCTGCCGGCGCTATGGCATCGACAATTCGCATCGGACAAAACACGGCGCACTCCTCGACTCCGAGCTTCTGGCCGAGGTCTACATCGAAATGATCGGCGGCAGGCAGGCCGCCCTCGGGCTTGGCGTCGCCGAACAGCGTGAGCGGCTGGACCAGGCGGATGGCGAGGAGATTGTCCTGCCGATCGAACAGCGCCCAAGACCCTTGCCGCAGCGAATCAGCGAAATCGAGATTTCCGCGCATGCGGCAATGGTCGAGAAGATGGGCGACAAGGCGATCTGGCTGAAATACCGGCCTGAACCCGGAGACCAGGACTGAAAGCCCAAACGAAAAACGCCCGGCAGAACCGGGCGTTTTCAGTTTCCATCCTGTGACGGATCAGTTGGTGTTGCCGGCGACCTTGGCCTTCAGCTGCTCTTCGGCCATGCGCTGCTGGAACATCTGCGCAAAATCGATGGGGTCGATCATCAGCGGCGGGAAGCCGCCGTTGCGGGTCGCATCGGCAATGATCTGGCGGGCGAACGGGAACAGCAGGCGCGGGCATTCGATGAAGAGAACCGGCAGCATGTGCTCCTGTGGGAAACCGGAGATGCGGAAGACGCCGCCATAAGCCAGTTCCGCGTTGAAAAGAACCTTGCCGTCGTCCTTGGCCTCGGCGTTCAGCGTCAGAACGACGTCGAATTCCGTTTCCGTCAGCGGATTGGCATTGACGTTCACGTTGATGTTGATCGACGGAGCCTTCTCGCGCGCCTGCAGCGAGCGCGGAGCGCCGGGGTTTTCAAAGGAAAGGTCCTTCACATACTGCGCCAGGATGTTGAGGGACGGGCTGGCCGCGTTGTTGGCCGCTTCGTTTTCGGTTGCCATTGTTCTTTCCTCGAGACGTAAAAATCGTGGCAGCCATCTAGCATTTCGACCGGGGGCTTACAACCCTGCCGGCCCTGGCGGGCATCGGCCTCAGCGCGGCTCGTCGCGATTATAATCGTCCGTGTCGAGATCGATCGTGCGCAGCTGTTGCGGACGCGACCCGCGAGGATCGGTCGAGGCCTCGAAATTGACGACGACGGCGCGCGCGGCAAGGCGGCGGGCAATGAAGGTGCGGACGAAGGGCACAAGCACCAGGATTGCGATGATATCCGTGAAGAACCCGGGCACGATCAGAAGCAGTCCGGCAAGCAGGACCATGGCGGTGTCGAAGAACTTCTCGGCTGGAAGGTCGCGCGGCAAGTTCTGTTGGCGTAGTTTGGACAAGGCCTGAAAGCCTTGCCTTCTCAGGATCGCCATTCCAATTACGGCTGAGGCGATGACGAGAAGAAGTGTTGCCAAAAGCCCGATCTGCCGCCCGACGATCACGAAGCCGGCGATTTCGATCAGCGGAAGAAGCAGGATGAGGATGGCGATGAAGATTCGTGTCATTGTCTGTTGCCTGACTGCATGGAAGGCTTACTTGTAGACCATGCCGGGTTCGCTTGTCTGCGCGCCATCGATGGTGGTCAAGGTTAAGTGATGGCCATTCGACCATCGGGTGCTCACGCGCATTTGAAGAATGTGCGTGAGCAGATTATATGGGGTGCAGATCAGAAAAGATGAACGGTGGTTCCGGACCGATATGGGCTCATTCGACTTTGTAACGATTTTCTTCCTTGTGGCGGCCGTTGTGATTTTCCTGCAGCTGCGCAATGTTCTCGGCCGCCGAACGGGGAATGAAAAGCCGCCCTTCGATCCCTATTCCCGTCGCGAGAACTCTGAGGGCGCGCCGGGGCCGGATCGCGGCAAGGTCGTGACCCTGCCGCGGCGCGATGGCGCGGACGGCGAAGAGGGCGCCTATGCCGTTGTCGATGCCTTTACGCCGACCGGAACACCGCTGAACGATTCCCTGCGCCGCGTGGTCGACGCCGACCCGTCCTTCGACCCGAAGGAATTCGTCAACGGTGCCAAGATGGCCTACGAAATGATTGTCGTGGCTTTTGCCGATGGCGATCGCAAGACCCTCAAGAACCTGCTTTCCCGCGAGGTCTATGAAGGGTTTGACGGAGCCATCAGCGAGCGCGAGGGCAAGGGCGAAGTGGTCAAGTCCAGCTTCGTCGGCATCGAGAAGGCCGATATCGTCAGTGCCGAGGTGAAGGACAACGAGATCAACATCACGCTGCGCATCATCAGCCAGTTGATTTCGGCGACCTACGACAAGGCAGGCGGCCTGATCGACGGCGATGCCGAAATGGTCGCGGAGGTCAACGACCTGTGGACCTTCGCCCGCGATGTCCGTTCGCGCGATCCCAACTGGAAGCTGATCGCCACCGAATCCGAAGGCTGATTGGCAAAACGATGGACTTCCGTCTGAAACCGGTCGCTTTTTCGGATCTGCCCGGATGGACGGAAGATGATCCCTCCGCGCTGTTCGGAGCGATGGCGCGCTGTCGCGATCACATCGTCGCCACCAAACCCTATCGCACAGGGCTGTTGGGAGTTGCTGCCGCGGATCTGCTTCCCGCGTTGAATGCGGCTGCAGGGACAACGCCTTCCGGGCCTTCGCAGGCCCGGGCCTTCTTCGAGGACTGGTTCCAGCCGTTCCTAATCGAGAACAGGCAGGGCGAAAGGGGCTTCGTCACGGCCTACTACGAGCCGGAAGTGGAGGTGCGAGGCAAGCCTGACGCCGACTTCCGCTATCCCTTCTACCGTCGCCCCGACGACATGGTCGACATGGACGACGCAAACCGGCCAGCAGGTTTCGACCCCTATTTCGCGTTCGGCCGCATGCGGGAGGGCAAGATCGAGGAATACCCCGATCGCCAGGCCATCGATCAGGGCCTTCTCGACGGGCGAAACCTCGAGATCGCCTATGCGCGCTCGAAGGTCGATGTCTTCTTCATCCACGTGCAGGGGGCTGCCCGGCTCCTTTACCCGGACGGCTCGGTGCGGCGCATAACCTATGCGGCCAAGACCGGCCATCGCTTTTCGCCGATCGGCAAGCTTCTGATCGAACGCGGTGAAATCGATCCAGCGACGGTGTCTATGGGGTCGATCCGGAGCTGGCTGGCGCGCAACCCGGATCGGATCGACGAGATCCTCTGGCACAACCGCTCCTACATCTTCTTCCGCGATGCCCAGGTGGACGATGCAGAGCTGGGCCCGGTCGCTGCGGCGAAGGTTCCGATCGTCGCCGGCCGTTCGCTCGCCGTCGATCGCCTGATCCACACCTTCGGCACGCCTTTCTTCATCCGCAGCGACAGCCTGACACATATGGACGGCGGCATGCCGTTTGCCAGAACCATGCTGGCGCTTGATACCGGCTCGGCGATCGTGGGCGCAGCCCGCGGCGACATCTTCACCGGGTCCGGTGACGCCGCCGGTGAGTTGGCCGGCAACGTCCGCGACGCCGCCGACTTCCACATTTTTGTTCCCAGGTCGATCGCCGAGAGATTTCGCCATGGCGAGGGATAAGTCGCTCAGCGCCGAGGACCGCATCCTCTGGGGCAAGGTCGCACGAAGCGCCAAGGCACTCCCGGGCCGGATGGAGGAACTGAAGACGCTCGAGGCCCTGTTCGCTCCGGAACCTGAAGCCGCTTTGCCGGCTGAGGATGTCGGGACACTGAAGAAGGATGCTTCCGAGAACGGTGGAATCCGGATAACGAATGCCGGCAAGGGTGAGCGCCAGCATCATCCGCTGGAACGTCCGGTCCGGCGCAAGCTGGCAAAAGGCCGGCTGGCCCTGGAAGCGCGTATCGACCTGCACGGCATGATCCAGAGCGAAGCGCATGGTCTGCTGCTGAGCTTCATGATCCAGGCGCACGCGCGCGGGATGCGCCATGTGTTGGTGATCACCGGCAAGGGCGCGTCGATTGGAAGTGACGGGGCCTTGAAGCGCGCCGTGCCGCTCTGGTTCTCGCTGCCGGAATTCAGGCCGCTGATTTCATCCTATGAGCCGGCGGCGCGCAATCATGGCGGCGAGGGTGCATTATATGTGCGGCTGGCGCGGGCGAAGGGGGCGCACGAATGACCACCCCGTTTGGCGTTGCGGTGCGTCACCTGCGCTCCAGGAAAGGCGTCACGCAGAAGGATATGGCCGTGGCGCTCGGCGTCTCTCCGGCCTACCTGTCGGCGCTCGAACACGGGCGGCGCGGGTTGCCGAGTTTCGAGTTCCTGCAGCGGGTGGCCGGTTACTTCAACATCATCTGGGATGAGGCGGAGGAGCTTTTCCGCATCGCCCGGATTTCCGACCCGAGGATCACCGTGGATACGGCCGGCCTGCCACCCGAATACACGGCCTTTGCCAACCGCCTCGCCGTCGAAATCGGCAATCTGCCGCCCGAGACGATCAGGCGGCTGGCCGGGATACTGGAAAAGGCCTGCAGTTCGCGCCGGAAATCGCCGTGATCCCCTGATTTCTGCCGCTATTGGCGGTCACACGGTTTGGAGAAACGAGGCGAAATCCCTATATTCGTCAAGCTGGAAAACCGGTGATTCGCCGTTTCCCACTTCTTCAGGAACGCTGGAAAGACACCCCGTATGACTGACATCACCGAGACCGACAACGGCCCGGCCGAGTATGGCGCAGATTCCATCAAGGTGCTCAAGGGCCTTGATGCCGTGCGCAAGCGTCCCGGCATGTATATCGGCGACACGGACGACGGGTCCGGCCTGCACCACATGGTCTATGAAGTCGTGGACAATGCGATCGATGAAGCGCTGGCCGGTCATGCGGATCTCGTGACGGTGACGCTGAACGCGGACGGTTCCGTCACCGTGACCGACAATGGCCGCGGCATCCCGACCGACATTCACAAGGAAGAAGGCGTCTCGGCTGCCGAGGTCATCATGACCCAGTTGCATGCCGGCGGAAAGTTCGACCAGAACTCCTACAAGGTCTCCGGCGGCCTGCATGGCGTTGGCGTTTCGGTGGTGAACGCTCTGTCGGTGTCGCTGAAGCTGAAGATCCGCCGCGGCGGGAACATCCACGAGATGAGCTTCACGCACGGCGTTGCCGACGGACCGCTCGTCGTGACCGGCAAATGCGGCGACGAGACCGGCACTGAAGTCACCTTCCTTCCGAGCACCGAGACCTTCTCCAACGTCGATTTCAACTACCAGACGCTGGAGCATCGCCTTCGCGAACTGGCATTCCTGAATTCCGGAGTCCGCATCCTCTTGACCGATCGGCGTCACTCGGACGTCAAGCAGGACGAATTGATGTATGACGGGGGCCTGGAAGCCTTCGTCAGCTATCTCGACCGCGCCAAGAAGCCACTGGTTGCAAAGCCCGTCTCCATTCGCGGCGAACGCGACGGAATTACGGTCGAAGTCGCCATGTGGTGGAACGACAGCTACCACGAGAACGTGCTGTGCTTCACCAACAACATCCCCCAGCGCGACGGCGGCACGCATCTTGCCGGCTTCCGCGGGGCGCTGACGCGTCAGGTTGTCTCCTATGCCGAGAGCTCGGGCATCCTGAAGAAGGAAAAGGTCTCACTGACGGGTGACGATTGCCGCGAAGGCCTCACCGCCGTACTCTCCGTCAAGGTGCCGGATCCGAAGTTTTCCTCGCAGACGAAGGACAAGCTCGTGTCCTCCGAGGTCCGGCCGGTCGTCGAAAGCCTCGTCAACGAGGCGTTGAGCCACTGGCTCGAGGAACACCCTTCCGACGCCAAGGTGCTGGTCGGCAAGGTGGTCGAGGCGGCCGCGGCCCGCGAGGCGGCGCGCAAGGCGCGCGAGCTGACCCGCCGCAAGGGCGCGCTCGACATTTCTTCGCTGCCCGGCAAGCTCGCCGATTGCTCCGAACGGGATCCGGCCAAGTCGGAGCTCTTCC
The DNA here is from genome assembly GCF_013378445.1 of Mycoplana rhizolycopersici. GTDB lineage: Bacteria > Pseudomonadota > Alphaproteobacteria > Rhizobiales > Rhizobiaceae > Mycoplana > Mycoplana rhizolycopersici. Next base: position 498,247 of record NZ_JABXYK010000001.1, read on the forward strand.
TTGTGGAGGGCGATTCGGCCGGCGGGTCGGCCAAGCAGGGCCGTTCCCGCGAAAACCAGGCCATCCTGCCCTTGCGCGGCAAGATCCTCAACGTCGAGCGTGCACGCTTCGACAAGATGCTCTCAAGCCAGGAAATTGGCACGCTGATCACCGCGCTCGGCACGTCGATCGGCAAGGACGAGTTCAATCCGGAGAAGCTGCGCTATCACAAGATCATCATCATGACGGACGCAGACGTCGACGGCGCCCACATCCGTACGCTGCTTCTGACCTTCTTCTTCCGGCAGATGCCGGACCTGATCGAGCGAGGCCACCTCTACATCGCCCAGCCGCCGCTCTATAAGGTCGCCCGCGGAAAGTCGTCGCAGTACCTGAAAGACGAAAAGGCCCTGGACGATTACCTGATCGCTGCCGGTCTGGACGACGCGACGCTGGAGCTTGGTTCCGGCGAAGTGCGTGCCGGACAGGATATGCGCGAGGTCATCCAGGACGCGTTGCGCCTGCGCGCGCTGCTCGAAGGGCTTCATTCGCGCTACAGCCGCGCCATCGTCGAACAGGCCGCGATCTGCGGGGCGCTCAATCTCGAACTCAGCCACAATCGTGAAGCCTATGCGGATATGGCCGAGCAGGTTGCCCGCCGTCTGGACCTGATCGCCGAGGAAACGGAGCGCGGGTGGACCGGCACCGTTGCTTCCGACGGCGGCCTGAAGTTCGAACGGACCGTGCGCGGTGTGAAGGAATTCGCCCATCTCGACATGGCGCTCATCGGTTCTTCCGACGCCCGCCACATCGATCAGCTGACCGTCCGGCTGAAGGATATCTACGCCGTTCAGCCAAAGCTGCGGCGCAAGGATGTGGAGGTCGAGATCAGCGGGCCCCGCGCCCTGCTCGACGCGGTCTTCGCTTCCGGCCGCAAGGGGCTGAGCCTGCAGCGCTACAAAGGTCTCGGCGAGATGAATGCCGAACAGCTCTGGGAAACGACCCTTGACCCGAACGTGCGCTCGCTCCTGCAGGTGCGTGTTGCGGACGCGACCGACGCCGATGGCCTGTTCTCGCGCCTCATGGGTGACGAAGTGGAGCCTCGCCGCGAGTTCATCCAGGAAAATGCGCTGAGCGTTGCAAACCTCGACATCTGAGGCGGCGCCGCTGTTGCGGCCTGATCCAGTGTCGGAATCCGGATAATGAAATAGCCCCGCGACACTGTCGCGGGGCTATTTCTTTCGTCATGGCACCTACTTGCTCGTGAAAGTGCCGTTAAAGACGACTTCCGACAACGGCCGGCGCGGACTCGGCGTTTCGCGCGCCTGCAAGAACTCCGGCAGCTTGGACTTGTCGCCGATGCGGCCGACCACGGCGGCGGCCTCCACGCGATAACCTTCGGGCAGCTGCAGGATTTCCCTGGCCTTGTCGAAGTGGATGCCGGTCATGCCATGGGCCTGATAGCCGGAAAGCTGCGCCTGAAGCGACAGTGCGCCCCATGCGGCGCCGGTATCGAAGGAATGACTGTAGGAGAGGCCTTCTTCGCTGGCACCGGGCGCCAGGAAATGCGACTTGGAGACGATGATGATCAGAGCGGAAGCATCCTTGGCCCAGCTCTGGTTGAAATCGTTCAGGATCGGGAACAACTTGTTCCACTCCGGGGTATCGCGCAGCGCATAGATAAAGCGCCAGGGCTGCGAATTGTAGGCGGACGGCGCCCAATGGGCCGCCTCGAGGATTGCGAGCACATCGCTTTCCGGCATCGTCTCGCCACTGTAGGCGCGCGGGGACCAACGGTTCAGGAAGAGGGGATCGATCGCGTGGTCGGCTTTGCGGCTATTGGCAGCAGTCATGGTAGGTCCTTTCAGGAAGTCGGCCGGTCTGGGAGAAGGAAACTGGCCGTTGGGGCCGCGCGCGTAGATCCGCGCCGGATAGGTTGGAAAAAGCGTTAGCTGGGTTTATTCCAGCTGATTCCCAACTCCTCGCGAAAGGCGAAGCGCTTGAGATGATCGGCAACAACGCCTTCGAGCCGTTCGGTCGAACCATTGCCGGGGACCTTGAGGGTCATCGTCAACTGGTTTGCGTCGGCCGACAGGCGCAGGAACTGTTCGTCGCCAAATGGCACGTAGCCGGCCGCCGTATCGAACTCCACCGGGAATTTGTGGCTCCAGTGTTTGCAAAGCTGCTGCAGGTACCGGCTGGCGTTTGAGGTCTCGACCCGTGCGATCGATGAAGTCATTCAGGTACTCTCCGGCCCGGACCGCGCAATTGCGCGCGTGGCAATATCGGTTCATATTTGAACCAGGTCCATATTTGGACATACATAACTGCACTTGAAAATTTGACAAGAAGTCATCGTTCCAGTTCCTGGTCACACGGATGTGACTATCGGCAAGGGAGGAAAGTGATGGGTGCGAAGGCAGCAAATCGGCATATGAACGGCAACTGTCCGATCAGGGATGTGCTTGACCGTATTGGCGACCAGTGGAGCACGCTCGTGCTGGAAGCGCTCGCCGACGAAACTCTGCGCTTCAACGAATTGAAACGAGCGATCGGCGACGTCTCCCAGCACATGCTGGCGCGAACGCTCCGACGACTGGAACAGGATGGGCTCGTTTCGCGAACCTTCTACCCGGTCATTCCGCCGCGCGTCGACTACGCGCTGACGCCGCTCGGCCGGTCTCTGCTGGAGCCGATCCGGGCGCTGACCGGCTGGGCTCGCGCCAATCACGCTTCGATCATCGCCGCACGCGACCAATATCGCGAGCGCGTGTCAGTTGAAACTTAGGACAGGACGAAAGGTACACCCATGCTGGTGGATGGAAAATGGACAGCCGACTGGCAACCGGTCCAGGCGAAGGACGAAAAGGGTGGCTTCGTCCGCCAGATCTCCGGCTTTCGCAACTGGGTGACGCCGGACGGTGCGCCGGGACCGACTGGTGAGGGCGGCTTTGCCGCGGAGCCGGACCGCTACCATCTCTACGTCGCCTATATCTGCCCCTGGGCGTCCCGTACGCTGATCGGCCGCAGCCTTAAGGGCCTCAAGGATGTGATCGGCGTTTCTGTGGTGGAGCCGGCGCTTACGCGGGAAGGCTGGCGCTTCGGCGACTATCCCGGATCGACCCCGGACGCTGTCAATGGCGTGACCTACATGCACGAGCTCTATACCCGCGCCGATCCACACTTTACCGGTCGCGCCACGGTGCCCGTGCTCTGGGACAAAAAGCGCGCCACCATCGTCAACAACGAGTCTGCAGATATCCTGCGGATGATGAATGACGGGTTCGGCGCGTTCGCGTCGAGCGAGCTCGACCTCTATCCCGAAGCGTACCGCGCCGCGATCGATGCCTTCAACGAGCGCATTTATCCCAGTCTCAACAACGGCGTCTATCGCGCCGGCTTTGCCACCACGCAGCTCGCCTATGAGGAGGCGTTTCTCGAAGTGTTCGCGACGCTGGACCGGGTCGATGGAGAACTGGGCGACAGGCGCTTTCTTTTCGTCGATCACCCGACAGAAGCCGACATCCGGCTGTTCGTGACGCTCGTTCGCTTCGACGCCGCCTATCATGGGTTGTTCAAGTGCAATCTGCGCAGGATCGCGGACTATCCGCGCCTGCGCCGCTTCGTGCGGCAGATGTACGATTGGCCGGGCATCGCGGAGACGGTCAATCTGGACCACATCAAGCGGGGCTACTACTCGATCGCCTCGCTCAATCCGAGCGGCATTGTCCCCGTAGGACCGGCGCAGGAGCTGCTGTTCTGACGTCGTATGTCTTCAGTCGGGCCTGAACACGCCCTCGAACGCAAAGGAGGAGACAGGGTTGCGCTGGCTTGGAACTTCACGAGCCTGCAGGTCGTCCGGCAGCGTGTCCTTCGAAGCAATCCTGCCGATCGCAAGCCCGGCCTCCACCCGGTATCCTTCCGGGACCTTGAGGTCTGAGACTGCCTTGTCCCGGTCGATTCCGGCCATGGCGTGCACGTGATAGCCGGTAAGGGTCGCCTGCAGCGCCAGCGCGCTCCAGGAAGCCCCGGTGTCGAAGGCATGCGTATAGGCAGGACGCATCTCGCCTGTGGCTGTGCGGTTGTGGGTCTTCGACAGGATGACGGCCAGCACCGAGGCATTCGGCGTCCAGCGCCGGTTGCCCTCGTCGAGCGTGTCGAGAATGGTCTTGAAGGCTTGCGTGCCGCGATGGGCGTAGACGAACCGCCACGGCTGGCGATTGCTGGCCGAGGGAGCCCAGCGCGCGGCCTCGAAGAGCCGCAGCAGATCCTCCTGCGGCATCGCCTCGCCCGTGAAGGCACGAGGCGACCAGCGCAGAAGGAAAACAGAATCGATATCGTGATCGGCGCGACGGCCGTTGATCTCTTGCATGAAGCGTCCCGCGTTCGAATCGGCTGAAGGAAGAATGCGCCGATGACCGGATGATGTCGACGCACGAGTAGCGCCGCCCGCCGTGAACCGGCATGCAAATTTCGTCACTCAGCCGCAGCCGAGATTGTCCTCATGCGTGCAAACGGCCTATAACCTCGCCAACGAATTCATAACATGGGAGACGCTGCTATGAGCCTGAATGATACGACCCTCCTCCGCCAGGCGGCCCTGGTCGGCACACGGTGGATCGAGGCGGACCCGAAGAGTGGAATTGCGGTGAAGAACCCTGCGACCGGCGAGCTCGTCGGCTACGTTCCCAAGCTCGGTGCGGCGGAGACGAAGGAAGCGATCGCGGCAGCCGAAACGGCACAGAAGGAATGGGCGGCCCGTACGGCCAAGGAGCGCTCGGTCATCCTGCGCAAGTGGTTCGAGCTGATGATGGCCAATCAGGACGATCTCGGCCGGATCCTGACGATGGAACAGGGCAAGCCGCTTGCCGAGGCGAAGGGTGAGATCGCCTATGGTGCAAGCTTCATCGAGTGGTTTGCAGAAGAAGGGCGCCGCGTCTACGGCGACATCATCCCGGGTCACCAGAAGGACAAGCGCATCCTGGTGATGAAGCAGCCCATCGGCGTCGTCGCTGCCATCACGCCCTGGAACTTCCCCAACGCGATGATCACGCGCAAGGCCGGTCCGGCCTTCGCCGCCGGCTGCGCCATGGTGCTCAAGCCGGCGTCGCAGACGCCTTTCTCGGCCATCGCGATCGCTGTTCTCGCCGAGCGGGCGGGTTTTCCCGCAGGCCTTTTCTCTGTTGTGACCGGCTCGGCCCGCGAGATCGGCGCTGAAATGACCGCCAATCCGGTGGTGCGCAAGCTGACCTTTACCGGATCGACGGAAGTTGGCGCAGAGCTCTACAAGCAAAGCGCGCCGACCATCAAGAAGCTCGGCCTCGAGCTCGGCGGCAATGCGCCCTTCATCGTGTTCGACGACGCCGATCTCGATGCGGCGGTCGAAGGCGCGCTGATTGCCAAGTTCCGCAACAACGGCCAGACCTGCGTCTGCGCCAATCGGCTCTATGTCCAGGAAGGCGTCTATGATGCGTTCTCCGAAAAGCTTGCTGCCGCCGTCGGCCGGCTCAAGACCGGCAATGGTTTCGATGAGGGCGTCATTCTCGGTCCCCTGATCGATCAGGCGGCGCTGGCGAAGGTCGAAGAGCATGTGTCAGACGCGGTGTCCAAGGGCGGACGCGTCGTCCAGGGCGGCAAGCGGCATGCACTTGGCGGCACCTTCTACGAAGCGACGGTGCTTGCCGACGTGACGCCCGACATGGCAGTTGCGCGCGAGGAAACCTTCGGGCCGGTCGCACCGCTGTTCCGCTTCAAGGACGAGGCGGACGTCATCGCCCAGGCCAACGACACCGAGTTCGGGCTTGCCTCCTATTTCTATGCCAAGGACCTTGCCCGCGTGTTTCGGGTTGCCGAGGCGCTGGAATACGGCATGGTCGGCGTCAACACCGGGCTGATCTCGACGGCCGAAGCACCCTTTGGCGGTGTCAAGCTTTCCGGCCTCGGACGCGAGGGGTCGAAGTACGGCATCGAGGAGTTCACCGAGATGAAGTATGTCTGCCTCGGTGGTATTGCCTGAGCGGCTGATCCAGGATCCGCCGGAAATCTTCCGGCGGACGATAGCACAAGCCGACCCAAGGGAGGGTTCGAGCCATGTCAGCTCCGAAGAATCCGTTCAAGGCTGCCCTGCGCAAGGGCGAATTCCAGCTGGGCCTCTGGGTCGCACTCGGCAGCGCCTATGCGGCCGAGATCGCGGGCGGCAGCGGTTATGACTGGCTGTTGATCGATGGCGAGCACGGGCCGAGCGACATGCCGCTGATCGGGGCGCAGCTCGGCGTCTTGCGTGGCCGGCCCGCGCATGCGATTGTTCGCCCGCCGATGGGCGAAGCCTGGCTGCTGAAGCAGCTTCTGGACCTCGGCGCGCAGACCTTCCTTGTTCCGATGGTGGAATCGGCCGAACAGGCCAAGGCCTTGGTGCGGGCGGTTCGCTATCCGCCGGCGGGAATTCGCGGCGTCGGTGCCGGGCTCGGCAGGGCAAGCGATTTCAACCGCATCCCTGACTATCTGACGACGGCGAATGACGAGATCTGCCTCATCGTCCAGATCGAAAGCAGGGCGGGCCTCGCCGCACTCGATGAAATCGCGTCCGTCGAAGGCGTCGATGGTCTCTTCATCGGCCCTTCCGATCTCGCAGCCGACATGGGCTATCTCGGCCAGCCTTCGGTCGCGCCCGTTCAGGAGGCGATCCGCGACGCCTTCGTGCGGATCCATCGCCACGGCAAGGCACGCGGGATCATGACGGTGGCTCTGGACCAGGCGCATGAATATCGCGCCATGGGTGCCGACTTCATGGCGATCGGCACCGACGTCAACTGCCTGGTGAGGGCGATCGACGGTTTGCGCCGATCTTTCCTCGGAGTGCCCGTTTCGGGCGACCAAAAGGGCGGCGGCTATTAGGTATACTCCGCAATCAATCGAATGGGGTACCCCGGCGTCCGGGTCAGTTGATCGACTGCAGCAGCGTTTCGCGTGCCGATTTGAGATGCTGGCGGCAGGCGCCTTCGATCTTCGCCGGATCGCGTGATTGCAGTGCCTCGATGTAGACGAGGTGCTCCTCCATCGCGCGAGCATTGCGCTGGCGCGCATTCGTCTTGTTCCATTGGTAGTGATAGTGGAAGACGATGGCGATGATATCGTAGAAGTCGACGATGAAGCGGTTTCGCGACGCCTGGTGGACGAGAAGGTGGAACTTCTCGTCCAGTTCCGAAAACTCGCGATACCGGTTGTCGACGTCGGCGAGGATTTCGCGATGAAGGGCGGCGATCGCATCCAGCTCGTTCCAGGCCGGATGGTCGTCCGGCAGGTGGGCGAAGGCCGCGGCCGACCGCAGTTCGAACATCTCGCGGACCTCCGTCAGCTCCAGTGCGAACTCCGGCGTAAAGCCCTTCAGCACCCAGTGGCTGTTCGGGCGCTTTTCGATCAGGCCGAAACGGCTGAAGCGGATCAGGAACTCGCGCACGCTCGTCGTGCCGGTACCGATCTCGCGCGCCAGCTCCAGCTCGTTGATCTGCATTCCCGGTTCGGCACCGCCGGCAAGGATGCGCCGCATGAAGCTGCGCTCGATGATCTCGGAGAGTGAATCCGTCTCCTCGGTCGGGAAATAGTCCTCCGCAGAAGGCTTCCGCAGAACCGCCTTGCGGCGCTTCGACCATTCGATCAGCCCGATCTCTTCCAGCCGCGTCAGGATCGCGCGGATGGTGGTGCGGCTGACGCCGAGTTGGTTGCCGAGTTCCGGCTCCGACGCAAGGGAATCGCTGTTTTCCAGAAGCCCGAGGCAGCGGTTGAAGGCATCCTTGAAAACGGTATTCTGTTTGGCCATGGATCTCGCCGGTTGAATGGGTGGTGGAGCTGCGCTCCTTTAAGCGGTCACGGACACTTTAGCCAGCCAGGGTGAAATCTCGTTTCAGCTGCCTTCTGCCGTGGGCTCGGATACGAGTCACCCCGTCTGTCCGTCCAGCCACCATAATAACCATTGACCTCAATCTGTCTATTGTAGATAAAAGACAGAAGAGCACTTTGCATGCGGCCGTTGAGGAGCGGTGGCCTGCAGACGGGAGGATGCGATGCGGACCAGGACGATCGGCAAAACCGGTCTTGCCGTGACCGAATACAGCTTCGGGACTGCGGCGCTCGGCGGTCTTTACAGGCCTTGTCCCCGCGATGTCGCGATCGAGACGCTTCAGGCGGCCTGGGACGGGGGAATGCGCTACTTCGATACCGCGCCCTGGTATGGGTTCGGCCTTGCCGAGCGCGTCACCGGCGATTTCCTTCGTGCCAAGTCCAAGGACGAATGGGTGCTGTCGACCAAGGTCGGCCGCATCATGTTTCCCGTTGCCGACGACAAGGTCCCGACGAACTACGGATATGTCGATCCGCTGCCGTTCGACGTGCGCTACGACTACAGCTATGACGGCATCATGCGCTCGCTGGAACTGAGCTATGCCCGGCTCGGTCTGAACCGTATCGACATGCTCTATGTGCACGACATCGGCTCCTATACGCATGGTGCGGAACGAAACGCCTTCCATTTTCGCGCATTGATGGATTCGGGCCTGAAGGCGCTGGAGGAGCTGAAATCCTCAGGGACGGTCAAGGCTTACGGCCTGGGCGTCAACGAAGTGCCGGTATGCCTCGAGGTTCTGAAGCGCGCGCCGATCGACTGCATCCTGCTCGCAGGCCGCTACACACTGCTGGACAGGTCGGCGGTGGATGAATTGCTGCCGCTCTGCGGTGCGCGGGATACCTCTGTCGTGGTCGGTGGCGTCTTCAATTCGGGCATACTGGCGACCGGTGCGGTGGCAGATGCGCATTTCGACTACGTGCCGGCCAGCGACGACGTCCTTTCCCGCGTTCGGGCCCTTGAGGAACTGGCTGCAGCCAATGGTGTGCCGCTCGCGGCCGCCGCCTTGCAGTTTCCGTTGAGGCATCCCGTCGTCGCGTCCGTCCTTCTCGGCACCGCGAAGCCTTCGAGCCTGCGCCGAAACGTAGAATTGACGCATACCGCCGTGCCCGATGCTCTATATATGCAGTCGAACGCCTATAGCCTGGTCGCGCCGCCGCTCGGCGAGGAGGCGGTTCGCCAGTAACGGGTCATTCCTATAGCTTTTGGGAGCATACGCATGTTGAAAGGCATTCATCCTCTTCTCGGTCCAGATCTGCTGTACGCGTTGCAGTCGATGGGGCATGGGGACGACATCGCGATCGTTGACGCGAATTTCCCCGCAAGTTCGATGGGGCCTGAGGTTATCCGTGCAGACGGCGTTGATGCGCTTGCCATGACCGAAGCGGTGCTGCTGCACATGCCGCTCGATACATTCGTTCCGCAGTCGGCATGGCGGATGCAGGTTGTCGGCGACCCGGACGCTGTTCCGCCTGTCTGTGTCGAGTTCCAGAGCATCGTCCATCGGCTGGCCGGTGATTTCACCGTACACTCGGTGGAGCGCTTCGCCTTCTACGAGATGACGCGCAAGGCCGCCTATATCGTCGCCACCACGGAGTTCCGACTCTACGGCAACATCATTCTGAAGAAGGGCGTGCTGCATCCGCACGAGGTCTACAGGGGCTGAGGGGCTGCTGGGGACCGAAGCTCCAATAATGGAATGTATATTCCATGTTGACACTAAAGCGGAACTATTGTTTCAATTGTTCCGCTGGCGACCGGCAGGTGGCGCTCCGTGGAGGCGAGGGCGTAGCGGAGGAGGATCGAGGAGAATGTGCACAGCGTGGCGGGCCGCCGTGGGAGACGGCCGGTTCCGCCGCCTTGCCAGTAGCGGTTTCCTCGGATAGCTTGCCGGCATAAATGTTTTTTATAGATAAAAACCGCCCGCCTGCGTTCAGCGGTTCGGTTTCCAGGAGGAGAACGCACCAGAGAGGAGAACCTTCATGAGCATTGCCAAATCGCTTCTGTCGCGACGTGCCTTTACCGCGCTTGCCGGCGCGGCCGTCTTTGCGACGATGACGCCTGCCGCGTCCTTTGCGCAGGACGTCACCATTCCGATTATCGTCAAGGATACGACTTCGTTTTATTGGCAGATCGTGCTCGCCGGCGCCCGCGCCGCTGGCAAGGATCTCGGAGTGAACGTGCCGGAACTCGGCGCCCAGTCGGAATCCGACATAAACGGCCAGATCAACATCCTCGAGAACGCCGTGGCCGGCAAGCCAGCCGCCGTGGTGATCTCGCCGACCGAGTTCAAGGCACTCGGCAAGCCGATCGATGAGGCGGCCAAAACGGTTCCGGTGATCGGTATCGACTCCGGCGCCGATTCCAAGGCCTTCTCCTCGTTCCTGACGACCGACAACGTCCAGGGCGGACGCATCGCCGCCGACGGCCTTGCCGCTGCGATCAAGGAAGCAACCGGCAAGGAAGAGGGCGAAGTCGCCATCATCACCAGCCTGCCCGGTGCAGGTTCACTGGAACAGCGCCGCGAAGGCTTCCTCGACCAGGTCAAGACGAAGTATCCGGGCCTGAAGGTCATCGCCGACAAATATGCCGACGGTCAGGCGACGACCGGTCTCAACATCATGACCGACCTGATCACCGCCAATCCGAATCTCGTTGGCGTCTTCGCTTCCAACCTGATCATGGCGCAGGGCGTCGGTCAGGCGATCTCGGAAAACAAGCTGGGCGACAAGATCAAGGTCATCGGTTTCGACAGCGACGACAAGACGCTGGCATTCCTGAAGGACGGTGCTCTGGCCGGCCTCGTCGTGCAGGATCCCTATCGTATGGGCTATGACGGCGTGAAGACCGCGCTGGCCGTGTCCAAGGGCGAAAAGGTCGAGCAGAACGTCGACACGGGTGCGAATCTGGTGACGAAGGCCAACATGGCCGAACCGAAGATCGACGCGCTGATCAATCCGAAAGTGAACTGAGACATATGCCCCGCGCCGCGAGGCGGCGCGGGGCATTCTTTGATGAGGCGCCGATCGATGAGGAGCGGTGGGTGCCGATCCGTCTCCGTTGGAAGACGGCATGGAAGGAGGAGTGCCTCATGAGTCGACTGGAAGAGATCGCGCACCGTCACGATGACGCGTTGCTGTCCGAAGGAAGCCGCATTCCGACCGGGGCTCCCATCCTGGAATTGAAGAGCCTGCAGAAGAATTACGGTTACGTGCAGGCGCTGAAACCTACGACGATCACGTTTCTGGCCGGAGAGGTTCATGCGATCGTCGGCGAGAACGGTGCCGGCAAGTCGACGCTAATCAAGCTTCTCACCGGCGTCATCCCCCGCACCGCCGGTGAAGTGCTCTGGTGCGGTCATCCCGTTGCACTCGCAACCCCCAACGAGGCGATCGCCCGCGGCATCAACGCCGTGCATCAGGAAGTGGTCCTCTGCCCGCATCTGACGGTCGCCGCCAACCTGTTTTTGGGGGATGAAGTCAACAGTTACGGGTTGATGCGCAAGAAGCAGATGGAAAAGATGGCGCAGTCCGTCCTCGACGACCTCGGCTTCGGGCTGCCGGCAGGCGCTCCGCTCGGCGCGCTGACGATCGGACAGCAGCAACTGGTCGCCACCGCGCGCGCCGCCATGCGCGGCACCCAGTTTTTGATCTTCGATGAACCGACTGCCTATCTCACGCGCCAGGAATCGGCGCAGTTGTTCAAGCTGATCCGCCGGCTCCAGAGCGAAGGTGTCACGATCGTCTACATCAGCCACCGCATGGAAGAGGTCTTCGAGCTTGCCGATCGCGTGTCGGTCTTGCGGGACGGAACACATGTCGGCACCCGCAATATCGGCGAGACGAACGAGACCGAACTGATCGCGCTGATGATCAACCGCTCGATCGAGCAGATCTACCACAAGGAGGAGATCCCGATCGGGCAGCCCATTCTGGAGACCCGCGGTCTTTCCGGTCCGGGCTTCGAGGATATTTCGCTGACGGTGCGCGCCGGCGAGATCGTCGGCCTCTATGGATTGATCGGTGCGGGCCGCAGCGAGTTTGCGCTCGGCGTCTATGGCCGCCAGCCGGTTTCGGCGGGCGAGGTCTTCTGGATGGGCAAGAAGGTCCAGATCCGCAACGAACGCACGGCAATGGACCTCGGCATCGCGCTTGCGCCGGAAAGCCGCCGCGATCAGGGGCTTTGCCTCAACCTGCCGATCGGCCTGAACATCAACCTGCCGGTCTTCAACCGCCTCAGCCGAGGCCCTGTTCTCTCGCGTGGCGATGAGGCGGCCAACGCCGACCGTCAGATTCGCGATCTCAGCATCAAGACACCCAGCCGGCGCGTCCTGGCATCGTCGATGTCTGGCGGCAACCAGCAGAAGATCGTCATCGGCAAGTGGCTGAGCCATGGCGCCAGGCTTTTCATTTTCGATGAGCCCACAGTCGGCGTCGACGTGGGAACCAAGGCGGAAATCTACCGCCTGTTCGCCAAGCTGTTGAAGGAGGGGGCCGGTATCATCCTGATCTCGTCCTATCTGCCCGAGGTCTACGAGCTTGCAGACCGGTTGCACGTGTTCCGTGGTGGCCGCCTGGTCGGCAGCCACGATTTCCATGCGGCGAGCCATGAGGAAGTGCTCGCCGAGGCGATCGGCGTCTGAGACAGAAGAATTGAGGAGGGAGTAGTAAGAATGGCCATCACTTCAACGGAAAGCGCTGCCGCCGCCCCCCGGCGCGGCATGAACGTTCTCTTCAGCCTGACGCTGATCGGTCTGCTGCTCGCTCTCTGGATCGCGCTCGGCATCGGCACCGCAAGCTTCTGGACACCGCTGAATATTTCCAACCTTCTGCGCCAGGGCGCCATGACGGCGATCCTTGCGGTCGGGCAGACCTTCGTCATCATTACCGCCGGCATCGATCTTTCGGTGGGCGCGATCGTCGGATTTTCCACCGTCGTCATGGCCTGGCTGCTGCAGGCGGGCTTTCCGCTCTGGGTCGCGATCCTCGCCACGCTGTTGATGGGGGTCGCCATCGGCGCCTTCCATGGCTTCGGTATCGTCCGAATGGGGCTGCCGCCTTTCATCATCACGCTCGCCACCCTGACATCGTTGCGTGGTGTCGGCCTGCTGATCACCAACGGCTCGACGATCTCGATCACCAACGAGGCGTTCACCAATTTCGCGCGTGCGGATTTCCTCGGCATTCCGAGCCTCTTCTGGATGGTGATCCTCGTCGCCGTGCCGGCCTATGTCTTCCTGCATCTGAGCCGGTGGGGCCGCTATCTCTTCGCCGTGGGGTCGAACAGCGAGGCCGCGCGCCTTTCCGGCGTGAACGTCAATCGCACGATCTATACGGCCTATATCCTCTCCGCCTCGTGCGCTGCCTTCGTCGGCGTGCTGCTGGCGTCCCGCATCGGCATCGGCAATGCCACCCAGGCCGAGGGTTGGGAATTGCAGGCGATCGCCTCGTCCGTCATCGGCGGAACGAGCCTTTTCGGCGCCGTCGGCTCTGTGCACGGTCCGCTGATCGGGGCCTTCATTCTGGCGACGATCAATAACGGTGCCAACCTGCTCAACGTCAACTCCTTCTGGCAGCGCATCATCACCGGCTTACTGATCATCGTGATCGTCTATTTCGACCAGCTCCGTCGTCGCGGCAGCCGCTAGCACTTGGACAGTCATTACAAACGGGCCGGCGGCGTGTCGGCCGGCTCAGGCTGAGGAGCTTGGAAATGCGCGCCATTGTCTGCCAGGAGCCCGGGCGGCTCGAACTGGTCGAGAGACCGACCCCGTCAACCGTCCCGCCGGGATGGGCACGCGTTGCAGTCGGCCATGTCGGTATCTGCGGCACCGACTATCATATCTTCGAGGGCAAGCATCCCTTCCTCGAATATCCGCGTGTAATGGGGCACGAGGTCAGCGCCACGGTGGTCGAAGCGCCGGCGGACAGCGGATTGCAGGCGGGCCAAAGGGTCATCGTCAATCCATATCTGTCCTGTGGCTCCTGCATCGCCTGCCGTCAGGGAAAGCCGAACTGCTGCACGGCGATCAAGGTTCTCGGCGTTCACACCGACGGCGCGCTCTGTGAGGAAATCGTGCTGCCGGCTCAAAATCTTTATCCGGCAGGTAAGCTGACGCCAGAGTCTGCCGCGACCGTGGAGTTTCTCGCCATCGGTGCCCACGCCGTGCGCCGCGCCCGCGTGTGCGAAGGCGCGCGTTCGCTTGTCATCGGTGCCGGTCCGATCGGCCTCGGGACTGCGCTGTTTTCCCGCATCGCCGGCCACGAGGTGACGCTGCTCGATGCCTCGGCGGAGCGGCTGGAGATGGCCCGCACAAGGTTCGGCTTCGAAAGGACTGTCGAGGCCGGCAACGATGTTGCCTCCGTCCTCGCGCCCTTGACCGACGGCGATGGCTTCGATGTCGTCTTCGACGCAACCGGCTACGCCAGGTCGATGGAATCGGCGTTCGGCTATGTCGCGCATGGCGGCACGCTTGTCCTCGTGAGCGTCGTCAAGGATGAGATCCGCTTTTCTGATCCCGAGTTCCATAAACGTGAAATGACCCTCGTCGGCAGTCGCAATGCGACGGAAGAGGACTTTCGACATGTTGTTTCCTGCATCGAATCCGGCAAGATACCGGTTCAGGCGCTGATCACGCATCGAACGACGCTGGAAGCGCTGCCAGTGGACCTGGCGCACTGGGCGCATCATAAAGAGGGTCTGATCAAGGCGGTGGTCGAGATCGGCGGCTGAGTGCGCACATGCGATTGAATTCTGATACGCGAAACGCAAGGACGAGCAGATGAGCGGAGACCTCGGAGGAAAGACGGCACTGGTTACGGCGGCCGGCCAGGGAATCGGGCGGGCCTCTGCGCTGGCCTATAAGGCTGCCGGCGCGACCGTCATTGCGACCGACATCAATGCCGAGGCATTGGAGACGCTGGCCACCGAAGGCATCGCGACCCACGTGCTGGATGTCCGTTCCGATCAGTCGGTGCGCGATGTCATCGCCGCGGTCGGTCCTGTCGATATCCTCTTCAACTGCGCCGGCGTCGTCCATGCCGGCACCGTTCTCGACGTCAAGGACGAGGAACTGGATTTCGCCTGGGACCTGAACGTTCGCTCCATGGCGCGAACGGCACGCGCGGTTCTGCCCGGCATGCTTGCCCGCGGCGGTGGTGCGATTGTCAACATGGCGTCGGTGGCGAGCAGCGTGAAGGGGGTGCCGAACCGCTTCGCCTATACGGTCACCAAGGCCGCGGTCATCGGCCTGACGAAGTCGATTGCGGCCGACTATGTGGGGCAGGGCATCCGTTGCAATGCCATCTGCCCCGGCACCGTCGAAAGCCCGTCCCTGCAGGAACGCATGCGAGCCGGCGGCGACTACGATGCCGCACGCGCCGCCTTCATCGCAAGGCAGCCGATGGGGCGGCTCGGCGCGCCCGAGGAGATTGCGGCGCTCGCCGTTCATCTCGCCGGCGCCACCTATACGACCGGCCAGGCCTATGTCATCGACGGCGGCTGGACGGCATAGAATTGCGACAGTCCCGCCGGGAAAGCGCCGTTTGCGCTGCGAAGGCGCCCGTAAGCTCTGTTGCGCCGCAACGAAAAAGTGATAGCCTGTTAGGAAATGCAGAAGGCAGGATTTCGTCCGAGCGCGGTGCGCCCGAAGGGAACAGCTTAAACGAGTTCACGACGGGGTGATCACTTTTATGTATTACCAGCTTTACGAGTTGAACCATGCGATGATGGCACCGTGGCGTGCCGTCGCCGACCAGATGCGGCTTGCCTACACGAACCCGCTGAATCCGTTGTCCCACACCTGTTTCGGGCGCACCATGGCTGCCGGCCTGGAAGTGTTGGAGCGCGCCACGCGCCGTTATGGCAAGCCGGCCTTCGGGCTGAATGAAACGGTGGTCGACGGTCAGACAGTCTCGGTGCACGAGAAGATCGTCTGGCAGCGCCCCTTCTGCAACCTCGTCCATTTCGAGCGTTGCCTGCCGAGTGGTCACCGCAAGGATCCGAAGATCCTGATGGTCGCGCCGATGTCGGGCCATTATGCGACGTTGCTTCGCGGTACCGTGGAAACTTTGCTGCCGAATGCCGAAATCTACATCACCGACTGGATCGACGCGCGCATGGTGCCGCTGTCGGACGGTTCCTTCGATCTCGACGACTTCATCGACTATGTGATCGAGATGCTGCACGCGCTGGGTCCGGATACGCATGTAATCGCGGTCTGCCAGCCGTCGGTGCCGGTTCTGGCGGCGGTCGCGGTGATGGAAGAGGACGGTGACGCGTTCGCACCCGCCTCGATGACCCTGATGGGGGGGCCGATCGATACCCGCGTCAATCCGACGGCGGTTAACCGATTGGCCGAAGAGCGGCCGATCGACTGGTTCCGCGACAACGTGATCATGCCGGTGCCGTGGCCCCAGCCCGGTTTCATGCGGATGGTCTATCCCGGTTTCCTGCAGCTGTCCGGTTTCATGTCGATGAACCTCGACCGCCATCTGGTTGCGCACCGCGAATTCTATGACCACCTGGTCAAGAACGACGGCGATGCGGCCGAGAAGCATCGCGACTTCTATGACGAATACCTGGCGGTCATGGACATGACGGCGGAGTTCTACTTGCAGACGGTCGAAACCGTCTTCATACAACACGCTTTGCCGAAGGGCGAGATGATGCATCGCAATCGTCGCGTCGATACGGCAGCCATCCGCAATGTGGCGCTCCTGACGGTCGAAGGCGAGAATGACGATATCTCCGGCGTCGGCCAGACCAAGGCGGCACAGACGATCTGCCCGAACATCCCCGACGCCAGGCGGATGCACTACATGCAGCCGGACGTCGGCCACTACGGCGTCTTCAACGGCTCGCGCTTCCGTCGCGAGATCGCGCCGCGGATCCTGTCCTTCATCGAGGCCAACGGGCGTGCGAAGAACGTCGCTCCGCGGGTGATCAAGGGCGGAAAGTCCGCCGGAAAATAGTCCGGCGTTCGATTTTTCGTGGGGGTTTCAGGCGTTTGTCCGATTCCGACGGGCGACGTCTTGAAGCGTGTTCATGCTCTTACCACATCGAAAATATCGGTCGCCACGGTGGCGGTCCGGCGAATGTGAGGAAGATTGCAAATGAACCAGTCTGCATTGCTGCGTCCGGATTGGACGCCTGCGACGGTCGCACTGATGGTGCTTGGTTTTATGGTCTTCTGGCCCCTCGGCCTGGCCATGCTTGCCTATATCATCTTCGGTGAGCGGCTGAGGAACTTCAAGAAGGATGCCAATGGAGCGGCCGACGGCTTCTTCGCAGCATGCCGCGGACGCGGCAGGGGTTTCCGCGCGTATCGCGGTCCCGGTTTCGGGTCCGGCAACGTTGCCTTCGACGAATGGCGCGAAGCCGAATTGAACCGCATCGAGGAAGAGCGTCGCAAGCTCGACGAGATGCGCGAGGAATTCGACGCCTACATGCGCGAGCTGCGGATGGCGAAGGACAGGGAAGAGTTCGAACGTTTCATGCGCGAGCGCCGGTCCGGTAACGGTGGAAGCGTACCGGACGTTTCGAAAGCCTGACGTGGCTGAAGTCCCGCCAATAACAAGCCGGCGCCCCAGTGGCGCCGGTTTTGTTTGGTTCAAACACCCCGCGAATCGGTTATTAAGGGACCAATGTTCTCGACCATCCTCAAGCCTCGTAGCGCACCGAGGACGCCGCCTCCGCCGGAGACCCGACAGGTCGAGGTGAATGGCAGGACCGTTCCACTGACGATCCGCCGCAATGCGCAGGCGACGCGTTTGACCTTGCGCATCGAGCCCGGCGGACGAGCGCTGAGAATGACCGTGCCGACCGGCCTCCCGGAGCGCGATATCCGCGACTTTCTCGACCGGCACCATGCCTGGCTGATGACCAAGCTTGCGCGCTTTTCCGCGCGAAGCTCCCTCTCCGATGGTCATCACATCTTCGTTCGCGGGGTCGCCCATCGTATCGAGGAGACCGGCATGCTGCGCGGCCTGACGGAAACGGTGATGATCGACGGCGAGCCGGTGCTGCGGGTCAGCGGCCTGAGCGAACACGTGCCGCGGCGCATCGCCGATTATCTCAAGAAGGAAGCGCGAGGGGACCTGCAGGAGCGGGTAGGGGTGCATGCACCGAAAGTCGGCCGCAAGGTGCGGTCGCTGACCTTGCGCGACACCCGCAGCCGCTGGGGTTCGTGCTCGGCGGACGGGGCGTTGAGTTTTTCCTGGCGCATCGTCATGGCACCCCCCTTTGTGCTAGACTATCTGGCGGCGCACGAGGTCGCGCACCTGCGCGAAATGAACCACGGTCCGGAGTTCTGGACGCTCTGCGCGAAGTTGTGTCCGCGCGTGGAAGAAGCAAAGCGCTGGTTGAAGCGCAACGGCACGATGCTTCACGCGCTCGACTTCGATTGACAGGCCGATTCATGGGCGCGATTGCCCTCGACTCTGCGGCCGTTTCATGCGAGGTCCATTGCCCATGAACAGCGACGCCAGGAAGAATTTCGACATCAAGATTTGCGGCCTGAAGACGCCCGACACGGTGCAGCGCGCCGTCGATCTCGGCGCCAGCCATGTCGGTTTCATCTTCTTTCCGAAGAGCCCGCGCAACATCGAGCCGGCGGACGCTGCCGAACTGGCCGACCTCGTGCGCGGTCGCGCCAAGATCGTGGCCGTAACCGTGAATGCCGACAACGATGATCTGGACGAGATCGTCTCCCTGCTCAGGCCGGACATCCTGCAACTGCATGGTAGCGAAAGTCCCGAACGCGTCCTGACGGTCAAGGCGGTCTACGGTTTGCCGGTCATGAAGGCGTTTTCGGTGCGCGAGGCGGCGGACCTGGAGAAGGTCGACGCCTATATCGGCATCGCCGATCGTTTTCTCTTCGACGCCAAGCCGCCCGCAGGCTCCGATCTGCCCGGTGGCAATGGCGTCTCGTTTGACTGGACGCTGATGGATGCGCTTGACGGCAGCGTCGATTACATGCTTTCCGGTGGATTGAACAAGGACAATGTCGGGGAGGCGGTTGCGGTGACGCGCGCTCCCGGCATCGATGTATCGTCCGGCGTCGAGAGCGCGCCGGGCGTCAAGGACATCGGCAGGATGGAAGAATTTTTCGAGGCAGTGCGGCGGGCAACCGGCCGGGTCGCGGCCGCAGGGAGCAGGATGTGAACCAGTCACCCAGTTTGAATTCGTTTCGCGGCGGTCCCGACGAGGACGGCCGTTTCGGCATCTACGGCGGCCGTTTCGTCGCCGAGACGCTGATGCCCCTGATCCTGGAACTGCAGGAAAAATGGGATGAAGCGAAGGACGACCCGGAATTCCAGAAGGAGCTGGCTTCCCTGGGCGCCCACTATATCGGCCGCCCGTCGCCGCTCTATTTCGCCGAACGCCTGACCGAGCATCTCGGCGGGGCGAAGATCTATTTCAAGCGTGAAGAGCTGAACCACACCGGATCCCACAAGATCAACAACTGCATCGGACAGATTCTGCTCGCCAAGCGCATGGGCAAGACGCGCATCATCGCCGAGACCGGTGCCGGCCAGCATGGCGTGGCGTCCGCCACCGTCGCCGCCCGCTTCGGTCTGCCTTGCGTGGTCTATATGGGCGCCACCGACGTCGAGCGCCAGGCACCGAACGTCTTCCGCATGAAGCTGCTTGGTGCCGAGGTGAAACCCGTGACCGCCGGTCACGGCACGCTCAAGGACGCCATGAACGAGGCGCTGCGCGACTGGGTCACCAATGTCGAGGATACCTACTACCTGATCGGCACCGCTGCCGGTCCGCATCCCTATCCGGAAATGGTCCGTGACTTTCAGGCCGTGATCGGCCGCGAGGCGCGCGAACAGATCCTCGCCGCCGAAGGACGCCTGCCCGACGTCGTCATCGCTGCCGTCGGCGGCGGCTCGAATGCGATCGGTATCTTCCACCCCTTCCTGGATGACAAGGAAGTCAGGATCGTCGGCGTCGAAGCCGGCGGCAAGGGCCTTGATGGCGAGGAGCACTGCGCCTCGATCACCGCCGGTTCTCCCGGGGTCCTGCACGGCAACCGCACCTACCTGCTGCAGGACGGTGACGGCCAGATCAAGGAAGGCCATTCGATTTCCGCAGGCCTCGACTATCCGGGCATCGGCCCCGAGCACTCCTGGCTGAACGACGTCGGCCGCGCGGAATACGTGCCGATCATGGACCATGAGGCGCTGGAGGCTTTCCAGCTTCTGACCCGCATCGAAGGCATCATCCCGGCGCTGGAGCCGAGCCACGCGCTCGCCGAGGTGATCAAGCGCGCGCCCAAGATGGGCAAGGACGAAATCATCCTGATGAACCTCTCCGGCCGCGGCGACAAGGACATCTTCACCGTCGGCAAAATCCTCGGCATGGAGCTCTAAGATGACCGCGCGTATGGACAGACGTTTTGCCGACCTCGCCGCCGAAGGCCGCCCGGCACTCGTAACCTATTTCATGGGCGGTGATCCGGACTATGCCTCCTCGCTCGCCATCATGAAGGCGCTGCCGAAGGCGGGGTCCGACGTGATCGAGCTCGGAATGCCGTTCTCGGATCCGATGGCCGACGGCCCGGCCATCCAGCTTGCCGGCCAGCGTGCGCTGAGGGCCGGCCAGACGCTGGCGAAGACCCTTCAGATGGCGCGCGACTTCCGCCTCGAGGATGCCGATACCCCGATCGTGCTGATGGGCTACTACAACCCGATCTACATCTACGGCGTGGACCGCTTCCTGAACGACGCGCTGGAAGCCGGCATCGACGGATTGATCGTCGTCGATCTGCCGCCGGAGATGGATGACGAACTGTGTGTTCCCGCAGTCGAGCGCGGCATCAACTTCATTCGTCTGGCAACGCCGACGACGGATGCCAAGCGCCTGCCGCGCGTGCTGGAGAATACCTCGGGTTTCGTCTACTACGTGTCGATGAACGGTATCACCGGTTCGGCGCTGCCGGATCCTTCGCTGGTCGGTGCGGCCGTCCGGCGGATCAAGGAGCATACGACGCTTCCGGTTTGCGTCGGGTTCGGCGTCAAGACTGCAGAACACGCGCGCGCCATCGGCGCATCCGCTGACGGCGTCGTCGTTGGCAGCGCCATCGTCAATCAGATCGCTTCCAGCCTGACGGCCGATGGAGCCGCCACGGAAGCGACCGTCGCCGGCGTCGAGGCGCTCGTGCGCAGCCTGGCATCGGGCGTGCGCAGCGCCAAGCTTGCGGCGGCGGAGTAAATCCCCACATAGGGGACGAAAAATTCAGGAGTAGCCTCAGTGAACTGGATCACAAACTACGTTCGGCCGAAGATCAATTCGATGCTGGGCCGCAGGGAGGTTCCGGAGAACCTCTGGATCAAGTGCCCCGAGACGGGCGAGATGGTTTTCCATCGCGATCTGGAAGAGAACAAGTGGGTCATCCCGGCCTCCGGCTATCATATGAAGATGCCGGCGAAGGCGCGCCTGAAGGACCTCTTCGACGACGGCGCCTATGAGGCACTGCCGCAACCGAAGGTCGCGCAGGATCCGCTGAAATTTCGCGATTCGAAGAAGTATGCCGACCGTCTGAAGGACAGCCGCATCAAGACCGATCAGGAAGACACGATCCTGGCCGGCGTCGGCAAGGTGCGCGGCGTCAAGCTCGTCGCCGTCGTGCACGAGTTCAACTTCATGGGCGGATCGCTCGGCATGGCCGCCGGCGAGGCGATCGTGAAGGCATTCGAGCGCGCGATCACCGAGAAGTGCCCGCTGGTCATGTTCCCCGCTTCGGGCGGCGCGCGGATGCAGGAAGGCATCCTGTCGCTGATGCAGCTGCCGCGCACGACGGTCGCCGTCGAAATGCTGAAGGAAGCAGGGCAGCCCTATGTGGTCGTCCTGACGAACCCCACCACGGGCGGCGTCACGGCGTCATACGCGATGCTGGGCGACATCCACATGGCGGAGCCCGGCGCCGAAATCTGCTTCGCCGGCAAGCGCGTCATCGAGCAGACCATTCGTGAAAAGCTGCCGGAAGGCTTCCAGACGTCGGAGTACCTGCTGGAACACGGCATGGTCGACATGGTCGTCAAGCGTCACGACATTCCCGACACGCTGGCACGCGTTCTCCGGATTCTCACGAAAAAGCCGGTTACCGAAACCACCAAGGCCGCGGGCGTCGTCGCCATCGCTGCCAGCGCCTGATCCACGCAGGCGGGCGGGGTGATGGAGGCGGCGGACACCACCGAGGCGGGACGGGAGATTGAAAAGCTCCTGGCCCTGCATCCCAAGGGCTTCGACCTGTCGCTTGATCGCATCACCCGCCTTCTGGCGGCGCTCGGCGATCCGCACAAACGCCTCCCGCCGGTGATCCACGTCGCCGGCACCAACGGCAAGGGCTCCGTGTCGGCTTTCAGCCGGGCGATCCTGGAGGCGGCGGGGCTTTCGGTCCACGTCCACACCTCGCCGCATCTCGTCAACTGGCATGAGCGCTATCGCCTCGGCAAAAAGGGCGGTCGTGGCGCCTACGTGTCCGATCCGGTGCTTGCCGATGCCGTTCGCCGCGTCGCCGAAGCCAATGGCGGCCAGAAGATCACGGTCTTCGAGATCCTGACGGCCGTCACTTTCCTGCTGTTTGCCGAACACCCTGCCGACGTCGCCATCATCGAGGTGGGGCTCGGCGGCCGTTTTGACGCAACCAACGTCATCGAACGGCCGGCGGTCTCGGTCATTATGCCGATCTCGCTGGACCATCAGGCCTATCTGGGCGATCGGGTGGAACTGATCGCGGCCGAAAAGGCCGGCATCATGAAGAGCGGCGTCCCCGTCGTGATCGGCTATCAGGAGGAGGATGCGGCGCGCGAGGTGCTCATCGCGACCGCAGAGCGGCTGTCCTGCCCCTGCACTGTCTACGGACAGGATTTCCTTGCCTATGGCGAGTTCGGCCGCCTGGTCTACCAGGACGAATTCGGACTGATGGACCTGCCGCCGCCAAAGTTGCCCGGCCGCCATCAATATGCCAACGCGGCCGCCGCAATCCGCGCCGTCAAGGCGAGCGGCCTGCCGGTGAAGGAGTACGACTTCGAGCGCGGGCTGGTGACCGTCGAATGGCCCGGACGCTTGCAGCGGCTCACCGTCGGGACGCTGGCGAAACTGGCTCCTCCTCTGTCGGAGATCTGGGTCGATGGCGGGCACAACCCAGGCGCCGGCGTCGTCATCGCGGAAACCATGGCGAACTTCGAGGAAAGCGACCCGCGGCCGCTGTTTCTCGTGACCGGAATGATCAACACCAAGGATCCGCGCGGCTATTTCGATGCCTTCCGCGGCATTGCCGAACGCGTCTTCACCGTGCCGATCCGCGGTTCCGACGCCGGCATCGATCCGGTGGCGCTCGCCAGCGACGCCATGGATGCCGGGCTTGAGGCGGAGCCCCTGTCCTCCGTCGCCGATGCGCTGCACGCGATCGGCCGCATCGTCGAAGAGGACGCGGTCGCTCCGCGCATCCTGATCGGAGGCTCGCTCTACCTGGTCGGCGACGTGCTGGCCGACAACGGCACGCCGCCCGCCTGACCCGGGCAGGCGTCAGAAAACGGAACGAAGCGAAACGGAAAAATCGGCAAAAAAAGACCCGGATGAACCGGGTCCTTTCGTTCACGAGGTCAGCAGCAGTTTAGGCGGCTGCGGACGAAATCCAGGACGACAGGGCCGTCTTCGGGGCAGCGCCGACCTTGATGTCGGCAACTTCGCCGCCCTTGAAGACTGCAAGCGTCGGAATCGAGCGGACGCCGAACTGGGCGGCAAGCTCGGGATTCTCGTCGATATTGAGTTTGGCAACCTTCACCTTGCCGGCGAGCTCGGCGGAGATTTCCTCCAGTGCCGGGGCGATCATCTTGCACGGACCGCACCATTCGGCCCAGAAATCCACCACCACCGGTTCGGCGGAGTTGAGGACTTCGGCCTGGAAGTTGGAATTGTCGACTTTCACGGTAGCCATCAGGGGCTGCTCCTTGGCGAATTGAGGTTGCACTTTATGTGATGCACGGCAGGCGCCATTTCAATGGATGGTATCTCACTTTGTCGCAAGCTGGGCAAGGCTTCCCGCCATAGCTTCCTCATCGAGCCAGTAGGCCACCGGCGTTTCCGTATAGACCAGTCCGCACCGGATCGGTCGACCGGGATAGAGCGGGCCGAGGATGGCGCGGTAGATCGCAAGCTGTGCGACGTGCTCGAAGGCAATGTCGCTGCTGGTTCTTGGCGGCTGCCGGTTCGTCTTGAAATCGACGATCTCCACATGGCCTTCCGTGACCACCATGCGGTCGATG
This sequence comes from Mycoplana rhizolycopersici, assembly GCF_013378445.1. GTDB lineage: Bacteria > Pseudomonadota > Alphaproteobacteria > Rhizobiales > Rhizobiaceae > Mycoplana > Mycoplana rhizolycopersici. Next base: position 522,403 of record NZ_JABXYK010000001.1, read on the forward strand.
CGGCCGGAGACGGCATAGTCTGTCCGCCCCAGCGTCAAGGTGCCCATGATTGATACTTCGGCGCGGGCACGGGGCGAGAAGATCGCGTCAAGCGACGCCTCGCCCATGATCGCAATGACGGCGGCGAGAAGCCGCTCGCGTTCCGGTCCGGTCCAGTGGCGGGTTGCCCGCTCGAGATAGCGTTGAGCTGCGCCGCGCCGCTCCGGTGGGGGAAACGCCGGCAGAACTTGCAGAAGGCGGTGCAGGATCTTCCCGCGCTCCAGCGAGCGGCCGCTTCCCGTCGGAACGTGCGAGGCAAATAGCGCCGATCCCACCATCAGGTCGGATTGCGACGTGTCGATTACGGCCGCAGCGCCCGATGGGCTGAGCGGACGGGGCAACTGCCGTTGCGGCGGAAGTGGCCGGCCGAGTGCCGCCGGCAGTGGCGCGGCAAGATCGGAAACCTCTGCCGGAGCATCCTGGGCCGTGCCGGCGCGTGCGCCGGCCTCGCGCCAGGCAAGGCCGTTCCAGCTGTCTGATCCTGCCGAAAACGTCGTCTCGGCGCTGCGCTCGTCGCTGGAAAGGCTGTCGCGCACCATCTCGTGCCACGTGCCCTTCGTCTCCTTCCTACCACGATAGCCGCAAACGACCAGACGATCGGCAGCCCGCGTCATGGCAACGTAGAGCAGCCGGCGATACTCCTCTTCCGCCTGTATCCGCAGGCGCGCGGCATCGGCATCGCTCAGCGCGTTGCCGAGCCCTTTCGTCGGCAGCCACGCAGGCAGGCCGTCGCCGCCGTCGAGGCTGGAGAGAAGGCGGAGCTTCGGCACATGCGTGTGCGTGAACGGGGCGCCGCCGCCATCGACGAGGAAGACCACCGGTGCCTCCAGGCCCTTCGCGGCATGTACAGTCATGATGCGGACCTCGTTGCGGCCCTTGTCCTGCTCGCGCTTGACCGTCGGTGCCTCAAGCTCGAGCGTCGAGATGAACGCCTGTAGGCCCGGCAGGCCGTTTTCTTCCTGCTCCAGCGCGAAGGAAAGGAACTCGTCAATGATTTCGCCCGCCTCCTGCCCGAGCCGGGCGAGGAAGGCGGCACGTCCGCCGAGCATGCCGATCACGCGCGCATAGAAGTCGTGAACCGGGAGATCGCGGGCAAGCCCGGCAAGGGCCTCGAGCCGCCGCACCAACGGGGCCACCAGCAGATCATCCTGCGCCTGCAGGCGCAGATGCTCCCAAAGCCCGGTCTTCTCGGGCCGCCGGGCGGAAAGTTCGAAGAGCATGTCTTCGGACATCCCAAACAGCGGGCTCTTCAAAAGCGCTGCAAGCGAAAGGTCGTCGGCCGGCAGCAGGGCAAACCGCCCGAGCGCCACAAGGTCCTGGACGGCGATGTGCCCGGTCAGCACGAGCCGGTCGGCACCGCCGACGGGAATGCCGTGCGGTTGCTTCAGCGCCCGGGTCAGTGCGTTGACGAAAGCATCGCGCTTCCTGACCAGAACGATCACGTCGCCGGGGCGCATCGGGCGAACGACGCCCTTCTCCGTCACCGTCTCTCGGCCGATCCAGTCCGCGAGCGTATCGGCAATGCGGCGCGCAAGGACGTTGACCGGCGCCTTTTCCGGGACCGCGTCGAACGGTGCAATCCAGTCCTGCTCGTCGACCGTCTCGGTCGGGACGATCACATCCCAGAGATCGACAACGCCCGGGTCATGCCCGCGGTTCGACACATGCACGATATCGTCATTCGCCGGCGAAAGGCCTCTGGCGTTTTCGGGAATCGAGAACACGCGATCCACGGCGGAGAGGACGTCACGGGCGGAGCGGAAGGAAAGCAGCAGCCGGATCGTCTCGAATATCGCTCCGGCCTCGGTCGCCCGGCGTCGCGTCGCTCTTCCTTCTTCCGCGAAGCGCTCGGGTCGCGCGCCCTGGAACGAATAGATCGACTGCTTTTCGTCACCGACGGAAAAGACGGTCCGAGCGGCATTCCTGGCCGAGAATCCGGCAAAGAAATCCCCGGTCAGCGCCCCGATGATTTGCCATTGGCGCGGGCTTGTGTCCTGCGCCTCATCCACCAGCACGTGGTCGATGCCCTGGTCCAGCTTGTAGTGAATCCAGGCGCCCGCGTCGCTCCGGGTCAAAAGATTCGCTGCGCGATCGATCAGGTCGTCGAAGTCAAGCAGGCTGTGGCCACGCTTGAGATCCTCGTAGTCGCCGATCAGCCTTTCGGCGATGACAAGCGCCGCCCGCGTCGCCTCGAACATGCGAAACCGGCAAAGCCTGTCCTCGCAGGCAACGACATGAGCCTGAAGGTCAACGAAGAAAGTGGCGAAGGCCGGATCGCTGTCCTTGATCTTCTTCGACAGGAAGGCGCGATCGAGGCTGGCGGGCCCTCCGGTTTTGTTGAAGAAGACTGCGCACAGCGACTGGCGCCGCTCTTCCGCCGCGGCAAGATCGGGCACGGTGGAGAGGCCGGCGGCGTTCCCTTTGACCGTGTCCGAGCCGATCTGCAGCGCGGTCTCCAGATAGCGGCGGAAAAGGGCAGCGTCGAAGCCGGGCGGCGGCCAGAAGGCCTCGGTCAGGCTCTGAGCATCTTCTTCCGGCCCGAAGCCCAGCCGAGCCCGTAGCAGCGCGGTCGTTCCGCCATGGTCGGCCGCTTCCTCGATGAAGGTGCGGAGCGCCCCGCGATTGGCGACGATATCGCCGATTAGCCTGTCGAGGCCGGTATCGTCGGCAATGTCGAGCACTGTTGCAAAGGCCGAAGCCAGATCCCCGTCGTCCTCGGCCGATGTGGCGGTGAGAAGCGATCTGCGCGCATCGGCCAGCAGCACCGCTGCCGCGCGGTCGTCGAGGACAGAGAAATGGCCGGCTACGTTCGCTTCCAACGGAAACTGATGGAGCAGCGCTTCGCAGAAGGCGTGGATCGTCTGGATCTTCAGGCCGCCCGGCGTTTCCAGCGCCCGCGCAAACAGCCGGCGGGCTTCCTGCAGCTTGATCCGGTCCGGTTGCGCGCCCTCGATCTGGGCGACGCGCCGGGCTAGATCTTCGTCGGGCAGAACGGCCCATTCGGCCAGGCGCTCGAAGACGCGGTTCGACATTTCCGACGCCGCGGCCTTGGTATAGGTCAGGCAGAGGATCGCCGACGGCCGGCAGCCAGCCAGCAGCAGTCGGATCACACGCTGGGTGAGCACATGCGTCTTGCCGGAGCCCGCATTGGCCGAAACCCAGGCCGATCCGGACGGATCGGATGCCATCGACTGCTTGCGGCTGGTCCAGCTGAGCCATGCGCCCGGATCGTCGGACGACGGCCGGTCGTCTTCAACCATCGTCTTCTCCTTCCCCGCCTTCCGCCGTCGACCACTCCGCGACGCGGGCCAGATGGTCGTATTCCCCGCCGAAATCCCGCTCCGCTTCCGGTATTACGCGGGAGGCAAAGCCGTAACGCCCGGCCAGAAGCTGGGTGAGAAGCTTTTCCAGCTCCGCCAGCGCCTCGTCGGCCAGGTCATCCGCCGACTTCGGATGGGAGTTCGCCCGCGGCGCCGAGTGCTCGTTGTTGACGATCTCGTCATTGAAGCGCTCGCCCGGCTTCAGCCGTACATAGAGCAGATCGCCGGCTGGCGTCGCCTGAAGGCGGCGGAACGCACCGCGCTTCAAGGCCGCGGCCTCGAGTGCCAGCTGCGGATCGAGAAGGGCGCGGGCGATCTTCGGCGAGGGCGAACTGCCGGTCTTGTAGTCGATCAGGTCCGCCCGACCGTCGGCGCGAAGGTCGATGCGATCAGCGACGCCGGTGAGCCGCATGCCCGCAATCGAAAGGTCGAGGGAAGCCGGTACTTCCGTCAACGTTTTTTCGACGCTCAGCGTCCGCCGGCCGTCCCAGTTCAGGAAGGCCTGCGCGACGCCCCGGAACCGCGGACGCCAGACGGCATCGATATGGACCGGCAGAGCCATCAGGTCGAATTCCTCCTCGGTTATCCGGCTCATCAGTTGCGCGTCCATCGCGCCCGCGGCTTTCTCGCGGACATAGCGGTCGACGATCCTGTGATAGAGCGTGCCACGTTCGGCCGCGCCGGGATCGACGTTGAACGGCGCGATCGGGTGCAGCCGCAGGATCCGCCGCGCATAGATTGCGTAAGGGTCGCGCCGGAGGCGTCCGACCTCGCTGAAGGAGTAGCTGCGGGGCTGAAGGTCCGCAGGCGGCCGGGGTTCCGGTCGCCTGGCAGAAGGTTGCGTCGGCCGCTGGTCCAGAAGCGATCCCCAGTGCACCAGGTCAGATCCGCGGCCTCGCAACTCGTCCGCCAGCGTCGGACCGCCGATCGCCAGCAAGCGCTGCAGCCAGCGCGAGGGAACGGTGGGCGACGTGCCGCTGCGCATCGCTCGCGTCAGCACCACCCGCTTTGCGGCGCACGCCATCTGGAAATCGTGCGCCAGTTGGCCAATGCGCCGCTCCGGCGGCTCCAGGCCGATATTCGCCTTCATGACCCGCGAAAGGAATGCATCGTTCGTCGTCTGGCCCGGCCAGGAACCTTCGTTGAGCCCGCCGATCACCATCGTATCGACGCTCTGCAGGCGCGATTCCAGCGCGCCGAAGATGAAGACCCGCGGGTGCCGCATCGAGCGCGGCTTCACCGTCTCGCTCGCGCCCAGCGCTTCGAGCGCGTCGCACCATTGCCCCCCGTCGGCGTCCAATTGTCCCTCGGCCTCCATCACGCCTTTCAACAGGGTAGCGAGCCCTTCGCCGGCCTCGCCCGACCAAAGGCTTGCGAGATTGCCGCGTTCGTCGATCGCAGCGGCCTCGAGTGCCCGGCCCGTGCGCTCGGCCCAGTCGGAGAAGGGGAGTGCGGTGGTGAAGCGCCGCCCCGTGCGGCCGTGGCGCACCATGACGCCTGCAAGCGGTTCTGCAGCCGCGGAGATCCGGCGGGCAAGATCGCGCGCCTTGCCCACCGCATCTTCCGCAATTGCCGCCCGCCATTCCGGCGGCTTCCTGTCGGAGGCATGGCGGACGATGGCGGCGTCCAGCAGAGGTTCCAATGCGCAAATGTCGACCTCGGCCGTTCCGCCGCGTAGGGCAAAAAGTTCGAGCGTTGAGGCCGCAGCCGTCTTGTCTTCGCTCGACAGCCCGAAGCGGGCCAGTGGGTGTTTCAGCAGGGACACCAGCGCGACCGGGTCGCCGGGCCGCAGTGTCGCTTCCAGCAGAAGACGCATCAGCGTGCCCTGAGCGGTGGAAAGAAGCGGCGTGCCCGCGGAATCGTCGGCCTCGATCCCGAAGCGGGCGAGTTCTGCGGTGACGCGGCGGGCGAGCTTGCGATCGGGCGTAATCAGCGCCGCCTGGCTGTCGGCCCCGCCCTCGAGCGCAAGGCGAAGGGCAATCGCAATCGCAGTAGCCTCCTCGCGCTCGTTCCCTGTCTCGACCAGCGACACGTTGGCGAAGGCATCGCGAAGGGAACGCGCGTCCGTGGTCTGGCGCTGATGCTCCCAGCCCGCCGTGGCGTGCACGGGCAAAAGCGCGCGGGAGAGAACACGCGCCCGTTCGGCCAGTTCGGGCTGCGGCGTGCCGAGTTCCGCCACCTCGGCCCGTTCGATGCCGAGACGCTCCAGCAGCCGCTTGAGACCGTACTGGGGATGGCTGCGGTTGGAAGCGTCGCGCGAGGGTTCGCCGGATAATGGATCATGCGTGATCAGCTGCCACTCCTCGCTGGACATCGAGAAGTCAAGGCCCGGCAGCACGATAACGCCGCCCGCAACGCCGGCCACGGCTTCGATCAGCCTGGCGGTAGCGGGGATGGAGCCGGTGGAGCCGGCGATGATCACCGGGTCCGGCGGCGGCGATGCCACATAGCGCTCCGCTTCCGCGTGCAAGGTGGCGTTTCGCCGGATCGAAGGGGAGGAGCGGTTCAGTTCCTCAAGTCGCGCCGGCCAGAATTCGCTGGCGATCGTCAGGAAGGCGAGGGTCAGCTGCCACCACTGCGCATGGTCGGCCGCCTGGATGTTCTGCAGCGCCGCCCAGTCGCGTTCTTCCGTTTCCATCGCATCGATGAGGTCCGCCAGTTCGCGGGCGAGCCAGATTGCGTCGGCGGGGCTGGCGGGTGCGACGAGCGGGCTCTCGGCGTGAACTGCGGTGATCGCCGCCGGCAGGCTGTTGCGCCAGGCGAGCACGAGCCGTGCAAGTTCCAGCAACCGCGCCGGCCCGCCGAGCGGCTCGGCCATATCGAGCGCGACCGGGGCGGCCTCGTCGAAGAAGCCGCTGTCGTCGTCGGTCTCGCCTAGAGGGCGAATGACAGGCAGGATGGCGGAGCGGCCGCCGAGGAGATCGACGAATTCGGAGCGCAGCGTGCGCGCCGAACGACGGGTTGGTACGTAGATCGTGACGTCGGCAAGCGACAACGGATCGTCGGCATCGTAGCGGAAGCCGGGCACGAGCGAGCCGTCGCAAAGGTGCCGCGCCAGCGTGCGAAGGAATGGCAGACCGGGATGGATCGAGAAGACGTTTCCGGCGCCGTCCGGCCGCGCGGTCATGCCGCCCCTGCCTGCCCGCCGACCACGGCTTCCGCCTCGGAGATGGCTTCGGGCGTTCCGACCGTGATCCACTGGCCGTCGAGAACGAGCCCGAAGAGCCGACCGGCCGCAATTGCACGGTCGAAGTAGATGTTCAGGTTGAAGGCGTCGTCCGGCGCGTCTTGCAGAAGTGCCGGCATCATGGCAATCGCTCCGGCATAGACGACTGGTTGCCCGCGGTGGGGATCGTGGCGTTTCAGGCGTCCGTCGCCATCCATCGAGAAGTCGTTTCGGCCGTTATGACCGGTCGTGTCTTCCAGCCGGACGCAGAGCATCGCCATGTCCATCTGCTCGGGATCAAAGAAGGTGGAAAGCCGTCGCAGGTTGCTCTGCTCGCCGGGCTTTTCCCCCACCCAGAAAAGGTCCGCGTTTAGAACGAATACGGGTTCGGCCCCCAGCAGCTTCAGCCCCTTCGCCAGCCCGCCGCCGGAATTCATCAACGCTTCCGTCTCGTCGGATATCAGGATCTGCGGACGCGCGCGGCGGGACAGATGCGCGATCATCTGATCGGCAAAATGATGGACGTTCACCACCGCCTTCGTGACCCCCGCCGCTTCCAGGGCGTCGAGACCGTAGTCGATCATCGGCTTGCCGGCGATCCGAACCAGCGGCTTTGGCATGGTGTTCGTGACGGGCCTAAGGCGCGTCCCGAGCCCGGCCGCGAGCACCATGGCGTTTTCGATCTTCATCGGGGCATCCGTCCTATGATTCGTCGGACAGGATTCCAGCCTTTCCACACCATTCGCGCAAGGGGGCGAGGCGCGGATGCGAGAGCGCCATGCGCAGGTTTTCGAGCGTGCGCGGCATATGTTTCATATAGGCCGGCTTGCCGTCGCGCTGCATCAGTCGCACCCAGATGCCGACGAGCTTGCAATTGCGCTGCGCTGCCATGACGTGCCAGGCGGCCATGAAGGCGTTGCGATCGAAGCCCGAACCTTGCGTTTCCCGCAGGCCAAGATAGTGCTCCAGCATCTGCGAAGCCAGTTCCGGTGGCACGTCGACGCGCGCATCCTGCACAAGCGAAGCGACATCGTAGGCGGTCGGCCCGATCATCGCATCCTGGAAATCGATGATGCCGACGCAATCGATCCCGCTTGCCTGCGGACGCCAGATGATGTTGGGCGAATGGAAATCGCGAAGAAGCAGGTTCCTTTCCGCCGTTTCGAGCCCGGCGACGAGATCACTCCAGATCCCTCTGTAGGCATCGCGCGTCGCCGTGTCTGCCGCAGCACCGGTCTTCCAGGGAAGGTACCAGTCGGTGAGCAGGCTGACCTCGATCTGCATCGCGTCGAGGTCGAAGTCGGGAATGCGGTAGTCGCTTCCGTCGCCGACCGGAATCGTCTCCTGTACTGGCTGCCGGTGCAACTCGGCGAGTGTGGCCACGCTTTCCAGATAGCGCTCCGCAATGGGGCGCCCCTCTGCGTCAAGTACGCCGTCATGCCCCAGATCCTCGATCAGCAGGATGCCGCGGTCGAGGTCCTTTTCGAACACGGCGGGGGCCGCAAGGCCGCGCGCGCCGAGATGCGCCGCAACGGCGACGAAGGGGCGGACGTCCTCCGCTATATGCGCGATCTGCTGGTAATACTTGCCATGGGCGAGGATCGGCCCCGGCGTGTGTCGCGGCGAATCCATCAGGACGTAGCGCTGGCCGCCCGCATAGACATGCTCGTAGGCGCGGATCGAAGCATCGCCCGTCAGGTGCCGGCGCCGGGCGTCTGCTAAGCCGGCGCCTGCAAGAAAGGCGCGGATTTCCAGCGTGCGGCGCACGCGTGCGGCCAGCGGTTCAGGCCCGTCGATTTCCACCAGCCTTCCGTCGCCGTGATGCAGGAAACGCAGGGTCAGCCGTTGCGCAGGCAGCGCGTCTTCCGCCCGCTCCGGCCATTCGACCAGACAGACGCCGTCCTCAAGCGCTTCCTCCAGCCCCAGTTCGTCCAGTTCGGCCGCATCGGCAACGCGGTATAGGTCGAAATGTGCGATTGGTATCCGCAGCGCGTAGCTCTGAACCAGCGTGAAGGTCGGGCTCGGCACTTCCATGAACTCGTCGTCGGCCATGGCACGGATCAGCGCGCGGGCGAAGGTGGACTTGCCGGCGCCGAGATCTCCGGACAGGGCGATCAGGTCGCCCGGCCGGACGGCGCGCGCCATGTCTTCGCCGAAGCGGATCGTTTCGGCTTCGTCGGCGAGGTGGACCGTGGCGACGGACATTGACTTATTCCGCCGCGGCGATGGCCGGCAGCGAAGCCCCGGGAATGCGGCAGGTGACGCGCGTCCCTTCGCCTTCGCGGCTGTCGATCGTCACGGTGCCGCTGTGCAGGCTGACGAAGCTCTCGACGATGGAGAGCCCGAGCCCCGCGCCGCCGCGTCGGCCATGGCTCTCGAAACGGTTGAAAACGGTGCGCAGCACATCCTGCGGGATGCCGGGGCCGCTGTCTGAGACGCTGAAGACGAAATCGCGTTCCTCGCGCCAGCATTTCAGCTCGATCGCCGTGCCTTCGGGTGCGAAGTTCGCCGCATTTGCGAGGAGCTTGATGAGGATCTGCTTCAGGCGCTGGTGATCGGCGACGATCGTGCCAAGCGACGGCGGCGCCACGATATCCAGCGAGACGTGGTTGTCCTTCAGCCGTTCGGCGAACTCCATTGAAACGTCGTCGAGCAGATCGGCGAGGCTCACTTCCGACAGGTCAAGTTCCATGATCCCGGCATCGACGGTCGCAAGGTCCAGAATGTCATTGACGATGGTCAGAAGGACTGCCGAAGAGGTGGCGATGTGGTCGACATATTCCGCCTGCCGCTCGCTCAATGATCCCATCGACGGCGTCTTGAGCAGGTCGGCGAAGCCGATGATGTTGGTCAGCGGCGAGCGCAGTTCATAGGAAACGTGCTGAACGAAGTCGTTTTTCAGTGCGTCGGCCTTGCGCAGCGCATCGTTCTTCTCCGTCAGGGCCCGCTCGACGCGCACGCTGTCGGTGATGTTGACGAAGGTCAGCATCGTCTGGGCGTTGGAAAGCGGTGTGACGGCGAAATCGAGCACGAGGCCGGTGTGAAGCTCCAGAACGCCGCGATAAGAGGGGCGCTCGTCGTCGAAGCTGGTGATGATCTGGCCGAACCGCTTCCAGCCGTCCGCCCCGTCATAGGACGGTGCGCAAACCTGTTCGATCGCGCGGATATGCGTGCCCGGCTCGACTTGGGCTTCGGTGATACCCCAAAGCGCGCGGAACGCGGGATTGGACAGGCGTATCCGCCCGTCCGGACCGAACACGGCGACCCCTTCCGAGAGGTGGTCGATGGTTTCGCCCTGCACCTGCAGCAACGTGTTGTAGCGCGTTTCGAGGTCGACCTTTTCCGTCAGGTTCTCGAATACCCAGGTGGCGCCGCCCTGGGGCCTCGCGGTGGCGAACACGCGCAGCGTCTGGCCGTTGGGCAAGTGCCAGAGATCGGACTGCGTGTCGATCGCGCGATAGACCGAAAGGGCATTTTCCTTCCACTGGCGCCAGTTGAGCTGCTCCGGCAGCTTTGCGGCCGCCCGTAGCCGGTCGAGCATCTCGCCGTGATCGGGGTGCCTCTCAAGGAAGGCGGTATCAAGGTCCCACAGGCTCTGGAAAGCCTGGTTGTAGAATTGCAGCCGCTGCGTCCCGTCGAAGATCGCGACGGGGGTGGCGAGATGGTCCAGCGTTTCGGCGTGGCTCTTCAGCGTGCGCTGGAGCTCTTCGCGGACAGCCTCCGTCTCCGATACGTCGAGGGCGATCCCGGCAGAACCGGAAGCGCAAAGGGCATCCACGACCTCGAAGAAATTGCGCCTGCCTTGCACAACGGTGGAGACCTTGTCGCGGAAGGGCGTGTCGAAGGTGCTGACCGCGCGGATCTTTTCGCGGGTCACTGCCGGCAGAAGTTCGCGATTTTCGCGAACGGCCTCCTGAGCGTCTCGCGCCTCGACGGCCTCGCCATAAGCCGTGTTGGCCCAGACGAGTGCCCCTTCACGGGAGCGCTGCCAGACGGGCAGGTCGATCGTATCGAGCAGGTTCTGGAAGACGGTAAGCGACTGTTCGAGGCGATCGCGCTCAAGCTGCAGCTCCGCCACCTCGCGGCGCAGATTGTTGAGGGCGACGAAGCGGACGAAAGCCTGACCGCCCGAAACGCGGCCCTGTACCTCGACGATTTCGTTGCGGCCGGTCTCCACGACAAGGTCGAAGCTTTGCGCCTGGGAGCGCAACGTTTCGATCGCGCGCTCGGCTTCGGCGGCTGACGCCGGTTTCAGCCAGCGGCCGAGAGCCAGAAATTCAGAGTCGGCGGCGGGGGCGCCGGTCTCCGGCGGAAGCTGGCCCAGCACTTCCGGTCGCTGGGACAGGCCGTCCCAGACGATAATGCGCCGGTTCTTGTCGCTGATCAGCGCCTGCAGACGGGCATTGCGGTGCTTGGCATCGGAAACGGTGGCGCGCAGTCCGCCGATCTCCTCTTCGAGCCGGCCACGCTGGCGGATCATCCAGATGGCGGAAAACAGGGCGGCCGAGACGACGCCGAGGAGTACGGAAAACGTGATGACTTCGGAAGAGCCGAGCAATCGCGCCGCGGCTTCCTGCTGTGCATGCGCAGGAACGGCAAAGGCGGAAAGCGCAGAGCCGGCTGCCAGCGCCCTGAGCCGCCATGCGTGGTTTCCGATCGCCGACAGGCGGGTGACGCAGGCCGTCCTGATCTGCGTGGCAAGTCTTGTGGACGCGTCTGCGCCCGGCCCAAAGAGGCCTCGTTTTCGTTCCGACATCATCCCCGGTATGTCTCCGTCCGTTTGCCGCCTGATCGACAAGACATCCCCGATCCGACGCCTCCGCGTGGCCTCACCCCAAGGGGAAGCCAGGCGGCTGAAGCGGGATCATAGCGGGCGCACACGTCGCTTGTGACGTGCGGCGCACCGGCTCCGCATCTCAGCGTCGAATCAACAACATAACCATACTTCCATCCAGAATCTCCGGGAAGCCGCGCTGGCAAAAAAGAAACCGCCGCCCTGTCAAGGCGGCGGCACACAACATATTGTGGATAAGTCGGGTAACGATTAGTAGCGATAGTGCTCGGCCTTGTAAGGACCCTGCTGCGTCACGCCGATATAGGCGGCCTGCTCGCCGGAAAGTTCCGTCAGCCTGGCGCCCAGCTTGGCAAGATGCAGCCGCGCGACCTTCTCGTCGAGCTGTTTGGGCAGGACGTAGACCTCGTTGTTGTACTTGCCGGTGTTGGCGAACAGCTCGATCTGCGCCAGTACCTGGTTGGAGAACGAGGCGGACATGACAAAGGAGGGGTGGCCGGTAGCATTGCCGAGGTTCAGCAGGCGGCCCTCCGACAGAAGGATGATCCGGTTGCCCTTCGGCAGTTCGATCATGTCGACCTGCGGCTTGATATTGGTCCACTTCATGTTGCGAAGGGACGCGACCTGGATCTCGTTGTCGAAGTGGCCGATGTTGCCGACGATCGCCATGTCCTTCATCTCGCGCATGTGCTCGATGCGGATGACGTCCTTGTTGCCGGTCGTGGTGATGAAGATGTCGGCGCTGCCGACCACGTCTTCCAATTGCACGACCTCGAAACCGTCCATTGCCGCCTGCAGCGCGCAGATCGGATCGATTTCGGTGACCTTGACGCGGGCGCCGGCACCGCGCAGCGAGGCAGCCGATCCCTTGCCGACGTCGCCATAGCCGCAGACCACGGCGACCTTGCCCGCCATCATCACGTCGGTGCCGCGGCGAATACCGTCGACGAGCGATTCCTTGCAGCCGTACTTGTTGTCGAACTTCGACTTGGTGACGCTGTCGTTGACGTTGATCGCGGGGAAGGGCAGCAGGCCCTTCTGCTGCAGCTGGTAGAGGCGGTTGACGCCGGTGGTCGTCTCTTCCGTCACGCCCTTGATGGCGTCGCGCTGCTTGGTGAACCAGCCGGGCGAGGCCTTCAGTCGCTTCTTGATCTGCGCAAAGAGGATCTCTTCCTCTTCGGAGCCTGGATTGGAAAGCACGTCCTCGCCGGCTTCGGCGCGTGCGCCGAGCAGGATATACATCGTCGCGTCGCCGCCGTCGTCGAGGATCATGTTGGACAGGCCGCCATCGGCCCACTGGAAGATCTGGTCGGTGTAGGTCCAGTATTCCTCAAGCGTTTCGCCCTTGACCGCATAGACCGGGATGCCGGCAGCGGCGATCGCGGCAGCGGCGTGGTCCTGGGTGGAAAAGATGTTGCACGAGGCCCAGCGCACTTCGGCACCGAGCGCCACCAGGGTCTCGATCAGGACTGCGGTCTGGATGGTCATGTGCAGCGAGCCGGTGATGCGCGCGCCCTTGAGCGGCTTTGCCGCGCCGAATTCTTCCCGGCAGGCCATCAGGCCCGGCATTTCGGTTTCTGCGATCGCAATTTCTTTGCGTCCGAAGTCGGCCAGGCCGATATCGGCGACGATGTAGTCCTTGGTGTTGCTCATGCGGGTCTCCAGACTGAATTGGTCCTGTTGCGGCGCACGGAGGCGCCGGCCGCATCGGGTGCGCGGCCGCGGAGAAGGGGCGGAATGCGCCCGCTCGTAGCTGCGCGCATGCTTATCAGGATTTGTGGGGACAGGCAACACGCATATAAAGAGGTCTTTATATCTTTATATCGGCTGAAAGCGTTACATTTCCTCGCCGAAGCGGTTGGCAACGAGTGCCTCCAGCGCCGAAACCACTTCGGCGGCCTGCAGGCCGGTGGCACTGACGTGAACGGAGCATCCCGGGCTGGCGGCCAGCATCATCAGGCCCATGATCGACGTGCCGCCGACGGTCATGCCGTCCTTGGAGACGGTCACCTCGGCGTCGTAGCCGTCGACGGTCTGCACGAATTTCGCCGAGGCACGGGCATGGAGGCCGCGCTTGTTGATGATGAGGAGTTCTTTCGTGACGGACATGGTCGAACCGTGAGTGGAGTGGGCGTCGTTCACTTGCCGCTGAGGACGCGGCTTGCGACGTTGATGTATTTCCGTCCCGCTTCGGACGCCTCCAGAAGCGCGCGTTCCATGTTTCCGTCATTGCGCACGCCGGCAAGCTTGATCAGCATCGGCAGGTTCACCCCGGCGATGACTTCGACCGAGCCGCTGCTCATCACGGATATGGCGAGGTTGGACGGCGTGCCGCCGAACATGTCGGTCAGGATGATGACGCCCTGACCGCGATCCGCACGCTGCGCCGCTTCGAGAACATCCTGCCGGCGCTGGTCCATGTCGTCTTCAGGGCCGATGCAAACGGTTTCGATCGCCTCTTGCGGCCCCACGACATGTTCAAGTGCCAGGCGGAACTCTTCCGCCAGCTTGCCGTGGGTGACAAGCACCAGTCCGATCATATGCACCGCTCCAATTGCCCAAATTATCGGCAGCCGTACATACCGCACTGCGAAAAAGACGTCCACCGTTGGGGAGGTCATCTTGTCGATGAATAGGCCGAGCGCAAGTTAAAAATGCCCCGGACCCGGCAATTCGCGACGCGTGCATGTCAATTTTGCGCGAGAATGGGCAACAAATGCAGCAATCTCTCGAAGCAGTCGAACCCGTCGTCGATAGGCAGGCGAGTGAGGGGGAGGCGTTGTCCGGGCATCAGTTCGTACTCCTCCCCTTCGGGCGCGAGACGCTCCGAAAACGGCGGCCGGACGAGGCCGATCGCATGCGATAGGATGGCGCCGGAGATGCTCGGAACGCTGACGATCGCAGCCCCGCGCACCTCGGCAAGGCCGGCAATGGTGGAAGGGTGGCGGGCGATGACGGAGGTGTCTGCGAGCGACACCATGACCTGGTCGTCGGCGACGAGCGCGGAAAAGAGGCCGCGCGAGCCGGCCCTGCCGATGCAGTGCAATGCGGCGGCCGTCTTCCCTGAGCCTGAAGGGCCGACGAATATGAGTCCTGTTGTACCGATGACGATCGCCGTGCCGTGGACGTTGACTGTCCGGCTCATTTACCGCGGCCCGCTGGCAGTGAGAGGATGAAGCGCGCACCCTTGATCTCACCGGTGCCGCGGTCGACGATGTTTTCGGCCTTCAGCGTACCGCCGTGCGCTTCGGCGATCTGCCGCGAGATCGACAGGCCGAGGCCGGAATTCTGCCCGAAGCCCTCGCTCGCCGGGCGGTCGGTGTAGAAGCGCTCGAAGATGCGGTCGATATCCTCGGCCTGGATGCCCGGACCGTTGTCCTCGATGCGCACGATACGGCGGCCGTTGCGCCCGTTCGAAAGCCGCACGACGATCCGCCCGCCCTGATCGGGAACGAAGGAGCGCGCGTTCTCGATCAGGTTCGTGATGATCTGGCCGATGCGCAGCTCGTAGCCGCTAATGTCGAAGCGCGCCTTCGGGTTGTCGTTGCGATCGACGACGAAGTCGAGGATGACGGGCTTCTTGTTGCTGCGCACCTGGCGCGAAATGTCGACGAGGTCGCCCAGCAGCTTTTCGAGATCCACCGTCTTGGCGTCGCTACGAGCCAGTTCTGCATCGAGGCGCGAGGCGTCGGAGATGTCGCTGATGAGGCGGTCGAGGCGGCGGACGTCGTGCTGGATGACATCCATCAGGCGCTTCTTTGACTCTTCGGTGCGCGCCAGCGGCAGCGTCTCGACGGCACTGCGCAGCGACGTGAGCGGATTTTTCAGTTCGTGGCTGACGTCGGCGGCAAAGCTCTCGATCGCGTCAATGCGGTCGTACAGCGCAGTCGTCATCTCGCGGATGGCGACCGAGAGATTGCCGATCTCGTCCTGCCGCGACGAGAAATCGGGAATTTCCTCGCGCTCCTTGGCGCCGCCGCGGCGGACGCGGATCGCTGCCGCCGACAGACGACGCAGCGGATTGGCGATGGTGCTGGAAAGAAGCAGCGACAGGAACACGTTGCCGAGTGCCGCCACGCCGAAGACACGCATGATCGCAAGGCGCTCGGCGTGAACGATCTTGTCGATGTCGCCGGCCTGCGTCGAAAGCAGCAGCACGCCGAGCACGGCGCGGAAGCGCTGGACGGGGACGGCGACCGAAACGATCAGCTCGCCCTTGTCGGTGACGCGCACGACGGCGCCGCGAACGCCGGTCAGCGCGTTCATAACCTCGGGGTAGATGGAACCGTCGCCGCCAGGTGCTTCCTTGTACTCGGGGAGATTGCCCGGCTGCAGCACCCGGTTGAACCACGCGCTGAACCGGTCAAAGAACGAGCTTTCCTCCGGTTCCATCGGCGGCAGGTCGAAACGCAGCACCTGTCCCTGGGTGTAGAGATGGCGCGAATCGAGCAGCAGGTTGGCGTCCGTGTCGTAGATGCGTGCCCGCACCCGCGCCGGCGAGATCAGTCGCCGCAGCACCGGGGCCACGCGCTCCGGATTGATCGGAAAGTCGAGATCCTCGTCGTTGGGAAGCGGTGTGATGCTCTGGCCGGCCTGCAGCTCAAGCAGCTTTTCCGGATCGACGGTGATCGAGTTGGTGTCGACGGATGCCGAAGCGGATATGGCGCCGGCGATGATTTCGCCCTGCGTCAGCAGGCTTTCGACGCGGGCATCTATCAGGCCCTCGCGGAACTGGTTGAGATAAAGAATGCCGGCGACCAGCACAACGAGCGCGACGAGATTGAAGAACAGGATCCGTCGCGTCAGGCTGGAGAAGACCGCATTGCCGAAAATGCGACGAATGAGCTTGAACGGATAGGTCCAGTAGGAACGCACGGGCCGCGGGTCCGGGCGGCCGTCCTGGTCGTCCAGCTCCTTGTCCAGCGAGTTTTGCGCTACTGCAGTCAATTCATTCGACCGGCCCCTGGCCGCCTCCATCCCGGCTGGGATGCCACCGCCGCCCATGCCGATGCAAGAAAATTCGAACCGTGACCGCGGCTTTCCGGCCTGTCGGCCCCTCTAGGTGGCGTTCAGGCCGATTCGCGGAACCGGTAGCCGACGCCGTAGAGCGTTTCGATCATGTCGAACTCGCCATCGACCATCTTGAACTTCTTGCGCAGCCGCTTGATGTGGCTGTCGATTGTGCGGTCGTCGACGTAGACCTGCTCGTCATAGGCGGCATCCATCAGTGAATCGCGGCTCTTGACGACGCCGGGCCGCTGCGCCAGCGCGTGCAGGATCAGGAACTCGGTCACCGTGAGCGTGACCGGCTCGCCCTTCCAGGTGCAGGTATGGCGCTCCTGGTCCATCACCAGCTGGCCGCGCTCCAGCGAGCGCGCCTGCGCGTCGCCCGGCTTTGCCGGAGTGACGACGCCTGCGGCTGCGGCCTCGCGGCTTGAGGCGCGCCGGAGCACCGCCTTGACCCGTTCGACCAGAAGCCGCTGGGAGAAGGGCTTGGTGATGAAGTCGTCCGCGCCCATCTTCAACCCGAAGAGCTCGTCGATTTCCTCGTCCTTGGACGTGAGAAAGATCACCGGCAGGTCGGACTTCTGCCGCAGCCGTCGCAGCAGCTCCATCCCGTCCATGCGTGGCATCTTGATGTCGAAGATCGCCAGTTGCGGCGGGCGGGCCAGCAGCCCGTCGAGCGCGGAGGCACCATCCGTGTAGGTTTCGACGCGGTAGCCCTCGGCCTCCAGTGCGATCGACACGGACGTCAGAATGTTCCTGTCGTCGTCCACTAGTGCGATCGTCTGCATCCTGCTCGTCTCCATCGTCATGTGCGCCTCACTGATTTGCTTAGGGGCCTGGCCCGGGCGATCGTTATGGTGCGCTTCCTTGGGGGTAAACGTGGAACAAATTGTGGCAATCGCTTCGGTGCGACAAGAGGTGCATGGAAAGATAGTCCGCACAGGGGCCATTTAAATCGATTTTCTAAACGATTTAAAAAGTCGTACATATTATTAAATCGATTAATATACTGATATCATTGACTTATTTTGAGTGACGGCTTGCCTTTCTCCGCGGCAAAGATTAGCTTGCAGTCAAATTCACTCTCTCCCCTTAAATCGCGAAGGAAAACTCGGCCATGAAGGAACTGGGCATTCGCAACCCCTCGTGCGGCCTCGATGCGATCGGTTTCAAGGATGTGGCGGCTGTCCGCTACAACCTTGCCGAAGAGGAACTGTACGATGAGGCGTTGGCTCGCGGCGAAGCCGTCAAGACTGCCCACGGCGCCTTGCGCGCCCTGACCGGACAGCACACCGGTCGCTCTCCGAAGGACAAGTTCGTCGTTCGGGATGAGAACACGACCGGCCAGATCTGGTGGGACAACAACAAGGAACTGTCGCCCGCGCATTTCGAGACGCTCAGGCAGGACATGCTGGCGCATGCCGCCGGCAAGGATCTGTTCGTCCAGGACCTGATCGGCGGCGCAGACAGCGAGTACGCCCTGCCGACGCGCGTCGTGACCGAGCTCGCCTGGCACTCGCTCTTCATTCGCAATCTGCTGATCCGCCCGGCGAAGGAAGCTCTTAATAGCTTCTTGCCGAAGCTGACCATCATCGACCTGCCCACCTTCAAGGCGGATCCGGCGCGTCACGGCGCCCGCACGGAAACGATGATCGCCTGCGACCTGACCAACGGCCTGATCCTGATCGCGGGAACGTTCTATGCCGGTGAGATGAAAAAGTCGGTCTTCACCGCGCTGAACTATATCCTGCCGGCGAAGAACGTCATGCCGATGCACTGCTCCGCCAATGTCGGGCCGGATGGCGATGCGGCAGTCTTCTTCGGCCTGTCGGGCACCGGGAAGACCACGCTCTCGGCCGATCCGACGCGTACGCTGATCGGCGACGACGAACACGGCTGGGGCGAGAACGGCATCTTCAACTTCGAAGGCGGCTGCTATGCCAAGACGATCCGTCTTTCGGCCGAGGCCGAGCCGGAGATCTATGCCACCACGCAGCGTTTCGGCACGGTTCTCGAAAATGTCGTGCTCGATGCCAACGGCGTGCCGGACTTCAACGACGGATCGCTGACGGAGAATACCCGTTGCGCCTATCCGCTGCACTTCATCCCGAATGCCAGCGAAACGGGTCGCTCCGGGCATCCCAAGACGATCATCATGCTCACCGCGGACGCGTTTGGCGTCATGCCGCCGATCGCACGTCTGACGCCTGATCAGGCCATGTACCACTTCCTGTCCGGCTACACCGCCAAGGTGGCTGGCACCGAGCGCGGCGTTACCGAACCCGAAGCGACCTTCTCCACCTGCTTCGGCGCCCCCTTCATGCCGCGCCACCCGACCGAGTACGGCAACCTGCTGAAGGCGCTCATCGCCGAGCATGGCGTCGACTGCTGGCTCGTCAACACCGGCTGGACGGGCGGTGCCTATGGCGAAGGCCGCCGCATGCCGATCAAGGCGACCCGCGCGCTGCTGGCCGCAGCACTCGACGGTTCGCTGAACGGCGCGCTCTTCCGCCGCGACGACAATTTCGGCTTCGAAGTTCCCGTCTCGGTGCCCGGCGTCGATACGAAGATCCTCGATCCGCGCTCGACCTGGGCGGACGGCTCGGCCTATGACCGCCAGGCTCGCAAGCTGGTCGACATGTTCGTCACGAACTTCGCCAAGTTCGAGGACCATGTCGACGGTGGCGTGCGTGACGCAGCACCCGGCATCCGGGTGGCCGCCGAATAAGACCGCCTGTCAGGCTCTGAAACCGAGCATGATTCACGTGAAACCCGGCTTTGGCCGGGTTTTTCGCATCTGCCCGCGGGAAGGATGCCGGTGGCCGCAATTGCCGCGCGCACGGGATTTCGCCACGGACCTGCATGCGCTATGCAGGAGGCCAATCGAGGAAATATCCGTGGCCAGCGACCCGCTTCATATCAAGGGATCCATTGTCATTGCCGGCTGGGAACTGACCGAGCAGTTCGTTCTGGCCGGCGGTCCCGGCGGCCAGAACGTGAACAAGGTTTCCACCGCCGTCCAGCTGTTCTTCGACCTGCGCAGTTCCCCCTCGCTCAATGACCGGATCAAGGCCAATGCCGCAGGCCTCGCCGGTCGCCGGCTATCGAAGGACGGCGTTCTGATGATCGAGGCCAACCGGTTCCGCAGCCAGGAGCGCAACCGGGAGGATGCGCGCGAGCGGCTGAAGGCGCTCATTCTCGAAGCGGCGGAACCGCCGCCGCCTCCGCGGAAAAAGACACGGCCCTCGAAGGGGGCGGTCGAGCGGCGGCTCAAGGAGAAAGCCGGGCGCTCCGGAGTGAAGAAGATGCGCGCCAAGCCGTCCGGAGATTGACGGCAGCGGCGAAAGACGCCTTGAAGAATGCCGGAAATGGCCTAGCTTTTCTCTGGTATTTTAGCAGTTGCGCTTCCGGCCGGCTGCCGGATTTTCAGGAGGAAGTGATGGGCCTATTCAGTTTTATCAAGAATGCGGGAAAAAAGCTCGGCATCGGCGGCGAGGAAGAGACGCCGAAGTCCGAGGACGTCAAGAAGGAACTCGATTCCTTCGCACTCGGCACGGACAAGGTCGAAGTCTCGGTTGACGGCGACAAGTGCGTTCTGAAGGGCGTAGTTGCTGACCAGAGCGTCTTCGAAAAGGTCGTGGTCGCCGTCGGCAATACGCTTGGCATCTCCAAGGTCGAAGCGGCGGAACTGAAGATCGTCCCGCCTGATTCCGGCCTGAAGCTCGCAGAGGCCGACATGACCGCCCTCGTCATGGCGGCGACACCGGCAAGGGAACCCGTGTTCCACACCGTCAAGAAGGGCGAGAACCTCTGGAAGATTGCCGAGGCCGCCTACGGCAAGGGCAAGGGCGCCAAGCACACCATCATCTTCGACGCCAACCGCCCGATGCTGAGCCATCCCGACAAGATCTATCCGGGACAGGTGTTGCGCATACCGGACCTCAGCGAAGCCTGACATCGGCACAAGGCAGGCAATGGCAGCGCACGCGTCTCTCTCCGGTTTCCGCTACCTGCCCGGCTATTTCGACCGGCCGGCGCAGGAGGCGCTCCTGGGGGAGATCCGTGCCGTTGCCGCCGCGGCACCGCTCTTCGTTCCGACCATGCCGAAGACCGGTCGGCCGATGTCCGTCCGCATGACGAATTGCGGTGATCTCGGCTGGGTAACGGATCGCGAGCGCGGCTATCGTTATCAGGACCGGCACCCGGTGAGCGGTGCCCCCTGGCCTGCCATCCCGGCGTCGCTGCTGCAGTTGTGGGGCGACGTGGCCGGCTATGCGAAGCCGCCGCAGGCCTGCCTGGTCAATTTCTACGACGGACAGGCAAAGATGGGCCTCCATCAGGACCGCGACGAGCGGAACTTCGAGGCGCCGGTCGTTTCCGTTTCGCTGGGGGACCAGTGCCTCTTTCGCATCGGCGGCACCGAGCGGGGCGATCCGACACGATCGCTGCGGCTTTCAAGCGGCGACGTGGTGGTTCTGGGCGGTGACAGTCGGCTCAGCTTCCATGGGGTGGACCGGATCTATCCGGGTACGTCCACGCTTCTGAAAGACGGCGGGCGCATCAACCTCACACTCCGTCGCGTCGAGCCATAAAGCACGTCGCACACAGGTGTGACGTGTCGCGTAAATCCTCTTTCACGCGAGACGTCTTGGCGTGCGCGACCGGCGGAAGGATGCTCAGATCTTGCGCAGGCCGACGGTTTCGACGAGGTGATTCTGGCCCTTCTGCAGGATGAGGTCGGCGCGCGGCCGGCTCGGCAGGATGTTCTGGCGCAGGTTCTTCAGGTTGGTGTTCTGCCAGAGCCCTTCGGCGATCGACAGCGCCTCTTCCTCGCTGACCTGCGAATAGCGGTTGAAGTAGGAATCCGGGTTCTTGAAGGCGGTCTCGCGCAGCCGCATGAAGCGCTCCACGTACCAGTTGTGGATCAGTGCCTCCTCGGCGTCGATGTAGATCGAGAAGTCGAAGAAGTCCGACACCATCGGCACCACCTTGCCGTCGGCCGGCAGGCTGCGCGATTGCAGCACGTTGATTCCCTCGAAGATCAGGATATCCGGCCGGTGGATGACCTGGAACTGGTCCGGCAGCACGTCGTAGGTCAGATGCGAGTAGGTCGGCGCCTTGACGTTCGGCTGCCCGGCCTTGATCGCCGACAGGAAGCGCAGCAGCGCTCCCATGTCGTAGCTTTCGGGAAAACCCTTGCGATCCATCATGTTTTCGCGCTTCAGCACCGCGTTCGGATGCAGGAAGCCGTCCGTGGTGACGAGATCGACCTTCGGGCTGGAGGGCCAGCGCGACAGCAGTTCGGCAAGGATGCGGGCGGTGGTCGATTTGCCGACCGCGACCGATCCGGCGATACCGATCACGAACGGCGTCTTCGATTCGTCCGACAGGCTCAGGAAGCGCTTGCGCTGCTGGAACAGCAGGTGCGACGACTCCACATGGGCGGAAAGCAGGCGAGACAGCGATAGGTAGATGCGCCGCACTTCGTCAAGGTCGATCGGGTCGTTCAGCGAACGCAGCCGCTGTACCTCGTCGGCCGTCAGCGTCAACGGCGTGTCGGCGCGGAACTGCGACCATTCCTCGGCGGAGAAGAAGCGGTAGGGCGAATAATGATGGTTGCCGTAGTCGTCGGGAATGTCCGCCCGATTCATGCCATGCAGAGGCTGCGTGATCATTTCGTCCGGCCCGCCTTCTCGGCGATGCCGGACTTGCCGGTCCGCCGCTCCAGTTCGTTCATGATGTCGGCAAGTTCGACGCCGCCGATCTTCAGGACCACCATCAGGTGATAAAGCAGGTCGGCGCTCTCGCTTACCAATGCGGTGCGGTCCCCCTCGATCGCCGCGATCACCGTTTCCACGGCCTCTTCGCCCAACTTCTTCGCCGCCTTCGGCTGGCCGGCGGCGACAAGCTTTGCCGTCCACGATTCGTCCGCAGACGCCGCCGCCCGCGTGGCGACGATGCGTTCCAGATCGGCAAGGGTGAATTCGCTCATCGGAGGTTCCTGTCCTGACGTTCAGTCGAGCCGCATGGCAATGCCGTGTTCGGCCATGTAGCGCTTGGCTTCGCCGACCGTGTAGGTGCCGAAGTGGAAGATCGAGGCGGCCAGCACCGCCGTCGCGTGCCCGTCGCGAATACCCTCGACCAGATGGTCGAGGTTGCCGACACCGCCCGAGGCGATCACCGGCACCGGGACGCGGTCGGCGATCGTGCGCGTCAAGGCGATGTCGTAGCCGCCCTTCTGGCCGTCGCGGTCCATCGATGTCAAAAGCAGTTCGCCGGCCCCGCGCTCGACCATCTTCTCGGCAAAGGCGACGGCATCGATGCCGGTAGCCTGCCGGCCGCCATGGGTGAAGATCTCCCAGCGGTCCGCCTCGCCCTCCTTCGACACCTTCTTGGAGTCGATCGAGACGACGATGCACTGGTTGCCGAACTTGTCTGCGGCCTCCGCCACGAAATCAGGGTTCTTTACCGCTGCAGAGTTGATCGAGACCTTGTCCGCACCGGCAAGGAGCAGCTTCCGGATATCGGCGACGGAACGGACGCCGCCGCCGACCGTCAGCGGCATGAAGCAGTGCTCGGCCGTGCGCGCGACGACGTCGAAGATCGTGTCGCGGTTGTCGGAGGAGGCGGTGATATCGAGAAAGCACAGCTCGTCGGCGCCAGCCGCATCATAGGCCCTGGCTGATTCCACCGGGTCGCCGGCGTCTACCAGATTGACGAAGCTGACGCCCTTGACGACGCGGCCGTCCTTGACGTCCAGGCAGGGGATGACGCGGGCCTTGAGGGTCAAATGACGGCCTCCTTCTTGTTTGCCTGCGCGTCCTCGCCGCAATGCGGCTGCGGGCGTCGCGGCATGTCCTTGGCGTCCAGGCAGGGGATGACGCGAGGCGTGAGGGTCATGCCGTCTTTCCTTTCGCCGCGCGGATCAGTGCCAGCGCTTCCTTTGGATCGATCCGGCCATCATAGAGCGCGCGGCCGGAGATCGCACCCTCGAGTTTGGCGGAATCGGGCTCGAGCATCCGCCGGATGTCCTCGATCGACGCAAGGCCGCCCGACGCGATGACGGGAATGGAGACGGCGTCGGCAAGCTCGAGCGTGGAGGCCCAGTTGATGCCGGTCAGGATGCCGTCACGGTCGATGTCGGTGTAGATGATCGCGGCGACACCGGCCCCCTCGAACTTCTTAGCAAGCTCGATCACGCCGAGTTCGGACGCCTCCGCCCAGCCCTCGACGGCGACCTTGCCGCCCTTGGCGTCGATGCCGACGGCGACCTTTCCGGGGAAGCGCTTGCAGGCCTCGATAACGAGCGCCGGATCGCGCACCGCGACCGTGCCGAGGATCACCCGCGCCAGACCGCGCGACAGCCAGTTCTCGATGTGGTCGAGCGTGCGGATGCCGCCACCGAGCTGCACCGGATTCTTCGTCGCCTTCAGGATCGCGTCAACGGCAGCGCCGTTGACCGTTTCGCCCGCAAACGCGCCGTTCAGGTCGACCACATGCAGCCACTCGAAGCCCTGCTCCTCGAAGGCGCGTGCTTGGGCGGCCGGATCGGGGTTGTAGACGGTCGCCTGGTCCATGTCGCCAAGCTTGAGGCGAACGCACTGGCCGTCCTTGAGGTCGATGGCGGGAAAGAGGATCATCTTGTCTTTGTCCGTTCGGTTGCGCGGGCTCAGGGCTTCCAGCGCAGGAAATTGGTGATCAGGGCCAGTCCGAGCGACTGGCTCTTTTCCGGATGGAACTGCGCGCCGGCCTTGTTGCCGCGGGCGACGAAGGCGGTCATCGCCCCGCCATAGTCGACCGTCGCGACCACGTCGTCCGGATTTTCGGCCTGCAGGTGGTAGGAATGGACGAAATAGGCGTGCAGGCCGCTATCGCCGGTGGGAATGCCCGAAAACAGCGGATGCTCGCGTTTCAGCGTCAGCGTATTCCAGCCAATCTGCGGAATCTTCAGGTTGGGATCGGCGGGTTTCATCAGCGTGACGTCGCCGGCAATCCAGTTCAGCCCTTCCGTCACCGTCTTCTCCAGCCCCCGCGACGACATCAGCTGCATGCCGACGCAGATGCCGAGGAAGGGGCGGCCGCCGAGTTCCACCGCTTCGCGAAGGGCGTCCGTCATGCCTTCGACGGCGTCCAGTCCGCGCCGGCAGTCGGCATAGGCCCCGACGCCGGGCAAAACGATGCGATCGGCGGTCGCCACGCGCTCGGGGCGGTCGGTAAGGTCGATCTCGGCGGAAATGCCCGCTTCACGCGCTGCACGTTCAAAAGCCTTGGTGGCGGAGCGCAGGTTGCCCGATCCGTAGTCGATGATTGCCACGCGCATGGTCATTCTCCGTCATAGCCGAGGAGGCCGAGCGCGGGAGGTCGGGCGGCTCCGGTTGTCTTGTCCGTCGGTGGCAGCAGGGCCGCAGCGGATGGGGTTTCCGTCGTCGGCACGTCGCTGAAGTAGAGCTGCTCGGCGGTTGCCAGATCGCGTGCCTGGACGGCTCTCCGCAGCGTCCAGTCGCGCGCCTCCAGCGCCCGCACGATCGCCTGCGGGCCTTCCAGGGCCGTCAGCAGGGAGACGGCGATGCCAAGGACCAGGCCGGCAAGCGCGAAATCCGGCATGCCGGAAAGGCTGGTGGCGGCGATCTGCAGCACGATCGCTACGACGCCCCAGAACCACAGCCGGTGCACGAACAGCCAGATGGCCGGAAAGAAGAAGGCGGTCCAGCGGAATCCGTCACGAATGAACGCTGCCTTCTCGGTCGCGGCTGGAGCGCCCGGCGGGGTCAGGATCAGGTAGCTCGCGGTGGTCACCGTGGTTTGTCCTGCCGGTCTGCCGGTCAGGCCAGCGAACCCTTCGTCGAGGGAATGCGGCCTTGCTGGCGGGGATCGATTTCGGTTGCCGTACGCAGCACCCGGGCGACGGATTTGAAGCAGGTCTCGGCGATATGATGGTTATTGGCGCCGTAGATATTCTGGATGTGCAGGGTGATACCGGCGTTCTGCGCCAGTGCCTGGAAGAATTCCCGCACCAGTTCTGTATCGAAGGTGCCGATCTTCGGCGCCGAGAACGCCACGTTCCAGACGAGGAAGGGCCGGCCGGAGACGTCGACGGCCGCCCGCGTCATTGTCTCGTCCATGGCGAGGTCGAGAGAGGCATAGCGGGTGATGCCGCGCCGGTCTCCCAGCGCCTTGGCGATGGCCTGGCCGATCGCGATCCCGGTATCCTCGACCGCATGGTGGTCGTCGACGTGCAGGTCGCCCGTCGTCTCGATCTCCATGTCGATCAGCGAATGGCGCGACAGCTGGTCCAGCATGTGGTCGAAGAAGCCGACGCCGGTCGAAATTTTCGAGGTGCCCGTGCCGTCGATGTCGACTGTCACGGAAACGGCCGTCTCGTTGGTCTTGCGGGAAATGCTGGCTGTGCGGCTCATGGACGTGCGTACCCTGGTATTCGCAGAAGGTCTTCGCCGTCCCCATATCAGGCGCACGGGCAAAATGCCAGCATTCCCGGATCGCTTGCCTTGCCGCTTTCGGTGCCGATTGCAATCGGCATTTCGCCCCCTACATAGGAAGCGAGTGAGCCGGCCCATCTCGGGCGGCGCGCGCCCGGCTTCGGCGGGTGCGGATTATTCAGGTGTATTCATATGAGTGAACACGATCCCTACGGAACGATGCACGCCACCACGATCATCACGGTGCGCAAGGACGGCAAGGTGGTCATTGCGGGCGATGGCCAGGTGAGCCTCGGCCAGACGGTCATGAAGGGCAATGCGCGCAAGGTACGCAGGCTCGGCAAGGGCGATGTCATCGCCGGTTTTGCAGGGGCGACGGCGGACGCCTTCACCCTTCTCGAAAGGCTCGAGGAAAAGCTCGAGCAGTACCCCGACCAACTGATGCGGGCTGCGGTCGAGCTCGCCAAGGACTGGCGAACCAACAAGTATCTGCGCAATCTGGAGGCTATGATGCTTGTCGCCGACAAGAACATCACGCTGGCAATCACGGGTAACGGCGACGTACTGGAGCCGGAGCACGGCACGCTCGCGATCGGGTCCGGCGGCAACTACGCATTCGCGGCCGCACGCGCTTTGATGGACAGCGACAAGTCGGCCGAGGAAGTTGCGCGCCGAGCGATGCAGATCGCCGGCGATATCTGCGTCTACACCAATCACAACGTGGTGGTGGAGACGCTGGATGCCGAGCGCTAGGAGGTGATCGCCTTCCAGCCGGTCACGGAGGCGGACATGCCGCTGCTCCTGCGCTGGCTGGGAGAGCCGCATGTGCGGCGATGGTGGGGTGAGCCGGAAACGGAGGCAGCAGGGATCAGAGATCATTTCGGCGATCCCACGGTTGAGCCTTATCTGGTTTTTCTCGATGGCCGGCCGATCGGTTATCTCCAGAGCTATTTGGTCGACGGACCCGGGCATCCCTATGGAGACCAGCCGGCAGGAACGGTCGGCATCGACCAGTTCATCGGCGAACCTTCGCTCATCGGAAAGGGCCTCGGGCCGCAAATGATTGAAGCCTTTGTCACAGGGCTTTTCGAACAGGGGGTCCGGCGGGTCGTCATCGATCCGCACCCCGATAACAGGCGGGCGATCCGGGCTTACGAGAAGGCGGGTTTCCACGCATTCGATGAACGACGCACAGAGGACGGACCGGCGCTGATGATGGCTCGGGACCGTCGCCGAAAGTGAGAGCGAGATGAGTAATTTTTCCCCCCGAGAGATCGTTTCCGAACTGGACCGCTACATCATCGGCCAGAAGGACGCCAAGCGCGCCGTCGCGATCGCCCTGCGCAACCGCTGGCGTCGCCAGCAGCTCGGTGACGACCTGCGCGACGAGGTGATGCCGAAGAACATCCTGATGATCGGCCCGACGGGCGTCGGCAAGACGGAGATTTCTCGCCGCCTGGCCAAGCTCGCCGGCGCGCCTTTCGTGAAGGTCGAGGCCACCAAGTTCACCGAGGTCGGCTATGTCGGCCGTGATGTCGAACAGATCGTGCGCGACCTCGTCGAGGTCGGTATCGGCCTCGTGCGTGAGAAGAAGCGCGCCGAGGTCGTCGCCAAGGCGCATCTGAATGCCGAGGAGCGGGTGCTCGATGCGCTGGTTGGCGCCACCGCCTCGCCAGCCACGCGCGACAGCTTCCGCAAGAAGCTGCGCAACAACGAGCTGGATGACAAGGAAATCGAGGTCGACATCGCCGACAGCAGTTCGGGCATGCCCGGCTTCGAGATCCCGGGCATGCCCGGCGCCAATGTCGGCGTCCTCAACCTTTCCGAAATGTTCGGCAAGGCGATGGGCGGTCGCACCAAGAAGGTCAAGACGACGGTCAAGGACTCTTACAAGCTCCTGATCGACGACGAGTCCGACAAGCTGATCGACAACGAGCAGATCCAGCGCGAGGCTGTGCGTTCTGTCGAGAACGACGGCATCGTCTTCCTGGACGAGATCGACAAGATCGCAGCCCGTGATGGCGGCATCGGTGCGGGCGTGTCGCGCGAAGGCGTGCAGCGCGACCTGTTGCCGCTCGTAGAAGGAACGACCGTGGCGACGAAGTACGGGCCGGTGAAGACCGACCACATTCTCTTCATCGCCTCCGGTGCCTTCCACGTGTCAAAGCCCTCGGATCTGCTGCCGGAGCTGCAGGGCCGTCTGCCGATCCGCGTCGAGCTCCGCGCCCTGACGAAGGAAGACTTCCGCCGGATCCTGACGGAGACGGAGGCGAGCCTGATCCGCCAGTACAAGGCGCTGATGGAAACCGAGCAGGTTTCGCTCGACTTCACCGAGGACGCGCTCGACGCGCTCGCCGATGTCGCCGTCCAGCTGAACGCCAGTGTCGAGAATATCGGCGCGCGGCGCCTGCAGACGGTGATGGAGCGGGTCCTCGACGAGATCTCGTTCGAGGCGCCGGATTCGGCCGGCAGCACCGTGTCGATCGACGCCGAATACGTGCGCAAGCACGTCGGTGCGCTGGCGTCCAACACCGACCTGTCCCGCTATATCCTCTGACAGCGCGGCCGGCGGCCAGCCCGCCGGTCCCGCGATTTTGATCGCCGTCTCCTCGACACGCGCCGCGCTTCGCTCTAGAAACGCGGCGTTTTCGTGCGTCCGTGCGGCATCATTCCGACACGATTGGCCTGCATGGGTGCCGCGAAAATCAACATATGCTGGAAGTGACCCTGTCCGAAGGTCGGAGAAACCGGATCGTGCGACATCTGCTGACATTGCTTGCCATTGCCACCACCCTTCTTGCCGCAGCACCCGCTTCGGCGATGGAAGTGGTGCCGCCCGGCAATCGCAATGCCGAGCAGCCGGACGTGCCCGGCGCTTCGGTTCGCCGCACGAAGGCCGGCAAGACGAGCTTCGACGCCAAGTACGACAAGGTGCGCGACCTTTTGGCCAGCGACCGCGAACTCGTCTCCAAGATCAAGTCGGTGGCGGCACAATATGGCATCGCCCCGATCCACATGGTCGGCGCGATCGTCGGTGAGCATACCTACAACGTCGACGCCTACGATCGTCTCCAGAGCTACTACATCAAGGCCGCGTCCTATGCCGGCGACAGCTTTCGCTTCGCCTACAATGGCGAGCGCGTGGACACGTTCGTAGATCGTCCCGAGTTTTCGGCCTGCGAGGGCAAGAAGGGCTCCTATGCGGTCTGGTCGTGCCGCGAATCCGTCTGGAGCCGCCAGTTCAAGGGCAAGACCGTCGGGGGCGTCGCTTATCCGAACAACCGTTTCAGCGCCGTGTTCTTCCAGCCCTTCTATGCCGGCCAGACGTTCGGCCTCGGCCAGATCAATCCGCTTACGGCGCTGATGCTGACGGATGCCGTCGTACGTGTTTCGGGCTACGAGCGGCTGGACGAAAAGGATGCAGCTGGCGTCTACCAGGCGATCATGGACCCGGATATCTCGCTGGCCTACATGGCAGCATCGATCCGCCATTCGATCGATGTCTACAAGCAGCTTGCCGACGTCGATATCTCCAGGAATCCGGGTATCACGGCAACGCTCTACAACGTCGGCAACCCCGATGCGCGCGCCGCGGATTTCGCCCGGCGCCGGGCCGAGGGCACTTCTCCCTGGCCGGAGGAAAACTATTACGGCTGGCTCGTGAACGACAAGCTGGCCGAATTGCAGGGGCTGCTCTAGTCTAGAATGAATGCGGGTGGAGATCTCCGCCCGAGCGAGAATGTGTAACGTGCGAGGGAGCGCCATGGATATGCGACCGCAGCCGTTCGAACCCCCGGCACCGCTCCCACGGACCGTGCCGCCGTCGCGGCTGGAAATCATCCGCACGATCCTGCGTAATCCGCTCGAACTCTGGGGCGAGCCGTCCTATACGCTGCCCTGGATCGAGACGCGCTTCTTTCGCGAACACACGCTGATCGTCAACGACCCCGGCCTGATAAGGCATGTCCTGGTCGACAACGCCCAGAACTATCGGATGGGCGACGTGCGCCAGCTGGTTCTGCGCCCGATCCTGCGTGATGGTCTGCTGACGGCGGAAGGGGCTGTCTGGAAGCGCTCGCGCAAGGCGGTTGCGCCGATCTTCACCCCTCGCCACGCTCGCGGCTTCGCCGGCCAGATGCTGGGCCAGTCCGAACTTTACGCTGCGAAATATGTGGACGCGGGCAGGGACGGCACGGTCTTCGACATCGCCAACGACATGACCGAGCTGACGTTCGCCATTCTCGCAGACACGCTTTTTTCCGGCGAGATCGTCTCTTCGAGCGGAAACTTTGCCGACGACGTCAACGCGCTGCTGCATCGGATGGGCCGGGTCGATCCGTTCGATCTCTTGAAGGCGCCTTCCTGGGTGCCGCGCCTGACGCGGATCGGTGGCCAGAAGGTCCTGGAGAAATTCCGGTTAATCGTCCGCAACACCATGAACCTCCGGCTGGAGCGCATGCGCGCCGAGCCCGACGCAGCACCGCGGGATTTCCTCACGCTGCTTCTGCAGCAGGCGGGCCCCGACGGGCTTACCAACGAGGAGATCGAGGACAACATACTGACGTTCATCGGCGCCGGGCATGAGACGACGGCCCGCGCGCTTGCCTGGACGCTCTACTGCGTGGCCAACGTGCCGCATGCGCGCGCGGCTATGGAGGAGGAAGTCGATCGGGTGATGGCGTCCGGCGCCGAGCCCGTCGAATGGCTGGAGCTGATGCCCTGGACGCGCGCCGCCTTCGAGGAGGCGCTCCGGCTTTATCCGCCGGCCCCCTCGATCAATCGCGCCGCGATCGCGGCGGATCGCTGGACCAGCCCGGGCGGAGAGATCGTCGAGATCCCGGCAGGGATCACCGTTCTCATCATGCCCTGGACGCTGCATCGCCACGAGCTTTATTGGGACAAGCCGCGCGCCTTCGTTCCCGAGCGCTTTCTTCCGGAGAACCGCGACCGCATCGACCGCTTCCAGTTCCTCCCCTTCGGTGCCGGCCCGCGCATCTGCATCGGCGCCACCTTTGCGCTTCAGGAAGCCGTCATCGCGCTGGCGGTGCTGATGAGCCGCTATCGATTCGACCTGACGCCGCAGACCCGACCGTGGCCGGTGCAGCGCCTGACCACCCAGCCGGCCGGGGGACTCCCCATGACGGTCACCGCCCGCGCCGCCTGAATTATCGCCACCGATCGTTTCGATCCGATCTGGCGGCGATGCGGCGCGGGCCGGTCCGGTCAATCAATTCTCGGTGCAGCCTGTCGCGCGCGGAGCTGTGGCAATCCCGGCCAAGATGCAATAACACCTTCGGCAACCTTATTTGGCGTGTCTGCAGGGCACGCGGCAATCCGGGTGGATCACGTGGCGGACCATTTGTTACTCGGCATCGATACCGGCGGAACCTATACCGATGCGGTCCTCTTCAGCGAGGAGAGCGGCGTCGTGGCGAAGGCCAAGGCGCTGACGACGCGGCACGACCTGGTGGTCGGCATATCCGGGGCGGTCGAGGCGGTGCTGGAGCAGGCGAAGGCGCCCGTCTCCGCCATCAGCCTCGTGTCGCTGTCAACGACGCTTGCCACCAATGCGCTTGTCGAGGGGCAGGGGGGCCGTGCCGGCCTGGTCATGATCGGATTCGGGCCGGAGGACTTGAAGCGCGACGGGCTCGGCGAGGCGCTCGGCAACGACCCTGTCCTGTTCCTGCCCGGCGGCCACAACGTGCATGGACACGAAACCCCGCTCGACATGTCGCCACTCGATGCGGCGTTGCCGAATCTGGCGCAGAGTGTTTCCTCCTTTGCGGTCGCCGGTTATTTCGCCGTGCGCAATCCCGCCCACGAACAGCGCGTGCGCGACCGGATCCGGGAGGTCTCGCATCTGCCCGTGACCTGCAGCCACGAACTTTCCTCCAAGCTCGGCGGTCCGCGGCGGGCACTGACCACGCTGCTGAATGCGCGGCTGGTCTCGATGATCGACCGCCTCATCGGCGCCTGCGAGGGCTATCTGGACCGGCGCGGTATCCATGTGCCGATGATGGTCGTGCGCGGCGACGGCGCGCTGATTTCGGCGGCCGAGGCGAGGCTGCGGCCGATCGAGACGATCCTCTCCGGACCGGCGGCGAGCCTTGTCGGCGCCCGCCACCTGACCGGTATGGACGACGCAGTGGTCTCCGACATCGGCGGCACGACCACCGACGTGGCGATACTGGACAAGGGGCGCCCGCGGCTCGACGCCGAGGGGGCGGTTGTCGGGGGCTACCGCACCATGGTCGAGGCGGTCGCCATGCGGACCTACGGCCTCGGCGGCGATTCCGAAGTGCGCATCAACGACCGCGGCCTGACCGCCCGGCTCGATCTCGGCCCGCGGCGCTTCCTGCCCCTCAGCCTTGCGTCCACGCTTCACGGCGACGTCGTTCGCACTGCGCTGGAACGACAGCTCCGGGCATCGCATGTCGGGCGGTACGACGGTCGTTTTGCCGTGCGCACCGGCCTGCCGGACCACCTTGCGAGCGGCTTGCAGTCGCAGGAGCAGGCACTCTACGACCGCATAACCGGCGTGCCGCTGCCGCTGGACCAGCTCCTGGCCAGCACATTGCAGAAGGCGACCCTCGACCGGCTCGTCGGTCGCGGTCTCGTGCATATCAGCGCAATTACGCCATCGGACGCCATGCATGTCCTCGGCCGACAGGACCAGTGGGACCGCGAGGCAGCCCGGCTGGGGCTCGAGTTAGCGGCTCGGGCGAAGGACGGGTCGGGCAGGCCCATCGCGGATTCGGCCGAACGGTTGGCGCGCATGATCGTCGACCGGCTGGCGCGGCAGTCCTGCGACGCCATCATGGGCGCTTGCCTTGCCGAGGACGGGGTAGGCGCGATTGACCCGGCAGAATCCTTACCCGTCGACCGCGCCCTGCTGCGTCGACCGGGGATCGTCCAGTTCCGCATCCATCTCGATCGCCCGCTGATCGGCCTCGGCGCTTCCGCGCCGGTCTACTATCCGGCCATCGCGAACATGCTCGACACCGAGCAGGCCATCCCGTTCGACGCCGACGTGGCCAACGCGATCGGTGCCGTCGTCGGCCAGGTGCGGGCAAGCGCGACCGTCTTCGTCACGGTGCCGGAAGAGGGCATCTTCATTGTCGGCGGATCGGGCGAAAGCGTGCGGCTGCTGGCGGAGGAGGAGGCCTTCTCGCTGGCGCGCGAACGCGCGATCGGCGCGGCCCTGCATGCGGCGCACCTCAGCGGTGCCGATGAACCCGCCGTGACCCTGGCAGAATTGATCGAGGCGCCGGAGATCGAGGGCCAGCGAAAACTGGTGGAAGCGCGCTTCACCGCGACGGCGACGGGGCGCCCTAGGATCGCTATCGATCAATAGCCGGCGATTTGTTCTCTGGCGGAATAAATTCTTTGTACCATTGCTGAATTGACTGGCAATGAAAGCTTGCAGAAAGTGGCAGCATCACGGACCTGAACGTCCTCGCAGCCGCGGAGCGCATCACGATGAATTACACCGAGAAGAACGGGCTTTCCTACGACAACGAGTTGCTGGAGTTCCTCGTCAGGGAAGCCCTGCCAGGCACCGGCGTCGATGCCGATGCTTATTTCGCAGCCTTTGCCTCGATCGTTACGGAGCTTGCGCCGGAGAACCGCGCCCTTCTTGAAAAGCGCGACGGGCTGCAGGCGAAGCTGGACGATTGGTACAAGAAGAACGGCGCCCCGGTAGACCTTGCTGCCTATGAAGCCTATCTGCGCGAGATCGGATACATCGTACCCGAAGGCTCGGACTTCGCCGTGACGACCGCCAATGTCGATCCGGAGATTTCTACTGTTGCGGGGCCGCAGCTCGTCGTTCCCGTCATGAATGCCCGATATGCGCTGAACGCGGCCAATGCCCGCTGGGGCTCGCTCTACGATGCGCTGTACGGAACCGACGCCATTGCGGAGGACGACGGGGCTGCGCGCGGCAAGGGGTACAATCCCAAGCGCGGCGAGAAGGTGATCGCCTGGGTACGCGGTTTCCTCGACGATAGCGTGCCGCTCGTCGGCGCACTGTGGAGCGAGGCGAGGTCTTTCAGCGTCAGGAACGGTGCGCTGCAGGTTGTCGTATCCGATGGCGAGGCCGTGGGTCTGAAATCGCCCGAAAAGTTCGCCGGCTATCTTGGGGAAGCTGCGGCGCCGACCGCGATCCTGCTCCGCAATAACGGCCTTCACATCGAGATCGTCATCGATCCCATGACCGAAATCGGCGGCGGCGATTCCGCGCACGTCTCCGATGTCCGCATCGAGGCGGCGCTGACGACGATCATGGACTGCGAGGATTCTGTCGCCGCGGTCGATGCAGCCGACAAGGTCGTCGTCTATCGGAACTGGCTGGGTCTCATGAAGGCAGACCTGGAAGAGCAGGTCGAGAAGGCGGGGAAGACCTTCACCCGCAAGCTCCATGCCGATGCGTCCTATACCGCGCCGGACGGCTCGACCATCACCTTGCCCGGCCGTTCGCTGATGCTGGTGCGCAATGTCGGCCACCTGATGACCAATCCGGCGATCCTCGACGCAGAGGGGAACGAAGTCCCCGAAGGAATCATGGATGCGCTGGTCACGGCGCTGATCGCGCTGCACGACGTCGGCCCGAACGGTCGCCGCAAGAATTCCCGCGCCGGCTCGATCTATATCGTCAAGCCGAAGATGCACGGCCCGGAAGAGGTCGCCTTTGCCAGCAAGATCTTCGGTCTCGTCGAGCAAGCGCTCGGAATGGCGCCGAACACGATCAAGATGGGCATCATGGACGAGGAGCGGCGCACGACCGTCAACCTCAAGGAGGCGATCAGGGCTGCGAAGGACCGGGTCTTCTTTATCAATACCGGCTTCCTCGACCGGACCGGCGATGAGATCCATACCTCGATGGAGGCTGGCCCGATGATCCGCAAGGGCGACATGAAGCAGTCCGCCTGGATCGGCGCCTACGAAAACGCCAACGTCGATATTGGTCTGGAATGCGGCCTTTCCGGCCACGCGCAGATCGGCAAGGGCATGTGGGCGATGCCGGACCTGATGGCGGCGATGCTCGAGCAGAAGATCGGCCACCCGAAAGCCGGCGCCAACACCGCCTGGGTGCCGTCGCCGACGGCGGCGACGCTGCATGCGACGCACTACCACCGAGTCTCGGTGGCCGCCCTGCAGGCAGCGCTGAAAAGCCGCCCCCGCGCCAAGCTCTCCGATATCCTGTCGGTACCTGTCGCGACGCGCCCGAACTGGACGGCAGACGAGATCCAGAAGGAACTCGACAACAATGCCCAGGGTATCCTCGGCTATGTCGTGCGCTGGGTCGATCAGGGCGTCGGCTGCTCCAAGGTCCCGGACATCAACAATGTCGGCCTGATGGAAGACCGTGCCACCCTGCGCATCTCCGCCCAGCACATGGCGAACTGGCTGCACCACGGCGTGGTGACCCAGGCGCAGATCGTAGAGACGATGAAGCGGATGGCTGCAATCGTCGACGCCCAGAACGCCGGCGACCCGCTCTATACGCCGATGGCGACGGACTTCGACGGTTCCATCGCGTTCCAGGCGGCCTGCGAGCTGGTGCTGAAGGGACGCGAGCAGCCGAACGGCTATACCGAACCGGTCCTGCATCGCCGCCGTCGCGAACTCAAGGCTGCCCGCGCCCGCTGATCGGCATCCTGATCGCCGGTCTGAGCGTGTCTCGATCACCTGGCCGGGCTCCAGCCTGCTGCCACACAAATGAAGAAAGCCGCCGGGAGACCGGCGGCTTTCTTCCTCTTTGCTGGTGGCTTTAAGCTTACTGCTGGACGACGACGCGCGCGCCCTTGCCGGGACGAACCCGCGAATAAAGGTCGATGATGTCCTGGTTCATCAGACGGATGCAGCCCGAGGAGGCAGCCGTACCGATGGAGCTCCACTCCGGCGTGCCGTGCAGGCGGAACAGCGTATCCTGGCCCTTGGCGTTGAAGAGGTAGAGGGCGCGGGCGCCGAGCGGGTTGGTCAGGCCCGGCTGCATGCCTTCCTTTACATACTTTGCCACTTCAGGTTTGCGCTGGGCCATTTCTTCCGGCGGATGCCACATCGGCCATTCCTGCTTCCAGGCGATATAGGCCTCGCCTTCCCATGCGAAACCCTGCTTGCCGACACCGATGCCGTAGCGCACGGCCTTGCCGCCGGGCAGCACGAAATAGAGGAAGCGGGTCGGCGTGTTGACCACGATCGTGCCCGGCTTCTGGTCGGTCTTATAATCGACAATCTGGCGGTGATACTTCGGATCGACGCGCTGGATCGGAATGGCCGGCAGTGCGTAGCCGTGATCCTCGACCGAGCCGTATTCGGAGGTGAAGATCTGGTTGGTGGCCACCTTCTCGCCGATGATCGGCGTGGACGTGGGAACGGAAGAACAACCGGCAAGCGTCGCGGACGCTGCAAGGCCGCATAGAAAAAGGGCAGTGCGGAGGCGCATCTAATTCTCTTCGACTCGGGAGGTGGCGTGCCGGTCATTCCGGACGTCTGCAACCACGTTTATTTTCCTTCGCCGGCGCATTGCAAGTGGGTCGGCGGTTCTGCGCGGTTGCGCAGAAGCAAAAAGGCGGCGGCTTGCTTTTTTGCAACATTTCCCGATGCCGCAGGCGGTTGCGGTTCCTTTTCCGGAAAGCTGATAAGGTGGCGCGATCGCGTCCACCTGGAGATTCGACGATGACGATCCTGTCGCTGCACAATGACAATCCGCTCCTCGACGGACGGCAGTCGGAGCGTGCCATGATGGTGCGGCGCGGCGTGCAACGCCTGTTCAGCGAACTCAGTCATGCGGTGCTGGCGGAACTGACTCTGGCGAGCGGCAGGCGGGCCGACCTGATCAGCCTTTCGCCTAAGGGCGAGATCTGGATCATCGAGATCAAGACGTCGATCGAGGATTTCCGCGTCGACAGGAAATGGCCCGACTATCGGCTGCACTGCGACCGGCTCTTCTTCGCCACGCACAGGGGCGTTCCGCTGGACATTTTTCCGGAAGACTGCGGTCTCATCGTCTCCGACGGCTACGGCGCCCACATCCTGCGCGAGGCGCCGGAACACAAGCTTGCGCCGCCGACCCGGAAGTCCGTGACCTTCTCCTTCGCAAGGGTTGCGGCAGGCCGCCTGCTTCAGGCCGAGTTGCTGACCGACAAGGCGGGGGAGGGCTCGGAGATGGCCGCCATCGTTTCCGGCGCCCGCGACTGACTTCACAGCGCTTGTGTCGCCCAAAGCATGGCGCGCAAAAGTGTGCCGCGGTTTTGCAGAACGACATGCGCGAAAACAAAGACCTAACGCGGCAAAGCCGCAGCCTGCCGGCTTCCTGCATCAGGAATGTCTCTTACTTCGGTGCCCGCTTGGCCAGGATGCGCTGAAGCGTGCGCCTGTGCATGTTCAGCCGGCGTGCCGTCTCCGACACGTTGCGTTCGCACATTTCGTAAACCCGCTGGATATGCTCCCAGCGGACCCGGTCCGCCGACATCGGGTTTTCGGGTAGCTCCGCCTTTTCGCCGGGCTTTTGCGTCAGCGCGGCGAAGATGTCGTCGGCGTCCGCCGGCTTGGCCAGATAGTCCACGGCTCCGAGTTTGACGGCGTTCACGGCCGTTGCGATGTTGCCGTAACCGGTGAGCATGATGATGCGGGTGTCGTCGCGGCGCTGCCTGATGGCGGCAATCACGTCGAGGCCGCTGCCGTCGCCGAGCCGCAGATCGATGACGGCATATTTGGGCGGCGTGTTTTTGGCCTTTGCAATGCCTTCGGCAACCGATTCGGCGATATCGACGACGAAGCCGCGTGTTTCCATGGCGCGTGCCAGGCGGCGCAGGAACGGGCCGTCGTCATCGACCAGCAGAAGCGATGGATCCGCGCCGATATAGTCGGCATCACTAAATCCGGGATCGGTTTGAGTGGCATCGGTGTTGTCGGCCATCTTGCAATTCCGCGCTGTATTTCCTGCTTTCAGATGAATTTCTTATGACCGCTCGAGCGCGGCGGGTAAAGTCAAATCGAAAGATTGATGTCCATCCGATGCCGCGGCCATTCGACCTCCACCCGGGCGCCGGGCACGCCGTTCTGGCGGTTGCCGAAGGTCAGGCGCGCCCCGGAGCGCTCGAGCAGGGTCTTGGCGATGAACAGGCCGAGGCCAAGGCCGCCGGCGCGATCGTCCCGCTGCCGCTTCGTCACATAGGGCTCGCCGATCCGCAGCAGGATGTCCGGCGCATAGCCGTCTCCGTCGTCTTCGATCACGATCTTCACCTTCTCGGCGTTGTGGCTGGCGGTGACCCGCACCTCCGACCTCGCATGGTCGACCGCGTTCTCCAGCAGGTTGCCAAGCCCATAGAGGATGCCCGCGTTGCGCTGGCCGATCGGCTCGCCGTCGCGCTCGTTTTCCTCGTTCAGGGTTAGTTTGATGCCGAACTCGCGATGCGGCGCCATCACCTCTTCCAGCAGGGAGGAAAGCGGCAGATGGCGCATGTGCGCCTCGTCCTCGGCAGAAAGCGTCGTCAGCCGGCGAAGGATATCGCGGCATCGCTCGCTCTGGCTGCGCAGCAGCTGTACGTCCTCGCCGAAGCGGGGGTCCTTGCCGAGTTCGCGCTCCATTTCCTTGGCGACGACGCTGATGGTGGCGAGTGGAGTTCCCAGTTCGTGCGCCG
Organism: Mycoplana rhizolycopersici; assembly: GCF_013378445.1. Lineage (GTDB taxonomy): Bacteria > Pseudomonadota > Alphaproteobacteria > Rhizobiales > Rhizobiaceae > Mycoplana > Mycoplana rhizolycopersici. The sequence goes on from NZ_JABXYK010000001.1 coordinate 560,811, forward strand.
CCGCCGCCGCGAGCCCGTCCAGCTGGGACAGGTGCTTTTCGCGCTGGAGCACCAGTTCCGTCGCCGCCAGCGCATCCGAAAGCTCGGAGGCCTCCAGCGAAACGCGGTAGGAATAGAAAGCGGCGAAGCCGGTGGTGGAGCAGATGGCGAACCACACGCCTGCGATCAGGATCGGCGGCATGACGAGGATCGAGCCCGAATACCACGGCAGCGGAAAGGGGGTGAAGGCGAGCGCGGTGATCCCCGCCACGGCAAGGATGCCGAGCGCCATGCTGTGGCGGATCGGCTGGGCCGACGACGAGATAATCACCGGGACACAGACCAGCGGCGCGAAGGGGTTCGCGAGCCCGCCGGTGATGAAAAGCAGCGCCATCAGCTGGCTGAGGTCGAAACCGAGCAGCACGAGCGAGGCGGCCGGCGTCAGCCTGTGCGCCGGTGGATAACGGAACGTCAGATAGAAGTTCGCTGCGGCCAACAGCGCGATCAGCACGCAGCAGGCAGCGAAGGGCAAGGGAAAGCCGAGCCAGAATGCGACGACGATGACCGCGATGGATTGGCCAACCACCGCAAGCCACCTGAGCCGGATCAGTGTTTCCAGCCGCAATTGCCGGCTATGGCTGATCTCGGTGATGTCGTGGTACGTCGGTATGGTCTTTCCGGCCATCGGGACTCCTGATGCTTGCGTCTTGCCTGCGGCTGCGCGTCTGCGCCAGCCGGCCACTTTCCCGCAGTTCGTCATGTACCACGTGGCTTCGCTCGTGTCGTCGGGGCGGCGTTGGCGGGATCCTCCGGCCAGGGATGGCGCGGATAGCGGCCTCTCATTTCGGCACGCACGTCCTTCCACGAGCCCGCCCAGAAACCGGGAAGATCGCGGGTCGTCTGGATCGGCCGGTGCGCCGGCGAAAGAAGCTCCAGCAGGAGCGGCAAACGGCCGCCGGCGAGGGCGGGATGCGCGCGCAGCCCGTACAGCTCCTGGACGCGGATCGGCAGGGTCGGCTCGTTTCCGTCGTATCGGATCGGATGGCGCTGGCCCGTCGGGGCCTCGAAGTGGGTGGGAACGAGCCGATCGAGGTCCCGCTGCAACTCGTAGGGGACCAGCCCCATCAGCCCTTCCGAAAGGCTTGCCGGCGTGACGTCGTCGAGCCCGCGCGTCTGCTCCTGGAAGGGTGTGAACCATTCGTCCAGGCGGGAGAGCAGCGCCTCGTCGCCCATGTCCGGCCAGGGAGCGCCGACGCTGCGGTGAAGGAAGCCGATCCGCTCGCGCAGCTGGCCGCCGGACCTGGAAAACGGCAGGGCCTGCAGCCCCAACTGCCGAACGCCCTCGGCGAGCGCGCGCGCGGCGTTCGCTCCTGTCGGCCGCGGCAGGGGCGTTTCCTCGAATATGATGGCGCCAAGGCGCGTGACGCGGCGCGCGCGCACCTGGCGGCTTTCGGGATCGAACAGGCACTGGTCCTCGCGCACGATGCTGTCGGCCATTTCCGCCTCGACATCCGCCCGGCTCACCGCGGCGGCAGCGAGGATCCGCTGTCTGCCTGCCTGGCCGGTCAGGTCCGCCACGACCAGCATGGGGCTTGCAGCAAGGCCTTCTGTCTCGGGAAGTTCCGCGCCCCGTCCGTTCGCCATGACGAACCGGCCACGCCCGCCCCTTTGCAGCGCGATACGGTCCGGGAAAGCGTGCATCAGCAAAGCGCCGGGCTGAACCGCTGCCGCCGCAGCCTTCCCTCCCGCCGCCGCTGCCATGCGGCCGGCCAGCCGGCACGAGGCTTCGGCCCGCTCGCCGCGTTCGCTCTTGAAGCGCCGCAGCCGCTCCTCGAGATCGATGGAAGGCCCACCCAGGCCCTGTTCGGTCAGGAGGACCGCCAGCAACGCCGCCTCCAGTGCAGCATTGTCCCGGGCGGCATGGATGACCATCGCCGCCAGTCGCGGCGGCAGCGCCATCGAACGCATCCGCCTTCCGATCGCCGTGAGGCTAGCGGAGGCGTCGATCGCCCCGAGGAGGCGCAGCAGTGTGCGCGCCTCCTCGAGACTGGCCGGGGGCGGCTGGTCGATCAGCCCGAGGCTCGATGGATCCGTCACGCCCCATTGCGCCAGGTCGAGCACGAAGCCGGAGAGGTCGCTGGCAAGAATCTGCGGCGGCGTGAAGGCGGGGAGTGCCGCCGTCTGCCCGGCATGCCACAGGCGAATGGCAATGCCGGGTTCGGTCCGGCCCGCGCGGCCGGCGCGCTGCTCGGCAGACGCGCGCGAGACCCGCACCGTCTCGAGCCGGGTGATGCCGGTCGACGCCTCGAACACCGGAAGGCGCTGCAGGCCGCTGTCGATCACCACGCGCACGCCGTCGATGGTGATCGACGTTTCCGCAATCGAGGTAGCGAGCACGATCTTGCGTCGGCCCGGCGCTGTCGGACGGATGGCCTCGTCCTGTTCCTTCTGCGTCAGGTTGCCATAGAGTGGCATCAGTGCCGTGTTCTCGTCGAAGCGTCCTACGAGACGTTCCATCGTTCTGCGGATCTCGGCCTGTCCCGGCAGGAAGGCAAGGATCGATCCGGTTTCACCCGAATGGGCCTCGCGGATCGCGCGCGCCATCGTGTCCTCGATCCGCTCCCCTGCCGGGCGGTCGGCGTGGCGAACATCGATCGGAAAACTTCGTCCCGCGCTTTCAATCACAGGCGCGTGCATCAGGCGTGAGACGCGGTCGACATCGAGGGTTGCCGACATCACCACGATGCGCAGGTCCTCGCGCAATGCCGACTGCGCGTCCAGCGCCAGCGCCAGTCCGAGATCGGCGTCAAGCGAGCGTTCGTGAAACTCGTCGAAGAGGACCGCAGCGATGCCCGAAAGTTCCGGATCCTCGATGATCATGCGCGCAAACACGCCTTCGGTCACGACTTCGATGCGCGTGCGGGCCGAGATCCGGCTTTCCAGCCGCATCCGGTACCCTACGGTGTCCCCGATGTTCTCACCCAGCAGCTCCGCCATCCGTCCGGCTGCCGCCCGTGCCGCCAGCCGGCGCGGTTCCAGCAGGATGATGCGGCCGTCGCTGCCGCGCCACGGGGCATTCAGGAGGTGCAGCGGCACGAGCGTGGTCTTGCCGGCCCCGGGCGGCGCCGCCAGTATGGCACGGTTGCCGTCCACAAGCGCCTGGGAGAGTTGCGGCAGCACCTCGCTGACCGGGAGCCTCGGCAATGCCCCTGGTGAAATGCGAGTCGCGCCAGTGAAGCTGGGCTCGCTCACTGCACGGGCCTCCTCGCATACGCGCGCATAGGCATGCAGGCGATCTCGCTGGCATATCGTCGGGCAGCCATGCCGTCTCCGTTGTTCACGTCTACTGCAGCTTCAATAGCCTGCTGTCCGGGTTGGCGAAAGCGTCCGCAGGCCTGTCCGGGGCAGGCCTGCCCGCCATGGTTGATCCGTTTTCCATTTTGAAGCCGAATGCAATTCTCGATTGTCCGAAAAGGTACCCCTTGCGGCATGACTAACAATTTTCCCTGTAAGATCAGTCTGTTATGAGAAATATCATTTTTCTCGAAATCGGCTGTTGACTTGTTTTGTGTTGGGCCGTAGAAACCGCCTCACCAACGAGGGCGGCGGCGCTGCTGGCGACCGACGAACTCGCTCTAAGGTTCTTCTAGGAGATGCGGGCACATTGAAGCCGACAGG
>NZ_JABXYK010000002.1 GCF_013378445.1 Mycoplana rhizolycopersici
GTATGCGCAAATCCAGAGATAGAGGTCTCGCCATCACTGCCGGCCTCCTCACCAGCAATGACAGTGAATCACACATCAAAGGCAAACGGAATCCCCACCGATTCCGCTTAGCGCTGACAGACTCTAGGCCTGCAAGGTCGATCGGGCCGCAGCCCCAGTCGTAGTCAGGCCGTCCGAGCCAGCTGGAAAACAGCCGCCCGAACATGCCGGTACTCTCTGCCTTCGAATGGCCGGCACTATGGCGCCTGCCGTGATGCTCCTTCGTCGTCATGACGATGTCTCCTCAAGATGTCTCTCCTAAGCGCTCATCGCCGGCCGCGGCATGCAGGCCTCGCAGATGGCGCCGATGTGGCGATGGTCGGTGCCGCAGCAGCCGCCGAGAACGCGCAGATGCGGCATCCGGCGGACGAACTCGCCGTAACGCCGGCCGAAGTCGTCGGGGTCGCCGGCGTCCAGCGTCTCGCTCTCGTCGAGTTCCTGGTGGCTCAACGCCGACGCATTGGCGCGGATGCCGCCGATGCGTCGAACCCAGGTGCTGTCGTGATCGAGCGCGGCATCGAAATGGCTCGGATGCGCGCAGTTGATCATGTAGAACAGCGGATAGCTGCCGGTAGCTGCGTCAACGGCCTCGATCGCCTCCTGCATCGTTCTGCCGGTGACGATCCTGCCGTCCGTCTCGACGGTGAAGGCGATCACGCAGGGGATTCCGGCCTTTCGGGCCGCCCTTGCCACGCCGATCGCCTCGTCGATGTTGGTGAGCGTCACCGCGCTGATCATGTCGGCATCGGTGGCGGCGAAGGTTTCGACCTGCGGCCGGTGATAGGCTTCGGCCTCGTCGGCGCTCATGTTGCCGGCCTTGTAGCCGTCGCCGCGCGGGCCCATGGCGCCATTGAGCACGATCGGCTGGCCGGGCCGCTCGTACTGGGCGCGAAGCTGGGCGAGCAAGCCGATCGCTTCCTCGTTGACCGCCTTCAGCGCTTCAGCGTCGTAGCCGAGCTTTTCGGCCCAGTCGGGGTTGGCGCGCCAGGTCGGCGTGTCCAGCACGAATCCGGTGCCGGCGCTGCGGGCCAGGTCGAGATAGCGGACGTAGTAATCCTTGAGCTTGCGCCGCCCCTCGGGGCTGGCCATCAGCACGAACGAGGCGAAATGCGGAAGTTCCACGCCTTCATGGAAGATCAGCGTCGTCTCCATGCCGCCATCGGTGAGAAACCGATTGCCCTTCGTCAGCGGCAGGCCATGTCTGTATTTTGCCATAACTGTCTGTCTCCACCCGTTTCAATTCCGTTTCGGAAATTCAGGAGCGGGCGCGGTCCGTGGAGCGCGCCGACGAGAGCCAAGTCATGAGTGCAGTGTTTTTGTTTCCCTCTATGCGCTTTCGTATCGAGGGTATTCCCACATTTTCCGAAACGCGTGTGGATTTTTGCCTGTTTTTCGCCCGTAAAACTAGACCACTCATGGTCAAGCGCCCACAGTTGGCTTTTATATTAGATAATTATCAATTGCTTGGCGCCGCCTTTCACGCCAATGTTAACGCCACGGCTGGGGCGTGAAGCCAAAAAAACTGTACCAACGGTACAGGAGGCGAGCGATGCGCAAGGGCGAGGAGACGCGGGCAAGGATACTGGCGGTGGCAGAAGCCGCCGTGCTCGCCAAAGGCTTCGGCGCGACCTCGATCGAGGAACTGATCACCGAGACCGGCATCACCAAGAGCGGCTTCTTCTATCATTTCCATGGCAAGAATGAACTCGCCCGGGCCCTGCTGGAACGCTACGTCGAAAACGACAACCGCCTCTACGATGAGATCTTCGGCCGCGCGCATGAACTGGCGGATGATCCCCTGCAGGCGTTCCTGCTCGGCCTGAAGCTCCTCGCCGAGCAGCTGGCCGACCTGCCCAACGGCCATCCCGGCTGCCTCGTCGCCGTCATGTGCGTCCACGAACGCGCCTTCGACCGCGAAGTGCAGGAGATCAACCGCCAGGCGGCGCTGAACTGGCGCCGACGCTTCAAGGCGATGTTCGAGGAAATCATGGCAGTCTACGAGCCGCGCGAGCCGATCGACGCCGAGCGGCTTGCCGATACGGTCTCAACCATGCTTGAGGGCGGCATCATCATGTCGAAGGCGCTGAAGGACCCCAGAAGCCTTCCCGACCAGCTTCTCGTCCTGCGCTCCTTCGTCAGGATGCTGTTCCGCGGCGGCGGGGAACGGCGCGCGGCAGCCGGGGGGCTGCTCTAGCTGCGCAAGGGGGCGGTGTCGGAGCGTGGCTGCGTTACGCCAGCAGCACGATACACCCGAGCCCCTGGGTCAGCGCGGCGAGGCGGCGGACGCGGTAGGCCAGCGCCTCCAGCCCGCGCTTCAGGGCAGGGCGTGCGGTCGCCACCCAGCCGCGCGCATAGAAGCGTCCGCGCCAGCTCGGTGCGATCGTGTAGGTTGAAAGGCCGATGGTCCTGTTGCTCCAGCTTTCCTTGTAGCCGGCCGGATTGGCAAGCAGGTCGTAGGTCGCAATACCGTTGTCGATCAGCCAGCAGACGGTCATCTCCATCTGCACCTTGCCGGGCGAGGCGTCCCGCAGGTCCCAGTCGAACGCCCCCATGTAGCAGTAGTAATGGCCGCCATGAAGGAAGCCGAGTTCGACGGCGGCAATCCTGTCGCCGGTTTCAAGCACGGACAGGCAGGCGCCCGACAGGCTATCTCGGTCGCCTTCCAGGCCGGCGAGGAAGTCGCCAAAGCCGGTCTGCGACAGGCCGAGGCCGAGCCGCCCGGTCTCCGTCAGCCAGCGCCGTTTCAGGTGCAGCGCGTGTTGTATGGTCGGGGCGAACGCCGGGTCGTCCGGCCACACCACCGAGAACCGGAGCTCGCCGTGGCGGGCGAGGTGGTTTCGCCGGCGGTTGCGGTTGCGCCGCTGCAGCTTGCCGAGCCCTGCGACATAAGCCTCGGCGGAGGCAAAGCCCGTCAGGTCGAGGAGCGAGGCGGCATTGCGCACGGTGGCCACCGAATTTGCCCGCGCCATCATGGTCGCCAGCGCCGACCCGTCCGGAACGCCTTCGAACAATGCGACGTCGAAGTCGCCCCGGTCGACCAACGCCGCGAGAAGCTTGTCTGCGATCGTCTCCGAAAGACCGGCGAAATCGGGATCCATCAGGAGGTTGCTGTACTGCGTATGCGTGCCGCCCAGCGCCTCGATCCTGCTCAACGCGCCGGCCACGCCGCTTTGCATCAGCGGCCAGAGCGCGATCAGTCGGCCGGCGCACCAGGCTGTCGCAACGAAGGGCCGCGGGCCGCCGGCCCCGCCCGCGAAGCGCGCAGCCCAGCTATGGCACCACATGTAGCCCTGGAAGAAGGACAGCCCGCCCTCGCAGCGCTGCTCCAGCGCCCGCCAGTCATCCGCGATCGCCTCCATCGCCGCGCGGTCCGTCAGCACGCTGACGTTCAGCGCGCCACAGACCGGCTCCGTCTGGTCCATCCTCTCCACGTAAACTCCCGGCCAACCCTCGTTTCGGGCGCAATCCTAGGATGCGCTCCTGAACAAAAACTTGCAGGCAATGTCACGATTGCGTGTTCTGAAGGGGCAGGCCCGAATTTAGACCTGCAGAAGCTTCAGGCGTCTCTGCCGATGGGGCGTCGTCATGGTGGCCGCAAAACGCGTACTGGGTGCCCAGTCACCTGTCCCGCGACAGCCGGCGATCGATGAAATCGTGGATCAGCTCCAGCGCTTCCGTGCGCGACAGGCCGCCGGACTGCAGTCCGAGGCGAAGCCAGAGCCCGTCGATCAGCGAACTCACCTGAAGCGCCATGCACCGGCCTTCCTGCGCGCCCAGCATGGGCACCAGCGCGGAGAGGAGATTGGAATGCATGCGCGAATGGATCACCGCCTGGATGCGGGCAAGCTGCGGTTCGCGCGGCACCTCGGCGCAGAGCGAAAGCCAGGCATGGGCGATCGACGGCTGGAAGAAGCGTTCCTCAAAGTTGCCTTCGATGATTGCGACGAGGCGCTCGCGCGGCGTCGTCGCACGCCTCAGCCGCTCGGCGACCGCGTCGCGCAGGCTGGCATTCGCCTCGCGCATGGCCTGCTCGAAGAGTTCCTGCTTGTTGCGGAAATAGTGCAGCACGATGCCCTTGGAGGCGCCGGCATGGGTTGCCACCTTTTCCAGCGTGGCACCGGCCATGCCCTCGCGCTGCAGCACTTCGAAGGCTGCCTGCCGCAGTTCCTTGCGCCGGATGTCCACCAGCTTCGTCAGCCGTCCCGCCATGAATCGCCTCCGTCTCACAGCAGAGATTGACAGGTTTTACCGTAAGTTCAATAATTGTCCCACTGGTCAATTAAATGACCATATGGATAAATTCGCCAAAAGAGACAGGGGAACGTCGATGAAATATGCCTTCGTGCCGTTGGCGGCAGGCCTGATTACCTTTGCCACGTCTGCAGCTGCCGCCGATCCGGAAAGCTGCCGCACCGTCCGTCTCGCCGAGCCCGGCTGGAACGACCTCGCCTTTACGACAGGGGTCGCCCAGACCATTCTCAGCGCGCTCGGCTATGAGCCGCAGACGAACCTGCTCGGAATCGACGTCATCTATCTGAGCCTCAAGAACCGGGACCTCGACGTTTTCCTCGGTTACTGGGATCCGGCGATGCAGAACTACTTCGCGCCCTACAAGGCCGATGGCAGTGTCGAGACAGTGGGCACCAACCTGACGGGAGCCAAGTACACCTTCGGCGTGCCCGCCTATGTCTGGGAAGCCGGCGTGAAGGACTTTGCCGACCTGAAGGCCCATGCCGAAAAGTTCGGGAAGAAGATGTACGGCATCGAGCCCGGCTCGAACCAGCTGATGCTGGATACGGTTGCCGATCCCGATCTCGGTCTCGACGGCTGGGAAGTGGTCGAATCCAGCGAGCAGGGCATGCTGGCCGAGGTCGCCCGCCATATCGATCTGAAGGAGTTCATCGTCTTTCAGGCCTGGGCACCCCATCCGATGAACACCGCCTATGATATCCGCTATCTGACCGGGGGCGACAAGTTCTTCGGCCCGAACTTCGGCGCGGCCACGGTCTCCACGCAGGTGCGCAAGGGCTATCTGGAAGAGTGCCCCAATGTCGGGCAGCTGCTGAAGAACCTCACCTTCGACATCGATTTCGAAAATCGCGGCATGGGCTACTTGATGAACGAAGGCCTTTCGCCGACCGACGCCGGCCGCAAGGCACTCGTCACGGAGCCGCAACGTCTCGATGCGTGGCTGGCCCGGGTTACGACCATCGATGGTGCGCCGGGGATCGATGCGGTCAAAAAGGCGCTCGGCTTGTGACCGCAACAGATCAGGAAGGCTGGAACGGGCGCAAGCAGTTCCTCCACCGCCCTGACGGCCGCAAGATCGCCTTTGTCGACAACGCCGTGGATGCGCCAGCGCTGCTGCTCGTCCACGGCTATACGGACAGCAGCCGCAGCTGGTCGCTGATCGAGCCGTTCCTGCCGGGGCTGCGGCTTGTGATGCCCGACCTGCCGGGCCACGGGCAGTCGCCGCCGTCCACGCCGCCATCGCTGCAAGGCTTTGCCGACGATCTGGCCGCGCTGATGGCCTCGCTCGGCATCGGCCGCTATGCCGTGGCCGGCCACTCCATGGGGGCGATGATGGCGCTTGCGCTCGCTGCCCGGCACCCCTGCGCGGTGGATGCAGTCGTAAGCCTGTCGGGTAGCCTGCGGCCCGATCTGGAAGACGAGAGCGCGCTTGCCCGGGCGATCGGCGGCTTGCGTGACCCGATCGATGCGGCCACCGATCTACCGTGCGACTGGCACCATTGCTCAAGGCCGGTCGATGCCGGCTTTCTCCGCCACATCGCGCTGGAGGCGGCGGCGATGCCGGCCGAAGTCTGGCGCTCGCTGTTCGCGATGCTGCAGAGCGCAGACCTGTCGGCGACATCACAGGCGGTGCGCGCACCGGTCCTGCTGGTGGGTGGCACTGACGATGCGCTGTTCGACGGCGGGCACCGGGCCGGTCTCGCCGCAGCCTTCCCGGCTGCAGACAGCCATGAGCTCGACGGTCACGGACACAACCCGCATTGGGAATCGCCCGCAGAAGTCGCCGCGCTGCTGCTGCGATTTTTAGTGGCTGGCGGTTGCGTTCCGCCAAACGCCGGCTGACGTAGAGTTCACGACCGTTCTAGCCCCGCATCCGCCCTGCCGGGCAAGCTTCTCCCCGCAGGCGGGGAGAAGGAAGCAAGCAGTAGACGCCTTCCTTCTCCCTCTCCCCGCTTGAGAGAGGGTCGGGGTGAGGGGGGCAACGTATAACTGTCGTGTACCGTGTGGCCGCGCCCTCACATCTTCCCCGCCACCTTGATCGCAAACGCATATTCGAAGGCGATCTCCTCCAGGCGCTGGAATCGGCCGGACGCGCCGCCGTGGCCGGCGCCCATGTTGGTGCGCAACAGGATCGGGGCTGACCCGGTCGCCTTCTCGCGCAGCTTCGCCACCCACTTGGTCGGCTCCCAGTAGGTCACGCGCGGGTCGGTCAGGCCGGACAGCGCCAGGATCGGCGGATAGGCCTTGGCCGCGACATTGTCATAGGGCGAGTAGGAGGCGAGCAGCTGGTAGAACTCGGCGCTCTCGATCGGGTTGCCCCATTCGTTCCATTCCGGCGGCGTCAGCGGCAGGGTGTCGTCGAGCATGGTGTTGAGCACGTCGACGAAGGGGACGGCGGCGATGATGCCGCCGAACTTCTCCGGCGCCATGTTGGCGACAGCACCCATCAGCATGCCGCCGGCCGAGCCGCCTTCTGCGACGATGTTTGCGTAGGAGGTGAACTTCTCCTGATTCAGATAGTCCGCCGCGGCGATGAAGTCCTTGAACGTATTGGGCTTCTTCTCCATCTTGCCGTTCTCGTACCAGGCGTAGCCCTTCTCCTTGCCGCCGCGGATATGGGCGATGGCATAGACGAAGCCGCGGTCGGCGAGCGACAGGCAGTTGGTGTTGAAGCCGGCGGGGATGGAGATGCCGTAGGCGCCGTAGCCGTAGAGCAGGCACGGGGCCGAACCGTCGAGCGGAGTATCCTTGCGGTAGAGCAGCGTGACGGGTATGCGCTCGCCGTCATGGGCGGGGGCGAACACGCGGCGGGTCACGTAGTCGTCGATATTGTGGCCGGACGGCACCTCCTGCGTCTTCAAGAGCGTGCGCTCGCGCGTCGCCATGTCGTAGTCGTAGAGCTGCGAGGGTGTCGTCATCGAGGAGTAGGAGAAGCGGATGACATCGGTGTCGTATTCGGCGGCACCCGAGAGCCCGAGCGAATAGGCCTCCTCGGCGAAGGCGATCTCGTGCTGCTCGCCGCTCTTGCGGTCGCGCACGATGATACGCGGCAGCCCCTCGTGCCGCTCCAGCCAGACGAGGTGGCGGGCAAAGGCGAGGTGGCTGAGGATCAGCGTGCCGGGACGGTGCGGCACCACTTCCCTCCAGCTCTCGCGGCCAGGTGCATTGACCGGCGCCTCCATGATCTTGAAGTCCTTGGCGCCGTCGGCATTGGTCAGGATGTAGAAGACGTCGCCGCCCTCCGTCATCGAATATTCCAGCCCCGTCTGCCGCGGCGCGACGATCGCCGGTTCGGCCAGGAGGTCCTTGGTCGACAGCAGCCGGTATTCGCTGGTCTCGTGGTCGTGGATGTCGATGTAGATGAAGTCGTCCAGCAGTGATCCGCCGACCGACATGAAGAAGCCCGGGTCCTTCTCCTCATAGACGAGCCGATCCTGCGACTGCGGTTCGCCGAGGATGTGCTGGTAGATCTTTGACGGGCGGTGGTTCTCGTCCTGCAGCGTGTAGAAGAAGCTCTTGCCGTCGGGCGCCCAGACGCCGCCCCCGCCGGTGTTTTCCAGCACGTCACCGCGGTCCTCAAGCGTTTCGAGATCGCGCACCTTCAGCGTGAAGTACTCCGAACCCTTGTCGTCATAGCCCCAGATGCCGAGCGAATGGTCGGTGCTGTGGTCCAGGCCGGACAGACGGAAATAGCCCTTGCCCTCGGCTTCCCTGTCCCCGTCGAGCAAGAGCCTCTGCTCGCCGCCGTCGCGGGGCTGGCGGAAATAGCGCGGCTGCTCGCCGCCGGTGACGAAGGAGGTGCCGTAGGCGAACGGTCCGTCCTTCACCGGCACGGAACTGTCGTCCTCCTTGATCCGCCCGCGCATCTCGGAAAACAGCGTCTTCTGCAGGTCATTCGTGTCGTCCATCGCCGCCTCCATGTAGGCGTTCTCAGCCTCGAGGTGCGCGCGGATCTCCGGATCGAGGATGGAGGTGTCCTTGAACATTGCCTGCCAGTTGTCGGCGCGGAACCAGGCGTAGTCGTCGGTGCGGGTGATGCCGTGGCGCGTTTCCTGCACCGGCTTCTTCGTGGCGATCGGGGCGGTGGGCAGATTCTTGAAGGCGGACAAGGCGATACTCCGATAGAGGCCGGTGCGGCGGAAACGAAAGAGATAGAGAGAGCGGCCCCGCGCATCAAGACGCTTTGGGTCGGCAGAAGACCGGTGGTGGTGCTTTCGACGCCGATACGGGCGTTGCCGGCGCCTGCCGACACGCCGCCGGGCGGCTGCCATTTGCGCGGCGGCCTTTCGCGACGGCGGCCATTTGCGACGGCGGCGCTCCCATCCCCTCCGTCACCCCGGACTTGTGTGGACGCTTGATCCGGGGTTCAGCGGCACCGCGTCGGCGGTGCGAAAGAATGCTTTTCCCGCGCAAGGACTTGCGCGGCTGGATACCGGCTCGGGGCCGGTATGACGGAGGGTGCGATGTGGGGCGTGGAGGAACGGCCGCGACGGCGCGCCGCGCCATCGGCACCGCCTGCCTTCACTGCCGCACGCCGCGTATGTCCATGTCGAACTTGACGACGTTCAGGTAGATCGGCGTGCCGACGTCCATCCGGTAGCGCGAGCGATAGACGTTGCCGGTCACGTTGAACGCAATGGCGTTGCCCTTCAGGCCCTGCAGCCGGACCGAAAACTGTTCGCGGTGGGTGATGCCGCGGGCGGTCAGCATGCCGTCGACCACCGCCGTGTCGTCGCCGGTCTGGCGCACCGCGGTCGAACGGAACGTCACGGTCGGATAGGCATCGGCATGGAAGACGGCGCTGGAACGCAGGAAGTCCTCCATGCGGCCCTCCGCCGTGGCGACGCTCTGCGGATAGAGCGTGAAGGAAATGGACGAGGCGCCAATGCTCCGGCCGTCGATGCGAAACCGACCCGAAAATTTCGTGAAGCGGCCGTTGATGCTGCCGCCGCCGACCTGGTCGACCCAAAAGCGGATCTGCGAAGTGCCGGTGATATTGTAGGTGCCTGCCGCCTGCGAAAGTTCGGGCGTCTTCGAAAACACCGCCTGCGGCAGAAGGATCTGGCCGAGCGTGAGGCCTGCAAGTGCCAGGGTGGCGTATCTCATCGCTTGCTTCCTTCGTTTGCGGGGGTGTCGACCGGGTCGATCGTCCGCCTGCCGAGCATGCGCATGAGGACGCCGTCGCGTCGGACGAAATGGTGGAAAAGCGCGGCTGCGGAATGGAGCGCGGCCAGCGCCAGCAGCGTGTAGGCCGTTGTGGCGTGAACCCAGGACCAGAAGGCCTCGGCGCCCGCGCTGCGCGCCATCGGCAGCGGCGGGATCACCACGAGATTGAACAGGAAGGTCGGGATGTTCAGCGTCGTGGTCGAGGCGACGGCCCAGCCGGCGAGCGGTACGACGAGGCAGAGGAAACCCAGAAGCAGATGCGTTGCCGTGGATGCGCGCCGCTCGACTACGCCGAGGCCCGGAGCAGGGGCCACCCGACCGGCGGCAAGCCACAGGAAGACGCGCAGGCCCGCGAGCGCGAGCGCTATGAGCCCGAACGATTTGTGCCACTGGTAGAGCGAAAACTGCAGCGCCGGATCGATCCCCCTGCGCCGCATGGCGAAGCCCAGGACGACGAGCCCCAGCACGAGACCGGCCATCAGCCAGTGCAGGCAGATCTCACCGATGCCATAGCCATTGTCACGCGGTTTGCGCATGCGATGGTCCTCCCGATCGTGTACCACGCCGGCGGCCGGCCGCGCACCGGCCGGAGTGTCGCGCGACCCGGTGCAGCCTTAGACGGATGCGACAGGCGTTTGAGCAATTCCGGAGCGCCGCGGGCTGTCGCATGGTTGCCGCCGGCCCGTCCGCCCTGCTTCTCCATCCCGACCGGGGCGGGAACTGCTGCGGCTCCGGTCCGGCTTCCAGTGGCTCGATCTCCATGGCTCCGATCCACAGCGGTAAGACCTGCCACAACGCCTTTCCGAATGCCGCTGGCCGTATGCGACTTTGTCCAATTCTACTCCAATTGAACGCTCAGGGAGACAGCCGGCGGCGGCCTATTATTCCCTCCGCGCCCATCCCCGTGGTCTTTGCTTGAACACCCTTCCGGTTCGTGTCGGATTGTGCCGCAATCTGCCGCCCATCACAGTCTGGGCGTTTTCGCCGCCGATAGAACGTGGCATAGCGCTACGTCCGCAGCCGCACTTTCAGAGCCCGCCATGCATCGTCCTCTCGTTTCCCTCGCCTTCACCCTTGCGCTGGCAGCGCCGGTCGCGGCGGGGCCGCGGCTTGTCGAGCCGAAGCTGACCGTCGCCAAGGCCCATGGCGGGCCGCCGCGCGTGGCGCTGACCTTCGACGCCTGCATGGGCAAGGTCGACCAACGCATCTTCGACGTGCTCCTGCGTGAAAAAATCCCGGCGACGATCTTCGTCACGGCGCGCTGGCTGAAGCACAATCCGCAGGCAACGGCGATCCTGCTTGCCCATCCCGACCAGTTCGAGATCGAGAACCACGGCGCCATGCATGTGCCGCCGGTCGACTATCCGACCACCGTCTACGGTATCACTGCGGCCGGCTCTCCCGAGGCGGTTGCGCGCGAGGTCGAGGGCGGGGGCGCGGCGATCGTTGCCGCGGGCGCGCCGCAGCCGCACTGGTTCCGCGGCGCCACCGCCAAGTATACCGCATCCTCGATCGCCGGGATTTCAAGCCTCGGCTACAAGATCGCCGGCTACTCGCTGAACGGCGACGACGGTTCGCTGCTGGGGGCGAGGGCCGCCGAGCGCCGCATTGCCGGCGCCCGCGACGGAGACGTTGTCATCGCCCATATCAACCAGCCGACGCATGCGGCGGGCGAAGGCGTGGCGCGCGGCATTCTGGCGCTGAAGGCAAGCGGCGTGCAGTTCGTCCGTCTTTCCGACGCCGACGCCGTTCCGTCACAGCCGGCGCTCTGATCTACCCGCTTCCGTCTTCCCGGCCTTGAGCCGGGAGCCAGCGCGATCAAGTCTTTGATCGCAAGAGATTCCTTTCGCCTTGCGGCTGCAAGGCGGCTGGATTCCGGCTCCGGGCCGGAATGACGGAGGCGGGAGGTACCGTACTCCTGCAACGCTGGTGTCGTGCTGTGAGCCGAGTTGGCCCGCAAGGTCGATCTCGTTCCGGCATGCGCAATCCTTGATTGTAATATTGACTGATTACACCATTGCGTTAGTGTTGTGCTCCTGAGCGGTTGAAAAGCACATGGAGAGGGACATGGGGCAGTTCGAATTCGCAGGCAGGCTTCTCGATGCGCGGCCGGATCGCGTGGATTTCCGCGACAGGCCCTATCTGCCGCCGCTGCGGCCTCTGCCGCCGGAATATCCGGTGCGCGAAGACATCAACCGCTACTTCGAAGAGTACGCACGGACCTACGTGCTGAACCAGTTCAGCGAGGGGGCCTGCACCGGCTTCGGGCTCGCCGCAATGATCAACTTTCTCTACTGGCGGCATTCGACGGCGGGCGAGGCGCTGCCCGCCCGGGTCAGCCCGCGCATGCTCTATGAGCTGGCAAGGCTCTATGACGAGTGGGACGGCGAGGATTACGACGGATCGAGCTGCCGTGGTGCGATGAAGGGCTGGCACAAGCACGGCGTCTGCGACGAGGCGCTCTGGCCCTATGGCAAGCGTTTCATCCCGCCGAAGGACGGCTGGGCGAACGACGCGACCGAACGCCCGCTCGGCGCCTATTATCGCGTCGATGCGAAGTCGCTGAACGACATGCAGGCGGCGATCCGCGAATGCGGCGCGGTCTATGCCTCCGCGCGCATTCATGCCGGCTGGTTCGATATCGGGCGCGTCGAGGCGATCGAGGCCGCCGTCATCGCGCGCCGCACCGGCGAGTTCGTCGGCGGTCATGCCTTTGCGCTGGTCGGATACGACCGCCGCGGCTTCATCGTCCAGAATTCGTGGGGCACGGACTGGGGTTACGGCGGCTTCGCCCGGCTCAGCTATGCCGATTGGGTGGAAGGCGGCTTCGACGCCTGGGTCGCCGCAGCCGGCGCTCCGGTCTTCGTCGACCAGTCCGTCGTTGCCTATTCGCCGGTGTCCCTGCAGGACCGGGCTTCGGCAACCGCGCACACGGTTGCCGCCAGCACCGCCGCCCGGCCCCTGTGGGACAATGCCACCTGCTATCAGCATGCGGCCGTGCTCGGCAATGACGGCACGCCGATGCGCCGCCTGCCGGAGTGCCGCGACGGTGCTGCGAACCTCGAATACGTCCTGAAGACGAAGGTCGAGCAAGCCTACGGGCAGGGCACCAAGACGCTGGTGCTTTATCTGCATGGCGGGCTGAACAGCGAGCCGGCGGGGATTGCCCGTGCGTCGGTGCTCGGTCCTGCCTTCGCGCGCAACGGGCTGCACCCCGTGTTCGTCGTCTGGCGCACCGGCTTTGGCGAGACCATACTCAACATCTTGAAGGACCTGCTGCCGTTGCAGCAGGAGCGCGTGGAATGGTCTGTCAGGGAGATCGGCAAGTCCATGCTGGACTGGCTGGACGACCAGAAGGACAATTCGCTAGAGCTTGCGGCCCGGGTCGGGGGTGGCAAGGCGGTCTGGACGGAAATGAAGGAGAACGCCGCCTATTCCGCCGAAAGCAAGGGCGGCATGCGGCAGGTCGCCTCCATTCTCGGCGGACTTGCGGCCGACTGCCCCGACCTAACCATCCATATCATCGCCCACTCCGCCGGCGCGATCCTGTTCGGGCATCTCTTGAAACGGCTCGGCAGGTCGAGCGGCATCAAGATCACCACGACGACGCTTTTCGCGCCCGCGGCCACCGTCGATTTCGCCGTCGACACCTATGGCCCGGCCTTCGAGGCGGGCGTGATGCCGAAGGCGAGCATGCTGGTTCATTTCCTCGACGATCGGCTCGAGAAGAACGACACCGTCGGTCCCTATGGGAAGTCGCTCCTCTATCTCGTCTGCCGCGCCTTCGAGCGGGAGCACAAGACGCCGCTGCTCGGTCTTCAGCTGGCCTGGAAGGCCTGGTGGGACAAGGCGGTCAAGGAAGACACTTTCCACAAGGATTTCGATCCGAGGAAGAAGTCCTCGCCGCTCGTCAAATGGCAGGCCCTCGTCGACAAGCATGACGTCGCTTTTGCCAGTCTCGCGGCCGACCAGGTCGATACCGCCCCAGGGCGGAAGATCGACGCCGCGCATGGCAGTTTCGACAACGACGTGGCCGTCATCAACGCCACGCTTCGCCGTATCCTGGGCAAGGAGCCCGCCCATCCGGTGACGGATCTGAGTGGCTTCTGACGGCGCCTGGCGGCCGTCGGGCTCATCCCGGAAGCGATGGCGGCTGCTTCCGGCCGGGGCGAAGCTCGTCGGCGATCGTCATGCCGATGATCGACAGCGGCAGCGCCAGCATGGCGCCCGCCGCCCCCCACATCCAGCTCCAGAAGATGATGGCGGTAAAGATGATGAAGGCGTTGACCTCGAACCGGCGCCCCATCACCGCCGGCAGCACGAAGTTCTCGATCAAAAGGTGCACGCAGAAATAGGCGAGCGCCGGAGACAGTGCCGCGATCATGCCGTCATGGGCCAGAAGCCCGCCGGCGACCAGCGCCAGCGTCATGACGGTGACGCCGACGAACGGCACGAACGAGGTGAGAAAGGCAAACAGCCCCCACATCCAGATCATCCCCAGATCGCCGGCAAAGGCGATGAGGGCGGTGATCAGCCCGAGCCCGCCATAGACCAGTGCGGCGGTTGCGAAATAATAGCCGAGCGAGCGGTCGATGGCATTCATCACGCGGATCGCCGCCAGTCGCTGGCTTCTCTGCGGGAAGGCCAGGATCAGCATGCGCCGCAGTTTCAGCCGGCCCGAAAGAAAGAGTACGAGTGCTGCAAAGAAGATCAGCACCTGCAGCAGCGCCGGCGTCACCCCGACGGTGACGATGCCGAGCAGGCTTCCGCCTTTCTCCAGAAGGCTGTCCAGCGTCACCGATCCGGATCCGAAACTGCGCGGGTCGATGTGCAGCCATTCCAGCTTGTTCAAGAGCGGCGTGACCCTCTCGATCGTCGCGTTGACGATGCTGGGGGCCTCCGAGGCGAGCTGCATCATCGGACCCGACAGGGCGGCGATGGCGAAGAACGCCCCGGTGGCGCAGGCGGTTGCCAATAGCAGCGCCGTCGGCAGCGGCGGGATGCCGAGAGCGTGCAGCTTTTCGGCCGCGACTGCGAGAATGAGGCCGGTGACGACGGCGAGCGTCAGCGGGATGAGGATGTGGGCCATCAGCGAAATCACGCTCAGCGCCATGATGACGAAGATGCCGATCACCGCCCATCGCGCACTCAGGTCGAGCCCGGTGTAGCTCGGCGGCTTCCGCTCCTTCGCCAGTGCTGCCTCGAGGCTCGCAGCCTCTGCATCGCTCCTTCGGGCGGTCTTTTGGGCGACCTCCTGCAATGTCCTGGTTACGAGCTTGTGCATCGGCGCGACTTTCCCTCAATTGCTGCACAACGCGGTACCGGGGTTCGGGTTCCAGCCGGTTCCGTCGCGCGGGGTGCGGTTTCGCGCTTCTGTGCAAAAGTCGGACAATTTCCAATTTTGACTCTCTCTTGCCCCATTTCGGTCGCACGAGCGGCAATGCCTAGCATCGGAGTGACTCAGCGAATGAAGATTGCCACCGCATTGTTCGCGTCCGCATGTGCGATTGCGCCTAATGCCATTGCCATGAACGCCCACGCCATGGACGCGCGGATCCGCAGCCAGCTGGCCAAGCTCGACCCCCAGACCCGGCTCGAGCAGCGCTGCGACATGGAAGCGATGGACCGCATCAAGGCCGCCGGGAAGGGCTACCGACCGGACAAGGTGATCGCCTATTCCTTCGGCGATCCGAAGACGAGCGGAAACAAGCTCAAGACGGAAGGTGCGGTCTTTCGCAGCAAGGGCGAATGGTATCGCCTCGCTTTCAAGTGCGAGACGTCCGACGATCATTTCGACGTGACCGCGTTCAAGTACAGGATCGGCGACATGGTGCCGCGCGACGACTGGGACGCGCACTATCTCTACGACTGATACCGCCATTCTTGAACGCCGCGCCCGGCACCGCCGGGCGAGCAGGGGGGCGGGCGAGGCCGGTCGACCAGGCGCCCGTTTCAGCCAACAGAACACCAGCCTGATTGAGTTTTGACCCTAGGCCGACAGCCGCAGCCCGATGCCCCAGGGGTCGATCAGCGAAACCGTGTCGCCGCTGCGGGTTGTCGCGATTTCCAGCGCGTCGAGCTGCTCGACGGCCTTTTGCAGGCGGTCGGCGCTGGCGAAGCGGATGGTGTAGTCGGCAAGGCCGGTCATCGCGGCGTCCCGCTTTGCCGCGCCGCGCGAATTCCAGACGTTTGCGCCGATGTGGTGGTGATACTTGCCGGACGCAAAGAAGCTCGCGCCGGGATAGCGCGCCATCAGGTCGAGGCCGAGCACGTCGCGGAAGAAGGCGTCGGCCTGCGGGATGTCGGATACCTGGAGGTGGATGTGGCCCATCGCGGAATCATCCGGGATCCCGCTCCAGCGTTCGCCCTTCGGCGCCTCGTCGTAGAGCCGCTGCAGGTCGAGCGGCAGCGTCGCCATCTCCACCATTCCGTCGGGCTGGTAGTTCCATTCGTCGCGGCCGCGGTCACGATAGACCTCGATGCCGTTTCCTTCCGGGTCGTCCAGATAGATCGCTTCGCTGACGAGGTGGTCGGAGGCGCCGGTCAACTGCACGCCATTGTGGGCTGCGTGCGCCAGCCAGCGCGAAAGCTCCTTGCGGCTCGGCAGCAGGAAGGCGTTGTGGAAGAGGCCCGGCGCGCGCCGGGAAGCGCGCACGGCCTTGCCGTCCGTCGTCAGCGTCAGCAGCGGGCGCCCGCCCGCGCCGAGCGTATGGCCCGAAGCGGACCGTTCCAGCACCGCAAGGCCCATCATTTTCTGATACCATTCGGACGTGGTCGGCAGATCGGTGACGAGCAGATGCGCGTGCTCCACATGCGCCGGCATGTTGACGGCGTGCGTGGGCGAGTTGAGCGCAGTGGCTTCGGTCATGAAAGTCCTCCGTCGAATGATCCGGGGCCGGACACGGCAGCATCTCGCATGGGATTGCGCTGCTTCCGGCTGCCAGAATATGGCCGCACCGGGTCGTTCGGGAAAGATGATGAAATGGCGATATTTCGTCAACGTGCCGTTGACGATGCAGCCTGCGCGACCGCCGGTTTCCTGCAACCATACGTCACTTCGGGATCGGCGCTGCAGTTTCGGCTTGATCCTCGTCAATGCGGCGCGCAGTCTCGAAAGGCAACGTACGCATGCAAAGCGGAAGGCGGAAAGGGGCCTGGCATGTACAGGAAGATCATCGTTCCCATCGCAATGGACCAGTTGGAACGCGGCGAGCAGATCCTCAAGCGCGCGAAGAGCCTGCTTGCGGACGGCGGCGAGATCGTTCTGGTCAATGTCATCGAGATCGCGACCAGCTACATCTCCATCGAATTTCCAGCCGCCCTCGTCGAGACGGAGATCAAGCAGGCCGAGGAGCGGCTGGCCCGTGTGCGTGACAAACTGGGCATTTCCGCCCTGATCGACATCCGCTACGGCGCCGGCGCCGGACAGATCATCGCCGCGGCCGAGGAACACAAGGCCGATCTCATCGTTGTTGCATCTCACCGCCCCGGACTGGCAAACTACCTGCTGGGCTCGACAGCGGACCGGGTCGTGCGTCATTCGCCGACATCCGTGCTCGTAGATCGCTAGGAATGCTTCCGAAATCGGTACGCCCGATTTCGGAAGACAGGCCTAAAGACCAGAAGACGACAAGCTGAGGGCAGTGCGGATGGTGCCGCGAGGTGCCTTCATGCGAGAGCCGGGCCCGGCCTCGGACTGCGGAACCCCCGTCGAAAAGGAAAGACTGGCCATGCTGGATACCGCACAATTCAAAGACAGGCTTCTCGGCCGCAAGCACGAGCTCTACCGGTTGCTGCACAGGATCGAGAGCGATCTCGAGGCGACGCCCAATCCGGACGCAGAAGAGCGGGCGACCGAGCGCGAGAACGACGAGGTGCTGGAGGAGATCGGCAACACGGGGCTCGGCGAGCTTGCCGCCATCGATGCCGCGCTCAACCGCATCGAGGCCGGCACCTTCGGCATCTGCCCCAAGTGCGGGCAGCCGATCTCGCCGGCGCGTCTGGCGGCCGTTCCCCACGCCGCACTCTGCGAAGAGTGCATCAAGCGCTGAGGGCATATCGAGGTCAAATGCGCCCGCGCGCAGCCAAGCGTTGCGCATCGGGTTTTGCGAACCGTTACGCAGGTTACCAAAAGTGAAGCCTCAGCCGGCGTTCCTGCCCCTTGGCGGCCTTGATCATGACGGTTGCAATTGGCACCATGGTTCCAGCTCGAGAGGCCTTCACAGGGGCACTCCTAACGGGAAGGGAGTGGGGCAGCAGCATGGCGCCGATGGTCCCGACCTGCCGGACGCGCCTTCGAAGTCTAGTCGTCCGCTGTGTACCGCGTGGAACGGGTCGCATGGAAATCGAAGGTATCAGATGGCAGTACGATCGCCATGAACTGATTGCCGATGGCATCGTTCATGGCGTCGGCGTCATATCTGCCCTCGTGGGGGTAACCGCGCTGATCTTCTACGCCACGGTCTGGACGACAAGCGGCCAGTTGGCCGCCGCCGCCGTCTACGGCCTGGGCCTGCTTCTGTCGCTCGGCATTTCCTTCGCCTACAATCTCTGGCCGGTGTCGAAGGTGAAATGGCACCTCCGCCGTTTCGATCATTCGGCGATCTTCGTTCTCATCGCCGCCACCTACACGCCCTTCCTGCAGCGCGGTCTGGAAGAGCCGCTGCTGGTGGGCATGCTCGTCGCCGTGTGGCTGATCGCCGCCGCCGGCGTGGCGATGAAATTCCTGCTGCCCGGCCGGTACGACCGGCTGGCGATCCTGCTCTATCTCGCCATGGGATGGAGCGGCACCCTTGCCGCCGGACCGCTGCGCGCCACATTGCCGGAAACGACGCTCACGCTGATCCTGATCGGGGGGCTGCTCTATTCGGTGGGCGTGATCTTCCACGTCTGGCAGAGCCTGCGGTTCCAGAACGCCATCTGGCACGGCTTCGTGGTGGCCGCCGCCGGCGTCCACTATTCGGCCGTCCTCACCTGCGTCAGCGCGTGAACGCGGCCCCGGACGGAGCAATTCAGCCGCGATCGCCACGTACCAGGATCACGAGGTAGCGGCAGGTCTCCTCGCTGTCGTTGACGAAGGCACAATCAACCGGCGCTGCGAGCGCCAGGCAATCGCCGGAGGCAAGGCGGTGGATCGTTTCGCCCTCGACGAAGGTCAACGTTCCCTGAATGACGCGCAGCATCTGGCGCTGGAAGGCGAAGGCGGCTGCGGGGTAGGCGACCCGGGCGCCGGCCGGAAGCTCGACCTCGACGAGCTCGGCAGGCGCTGCGGCAGGCGAAGCCTGGCGGCGCCGGTAGCCGGTTTCGGGATCGACCCAGACCGGCTGGTCGGCAAGGCGCATCAGCCGTTCGGCGCCGGCCTCCGCCCGGGCGATCAGGGTGGAGACGGAAAAGCCGAACGCGGCGCAAAGCCTGCCGAGCAGCGCCGCCGTCGGGCTGCTCTCGCCGCGCTCGATCTTGTGGATCATCGCCCGCGAGACGCCGGCGCGTTCTGACAGGTCGCTCAGCGACCATCCGCGCGCCTCCCTCTCGGTGCGGACGCGCAGGCCTAGACTCTGGTCGAAGTCGTCTGCTAAAGTGGACATAACGTAACAATAGTAGACGAAAAACGAAGGAGCAAGCGGCAATGGCACAGGAGGTTTCGGCAGCGGCGGTCTTGATCCGCGATGCGCGCGAAGAGGACATGGCGGCCGTGATGGAGATCTACAATGACGCCGTCGCCAATACGACCGCGATCTGGAACGACGCCCTTGTCGACCTGGACAACCGCCTCGAATGGTTTCGCGGCCGGCGCGACCGCGGCTTCCCGGTGCTTGTCGCCGAACTGGACGGCGCGGTGGTCGGCTATGCTTCCTATGGCGACTGGCGCGCCTTCGACGGCTATCGCCACACCGCCGAACATTCCATCTATGTGCACAAGGATGCCCGTGGCAACGGCATCGGTCGCACGCTGCTCGGCGCGCTGATCGAGCGCGCGCGCGCATCCGGCATCCACGTCATGATCGCGGGTATTGAGGCGAAGAACGAGGCGTCGATCCGCCTGCACGAGAGCTTCGGCTTCCGCACCGTCGGGTGCTTCCGCGAAGTGGGCACCAAGTTCGGCCGCTGGCTGGACCTGACCTGCATGGAACTCTGCGTGCAACATCCCATGCAAAACAGGGACTTGGTGGCGTAGGCGGAATCTTTTTCACAGGACACGACATCAAGGTGTAACTTTGCGAGACGGTCTCGATCTCCGTCGTGATTCACGAGGCTACCCGCTTCCGTCTTCCCGGCCTTGAGCCGGGATGCGGACGCAAGAAGGCTGGATTCCGGCTCGGGGCCGGAATGACGGAAGCGGAAGGTCTCATACTCATGCAACGCTGGTGTCGCGTATTGTGAATCTTCCCGTGATGCCGTGCCCATTCGCCAGGGCAGAAGCTCCGCCCCGGAATCAGTTTTTCAACGTTGCAAGCCAGCGCGCTGAACCGAAAAGGATTTTCGGCCTTTCGGCCTACTTTTCCTCGAACGTCAGCGCCACGCCGTTCATGCAGAAGCGCAAGCCATGTGGCGGGGGGCCGTCCGGAAAGACGTGGCCGAGATGGGCGTCGCAATCCGCGCAGCGGATCTCGATCCGGTTCATGCCGTAGGAGAGGTCGCGGTGGCTCGTCACCGCACCCGACTCGATCGGCTGGGTGAAGCTCGGCCAGCCGGTCCCGGAGTTGAATTTCGCCTCCGAACTGTAGAGCGGGCGGTCGCAGCAGACGCAGTGATAGGTGCCTGTCTTCGAACTGTCGAAATCCGGGCTGGAAAACGCCCGTTCCGTGCCGTGCTCGCGGGTGATGCGGTATTGCTCCGGCGTCAGCAACTGCCGCCATTCCTCGTCCGTCTTGAAAACCTTCAGCTTTGCATTCTCACTCATGGGCGTCTCCTTCGGTCCCCTATGTAGGGTGCAAAAGCAGGTAATAACATGGATGTGTTCGCCAAAATGCCCGGTCGTTGCTTTCCATGCAGGAGGATTTCGGCCATACAGGCCCGCAATCAGTTCGCCGAGCCGTAGCGCGGCATTTGACTGTCGCCGCGACGAAGGTTCTATGGTCGGCAATCGGTGCGGGGCAAGGGCAGTGCCGGCACGTCCGAAGGCGCGCTGCGGTAGCGTGGTTGGGGAGAAGGAATGCATACAGGCATGATGGCCATGACGTTCGTCGCTTTCTGTCTGCCCTTTGCGGGCGCGCTGGCCGCACCCCTCCTGACCCGTCTCCTTGGTCATCGCGCCGCCCTGCCGCTGGCGCTTTTCCCGCTGGCGATCTTCCTGCACTTCGCGCAGCTTCTGCCGGAAATCGGCCGCGGCGAAATCGTCACCGGCGGCTACATGTGGGTGCCGCACTACAATGTCAGCTTTTCCTGGCTGATCGACGGTCTCTCGCTGACCTTCCTGCTGCTGATCTCCGGTATCGGCGCGCTGATCGTTCTCTATTCCGGCGCTTACCTGAAGGGCCATCCGCATCAGGCGCGCTTCTTCTCCTTCATCCTGATGTTCATGGGCGCCATGCTGGGCCTCGTGGCGTCGGACAGCTTCCTGATGCTGTTCGTCTTCTGGGAACTGACTTCCATCACCTCGTTCCTGCTGATCGGCTTCGATCATGCGCGGGAGGCGTCGCGCCGGGCTGCGCTGCAGGCGCTGGTCGTCACCGGCGGCGGCGGACTGATGCTGCTCGCGGGGCTGCTGGTCATCTGGGACGTCACCGGCGTCACCCAGCTGTCGCTGCTGCTGTCCTTCGGCCCCGAGGTGCGCGCAAGCCCGTTCTATGTCGCGATCCTGGTGCTGGTGCTGGGCGGTGCCTTTACGAAATCCGCGCAGTTCCCCTTCCATTTCTGGCTGCCGAACGCGATGGAGGCGCCGACGCCGGTCTCCGCCTACCTGCATTCGGCGACGATGGTGAAGGCCGGCGTCTACCTGCTGATGCGCCTCAACCCCGTTCTCGGCGGCACGACGCCGTGGGAGACGATCCTGCCGGCCTTCGGCGGGTTGACGCTGCTCGTCGGCGCCGTCCTCTCGATCCGGCAGACCGACCTGAAGCTCATGCTGGCCTATACCACCGTCGCATCGCTCGGCCTGCTCGTCATGCTGACCGGCTTCGGCTCCGAACATGCGGCGGCAGCCGCCGCCCTCTATCTGGTGGCGCACTCGCTGTTCAAGGGCGCGCTCTTCATGGTCGCCGGCCTTGTCGACCACGAGACCGGCACGCGCGACATCACCCGGCTCGGCGGGCTTGGCCGCGCCATGCCGCTGACCTTCGCAGCCGCAGTCCTGGCGGCGCTTTCGATGGGCGGATTGCCGCCCTTCTTCGGCTTCCTCGCCAAGGAAGAGGTTTATGTGGCGCTTTCGGGCGGCAGCCTGCGTTCGGCGGCGTTCATGCTGGCTGCGGTGATCGGCAACGCGCTGATGTTCGCCGTGGCCTTCGCAATCGCCCTGAAGCCGTTCCTCGGCCCCCGCGTCGCGACGCCGAAGGCGCCGCATGAGGGGCCGGCGCTGTTGTGGCTCGGTCCGATGCTGCTTGCCGCCTGCGGCCTTGCGGCCGGCCTGATGTCGGCTGAGGTCCACGCGCTAGTCACGTCGCCGCTCGCGTCCGCGATCGCCGGGCAACCGCAGGCGGTAACCGTTTCGGCCATGCCGCATGCCAGCCTTGCGCTGCTCCTCTCTGCCGTTACCATCCTGCTCGGCGTCGTCTTCTTCCTGCTTCTGGATCGCGCACGCCGCGCCGCCGACCGGCTGGTGGAGGACATCGGCTGGGGGCCGGATCGGGGCTTCGACCAGTTCATGGCCGGCCTCGTGCGCTTCTCGCACCGGCTGGCGCTGCTGCTGCAGCCCGGCCGGATGGAAGTCTATCTCACCGTGACCTTCGTCGTCGTTGCCGCAGCACTCTTGCTGCCGATAGCCTGGTACGGCGAGTGGCCGCGCCTGCCGATCTGGCCGGCCGATGCGCAATTCCACGAGCTTGCGGTGATGGCGCTGGCGCTCGCCGGCGTCTTCGGCGTGCTGTCGGCGACGAACAGGCTGAACGCCATCCTCGCGCTCGGCATCCAGGGCTTCGCCGTGGCGCTGCTGTTCCTGCTGTTCGGTGCGCCCGACCTGTCCTTCACCCAGTTCATGGTCGAGACGTTGTCGGTCGTCATCCTGACGCTGGTGATGACCCGGCTGCGCCTGCAGCCGCGCGATGCCCGCCCGCTTTCGCAGAAACTGCCCGATGCCGCGCTTGCGATCGCCTGCGGGCTCGGCTTCTCGCTCTATCTCCTGCGGGTCACGCAGGGCCGCTTCGATCCCGTCCTGACGGAGTTCTTCAACCTCTATTCCAAGGCGATCGCGCACGCCGCCAATGTCGTCAATGTCATCATCGTCGACTTCCGCGGCACCGATACGCTGGGCGAGATCGCCGTCGTCATGGCGACCGGCCTTGCCATCCTCTCGCTGATCCGCATCCGCAAGTCCGTCGCGGGACCTGCCACGACAGCCACCGGCGCAACGAAGGCCGCGGCAGGGGAGCCCCAGCGATGAACACCGTCATCTTCCGCACGCTCGCCCCCTTCCTGACCGCACTGATGCTGCTCTTCTCGGTGTTCGTGCTGCTGCGCGGCCACAACGAGCCCGGCGGCGGCTTTATCGGCGGGCTGATCGCGGCCTCGGCGCTGGCGATCTACGGGATCGGGCGCGGCATCCAGCCGGTGCGCCAGGCGCTGTGGTTCCACCCGATGACGATAGCAGCCTTCGGCCTGCTGCTTGCCTGCGTCGCCGGGCTGGTCTCGATGGTAGCAGCCGTCCCCTTCATGACGGGGCTGTGGATCTATCCGAGCCTCTTCGGCGTCGAGGTCCCGCTGTCCACCGTGATGCTGTTCGACCTCGGCGTCTATCTCGTCGTGGTCGGCGCCATCACCTCGATCGCGCTGGCGCTGGAGCGGGAGGATATCTGATGGAAGTGCTCTTCTCCCTCCTCGTCGGCGTCTTTTTCGCCGCTGCCGTCTATCTGATGCTGTCGAAGTTTCTCGTGCGCATCCTCCTCGGCGTCGCGATCCTCGGCAATGCGGTCAATCTGCTGCTGTTCACCAGCGGACGCATCCTGCGTGAGGTGCCGCCGGTCATTCCCGCCGGTCTCGACCGGCAGGTGGCCGTGACCGCCAACCCGCTGCCGCAGGCGCTGATCCTGACGGCGATCGTCATCTCCTTTTCGTTCTTCGCCTTCCTGCTGGTGCTGTCCTATCGCGCCTTTCAGGATCTCGGCACCGACAACGCCAATGACATGCGCGTCGCCGAGCCGGTGGCGGACAGCGCGCCTCCGACCGGATACTGACACCCCATGGCCGCACCCGCAGGTTCCTCGATCGATCTGTCTGCCGCGCTCGTGCTGGCGCCGGCCCCGCTTGCCGACTGGCTGGTGATCCTGCCGGTCGCCTGGTGCCTGGTGAGCGGCGCCGTGCTGCTGATGCTGCGCAAGAACCTGCACATCCAGCCGCTGCTCGCCATCCTGGCGCTTGCCGTTCTCGTCGTGCTGGACGGCCTGCTTCTGTGGCGCGTTATCGAGGGCGGCCCGCTGACCATGGTGATGGGCCGCTGGTTGCCGCCCTTCGGCATCGCCTTCACCGCCGATCTCACCGGCGCGCTGTTTGCGTTGTTCTCCGCGCTGGTGGCGCTGGCCGGCGGCGTCTTCGCCGTGCAGAACATCGACGGCTCCGGCCGCCGCTACGGCTTCTATCCGTTCCTGCTGCTTTTGATGGCGGGCGTGTCCGGCGCGTTCCTGACCGGCGACATCTTCAACCTCTATGTCTGGTTCGAGGTGCTGCTGATCTCGTCCTTCGGGCTGCTCGTGCTCGGCTCCGAGCCAAAGCAGATCGACGGCGCGGTCAAGTATGCCTTCCTCAACCTCGTGGCGACGACGCTGTTTCTGATCGCGGTCGGCTATCTCTACGGCCTGTTCGGCACACTCAACATGGCCGACATCGCCATCAAGGCGGCCGAGCGCCGGGCGGACCTGCCGCTGATGACGCTGGCCACCCTGTTCGTCCTTGCCTTCGGCATGAAGGCGGCGGCCTTCCCGGTCAATTTCTGGCTGCCGGCCTCCTATCATACGCCGCGCATCGTCGTCTCCGCGCTGTTCGCCGGGCTGCTGACCAAGGTCGGCATCTATTCCCTCCTGCGCGTCATGGTCATGCTGTTTCCCGTCGAACGCGAGGAATTGAGCTTCGTCATCGCCGTGGCGGCGGCTGCAACCATGCTTCTCGGCGCGCTCGGCGCCATCGGCCAGAGCGACATCCGCCGTCTGCTCGGCTATCTCGTGGTTTCCGGCATCGGCGTGATGCTGGCCGGCATTGCCGTGGGCGGTCCCGGCGTCGCCGGCGCGATCTTCTATGCGCTCCATTCCATGGTGGTGATGACGGCGCTCTACATGGCAAGCGGTGTGGCGGGCCGGCTGTCCGGCACCTTCGACCTAAACGGGGCAGGAGGGCTTTATGGCCGCACGGCCTATTTCTCCGCCCTGTCCCTCGTCCTGTTCCTGTCGGTCGCGGGCATGCCGCCGTTCTCCGGCTTCTGGCCGAAGGTGATGGTAGCAAAGGCTGCGATCGATATCGGCGCGTGGTGGCTGGCGGGCTCGGTCCTCCTGACCGGTTTCCTGACGATGATCGCGGTCGGTCGCGTCTGGGCGCTTGCCTACTGGCGGCCATCAACTACGCCGGCAGGCGAGGGGGCAGGGCCGGGGCCTGCGGCCATCCTGCCGCTGTCCGCACTCGTGCTCGTTACCGTGCTGGTCGGCCTGTTCCCCGATCCGCTGCTGTCGCAGATCCAGGCGGCGGCGAGCCTGCTGGCCGATCCCTCCGCCTATATCGATTCCGTCTTCCCGCATGGAGCGCGATGATGAAGCTGGTCATTCCCGCAGTGGTGTTCGCCATGATCTGGGCCGCCGTTACCGGCAGCCTGTCGCCGCTCAACGTGATCCTCGGCTTTCTGCTCGGTCTTCTGGCGCTCTGGCTTATCCGTCGCGATTTCGCAGGCAACCGCACGGCCTTCCGCCCCTTGCGGCTTCTGGCGCTCGCCGCCCTTTTCGTCAAGGAACTGGCGCTGTCGGCCTGGCGGGTCGCCGTCCTCGTCGCAAGCCCGCGCATGGCGCTTCGGCCCGGCATCTTCGCCTTTCCGCTCACGGTCGATCGCGACATCGAGATCACGCTGCTGGCGAACCTGATCACGCTGACGCCGGGAACGCTGTCCGTCGACGTCTCCGACGACCGCCGGTTCCTCTATGTGCACGCGCTCGACTGTTCCGATCCCGTGGCCACCAGGCGCGATATCGCCGACGGCTTCGAGCGCAAGATCCTGGAGGCGCTCCGCTGATGACCGCCCATACGATCGTCCTTGCCGCATCCTCCTTCGCGCTCTTCATGATGTGCGTCGCCTTCTTTCTCACCGCATGGCGGGTGATCAAGGGGCCGACGCTGCCGGACCGGATCGTCGCGCTCGACATGCTGGTGGCGATCGCGATCGGCTTCCTCGCCGTCGTCGCGATCAAGACCGGCTTCAACCTCTACGTCGATATCGCCATATCGCTCGGACTGGTCGGCTTCCTGGCGACGGTGGCGCTCGCCCGCTTCGTCCTCAGCCAGGGCATGCCGGAGGACGACCGCGACCCGCTGGCTTCCCCGGCGGCCCGCGGCGCGCGGTTGCCTGAACAGCGGCGGAAACGTTCGCCCGCCAAGCGAAAGGGGCGCTGAGATGGATATCCTGCTCGCTCTTGTCGTTGCCGTGCTGCTGGTGGTCGGCGGTCTCTTTGCCTTGCTGGCTGCCATCGGTATCGTGCGTCTTCCCGATGTCTATACGCGTATGCACGCCGCCTCCAAGGCGGGCACGGTCGGCTCCAGCCTCATGCTTGTCGCCGCCGGTCTCCATTCGGGGGAGTTCGCCACCTTCGCGCGCGCCTTTGCCGGCGTGGTCTTCTTCATCCTGACCGCGCCTGTGGCGGCGCATCTGGTGGCCAAGGCGGCACACCAGGCCGGATACCGGTTGTCGCGCGGCGCAGTCTGCGACGACATGCGTGACAAGGCCAAGAACTGAGCTGCAACTACATTCCGTTGCGGCATCTTTGGTCGGACATATTTTTCTTGCCGCCTCACCCGAATGGGGGATGTACAAGAATCACTTGATCCGCGCCAAAATAATATTGGACTTTGCGGAAAACGATGTTATTCCACTCCAAGTAAAGCTGCTGTGTTGATTTTACTTGCGCGACCAGCTCCAGTCTAAGTTGCGACCTTTCTAAAGTGCTCTTTTTCGGGCGCCGTCGTGACAAAGATTTGGATCGATGAGGGGCGCTTCGGAAACGGAAGTAATATTAGCTATCTGTGAAATCTGCCTCCCGGGGGAGGTCCTTTCAAGGACGCGGACAGGTTCACCCAGCCCTGACAAGGTTAGCTTTGCGTAAGATCGCAGTTTGTTCCGTCTTCGCATGCCTTGCGACGGGCGGTTCAACCGACAGGAGAAGAAAATGACTGAGATTTCCGACGGCAACGGCTCGAATTTGCTGGTAGAATTGACTGCCGACATCGTTGCCGCCTATGTCAGCAACCACGTCGTCCCCGTTTCCGAACTTTCGACTTTGATCGCCGACGTACACACCGCGCTGAACAACACGTCGCAACCGGTTGTTGTTGCCGAGGTACCCGTCCCGGCGGAAAAGCCGAAGCCCCCGGTACCGATCCGCAAGTCGGTGCAGAACGACTTCATCATCTGCCTCGAAGACGGCCAGAAGTTCAAGTCGCTCAAGCGCCACCTGATGACCCACTACGGCATGACCCCGGAGGAGTACCGCGAGAAGTGGGACCTTCCGGCCGATTATCCGATGGTTGCGCCCGCCTATGCCGAGGCGCGTTCGCGTCTGGCCAAGGAGATGGGCCTCGGTCAGCGCCGCAAGGCCCGCCGCTGACGCGCGTTCCGGCGCTCCGAGCGAGGCCGGGGATAGCCATAAAGCCTCCTCGATGCGCGGCACAGCCGCCTGCACGAGGAAGCCGAAAAACCGAACCGGGCCTTCGCGCCCGGTTTTTTGCACCCCGGCAAAGGAAAAAAAGCCTAGATCGGGGACGTTTATTTACATTTTCCTTATGATTTCAATGAATGGTTGTGCCGCTGCGCTTCATTCATCCCCGCCTCTTGCGTAGGGTGTATGAATAAATTCCTATCAACGGAGTGAGCAATCATGCACGACCCTGGCCCGGCCCCCCATCGAACCCCCGGTACAGCGCCCGAGGCGACCGAAGGCGGAGTCCGCCACCCCGTCAAGCGATCCCGCCGGTCCCGCGGTACGGCACGCTTCGGCGCGCGCCGCAGCCGGCTTCTGTCGGTAATGCAGTCCGGCGGCGGTGCGTTCGATCGTACCGAGCCGGCCGTGCGCTCGGTCTGCCGTATTGTCCGCCAGTTGGTCGCCGAGCTTCTGGCGCTGGCCAGCGACCGGCAGATGCGCCGGCGCAACGGCCGCCGGGCGGCCGCCCATGTCCGCCAGATCGCCATGTATGTCTGCCATGTGGCGCTGCAGATCTCCTTCGTGGAGATCGCAGCCGCCTTCGGCCGCGATCGCACCACGGTCAGCCACGCCTGCAACGCGGTCGAGGACCGGCGCGACGACTGCGCCTTCGACGATTTCGTCGCCACCGTCGAGCGCATCGCGCTTTCGATCTTCGCAAGTGCCGGGGCGATCGAGCATGAGTGAGAAAAAATCCACCTTGGCCGCCGGCGCCGGCAAGCCGCTCGCATCGTTGCTGCGTTTTCTTGTGGCAGCCGGAAAGGCGAGGATCGACGCCGGGGATCCCGTCCGTCTTGAGGCCGAAAACGGCCGGACGGCGATGGTTCCTGCGGACGTCGTGCGTGAAGCGGTTCGGCTCGGGCTGGCGCTCCGAAACGGTGATGCGCTTTCGGCCGCCGCCGGCACGAAGACCTATCTGCGTCGCCTTCTGGCCGGCGCGGAAGGTTATCAGGACCAGCACCGCGACATCGCCGCGCGCACGGTCGAGACCGCCGCCGGCCGGCAGGCGGTGCGGGTCAATCAGTTGGAGTCGCCGCTATCAGCGCTGGTGCGCCTGAAGGACAAGGCCGGGACGCCGTATCTCAGCGAGGATGCCGTTGCCGCCGGCGAGCGCCTCGCGCGCGATTTCCTTCGGTGCGGCTTGCAACCGCGGCTGACGATGAGTTGGGAGCCGCGTCTTGCCGGCCGCAATGGCGGTGAGCCGGGGCAGGCGCGCGAGATCTCCGATACGGCGGTGGCGGCGCGGCAGCGCCTGCAGGCTGCCATCGAGGCCATGGGGCCGGAGCTTGCCGGCGTCGCTCTCGACATCTGCTGCTTCATGAAGGGACTGGAGACGGTGGAACGCGAGCGCCAGTGGCCGGTGCGTTCCGCCAAGCTGATGCTGCGCGCGGCCCTGATGGCGCTGTCGCGCCACTACGAGCCGGCGCCATCCGCGCAGCGGCGCAGCCACGCCTGGGGCGCGGAGGGTTTCCGGCCCGACATGGCCGCCCGTTTCTGCCGGCCGGATTGAGACGGGGGAACGCGAGGTGATGGAAGGCCGCTGCCGTCTCAGGCGGCGACCCGCACCGTTGCCTCCTCGCGAATGCGCCGCACCATGGATCGCAGCCCGTTGGCGCGCTGAGAGGAGAGATGCTCGACGAGGCCGATCTTGTTGAAGACTTCCAGCGCATCGGTCCGGGCGATCTCGGAGGCGTGCTTGCCGGAATAGACAGCCATAACGATGGCCACCAGGCCACGCACGATATGCGCGTCCGAATCGCCCTCGAAGGTCAGGACCGGGTCGCCGCCGCCGTCCGAATGGGTCACGAGCCAGACCTGGCTGGCGCAGCCCTGCACCTTGTTCTCCGACGTGCGCTTGTCTTCGCTCAGCTCCGGCAACGCCTTGCCGAGCTCGATGACATAGCGATAGCGGTCCTCCCACTCGTCGAGAAAGGCGAAGTCGTCGATGATCTGGGCGAGGTCTGTCATGTCGTGTCCCGTTGGTCTTCTGCCGGAACATATAATACCAATGATAGATGATAGAAACCTATTGCGCCGGATCGATTTTGGTTTCCGGCGAGGCGAAAACCGCATCCGGACCAACCGGTCTGGAGAGGATTTTCAACGACGGCCGGAAATCAAAAGCGACCGGCCCTGCGGGTGGCCTCTATCCGGTCCCCGGCGGCGTCAAAATCCTCGCACGATGCCTTGGCATCGCGCTGCGGTCTTTTCCTTGCTGGATGACCTGCGGCAAAAAAAACGCCGCGAGGCATGGGCATCCTCGCGGCGGCTGTAAACAGCGACAGTTCAGGCAGTAATGGAAAATATCAGGATGCGGGATCGGGACGGCGCGAGGGAACGGCGATCGTGCCGGTGACGACGCCATCCGGCTCGGCTGTGGCCTTGTGCGCCTGTTCGTCCGCCGGCACTGCAAGCGCGGGCATCGGCTGGTCGAGGGCGGCTGCGGTGTCGCCGGCCTGTTCGGCCGGGTCGGCGAACTGGGAGTCCAGCAGCTTGTAGGCCACATGCGCGCCCTCGCGGGCCCGGTGCCCCAGCGCCACGAAGGCTTCGGCGCCCTTCTGGCAGACGTCGGGCTTCTCCAGGCAGAGATCGGAAAGATAGCTGATAGCTTCACTCGCCGCGCTCACGGTATTGCCGAGTTCCATGGTCGGCCCGTGTTCCAGCTTCTGCGTCGATTCGCTGTCGAACAGCGGCAGAAGCACCAGAACAAGCGAGAACCAGAACGCTCCCTTGATCAGAAACCACATCGTCGTGCCCATCCTCAGTCTGCGGCGCCTGCCACTCTCTTGTCTATGGAGTGGCTTTGGCGTCCTTGCCGTCCGGTGCGACTCTTTCGGCCGCGGCCGTTTGTTGATGCGAGAATACGCAGGACAGGAAAATGGCCCTTTGCCGGAATCACTCGGGTTTTCCTCAAATTTGCATAAAACTTGAAGGAAGCGCCATTATCGGGCATTTCTCGCAAATTTTAGCGACTGTCGTTAAGCTTCGTGGCGAGAGTTGGGAGACGAAGCTCCGAAGAACCGGGCCTTCACCGTCGAATGGCCCGGCACACAGGTTAACGCGAACGAAAAAATGCCGCATTTTGAGACGCTTACCCGCCGTTAACCACGAAGTTCAAATGCCGCCCGTATCGCTTTGAAACAGGCTTTTTCGGCCCTTTCGGGGGCTTTCCGACCGCCGATGTTTATCCTTTTCTAAGTCGCCGGTGCGATTCTGCGACCAGATAAAAGAACAACAGACGGCAGGGTATTGCGTGCGTCTTCTGAGTGACATCGCTGACAGAATGGCAGCCATTGCGGCCGCTGTTACGGGTGAGTTTTGTGCGGCCGGCACGGATGTCGGCACGCCTGCCGGCCTGCGCGCGATTCTGTTGTCCTCGCTCGTCGCCGTACCCGTGCTGCCGCTTGCGCTCTGCGCCGTCATGCCGGTTTCCGCAGCGCTGCCGGCAGGTGCTGCCCTTGCTGCTTCGGGCGGCCTGCTGGCCACGGCTGCGGCTTCCGTCGTCTCGCGCCGCCGTTCTGGTCAAAGGGTTCAGATCGCCATCAGCGCAGCCCCCGATCCGGCCGCCAGCTACGATCTCTTCGCCGGCCTCGTCACCGTCCACGATCCGCGGGGCCATGTCACCGCCGTCCACGGGCGCGATCGCGAGGCCCTGCTGAAGCCCATGCGCGATCCGTTCGGGCGCGGCTTCATCGACCAGATCCATGTGTCCGACCGGCTGGGTTTCCTCCAGGCGATCGACCGGCTGCGCCAGGGCGAAGCCCATGCGAGCATCGACATCCGCCTCGAACAGGGGCGTGCCGGCGAGGCGAGCGGGCAGTTCCTGCATGTGCGCACGGAGATGACCGCCGTTCGCGACACCGCCGGCCTTCTGGCCTCGATCGTCGCCCAGTCGCGCGACATCTCCGAGGAAGCCCGACTGCGCAGCGACAGCGCGCGCAAGGCCGCCGAGGCCGAATCGGCCAACGACGCCAAGACCCGCTTCCTGGCCGCCGTCAGCCACGAACTGCGCACGCCGCTGAACGCGATCCTCGGCTTTTCCGATATCCTGGCCGGGGAGTACTTCGGCCGGCTGGAGAACGACCGCCAGCGCGAATACGTCGCCCTGATCCATCAGTCCGGCGGACACCTGCTGTCTGTCGTCAACACCATGCTTGATGTCAGCAAGATCGAGGCGGGTCGCTACGAGCTTCTGCTGGAACCCTTCGCCGTTGCCGATAGCGTGAACACCTGCGAACAGATGCTGGCGCTGCAGGCCCGCCAGAAGGGCGTGCGCTTGACGAGCCGCGTGCCGCACGACATCGGCGAGGCCGTGGCCGACCAGCGCGCGCTGCAGCAAGTGCTGATCAATCTCGTCGGCAACGCCATCAAGTTCACCGACAAGGGCGGCATCGTCACCATCGACGCCTCGCGCGCGGGCCGTAATCTCGTCCTCAGCGTCAGCGATACCGGCATCGGCATTCCCGCCGAAAAGCTGGACATGATCGGCCAGCCCTTCGTCCAGGTCGAAAACGAATATACGCGCAAGTACGAGGGAACCGGTCTCGGCCTGTCGCTCGTCAAGGGGCTCGTCGCGCTGCATGGCGGAACCTTCGCCATCCACAGCGATCCGGGCGAGGGCACCCGCATCACCATC
Organism: Mycoplana rhizolycopersici; assembly: GCF_013378445.1. Taxonomy (GTDB): domain Bacteria; phylum Pseudomonadota; class Alphaproteobacteria; order Rhizobiales; family Rhizobiaceae; genus Mycoplana; species Mycoplana rhizolycopersici. Next base: position 32,128 of record NZ_JABXYK010000002.1, read on the forward strand.
ACCATCCCGGCCGATGGCGCGCCCGCGCCTGGCACTGGCGAGACCGGCGCTGTGATCAATGCCGGGGAATTCCCGCCGCGACTGTTTCCCCGCGAGCGGAACGATGCGATACGCATGCAGATGACGGAGGGTGCTCCCTCCGAAGCTGACAAGGACACAGGCTATGAAGGCAGGGGCCATGACGGCACGCGCGCGAAAACAGCCTGACCGCGGGCGCAATGCCGGCGCCCGCAAGCGGCAGGCTCCATCACCGGGTCTCCTCCAGCGCTCCATGGTCGCGCTCGGATCGTTCGCCGCGCGCCATCCGTCCGTGATCGGCGGCGGCGCCGCCTTTGCGGTCGTCTTCTCCTTCGTCGCGGCAAATGCGCTCTGGTACCAGCCGGGCGGTCATCCCTCGCCGATCATGAAGACCCGCTCCTCGCAGAACACGCTCGGCTTTTCCGCGCTCCGCGAGCCGCCCTCCGACGTCACCACCTTCGTCATCGAGCGCGAAGGGGAGGCGGGAGACGAGGCGCCGGCGCGTGCGGCCGCGCAGGTCTCCGGCCTCGTGCTGGACATCCAGACCGCACTTGCCAGCCAGGGCCTCTATGCAGCCGACCCCGACGGTGTCATGCAGAAGGAAACGGCCGATGCGATCCGCCGCTTCCAGCAGGCGCGCGGCCTTTCGGTGACCGGCGAGCCGAGCGAGGACCTGCTGGTCGAGCTCGGCGGCGTAGCCGCGCCGCGCGAGGTTGCGGTGCTGCCGACGGAGCGCCCGGCCGAGACGGCGGCGGAAAAGGATACGGGCACGGCGATCGACCCGGTCGCCGCGGCGATCCGCGCGGCCGAGGCCGAGTTGCCGCCAAGCCCGGCACCCGGGCCCGCCGCGCCGGGCCCGTCGGCCCAGTCAAGATCGGCCCCGTCAAGCGCGCCCCAGTCAAGTGCGCCCCAGTCAAGCGCTCTGGTGATGAAGATCCAGAAGGGGCTCAGCAACATCGCCTATGCCGACATCGCCGTCGACGGCGTCGCCGGCGAAAAGACGCGCGAGGCGATCCGCGCCTTCGAGAGACACTATCGCCTGCCCGCCACCGGCGAGCCGAACGAGATGGTGCTGAGCAAGCTCAAGGAAATCGGCGCGCTCTGAGGATTCAGGCACTTGCGTAACGGTCTCTTCCGGTGATGCCTGAATGCATCGAGAGCGGATGGTTTCGGTCCGGTCTCAGTCCCGCCCCTGCCGCTCCGTATCGGCTGGCACCTTCACAGGGCGCGCACTGGCGGCCTTTCTTGCTTCCTGCGGTCGAATATTTCTAGCCCCCGCCCGTTCTTAAGGTTTGGGTTCAATTCGATACGGGAAGAAATTTGATGGCCAAAGTTACCTGGTTTGCGTCCCTCGGCGACTACGGGACGTTCGACGAAAAATGGTTCGGTGAGATGCGGGCGTACAGCCACAGCTCGACCAAGGTGACGATGGTGGCGCCCAACGGGGTGAAGTTCAGCGTGACCGGCAAGGGTCTGAAGGTGGACGCCGATGGCGAGCCGACAAGCGGCACGATCAATTCCATCGTCTTCTACAGCCGCGACGGCGCGAAGCTGAACGAGTTCACCGGACTTTCCGTTTCCGCGGCTACGCTGCAGAAGACCATCAACGCCTATGGCTGGGAAGGCATGCGCATGGTGGCCCTGAAGGGAAATGACACCCTGATCGGCTCCTCCATTTCCGACCAGCTCTACGGCTATGACGGCAATGACGTCTTCAAGGCCGGAAAGGGCGACGACCGCATCTTTGCCTATAACGGCAACGATACGCTGAACGGCGAGGCCGGCGACGACTGGCTGATTGCCGGCAACGGCAAGGACAAGCTCCATGGCGGCAGCGGCAACGACGTCCTCAATGGCGGACTTGGCCGCGATGTGCTGGGCGGCGGCACCGGCGCGGACCTCTTCCTGTTCGTCGTTCCCGAGGAAAGCCCGCTCGCCTCGTCGAGCCGCGATGTCATCGTCGATTTCAGCCGCTCCCAGCGTGACAAGATCCAGCTCGACGTCATGGATGCCGACACGAAGAAGGCCGGCGACCAGGATTTTACCTTCATCGGCACCAAGGCGTTCACGGCCGCAGGACAGATCCGCTACGAGAAGAAGGGCGGCGACACCTTCGTCTACGGTAATGTCGATGCCGACAAGACGGCCGAATTCGCCATCGTCATCGACGCGTCGATCAACCTGAAGGCATCCGATTTCATCCTTTGACGGCAGCGCCCGGCGGCGGCAATCGTTGCCTCGGAAAACACGGGCGGCGAAAGCCATCGCAGGGGGAAGCCCCTCCCAACCCTCCCCACAAGGGGGAGGGCTTAACCCGCCCTTCCTGCCGAAAATTTTGCTTGGTCCTCTCCGCTGGAGCTCCGCTCGGGCAGGGCGGTTACGGTTTGCCCAATCCCCGCTCGTGGGGAGATGGCCGGCAGGCCAGAGGGGGATTTGCCGTGCCCGTCACCGTTCGGGAAAGCCGTGCGCCGCGCCAGCCGTTGCCTCGGCGGTCGATGACCGGTATGCAGGCGGGATGCGCCTGAAATCAGAGATCTTCGCATCAGCCCTGGTCCGCAACGTCTTTGCGCGCGGCGACTTCGCTGCAATCGAGCGCAAGGGTGCTTCCGACGGCGGCGCGATTTTCATCCGCCAGTCGTTTCGCGACGGCACCGAGACGCTCTACGCACCCGCACCGCAAAGCTTCTTTGAAGACGACGACAGCTCCCGCCGGCTGTTCGAGCGCCGCGTGCACAGCAGCGCCCGCGAGGACGTCACGGCGGCGCTGGAGCGCGAGGTGCGGTTCGACCCCGACCTCTGGATCGTCGCGCTGGAGGCCGATGACATCGGAGATCTGATCGATTTGGCCGAGACGGACGAAAAGAAAATCGACCCCAACGATTCTGTGTTCCGCCGGTAACCGGCTGGTAGGCAGAACCGTGCGACAAGGGTGCTCAGTAGCGGGCATGTCCTTAGTCCCGCTCGCCGGAGCTGCCACCATGTTCGTCGTTCTGCCCGCGCTCGCCGTTCTTATCGCCGCGATGTTCGTCGCCACCATGTATGCCGCCGTCGCGGCCGACCTGCGCGAAGGCAGGACGGAACGCCGCATCTTCTGATCGGCCATCAGATCCAGCAGCCTCCGACCGAAGGTTCTCCCTCATTCCGCACGCCGCCGCGCCGTTAGGGGTGGCTTGCTCCGGCGCCGGCCGTCAGGCGCGCAGCGCGCGGTTTCCCGCGCCATTGTCCCTGTGCTCGTCGCCGGTGTCGGAGTTTGCCGCCGTTTGAGGCTGCAGGGAATGCGTATAGGCGTCCGCCCGTCGCCAGCTCTCCACCCGCTCGATGCAGGCTGAGCGATCGAGGCCGGACAGCACGAGGTCGGCACGGCGGACGCTGCCGCTCGCCTGCGCGAGATGCGGATAGAGGCGCAAAAGCACGTAGGAACTGTCGGCACGGGGTGCGTCGAGCGCCACGAAGGCGGTCGCCAGTTGCTGGCCGGACACGTCGAGCAGGATGCGTTCGCTGAGCCACTGGCTGGCGTCGAGCGCGTCGGCCAGCACGACGCCCAGCATGCCGGTCTCGCCGGCGCGGGCGAAGCGGACGATCAGTGCCATATGCGCATCCTCGACGGGCGCAAGCGGCACAATACCGGCGTCCTGCGGCATCTGCGCGCGCGCCAGTGCCTTGATCTCATCGCGCAGCTCTTCCTCGCGCACCTGCCGGTCTGCTTCGGCAGCCGCTGCCGCCACCGCCTCGCTCGATGCGTTGTGCGTGCCGCGGCTGCGGTGGGTCTGGTGCAGCCCGACGAGGGCCTCGATCAGTTGCGGCGAGAGGTCGTCGCGCCGCTCGATCGCGCGCGCATGGTCGGGCGAAGCCTCGCGCAGGATCTCCAGAAGCACGCGCTGGCTCAGCGCCTGCGACCGCGTCAGAAAGATCGCCGCGATCGCGATCGGCTCGCGCGCGATGAAGAGCGAGGTCGGTTCAGGCAGGACGGCACATTGCGACAGCGCTGCAACCGCCTGTCGGCGCGCCTCGTCGCTGGAGGCGAGATAGAGTGGGACGAAGAGTTCGTGGAACTGTTTCAGATTGGAACGGGAAGGGCGGGCGAGACTTTCGAAACCGGATACGGTGGCCATGAGGACGATGTCCTTTGGCCGGCCCGCCTGCGGCTTTTCGAGTTCGCGAAACCTGTCCCCCACCACGCACCACTCTTTACGCAAATGCAGCCGTTCCCGGTGCCCGCCGGGCCGGCCCGCCTGGACGTCCGGATACGGCAGGACTGCCGCGGGTGGGCGGCCCTTGAGAGAACCGCAGCCGCTTGAACCGATTGATGGACAACAATTAGACGAAAAGAATTAGCAAGATGTTAACCGTAATGGCATTACGCTTCAGGCATAGGGATGGGCAGCTGCGCGCATGCAAGCCATGCTACCATCCAGACGGTTTCACGGGACTGTGTTGCGACAGTTTTCCGCGATAGCTGTACAAGGCAAGGTGCGATGCACCGGATACGCTTTGACTGGTAGGGGCGAGATTCTTTCCCGCATCGGGAAACCTTCATCAGCCCTCGATCATTCAGGGTACGATTGCGGCAATTGTGTTCCGCGTTTTTCATTGCTGCAATCGGGACGGATTCGGTGGCACTGGCCCGATAGACGGGCAGGATGAAATTTGTGCGTTACTTCATCCGTCTAGATTCTTGTTAGGAGGCGAGAATGGCAGACGTAGTTCGATTGCAGGAACGATTGTCGCGCATGCCGCGACGCGAGAGGCTCTGGCACGAGGTGCCTGCGGCGGTTCTGCTCTTCACGGGCGTGCGCTATGAGAAGCTTACCCCGGCGATGGTGGCCAAAACCCGCGCCGGCCGCCGGAACGCCGAAACCGGCAAGGACGCCCGCCAATAGGCGAGGCCGCCGGCCGATGCGCCGCCCGACCACGCCTGCGTTCCGCGGGCGAGGAACGGCGCTGAAAATGCCGCCGCGGGGGCGCGGTTCACGGAGGTCGCGATTGGCGACCTGTTTCCCGGCTGCGTTCAGCAGCCATCGCCGGCATGCAGCCCGGCAGACCTTTTCGTTTGATCTGGCAGAAAGCCGGAGTCCGGTCCGCGCTCATTCGAGAGTGCTCTGGTCGATCGCCTCGCATGCGGCATTGGCGAGAAAGGCGCGCGCGGCCTCGTCCATGGTCGCGGTCGGCACGAAGGTGCGCAGCACCGCATAGCCGTCCTCGTCGGGCATTTCCACGAGTATCGACTGGGACAGGGCCTGCGGCAGCGCCTTGCGGATGGCGTTCAGCTGGACCGGCGTCGCCACCACCACGTCGAGCGCGCCCGCGACCGCGGTGCGGTCGTTCATGCTGAAGACCTCGTTGGCGGCGCTGTCGAACAGGCCCACCGACCAGAACGGTACGCCCGCCGGCGCATAGAGGCGCACCGGGTTTTCGGCCACCGACAGCGCACACACCGCAAGCCGCATTTCGGGATCATCGTTGATCAGGCCGCCGCCGGCTACCGGTTCGTTCTGCAGGGGATAGAAGCGCAGCGGCTCGCCGAGATCGGCGATGCGCGTATAGGCGTCGTTGCCGGTGAAATAGGGTACCGAAAGGATGATCAGGATGTGAAGGGCCGCAGCCCCCAGCAGCCCGACGAGGGTGGCAAACAGGATGCTACGCATTGGCGCATCCCGTGCGATTGATCGCCGGCATCGACAGGTCGATTACGCCCGAACTGCCCGCGGTCGGCGTGTCGAGCAGCGTCAGCACCAGCCGGAACGGCTGGCCGGGCGGCACCGCCAGCCAGTTGCCGGGCTGCGCGTCGGCTGCGACGTGCACCGCGATGCTGTTGTCGGGTTGCCGCAGCACCGTCCACGAATTCAACCCGCCGTTGATGTTGCGGGCGACCGGCACCGGCCGGCCGTCGGTCGTGGTCGCGTGCAGCGTCCAGAAGCGCGCCTGCGGTGTCAGTCCGACGATGTCGTAGGAGCAGCCGCCCGAAAGCGGCTGGCCGCCGCTGTCGTTCACGGCGCGGAAGACCAGTCCCTCCGCGCTGCCGAACAGCAGCGCGCCGTCGCGTGCGCGGTGCGCCTTGGCATAGGGGTCGGCGCGGCTCGTCTGTGCGGTCGGAAAAGCGTTCCAGGGCCCGAGCGCGATCGAGCCGAAGCCGATCGTCGCCTTCAGCGCCCAGACGGCGGAGAAGGTTCCCAGACCGAAGGTAATGGCAAGCGCAAGGGCGACGAGGAGGGGGATACGGAACAATGCGGCCTACCGGTTGGATGCGCGACGGAAGATCGCCGCCGCCGCGAAATGCGTTCCCGGTGATGGCATCTGCGCGGAACAATGCATGATTCCGCTCATGAAATCGATGGCAAACGCGCGTGCACGGCATAGCCGCTCGCAGCCCTTGCAACGGCGCAACGGACAGGGGCCCCTCATTCGCGTTCCGAGCGGCAACTTCGACGCCGCCCCTCATCCGCCCTGCCGGGCACCTTCTCCCCGCAGGCGGGGAGAAGGTGGGACGACTGTGGCGTTACGTTCCTTGTGCTACCCGGACGGCGGGGCTTGCCGCATCGCAAGCAGGCCCATCGCACCAGCCGGTGCAGCTTGTTGTGCCGCATGGTGTGACGGGGAGGGGCGGGTTCGTCGGCGCATACCGGCCTCGCCCTCAAAGGGCTGCGACGCGCCCGTCGGCCGAGAGCGGCTTGGCGTTTTCCAGCTCCTTGGCGATCTGGCGCAAAAGCCGCGTCACGCCGACCGAAAGCGAGCGCGGGCGCACCAGCGCCGGCAGTGCGTCGCCGGGCTGCTCGGAGGGAGGGGCGGCGGCGGTCTTGGCCGCTGCCGGTCCGGGCAGGGGGGTCTCGATGCCGGGGATGGGGCGCAGCTCGAGGCCCTGGTGGGCGTAGTCCATCAGCCGCTTGAAGGTCATCGCCGGCAGCGAGCCGCCGGTCATGTTGTTGGTCGAGGTGTAGTCGTCGTTGCCGAACCAGACGGCGGTCGTGTAGTTGCCGGTGAAGCCGACGAACCAGGCGTCGCGATAGGCCTGCGTCGTGCCCGTCTTGCCGCCGGTGACGATGCCGCCGTCAAGCGCCGCCTTGCGCGCGGTGCCGTTGACGGGGATGTTGACCAGCATCCTGTTCATGTTGGCGTTGGCGGTCTCCGACAGCACCCGGCGCGCCTGCGGCTCGTCGCGTCCGAAATCGTAGAGAATGTCGCCGTCATAGTTCAGGATCTGGGTGACGCCGTGCCGATGCGACTGCAGCCCGCCGGCGGGAAATACCCCATAGGCTGTCGCCTGGTCCATCACGGTCACTTCCGAGGTGCCGAGCGGCATGGTCTTGTCGGTGCGGATCGGCGTTTCCACGCCCATGTCCTTGGCCGTCTGGGCGATCAGCTCCGTGCCGAGCAGGTCCTTGGCCAGACGTACCGGGATCGTGTTGATCGACTTGGCGATCGCGGTCATGTACGTGACCCGCCCGGAATAGCTGCGGCCGTAGTTCTGCGGCGACCAGCCGCGCCAGGTGATCGGCGCGTCGACGATGGTGTCTTCCGGCGTCTTGCCCTTCTCCATCGCCGCCGCATAGGCATAGACCTTGAACGACGAGCCCGGCTGGCGCAGCGCCTTGGTGGCGCGGTTGAACTGGCTCTCGCCATAGTCGCGCCCGCCCACCATGGCACGCACCGCACCGCCGTTTTCGATCATCACAAGCGCGCCCTGCTTGACGTGGAAGCTTTCGCCGTACTGGCGCAGGCTCGTCTCGACGGATTCCTCCGCCGCCGCCTGCAGCCCCATGTCGATCGTCGTGCGCACGATCAGCGAGTGCTGGGCGAAGGGGCGGGCGATGCGCTGCACCTCGTCGAAGGCCCAGTCGAGGAAGAAATCGGGCGCTGTGCGCTCCTGCCGGTCGATGACGCTCGCCGGATTGCGCCGGGCCGCGATCACCTGTCCCTCCGACATCAGCCCGCCCTGTACGAGGTTGGTCAGGACCTCGTTGGCGCGGGCGCGGGCGGCCGGCAGGTTGACGTGCGGCGCATAGCGGGCCGGCGCCTTGAACAGGCCGGCCAGCATGGCGGATTCGGCCAGATCGACATCGGTGATGTCCTTGCCGAAGTAGAACTGCGAGGCTGCCGCCACCCCGAAGGTGCCGCCGCCCATGTAGGCGCGGTCGAGATAGAGCCTGAGGATCTCCTTCTTCGACAGGTTCGCCTCCAGCCACAGCGACAGGAAGGCTTCCTTGATCTTGCGCTCGATCGTGCGCTCGTTGTTGAGGAACAGGTTCTTGGCGAGCTGCTGCGTCAGCGTCGAGCCGCCCTGCACGACGCCGCCGGCGCGCGCGTTCTCCGTCATGGCACGCGCAAGCCCCAGGAAGTCGATGCCGAAATGGTCGAAGAAGCGCCGGTCCTCGGTCGCCAGCACCGCCTTGATCAGATGGTCGGGCAACTCGTCGATCGGCACCGAATCTTCGTGAATGATGCCGCGGTGGCCGATCTCGTTGCCGTAGCGGTCGAGGAAGGTGACGGCGAAGTCGCTCTGGTTGCGCCAGTTGCCCTTGGTCTCCTCGAAGGCCGGCAGCGCCAGCGCCAGAAGCAGCACGAAGCCGGCCGCGCCGAGGTTCATTCCCTCGCCGGCGATCTCGAAGACAGCGCGCTTCCAGCCTTTGACTGTGAAGCGCCGGAAGAAGATCGTGATCTCCTCCCAGATCTCCGCCAGCCGGAAGCCGGCGTTCCACATGGTCGAATCGATAAAGCTGTCGATGCGCAGCAGAATGTGGCGTTTGCGGCGACGCTGCTGTTGCGGCGGCTCGGGGGCGTCCAAGTGGTCTTCCAAGTGGTCGTCCTGCACGGCTGTCCATCCTCATGCGCGCGAAAGGCCCCTCGCGCGATCTGTCCTTGACGATATCAGTCAATCGCCATGGATAAAACAGCATGGTTTCCGTTCCGTTGCCGTGGCTGCCACGTTAGGCGGGCAAGCGTGCAGGACGGCCACAGTCCGGCGGGCGTAGCCCTCCCGATGAAGCCGCTGAAACGCGTCCGGCGGCGCTTTTGCTTGACCTTTGGGCCGCCCGGGTCCACTGGACAGGAATGAACGCGAAGACCGAGATGAAACAGGATGTCGTGGCGGACATTGCCAGCGACGAACTGCCGTTCTGGCGGACCAAGGCGCTTGCCGAGATGTCGGATGGCGAATGGGAAAGCCTGTGCGACGGCTGCGGCCTCTGTTGTCTCAACAAGCTGGAGGACTGGGACACAGGCGAGATCGTCTGGACCTCGATCCGCTGCCAGCTGCTCGACGATCATAGCTGTCGCTGCAAGGACTACGAAAATCGCCAGGCGACCGTGCCGGACTGCATCCGGCTGACGGTCAAGTCCGTTTCCGAGATCAGCTGGCTGCCGCCGACCTGCGCCTACCGTCTGATCCGCGACGGCGAGGACCTCTACTGGTGGCATCCGCTGGTCTCCGGCGATCCCGAAACGGTCCACCAGGCCGGCATTTCCGCGCGCGGCCGCACGGTCAGCGAAGAGGGCATCGACGTGGAGGACTTCGAGGACTACCTCGTCACCTGGCCCCTCGAAGTCGGCGAGGACGGCGGGCGCGCCTGAAGCGTGTCGCATGATCTGTTTTCGGCGGGATTCTGTCCGGCGTGATGCCGCCTTGTATGCCCGGCACGCGCACAATCATACGCTTCACGCAAAATTCATCGTCAGATTGCGATTTGACATGTTTGCGCCCTAGAGCGGTCATCACTGCTTTCTATCTTCCTCCTGTAGGGACGATTTCCCAAGGAGAAACAGAATGATGACCGACGTCACTTCCACCCCTTCGAGAAGGCTCCGCACCGCACTCGTCATAGCGCTGGCCCTGCCGCTCGCCGCCGCCACGGCGCTGCCGTCGCTTGCGCAGCAGGGCGACGCGCCGTCGATGCCGGGCGTTGCCGCGTCGGGCGAACGCGGTCCTGATCGCGACAGGCCGGATAGAGACAGGCCGGATAGAGACAGGGCTGGGCGCGGCTATCACGGCCAGCACATGATGATGGGTGATCGCGGCGGCGATCGCGACCGTGATCGCGGGCAGCGCCGCTGGCATCATCGTCAATGGTCGGGCGAACGGCTGGCGATGCGGCTTGCGGCGGCGGAGACGGCGGCCGGCATCAAGTCCGCGCAGCTCGACGCCTGGCGGACCTTCACCGCAGCGCTGGTCGATTTCGCAACGCCGTCGCGCCCGGGCGGCATGACCGGAGACGTCCAGCCTTCGGCTCCGCCGCCACCGCCGGGTGCCGATGCCGGCACCCCGCCACCGCCGCCACCCGCTCCGGCCGGCGAGGCCCGTCCCGATCGCATGCGGCCCTCCGGCTTCGACATGCTCGACCGCATGATCGCGCGCGTCGAGAACCGGGCCGAGAAGGCCGAGACGCTGAAGCAGGCCAAGCAGGCGCTGGAAGCGGTGCTCGAACCCGGACAGAAGGAGACGATCGAGCGCATGCTCATGCCCCACCGCGGCAAGGATCGCGGCATGCGCTGATCGGGGCCGGAATTCGCGCCTGAACGCGCGCCGAGCTCGGCCTTTTCACACGTTAATCTTGGCTGACGGTGTCGCCGGCCGCGGGTTTTGCCCGCGGCCGTTGCGGTTTGTGCCGGCTTCTGCCCGCACCCGCCGTGTCTCCGCCAAAGAGCCCCGGGCGGGCCGTCTCTTCGCTCCTGTAGAGGTGGCAGGCCGCCGGAATGGGGTGCCCCAGCAATCGCCCTCCAGCCGAAGCGACATCGCCCGACGTGAAAGAGCGTGGCAAGAACAATGCACCGGACAACGTCCGATGAGACGGATCTCACCAGGATTGCTCCAACTCAGAACTCGTCCCTGCGCCGGCTGCGCGGATCGTCGGACAGTCTTTCCCTGTAGATCGCGCCCTCGCGCGCCAGTCGCCGCCAGGGACGCGCCTTGTTCAGCGCGATGTCGTAGGCCGGGTCCTGCCGGTCCAGAAGCACCTCGGCGAAGCCCGCCGCGTTCGAAGGCAGGCAGCGCACCGCCCATTTGCCGTCAGGCCCGACGATGCCGGCAGGCGCCCGGTCCGGGACGGTCTGCGCCGGCGTGGCGGCGCTGATCCAAAGGCAGTTCAGTCCGGCATGGGCGCGCAGCGCGGTGTCGAAGCGGCCGGGAGTGCCATAGGAGGAAAACAGCACCGCATCGACCGCGCTTCGCTCGTATTCGGCGAAGACCTCGGGAAACTGCGCCTCGATGCAGATCGCGCAGCCCAGCCGGTAGCCGTCGACATCGAAGGTGATGGCTTCTGCTCCCGGCGTATACCAGCCGCCCAGTTCGCTGCTGGAGAGGTAGCGCTTGTCGTATCGGGTGAGGAGCCTGCCCTGATCGGAAAACACGTAGAGGCTGTTATGCGGCGGGGCGGGAGCGGCAAGCCGGTGCGCGCCACCGACGACGGCAAACAGCCGCAGCGCGCCGCACAGCGCGCCGATCGCGCGCAACTCCGCCTCCTGGCGCTGCCAGTCGAAGCGCGCCCAGTCGTCGGGACGGCCGATCTGGGCCTTGGCGTAGCCGGATAGCGCGCCCTCGCAGAAATGCACCAGCCGGGCGCCTGCAGCCGCCGCCGCGACGATCGTTGCGCGTATGGCCTCGCCATTGGCGCCGATATCCGGGGTCACGATCGTCTGCGCCGCTGCGATCCTCATGCTTGCCTCCCTCTCCATGCGACTCGCTCCCTTCAATTCACGATTGTTCCTCCGATCGCGGCAAAGCGAAACCGTCAATTGTCGGGTACCGGGAACCTGCACGTCCGGCAGCTCTCGGCCGCCGTTGACGGCCATCGTCATTCCGCGCTAGCCCGTTTGCCATGGTGATCGGCCGGAGCGGCCGCAGGGAGCAGGCGCATGACCGGCAGGGACATTTTCAAGGCGCGGCTGAAGGAGGCCGAGGTGCAGCGCGAGGCGGGGCGCTTCGATGCGGCGATCGACATCCTGAACGCGATCGCCGCCGATCCCGATAACGGCGTCCTCGGTCCGCCGACCGTCCTCGGACTGCCGCGCCCGCTGCACTCGGCCTTCCTGAAGGTCGCCAAGCGGCAGGGCGACATGCTGCGACGCATCGGCTACCAGCATACGCTCGTGCCGCCGCCGGCCGTGCTCGCACCTTTCGGCCGCTTTTCGGCAGCGGAGCGGGCGGCCCTGGCCGAAGCAGGCCGCCAGCCGGTGCCGCGCGTGCTGCACATGGTCTGGATCGGTTCGGGCGAACTGCCGGCATCGACGGGGGCATGGGCGGAGCATGCCGCAAGGCACGGCTATGGCTGCCGCCTCTGGCGCGAGGCCGATCTTGCCCAAGAGGGCATCGACCGCCATCCCGTCTTCACAGCGATGCTCTCGATCGGCGACCTGCCCGGCGCGGTCGACGTTGCGCGCTACCTGATCCTGGAACGCTTCGGCGGAATCTATCTGGATTGCGACTGGTACCCGGCACGCTCCGGCATCGCCTTCCACGGTCTCCTGCCGCTGACGGGGTTGACGGCGTTGGCCGAGGAAATCCCGCGCGAGACCGGCGCGGGCAGCCTGCTTCTGGCCAATTCCTTCATCGCCGCGCCGCCGGCGCATCCGGCCATCCGGCGCCTGCTCGAAGCCCTGCCGCAGGCCGCACAGGCCCTGCCCGGAGCGCCCGCCTGGTGGTCGACCGGCCCCCTGCTTTTCACCGTCGTCTGCCGCGGCGGCGCCGTCACCGTCGCGGATGCGGCCATCGTCGCGGGCTCCGTGCCCCGCCGCGCGCCGATCGAGGCCGTGCTGCCGCTGTGCGAGAAGGCCGAGCGCGACGACGGCGGCCTGCTGCTCGCCTGGAAACCCTGGTAGGCGGCGGGCGATCATCTCCGGATCTGCGGTCCGCCGTCGCATGGCTTGCTCGCCAAGCCGTGGCAGGCTGCCGCCCCTCACCCTAACCCTCTCCCCGCGGGCGGGGAGAGGGGACGCGTCGCGGGCTGGGACGCGGTCCGCTTCTTTTGCCAGATGCCTTTCACCTGCACCGGCCTTTCGGTTTGATGTTCTCCGGGCGCTGTTTTCCCTGTACTCCGCCGCAAGACGTATGACGTCGCGGTCGTCCGTCCTTCTCCCCGCCAGCGGGGAGAAGGTGCCCGGCAGGGCGGATCAGAGGCATCTTCGAATGCTGCCGCCCGGTCCGTGGACGTGGTCTCTGGCTGCCCGTCCGGCACGCGAGTGCCAGGGCGCCGCCGCTCTCAATCCATCAGCGCGCAGGCCTTCTCGTCGCGCAGGACGTCAATGCAGTCCGGCGAGCGGCGGAAATCGTCGTAGTACAGCGTCCATTCGCCTTCGCCGGCAGCGCGGTAGGGGCCGAACTTGAAATACTGGTTCTCCCCGAGGCCGCGATCGTTGTGGCCGATGAAGCCCGTGGCGGTGACGATCCACTTTCCGTTGGCGAAGAGCTCGACGCGGCCGTCGCCGTCCGGACCGGGGTGCGAATAGACGGCGAAATCGATCCAGCCGCTATCGGGTGCCGGCAGCGGATTGTCGCGGGCGGTCAGCACGAGTTCGTCTGTGCAACTGGAGAACGTCTTGCCGTCGTCGGGGCGCCAGTTGGCGTCATGCGCGACGAGCGAGCGCATCTGGTTCACCTCCGGGCGCAGCCACACGGAGGTCTGCCCGGCAGGGCATGTGTAGGCACCGTCCTTCTCCTCTGCGGGTGTTCCTGGACGGAAATTGCCCTCGATGGTGGCAAACAGCCGGCCGTTGTCGAGACGAAGCGCCAGGAACGGGCTGAAGTCGCCCTCCGCATCCGGCCCGATCTCGCGCTTCCACTGGGCGATCAGGTAGCGATGATCGTTTTGCGGAATGGGGTCGGCGAATTTGACCGAGAAGCCGAACCAGACGCCCTTGTCGTAGGGGACGCGCAGTTCGGTCTTTTCCCAGATCTCCGCCCGCTCGCTGCAGCCTTCGCTGTCAGCCGTGCAATGCGGGCGCACGCTGAGCTTCAGGGCGCCGGTACCGGCGCGCTTGACCTCGCTCTGGAAGGTGGCGGTGCCGGCCTTCTGCTCGGCATTTTCGCGGTAGTAGAGGCCGCCGGTTTCCGCAAAGGTTGTTCCGTCGAAGCCGTCGTAAAGCTTCGTCGAGACGGCATCCTGTGCATGGGCGCAGGACAGCGAGGTGCCGAAGGCGACGAGGGCGGCAAGGGCGTAGCGGGAAAAGGGGACCATGGCGGGCTTTCTGGCTGTTGGTGAGGATGCGGCGACTGTATCTGCACCGGCGCGGCACTGCATTCAATTCTGTGCGAGGGCCCTACTGTTTTCAAGGGGTTAAGCGGGTGGCGCTCGGGAGACTCCCATCTGCGTTCCGAAACCCGGCGCAACAGGTTCCCATCAACGATCATTCGTATAAAAGCGGGACATGAGGATCGCGTTCTACTCGCCACTGAAATCGCCGAACCATCCGGTCCCCTCCGGCGACCGCCTGATGGCGCGCCTTCTGATCTCCGCGCTCGGTCGCGCCGGGCATGTGGTCGAAGTCGCCTCCGAACTGCGCACGTTTCTCGCCGGTGACGAAGACGACGGTCGCGCCGCGATCGATACTGCGGCTGCCGCGGAAGTCGAACGCATCGATCGCCTGTGGCGGACGGACGGCGCGCCGGACGTCTGGTTCTGCTACCATCCCTACTACAAGGCGCCGGACCTGATCGGCCCGGAACTCGCCCGCCGCTTCGCGATCGCCTATGTCACGGCGGAAGCGTCCTATTCCCAGCGCCGCAACCGCGGCCTCTGGGCGCAGAACCAGCGGCTGCTGGCGGAGACGGTCCGGCATGCGGCGGTCAACCTCTGCTTTACCACGCGGGACCGCGACGGGCTGGCGCAGAGCATTCCCGACGGGCGCTACCGGCTGCTTCGGCCATTCATCGATCCGGCCGCCCATCTGGCAGTCGAGCCCGCGCCGCGAGCGGGCCGGATCGCGACCGTCGCCATGATGCGCCCCGGCGACAAGTTCGACAGCTACCGGATGCTGGCGGCGGCACTCGCCCGCCTGCCGGAAAGCCTGCCATGGACGCTTTCGATCGTCGGTGACGGGGCTGTGCGGGCCGAGGTCGAGGCGTTGTTTTCGTCGCTGCCGCGCGGGCGCATCGTCTGGCACGGCGAATGCGGCCCGGCCGAGATCGCCGAAATCCTCTCCCGCGCCGCCGTCTATGCCTGGCCCGGCACCGGCGAGGCCTATGGGCTCGCCTATCTCGAGGCCCAGGCGGCGGGGCTTCCCGTCGTCGCCCAACGGGTCGCCGGCGTGCCGGAGGTGGTCCGCGACGGCGTGACGGGGTTGCTGACGCCCGCCGGCGACGTCGAGGCCTATGCCGCCGCGCTGTTGCAGATTCTGACGGATGGAGACGAGCGGCGGCGCATGGCGCTTGCCGCGCGCCGCTTCGTGACCGACGAATGCTCGATCGCAGGTGCTGCCGTGCGGCTGGACGAAATCCTGAACGAAGACGTGGGAGGGCGCCGATGAACGGCGATGCCTGGCAACCTCTGATGGACGAGCTCGATCGCTGGCGGCAGGCCGGCCATGTGGCGACCTTCTGGCTGCGCGACGACGATGCCATCGAGCCGACGCCGGCGCTGGAGCGCCTGCTGACGCTGACGGCGAACCATTCCGTGCCCGTGGCGCTTGCGGTCATCCCCGCCTTTACCGGCGAGGCGCTGGCGGCAAGGCTGGCGCACACGCACCATGTCGAGGTGACGGTGCACGGCTGGTCGCACGAGAATTTCGCCCCGACGGGCGAGAAGAAGCAGGAGCTTGGAGCCCATCGCCCTGCCGACCCGGTGCTGGCCTCGCTGGAGCAGGGTTTCGTTCGCCTCCGGCAGCTTCATGGTCCGCGCCTGATACCGGTCCTCGTGCCGCCGTGGAACCGCATCGATCCGGCGCTGATCCCCCGGCTCGGCGGGATCGGCTTGCGCGCCCTCTCTGTCTTCGGGCCGGAAAAGGACCGCGGACTGCCGGCGATCAATACGCATGTCGATGTCATGGACTGGCACGGCACGCGCGGCGGCCGGGACACCGGCACGCTTGCGTTGGAAATGGCGGCGAGGCTGCGGCAGTTCGAGGCTGGCGAGGGGACGCTCGGCCTCTTGACCCATCATCTCGTTCACGACGAGGCGGTGTGGACGTTCCTGGAGGCGCTGTTCGAGCGAACCGCGGGGCACCCGGCGTGCCGGTGGGCGGCGCTGTCGACCATCCTGTCGGAGCGGGGGATCGGCTGAATTTTGCACGTCGCCTCCCCCAAGCCGACGGCAGGGAAGCGGTCAGGTCAGGGCGTTCAGCTGTCCACCGCGACGAATTCGATTACCTGCCCGTCGCGGGCCGAGAAGGAATCGGCGAATTCGGCGGAGGCCTGTCGGTCGATCTCGTCCAGTTCCGCATCGGTGCGCCAGGGCGCGTGATGGATGAAGGCGATGTTCCTGGCGTTCGCCGCCCGGGCAAGCCGAATCGCCTGCTGCCAGGTCGAATGGCCGTAGCCCTTGAAGATCTCCATCTCCTCGTCGACGTAGCAGCAGTCGTAGATGAAGAGATCGACGCCCTCGATCAGCTTGAGCACTTCCGGGTCGAGGACACCCGGCACGTGCTCGGTATCGGTGATCATGGCGATGGAGCGGCCGCGCCAGTCGACACGGTAGCCGATCGCTCCACCCGGATGGTTCAGCATACCGGTTCGGATGGACACGTCGCGGCGGGGTTCGAGTATGTCGCCCGCGCGAAAATCGCCGTAGTGGAGATGCGCCCGGCACATTTTCGGATCGACGGGGAACCATGGCGGCCGCATGAATTCACTGACCATCTGGCAGGTCGTCATCTGTCCGGCGAGGTGGCCGGACCAGATTTTCACGTCGCATTCGGGGTTGTAGAGCGGCTTGAAATAGGGGAGGCCGATGATGTGGTCGTAGTGGCAGTGGCTGAAGAAGAGGTCGACCCGCTTCACGCCTTCGGCTTTCATCGCAAGGCCCGCCGGCGTGATGCCGGAACCGGCGTCGAACATCAGGATCTCGTCGCCGCAGCGCATTTCGACACAGACCGTATTGCCGCCGAAGCGGGCGAACTGTTCCCCGGATACGGGAATGCTGCCGCGCGTGCCCCAGAACTTGACGGTCAGGATATCATTCGCGCCGTTGCTCTGTTTGAGCTGGCGCGGCGGCTCCGTTCTGCGGCTCGAATGCGGCGGCCTTCCGATCATGTTCATTTCTGCCTGGCCTCGTCCAGCTCGCCTTCATTGGCGATGGCGTTGGAGTGGCGGATGCACAATCCGGCGGGTTTCGCGGCCTCGCGATACCAGCCCCTTGCGTGACCTTCGCTCGTCGCGTGACCTTCGCTCGTCATCAACTGCGCATCCGTCACTCTAACCTTCCACAGTTCCTCGCTACGCCACAGGCACAGCGAGTGTCCTAAGCGTAGCGAATGTGAAACTATTTTGCGAGGACGAAGTTCAGGCGCGTATCTCATGCCTTTCTGTGGCGACGACCGGTCATCGCACGCACCATTCTCCGGCCTGCAATCGCAACGCTTCACGGCCGAAAATGTTCCATGCCGGGGCTTTGGGAGCGCTTTTACGCGCGAAACCGGATATGCGGCAGGCAGGGTCAATCCGGCTTCCTGGCGCGGGCGCGCTCGTCTGTCAGTTCCATCGTCGTCCGGCTCAGCCGGCTTGCGAGCTCGCGCATGATCTCGATCGTCATTTCCGGAAAGTCCGTCAGGAGCTTGAGGAAGTGCTCCTTGCTGATGCGCAAGGCCTCGAGGCTGGTCGCGGCCTTCACCGTCGCGGTGCGCGACACGTCGCACAGGATGGCGATTTCGCCGACGATGGAATTGTTCTCCACCTCGGCGACCTTGATCTGACCTCCCGGAGCTTCGACCAGGATGTCGGCGCGGCCGGTCAGGATGACATAGGCGGCGTCGCCATTGTCGCCCTGGCGGAACAGGATCTCGCCGGCGGCGTAGTGCACCCGGTCGGAGGTGAACGCCAGAAGCTTCAGCTTCGTCGGATCCACCCCGGAGAACAGCGGCACCCGCCGCAACATCTGTACTTCGTCTTTCAACAGCATCGTCGTGTCCGTCCCCTCGATCCGCCTGCTAGTTTAGCGGTATTGCATTATTATGACACCAATTCCTTGAATGTCGCATTGTCTGCGAGATCCGTATGTTTGCCGTCTCCGACGAGCCTGCCCTTGTCGAAGATCAACACGCGGTCGAAAAGATCGGTCAGCGAGGTGTTCGTCAGCACCCAGATCACCGCGGCGTTCCTGTTCTCCCCGTCGCGTACGAGCGTCAGCACGTTGCGGCAGATCTGTTCCTGGCTTCTGGAATCGAGCGCCGGCAGCGGCCGGTTGAAGACGTAGTAGTCGGAGCGGCGCAGCAGCGCGCGGGCCAGGTTCAGCTTCTGGCGCTGCACCTGCGTCAGGCGGCGGCCGCCGGAGCCGACGTTGAACTCCAGCCCGATCGACAGCACCTCGTCGTAGATGCCGGGCTCGCTGAGGAGCGCGATCACCATCGCGCGGACGCGTTCCGGACCGTCGGCCTGGCGATGGCTGACGCGGCCGAACAGGACGTTGTCCATGATGCTGGCCGACGCCATGTAGCTGTGCGGATCGTAGCGGTCGATTGCGCCCTTCAGGCCATCCGGCAGGTTTTCGTGGAACTGCAGCCGCACGTCGACGATCTTCGCCATCAGTTCCTCGGTCAGAAGACCGAAGCGGTGCCGGGGCTCGATATAGGCGAAGCTCAGGCGGATGATCTTGTGCTTGTCGTCGTCCGTGGTCTCGGAGAAATCCTTGCCCTTCAGCTTCTGCAGGAGCTGCTGGTACATCGGAATGTCGTCCGGCGTCATGAAGGTCAGCTGCTGGAAGAAGGGGTGGTCCGGCGGCAGCCCGGCGAACAGTTCGACGGCGTTTTCGGCAATCTCGTAACCCATCTGATAGAGCATCCGGTCGAGGCCGTTGCGTCCGACCACCTCGCGGAAATAGGCGTTGCGGCCGATCGCGCGGCCCACCAATTCCTCGCCGATCGCCGTGCCGAACAGCAGGTTCTCGCCCACCGTCGCCTCGATGTTGTAGCGGTCGGGCTCGAAGGGAACGACGAGGTTGCTGAGGTTCGCCTTGTCGAGTTCGTCGCGGAGGGTGTGGCGCAGGCCGACGATATGCTGGGTCAGCGCCTCGTTGAGCGCCGGCTCGACGGTGGAGCGTAGCGCCAGCTCCATGATGTCCTTGGTCAGGTAGACGCAGTCGAGAACGGAGGAGACGGACTGGAAGAGGTCGTCCGGGCCGGTGGCGCCGGCGCCCCGGTAATCGATCCAGTCGCTGTGCACGTCGTAGTCAGGATTGCCGGCCATCCGCGCCTCGTCCTTCTCCCAGGCGCGGAAGTTGAGGTGGGCGTCGTCGTAGACGGGGTCGCGCAGCGGGGCGTGCTTCAGCCCGTAGAGCAGGTTGTCGCGCAGCGTGCCGTAGAAATAGTAGGCGTCCGAGGAGACGTAGGTGATACGGCGCCCGCTCACGGACTCCGGCAGGTCGTAGAGGTCCCGGTCTCCGACCGATATCCGCCCCGATTCCGGCCACACGGTGCGGCCAATGGCCTCGGCAAGGGCATCGCCGCCCGCCGCTGCACCGCCGATGATCGCGACGATTTCGTTCGGTGCGAACTGGACGGACACATGTTCCAGCGTGCGCGCGCCGCTGTCGTCGGCCATCGTCAGGTTGACGGCGGCAAGTGTTCCGGCCAGCGCCGCGGTCTCCTCGACCGACACCTTCTGGATGGATGGGTCGACCATGTTGTCGACCTTGAACTGCTCGACCACCTGATTGTATTTCACCTGCACGTCCTGCCGCGCCTGATCCCAGTCGATCAGTTCCTTCAGCGGGCCGGGCAGATCCTTGTAGGCGGCGATGACGGCGACGAGCTGGCCGATGTCCAGCCGGCCCTGCAACGCCAGGTAGCCGCCGATCAGGTAGAACAGGAAGGGCGTGACGGAGGCCAGGAAGTTGTTGATGAACTTGACCAGGAATTTCCACTGGTAGAGGTCGTAGCGGATCTTGAAGATCCGCCCGAGCCTAGAGGCCACGTCGGCGCGCTCGAAATTGGTGGTGTCATAAGCGTGGATCGTGCCGATGCCCTCGACGATCTCGCTGACGCGCCCGGCAAGTTCGCGCGCCGTCAGCTGGCGTTCGCGGCCGAGCACGAGGAGGCGGCGGCGCATGCGCGGGATCAGCACCGCCTGCACGGCGACGATGACGCCGGCGATCATGCCGAGCCAGACGTTCTGCACGAAGATGAAGAACAGGGCCGTGGCCGCCTGCCCACCGAGCAGGGCAGGTGCGACGAAGGCGTCGCCGGTGAAGCCGCCCATCGGCTCCACCTCGTCCTTGATCATGCTGGCGATCTCGGCGCCCTTCACCCGCTTGAACTGCGAGGGCGGGAAGCGCAGCACCCGATCCACGAGCTCGAAGCGGATGCGGCGCAGAAGCCTCTCGCCAAGGCGGCCCTTGTAGGTGTTGATGTAGAGCTTGAACATGCCGTTGACGACAACGAGCGCCAAAAAGACCATGCTGAGCGCGATCAGCATCTCCAGCCGGTTCAGCTCGAGGCCGGGGAAGAAGACGACGTTGCCGACAAAGGGCAGGGCAAACTCGATGCGCATGAACATCTGGCGCGCCGCTTCGCCCTCGAACCCCTGGCCCTGGATCGGGCCGTTGACGATCTGCTTGGGCAGGTCGAAGGAGAGGAAGTAGGGGATCATCGACAGCGCGACGATCACCAGGATCCACAGCTGCTGCTTGCGCGTATGCGTCCAGATGTAATGGGTTAGGCCTTTTTCCATCTATCGTTCAATCCATGCAGGAAAAGACGAACGGGCCACGTGTCGACCGTCGTCGCAGGCAGCAGCAACCGTCAGGCGGGACGGTGGCGCCATCGTTTGTATGCCCGGCGATATAGGCATGGCTTGCGCTCCCCGAAAGACCGACCGTGTCACTAATCCCCAATCGCAATCCGCTCGATACAAACCGACACATTAAACGGCTGTGCCGCTTTCCGCGAACTTCGCCGTCGCGGGAAGCCCTGGACACCAGATCACAGTGAAAAGCGTTTTTGCATTGATTGCAAGGCTCTACAGGCTGCACGTCCCTGCCTTGCACCGCTTCGCGGATGCGCGCAGCGCCCTGCTCAGCGCTTGCCGGTCTCGGCGGCAAGCGTGCCGGGCGGGGTGCCGGAGGCGAGGCGGCGCAGGATGGCGGCCGTCGCTTGCGCACCGTTCAGGTCCAGCGGCGGTATCGGAGAGGCAGGACTGTCCAGTGCTTCTCGGATCGCCCGGGCGAGGGCGGCAGCCGACAGGCCGCTTTCGGGCAACGTCCTTGCAAGTCCCAGCCGCTCCAGGCGTAGCGCGCGTGCGGTCTGCTCGGTCTCGCCGCCGGCGGTGAACGGCACGAACACGGCGCGGCATCCTGCCCGCAGGATATCGCAGACGGTGTTGTAGCCCGATTGCGAGACCGACAGTCGCGCGGCGGTGAGAAGGCTGGGGAAATCCGTCCGGAAGCGCTCGATGGTGACATTGGCGGGCGCGGCCGCGACCGTCGCCTCGAAGGCCGGCTGCGGCAGGTTCGGTCCGGCGATCACCAGCCAGCGCAGCGCCGGCTCGAGCATGCGCGCAGCCGCGATCGCCGCCTCGTTCAGCGACGCGCCGACAGCGCCTCCGCCAGCCGACACGACGATGTCGAAGCGTTCGGAGGCGGGTTCCGGCGGCGATGCGGCGACGAGGCCGGTGTAGATCACCTTGCCGGCGATCCGGCCGGCAAGCGGAAAACTGTCGTCGATCCGGGCAAACCGGGGGTCGCCGTGGGCGAGCACGGCGTCGAAGCGCTCGTTGACCAGCGCGACGCTCTCCTCGTCGCGGCCGGGCTTGCTGCGCTCCTGCAGGATGTCGCGCAGCGACGACAACACGAGCGGCCTTTCGGCCATCGCCGCGATCTCGTCCAGAAGCGGGATCAGCTCGAAGCGCACCTGCCGGCGCCCGAACGGAAAGGCCTCGATGATGACGATGTCAGGGCATGCCTGCCGGAAAGCGGCAAGCAGCAGCTCCCGCCGCTTCGCCTTGAACGCCTCGTCGACGGGATTGCCGTAGAGGTCGCAAAGCCCCGAAAATCCGGCGTCGCCCGCGACCACCGGCGGCAGCTCGACATGGCGGATGCCATCGCCCGGAAAGCCCTTTACCGGTGTCCCGCCCGTCACCATCGTCACCTCGAAGCCGTCCTCGGCAAGCGCGTGCGAGATGCGGCTGGCGCGGGCCAGATGGCCGATGCCGAGCAGGTGCTGGACATAGAAGAAGACGCGCAGCGCGGACGGGTTGGCTGCGCGCATCAGGCGGCCTGCCATTCGGTCTCGAACAGGTCCTTCAACTGTCGGATGCTGACGTGGTGGTCGAATTCGCTCCTGACGCGGCGTTCCGCCGCATCGCCAAGCCGCTTTCGCAGGCCCGGATCGCGGATCAGCCTTTCCAGCGCCTTGGCAAGCGCTGCCGGGTCTTCGGGCGGGATCACAAGGCCGTTCTCGCCGTCCTGCAACAGCTCGGGAATACCGGAAATGTTCGTCGAGACGCAGACGAGTCGCTGGCTGGAAGCCTCGACCAGGACGTTGGGCAGGCCGTCGCGGTCTCCATCGGCGGTGATGCGGCAGGCCAGCGCGAAAAGGTCGGACCTGCGATAATGTTCGAGCACGTCCTGCTGGTCGAGCGCGCCGTGCCAGGTGATGCGATCGGCGATGCCGAGCTTCAAGGCCAGCGCCTTCAGCGCCACGAGGTTGGCGCCGCCGCCGATATGGACGAAGCGCCACGACAGTTCGGCCGGCAGCAGGGTCAGCGCCCTCAAGAGGATGTCGTAGCCCTTCTTGTCGACGGCGCGGCCGACGCTGACGATCGTCGCCGGATTGCCCGGATCAGAACCGTCGCGCAGCGAATGCGTTCCCGCAAACGGCGCGAAGCGGTCGAGGTCCAGCCCGTGATAGCTGAGGTGGACGTGCCTTTTGCCGTTGGCCAGGATCCTGAGCCGGTCGAAACCGGGCTGGTTGCAGGTCACCGTCCAGCGCGTCTCCGAGAGCTTGCCGGCTAGTTCCCAGTCCGGCGAGGTCCAGATGTCCTTGGCGTGCGCCGAGCAGGTCCAGGGGATGCCGTTCATCAGGCTCGTATAGCGGGCGACGGAGGCGGGCGTGTGGATGAAATGGGCATGCAGCCAGTCTGCCCCCTCTGGCCATTCGGCGCAGAGCACCGCAGCCTGCCCGAAGCGGCGCACGCGGTTCGGCGTCGGATCGCGGCGCAGGTCCTTGAGGAAGGCACGGACGGCGGTCCAGAAGCCGGGCAGCTTCCGGCTCGTTGCGATGCCGCGCAGCACGCGCAGCGGCTCCTGATATAGGTACTCCGGCAGGTAGTGCACCGGCGCCTTGATCTCGTCGTGGATCGGGTGGCGCTTGGCGTCGGTCGGGTGGCGCATGGAGATCAGAGTCAGATCGAATCCCGCACGCTCCAGTCCGAGCAGTTCCTGGGCGATGAACGTCTCCGAAAGGCGCGGATACCCTTTCAGGATCACGACGATTTTCTTCTGCGATTTCAAGTTTTCTCAGCCTTTTACGACGGTGAGCTGCGTGCGCGCGCGGTCGTCCAGCAGATCGCCGACGATCTGGGAGATGTTGCGCAACCCTTCCAGCCGCAGCGACTGCGACGTCTGCGACGGCGGCGCACGGTGCATCAGTTCCTTCAGCGCCTGCGACAGCACTTGCGGATGGCAGGAATCTTCCGAGGACAGCATCTGCACCAGCCCGAGTTCGGCGGCGCGGCTTGCCCGGATCAGCTGTTCCTCGCGCGGATTGACGCGCGGCACGATCAGGGCCGGCTTGTCGAAAGAGAGGATCTCGCAATAGGTGTTGTATCCGCCCATCGCCACGACCGCCCTGGCGTCGGCGATCAGCTCCTCCATGCGGTTGTCGAACTCGATCACTTCCACGTAGGGGATCTTCGCACCCTTCTTCAGGAGCTTCTGACGCTGCTCGCCCGGCATGTAGGGCCCAAGCACGATCAGCGCCTTGTGCGTCAGTTCCGGGTCTTCCTTGTAGGCGTGCAGCACGTCATGGATCAGCGACGCACCGTCGCCGCCGCCGCCCGTGGTCACGAGAATGTAGTCGCCCCTCGGCCGATGCTCCGGCGCCGGTTCCTGCGAGACGCTGCGCTGCAGGAAACCGACGAAGTCCATGCGGGCGCGCACCTGTGGCGGCACGTCGAGGCCGGCGAGCGGATCGTAGAACTCCGGCGGCCCGTAGACCCAGATCCGGTCGTAGTACCGGCCGATCTTGCGCATGACGTCGTTGCGCTTCCACTCGGCGTCGAGCAGGTGCGGCGCATCCATGACGTCACGCAGGCCGAGCACCAGCGTCGTGCCGCTGGCCTTCAGGTAGGCGAGGGTGTCCTCGACCTCGCCGCGCAGTCCCATCGGCTCCTTGTCGACGAGGAAGATGTCCGGCTGGAAGCTTTCGGCGGTGTGGCGGATGATCGCCTGCCGCATCTTCAGCGTTTCCTGCAGGTCGATGTGCTGCTCCATCGAGGTGTATTCGCCGTTGCGCAGCTTGATGACGCTCGGGATCTTCACGAAATCGACGCGCGCGCGATAGTCAAACGCGCCGGCGATCGGGGATCCGGAGATGATGAGGATGTTGAGGCCGCGGAATTCTTCCACCAGCGAATGCGCGATCGCGCGACAACGCCGGAGGTGGCCAAGACCGAACGTGTCATGGCTGTACATCAGAATTCGGGCGTCTTCCAGACGTCGCGTCATCGCACTTGGCTCTTCGTACGGGTCAAACGACCGAATTCTCCAGATAGCTTATGCATCGCATATTTTCGCGTTACTTGTAAGGGTCGGCGGCGTCGCGCAAGCCGTCACCCAGGAAATTGAACGCCAGGATGACAAGTATGACGGGTATCATCGGATACAAGAGCCAGGGATAAAAAGCGATCACGCTGACGCTTCGCGCTTCCGTCAATAGGATCCCCCAGCTCGTGATCGGCGGCCGCAGGCCCAGCCCCAGGAAGCTCAGCGCAGTCTCGCCGAGAATCATGCCGGGTATGGTGATCGTGGCGGACGCGATCAGGTGCGACATGAAGCCCGGCACGAGATGGCGCCCGATGATGCGGCTGCTCCTGGCTCCCATCAGCTGTGCCGCCAGCACATAGTCTTCCTCGCGCAGTGCCAGAAGCTTCGAGCGAACGGCACGCGCAAGTCCGGTCCAGTCGAGCAGGCCGAGAATGACTGTGATGCCGAGATAGACAAGAATGGGACTCCAGCTCACGGGCATGATCGCCGCAAGCGCCATCCACAGCGGGATGCTGGGAATTGATTGCAGGACCTCGATGATGCGCTGCACAACGAGGTCGATGACGCCGCCGTGATAACCGGCAAAGCCGCCGATGACAATGCCGAGCGTGAAACTCACCGCGATGCCGATCAGGCCGATCGTCAGCGAGATCCGCGCGCCGTAGATGATGCGCGAAAGCACGTCGCGGCCGAGGCGGTCGGTGCCGAGCGCGAAGAACTCGCCGTCCTTGGCCGGGCAGACGAGATGGGTGCTGGCCTCCCAAATCCCCCAGAATTTGTAGGGGTCGCCCGAGCAGAAGAAGCGCAGCCGCTGCACGTCGCTTTTGTCGTCGGCATAGACGCGCCTGAGCGTGTCCATGTCCAGCGTCATCGTCCGGCCGTAGACGAACGGACCGACGAGCTGTCCCTCGTGGAACAGGCGCACGCGCTGCGGCGGCGCATGGATGAAGTCCATGTTGCGGGTATGCAGATTGTAGGGTGCCAGGAACTCCGCGACGACGATCATCAGGTAGAGCGCCAGCAGGAAGATGCCGGAGGCAAGCGCGATCCTGTGCTTCTTGAACTTCCACCACATCAACCGCAGCTGCGAGGCCTGGAAGATCTTCGCCTGTCCCGCCGTCATCGCTTCGACGGAATAGGGGTCGAATGGGGCGGTGGAGACGTAGTGGCTGAGCGGCGCGCCGGACGGGGGAAGCGATGCGGTCATTTCGTGCTCCCGCCCTGGAGTCTGATGCGCGGATCAAGCAGGGCGAGCGCGATATCGGAGACCAGCACGCCGATGACGGTGAGGAAGGCGAGGAACATCAAGAACGAGCCCGCCAGATACATGTCCTGGCTCTGCAGCGCCTTGATCAGCATCGGCCCGGTCGTTTCCAGCGACAGCACGATCGCGGTGATTTCGGCGCCGGAGATGATCTGCGGCAGGATCGAGCCGATGTCGGAGATGAAGAAGTTGAGCGACATGCGCAGTGGATATTTCACCAGCGCCCGGAACGGACCCATGCCCTTGGCGCGCGCGGTGACGACATACTGCTTCTGCAATTCGTCGAGAAGGTTTGCGCGCAGGCGGCGCACCATGCCGGCCGTTCCGGCCGTGCCGATGATGATGACCGGGATCCACAGGTGCTCCAGGATCGACATGGCCTTGTCCCAGCTCATCGGCTCGTTCAGGTACTTCTGGTCCATCAGGTGGCCGATCGAGGTGCCGAACCAGATGTTGGCGAAGTACATGAGAATCAGCGCGAGAATGAAGTTCGGCACCGCGAGCCCGAGCAGGCCGAGGAAGGTCAGGCCGTAATCGCCCCAGCTGTACTGGTGGGTGGCCGAGTAGATGCCGATCGGAAAGGCGATGATCCAGGTGACGAGGATGGTGACGAAGGAGACGAGCACCGTCAGCCACAGCCGGTCGCCCACCACGTCGGACACCGGCAGCTGGTATTCGAAGGAATAGCCGAAATCGCCGTGCAGCATGCCGCCAACCCATTGGATGTAGCGGATCGGCGCCGGCTGGTCGAAGCCGTAGCGTTCGCGCAGCGCCTCGATCTCCTCCATGTCCGCCGCTTCGCCCATGGCGCGCAGTTCGGAGATGTAGCTCTCGAAATAGTCGCCGGGCGGCAGCTCGATGATGGTGAAGACGAGCATGGAGATCAGGAGCAGCGTCGGCACCATGACGGCGATGCGCCAGAGGATATATCGCAGCATCAATCAGGCGCTCCCGTCGTACCAGAACGTATCGGGCAGATAGACACCCATGAAGGCGGTGGGATCAAATCCGTAGAGCCCGTTCTCCGGCACGTTCCTGATCTTCCGGTTGCTGACGACCGGCTGCAGCGTGCCGTTGACGATGCCGATCGAGAACACCTGCTGGGTATAGATCGTCAGCATCTCCGTCCATATCGTCTCGCGTTCGGCGGTCGAGCTTGAACGTTTCCACTGTCGCATCAGCTCGACGAGCCTTTTTGCCTCGGGCAGCTCCGGCGCCTCGCCCTTCTGCTCGGCCGAGAGATAGTGCAGGCCCCATACCGGCCATTGCAACTGCTCGTCGCCGGTCGGCGCAAGGGCGGACGGGGACATGTCGGGGGTGGGAATGCCGTTGTCGATGCCCTGCTGCACCGACAGCATGATCTCGCCGCCGAGCGCCCGGCTGCGGAACACGTCGCGCTGTGAAGTCCGGACGCTGAGCGCCAGCCCCACCTGCCGCCAGTGATCGGTGACGAGTTCGAGGACGTCGGTCTCCAGCGTGCTTTCGCCGGCGGATTCGATGATCATGCTGGCAGGTCGCCCGTCCGGCAGAAGCCGCAGGCCGTCGCTGCGCCGCTCCTTCAGGCCCACCTCGTCGAGAAGCTTGTCGGCGAGGTCGGGGTCGAACTGCGCCCAGGCGTGCTGGTACTCCTCCTTGAAGAGAGGGCTCTGCGGCAGGATGGTATCGGCGCTCTCGCGGGCGAGGCCGAAGAAGCTCGCCTTGTTGATCTCTTCCCGGTCTATCGCCATCGACAGAGCCCGGCGGAAGCGGACGTCGCGGAACAGGTCGCGCCAGGCCTTGTCGCCGCAGTTGAGATTGGGCAGGAGCGCGACGCGCGACCCCTGGGTGCGTTCCCACAGGCTGACGCGGATCGGATAGCGGTCCTCGGCGTCCTTGAGGAAGGTGTAGTCGGCAAAATCCAGGCCGCCCGCCTGCAGGTCGGTTTCGCCGGCTCCAGCCTTGGCGGGAATGATGCCCGGCGCGGAGACGTTCAGGAAGATCCGGTCGATATAGGGTAGCTGCTGCCCCGTCTCGTCGACGCGGTGGTAGAACGGGTTGCGCTCGAAAATGAACTGCTCGGCCGGGGGCTTCGTCAGGTTGCGCCACGGGTCGAGCGTCGGTAGCTCCGGATTCTCTGGCCGGTAGGTGCGCGACATGTCGATATGCAGTCCCGTCCAGTCGTCGGAGCCGCTGTCCTCGATCAGCTTCTTCAGCGTTTCCGGATCGGCATATTTCGGATGGAACTGCTTCATGTAGTGGGCGGGCAGCGCCAGCGTCAGCGGTTGCGGCGAGGCAAGCCGGAGCAGGAAGTCCGGGTTCGGAACGTCCCATGTATAACGCACGGTCAGCGGATCGATCACCTCGAAACGCGGCGGCTTTCCTTCCGACAGAAGGTCGAGCGGCAGGCCGCGCGGGCGCATCTCCTTGTTGTTGAGCACGTCCTCCCAGTAGTAGGCGAAGTCGTCCACGGTGAAGGGATGGCCGTCCGACCAGCGGTGTCCCTCGCGCAGGCGGAACGTGTAGGCACGGTTTTCAATCTGGTCGAAGCTTTCCAGGATGTCCGGCTGCAGCGCCAGGTGCTCGTCGAAACCGACGAGCCGCGCATAGCCATTGATGGTCATCAGGCGGATATCCTTCTGGCTGCCGATGATCATCCGCGCCGAGCCGCCATATTGTCCGGGCTTGCGGTCCATCGCCGCGAGATTGACGACGCGCGGCACCTTGGGAAGGCGCTCGGCCATTGGCGGCAGGGCGCCGTCGCCAAGCTTTTCCTTCAGGAATTCCGGTTCCTCCAGGGCAAGCGCCGCCCGCGCCAGCGGCGGGGACAGACAGGTCGCGGCAAGCATGCCGAGTACGGTTCGACGAGTGATCACGGGCGCAACTCTCTTACATCCGCATTGTTACGGGCGAGCACGAGATGGCCATCGCCGAGATCGGCGGTCGCCAGGCCGTGGCCATCGTCGTCCTGGCGGAACGGCGCGGACCAGTTCCGCATGTCGCTGGCATTCGCCGTCTGCAACGTCGAAAAGTCCAGCGGCCGATCGAGATCGGGGAACGGGACGGCTGCAAGGAGCGACTTCGTATAGGGGTGAACGGGCGCACGCATGAGAATTTCACGCGGCGCGAGTTCGACTATCCGTCCCGCGCACATCACCGCGATCCGGTCGGCCATATAGTCGACTACCGCCAGATTGTGCGAAATAAACAGGTAGGTCAAGCCAAGGTCTTTTTGCAGGTCTTTCAGCAGGTTGAGGATCTGTGCCTGCACCGAAACGTCAAGCGCGGACACCGGCTCGTCGCAGATCAGGAGCTCCGGCCCGAGTGCCAGCGCCCGGGCGATGCCGATGCGCTGCCGCTGGCCGCCGGAAAACGAGTGGGGATAGCGGTTGAGATAGCGGCCGTTGAGGCCGATCACTTCCATCAGCGCGCTGACCGTCTCCAGTCGCGATTTCGGCGTGCCGCGCTTGTGGATCTCGAGCGGCTCGGAAAGGATGTTCTGAACCGTCATGCGCGGCGACAGCGAGGAGACGGGGTCCTGGAACACCATCTGGATCTTGCTGCGCAGGCGCTTCAGCTGTGCGCCGTCCGCGCGCAAAACGTCGATCGGGCCCTGCCGGTCGTGGAAGAGGATGGATCCGGAATCCGGCGTCACCGCCCGCATCAGCATCTTGCTGACGGTGGTCTTGCCGCAACCGCTCTCGCCGACGAGACCGAGGCACTCGCCACGGCGGATGTCGAAGCTGACGCTGTCGACGGCGCGCATCGGTGCCTCGTCCGGCTGCCGGAAAAACCCGGCCTTGCGGACCTTGTAGGACTTGGTGAGATCACGCACCGACAGAAGCACATCCGGTCCCGGCGGTTCGTTCCCGCCCGACTTGCCGATGAGTTGCGAGGCATTCACCGGAACCTCGCGCAACGCCTTCAGCCGCTCGCCGGGCTTCATGTCGAAATGCGGCACCGCCGCCATGAGGCCCTTGAGATAGGGATGCGTCGGGCGGCGGAAGATGTCCTCCACCGTGCCTGCCTCCATCACCTCGCCGTGGTAGATCACCACCACTTCGTCGGCGACGTTGGCGACGACACCGAGATCGTGGGTGATCAGCAGCATCGCCATGTTGAATTCCTGCTGCAGGTCCTTCAGCAGGCGAAGGATCTGTGCCTGGATCGTCACGTCGAGCGCAGTCGTCGGCTCGTCGGCAATCAGAAGCGCCGGACGGCAGATCAGGGCGAGCGCGATCATGGCGCGCTGGCGCATGCCGCCCGAAAGCTCGAAGGGGTACATGCGGAAAGCGCGCTCGGGCGTGGAGAAGCCGACCAGGCGCAGCATCTCGATGGTGCGCTCGTAGCGCTCGTCCTTCGACATGTCCTCGTGGATGGTCAGCACTTCGCTGACCTGGTCGCCGATCGTGTGCAGCGGCGAGAGCGAGGTCATCGGCTCCTGGAAGATCTTGCCGATGCGGCGGCCGCGGATGGCGCGGATATCCGGCCCGTCATGCGATAGCTTCAGGATGTCGGTCTGCACGCCGTCGAGCGGGTCGTTGAAAAGGATACGGCCGCTGGCTGTCGCGATCTTCGGCAGGATGCCCATGACTGCCTGGCTGATGACGGATTTGCCCGAGCCGGACTCACCGACGAGCGCAGTCACCTTGCCCGGGGAAACCCGCAGGCTCGCCTTGCGTACCGCGTCGATCCTGCCCCCGAGCATTGCGAACGAGATGCTGAGATCTTCTATCCGCAACAGATCCGCCCCTAAGATCATGCCCGGAGTATCCTTTGTTACTCTTTGTTACCACCAGAAGTACGGCAGACTATCCGAGGCCATTGGGCCTGTCCATGACATTTGCCATAGGCTGAACGCGTTGAGGTTGTATGACAAACCCTGTTCATAAACATGCACCGGATTCGATTTTCAGCAGGCGTCTGCCGCGAGCGCGGAAAGTCCTTCGCTGCCGAGAATGTCGGTTGCGTGCAGCGAGCGGCGGAAGTTGTCGAAGTAGAGCGTCCACTCCCCCTTCGCGGCTGCGCGATAGGGGCCGAACTTGAAGTATTGCCGCGGGCCGAGCCCGGGATCGTCGTGGCCGATGTCGCCTTTCACCGTGACGATCCAGCGGTCGTTTGCGAACAGTTCGACATGGCCGCTGCCGTCCGGCCCCGGCCGGGTCATGACGGCAAAGTCGATCCAGCCACTTTCGGGTAAAGGCAGCCGGTTGCCGCGGTCGGTCACCCTGATGCGACCGGTGCGCGCGCCGTAGGGCTGTCCGTCAAGCGCTCCCCATCGCGGGTCGGTGGCGACGAGCGCGCGCATCTGGTGCTTCTCCGGCCGCAGCCAGACAGGGGTGGAGGCTGCCGCCATACCGGCATCGGCGTGGCCAGCATCGTCGCCGTCGCTGGTCCCGTCACCCGGGCGCAGCGTCGTCTCGACGGTGGCGAACAGCCTGCCGCGAACGAGCCTCAGGGCGAAGAACGGGCTGTAGTCACCCTTGGCGGCCGGGCCGATCTCCCGCTTCCATTGGGCGATCAGGTGACGCGTGGCGTCTTGCGGCACCGGATCGGCGAAGCGGACCGAGAACCCGTACCAGACGGCGCAGTCATAGGGGACGCGCAGGCGCGACCGCTCCCAGATCTCCGCCCGCTCGCTTCGTCCGCTTTCGCCGCCCCAGAGCGGGCGGACGCTGAGCTTCAGCGCGCCCGCGCTGCGGTGCGTGACCGCGCTCTGGAACTCGACACAGCCGGCGCGCTGCTCGGGATTGTCGCGATAGTAGAGGCCACCGGAGGGAGAGAAGGTGGCGCCTTCGAAGCCGTCGAAAAGCGGCGCCTCGAAGGGGCGGGGCTGCGCGGCTTCATTCCGTCGGGAAGAGCCGCCGGCCATGTCAGTTCAGCCCGCGTGCAATCAACGGAATGCTCGCCCGCCTGTCCGCACTGGGAGTGGAACGCGCGTCGCGATAAAGCAGCATGACCTGCTCGGCCTCCGAGCGTCCGTCGCGGCCTTCGCCGTCGAGCGCTTCGGCCCGGTCGATCTTGAGATTGGTCTGCCCCGGCAGCAGCACCGTCAGCTTCTGCCGGACCCCGCGCAGCTTCTCCTCGCCCAGCGTCGTCCATTCGCCGCCGCAATAGGTGGCGAACGTCTGGCTGGCGACGATCGACTTCGAGTATTTCTTCGTCAGTCCCTGCAGCCGCTGCACCTCGTTGACCGCCGAGCCGAAGGCCGAGAAGGTCAGCCGGTCCTTCAACCCGACATTGCCGAACATGACGTTGCCGACGTGCAGGCCGATGCCGTAGCGGATGTCGGCGAGGCCGTCCTTGTGGCGTTTGGTGTTGAGTTCCTCCATGCGCATCGTCGCATGGCGGACGGCGGACATCGCCGCCTGGGCCGCCACCTGCGAGGGCTCGCGGTGCCGGCCGCAAGGATAGACCGCGAGGAAGCCGTCGCCGATGAAGGACAGGATCTCGCCGCCGTTCCGGTTGAACGGCGTGGCGATCGCATCGAAGAACTGGTTGAGCGTATCGATATAGGCCTGGCGACCCTCCTTTTCGGCGAGCACCGTCGACTGGCGCATGTCGGCCATGACGAGGGCGGCGCGGATGGTTTCGCCGTCGCCGCGGCGGATCTGGCCCGAAAGCACCCGCCGGCCGGCATTGCCGCCGAGATAGGTCATCAGCATGTTGTCGGCGAGCTTTCCCAGCACGGCCATCTTGGCTGCGACCGCGAGGCTGTTCTGGATCTTCAGGAGCGCTTCGATGACGTTGTCGCTGAAGCCGCCGGGGGCATCGGTGGACCATGATCCGACCATGCCCTGGCCGGGCGATTCGCCGAACGACTGGACGAAGGCCAGATAGTCCGTCGCGCCGGCCTCCTTGAGGTCGTCGAAGATCGGAAACTCGGAGGGCGCCTTGTGGTCGATGCGCCGGCGAAGGTGATCGAGGCTGTTGTTGAGCAGGTAGTAGTACGGGCTGAGCAGGAAGCGCGACGGCTCGCTGTCCTCGCCCGAGGCGCGGAAGCCTTCGACGGTGACGCCCTGGCCGCGCATCCAGGTGAAGCCCAGCGCGTCGTAGAGCGGATGCAGCATCGAAAAGCTGAGATGGACGCGCAGAAGCGGCAGGCCGGCGGAGGCAAGCCGTTCGCAGAAGCCGGAGATGATATATTCCAGGTTTTCGCCGCCGAGCGCCGCGGTCTTCAGCCAGGAGGAGACGCGATCAAGGAGGATGTTGGAGACGTCGGCCGTACGCGTGTTCATCTTTTGTCCTTGTCGATGCCTGATGGCGCGCTGTCGCAGCGATGCCGAGGCGAAGTGTCGATGTGAAGTCTTCCGGCTTGCCCCGGGGAGCGTCGGGCGGTCGAACCGCTACGACGCAGTGCAACAAGATATAAGGGAGGCACCATCCTGAAACCAGAAGCGGCGGCGAAGAAATCTTTCTCGCCGGTCGCGGCCGCGCCGCGAGGGCGTCCCGGCTCGGCTTGACGCGGCAGCGATTTGCGCCCAATTGTCTGCCACCAGACCAAAAGGGCCCAACGCATTGACCTTGCTTCCTTCTTCCGCCGAAACCCTGATGACGGCGATTGCCGGGAAAAGTGCACGCGCCGGCATCATCGGGCTCGGCTATGTCGGGCTCCCGCTGGCGATCACGATTGCGCGAAGCGGCTTTACCGTGACCGGCTTCGACATCGACCCCGAAAAGATCACAGCGCTTGACGCCGGGACATCCTATATCGAGGCGGTGCCGGCAGAAGCGCTGGCGGCCGAGACACAGGCTGGCCGGTTCCGTTCGACGACCGATTTTGCGGTACTTTCCGAATGCGACGTGGTGGTGATCTGCGTGCCGACGCCGCTGACCAAACAGCGCGAACCGGACATGTCCTATGTCGTCAAGACCGCCGAAGCCATTGCGCGGACGCTGCGGCCGGGGCAACTGGTCGTGCTGGAATCGACGACATGGCCCGGAACGACGGACGAGCTTGTACGACCGATCCTCGAGCGCGGGGGATTGCGGTCCGGCGTCGATTTCTTCCTCGGCTTTTCCCCCGAGCGCGAGGATCCCGGCAACCGCGACTTCGATACGGCGACCATTCCGAAGGTCGTGGCCGGTGACGGCGAGGCCGCGTCCGCGCTGATGCAGGCCTTCTACGGCGCGGTGGTCAAGGCGACCGTGCCGGTGTCCTCCAACGCGACCGCCGAAGCCGTCAAGTTGACCGAAAACGTCTTCCGCGCGGTCAACATCGCCCTCGTCAACGAGCTGAAGGTGCTCTACGAGGCAATGGGCATCGACATATGGGAAGTGGTAGACGCGGCCAAGACCAAGCCCTTCGGTTACATGCCCTTCTATCCCGGACCTGGCCTTGGCGGGCACTGCATCCCGATCGATCCGTTCTACCTGACATGGAAGTCGCGCGAGTTCGAATTGCCGACGCGCTTCATCGAGCTTGCCGGCGAGATCAACTCGGCAATGCCGCGCCATGTCGTGTCTCAGCTTGCCGAAGCGCTCGACATCCGCCTCGGCAAGGCGCTCAGCCGTTCGCGCATCCTCGTGATCGGCCTTGCCTACAAGAAGAACGTGCCCGACATCCGCGAAAGCCCTTCGCTGAAGCTGATCGAACTGATCGAGGAGCGAAAGGGGGCGGTCGACTACCACGACCCCTTCGTCGCCGAGGTGCCCGGCACCCGCGAGTACATGGCGCTGAAGGGACGGCGGTCAGTCGAACTCGACGAGCAGGCAGTGCGCGGCTACGACGCGGTGCTGATCTCGACCGATCACGACATCGTAGACTATGGCGCACTTGCGCAATGGTCGCCGCTGATCGTAGACACCCGCAACGCCTTTGCCCGCCGCGGCATCGAAGGCAGCAACATCGTCAAGGCCTAGCGGTGGAGGCCGACAGCGCGCGAGCGCGCGCCAGTGATCGCGCCCGAGAGTGCGACAACGAGGGAGAGCGGGAGCCAGCATGAGCCGTCTCGACAGTTTCATCCGTCGCCTGACGGCACAGCGCGACATTCTCAACTATGTCAGCGAGCATCTGGCATTGCCTGACGAGGGCGCGGTCATGGAGATCGGGCTCGGCAATGGCCGCACCTTCAGCCATCTGCGCGAGCTTTATCCGCGTCGCCGGATCCTGGCCTTCGACCGGGCATGTGGCGCGCATGCCTCGAGCGTGCCGGAGCCGGGCTGCCTGATGCTGGGCGAGATCTGCGACACCGGGAAGAAGTTCGAAACGGGCGAGGCGGCCCTGGTTCATGCCGACATCGGCACCGGATATCCGGAAAAGGATGCCGTCACGCTGACATGGCTGCCGCAGATGGTGGCCGGCATGCTGGCGCCGGGCGGCATCGCCGTCAGCGGCCTGCCGCTGGACGAACCGTCGCTGCAGAGGCTTGAGGTGCCGGAAAGCGTGCCGCAGGACCGGTATTTCCTCTACCGGAAAGGGTGAGGGCGTTTCCGGCATAAAGCGGGTCGCGTCTATTTGGCATTCTGTTGGCTAAACGGAATGGGATGATCGACCGGAAACGCGCCGCCCGTCTGCTCCAGCGACAATGAGGCCGCTGTTACGCATTGGCGCCGATTTCCGATCGCCCCGAAGTTTGCGCCGGGACGGACCGTGGTGCCGCAAGCCGCAGTGGAGCGGGGAGGGCCGGATCGGCCCCCGCCGGAAATCAGCTACGCGGCCGGCAGTTGCTGTCGCCACGTTCGCAATCGCGCTGCGACGGACGGTCGTTGCGGCTCTTGTCGCGCTCAGGCCTCTTGCTATCCTGCTGCTTGTTGTCCTGCTGGCGCTGGTCGTATCCCCGCCGCTGGTCGTCGTTTCGCGTGCGGTCGTTGTTGCGATCCCTGTCCCGGTTTGCGTCGCGATCCCGGTCCTGATCCCGATTGCGGTCCCTGTCCCTGTCCCTGTCGTCGCTCGGCCGCCGGTCGTCCCTGTCGCCGCGCCCGTCCCAGTTGTCGTACCGGCGATAGTCGCGATCGTAGCGCGGTTCGACGACTCGGTAGCGTGGCGGCTCGGAATAGTAGCCGCCGCCGGAATAGCCCGATGTCTCGCAGCCGGCGAGTGCTGCGCCGAGCAGCCCGGCGAGGGGAAGAAGAAGCAGTTTCGACCGAATCATCGCAGTACCTCGTAAGTGCCTTCGGCAGGCACAGACCACAGAACTGTGGCGGGGTACAGGCTCCACCTGCCGAACACGCGCAGGCGAGGCGGCTTGCAGGTCAGGCAGTGCTTTCCCGTCCCGACAGGTATCCGCCCACAGTGCCGGCCGGTCGGCCTGCGGCGGTCGCCCGACGATGTTGGGCTGCTCGGCCTTCCGCGTTCCCGCCCGCAGGTGCGCCGCCACCGCCACCGCCCGCGGCATTCTCCGCTTTTCCGTCCGTCGGCACTTCCTGCTTCGATCGGTTGTTTCCAGCATCGCGGGTCTTGCGGTCCGTTGCGCGCGAATGGCGACGGGCCAACGTTCGTTACGCGCTCCGCGCATTCTCCGCATCCGCCGCAAACCGCCGGCTCTCGGCCTCGGTGACGAGGTAGACGCGTAGCGGCGCGCTGCGACCGCGGATGGTGATGACGTCGTCCTGCAGGCCTTCGACCACGATCCCGGATTGTCGCAGCGCCCTCTCGGAGACGACAATGGCGACGTCGTGCTGCTTTGCTGTGCTTTCCAGCCGGCTTGCAACGTTGACGGTGTCGCCGACGGCGGTCAGGCTCTTGGTCGAGCCGTAGCCCATCATGCCGACGACGCTCGGCCCGGTATGGACGCCGATCGCAACGCGCAGGTGCATGGCGAAGTCGTGGCCGAGTTCTTCGTTGAGATGGCCGATGTCGCGGACGATCGCGGCGGCGGCTGCCAAAGCCTGCCGGGATGCTTGCTCGTGCTTGCCGCCGAGACCGAACAGCGCCATGGCGCCGTCGCCGATGAACTTGTCGAGCCGCCCGCCGGCGTCTTCGACCGCCTGGCCGACGATCGCAAAGTAACGGTTCAGCAGGAACACCACGTCGTAGGGCAGCTTGGTCTCCGACAGGTCGGTGAAGGCGCGCAGGTCGCAGAACAGGACGACGATCTCCGCCTCCCGGCCCGGCCGCACCGGTTCGGTGGCAACCGGCAGGGCGGCATCCGGGTTCGGCGCCATCAGCAATGCGACACTGAGATCGGCGGTCGGATGCAACTGGCAGCCGAGCCGCACATCCGCATCCGCATGGATGCGCGAAAGCGTGGCGGCCTCGATCGTGCCGGGTGGGGGTAGGGGCGCGTAGGTGTCCAGAACGCGTACCCGGCAGGTGGAACAGCGCCCCTTGCCGCCGCAGACCGAATAGTGCGGCACGTCGCCGTAGCGGCTGGCCTCAAGCAGGCTGAGGCCGCGCGGGGCGCGCACCTGCGCCCCGTTGGAATAGCGGATGGTGATCTGTGAGGCGCGCTCGGCCAGCGTCCGCATGCGGCGAAGGACGGCAACGAGAAGGATGGCGGCGGAAAAGATTGCGTACAGGACGAACTTGATCTGGCCCAGCCCCTGCGCCACCGCTGCCTGGTCGATCGGCGGGCGGGTCGCGCGCAGCGACTGCGCATAGGCCGGGTCCATCTGCGGCGCACTCTCGGCCATGTGCGCGAGCATGCGCCCGACGTCCGCGAACCCGAGAAGGGCAAGCACCGGAACGAGGATGGCGACGGCAAAGAGCCAGGGAGCGGCTGTGGCATACCAGCTGCGATACCGCAGCCAGAAATAGACGCCGAAGCAGCCATGCGCCCAGATGAAGACAAGCGCTGCCGCCTGGCGCAGGCCCGACAGCGGATTGACCACCCACAGGCTGCGGATAACCATCCGGTAGTCGACCACGATGCCGTAGAGCGGCTGCGAAAGGCGGGCGGGGACGACGTGTTCAATGATGAGGAAGGGGATCAGCAGGCCAAAGAGAACCTGCGCAGCCTCGCGCATCGGCATGCGCAGCGTCCGGCGGTGGTACAGCGAACGCAGTACCAGTCCGACATGGGTGACGAGCGCGCCGTAAAGCAGGATCGTGCCGACCGGGTTGCGCCAGATGAGAGCGAAGACGACGCTGACGCGATCGGCCATATCGAGCGAGACGAGCAGCAGTGCATGGTTGAACAGATGCATGCCCACGAAGGTGAGCATGACAAGGCCAGACCCGAGGCGAAGCTTCTGCAGAAAACGTTCGGAGGTGATCGCCGCTATGGCCTTGTTCATGTTCCGGTCCGGCGATCCTGATCTGCGACTTGTGAAACTGCCATTTGCGGATTCCGTTCCGGACGCCTCGCCCGGGAGCTGAGAGGCTTTTGGCTTTGTCGGGCGCTATGGGCGGGCCGAGGCGAACGGCCGCATGCACTCCGCAAGGCCGATTCGTAATAACTATGCCAGTAACGCGGCCGGGAGAAGGCGGTAGATCGTTGACGCAGCGTCACATATTCAGGTGACGCTGCTGCCTGCCGGCCGAGGCGCGGCCACCCTTTGAACCCTGCTTGAAGATCAGGCGCCCTGCGCGGCGCGCCTGTCCACGTGGTAGTAGTCGCGATACCAGTCGACGAAGTCCCTCACGCCGGCGGCAAGCGGAGTTGCCGGCTTGTAGCCGGTCAGGGCCTGGAGAAGGTCCGGGCTTGCGAAGGTGCGCGGTGCCTCGCCGGGCTGCATCGGCAGCAGCTTGTGCCGGGCCTTGCGTCCGAGCGCATCCTCCAGCGTCGATACGAAGTCCATCAGCCCGACCGGATTTCCGCCGCCGATGTTGACGATGCGGAACGGCGCCTGATGCGACAGCGTATCGAGGCCTGTGGGAACGGCGACGCGATTGTCCTCGCCTGGAATGACGACGGACAGTTTCAGCATGGCCTCGACGAGATCGCCGACGAAGGTGAAGTCGCGGCTCATCCGGCCCTCGCCGTAGAGCTCGATCTCGCGGTCCTCGAGAATGGCATCGGTGAACTTGAACAGCGCCATGTCCGGACGGCCCCAGGAGCCATAGACGGTGAAGAAGCGGAAGGCCGTGGTCGGAAGGTTGTAGAGGTGGGCATAGCTGTGCGCCATGACCTCCATCGCCTTCTTGCTGGCGCCGTAGATCGTCAGCGGCTCGTCGGTGCGGTCGCCTTCGCGGAACGGGATCTTGTCGTTGGCGCCGTAGACCGAAGACGAGGAGGCGAGCATGAGGTGGCGCGCGCCGACGGCGCGGGCGGCTTCCAGAAGGTTCCAGGTGCCGAGGATGTTGGCCTCGACATAGGACTTCGGCTCCTCGAGGCTGTAGCGCACGCCGGCCTGCGCGGCGAGATGCACGATGACATCGGGGGCTGCGTCCTGAAGCGCACGGCGCACGCCGGCCTGGTCCTCGAGCATCACCTGATGGAAGCGGTAGGCCGGGAACTGCACCAGCCCCGCATTGCGCGCTTCCTTCAGCCTGACGTCGTAGTAGGGGGTCATTCCGTCAAGGCCGACGACTTCGTGTCCGGCCTCCAGCAGGCGCCGGGCGAGATGGAAGCCGATGAAGCCGGCCGTGCCGGTAATGAAGTAGCGCATGCTTATTTCCCGTCGCCGCTCCGGCCGATGCCGACATACTGGAAGCCGTAACGCGCCACTTCCTGCGGCGGGTAGACGTTGCGCAGGTCGACCAGGTTCGGCGCTTTCATCGTGGCATGAAGCTTGCGGAAGTCCAGTGCGCGGAACTCGTCCCATTCCGTGACCAGCACGAGCGCGTCGGCATCGGCGGCGATCGCGTAAGGATCGGCGCCGAATTCGACATTCGACAGGATGGCGCGGGCGCCGTCCATGCCTTCCGGGTCGAAGGCAGCGATCTTCGCGCCGTTATCCTGCAGGGCCTGGATGATGGTCAGCGACGGGGCATCGCGAAGGTCGTCGGTGTTGGGCTTGAAGGTGAGGCCAAGGACGGCGATCTTCTTGCCGCGCACCGAGCCGCCGCAGGCGGCGATCACCTTGCGGGCCATGGCGCGCTTGCGGTTGTCGTTGATGGCGACGGTGGTCTCGATCAGGCGCATCGGGCTGTCGGCATCCGACGCGGTCTTGACCAGCGCCAGCGTGTCCTTCGGGAAGCACGAGCCGCCGTAGCCGGGGCCGGCGTGCAGGAACTTGTCGCCGATGCGCTTGTCGTAGCCGATGCCCTTGGAGACCTTCTGCACGTCCGCGCCGAGGCGCTCGCACAGGTCGGCGATCTCATTGATGAAGGTGATCTTCATGGCGAGGAAGGCGTTGGCGGCGTACTTGATCAGTTCCGAGGTACGGCGCTCGCAGAAGAACAGCGGGCCCTCGTTGAGATGCAGCGGGCGGTAGACCTCGCTCATCACTTCGATCGCGCGCGGCTCGTCAGTGCCGACGACGATGCGGTCGGGACGCTTGAAGTCGCCGATGGCCGCGCCTTCGCGGAGGAATTCCGGGTTGGAGACGACGGAGAAATCCGCGTCCGGATTGGTCTCGCGGATGATGCGCTCGACCTCGTCGCCGGTGCCGACCGGCACGGTCGACTTGGTGACGACGACGGTGTAGCCGTCCATGGCCTTGGCGATCTGGCGGGCAGCGGCATAGACATAGGTCAGGTCCGCATGGCCGTCGCCGCGGCGCGAGGGCGTGCCGACCGCGATGAAGACGACGTCGGCCCAGGCGACCGCCTTTTCGAGGTCGGTGGTGAAGCTCAGCCGGCCGGACTCGCTGTTGGACTTGACGAGCTCGTGCAGGCCCGGTTCGAAGATCGGGATCTCGCCCTTGCGCAGCGCCTCGATCTTTTCCTCGACATTGTCGACGCAGATGACCTCGTGGCCGAAATCGGCGAAGCACACACCCGAAACAAGGCCGACATAGCCGGCGCCAATCATCACAATCCGCATATGAAACCCATCGTCTTGTTCTGTTCCGCCAGAGGGCGGTCAAATAGAAGTGCCGGCTTTGCGGCGGTTCGGATCGAACTTCTATTCATCCGGCGGAAGAAAGAAAGACATTTTTTGGCGAGGCGGGGAGTTGTACGCCGACGCTTTGCCCCGTGCTGCGCCGGGCAAGATGCGCAATCAGTGGCTGGTGGGCCGCTCTTCCGCGGCGCCTTGCCCGGTGGCGGGCGACGGCTTGCGGGCGGGCGAGGCATTTCGCCACGCGGTTTCGACGATGTGCTGGACGGTTTCACGATTCGCACCGGCGAAATAGAGCGAGGTCCAGCCCTTGTGCCCCCAGCCGCCCGGAACGGCGGCGCACAGTCCGGGTTCGGTTTGCAGAAGCATGGCCTGCTGGCCCGGCGTCAGCTTGCAGACGGCCCGGCCGGCTTCGGGAAGGGTCAGAAAGATACGTCCACGCACGCGAAAATCGCGCTTGCCGAAATGAGCGCTTTCCTCGGCGCCCGGCATTGCCAGCGCCATCTGGACCAGATCTTCGGATAACATGTTCAAAGGTAGCACGGATCGGGGTGGGCTGAAAGGTGATGCCGCGGCGGTGTTTTCTTGCCGGAATAGGAAAAAAATCCTTGACGGCGTGACGGTCGTTTGGTAGGGTATTGCTACAGTCGGAAAAGTGCGGGCGGAGAGGTCGCCGGGCGGCCGAAACGCTGTGGGTGGTCCCGGGAAAAGACGAGATCGATACCGGGCTACGCTGGCAGAACCGCTCGGGTCGCAACGCTGCCCAGGATGGGCCAAGCCACGCATGGCCATCGTTCTGGCGGCTATGACATGAGCGCGGGTCGCCTCCCTTGTCCGGGGTGATATCCGCCCGCCGACCGGCTGTTTGAGCTGGTTGTTCAGATATGAGCTGAAGCGCCCGTCCGGTCAGGATCGCGGCGCTTTTTTTGTTTCCGGAGCAAGTGATGCACGATTTTGACGACGTCGATCCAGGCCTGTTCGGCCTGCCGGCGACGCAGCCGGCCTATGACGGCTTTGCCGCGGGTGTGCGGTGGGGCGAAGGCGGCGCGGCGGCGGTTCTCGACCTCAAGTCGGAGGTGGATGGCGACCCGCTCGGCGACATGCAGGCGATGCTGTCGCAGATGACGAAGGAATTGCGCGAACGCTTCCAGCGGTTCCAGAGCCAGCGGCGCTCCGCCGAGCAGATTGCCGCCGAGGCGGCCGACGAGGCCGAACGCAAGCTCGGGCAGGCCGACGCGAAGGCGGCGATCGAGGCTGTATCGCTGATCGTGCGCACGCTGGAGAAAATCGACAGCCTGCAGCGGACGATCATGAGCGAGCGGCGGGATGCCGAGGAGCGTCAGGGCGAGGTGGCCGACATCGACGCGCTGATCGCCGAGTTCGACCGCCGCGTCGAGGCGAAGGCGCGCGCTTATCTCGAAAAGTGGAAGGCGGAACATGGGACCTGCGCGGAGCGGACGGAAGGCGGCGCGGTTTCCGGCAGTGGCGCCGACGGCAAGAACGGCCCGTGAGGAGCGCCGGCTCGCCCGGAAGATCGAAAAGGCAATTGCAAAGGCGAGCGGGCGCATGGCGGATGAGGCGGCACGCGTGGGCAAGCGACATAAGGCGGCAGTGACAGATGCACTCGCCACGATGACGGTGCTGCAAGCGCGGATCGGATCCAGCAATGTTGCGGAAGGTGCTGCCGGCGAAAAGGCCGCGCAGCAGCAAGCCGTTCGTGCGGCGGAGGGGACGGCGCAGCCAGCGCAAGTTGCCGCGGTGCGGGCGAAGCCTTCGACAGACCCTGAGGTAGAGGTGAGGCCAACGGCGGATGCCGCGGCTCAGATGCGGCCATCAACAATCGGCGATGGCGCGGCGGGCGGCGGATGCAGTTCGCATTCTCCCGGCGCCACCGTTGCTGCTGTCGTTGAGGGCTTGGCCTGGGGCACGGAAAAGGATGCGAACCACATGGAGTGTGCCATCGGAACCGGAAGAGAAACCGGAACCGGTACGGGCTCTGGTCTTGGCACCGCTCCGGGCCTGAGCGAAACGGAACGTGGCACACCGCAGTCGGTTGACTGTGGCGGCATCGAAACCGGGGCGGATCTGGCGTCAGCTATCGACCGGCCGCTGGATGTTGCCGGACTGCCGCTGGCTGCGGGTCTCCGCCTGTGGGAATTGCAACGCCACCCCGCGCAGGAGCCGCCAAAAGGCGACTGGCGCGTCTGGCTGCTGATGGGCGGGCGCGGATCGGGCAAGACGCGGGCGGGGGCGGAATGGGTTCACGAGGTGGCGCGCAGGACGGGCAAGCTCAGGATCGCGCTGGTGGCCGAAACTCTGGGCGACGCCCGCGAGGTGATGATCGACGGAGTTTCCGGCATCTGCCGCATCGCGCGGCGGCACAGGCCGGAATTCGAAGCCTCGCGCCGGCGGCTGGTGTGGCCGAACGGGACGATCGCGCAGATCTTCTCGTCGGAGGATCCCGAAAGCCTGCGCGGCCCGCAGTTTCACCTGGCGTGGTGCGACGAACTCGGCAAATGGCGGCATGGGCAGGAAACCTGGGACATGCTGCAGTTCGGCCTGCGGCTGGGCGACCGGCCGCGGACGCTGGTGACGACGACGCCGCGTGCGGTACAGATTTTGCGGGCGATGGCGTCCGACCGGGGCACGGTGCTGGCGAAGATCCGCACT
This sequence comes from Mycoplana rhizolycopersici, assembly GCF_013378445.1. Taxonomy (GTDB): domain Bacteria; phylum Pseudomonadota; class Alphaproteobacteria; order Rhizobiales; family Rhizobiaceae; genus Mycoplana; species Mycoplana rhizolycopersici. Next base: position 75,711 of record NZ_JABXYK010000002.1, read on the forward strand.
GCCGACAATGCAGGAAACCTGGCGAAAGGTTTCATCGAGGCGCTGAACGAGCGCTATGGCGGCACGCGCCTCGGACGGCAGGAACTGGACGGCGAGATGATCGCCGACCGCGAGGATGCGCTGTGGAGCCGCGACAGGCTGGAGGCGATCCGCCAGCGGATGTCCGGGCCGCTGTCGCGCATCGTCGTGGCGGTCGATCCGCCGGCAACGGCCTCGGCGCATTCCTGCTGCGGGATCGTCGTGGCCGGGCTCGACGAGGCGGGCCGGGCGGTGGTTCTCGCCGACCTCTCCGTCGTGGGCGCGAGCCCGGCCGGATGGGCGGGGGCTGTGGTCCGCGCCTTCCGCCGCTTCGACTCGGACCGGGTGGTGGCCGAGGTCAACCAGGGCGGCGACATGGTAACGGCGGTGCTGCGCAGTATCGACGCGGCCCTGCCGGTGACCATGGTGCGGGCGACGCGCGGCAAGTTCCTGCGCGCCGAGCCGGTTGCAGCACTCTACGAGCAGGGGCGGGTGGTCCATGCCGGCAGTTTTCCCGAGCTGGAGGACCAGATGTGCGACTTCGGTCCGGACGGATTGTCTTCCGGCCGGTCTCCCGACCGCCTCGACGCGCTGGTCTGGGCGCTGACGGCGCTGGTTCTGGAACGGCGCGGCGAGCCGCGCGTGCGAGAGATTTGATGCAATTATAGCGAGCTTACATGAATTATGCAGTTTTTGCGTGCATTTCGTTTTCCGTTATGGTTGAGTGCGCTGAAACCGCCGGATGCATTCGACGACGGCGATAGAGCAGACACTGCCACAGAGCGGAGCGTGGCAAGTGCTGCGGCCGCATTGCGACGGGGCTGATTTGCGCGGGGTGGCGTGGTGCTTGAAGAGAGCAAACGCGGCCTTGGCCGGCCGGGCGCGCACCGAGGCCGCCATGCGCTTGTGGAAAATATTGCTGTGACGGAGGGGATGATGTCGATCAACCGAAAGTTCTTCTTCGACCGGGTGCGCACGCACCTCTACAAGAACGGGTTGGACCAGGACGCCGTGGACGGGCATTCGGCGATTCTTGACCGCTGGGAAAAGGACATCCCGAAAGACGACGACCGCTGGCTCGCCTACATGCTGGCGACGGCCTATCACGAGACGGGCGGAAGGATGCAGCCGGTCGAAGAGAACCTGAACTATTCCGCCAAGCGCCTGCTCGAGGTCTTCCCAGGGCGTTTCAAGGATGCGGCGGAGGCGGCGCGTTATGCCGGAAAGCCGGAAAAGATCGCCAATCGCGTCTATGCCGACAGGCTGGGCAATGGCGACGAGGCAAGCGGTGAGGGCTGGCGCTATCGCGGCCGTGGGCTGGTGCAGATCACCGGGAAGACGAATTACGAAAAGTTCGGAATCGCAGAATCCCCGGACGACGCGCTGCAGACGGACGGCGCGCTCACCATGCTGTTCGACGGCATGATCGAGGGGCGCTATACGGGCAAGTCACTGGGCGACTTCTTTGACGGCCCACGCGAGGAATGGGTCGAGGCGCGCCGCATCGTCAACGGCTACGATCGTGCCGACGACATCGCCCGTTACGCAAAGCACTATTATTCGGCAATCAGCTACACCACCGGCTGAGGATCTGCCAGAACCGACACCGCGGCGGCCGACACCGAGCCGCCGGCGACAGCCCTTTCGACGAGGACATTTCCGATGAGATTTCCGTTTTCATTGCCCTGGCGGCGCGCCGGGGCGAATGGCGTTGCCATTCCCGAAACCAAGGCGACGGCAGGAGGCTTCGTGACGCTGACTGCGGAGGGGCGCGCCCGCTGGACGAGCCGCAGTTATGCGGCGCTGGCACGCGAGGGTTTCATGCGAAATCCGGTGGCGCACCGCGCCGTGCGGATGATCGCCGAGGCGGCGGCTTCGGTGCCCTGGCTGGTCTACGAGGGCGCGGAGGAGACGACGGACGATGTGGCCGTCGCGCTGCTGGCCCGGCCGAACCCGCGCCTGGGCGGCAACGAGTTCTTCGAAGCGCTGTACGGCCACCTGCTGATCTCCGGCAACGCCTTCATCGAGGGCGTGCGCATCGGCGGGACGCTGCGCGAACTGCATCTTCTGCGGCCCGACCGGATGCGGGTTCTTGAGGGGCGGGACGGCTGGCCGGAAGCCTATGAGTACCGGGCTGGCGGCCATGCGCGGCGATATCCCGCAGCGGCTGATCCGGCCGGCGAGGAGGGGGCCGCCGTGCTGCATCTGCGGCTCTTTCATCCGCTCGACGATCATCTGGGTTTTGCGCCGCTGGAGGCTGCCTCCACAGCGCTCGACCTCTCCAACGCGGCCGCGCACTGGAACAAGGCGCTGCTCGACAATTCGGCACGTCCTTCCGGCGCGCTCGTCTACCAGCCGAAGGACGGCGGCAATCTCGCCCCCGACCAGTATGAGCGGCTGAAGGCGGAGCTGGAGGAGGGCTATTCCGGACCGGCGCGCGCCGGCCGGCCGATGCTTCTGGAGGGCGGGCTGGACTGGAAGGCGATGGGCATGAGCCCGCGCGAGATGGACTTCGTCGAGGCGAAGAACGGGGCGGCGCGCGACATCGCGCTGGCTTTCGGCGTGCCGCCGATGCTGATCGGCATTCCCGGCGACGCGACCTATGCCAACTACCAGGAAGCCAACCGCGCCTTCTGGCGCCTGACGGTGCTGCCGCTGATCTTCCGCACCGCTTCTGCCCTGTCGGGTTGGCTGTCGGAGGGGCGGGAAACGGCGCTGCGGCTGGCGCCGGACCTCGACCAGGTGTCGGGGCTTTCGGCCGAGCGCGGCGAACTGTGGTCGCGGGTCGGCGCGGCGACTTTCCTCAGCGACGAGGAGAAGCGGCAGGCGGTGGGATACTGACGTCCATCAGGCGCGCGTGTTCTGTGTGAAGTTCATGGGACGCGGGTCGGGCGCTGAAACCGCCAAAGGGGCGGTTGAATCGGCTTCTCAGCCGATTGAATCGATCTCCCAGCGGCGTCCGCCAAGAGATTCAAAAGATTCGGAAATTTCCAGGAGACGGGACGTCGCGCCTTGCCGGGCGGCGGCGTTGCGTTCGCCTGCGTGAACCGGGCGACATCAGGTATATCGGAAAGGTTTAACGATGGCTGACTTCGGAAACGACGCGCCGCTCTGGGGCGCACGCTGGGTTGGCTCGGCGGCGGGTGCTGCCGTGTCGCTCGTCTATATGTTGCCCAAGGGGCGGCGCGAGGCTGCCTCGCGTTTCATTACCGGCCTGACCTGCGGGATGATCTTCGGCGGCCCGACCGGGATGTGGATCGCCACCCGCCTCGACATCGTCGCCTTCATCTCCCGCTACGAGGTGACGCTTGCAGGCTCCGCCGCCGCCAGCCTGAGCGCCTGGTGGGGGCTTGGCGTGCTGATGCGGGCGGCAGACAGGATGAAGGGCTAGAGCGTGTCGTAGCCGATGGGAGCCAACGGAATGGCTCCAAATAGACGCCACACGCTTTGGAAGACCGAGGGAGTGGCGGGCGGTGCCGGTCTTGTGCCGCGCCGGTTTCCTGCGGTCACCTGCTCGCTCCTTTTTCCCCTCATTCGCCTGCCGGCACCTTCTTCCCGCAGGCGGGGAGAAGGCGGGTGCGGCGACGTTTCTGTTCCTTCCTGGGTGTCGGCGGCTTGCTGCGGCTTCGTGGCCTTTCTGCGGCCTGTGGCTGCCCGCTGCCCCTGCCGACGGGTTCGTTCCAATATCGGAGACTTCTCATGACGACTGACGGGCTGCCGGTCTGGCGGACGAAGAAATATGCGGACCTGACGCTGTCCGGCGTGACCGGAGACGGGGTCTTTTCGGGCTATGCGAGCGTGTTCGAGGAGGTGGACCTGGGCAAGGACGCGATCCAGCCCGGCGCCTTTGCAAGATCGCTGCAGAAGCGTGGGGCGGCGGGCGTGCGCATGCTGTTCCAGCACGATCCGAACGAGCCGCTGGGCCGCTGGCGGACGATCCGCGAGGACGGGCGCGGGCTCTATGTCGAGGGCGTGCTCTCGCCCGGCGTGGCGCGGGCCCGCGAGGTGCATCAGCTGATGAAGAGCGGTGCGCTCGACGGCCTGTCGATCGGCTTCCAGACCGTTCGTTCGCGGACCGACCGCGTAAGCGGGGTGCGACGCATCCTCGAGGCGGACCTGTGGGAAATCTCGATCGTGACCTTTCCGATGCTGCCCTCGGCGCGGGTCTCGAATGTCAAGAATGCGCGGTGGTTCCGCGATCGCGAAACCGAGCTGGTCCGTTCCATGCGGCGGGCGGCGCGGATGATGAAACTCTAGAGCAATTCCGGTGAAATCCGCTTCACCGGAATTGCTCCAGATCCTTATTTTTCCCCGCATTTCCAGCCGAAGCGATGCCGCTTGGGCTGGAAATGCTCCAGCCAAAAGGAAGACGCAATGAGGATGGAAATTACGACCACCGCGCCGGCGATGACCGCAGCGCCCGAGACCAAGGCGGCACCCGAGACGATGACGGCGGCCTTCGACGACTTCATGGAGGCCTTCGAGGCGTTCAAGGAGACGAATGACCGCAGGCTCGGCGAGATCGAACAGAAGCTTACGGCCGACGTCGTCACCCGCGACAAGCTGGAGCGCATCAACAAGGCGATGGACGAGCACAAGCGCACGCTCGACCAGATGGCGCTGAAGAAGGCGCGGCCGGCGCTTTCGCGCGGCAGCGACAGCATCGAGGCGGCCGAGCACAAGCAGGCGTTCTCCGCCTATATCCGCCGCGGCGACGAGGCGGGGCTGCGCGAGCTCGAGGGCAAGGCGATGTCGGTCGGTTCCGCCGCCGATGGCGGCTACCTGGTGCCGGCCGAGACCGATACCGAGATCGGCCGCCGGCTTTCGGCGGCCTCGCCGATCCGGGCGCTTGCCACCGTCCGGCAGGTCTCCTCGGCCGTCCTGAAGAAGCCGTTCTCGACGAGCGGCATGGCGGCCGGCTGGGTAGCCGAGGCCGCGGCGCGTCCGCAGACCGGGACGGTGCAGCTTGCCGAACTCGCCTTCCCGACCATGGAACTCTACGCCATGCCGGCGGCGACGGCCGCCTTGCTCGACGATGCGGCCGTCGATGTCGAAAGCTGGATCACCTCCGAGGTCGACGTCGTCTTCGGCGAACAGGAGGGCACCGCCTTCGTTACCGGTGACGGGGTCAACAAGCCGAAGGGCTTTTTGAGCTACACCAATGTTGCCGACGACGACTGGGCCTGGGGCAGCATCGGCTACATCGCCACCGGCAATGCCGGCGCCTTCAAGGCGGCCGGTCCGTCCGACACGCTGGTCGACACGATCTACGCGCTGAAGGCGGGCCACCGCCAGAACGCCTCCTTCGTGATGAACCGCAAGGTGCAGGCCGAGATCCGCAAGTTCAAGGACGCCGACGGCAACTATCTCTGGCGTCCGCCGGCCGGACCCGGCCAGCAGGCCTCGCTGATGGGCTTCCCGCTTGCCGAGGCCGAAGACATGCCCGACATCGGCGCAAACAGCTTCTCGATCGCCTTCGGCGACTTCCGCGCCGGCTATCTCGTCGTCGATCGCACAGGCGTGCGTGTTCTGCGCGATCCCTATTCTGCCAAGCCCTACGTGCTCTTCTATACGACCAAGCGCGTGGGCGGCGGCGTGCAGAATTTCGAGGCGATCAAGCTGGTGAAATTCGCCGCAAGCTGAGGCGGCGATCCGCAACCAAACGCCATGATCGGCGTTTCCTTCGAACGCATCGTACCGGCGGGTATCCCCCAAGCCGCCGGTATGAGGGGTGGATGCGGAAGGCCTCCCGCCGCATCCACCCGCCTCCGATCTACCGCATGTGTGCCTTGGAACACTGGCGGCGAAGCATCGGCCATCCCTCCCAATCGCGAGCCCCTCCATGACCATTGCCGAACTTTCTCCGCCAGGCGCGGAGCCGATAACGCTTGCCGAGGCGCGGGCACACCTGCGCCTCGACGACGGCGCCGAGGACGAGCTGCTGGCCGCCCTCGTGCGCACCGCGCGCGAGCACCTGGAGCACGTGACCGGACTGGCGCTGATTGCGCGAAGCTTCCGCCTCTATCTGGATGCCTGGCCCGCAAGCCGGATGATTCAGATCGTCAGGGGGCCGGTGCAAGCCATTGACAGCGTTACGGTTTACGACGACGCCGGCATGCCGGTGGAGGTCGCTCTGTCCGGTGCCGTGCTCGACGGCGCCGCGCGCCCGGCGCGGCTGATGCTGCCGGAGCTGCCGGCGCCCGGCCTGGCGCTGAACGGTATCGAGATCGACTTCACCGCCGGCTTCGGCGAGGCGGGCACCGACGTGCCGGACACCCTGAAGCGGGCGCTGCTGACGCATGTGGCGGCAATGTTCGAGCTGCGCGGGGTTCTATCGGCCAGCGACCAGCCGGGCGCGGTGCCGCCCGGCTACGAGCGGCTGGTGGCACCCTTCCGCATCCGGAGGCTGTGATGGCACGCCTTTCCTTCGATGCCGGCGTCTTCACCGCAAGGGTGGTGCTGGAGCGCTCGACGGAGACGCCGGACGGGCAGGGCGGCGTCAGCCGGACCTATGTCGCACTCGGCTCCGCCTGGGCGCGGATCGAGCCGGTCTCCGCAGGCCGCTTCGCGACGGCGGATACGGATGCAATGCGGGTGACGCACCGGATCTGGCTGCGCAACCGTGACGACCTTGCAAGCGGCATGCGCCTTAGGAAGGGCGCCCGCCTCTTCGACATCAGGACGTTCCGCGACCCGGACGAGAGCCGGCGCTACGTCGTCTGCGACTGCGAGGAGATGGAACGATGAGCGCCGCATCCGCCTTGCAAAAAGCGATCCACGACAGGCTTGCCGGCGACGCCGCCCTGACGGCGCTGATCGGCGCCGGTGGCATCTGCGACCGGCTTCTGGACCGGCAGCACCTGCCGGTCGTCGTCATCGAGGCGATCGAGAGCCGCGACCATTCGACCGCGACGGAGGTGGGCGAAGAGCATTTCATCACGCTCGCCGCCTGGTCGAAGGCGGACGGGCACCGGGAGGCGCAGGCAATTGCGGCGAGGCTGCATGCCCTGCTGCACGACGCCGGTATTCCCGTCACAGGCTTCACCCTCGTCAGCCTGCTGCACCGCTCCACGCGGATCGGCCGCGACAGGGGCAAGCCGTTCCACCGCGCCGAGATGCGCTTCCGCGCGGTGACCGAATGAGATTTGTCGGGGGCGCCGTTGCGCGCCCTCCGACCGAACGGGACGTCTGATCGAACTGAAAAGGAGTGGCGCATGGTGGCGCAAAAGGGACGCGACCTTCTGCTGAAGGTCGAGGACGGCGGAAGCTATGTGACGGTCGCGGGGCTGCGCTCCAAGCGGCTGTCCTTCAACGCACAGACCGTCGATGTGACGGACGCGCAGTCGGCCGGGCGCTGGCGCGAGCTTCTGGGCGGCGCGGGCGTGCAGCGCGCATCCGTCTCCGGCAGCGGCATCTTCAAGGACCAGGCGTCGGACGCGCTGGTGCGGGCGGCGTTTTTCGCCGGTACCGTTCTTTCCTGGCAGCTGGCGATCCCCGATTTCGGGACGGTGACGGGCGCGTTCCAGATCACCGCGCTCGAATATTCCGGGTCGCATGACGGCGAGGTGCTGTTCGAAATTGCCCTCGAATCGGCCGGCGCGCTCGCATTCGGGGTGCCGTGATGACGGGGCGGGCCAATCGGCGACGCGGTGAGATCGAGGCGGTGCTGGACGGCGAACGCCGCATTCTCTGCCTGACGCTCGGCGCGCTGGCTGAGCTGGAGACGGCGTTCGCCATCGACAGCCTGAATGAACTGGCGGCCCGTTTTTCGCGCGGGGCCATCGGCGCGCACGACATCATCCGCATCGTCGGCGCGGGTCTTCGGGGCGGCGGCAACCTCATGAGCGACGAGGACGTGGCTGCCATGACGGCGGAGGGCGGGATCCAAGGGTTCGCGCGCATCGTCGCCGAACTTCTGTCCGTTACCTTTGCGCCGGCGGCGAACGAACATGGATCGCGCGCGGCCGGCAGCACCGGCGGTGCGGCAGCGGCGGGTGGCGACGTCCAAAACCCTCCGTTGCCGCATCCGGGGAGCGGCTGAGCCCATCGGCAGCACCCTTTCCCTGGAAGGCGGCGCTGCATGAGGGGCTTTGCCGGATGCGGCTGGATCCGAAGACGTTCTGGGCGATGACGCCACTGGAACTGGCGATCGCAAGCGGCCTGCATGCCGAAGCGCCAGCCGGTGGCGCCCCCGACCGCAACGCCCTGCTGGCGCTGATGCGCAGCTATCCCGACCGGGGGCGCATGGCGGGAGCGGCGGGCGGCGGCGCTGTCGCTACGCCCGATCGTTGAGCGGCCTGCCAACGTGCTGCGCGTCCAATTTGCGGATCGTCACGGCATGGGCGGGATCTGCCTTAGGCGTTCGCTGCAATTTCGGAAATGAGCGAAGGGAGCAATTGCGATGGCGGAAATGGATGATCGGCCGCTGGCCGGCACCGTGGAGAGTGCGGAGGCCCTGCGCGACGTGTTCGACGATCTGGAGGCGCGCTCGCGCTCCTTCGGCGCCGCGCTGACGGGGGCGCTCAAGGGCGCGACGGTCGACGGGCGCGGGCTCGAGGGTGTGCTGAAGGGACTGGCCTTGCGGATCAGCGATATCGGCCTTTCGGCGGGATTGAAGCCGCTCGAAGGGCTGATCGGTTCGGCACTGTCGGGTCTTGCGGGCAGCGTCACGCCGTTTGCCAAGGGCGGGGTCGTCGCTGCGCCGACCTATTTTGCGACGGGCACTGGTGCGGGCGGCGGCCTCGGCCTGATGGGCGAGGCGGGTGCGGAGGCGATCCTGCCGCTGCAGCGCGGACCGGACGGAGCGCTTGGCGTCGCCGCAGGCGCAGGCGGCGGGGCGACGAACATCGTCTTCAACGTGAGCGCGACCGACGCGGCAAGCTTCACGCGCTCGCAGGGACAGATCGCGGCCATGCTGACACGCGCGGTCGGCCGCGGCCGGCGCGGCCTTTGACGTTGGCGGAGTAACCACCATGACCGGATTTCACGACGTCCGCTTTCCCTTGCGGATCGCGCTCGGCACCAGTGGCGGCCCGGTGCGGCGCACCGACATCGTCTCGCTTTCCAACGGGCGGGAGAACCGCAACCGCCGCTGGCACAATGCAAGAAGGCATTACGACGCCGGTTCCGGCGTGCGCTCGATCGACGATCTCTATGCGGTGCTCGCCTTCTTCGAAGCGCGGGCGGGGCAGCTCTACGGCTTCCGCTTCCGCGATCCCGTCGATTTCAAGTCCTGCGCGCCGGGCGAGGCGATCTCGCCCACCGACCAGCACGTCGGCACCGGCGACGGCGAAACGGCGGGCTTCCAGCTCGTCAAGGTCTATCGCGATGCGGGCGGGTCAACGACGCGGGTGATCGCAAAGCCCGTGCAGGGCAGCGTGAGCGTATCGGTCGACGGGGTGGCCGCGCCGGCAGCGGACTATGCGGTCGACCACGACAGCGGCGTGGTCACGTTTTCGGCCGGCGCCATTCCCGCTGAAGGACAGGTCGTGCGGGCGGGTTTCGAGTTCGACGTGCCTGTCCGCTTCGACACCGACCGGATCGACATCGATCTCGCGCAGTTCAGCGCCGGTCGCATTCCCTCGATCCCGCTGGTGGAAGTATTGCCATGAGACAGATCCCGGCCGACCTGGCCGCTCACCTGCTAAACGACGCCTCGACCCTGTGCCAGTGCTGGCGCGTGACGCGGCGTGACGGAACCGTGCTGGGCTTCACCGAGCACGACCGCGACCTTGCCTTTGCCGGCCTGGCGTTTCATGCGGCGAGCGGCTTTCAGGCGAGCGACGCGGAGGCCGGGTCCGGCCTTGCCGCGGAGGCGAGCGAGATCGCGGGCGGCTTTTCTTCCAGCGCGATCAGCGAGGCCGACCTCGTCGCCGGCCGATATGACGGGGCGCAGGTCGAGGTCTTCCTCGTCGACTGGCAGGAGCCCGCACGGCGCATGCTGGTGCGGACCGGCGAGATCGGCGAGGTGACGCGCGCGGGTGCGGCCTTTCGCGCCGAGCTGAGACGGATGACGCACTCCCTCGACCAGGTGAAGGGCCGCATCTACGGCCACCGCTGCGACGCCATTCTCGGCGATGCGCGCTGCGGCGTTGCTCTGGAAGCGGGCGGTCTGCGCGCGGACGGTGAGGTGAGCGAGGTTCTCGACGAGCGGCGATTGCGGGTAACGGGGCTCGACGGCTTTGCCACGCGCTTCTTCCGCTATGGGGTGCTGACCTTTGCCGACGGGGAAAATGCCGGGCTGGCCGCCGATATCGAGGACCATCGACAGGGGGAGGACGCGGCGGAATTGACGCTGTGGCTGCCGATGGCGCTGCCGGTCGCCGTCGGCGACCGCTTCTCGGTTGTGGCCGGCTGCGACAAGAGCTTTACGACCTGCCGGGCGAAGTTTGCAAACCACCTCAATTTCAGGGGTTTCCCGCATATGCCCGGAAGCGATTTCGCCTACGGATATGCCGATGGCGACACGGTGCATGACGGCAGGCCGCTCTATGAATGAGGCGGGCAATGCTCAGCGGGCCGTCGAAGCTGCGCGCGGCTGGATCGGCACGCCCTATCGCCATCAGGCGAGCCGCAAGGGTGTGGGCTGCGACTGTCTCGGACTTGTGCGCGGGGTTTGGCGCGAGCTCTACGGCTGCGAACCCGAGGCGCCGGGACCCTACCAGCCGGACTGGGCGGAGCGGGACGGCGGCGACCGGCTGCTTGCCGCCGCCGTCCGCCATTTCGGCCCGGCGGTGCCGCCTGGGGAGATGGTCGCAGGCGACGTGCTGCTCTTTCGTTGGCGGGCCGATTGTGCCGCCAAGCACGTGGGTATCCTGAGCACTCCGGGGCACTTCATCCACGCCTACGAACAGGCGGCGGTGATCGAATCCGCACTCGTGCCCGCATGGCGGCGGCGGGTCTGCGGTGTCTTCCGGTTCCCGGAAAAGATCTGAAGCCGATCGCCCCGCTGCCCGGAAGACCGGCGGTGACGGGACTGTTCGTGCTGGCGGAATCGGTCTGTCAGGGAACTCTGACAAGACGTTGCAAACATTCATTTTCGTGCGGTGCGCGGCGCGGTGAAGCGGTCGGTTGATCATTCCGCGGGACATCGTAACTAGCCGGAGGCGGTTTCATGGCGACAATCCTGTTTCAGGCGGCGGGTGCTGCGCTGGGCGGCATCTTCGGGCCTTTCGGGGCGATCGCCGGCCGCGCGATCGGGGCACTTGCCGGCTCGGCGGTCGATCGTGCGCTGATCGGCGGAAGCTCCACGGTGAGCGGACCCCGGCTGCAGGACGGCCGCATTCCGGGCGCCGACGAGGGGGCCGGCGTCAGCCGGGTCTACGGCACCGCGCGCGTCGGCGGCACGCTGATCTGGGCGACGCGTTTCGAGGAGGAGGTGACCTCCGAGCGGTCGGGCGGAAAGGCGACCGGCCCGCGCGTCGAGACCTACAGCTACTTTGCCAATTTCGCCGTTGGCATCTGCGAGGGACCGATCGCCGGCGTGCGCCGCGTCTGGGCGGACGGGCGCGAACTCGACCTGACCAGCATCCCGATGCGCATCCATCGTGGCGATGCCGATCAGCTGCCGGACCCGCTGATCGAGGCGAAGCAGGGGACGGGCAACGCGCCTGCCTATCGCGGCCTTGCCTATGCCGTTTTCGAGCGGCTGCCGCTCGACGGCTTCGGCAACCGGATACCGATCTTGCAGTTCGAGGTGCTGCGTCCGACGGGTGCGCTGGAAAACCGGATCCGTGCCGTCACGGTCATTCCGGGGTCCAGCGAGCACGGCTACGATCCGCGCCGGGTGACGGAGCGGATCGGCGCGGGCGAGGGGCGCAACATCAACCGCAACAACAAGGTCGCGCAGTCCGACTGGACCGCCTCGATCGACGAGCTGCAGGCGCTGTGCCCCAATCTGGAGCGCGTGGCGCTGGTCGTCGCCTGGTTCGGCACCGACCTTCGCGCCGGCCATTGCCGGATCCTGCCCGGCGTGGAAGTGGCGTCGCGCAGCGACGAAAGCCGGCCCTGGCGGGTCGATGGCATCGGGCGGCAGGCGGCGCATCTCGTCAGCGAAAGCGGCGGCGGCCCCGCCTATGGCGGCACGCCCTCCGACGATGGCGTCGTTGAGGCGATTGCCGACCTCAGGGCGCGAGGTCTGACGGTTTATCTCTATCCCTTCGTGCTGATGGACGTGCCGGCGGGAAACGCGCTGCCCGATCCCTATGGCGGCACGGGGCAGCCTCCCTATCCCTGGCGTGGGCGGATCACCTGCCATCCGGCACCGGGGCTTCCGGCGAGCGCCGACAGGACGGCTGAGGCCCGCGCGCAGGTGGCCGCCTTCTGCGGGGACGCACAGGCGGCCAACTTCTCCGTTTCGGGAGCATCGGTCTCTTTCGGTGGCGACGACGAGGGCTATCGCCGCATGGTCCTTCACTACGCGCTGCTGGCGGAGGCTGCGGGCGGCGTGGACGGTTTCATCATCGGGTCGGAAATGCGCGGGCTGACGCAGGTGCGTGACGGGGCGGGCGCATTTCCCTTCGTCGAGGAATTGTGCGCGCTGGCGCAGGACGTGCGCGTCGTCCTCGGACCGGAGACGAAGCTGACCTACGGTGCGGACTGGAGCGAATACTTCGGCTATCACCCGGCCGACGGCAGTGGTGAGGTGCATTTCCATCTCGATCCGCTCTGGGCTTCGCCAGCGATCGACGCTGTCGGCATCGACAACTACATGCCGCTGTCCGACTGGCGGGACGGTGACGCGCTTTCGGGCAATCCGGACGGCTTCCGGCTGGCGGACGACGAGGAGGCGATGCGCGGCATGATTGCCTCAGGCGAGGGCTTCGACTGGTACTATGCGGATACGGAAGGCCGCGCCGGGCGCGTGCGCCTGCCGATCACCGACGGTCTGGCAGGACGCGACTGGCTCTATCGCTACAAGGACCTCGCCGGCTGGTGGACGAACCTCCACTATGAGCGCTCGGGCGGGGTGGAGCATGCCGAGCCGACCGCCTGGGTGCCGCGCGCAAAGCCGATCTGGTTCACCGAGCTCGGATGCCCGGCCGTGGACAAGGGCGCCAACCAGCCGAACGTTTTCACCGATCCGAAAAGTGCGGAGAATGCGCTGCCCTACTTTTCCGGTGGCGGACGGGCGGACGCGATGCAGCGCCGCTTTCTCGACGCCCATCTCGACTGGTGGCGGCGCGCGAGCGGGCCGGAGCCGGCCATGGTCGATCCCGACCACATCTTTGTCTGGACCTGGGATGCGCGCCCCTATCCGGCTTTTCCGGAGAACGACGCGCTCTGGGCGGACGGGCACAACTGGCAGCTCGGGCACTGGCTGAATGGGCGGCTTGGCGCATCGACGGTTGCCGATACGATCGCGGCGATCCTGCGCGATCACGGCTTTGCCGATTTCGACGTGTCGATGGTGAGCGGCGACCTCACAGGCTTCGTGCAAGCCGAGCCGGTGTCGGCGCGCAGCCTGCTGGAAACGCTGATGGCGGCTTTCCAGATCGACGCGATCGAGGAGGGGCGGACGCTCTGCTTCCGATCGCGACTGCGGGCGGCGCTGCCGGCGCATGCGATCGACGTGCTTGCCGAGCGTCCCGACGAGACGGCCTTCGAGGAGGTGCGTGGCCATCCCGGCGAATTCGCCGGCGAAGCCGTGCTCGACCACATCTCGGACACCGCAGCCTACCAGCAGGTGACCGCCCGTTCCCGCCGCAAGACGACCGGGAACGACCGGCTGCTACGCCTGTCTCTGCCGGCGGTGATGCATGCGACCGCTGCGGCAGGCGCGGTGGAGGCGGCCCTGCGGGATCATCGTGCCGGTATGCGCAGGTTGAGCTTCAGGCTGCCGCCGAATGCGCTGGCGGTCACGCCGGGCGACGTCGTGGAGCTTGTCGACGGACCGGAAGGGCGTTTCGTCGTTACGCGCGTCGCCGAGGGCGAGGTTCGCGAGATCGAGGCGCAGAGCTTTGCGGGCGGCGAGGCGAGCGTACCGGCGCCGGCTGCGCTTCGCGCCGCCCGTTCGACCGCCGGCCTGGAGGCATCGGCATTTCTGCCGGAGGTGAGCTTCCTCGATCTGCCTTGCTTCGAGGCGGGGACGGAGGAGAGTTTCGCCCGCGTCGCGGCCTATGCGAAGCCATGGCGGCCGATGCTGGTTTCGTCCTCGTCGGGCGCGGAAGGCTATTTGCCGCGCGTCCGCCTCGAACGGCCGGCGCGGATCGGCACGCTGGTGGCGGACCTGCCGCCGGGCGTTTGGGGACTGTTCGACCGGGCCAATGCGCTCGAGGTCGAACTCCCGTTCGGAGCACTTTCATCCATCGGCAGGAATGCGGTGCTGGGGGGCGAGAACCGGCTGGCGATCGCAACGCCGGGAGGCGGCTTCGAAATCCTCGGCTTTCTCGAGGCGGAGGAAATCGCTCCCCGGCGCTGGCGGCTTGCCGGCCTGCTGCGAGGACTGGTCGGCAGCGAGGACGCCATGGTCGAAGGGCATGCCGCAGGTGCCACGTTCGTCATTCTCGATGGCGCGGTGCGGCCGCTCTCGCTTGCCGCCGAGGAGGCGGGGCGCAGCTTCAACTTCATCGCCGAGGCACGCGACGTTTCCGACGTGCCCGTTCCGGCGGTCTTTGCCGGCGGCATTCGCGCGAAAACGCCGATCGCGCCGGTGCATCTGCGCGGCCGGCGGATCGAGGGCGGTGGCGTCAGGTTTTCCTGGATACGTCGCGCACGGCGCAATGCGGACGGATGGGATGGCTTCGACATCCCGCTCGACGAGCCGTTCGAGGCCTACCGCCTCGACATCCTGTCCGGGGTAACGGTGATTCGCTCCGTGGAAACGGATACGTCTTCCTACGTCTACCAGCCCGAAGACGAGCTTTCCGACTTCGGCGCGGCGCAGTCGTCGCTCACCATTCGCGTGCGGCAGCTCGGGCTGCTCGTCCGAGAGGGCGTCGCCGCGCGCGGGACCATCGCACTTTGATCAATTCCAGCAAGGGAGCCTTCCATGGAATCGGACCTCAAACCCTGGTACCTGTCGAAAACCGTATGGGGTGGCGTGCTCGCGATCGCAGCCTCGATCCTGAACCTCGCCGGCATCGAGTTGAGCGACGGCGATCAGGCCACGCTGGCCGATCAAGTGACGGCTTTTTTCGCCGCGGCCGGTGGAATCATCGCTATTGCGGGACGACTGGCCGCCAACAGGCGGTTGCGCTGACCGCGGCCAATCTGCGCGCGAAATCGTCGGGACATTCATTTGCCATTCAGCGTCGTTGCGTTAATTCTTGCGGCCAAGTTGACCGTGCCATCGAAAGTAAGTCCATGACCTCGCCTATCCTCATCGCTGCGACAGCCGTCAGCATGGCTGTGTTTGCGCCGTCTGCCGCGGACCGTCCTCAAGACGTCCAGACGGTGGCGTCCGACTGCAGCGACGCCGCGCGCCAGGTCGTTGCGGACACGGGCGGTGAACTGCTATCTGCTCAGCCGCGCAACGGCGTTTGCGTGGTCACGGTGCTGGTGCCCGGCAAGGGCAATGCCCGGCCGCGGAAGGTGACGGTGCGCGTGCCGATACAGTAAGCTGGTCCGGCCGCCCGACGGGGCAGCCTGACAGAAGGGAACAGACAGATGCGCATTCTCGTTGTCGAGGACGACGACAACCTCAACCGGCAGTTGGCGGAAGCCCTGAAGGAAGCAGGATACGTGGTCGATCAGGCCTATGACGGCGAGGAGGGGCACTATCTCGGCGATGCCGAACCCTATGACGCCGTGATCCTCGACATCGGCCTGCCGCAGATGGACGGCATCACCGTTCTGGAAAAATGGCGCGCGGACGGCAAACGCATGCCCGTGCTTCTGCTGACGGCGCGCGACCGCTGGAGCGACAAGGTCGCCGGAATCGACGCGGGGGCCGACGACTACGTGGCAAAACCCTTCCATGTCGAGGAAGTGCTGGCGCGCATCCGCGCGCTAATCCGCCGCGCGGCTGGACATGCAAGCTCGGAGATCGTCTGCGGTCCTGTTCGGCTCGACACCAAGGGGTCCAAGGCGACGGTGAACGGCGTGGCGCTCAAGCTGACGTCGCATGAGTATCGCCTGCTCTCCTACCTCATGCATCATATGGGGCAGGTGGTCTCGCGCACCGAACTCGTCGAGCACATGTACGACCAGGACTTCGACCGCGACAGCAATACGATCGAAGTGTTCGTCGGCCGGCTGCGCAAGAAGATCGGCGTCGATCTGATCGAGACCGTGCGCGGGCTCGGCTATCGCATGCAAGCGCCCGGCAATGGCCATTAAGGCACCCGGGGGCGCTCGATCGCTCACGTTTCGCGTGCTGCTGCTCGCATCGCTGTGGTCGGCGGTGGCGCTGGTGGTGATCGCGCTGGTGATCTCCACGCTCTATAGGCGCAGCGCCGAGGCGAGCTTCCAGGACCTGCTGCGTGCCCAGCTCTACAACGTCATCAATTCGGTCTCGACCGACGAGAGCTTCCAGCTGACCGGCAGCCCGCAGCTGGGCGACCTGCGCTTCTCACAGCCGCAGACCGGCTGGTACTGGGTCGTCGAGCCGATCGGCGACAATTTTCCGAGCGAGCCGATGTCTTCCACCTCGCTCGGTTACGGCAGCATTCCCATTCCCGACACGGAAACCATTCCGTTCGATACGCGTTACGAGCGCTACTACACGACCGAGGATACCTTCGGCAACAAGGTCGAAGTGGTCGAGACGGAAGTGGTGCTGGATCAGGAGGGGCGGACGGCGCGCTTTCGCATCGTCGGCAACCGAAACGTTCTGGAGGACGATATCCAGGCCTTTTCCCGCAATCTCTATCTGGCGCTCGCCGGCTTCGGCTTCGGAAGTCTGTGCCTCAACGCGATCGCGATCCTGATCGGCCTGCGGCCGCTCGATCACGTGCGCAAGGCGCTGGAGCAGATCCGCGCCGGCCAGGCCGAGCGGCTCGCCGGCGTCTTCCCGCGCGAGATCCAGCCGTTGGCGAGCGAGGTCAACGCGCTGATCGACAGCAATCGCCGTATCATCGAGCGGGCGCGCATGCAGGTCGGCAATCTCGCCCATTCGCTCAAGACGCCGATCGCGGTGCTTTTGAACGAGGCGCGCGTTTTGCTTCCGCCGCACAGCGAACTGGTGCGTACGCAGGCGGAGGCGATGCAGGGACAGGTCCAGTCCTATCTCAACCGCGCCCGCATCGCCGCCCAGCGCGAATCGGTGCTGGCGCGCACGGAGGCGGCCCCGGTCCTGCAGCGCCTCGCCCGCGTGATGCGCAGGCTGAATGCCGACATCGAGTTCCCGGTGACGATCGAGCCGGAGGATTTGATGGTGGCGATGGAGCAGCAGGACATGGAGGAAGTGGTCGGCAACCTGCTGGAGAACGCCGCGCGCTATGCCCGAAGCACGGTCACGATCCGCGCCATCCTCGCCCCCGACGATCAGACCGATGCGGATGCCCAGCGCCGCCGCTGGGTGGTCGTGGAAGTCGAGGACGATGGCCCGGGCCTCGAGCCGGACCAAATCCAGGAGGCCCTGAAACGCGGGCGCCGGCTGGACGAAAGCAAGCCCGGGACAGGCCTTGGCCTGTCGATCGTTCGCGAGATCACTTCGGAGTATCAGGGAACGCTGACGCTGGCGCGCGGGAGCATGGGCGGCCTCCTGGCACGCCTCGTCCTGCCCGCGGTTGCAAAGGATGTTGCCTGATGCCGAAGACAGTGCAAGATAGGCGTGCTGGCGCTGCTGCGTGCGGCGCAGTGCGTGCCAGCGTGGATCGGGAAAAAAGGCTTGAAATGACGCAGACACACCGGGTGAGCAGGAAATCGCGTGTCGTTACCATTCCGGTGGTGGTTGCTTCGATCGGGCTTGCAGGTTGCACGACGACGTCGGGGCGGACGGTGGGCGCGGCGAATGCGTCGGCCGGCGTTGCCGTTTCCTCAGCGTCATATATTTCCGCCCTTGAAGGCGGCCTCGTGTCCAAGGCGAACGGCATCACGCTGTCGACCGCCGACCGCCAGCGGGCGCTGGAAGCCGAATATCGTGCGCTCGAGGCGGCACCGGGCGGGCAGCCGGTGATATGGAAAGGCCGTGGCGTACAAGGCTCTGTGGTTGCGGCGGCGCCCTATCAGGTCGGTTCTCAGAACTGCCGCCAATACAGCCATACGGTGGCGGCCGATGGCCGAGAGACCGTCAGCCGCGGGGCTGCCTGCCGGACGGCGGCAGGCACTTGGACCCCCTTGAGCTGAGGCTTTCGGCCCCTCGCGCACCGCTTGCGGCTAAACGCCTCAAATCTCCGTCAATTCGGCTTTTGCAATTGGAAAAGGCATGGTGTTCCATTAATTGGACCTCATGTTCTTCTGGATCCTTGTTGCCGTTCTCACCGCCGCGGTTGCGGCCGTCCTGCTCCTCCCGCTGCTGCGGGCAGGGGGGCGTTCGAATGTCGACGATGCGAATGACGCCGAGGTCTACCGCGACCAGCTTGAAGAGCTAAAGCGCGATGAGGCCGCAGGTCTGATCGGCAAGGCGGAGGCCGAGCTTGCACGGGCGGAGATTGCCCGGCGCCTGATCGCGGCCACGGCGCGCGAAGGGGCAAGCAAGGACGGGCGACAGCCCGCATCGGCGCGCCGGCGCAATCTCCTGGCTCAGGCGCTGATCATCGTCGTCATGCCGGCGGTGGGGCTCTGTCTCTATTTGTCGGCCGGACATCCCGAGCTTCCCGCGCAGCCGCTGGCCGCACGCCTTGCCAATCCCGGCAGCGACGTCAACATCCTGATCGCCAAGGCGGAAGCCCATCTCGCCGAGAACCCGGACGACGGGGCCGGCTGGGACATTCTGGCACCCATCTACTACCGCAACGGGCGGATCGAGGATTCGGCCAACGCCTATCGGGAGGCGATGCGCGTGCTCGGACCGTCCGCAGCAAGGCTCGATGGATACGCCGAGGCGCTGATCGCGCTGTCGGGCGGGATCGTCACGAAGGATGCGCGCGAGGCGCTGCAGCAGTCGCAGGCGCTGGATGCCGGCAATCCGCGCACGCGCTTCTACCTCGCGTTGGCGCTGGAGCAGGAAGGCCGGCGCGACGAGGCGCTCGCCGCCTTCGAAGCGCTTGCGAAGGATTCTCCGGCCGATGCGCCCTGGCTGCCGCTCGTCAACCGCCATGTCGCCGGGCTTTCCCGCGGCGAGCAGGCGAAGCCGCCCGGCAATCCCGATGCCGGGCAAGTGGCGGCCGCCGACGAGATGTCGCCGGATGATCGCCGCCAGATGATTGCCGGCATGGTCGAAAGCCTTGCGAGCCGGCTGCAGGAAGACCCTGACAATTTCGAGGGCTGGATGCGCATCATCCGCTCCTATGCTGTTCTGGATCAAAGACAGGCGGCCGAGGACGCCCTACGCACGGCGCTGAAGAATTTTCCGCCGCAAAGCGAGAACGGTAGGCAACTGCTGGCGCTGGCGGGCGAACTGGCGATCAAGGTCGAGGGTAGCGAGCAATGACGCGCAAGCAAAAGCGGTTGGCAGTCATCGGCGGCGGCGTGGGCTTCCTGCTTGCGGCGGTGCTGCTGGTCATGTTCGCCTTCAGCCAGTCGATCGCATATTTTTATGTGCCGGGCGATCTTGCTACCGCCAATGTGCCACCGGGAACGCGCATCCGGCTCGGCGGTCTCGTCGAGACGGGAACGGTGAAGCGCGGCGAGGGTTCCACCGTGACCTTTGCCGTGACCGACACGATCGGCACCGTGCCGGTGACCTATACCGGCATCCTGCCGGATCTTTTCCGCGAGGGGCAGGGTGTCGTCGCCGAGGGCAGCTTCGCCGCCGGCAGATCCGTTTTCGTTGCCGACACCGTGCTTGCCAAGCATGATGAAACCTACATGCCGAAAGACGTGGCCGACCGCCTGAAGGCCCAAGGCGTGACGCTCAGCGGCAAGGAGACGATCCGGTGATCATCGAAATCGGGCATTACGCGCTGATCCTCGTGCTGGCGACATCGATCGTCCAGTCGCTGCTGCCGCTGGCCGGCACGCTCAGGAACGATCCCGCGCTGATGGCGGTGGCGCCTGCGGCGGCGACCGCCGGATTCCTGCTGACGCTCTTTTCCTTCTTTGTCCTGACTTTCGCCTACGTCACTTCGGACTTTTCGGTGCGGAACGTCTGGGAAAACTCTCATTCGCTGAAGCCGATGATCTACAAGGTCTCCGGCGTATGGGGGAACCACGAAGGTTCGATGATGCTGTGGCTGCTGATTCTCGCCTTCTTCAGCGCGCTGGTGGCGACTTTCGGCGGCAATCTTCCCGACCGGCTGAAGGCGAACGTGCTGGCCGTGCAGGGCTGGATCACAGCCGCCTTCGCGCTCTTCATCCTTTTGACCTCCAACCCGTTCCTGCGTCTCGATCCGGCACCGGGCGAAGGCAAGGACCTCAATCCGATCCTGCAGGACGTCGGCCTGGCGATCCATCCGCCGCTTTTGTATCTCGGCTATGTCGGTTTCTCCGTCTGCTTTTCCTTCGCGATCGCCGCGCTGATCGACGGGCGCATCGATGCGGCCTGGGCCCGCTGGGTGCGGCCGTGGGCGCTGATGGCCTGGAGCTTCCTGACGGCCGGTATCGCCATGGGTTCCTACTGGGCCTATTACGAACTCGGCTGGGGCGGCTGGTGGTTCTGGGATCCGGTTGAAAACGCCTCCTTCATGCCGTGGCTGGCGGGCACGGCACTCCTGCATTCGGCGCTGGTGATGGAAAAGCGCGAGGCGCTGAAGATCTGGACGGTGCTGCTCGCGATCCTGACCTTCTCGCTGTCGCTGCTCGGAACCTTCCTCGTGCGCTCCGGCGTGCTGACTTCTGTTCATGCATTTGCCACCGACCCGACCCGCGGCGTCTTTATTCTTGCGATCCTGATCGTCTTCATCGGCGGGGCCCTGTCGCTCTTCGCCTTTCGCGCGCCGGCGCTGAAGGCAGGCGGGCTGTTCGCGCCGATGTCTCGCGAGGGCGCGCTGGTCTTCAACAACCTGATCCTGACGACGGCGGCCGCCACGGTGCTGACCGGCACGCTCTATCCGCTGGTGCTCGAATCTCTTACCGGCGAAAAGATCTCGGTCGGCGCGCCGTTCTTCAACATGACGTTCGGACTGCTGATGGTGCCGCTTCTGCTGGCCGTACCGTTCGGACCGCTGCTCGCGTGGAAACGCGGCGACATTCTCGCCGCCGGGCAACGCCTCTTCGCCGCCGTCGGCGTCGGGCTGGCACTGGCGGCGATCGTCCAGTGGATGCATGGCGGCGGGCCGGTGCTTGCCTATTTCGGCCTCGCGCTCGGCTTCTACATGCTGGCCGGATCGGTCACCGACCTGGCGCTGCGGGCAGGCGTCGGCAAGGTCAGCGCGGGCATTGCCCGCAAGCGCCTGTTCGGCCTGCCGGGATCGGCCTTCGGCACTGCGCTCGCCCATTTCGGCGTGGGCGTAACCGTGATCGGCGTCGTCGCCGTCACCGCATTCGAGACCGAGCACGTCGTCGAGATGAAGCCCGGCGCCACGGTTTCCGCCGGCGGATATACGCTGACCTTCGATGGCATTCGGCAGGGGCGCGGACCCAACTATACCGAGGAGAGCGGGCATTTCAGCATTTCCCGCGGCGGGGTCAAGACGAGCGAGGTCTGGTCTTCGAAGCGGCTCTATACGGCGCGGCGGATGCCGACGACCGAGGCCGGCATCCGCACCTTCGGGCTCAGCCAGCTCTATGTGTCGCTGGGTGATCATATGGGCGACGGCGGCATCGTCGTTCGCGTCTGGTGGAAACCGATGATCCTGTGCATCTGGCTTGGCGCCCTGATCATGATGGCCGGCGGCGCCGTGTCGCTGTTCGACCGCCGCCTGAGGATAGGTGCACCGCAGGGCGCGCGCACAACGAAGGCAGCCGCGCGCCTGGAGGCAGCGGAATGATACGCAAGCTTTTTCTTGCCGCTGTCTTTGTCCTGAGCGCCATCCCGGCACTTGCCGTCAACCCGGACGAAGTGTTGTCCGATCCGGCGCTGGAGGCGCGCGCGCGCGCGTTGTCGGCGCAGCTGCGCTGCATGGTCTGCCAGAACCAGTCGATCGACGATTCCAACGCCGAGCTTGCCCGCGACCTGAGGCTCCTCGTGCGCGAGCGGATCTCGGGTGGAGACAGCGACGAGGCTGTGATCGAATATGTCGTCTCGCGCTATGGCGAGTTCGTGCTGCTCAAGCCGCGGCTGAAGCCGGAGACGCTTTTGCTGTGGGGCGCGCCGATCGTCCTTTTCCTGGGCGGGGCGATCGCGATGGCCCTGTTCGTCCGTCGCCGTTCCGGACAGGCCGTCGGCGAGCCGTTGACGGCGGACGAGAAGACGGCGCTGGAGCGGATCGTGGGGACGGATCGGCCGGACGGAAGGGCCGGTTCATAATAGCTGGGGCACCATACGCGCGATATTGCCAACATTACGAAAAATTCATGCCGCGGACAGTGCACCGTAATGTCCGAGGACCTATCTCTTGGTCATCGATCTCCAGTCGAGCCAACAGAGAAAAGGTTCTGCGATGTCTAAACAAGTTTCCTTCCGTCCCTCTTTCAAGACGGTCCTGAAGACCTCGACCGTTGCCGGTCTCGCCGCGCTGATGCTGGCGACGGGCATTCCGGCGCAGGTCGCCCAGTCGTTCGCCGAACCCGTCAAGGTGACGGCACCCCAGGTGGCAAGCTTCGGGGACGTTGTCGATGCGGTATCGCCGGCCGTCGTTTCCGTTCGCGTTCAGTCGGACGTCAAGCCCGTCTCCGACGACAGCAACAGCTTCGGCTTCAACTTCGGCGGCCGCGGTTTTGACGATCTTCCGGACGACCATCCGCTGAAGCGCTTTTTCCGCGAATTCGGCGGCCCGGACGGCGGCCCGCGTGCTGATCGCGGCCCCGGTCAGCGCCAGTTCGGCGACAAGGACGGTGGCAAGCGCAAGGGTCACCTGCGCCCGACCTCCCAGGGTTCCGGCTTCTTCATTTCCGAAGACGGCTACATCGTCACCAACAACCACGTCGTTGACGACGGTGCCGCCTTCACGATCATCATGAACGACGGCACCGAGCTGGATGCGAAGCTGGTCGGCAAGGACAGCCGCACCGACCTCGCCGTGCTCAAGGTCGACAACAAGGACAACCGCAAGTTCACCTACGTCACCTTTGCCGACGACAGCAAGGTGCGCGTCGGGGACTGGGTCGTCGCCGTCGGCAACCCGTTCGGCCTCGGCGGTACGGTCACCGCCGGCATCATCTCGGCCCGTGGCCGCGACATCGGCTCCGGCCCCTATGACGACTACCTGCAGATCGACGCCGCCGTGAACCGGGGCAACTCGGGCGGCCCGGCTTTCGATCTGAATGGTCAGGTCGTCGGCATCAACACGGCAATCTTCTCGCCCTCGGGCGGCAACGTCGGCATCGCGTTTGCGATCCCCGCGTCGGTCGCAAAGGACGTGGTGTCCGACCTGATGAAGGATGGCAAGGTCGATCGCGGTTGGCTCGGCGTCCAGATCCAGCCGGTGACGAAGGACATCGCCGAATCGCTCGGCCTGGCAGAGGCCCAGGGTGCGCTGGTCGTCGAGCCGCAGGCAGGTTCGCCGGGTGAGAAGGCCGGTATCAAGAAGGGCGACGTGATCACCGCTCTTGACGGCGACACCATCAAGGACCCGCGCGACCTCGCAAAGCGTGTGGCCGCGGTCAAGCCCGGCACAAATGTCGAGCTTTCGGTCTGGCGCAACGGCAAGTCGGAGACCGTCAAGGTCGACATCGCCAAGCTCGAGGCTGACAAGCAAGCGTCTTCCGAGCAGCAGTCTGCACCCGACCAGCAGCCGTCTGCCCAGGAAGAACTCGCCAGCCTCGGCATCTCCGTAATCCCGTCCGAAGACGGCAACGGCGTCACCGTCGCCGCCGTGGACCCGGACTCCGACGCGAGCGATCGCGGTCTGAAGGAAGGCGACCGCATCACTTCGGTCAACAACCAGGAAATCAAGTCGGCTGACGAAATCACGAAGGTCATCGAACAGGCACGCAAGGACGGTCGTTCCAAGGCGCTGTTCCAGGTGGAGACCGACAACGGCAGCCGCTTCCTCGCCCTGCCGATCGACCAGGGCTGACCCGCACAGCTCGATCCCGGCGCCGCGAAATCGCAAGGTTTCGCGGCGCTTGCGTCGA
This sequence comes from Mycoplana rhizolycopersici, assembly GCF_013378445.1. Taxonomy (GTDB): domain Bacteria; phylum Pseudomonadota; class Alphaproteobacteria; order Rhizobiales; family Rhizobiaceae; genus Mycoplana; species Mycoplana rhizolycopersici. The sequence goes on from NZ_JABXYK010000002.1 coordinate 99,888, forward strand.
AGACGAAAGACAATTCGCGTTTCCGGAAGTCACAGGCAACCTGTCAAGCTCGCTATAACCCGTGTAAGGTTCATCCATGAAGATACTGATTGTAGAAGATGATCTGGATGCAGCGGCCTACCTGACCAAGGCGTTTCGCGAGGCGGGGATCGTGTCCGATCACGCCAGCGATGGAGATAGCGGGCTGTTTCTTGCCACGGAGAATTCCTACGACGCGCTCGTCGTCGACCGCATGCTGCCCCGGCGCGACGGCCTGTCGCTGATTTCCGAGTTGCGCGCTCGCGGCATTCATACGCCCGCCCTTATCCTTTCGGCATTGGGCCAGGTGGACGACCGGGTGACCGGCCTGCGCGCCGGCGGTGACGACTACCTGCCCAAGCCCTATGCTTTCAGCGAACTGCTGGCGCGTGTCGAGGTGCTCGGCCGGCGCAAGGGGACCCCCGAGCAGGACATGACCTACCGGGTCGGCGATCTCGAACTCGACCGGCTGGCGCATGTCGTGCGCCGCGGCGGCCGGGAGATACTGCTGCAGCCGCGCGAATTCCGCCTGCTCGAATATCTGATGAAGAATGCCGGCCAGGTGGTGACGCGCACCATGCTGCTCGAAAACGTCTGGGACTATCACTTCGATCCGCAGACCAACGTCATCGACGTGCATGTTTCTCGCCTGCGCTCCAAGATCGAGAAGGACTTCGACCAGCCCCTTTTGAGGACGGTGCGGGGCGCCGGCTATATGATCAAGGACGAGGTATCCGCCTGAATGCTGTCGGGAATGGCGACACTTTTCCGGACGACCGCGGTTCGCCTGTCCGGGCTCTACATCCTGCTGTTTGCCGCCTGCGCCGCATTCCTGGTCTTCTACGTCACATCGATGTCGGAAAACCTGCTGCGCCAGCAGATGCACGAGACCGTGCTCAGCGAGGTCGCCGAGATCCAGGACGTCTTCAACCGGGCCGGCATGAACGGTCTTCTGAGAACGCTGGAGCGTCGCGCCCGCCAGCCGGGTGCCAACCTCTATATCATCGCCAATCCCGCAGGCGAGATACTCGCCGGTAACGTGCTGTCCCTCCAGCCCGGCGTTCTGGACAGGGAGGGCTGGACCGAGACGCCCTTTCGCTACGAACGCTTCGGTGACGAAGGCAAGTCCGAGCGCCATGCCGCGCGCGCTGAGGTCTTCCTGCTATCCAACGGCCTGAAGATCCTGGTCGGCCGCGATCTCGGCGAGCCGGAGCACTTCCGCGGCCTGGTGCGCCAGGCGCTCGTCGTCGCCCTCGGCATCATGGGCATCGGCGCGCTGGCGATCTGGTATCTGATCGGCCGCAACGCGCTGCGCCGCATGGACCGCATGTCGGACGCCAGCCAGCGTATCATGGACGGCGACCTCAGCCAGCGCCTGCCTGTCGGTCGCTCGGGCGACGAGTTCGACCGGCTTTCGGAATCCCTGAATTCCATGCTGGGGCGTATCGAGAAGCTGAATGAAGGCCTGCGGCAGGTCTCCGACAACATCGCCCATGATCTCAAGACGCCGCTGGCACGGCTGCGCAACAAGGCCGAGGCGGCGCTTGCCGGCAAGACCACGCCAGCGGAGTACCGCGAGGCGCTTTCGGAGATGATCGCGGAATCCGACCAGTTGATCCGTACCTTCAACGCACTTTTGATGATCTCGCGGGTCGAGGCGGGTTCGGCGGTCGCCGAAATGTTGCCTGTCGACCTGTCCCAGATCGTCTCCGACTGCGTCGAGCTGTACGAGCCGGCCGCCGAGGAGGCGGGTTTGGCCGTCACTGCCGATATCGCACCCGATATCCACATCACAGGCAATCGCGAACTGATCGGTCAGGCGCTCGGCAATCTCCTGGACAACGCGATCAAATATGCGGAGGGCGCTGCAGACGGCCGGATTTGCGTGCGTCTGGAACGCGAGGGCGAGGGGGCGGTCGTCTCCGTCTCCGACAACGGGCCCGGCATTCCCGCGGAAGAGCGCGCCAACGTGCTCAAGCGTTTCGTTCGTCTCGACAAGAGCCGCAGCAAGCCGGGGACAGGCCTGGGCCTGTCGCTGGTGGAGGCGGTGATGGAGGTTCATCACGGCAGCCTCGTCCTCAGTGAAACCGGCGAGGGCATCGATGCCCACGGGCTGACGGCGACGATGCATTTTCCTGCTGCTATGCCGGCAAAGTCCTGACGCCCGATCGCTGTTCGAATCCCCCGTCCGAATGGAATTTGCTGACAAATCAGCCGCTTTCTCTCCCGGGATCGGTTTTCGTCGCTCGCCTTGGCTGGTAGAGGAGGGAGAGGGGGCGTGGGCAGGGCGGTCTTGCCAGAGCCTGCACCGACAAGTCGACCCATCGGAGGAGAACCATGAGGCTGACCGACGAAACGCGCCTGAGCGACATCTGTGCCTGCAAGGTCAGGCCGCTCAGCCAGACGGAGGTGAAGTCGGTGCTTTCCGACCTGAAGGATATCGCGCGCGACCGTCAGGACGTTGCCGACCTTTTGGGATCCGAGACGGTGCTGAAGGAGTTCGTCGTCGCTGCCTTTTCGCTTTCGCCGTTCCTGCGCGATACTGCTCGCGTCTCGCCGGAGCTTCTTTCCATTGCCATTGCCAGGCCGCTCCTCCCGGAGCTTCGCCAGGCCATTGCCGAGGCGCGCGGGGCATGGGACCCGGCGTTGAATGCCGACGTCTCCGAGGCGGCGGTCATGACGCGGCTGAGAAGGGCAAAGCGCAAGGTAGCATTCCTGACTGCGATGGCCGACCTTGCCAAGCTGATCGACGGGCGGCAGACGACAGCACTTCTCAGCGACCTGGCCGAGGCCGCGGTGTGCGCAGCGATGGATCACCTGCTGCTGTCGGCGGAAACGTCCGGCAAGGTAAAGCTGAAGGACAGCACGCGTCCCTCGGCCGGATCGGGCATGATCGTGCTGGGCATGGGCAAGCTCGGCGCCGGCGAACTCAATTACTCCTCCGACATCGACCTCGTTGTCTTCTTCGACCCGCAGGCCGAGATTGCGCTCGATCCGGGCGAGGCGACGGAGACCTTTGCAAGGCTCGTTCGGCGGCTGATCCGGATCATGCAGGAGCGGACGGCCGATGGCTACGTTTTCCGTACCGACCTCCGGCTGCGGCCGGATCCGGGCGCCACGCCGCTGGCGATCTCGTTCGATTCTGCCATGCTCTATTATGAAAGTCGCGGCCAGAACTGGGAGCGCGCCGCCTTCATCAAGGCCAAGGCGATCGCCGGCGACATTCCCGCAGGGGAAGGCTTCCTGCGCGAGCTGACCCCCTTCGTCTTCCGCAAATATCTCGACTATGCCGCGATTGCTGACATCCATTCGATCAAGCGCCAGATTCATGTCCACAAGGGGCATGGCGAAATCGCGGTCAAGGGCCACAACGTCAAGCTCGGCCGCGGCGGAATTCGTGAAATCGAATTCTTCGTCCAGACCCAACAGTTGATCGCCGGCGGACGCATGCCCGCACTCAGGCTGCGCTCGACGGAGGCGATGCTGCAGGAACTGGCGCGGACGGGCTGGATCGACGCAGCGACCGCGACCGAACTGACCGAAGCCTACTGGTTCCTGCGCGACGTCGAGCACCGCATCCAGATGGTACGCGACGAACAGACCCATGTGCTTCCGGAGACCGAGGCCGACCTCAAGCGCATCGCCTTCATGATGGGCTTTGCCGATACGGCCGCATTCGCAGACGCGCTCGTCACGGTGCTGAAGACCGTAGAACGCCGCTATGGAGACCTCTTCGAGCAGGAGGCAAAGCTTTCCACCGAAGGCGGAAACCTGGTCTTCACCGGGCAGCGGGACGATCCCGACACGCTCGCCACCCTGCGCAAGCTGGGTTTTCAGCGGCCAGAAGCGATCTCGCAGACGATCCGCACCTGGCACTACGGGCGCTACCGCGCCACCCAGTCCGTCGAGGCGCGCGAGCGTCTGACAGAGTTGACGCCGGAGCTTCTGAAGGTGTTCGGACAAAGCAAGCGTGCCGACGAGGCATTGCTGCGCTTCGATCACTTCCTTTCCGGCCTGCCGGCGGGAATCCAGCTGTTCTCGCTGCTTGGCAACAATCCCCGGCTGCTGTCGCTGATCGTCAACATCATGTCGTCCGCGCCGAGATTGGCTGAAATCATCGCCGCGCGCCCGCACGTCTTCGACGGCGTGCTCGATCCGCGCCTTCTGGCGGAACTGCCGACACGAACCTACCTGGCCGAGCGGATTGCGGCGTTCCTGTCCGGCGCGCGCCACTATGAGGAGGTGCTCGACCGGCTGCGCATCATTGCCGCCGAACAGCGCTTCCTGATCGGCATCCGGCTGCTGACAGGCACGATCGGTGGCGCGCAGGCGGCACGCGCGTTCACACACGTTGCCGATCTGATCATCGAGGCGGCGCTTGCCGCCGTCCAGCGCGAGATCGAGGCCGCGCATGGTGTGTTCCCCGGCGGGCGCGTCGCAGTCCTCGGCATGGGCAAGCTCGGCAGTTTCGAGCTGACCGATGGTTCCGACGTCGATCTCATCCTGCTCTACGACTACGAGGGGAATGCTGCCGCCGAATCGGACGGGCCCAAGCCATTGGATGCGACGCGCTACTTCGCCCGGATGACCCAGCGCCTGATAGCGGCGCTGTCGGCGCCCACCGCCGAGGGCGTGCTCTACGAGGTCGACATGCGGCTTCGCCCGTCGGGCAACAAGGGGCCGGTCGCGACGCGGATTGCATCCTTCGCCAAATATCAGGAGGAGGAGGCCTGGACCTGGGAACACATGGCGCTGACCCGCGCGCGTGTCGTCTGCGGCGACGAGAGCCTTGCCCAGGAGGCGCGGAACACGATCGGCAAGCTGCTGGAACGAAAGCGCGATGTTTCGGCGATCGTGAAAGACGTGGCCGAAATGCGCGCCCTCATCGAGCAGGAGAAGGCCCCGAAGGACATCTGGGACCTGAAGCTTATCCCGGGCGGCCTGATCGACATCGAGTTCATCGCGCAGTTCCTGACGCTTGTCGGTCCCGCGCGCGGGGCCGAACTTCCCGCCGCCGCCATGCCGACCGGCGAGGCGCTGGCGATCGTCGCCCGCGGGCAGATGGACCCGAACAGCCTCGACACCATCCTGCAGGCGCTGCGGACCTATACGGAGATCTCCCAGATCGTCCGCCTCTGCATCGATGGCGCCTTCGATCCGAAGGATGCGCCGGCCGGCCTCGTCGACCTCGTCTGCCGGGCCGGCGATTGCCCGGACCTCAAGACGCTGGAGGCCGAGCTGCGCCGCCTATCGAAAGCGGTGCGGCGTATCTTCCAGGCGACGGTTGCTGCCTGATTTCTCGCCGAGGCGGGGCGTCCGTCAGGCGGTCGCCTTGCAGGGCTGCGTCGCACCCTGACGTTCGGGGATCCGCACCGAGATGACGGTGCCTTTGCCTTCCTGCGAATGGATTCGCATGGCGCCGCCGTGCAGCCGGGTCAGCGACCGCGATATGGCAAGCCCGAGGCCGGAACCGCCCTTGCTCTTGGCATACTGGCTCTGCACCTGTTCGAACGGCTGCCCGATCTTGGCGAGCGCTTCCTTGGGGATGCCGATGCCGGTATCGGCGATCGTCAGCGTCACGGCGCCGCCGAGCTTGCGTGCCCGCACGCGCACCTCGCCGCCGGTGTCGGTGAATTTCATCGCGTTCGAGAGCAGGTTCAGCAGGATCTGTTTCATCGCGCGGCGGTCGGCCACAAGCGAAAGCCCGCTGGAAACCTGTTGCACGATATGGATGTTCTTCTGCTTGGCCTGCACGGCGGTCAGGCGCAGCGTCTCGTCGACGAGCGGAGCGAGATCGATCTGATCGCAGCTGATGCGCATGTGGCCCGCCTCGATCTTCGACATGTCGAGAATGTCGGTGATGACGTTGAGCAGGTGCTGGCCGCTGTCGTGAATGTCGCGAGCGTACTCGTCGTACTTCTCCGAACCGAGCGGTCCGAACATCTGGTTCTGCAGGATCTCGGAGAAGCCGAGGATGGCGTTGAGCGGCGTGCGCAGCTCGTGCGACATGTTGGCCAGGAACTCGGACTTGGCGCGGTTGGCCGCTTCGGCGCGATCCTTCTCGGCCTGGTAGTTCGCATTGGCGATCGACAGTTCGGATTTCTGCTGTTCCAGCGTTGCGCGGGAGGCAGAAAGATCGCCGATGGTAGCCACTAGACGCCGTTCCGATTCACGCAGGCGCGCCTGATGCCGCTTGATCATGGAGATGTCGGTGCCGACGGAGACGAGGCCGCCGTCACGCGTGCGCCGCTCGTTGACTTGCAGCCAGCGCTCGTCGGCGAGCTGCACCTCTGTCGTCTGCGAACCGCTGCCGACGCCGTTGTCGGCCATCCGCCTTGCGATCACCGGACGGGCGGCGGCTGCGAGTACCACCAGTCGCTCCGTGCCCGGCACCAGCACATCGTCCGGCAGTCCATATGCCTGCTGGTAGTGTGCGTTGCACATGACGAGGCGGTCGTCCTTGTCCCACAGCACGAAGGTTTCGGAGGTGCACTCGATCGCGACCGCCAGCCGCTGGTCGGCTTCCTGGTAGCGCTGGGCCAGCCGATGCTGTTCGGTGACATCCATGGCGATGCCGATGATATGGGTGCGTCCCGACCCCATGCGGATGAGCTGTGCGCGGGCGCGAAGCCATACGTAGTGGCCGTCGGCATGCCGCATGCGGAACACCTGGTCGACCTGGCGCGCTTCGCCCTTGGCGATCGCACGCGCCACCTGGTAGATGCCGTCGTCGTCCGGGTGCATGAGGCGCGCTGCGTCGCCGAAGGAGAGGTAGTCGTCCTTCGGGTTCATGCCGAGCATCTCGTACATCGAGCGCGACCAGAACAGCCGGCGGCCGGAGAGATCGAAGTCCCACAGGCCGCAACGGCCGCGCGCAAGGGCAGTTTCCACGCGCAGATTGGATTCGACGAAGATTGCATCCGCATCGCGCGAGCGCTTGGCCTGCAGGAAATAGGCATAGAGGACGAAGCCGAGGATGGCGGATATGCCGGCAAAAAGCGTCACGTTCAGCGATAGCTCGCTCCGCCACAGCATCTCGATCGCCTCCAGCGGGCTGGCGACGAGCGCATAGCCGGCGCCGTTCGGCGCATCGATGATCGACACGTAGTGATCCGCATGGCCGATGCTTGCGCGCATCACGCCGGAAGGTTCGCCGAAATAGTGCGTCGCAGCCACGTCGGGCGCGATCCGGGCGACCGACATGCCGACGAAACGCGCCCCCGACAGCGAGCCGCCGAACACCCGGCCGCTCTTCTGAACGAAAAGGACGAGCGCGCCTTCGGGCAGGCGGTCCTGGGGGAGATACTTCGCAAGGGCGCGCTCGGCGTCGCCGCGCACGCCGTCCGAAATCAGGCGACCCTCGTCCGTTGATACGAGAACGGAGACGGCGGCGGCCATCAGCGCGGTACTGTCGCGGACGCCCGTATCCATGCGCTGCTGCTCCAGCATCAGCCCACTCAGCCGGGCGATCCCGACGACGAGGAGAAAGGCGATGATCAGGACCGGGATCGAACGCTTAAGCACTGGTTCCGCGCGCGAAATGCGCAGCGATTCCGGTCCGGCGAATATCCGCGCGCGCCCCGAAAGCTCCTTGTCCCAGGTTGCCAAACCTGGAAATTTGAGACGAATCCGCCCCCCGGCTGCGCGTCCCCGCTGCGCGTCCGCCATGTCCAATACCCTGTTTCTTCTGGTGATTCGGAAATGCCGCATCCGAATCTAAGCTAATGAATCATTCGCGATTCGCCTTGTCCAGAGGAAACGGTAAAACTTTGTTAACCATTTCTTGCGGGTGCAAAGTAGCACTTGCCGGTGGCGGGCGGCGCATGCGCCTCGCAGGCGTTGCGATCGGGGTAGGGGGAAAGGTGGCATCGGGCTGCCGCCCGGCCAGAACAAGTCCCGGCAGGCAACAAGCCTTTATCAGGAATGGAGCGAAGGGCCGTAGCCCTTATGCCTTCAGCATGCGTTCCACGATGTCCGAAACGTCCGAAGAAAGCTTCTCTCCGGCAGCGATCGTGCGCAACGCATTGAGCGCATGGTCGGAGCGCACGTCCTCGAGCGCTCGCCAGGAGCGCATCGAAGTGAGGATGCGGGCGGCAAGCTGTGGATTCTTCGGATCGATCTCGAGGATCTGCTCGGCGAGGAAGCGGTAGCCTGCGCCGTCGGCGCGGTTGAAGCCGGTCGGGTTGGCGAAGGCGAAGGTGCCGACGAGAGCGCGCACGCGGTTCGGATTCGACCTGTTGAAGAGCGGGCTTTCCATGAGCGTCCTGACCCGCTCCAGCGCGCCGTGGCCGGGTATGGTCGACTGGATGGAGAACCATTTGTCGATGACCAGCGCGTTGTCGGCAAAGCGCGCGCGGAAAGCCTCCAGCGCTGCCGCCGTCTCCGGCGCATCCGGGAAGCGATGAGCGAGAACGGTGAGGGCCGCGCTCATATCGGTCATGTTGTCGGCGGTCTCGAAGGCCTTCGCCGCGCGATCGGGCCGGCCCTCGGCAATGGCGAGATAGCCGAGAGCGGCATTGCGCAGCGCGCGCTTTCCAGCGCTTGCCGCATCCGGCGTGAAGCCGCCCTTTGTGTGGTTACGGTCGAAGAGTGCTGCGAAGAGTTCCGCTCCCTTGTGCGCGGCGACTGCCATGACCGCCTCGCGGCCGGTGCGGATCGCATCCGGGTCGTTGTTGCCGCCGTGCTCACGGGCAACGTCGGCTTCGCTCGGCAGCGCCAGGATCTGTGCACGGAAAGCCGGCTCCAGCGTTTCGTCGCCGGCGATGGCGACGAGCGTGTCGACCAGAAGCGGATCGACGGCGATTTCCGCGGCGTTGCGGGCGTTGCGGGCAGCTGCGACGAGGTTGGGCAGCGCGATGTCGCTCAGCGCCTGCCAGCGGGCGAAAAAGTCGCTGTCGTGCCGGGCGATGTGGGCGAGGTCTGCGGGGGACTGTTCGAAATGCAGGTTGATCGGGGCGGAGAAGCCGCGGTTGAGCGTGACGACCGGCCGCGTCGGGATGCCGGAGAATGTGACCGTCTGCTGGCGCTGCGTCAGGTGCAACACGTCGCCGGTGACCTCAGCGCCCTCGATGGCTTGCGGCTCCGCTTCCGTGCCGTCGGCGAGCAGCAGGCCGAAGCGCAGCGGGATGTGCATCGGCTCCTTGGCGGACTGGCCGGGCGTGGGCGGAACCATCTGCTCGAAGGACAGGGTGAACACGCCCTTCGCCTGGTCGTAGGCGCTCGACACGGTCACCAGCGGCGTGCCGGCCTGATGATACCACAGCGAGAACTGCGACAGGTCGCGGCCGCTCGCATCCTCGAAGCACTTGACGAAGTCCTCGATCGTCGCGGCATCGCCGTCGTGACGCTCGAAATAGAGATCCATGCCCTTCTTGAAAAGCTCGGCACCGAGAATGGTCGCGATCATGCGCGTGACCTCGGAGCCCTTCTCATAGACGGTCGTCGTATAGAAGTTGTTGATTTCCCGGTATTTCGTCGGGCGCACTGGATGGGCGAGGGGACCGGCGTCCTCGGGGAACTGCTCGGATTTCAGATGCCGGACCTCGGCGATGCGCTTGACGGCGCGCGAGCGCTGGTCGGCCGAAAACTCGTGGTCGCGATAGACCGTCAGCCCTTCCTTCAGGCACAGCTGGAACCAGTCGCGGCAGGTGATGCGGTTGCCGGTCCAATTGTGGAAGTATTCGTGGGCGATGATCGCCTCGATGTTGGCGTAGTCCGCGTCGGTCGCCGTATCGGGGTCGGCAAGCACGTACTTGTCGTTGAAGACGTTGAGACCCTTGTTCTCCATCGCCCCCATGTTGAAGTCGGAGACGGCGACGATCATGAAGATGTCGAGATCGTATTCGCGGCCGAAAACTTCCTCGTCCCACTTCATCGAGCGTTTCAGTGCGTCCATTGCATAGGACGCGCGCGGTTCCTTGCCGTGCTCGACATAGATCTTGAGCGCGACTTCGCGGCCGGACATGGTGGTGAAGCTATCCTCGACGACGCCGAGGTCGCCGGCCACCAGTGCAAAGAGATAGCTGGGCTTCGGGTGCGGATCGAACCAGGCGGCGAAGTGCTTGCCCTCGCCATAGCCGGCCCCACCCAGGAAATTGCCGTTCGACAGGAGCAGCGGGCAGCTTTCCTTGTCGGCTATGATGTTGACGGTGTAGACGCAGAGCACGTCGGGCCGGTCATAGAAATAGGTGATCCGGCGAAAACCCTCGGCCTCGCACTGGGTGCAGTAGATGCCGTTGGTCCGGTAGAGACCCATCAGTTGCGTGTTTGCTTCGGGATTGATGACCGTTTCGACCGTGATCTCGAACGATCCCGTTTCGGGAAGTTCGCGGATCGTGAGAACGTCGTCTTCTTCGGTAAACCTTTCGGCTTCCATCGGCATGCCGTCGTAAAGCAGGCCGGTCATGTTCAGTTCGTCGCCATCCAGGACCAGCGGGGCGTCCGTTGCTGCCCCCTCCCGCCTGTGGAACAGCATGCGCGATGTGCACTTCGTTTCCGTCGGATCAAGTTCGAAGGTGAGGTCGACACGTTCGAGTACGAAGTCAGTCGGACGGTAGTCTGCCAGATTGATGATCCGGCCGCTCTCAGTGCGCATGGTATGTCCTGCTCGTGTCCTTCAGCTTGTCCTGATTTAGAGCATCGGGACGAAGGGCGAAAGGACGGATTGGTCTTCGGCTGAATTCCTTCTATGCACTCCGGCTTAACATCTCATTGCCGTATCGCACCCTCCAACGATTTCTTTGAGGCGGTGCGGCCGCAGGTTGAGCGGCGCTCATCAAAACCTTTTCGCCGGGATCACCAAAATTCATCCCCGCACCTTGTAAAACCCCGTTATTGTCCGCCTGATTTGTGCATCCGAATGACGCTTCGCGTCTCCGGCTCCCGTCCGGGCCGTGAATGAAAGACTTTTCTCCGATGGAGTTCGACCAACAGCAGCCGATGAAGGCGATCTTACTCAAGGTCTCCTCCGTTGTGATCTTCGTCTGCATGTCCACGCTGATCAAGGCGGCGGGCAAGGATATTCCGACAGGCCAGATCACCTTCTACCGCTCGGCCTTCGCCATGCTGCCGGTTTTGGCCTATCTCGCCTTTCGTGGCGAGCTGATCCATTCCTTCCGGACCAACGACGTGACCGGGCATCTGGCCCGCGGCTTCGTCGGCATCCTGGCCATGAGCTTCGGCTTTTATGGCCTGATCCATCTGCCGCTGCCGGAAGCGATTGCCATCGGCTATGCGATGCCGCTGATCGCGGTCATGATCGCCGCCCTGTTCCTGAAGGAGACGGTGGGGCTTTACCGCTGGTCGGCGGTTTTCATCGGACTGGTCGGCGTCACCATCATCACCTGGCCACGTCTGACCCTCGTCGATGCGGGCGGTATCGGGACGGCGGAGGCCCTTGGCGCTGCGGCCGTCCTGGTTTCGGCAACCCTTGGCGCCATTGCGATGGTGTTGGTGCGCAAGCTGATACAAACGGAAAAGACGCCGACGATCGTTCTCTACTTCTCGCTCTCGGCCTCGGTGTTCTCGCTCGCCACCCTGCCGCTCGGCTGGGCGGATCTCGACAGCAGGGCGCTGCTGCTTCTGGCGCTTGCAGGTTTTTGCGGCGGGGTGGCGCAGATCCTGCTGACGGCAAGCTACCGTTATGCCGACGTCTCGACCATCGCCCCGTTCGAATACACCTCGATCGTGCTCGGCCTCGGCTTCGGCTATGTGCTTTTTGGCGACGTGCCGACGGTTGCGATGCTCGTCGGCACGCTGATCGTCATCTGCGCCGGCATTTTCATCATTATCCGCGAGCACAGGCTCGGCCTGCGCCGGAAGGCCGCCCGCAGGCATATGACCCCGCACGGTTGACGTCGCGGATATCCGGAGCCGCGGTTCCCGTCAGTGCTTCGTCCATTGCGGCGTGGTGGTGTCGGCGATCAGCTGCTCGTCGGAGCTTTCTCCCTGCAGTGCTGCCGCAGACGCTTCCGCGCCGAGTGGCTGAACCGGCATCGCCTGGTAGTCGGTCTTCGCCACCATGCCGCTTGCCTCGTCGCGACGGGCGATACGCCAGGCGGCGTAGCCGCCGTAGATGGCGAAGTAGAGCGTGAAGACGGCAAACAGCGCCGTCGGCCCGAAACGCTCCATCACCGGACCGGCCACCAGCGGGCCGGAGATCGTGCCCATGCCGTAAACGATCATCATGCCCGAGGACACTTCTACATATTCGTCCGGCTGGGCGAGGTCGTTCGCATGGGCGACGTTGAGCGCATAGATCGGAAACAGCACGCTGCCGACGAGCGCCGCAACGAAATAGAGCAGCGTCGGCGAGCCGCCCTGAACGGCGATCATGGCGAGGCTGGCGGCCACGCCGACGAGGCCGCAGGCGACCATCACGAGGCGCCGGTCCATGCGGTCCGAGGCGCGACCGATCGGGATCTGGGCGAGCGTGCTGCCGACGAGAAGGGCGGCGAGCAGGGTGGCCCCCTGCGCTGTCGAAAGCCCGATCCGCTGAGTAAAGACGCCGCCGAGGTTCAGCCATGCACCCGACAGCGCCCCGGCCAGAAAGGCGCCGACGACGGCAACCGGCGAGCGGCGGTAAAGCTTGAGCACGTTGAAGCGCGCCTGCGTTGGCGGTGCGGGCAGCGGCGAGGAGGTCAGCGCGGTCGGCAGCAGCGACACCGAGAAGATGATGGCACAGAGAATGAACAGCGACGTGTTCGTCGGATCTCCAAGCGGCACCAGGTACTGGCCGGCCACGCTGCCGACCATCGTGATCATGACGTAGAGGGAAAACACGCTGGCGCGGTTCTCGTTCGTGACCCGCTCGTTCAGCCAGCTCTCGATGATCAGGTAGCTGCCGGCGATGGCAAAGCCCGATATCGTCCTGAAGACGATCCAGGCGCGCCAGTCGACCATGAGCGAGCAGAGCAGGATGGCAATGGAGAGCAGCGTGATCAGCGCCACGAAGACGCGCACATGCCCGACGGCGAGAATGAATTTCGGCGTGACGATGCACGAGGAGGTAAAGCCCAGCGTATAGCCGGTCGCGATCCAGGTGATCGTCTGCGTCGACCAGCCTTCTGCAACGGCCCGCACGGGAACGACGTAACTCTGCAGGCCGAATGCCACCATCATCAGCAGCGTCGATATCAGCAGGCTCAGGAACGGAACGAGGCTCGCGAGCATCGGGAAATCCGGAAAGAAGAAATGCGCCATTTTCCGTGGTAGCGCGGACACGAGGAGTGTGCCTCTAAAGAACTCCTCGTGCGCTGTCCAGCGCGACAGCCGCTGGCGCAAAGAACCGCAGCGGCACGGGCCTTGACGCCGCGAGCCTGCAGCGGCTTGCAGCGGTCGTAGGAAGGCCTTCCGCCCGTTCAGCTCGGCATGAAGGCCTTCAACTGATCCTGGCGGTGGGTGGCGTTGCGCGGGAGCGTCGCAAGCACGTTGTACTCGCGTGCGGCGTTGATCGCGGCGCGGATGTCGTGCAGGTCGGCAATCAGCTTGTGTATGCGTGCCATTGTCTTCTCCTGGAGCCTCTCTCCAAAACACGTGAACGGCATTCGGGCGAAGGCAAAACGGCAAAAGGAGCGCTGAGGGCGCTCCTTCGCTTCTTCCGTGGGGCTTCTTCCGTGAATGTGAATGCGCGGGCAGGAGCCAGTTCATGCGCCCGGCATGCAACGTTTCGCATGCCGGAGCGGGCGGTCAACGCTGTACGAATTCGGCGTAGATATTGGCCGGGCGGTTGATGCGAGCGTAGCCAGCGGCTGTCATCTGCTCGTTGGCCGGGGCGCGCGTGCCGCCGAAACCACTAGCCCGACGGAAGCCGGCGTAGCGCAGCGTCTCGAAGCCGGAATGGATGGGGCGAAGGCGGGCGGTCATGATCTCGTTCCTTAATCTGTCCTCCCGCTTGCTAATATTGCAACGCAGCATTTGATTTGCAATGCGACATTACGCCCGCCTGATATGCGTATTTCACATGGCTTCGGTAATATTTTGTTCATAATAGCGGCAGGTTGCATCCAGGTCTCCGGCCGGCGACGTGTGCTGCGGCGATTAAAACTTTGAAATATAAGGGTTTAACCCTTCGCCGTCGCCGCGCCGCTTTCGGTGATCCGGGCGCGAAACACGAGCAAATCCTGCCAGGCAAGGCGCTTGCTGACCGGCGCTGCGGCGAGATCCTGGGGATGAAGTGTTGCAAATGCCGGTATTGTCCGGCCTGCGATGTCGATTTCCCGCCATTCCCCGCGCAGTTGGTGGATCGTCTGGCTGCCCCCGAAGAAGAATCGCGCGGCGAAATTTCCGAGCAGCAGCAGGTGACTCGGCTCCGCCAGTGCGATCTGCCTCTCGATGAAGGGGCGGCAGATGTCGCTTTCCGCGCCCGATGGCACCCGGTTTCCCGGCGGACGCCAGGGGATGACGTTCGAAAGCAGGACCTCGGCGCGGCTAAGCCCGATGCCGGTCAGCATCCGATCCAGCATCGCGCCCTGCCGTCCGGAGAAGGGGAGGCCTTCACGGTCGTCGTCGGCATTCGGCATGGGGCCGATCACCATCACGGAAGGGCTCGCATTGCCTTCGGCAAAGACCAGGCCACGCGCACTGTTCTTCAGGTTGCAGCCGCCGAAGCCTTCCATGGCCGTTCGCAACTCCGCAAGCGTGCGCGCGCTCGACGCCACGAAGGTGGCATCGGCAACGGCCTGCCCGTCCGGAATGGCGACGGAAGGTGCGGGGGCCGCCTCGCGCTGCGGCGCGCGCGTCGTCGTGCGCGCGGGTGCGCTGCCGGTTCGTGCCTGCGTGTCTTCGGCCTGCCTCGGCGAAGAGGCGCTTGCCGCCCCCTGGCGTGCCGCATGCGCGGCCCGCATCGCCTCAAACTCGGCAAACCTGTCCACCGGCTGTTCTTCCAGCAGCCATTCGACGCCGGCATCGGCGTGGAACGCGAGCAGGGCGGCCAGTTCGGCGGCGTCGAGGTCGGAAGCGGAGATCATGACGCTAGCCATACAGGAACCCTTGCATGGGCGGCAAGGGTGCGGCACCTGCGTGCCGCGAATCCCCGCGTCAAAGCTTTTGCCGTCAGACGGAGCGCGCAGCGCCGCCGTCGCAGCGGATGATGCTGCCGGTCACGTAGCTGGCCGGCTGGCTGCACAGGAAAGCGGCGGTGGCGGCGAATTCCTCGACCGTGCCGTAGCGTCCGGCGGGAATGGCCGCCTCGGATGCAGCCGCGATCTCTTCCAGCGTCCGCCCGCTTCGCTGCGCTGCGGCTGCATCCAGGCTTTTCAGCCGGTCCGTCAAAATGCTGCCCGGAAGCAAGAGGTTGGCGGTTATGCCCTGAGCCGCGACCTCGTTTGCCAGCGTCTTCGACCAGCCGGCAAGCGCCGGCCGCAGCGTGTTCGACAGCGCCAGCCCGGGGATCGGTTCGATGACGCCGGAAGACGCGACAGTCAATATCCGCCCCCAGCCCTGGCTCTTCATCTGCGGAAGCAGCCGGTTGGTCAAGGTGATCAGCCGCAGCACCATCGCGTTGAAGTAGGTTTGAAGCGTCTCCGGCGTCATGTCCTCGGTCGAACCCGGCGTCGGGCCGCCGGAATTGTTCACCAGGATGTCGATCCCGCCCAGCTTCTCGGCAACGCCCGCCACCAGCTTCTCGACCACGTCTGGCTCGAACAGGTCCGCGGTGACGAAATCGGCCCGTCCCAAACCTTCCGCGTTGATTGCGGCGCAGTTTGCCGAAAGCTCTTCGGCATTGCGGCCGCAGAGCAAAACGTCGGCGCCCTCCCGGGCAAGTGCGACGGCAATGGCGCGGCCGAGGCCGCGCGACGAGGCCAGCACCAGCGCTTTCTTCTTCGAAATCCCGAGGTCCATGAAATTCTCCCTGTGATCGCTCCCTGTGATCGCTCGGCCGGCAAACTAGTCGAGAATGGCGTCGGCGCAAACGGCTGGAATCGAGCCGCCGCTCAGAGCGTCTTGGCGGACCAGTCGGCGATGTCGTCGCGCGCGCCGATCAAAGCCAGCCCGTGCGCAATGGACAGAAGCTCGCCGCCGCTTTCGATCCGGTCGCGGTCGAAACGCTGCTCGAACAGGCGGCGCACCGCCGGCACAAACGATGTTCCGCCCGTCAAAAACACCTTGTCGATATCGCCGGGCGCCGTACCCGTCTGCGTCAGCACGTCGTCCAGCGCCTCCTCGATCCGCTCGAGTTCCGGTGCGATCCAGCCTTCGAAGTCGCTGCGCTTGACGACGCGCCGTGCTTTGTCGCCAAGCGGCGGAAAGGCGAATTCGGTCTCCTCGGCGCTCGATAGCCGCATCTTCGTTGCCGAGACGGCCTGGTACAGCGGGTAGCCTTCGTCCATCTCGATGAGGTCGACGAAGGCCTCCAGCTTCTCCGGCTCGAGGCTGGAGCGCACGAGCTTCTTCAATTCCGTAAAATCGCGCAGCGTCTTGAAGATCGAGAGCTGGTTCCAGCGGCCGAAATTCGCATAGTAGCTGGTCGGCACTTCGAGAAGCTTGTCGAAGCTCTTGAACATCGTGCCTTTGCCGATGGCAGGCGAAACGATGTTGTCGATGATGCGGAAGTCGAAATTGTCGCCCGCAACGCCGACGCCGGAGTGGCCGAGCGGCGTCGCCGTCAGACGGCCGGCATGGCTCTCGAAGCGAATCAGCGAGTAGTCCGTCGTGCCGCCGCCGAAATCGCTGACGAGGACGGTGGCGTCCCGGTCGAGGTTGCGCGCGAAATAGAACGCGGCGGCAACAGGTTCGTAGACGTGATGGACTTCGGGGAAGCCGAAGCGGGCGAGGGCTGCGTTGTAGCGATCGGTCGCAAGCCGTTCGTCCGGATTGCTGCCGGCGAACCGGACCGGCCGCCCGACGACGACGCGTCCCGCGCCGCCTTCGAATTCCGCTCCCGCATAGTCCCGCAGGCGCGACAGAAATGCGTGCATCAGGTCATCGAACTCGTAGCGCTTGGCAAAGACCAGTGTTCCCTGGAACAGCGGCGAGGCGGCAAACGTTTTGATCGACTGGAGGAAACGGCATTCGCCGGGGTTGTCGATGAACTGGGCGATCGCGGCCGGCCCGGCTTCGCTGGAAAGGCCGTGCATGCCCTTCTTCATGAAGGAAAGCGCGGTCCGGAGCGTGTCGGTCTCGCCCACCGGCGTCTGCATGAGCACGGACTGCGTCGTTGTGCCGCAGGTGGTGGCGAGCACGGAATTCGTGGTGCCGAAATCGAGGCCGTAGGCGATCGTCATGACGGGTCCGGTGTGGTGAATGGCGGGAAGGGCGCGCGTCCTCCCACGTTCGTCGGGCAAATGCAAGGCGGATTGCCAGACCGGCGTGCTTTCGCATCCGCCAATCGTGCCCGTCGGGGCGACTTGTCCCGGTCAAGGACGCCATTTCGGCCCCGCGCATGACCTCATGCGTAAATGCGGTCATTCTCTGTCGCGCCTTGGCTCGACAGACGCTTGTACATTTGTCATGAGGACTCCAAAACGAATTAGTCGTCAAAGGGGACGGCAGCGGAGGCTAGAAGATATGAGCGAGGCGATGGACCTTCCCGAACGCGAGAGCATGGAATTCGACGTGGTGATCGTCGGCGCGGGTCCTGCCGGTCTTGCCGCAGCGATCCGGCTGAAGCAGGTCGATCCGGATCTTTCGGTTGTCGTGCTGGAGAAGGGCTCCGAGGTCGGCGCGCACATCCTGTCGGGCGCCGTCGTCGATCCGATCGGCATCGACCGGCTGCTGCCGGACTGGCGCGACGATCCCGACCATCCCTTCAAGACCGAGGTGACGGACGACCATTTCCTGCTGCTGGGCCCGGCCGGTTCCATTCGCCTGCCGAACTTCGCCATGCCGCCTTTGATGAACAACCACGGCAACTACATCGTCTCGCTCGGCAATGTCTGTCGCTGGCTTGCGACCAAGGCGGAGGAACTCGGGGTTGAGATCTATCCGGGCTTTGCCGCGACCGAGGTGCTCTATAACGACGAGGGTGCCGTCATCGGGGTTGCCACCGGCGACATGGGCATCGGCCGCGACGGCGAGCCGGGGCCGAACTATACCCGCGGCATGGCGCTGCTCGGCAAGTACACGCTGATCGGCGAGGGCGTGCGCGGCTCGCTCGCCAAGCAACTGATCTCGAAGTTCAAGCTGGATGAAGGCCGCGAGCCGCAGAAATTCGGCATCGGCCTGAAGGAACTCTGGGAAGTCCGCCCGGAAAACCACAAGCCCGGCCTGGTGCAGCATTCCTTCGGCTGGCCGCTCGGCATGAAGACCGGCGGCGGTTCGTTCCTCTATCACCTGGAAGACAATCTCGTCGCCGTCGGCTTCGTCGTGCACCTCAACTACATGAACCCCTGGCTCTACCCGTTCGAGGAGTTCCAGCGGTTCAAGACGCACCCGGCCATTCGTGGCACTTTCGAGGGCGGCAAGCGCCTCTCCTATGGTGCCCGCGCCATCACCGAGGGCGGCTACCAGTCGGTGCCGAAGCTGTCGTTCCCCGGCGGCGCGCTGATCGGCTGCTCGGCCGGCTTCGTCAACGTGCCGCGCATCAAGGGCAGCCACAATGCGGTGCTGTCGGGCATCCTTGCCGCCGAAAAGCTCGCCGACGCGCTTGCCGCCGGCCGTGCCCATGACGAGCCTGTCGAGATCGAGCGCGGCTGGCGCGACAGCGCCATCGGCCAGGACCTGAAGAAGGTGCGCAACGTCAAGCCGCTGTGGTCGAAGTTCGGGACCGCCATCGGCGTGGCGCTCGGCGGCCTTGACATGTGGACGAACACGCTGCTCGGCTTCTCCTTCTTCGGTACGCTGAAGCACGGCAAGACCGACGCCGCCTCGCTGGAGCCGGCCGAAAAGCACAACAAGATCGACTATCCCAAGCCCGACGGCGTACTCACATTCGACCGTCTCTCCTCGGTGTTCCTGTCGAACACCAACCACGAGGAAGACCAGCCGATCCACCTGCAGGTGAAAAACCCGGAACTGCAGAAGACCTCGGAACTCGACGTCTACGCCGGACCCTCCACCCGCTACTGTCCCGCCGGCGTCTACGAATGGGTGCAGAAGGACGGCAAGGACGTGTTCGTCGTCAACGCCCAGAACTGCGTCCACTGCAAGACCTGCGACATCAAGGACCCCAACCAGAACATTAACTGGGTGCCCCCGCAAGGCGGCGAAGGGCCGGTCTATCCGAACATGTAGCGAGCGGAGAGGGAGGGCCGGGCGGCGTCCGCCTAGGAAAGCAGGGGGACGGACCGACTTGACCGAGCGTCATCATACGTACTGTTGTTCGCGTGAAACGCTGGCGGCGAATTGGTCGTATGGTCGCGTCGGCACGCTCGGCACTGATGCCGGGCGCAAACCCACATCCAAACCGCCGAGCTTGTCGGCCGGCGGGTTCGGTAAGCCTGCAAGGAAAGCCTCACCCCCGCTGGCAAAGCCCTGCCTTGCGCTGACGCGTTTGTGACCAACTTCCACTATGCGTCTTTATCAATTCATTAACCATAATCTCAATAAACCTTGGTCATCATATTGACTCACCAAGGACACATTTATGTCGATTTCCCGTCGAGGTCTGCTTTTGGGCATGTCGGCCCTGCTGGCCGGCTGCGCCACCAATGCTCCCAATCATGTCGCCAATTACGCGGCCGTGCCGGACGAGAAATTCCCGCTCAAGGCCATGCCGCTGGACAAGATCAAGCCGGAACTGCGCCGCCAGGAAGTCGCCTATGAGGGGCCGCACAAGTCCGGCACGATCGTCGTCGATTCGCCTGCGCGCCGGCTCTACTACGTGATGGATGAGGGCAGGGCGATGCGCTACGGCGTCGGCGTCGGCCGCGAGGGGCTGGCGTTTGCCGGCAGCGCCTATGTCGGTCGCAAGGCCGAGTGGCCGCGCTGGACGCCGACGGAGAACATGATGCGTCGCGAGGAGCGCTACCGCAAGCTCGCCGGCGGCATGGAGGGCGGGCCGTGGAATCCGCTCGGTGCCCGCGCCATGTATCTCTACCGCGGCGGCAACGACACCCACTTCCGCATCCACGGCACCAACCAGCCGGAATCGATCGGCCTTGCCATGTCGAGCGGCTGCGTGCGCATGCTCAATCACGACGTCATTGACCTTTACGAGCGCGTCAAGGTCGGCGACAAGGTCGTCGTCATCCAGGCCTGAGCCCGCCTTCCGGGGCAAAAAAGCCAAATTCTATCATTTGATTAGCCACCCTGCGCGCATAGCGTGGGGTGGTTGCGCGATACAGCCATCGCGCTCGCGACGAATTGCACGCGATGGCGCAACGTGACCAGTGTCGGGCGCATATTGAGCGACATTAAGCTCTACTCCTGCAAAACTCCCTAGGGCGGAAATCATATGCCCGCGAGGTTTTTCGCGGCCTGCTCTCCGCTGATCGAATCGCGATGCCGGTTGCGGCGGTGCAGTCGGACATTGGGGCGTTATCACCGCCGGGATAACAGAGGGAACCGACAATGAAGAAACTGCTTGCATCCACGTGTCTCGCCTTCGGCCTGTTCGGCCTGGCGAGTGCGGCATCCGCCGAATGCGGCGACGTCACGATCGCCAGCATGAACTGGCAGAGCGCCGAAGTTCTGGCGAGCCTCGACAAGATCATTCTCGGCGAAGGCTACGGCTGCAATGCCGAGATCATCGTTGGCGACACCGTTCCCACCATCACCTCCATGATCGAAAAGGGGCAGCCGGACCTCGCGCCCGAGGGCTGGGTCGACCTTCTGCCGGACGTCGTCAACCGCGGCATCGAGGAAGGCAAGCTTGTCGGCGCCGCCGTGGCGCTGTCGGACGGTGCCGTGCAGGGCTGGTGGATCCCGAAGTACCTCGCCGACGCCAACCCCGAGATCAAGACGATCGATGACGTCCTCAAGCACAAGGAACTGTTCCCCGATCCGGAGGACAGCTCCAAAGGTGCCGTCCACAACGGCCCGCAGGGTTGGGGCGGCACCGTCGTCACCGCGCAACTCTTCAAGGCCTATGGCGGCGAGGCTGCCGGCTTCAGCCTGATCGACACCGGCTCGGCCGCGGGCCTCGACGGCTCGATCGCCAAGGCCTACGAGCGCAAGGAAGGCTGGGTCGGCTACTACTGGGCCCCGACCGCGCTGCTCGGCAAGTACGAGATGGTGAAGCTCGAGCATGGCGTTCCGGTCGACATGGCCGAATGGAAGCGCTGCAACACCGTCGCCGACTGCTCTGACCCGAAGAAGAACGACTGGCCGAAGGACAAGGTGCAGACGCTGGTGACGAAGAGCTTTGCCGACCGTGCCGGCGAGGACGTCATGGGGTATCTCAACAAGCGCGCCTGGACCAACGACACCGTCAACAAGCTGATGGCCTGGATGACGGACAACCAGGCGAGCGGCGAGGATGGCGCCAAGCACTTCCTTCAGGAAAACGAAGCTCTGTGGACCCCCTGGGTTTCCCCGGAGGCCGCCGAAAAGATCAAGGCCTCGCTTTGATCCTCCGCGCTTGAACCTTGCGGCGCACCTCTTGCGGGTGCGCCGTTTGCCGGTTTTCCGGCGGTTGCCGGCGGGACGGCCGGCATCGAAAATACAAGAAAGGGGATCGGCATGGAATGGCTCACGAAATTTCCGCATATGAACGACAACTCGCTGCGCGATCTGAAAAAGGCGATCGATGAAGGTTTTCGCGCCTTTACCCGCGCCTATGGCGATGCGATCGAGAGCTTCTTCGAGCCATTGCAGTTCTTCCTGATCCAGTCCGAACGACTGTTGACGCGCACGCCCTGGCCGATCGTCATTCTCGCGATCGCCCTGATCGCCTGGTTCGCCAGCCGTAACTGGAAGATCGTTGCCGGCTGCATCGGCACGCTTCTCGTCATCGGTTATTTCGACATGTGGGACGATACGATGAAGACGATCTCGATGATCTTCGTCTGCACCGTCCTGTCGATCGCGATCGGCATTCCGATCGGCATCGCCATGTCGCGCTCCGACCGGCTGCAGAACCTCATCAATCCGATCCTCGACGTGATGCAGACGATGCCGAGCTTCGTCTATCTGATCCCCGTCGTCATGCTGCTCGGCATCGGCAAGGTGCCGGGCCTGATCGCCGTGGTGATCTACGCCATCCCGCCGATGATCCGCCTCACCAATCTCGGCATCCGCCTCGTCGACAAGGACGTGTTGGAGGCGGCCGACGCCTTCGGCTCCTCGAGCTGGCAGAAATTGAAGAACGTGCAGATGCCCTTGGCGCTGCCGACCATCATGGCCGGTATCAACCAGACGATCATGATGGCGCTTGCCATGGTGGTCATCGCCTCGATGATCGGCGTGCAGGGCCTCGGCCAGCCGGTGCTGAAGGCGATCTCCAACCAGTACTTCACGCTGGGCATGTTCAACGGGCTTGCCATCGTCGGCATCGCCATCATCTTCGACCGCGTCAGCCAGGCCTACGGCAAGCGCCTGCAGCGCCATCGCGAGATCGTGCACGGCTGATCGCCGAGCCCGGCGACGACAGGATGAGCCCCGACACCGAGTGTCGGGGCTTTTCACGTCGAATTTGGCAGTCTCAGATCCGCTTCGATGGCAGCCCTCCGGCAAACGACACGCCGATGCCGGAGGTGAGGGAAGCGAGGACGCCGCCCCGGAGAGTGGGGGGCAGGGCGGCGTCCCGTCGCCGCTACGCCGCAGCGGCAACCGGTTCCGGATGGGAGGATTTCCACGCCACGACCATCAGGGCGCCGATGACGGTGACGTGTTCGGCGACGAAGTAGAATTCCAGCGTCCTGAACGGCTCTTCCATGGTCCAGAAGGCGTGGGCGATCGGAATGGTCAGGGCGGTGAAGACCGCCAGCATGCCGGCGCCGAGCCAGGTCAGGCGGTTGGCGATGATGAAGGCGGAGCCGAACAGCTGCGTCAGCGCCACGGCCGCATTGAAGAAGGGGGCGGGTTCGAGCCCGAAATGGGCCATCTCGGCAACGCCGGCGTCGAAGTTGATGAGCTTGGCAAGGCCGCTCATCCAGAACATCGATGTCAGCACCGTGCGTGCGACATAGCCGAACCAGGTGGATCCGGTAAGCGAATCGATGAAGCGAGGCATTTCAGTCTCCGATTGACATGTTGACGTCCCGGGCCCGCCGGGCGGACCGGTGCCGACCTGCCCGATCCTCTGGATCGTCGCGGCGGGTCGCTGGAGACATGTCTAGCAGAGCGGAAAATTGCGGGTGTCACTTCGGTAACACCCGTCAGAGGCAGGCGCCGGGCGGTTACTCGGCGGGGCAGACGGCAAGCGATCCGACCTGCCGGTCGCGCCGGTCGAGGGCGACCGAAATCGAAAAGACCGCAAAGCCGCATACGGCCATGATCGCGCCGACATAGCCCATCGAGGCATAGCCGTAGCCATGGCTGATGGAGAGGCCGCCGAGCAGGGCGCCCAGCGCGTTGGCAACGTTGAAGGCCGAGTGGTTGAGGGCGGCGGCAAGCGTCTGCGCGTTGCCGGCCACATCCATCAGCCGCGTCTGCAGGGCAGGGCCGACGACGAAGCTGCAGCCGATCAGGAAGCAGCAGAGAAACAGCATCGCCGGAATATGCGCGGTCAGCGACAGTGTCACGAGCACGAGGAAGTAGACCAGGAGCGACCATCCGATCGTGCGCATCAGCGACAGGTCGGCAAGTTTCGCACCGAAGATGTTGCCGACGATCATGCCCGAGCCGAAGACGGCCATGACAAGCGGCACCATGGCCAGGTCAAGACCGGCGACCTCGGTGACGATCGGCGAAATATAGGTGAAGACGGCAAACATGCCGCAGAAGCCGGTCGCGGCGATCCCGAGCGTCAGCCAGACCTGCTTGCGCTTGAAGGCTTCGAGTTCGGTAAAGGCGTTGATCCCGACCGGCGCCTCGTCGCGCGGCAGGAACACGGCAATCAGCAAAACGGTCAGCGCGCCGGTGACGCCGACGGCGGCGAACATATACTGCCAGTCGAGGATCTGGCCGAAGAAGGCGGCAAGCGGCGTGCCGATGAGCGTTGCAAGCGTGAGGCCCAGCATCACCTTGCCGACGGCCTGGGTGCGCTTGTTGACCGGCACCATGGAGGCGGCGACGAGGGCTGCGACCCCGAAATAGGCGCCATGCGGCAGCCCCGTCAAAAACCGCATCAGGATGAAGCTCTCGAAGGTCGGCGCCAGCGCGCTGGCGATGTTGCCGATCGCAAACACGCCCATGAAGGCAAGCAGCAGGTCGCGGCGGCGGAAACGCGCACCCATCACGGCAAGGACCGGGGCGCCGACCACGACGCCGAACGCATAGGCGCTGATGACGTAGCCTGCCTGCGCGTTGGTCACGTCGAAGGTTCCGGCCACGTCGGGCAACAGGCCCATGATGGCGAATTCGCCCGTGCCGATGCCGAAGCTGCCGACGGCGAGCGCGAAAATGATGAGGGAAATGGTAAGGGCCGAAACGGGTTGCTGTGCGGAGGCGGGGAGGGTGTCGGCCGTTATGTGCGATTGTGCCACGTGAATTACCTGTGCAGGTCCCGCATGCCGAGCAGGAGAACATCTGCGCGGCACTTCCTCCTCAGTGCTGGGCATATCGATCCGGCTGCAGGCCATGCATGAATGGACGATGGGAATCGGCTGCGCAGAACACGCCGATGGTCGCAGTGAAGCTAACATTCTACGGCGGATTAACTATCGGCAATTTTGCATGGCAGCATCCACGGATTTGCGTATGTGGGCGTCGTGCCGCGCGGCTGCTGTTATTTCGCCTTTTTGCAACTATCTAATGTCAGTGACGTTTGGGGAGGGCGCTAACGAGGTTTGGAGAACGTGAATGCGGATTCAGGCGATATTCAACAAGGACGGCGGCACGTTTCGCACGACCGACATGGAAGCCTATGTGCGGCATGCCGAATCGGTATTCGCTGCGGCGGGCCATCACCTTGATTGCGACGTCGTCGAAGGGGCAGACATCGAGATGACGCTGCGCCGCTGCGCCGACCGGACAGATCTCGATGCGATGCTTGCAGGCGGTGGCGACGGCACGATTTCGGCCGCCGCCGGCATTGCCTGGGAAAGCGGCATCTCGCTTGGCGTGGTCCCCGCCGGGACGATGAACCTCTTTGCCCGCTCCTTGCGCATTCCCCTCGATATCTGGCAGGCGCTCGATGCACTCGCGGACGGAACCGTGGCGGATGCGGACATCGGCAGTGCCAACGGGCGGGCGTTTGTACACCAGTTTTCCGCCGGTCTGCATGCCCGCATGGTGCGGCTTCGAAACGGCATGACCTATCGCTCGCGTGCCGGCAAGATCCTCGCCAACGTCCGCGCCGCCGGCGGCGTCATGCTCGATCCTCCCGAATTCGAGGTCGAGTTCGACGTCGACGGCGTTCGCGAGCATCGCCGCGTCTCCGCCATCAACGTGTCGAACAACCGCTTCGGCAATGATGCGCTGCTCTATGCCGACAGCGTGACCGGCGGTCATCTGGGCTTCTATGTCGCCCAGCCCCTCTCGACTTCGGGCGTCGCACGGCTCGCCTACGATATCCTGCGCGGCAAGCTTCGGGAGAATGGCGACGTGACGGAGATGGTCGGCAGCGCCGTCGATCTCCACTTCCCCAAGATGGACCGCGCCGTCAACTGCGTCATAGACGGCGAATTGCTGCCGATGAGCCGCGACGTGTCGCTGCGTCTTCACGCCGGCGAACTGAAGGTCATCGTGCCCCGCGTAAAGGCGCAATCCTCCCCGCAGGCCGCGGCGGCCTGAAGGGAAACCCGTCAGAGCCTCGCCAGATAGGTCTGGTAGTCGAAGTCCGACACCGTCCGCAGGTAGGTGATGGCCTCTTTGCGCTTGGTATCGCCATAGAGCTTGCGGTAGCGCTCGCCGAAGACGTCGGCGATGAAGGACGAGGCCGAAAACTCCTCGACGGCGGTGAGGAAGTCGTGCGTCAGCCGCGGCACACCGACCGGGTCCTGACCCGGTTCCGTCGCCGGCCCTGGATCCAGCTCCTCGTCCAGCCCGAGCAGCATGCCGCCGAGGATGGCGGTCAGCAGCAGGTATGGGTTGACGTCCGCGCCAGCGACGCGGTGCTCGATGCGGGCGGCCGGGCCGTCCTTGTCGGGAATACGGATCGCCGTGCCCCTGTGGCCGAAGCCCCAGTCGACATCGACCGGCGCGAACGAGCCCGGCTGGAAGCGGCGGTAGGAATTGGCGAACGGGGCGAAGATCAGTTGCGCCTCGCGCATCGTCCTGAGCATGCCGGCGCAGACCGACTTCAGCTTCTTCGGATCGCCCCCCTTGGCATCCAGCACATTGCGGCCGTCCCTGTCGATGATGCTCGCATGGACGTGCAGACCGGAGCCCGCCTGGTCGGCGTAGGGCTTCGCCATGCAGGTCGATTTCAGCCCGTGCAGGCGGGCGGCCTGCTCGGCGACGCGCTTCAGGTAGATGCAGTCGTCGGCCGCAGCCAGCGCGTCTGGCCGGTGCAGAAGGTTGATCTCGAACTGGCCGTGGCCGAATTCGGCGGTCGTCGCATCCGCCGGCAGCTCCATCTCGCGGGCGAAGGCCCGCACGGTCTGCAGGTAGTCGTCCAGCGCATCGACCGCGCTCATGTCGTAGAGCTGGTAGCCGTTCGGCTGGCCGCGATACATCAGCCGCTCCGGGGGGCGGGGCTTCCCGGTCACCCGCCAATCGTCCTGCACCACGTAGAATTCGAGCTCGGTCGCGACGACCGGCGTCAGGCCGCGCTCGTCGAAGCGCTTCAGAAGGGCGGAAAGAATGGCGCGTGGGCACATGAAGCTCGGCGTGCCGTCGAGCTCGTGCATGGTGGCGAGCACCTGCTTGGAACCTTCCGGTGCCCATGGCATCGGCGTCAGCGACCGGCGGTCCGGCTTGCATTCCCCGTCCGGGTCGCCGACCGAGAGCGACAGGCCGGTAATGTCGTCATTGTCATCGCCCCAGATGTCGAGCGACTGGGTCGACGAGGGCAGGCGGACGGTGCCGTCCCAGATCTTCTTCTCCGCCTCCAGCGGGATCTGTTTGCCGCGCAGGTCGCCGTTCATGCCAACGAGCATGATCTCGATCCGGGGAGGAGCATTGGCCGGAACGTTGCCGTTCGCCGTGGAATCTTTGCGCATGGTCAGGTTTCGCCTCAGGCAGGTTTTCAAGCGTGCATCCGGGCGAGCGATTCTTCTGCCGCTCTCTTGCCAAATGCCTGTTACAAGGGCATTTTCCTAGCCTATTCTGGCCCGCCATTCAATGAGCACCGAAACTTTCGCCGCGTTGCGGAGAAGCCGGTGAGACACCCTGAAACCCAAGGATGCGTAACATGTCGACAATGCCTGCCGCCTCGAATCTTGGTGCCCTTGATGCTGCCCACCACCTGCATCCCTTCTCGGACATGAAGAAGCTGAATGCCGCCGGCACCCGCATCATCGAGCGCGGCGAGGGCTGCTATATCTACGACAATCACGGCAAGAAGTATCTCGACGGTTTCGCCGGCCTCTGGTGCGTCAACATCGGCTACGGCCGCAAGGAAATTGCCGATGCCGTCGCCCGGCAGATGAACGAGCTGCCCTATTACAATACCTTCTTCGGCACCACCACGCCGCCGACAGCGCTGCTGGCGCAGAAGATTACCTCGCATGCGGGGCCCAACATCAACCGCGTCTTCTTCACCGGTTCCGGCTCGGAGGCCAACGACACCTGGTTCCGCATGGCGCGCGTCTACTGGGCGGCCCTTGGCAAGCCGTCGAAGAAGATGGTGATCGCGCGGCGCAACGGCTATCACGGCTCCACCGTGGTCGGCGCCTCGATGGGCGGCATGAAATACATGCACGAGCAGGGCGCGTTGCCGATCGAAGGCATCGTCCATATCGGCCAGCCCTTCTGGTATGGCGAGGGGGGCGAGCTCTCGCCGGCCGAGTTCGGCCTGAAGGTCGCACGCGAGCTGGCAGAGAAGATCGACGAACTCGGCGCCGATAATGTCGCAGCCTTTGTGGCCGAGCCGATCCAGGGGGCGGGCGGCGTCATCGTGCCGCCGGAAACATACTGGCCGGAGATCGCCCGCATCTGCAAGGAAAAGGACATTCTGCTGGTCGTCGACGAGGTGATCTGCGGGTTCGGCCGCACCGGCCATTGGTTCGGCCACCAGCATTTCGGCGTACAGCCGGATCTGGCACCGATCGCCAAGGGCCTGTCGTCGGGCTACCTGCCGATCGGCGGCGTCATGGTCTCCGACCGCGTCGGCGACGTTCTGGTCAACGAGGTGGGCGACTTCAACCACGGCTTCACCTATTCCGGCCATCCGGTCTGCGCCGCCGCCGCACTGGAAAACCTGCGCATCATCGAGGACGAGAAGCTGGTCGAGCGCGTGCACGATGATGTCGGCCCCTACCTTGCCGAAGGGCTGAAATCGCTGGAGGACCACCCTCTGGTGGGCCAGACCCAGTCGGTCGGCCTGATGGGCGCGGTCCAGCTCGTCGACGACAAGGCGAGCCGCAAGCGTTTCGAGGACAAGGAAAAGGTCGGTGTGGAGGTTCGCAACCACTGCCTCGCCAACGGTCTTGTGCTGCGCGCCACCGGCGACCGCATGCTCTATTCCCCGCCGCTGGTCATCACCCGCGCCGAGATCGATCAGATGATCGAAACCACCCGCAAGGGACTGGATCACGGGTGGAAGGCGATGAAAGGCTGATCGGCCGGCGTCCGCTGAAGGTCGCGGCAGGCCATCGGTGGACGGTGACCCGAGGCTTGGGGTGCCTCCTGATCCCTCCGCGAAGTCGGCCCTGCGCCAGCGCGTCCTGCCTCTCCGCCCCACGCCCCCACGCCCCCGTCATGCCGGACTAGATCCGGCATCCAGTTGCGCAAGTCCTTGCGCGATAGAGTATTTCCCGCGCCATGGACACGGCGCTGCGGGCTCCCGGATCAAGTCCGCTGATATCGCTTGAGTATGTTGCTGACCCATCCGCGTGCGCGGGCCGTGCCCCGCGCTACTCCCCCGCCGGATACACCCAGGCATAGCTGATGCTGTAGCGCTTGCCGTCGCGGCCATAGTGATACGGCAGTTCCATCCGGTGCAGATCGGGCGCGGCGGCCGGCCGGCCCTTGCCGAAGCGAGCGGCGTCAGCCAGCAAATCCGGGGCCGCGTCGGCCGCAGCGCCGTCTTCCTTGCGCCAGACGACCAGGACGGGCGACGTTGCGCTCCAGGCGACATCCGGGGCAAAGCCCGCATAGTCCTCAGATACCACCGGAATGCCGGGGAAATGCAGGCGCAGGTTGCCGGCGAGGTGCGTGTCGTCGGTGAGGATGGCCGCCGGCCTGATGCCGTCGTCGGCGATACTCCGTGCGAAGGCGTCGTAGGGAACGTTGAGTTTCTGGTAGTCGCCGGTCAGCCCGGCGGCGGCGACCCGGCCGAAGAGGATGGCCGGCACGGCGATCATGATCGCCGTCACGATTGGCGCAAAGCGCTTCAATTGCAGTCCGTCGGCAAGGCCTGCGGCTTCCACCTTCAGGCAGAGGTAGAGCGGCAGCACCAGAAGCAGCGGCGTCAGCCAGCGGTCCTTGATGTGCGCCGCCCCGGCAAACAGGATCAGCAGGACCAGCGCCAGCACGAACAGCACCATCATCCGCTCGATCAGCGCCGTCCAGCGGTTGCCCTTCGACAGTGCCTGCCAGAGGCTGCCGCGGAAGACGACGGCGAAGACGATCACGGTGACGGCGGAGAAGCCGGCGATCGCGGTGACGAGCGACAGCAGCCCTTCGGCGATCTGCGAGGCAAGGGCGGCATCCTCTTCGGCAAGCTTCTCCATCGTCCGCTCCGATGCAAGCCCGAGGTGGTCGACGAGCCAGAGCGCATGCGGCGCGACGATCAGAAGGCTCGCGCCGATCGTCAGCATCAGGCGCCAGTCGAAGACCCGCTGCCGCCATTCCCTGTCGAACAGGACGGCCAGGAGTGCCGCTGCCGGAA
Source organism: Mycoplana rhizolycopersici (assembly GCF_013378445.1). Lineage (GTDB taxonomy): Bacteria > Pseudomonadota > Alphaproteobacteria > Rhizobiales > Rhizobiaceae > Mycoplana > Mycoplana rhizolycopersici. The sequence goes on from NZ_JABXYK010000002.1 coordinate 129,820, forward strand.
GCAGAACGAAATTGTACTTGGCGATCATGCCGATGCCGATCGCAATGCCGGTCAGCAGATAGCTTGCGATCGTGGGGGCTGCCAGCGTGCGGAAGAAGCCGTACAGGAAAAGCGCTGCGGCGAAGACGACCGCCACCGTATGCGTTAGGTCGCGCTGCGCCTCGAAGGCGATTTGCGGGATCGTCAGCAATGACAGCGTGGCGATGATCGCAAGATCGCGGTCCTTCAGGACCGATTTCGCCGCCAGGCCATAGGCGAGGTAGGCGGCAAAGAGCATCAGGTTCTTCAGGAAACTGATCGCAAACACGCTCGGCCCGGTGATCTGGATCAGTCCGTATTGCAGCCAGTTGTAGAAGGGCGGCTGCGTGTCGTAGCCCGCGGCCAGCCACTGCGACAGCAGGATCTGCTGCGCCTCGTCCCTTTCCAGCGAATCCGGCAGAGCCATCCGCACGAGGAAATTGACGACGAAATATGCGGCCAGGAGCATGAAGGCCGCATTCGGCGATGCGCGCAGGAAGCGGGTCATCTCAGTCGTGCCGGAACGTCTGCCGGATGACGTAGTTCGGCGTGTCGTCGTCGCGGAAATAGGTCCGCGCGATCATCTCCGACAGGATGCCGGTGGTGATAAGCTGGACCGACGACAGGAACAGCAGGACGCCGACCAGCAGCAGCGGTCGCGTGCCGATGTCGTTGCCGAAGGCGAACTTGTCGATGAAGAGATAAGCGAGGATGAGAGCGCTCAGCGCGCCCGCTGCCAGGCCGATCGAGCCGAAGAAGTGGCCCGGTCGCGCCTTGTAGCGCATGAAGAACAGCACCGACAGCAAGTCCAGTATGACCCGGAACGTGCGCGAAATGCCGTATTTGGAGGTGCCGAGCGTGCGCGGATGGTGGGCGACGACCATCTCGCCGATTCTGGAGCTCGGCACCACGCCCGCGACCCAGGCGGGGATGAAACGGTGCATCTCGCCCATCAGCTTGACCTGCTTGATGATCGAGGCGCGGTAGATCTTCAGGCTGCAGCCGTAGTCGTGCAGGCGTACGCCGGTGATCCGCCCGATCAGCGCGTTGGCGCACCAGGAAGGGATCTTGCGCAGGAACAGGCCGTCCTTGCGGTTCTTGCGCCAGCCGACGAGCAGGTCGAGCTCGCGGTCGTCGAGGGCCTGCGCCATGGCGCGGATGTCGCGCGGATCGTTCTGCAGGTCGCCGTCGAGCGTGGCGATCAGGCGGCCGCGGGCGGCGTCGATGCCGGCCTGCATGGCCGCGGTCTGGCCGAAATTGCGCTGCAGCTCGATGATCGCAAGGTTCAGTCCCGGCCGGTCGAGCGCGCCGCGCGCCTTCAAGAGCGTCGCATCCGTGCTGCCGTCGTCGACGAGGATCAGTTCCCACGGTTTGTCGAAACCGTCCATGGCCTCGTAGATGCGCTCGATCAGCGGGACGACGCTCTCTTCCTCGTTGAAGACGGGGACGACCAGCGAAATCTCGATGCCGGCCGGCTGCAGCTCGACGGCGGCGATGGTTTGCGAATTTTCCTGCAATGTTTCTTTCTCCACTCCGGCGGAGTTCTTTCCGTCTGCGTATCGTGGTACCACGCGCTCGCAGCCTGATAAGGGAAACCCAGCACTTATATGACTTCCGCGCCGAATTCCAGCCGACGTCCCTGGCTTTCCCGTGTTGCCCGCCGTCATGGCATGACGCTTCTGACGGTCGCCTGCCTTGTCGCCTATGCCGCCTTCGTCGAATGGCAGTGGGGCTGGGGACGGCTTCTCGTGCAGTGGCAGAAGGTCGGCCTATGGACGACGACAGGTGCGCTCGCGCTGTTGACCGCAACCTATTTCGTCCGCACCCAGCGCATCTACGACTACTTTCCGAAGGAAACCGCGGGGCATTTCCTGAAGCTGTTTCGCCTGACGCAGGTACACAACCTGCTCAACATCATGCTGCCTTTCCGGGCAGGGGAGACGAGCTTTCCGCTGCTGATGCGCTCGCAGTTTTCCGTGCCGCTTCCGCGTGCGACCGCAGCCCTTCTGGTCATGCGCCTGCTCGACCTGCATGCGCTGTGCGCCGCAGCCGGCATCGGCCTCGTCATGGGGGCTTCCGGCCGGCCGCTCGCCTGGCTGGTCTGGGCGCTCTTTCTCGTGTCGCCGCTCGTGTTCTTCGCCGCCAAGGGGCCGATTTTCCGACAGCTCAAGGGGCGCCTGCCCGGCAAGCTCGAACGTCTTCTGGAAGAGGTCGATGCCGGCATCCCGGCCGATACCGGCCGCTTCGTCCGCGCCTGGCTCTTCACCGTGCTGAACTGGGGCGTGAAGGTGCTGGTGCTCGCCTGGGTCCTCGGCCTGCTCGGCGTGGCGCCGCTTGCCGCCACCTTCGGCGGCGCACTCGGCGGCGAATTGTCCTCCGTCCTGCCAGTCCATGCACCCGGCGGCGTCGGCACCTATCCGGCCGGGATCACGGCCGGCGCGGTCGCCTTTGGCGCGGACAAGGCGCGTGCGGCGGTATCAGTCATGGCCGAGGCTGCGATCAACGCGCACCTGATGATCGTCGCCAGCGCCTGTGTGGGAACGGCGCTGTCGGTCGTGCTCTCGTGGTTTTCGAACGAGCCGCGTTGACGGCCTATTGGAAGGCCGTCTCGAAGAAGCTTCTGAGCTTGCGCGAATGCAGCTTTTCCGTTGGCATGCCCGCCAGCTTCTCAAGCGCCCGGATGCCGATGCGCAGGTGCTGGTTGACCTGGGTGCGATAGAAGGCCGTCGCCATGCCGGGCAGTTTCAGTTCCCCGTGCAGCGGCTTGTCGGAGACGCAGAGCAGCGTGCCGTAGGGGACGCGGAAGCGAAAGCCGTTGGCGGCGATCGTCGCCGATTCCATGTCGAGCGCGATCGCGCGCGACTGTGACAGCCGCTTGACCGGCCCGCGCTGGTCGCGCAGTTCCCAGTTGCGGTTGTCGATGGTAGCGACGGTGCCGGTGCGCATGATCCGCTTCAGGTCGTAGCCTTCCAGCCCCGTCACCTCGGCGACAGCACTTTCCAGCGCCACCTGCACCTCGGCCAAGGCAGGGATCGGCACCCACACCGGCAGGTCGTCGTCGAGAACGTGGTCCTCGCGCACATAGGCGTGCGCCAGCACATAGTCGCCGAGCGTCTGGCTGTTGCGCAGGCCGGCGCAGTGGCCGAGCATCAGCCAGGCATGCGGGCGCAGCACGGCGATGTGGTCGGTGATCGTCTTCGCGTTCGACGGGCCGACGCCGATATTGACCAGCGTGATGCCGCCATGGCCCTTGCGCTTGATGTGGTAGGCCGGCATTTGCGGCAGCCGGGCAAGCGTCAGGTCGGTGTCCGGCTTGTCGTTGCCGGCCTGGGTGACGACGTTGCCGGGCTCGACGAAGGCGGTATAGCCGTTGCCGCCCTCGGCCATCTGCAGCCGCGCCCAGGCGCAGAACTCGTCGACGTAGAACTGGTAGTTGGTGAAGAGAACGAAGTTCTGGAAATGATTGGCGCTGGTCGCCGTATAGTGGCTGAGGCGCGCCAGCGAATAGTCGACGCGCTGGGCGGTAAAGGCCGCAAGCGGGGACGGCTCGCCGGGGCCGGGCTCGTAGGAGCCGTTGGCGATCTCGTCGTCGGTGTTGGTCAGGTCCGGCGCGTCGAACATGTCGCGCAGCGGAACGGTGATGTTTTCCGCCACTTCCGCCTCGACATAGGCGCCCTCGCCGAAGGCGAAATGCAACGGAATCGGCGTCGCCGATTCCGAGACGGTAACGCTGATGCCGTGATTGCGCATCAGGTGGCCGAGCTGCTCCTTGAGATAGTGCCGGAAAAGCTTCGGGCGCGTGATGGTGGTGGAGTAGATGCCTGGCGAGGCGACGTAGCCGTACGACAGGCGGGAATCCACATGACCGAAGCTGGTGGTCTCGACGCTGACCTGCGGATAGCACGCGCGATAGCGGCAATCAGGCGTGTTGACCTTGGCAAGCCCGGCGAAGGCATCGGTGAGAAAGCGGGTGTTGCGCTCATAGAGCGCTTCGAGGCAATCGACCGCCTGCACCGGATCATCAAAGGCCCGTGGCGTGAAGGGTTCCGGCGTGGCGAAGGGGAGGGGTGCGGGCGACAAGATTCGTTTGCTCATGAATCATTATAGGTCGCCCGATTTTGCATGCAATCGACAAGAATGTAACGCCCGTCGCGCGAACTGCACTTTTCTGCTGTGGTTTTCGCGACAATCAGCGCGGCCCGGCGAGGATGACGATGGCGCCGGCCATGGCGATGCCTGCGCCCGTCAGGTCCCAGCGGTCGGGCGCGACGCCCTCGGCAAGCCACAGCCACAGCAGCGAGGCGGCGATGTAGATCCCGCCATAGGCGGCATAGGCGCGACCGGCCGCCTCGGAATCGATCAGCGTCAGCAGCCAGGCGAAGACGGCAAGCGCCGCGATGCCGGGAATGAGCCAGAGGATGGACTTGTCCATTCGCAGCCACGCCCAGAAGGAGAAGCACCCGGCGATCTCGGCGAGTGCCGCGGCGGCATAGATGAGAATGGGCTGCATGCGGGGCTCCGATCGTTGAAGCCGAGCACTATCGCATTCGGAGCGGATTCGAAACTTGCCTTGTCGTGGGGGGCGGCAATGGAGGCTGATTGCAAGGCCGGTCGTGACGACGCGAACCTGAACATCGTGGCGCCGCTCAGATCATCGACTGCCGCTGCAGCGTGACAAAGAGCACCAGGCCGGCTCCCTGCTTGCCGATGCCAAGGCCGCCATTGCCGGCGAAGCTGACGGCTGCGAGCGGTGCCACCATCATGACGGTGAGAACGAGAATGCGCAGGCTGATGGCGAAGCCGGAAAGAAGCGCGATTGGCATGGTAGCGGACCCAATCAGGAGATCAGAGAGCGGTGTGGCAGGAGACGGGAAGGCTGCAGGCGCTGGCAGTGCCGTAGCGCTGCATCTTCTCGTGCCGGCGGGCGTCGGTTTCGACGGCGGCGGCGACCGAGATGGCAAATACGGTCATGAGCAGCGTGATGATCGTAAGCCTGCGTGCCAGGATTTCCATGTTCGTTCCCCTGAAAGTGTCAAATCGTGACGCCTTTCTCGCAGGTTGCAACTGAATGTGTTCTGAGGGTGCGGTTCATCTGGCGTTCAGAAAAGTCGAAAACCGGCACGGCGGATTCGCTCCTCCCGCCTTGAACCGGGTTGCATCGTTGTCTACCTCTGCCAGACATCGAAGGAGAAGCGGATGACCAAACCGATCGAACTCTATTTCTGGCCGACCCCGAACGGCCACAAGATCACCATCATGCTGGAGGAACTCGGCGTTCCCTACGAGGTGAAGTACATCAATATCGGCAAGGGCGAGCAGTTCGCTCCCGACTTCCTGAAGATCGCGCCAAACAATCGCATGCCCGCGATCATCGATCCCGATGGCCCCGGCGGCGCGCCGATTTCGGTCTTCGAGTCCGGCGCCATCCTGCAGTATTTGGGTCGCAAGTACGGCCGCTTCTATCCCACAGACGAGCGCGCCCGCGTCCAGGTCGAGGAATGGCTGTTCTGGCAGATGGGCGGCCTGGGGCCGATGGCCGGGCAGGCGCACCACTTCCGCCAGTACGCGCCGGAGAAGATCGAATACGGCATCAACCGTTATACAAACGAGGTCAACCGGCTCTATGGCGTGATGGACAGGCGGCTGGCCGAACATGAATATCTGGCAGGCGACTATTCGATTGCCGACATGGCCTGCATCGGCTGGGTCCGCTCGTATGAGAACCAGGGGCAGAGGCTCGAGGACTTCCAGAACCTGAAGCGCTGGTTCGAGGCCATGCTCGCCCGCCCCGCCGTCCAGCGCGGCATCGAGGTCGGCAAGGAAGAGCGCGCCCGGCAGGCGAGCCTTGCCGAAGACAAGGAAGCGCAGAAGATCCTGTTCAATCAGCGCGCTCGCTGAGCATGAAACAGGGCGGGCGGGTGCCGGCGTCAGCCGGCTTCCGCCCGTTCAACGCCCGTTGGCTGCGCGCGAACGCAGAACCCCCGTCGGTCGATAGCGCGCACACCGCTTGCGTCTTGCCTGCTTCGAGCCCGTCGTCGAGCGCGTCAGAGGCGCGACCAGGTCTGCGTCTTGCAGAACACCTTCAGCACGCAGCCCTTCATCTTCAGCGCGTTGCCGCTCACCGCTCCCGAACCGTCATAGGTCTTGTCCTCGGCCGGGTCGGTGATCGAACCGGTATATTCGCCGCCGGAACCAGCCAGTTCCCCGATCTTCCTGCCGGCGAACTTGCCGGTCTTCAGCGTAATGCAGAAGCCGGCGCCGCAAGGCCCGATCGCTGCCGTCTCGCCGCTTGCGGTCTTCCAGTTGCCCTCGATCGGTTCGGCGGCAAGCGCCCCGCCGGCCAGGCCGAAGCCGAGCGTCAATGCAAGGATCATCTTGCTCTTCATGTGTCCCTCCCGTCGCAGTGTCAGCATGCCGGCGCCGGCTTCCGGTCGCCTTATGGCGGTCCGGCCGATGCATGGGCAATTCGCTCCGTGTCCTCCAGCGGTGCGTCGCGACATTATCTTACGCAAACGTAAGCGTAAATATGTGGGAGAGGCGTTTCGCCGCTGAAATCATGATGGTCTGGCGGCGTCCGACCGGCGCTTTTACGGTGGTCGAAAAGAATCGACCCGCTTGCGTGGTTAGCAATTGGTTGAAATTGCAGGTTGAATTTTCCGTAAATTTTGAAGCGAATCCGCTGCATTCCAGACGGTCCGATGCTTAACGAAAAGCCAAGTTTACCAAGCGTTTGAACTTTGTTTGCGTCAAATTAAGCATGCATTTTAAGCGACCCTTGAAGGCCTCGTGGCATAGTGAAGCCATAAGACGAGCACGGAAAACACCGGCCGGAAAAACCTTCGCAGACCACGGGCCGCAGAAGACGGCAAGGCGGCGAAAGGCAATGAAAACAGGGCGATAAGAAAAGAACGAACAGGACAGGGACAAAAACGATGGCACGCTTCGATATCCAGAATTCCGAAATGGCCGCCATGATGGGCGGCGAGGCCCGCGCCGAGACTTTCTGCGACATGGGCCTGATGTATGCGACCGGTCGCGGATGTGGCGTCGATCTGGTCGCAGCTCACAAGTGGCTCAACATCGCAGCCATCAAGGGTTGTGATCGCGCCGCCGAGTTGCGGGCCGATCTGGCCGCCACGATGAGCAAGACCGATCTCGCACAGGCACTTCGCGCCGCCCGGGACTGGATGACCACGCATTGATTGCAGGATTGCTGCAAGTTCGGCGGGGCCATGATGGCCGCTTGCGAAACTTGCAGGAGAACGAGCCTTGCGGCACCTGTTCGCGTCATCAGACGCGCGGCGTCATGTGGGCGGTAGCCAATAGGCAGTGGGGTTGACCCAACAACAAGAAGCCTGCGGAACCATGCTGTCCGCAACCCCGCTGTCTATTGACGACCGCCTATCTTGCCGCCCGAAGCACCTTCGGCAGGGCTTCCTCGAACAGGTCCAGTTCTGCCGAGGGTCCGACGCTGACGCGGATGCAGCGGTTCAGCGGCGCGACACCCGGCATGCGGATGAACACGCCGTGCTCCATCAGCCCGTCGACGATGGCGCGCGCATGCGTGCCGTCGCCTCCCGCATCGATCGCCACGAAATTGGTGGCGGAGGGCAGGGGCGTCAGGCCATTTTTCCGGGCAATGTCGGAAATCCTGTCGCGTGCGGCCGCAATCCGTCCGACTACGTCCTTGAGATAGGCCTGGTCCTCCAGGGCCGCGAGCGCGGCGACGGTGGATATGCGCGCCATGCCGAAATGGTTTCGGATCTTGTCGAAGGCCTGCGCGTTGCCGAGGGTGGCGATCGCATATCCCACGCGGGCGCCCGCAAGCCCGTAGGCCTTGGAAAACGTGCGCATGCGCAGAACGTTCGGCAGGCCGATCAACGCATCGATCGAGGGCGTCGATCCGGCGGGCGCCGTCTCGCAGTAGGCTTCGTCCAGGATCAGCAGGCTGCGGTCCGGCAACGCCCGGGCGAAAGCCGTCACGCTGTCCGCGTCCCACCAGCTGCCCATCGGATTGTCGGGATTGGCGAGGTAGACCAGCGGCGCATCCTCGCGCCGTGCAGCCTCCAGCAGGCCGTCCAGATCCTCGCGATCGTTCGCGTAAGGCACGGTTACGAGCCGTCCGCCATAGCCGTTCACATGATAGTTGAAGGTCGGATAGCCACCGAGCGAGGTTACGACCGCAGCACCCGGCTCGATCACCATCCGCACGATCTCGCCGAGAAGCCCGTCGATGCCGCCGCCGACGGCGATGTTGTCGCGCGACACGCCGTGATGCAGCGCCAGCGCCTCGCGCAGTTCGTAGCTTTCCGGATCGTTGTACATCCAGGTCTCGCCGGCCTTGCGCGCGATCGCCGCAAGCACGGTCGGGGCAGGGCCGAACCCGCTCTCGTTCGCGCCGATCCTGGCCCTTACGGCAAGGCCGCGCTGGCGTTCGATCGCTTCCGGGCCGACGAAGGGGATGGTGGTGGGAAGCCCGTTGACGAGCGGGGTGAAGCGGGAAAATCCGGACATGTCTGCTGGAACCTCGAGAGATCGACCATGAAGCCCTGCGCCGGCGACGGGAAGCCGCAGCGCCAAGGCGGTCGGCACCCTACTGTATGGCGCGGCGATTCCAAATCGCTTTTCGGGTCGGAATGCCGGAAGTGCTCAGGGCGCACATGCGGACGGCAGCACCGCCGTACCGCATCGCACGAACGGGACGGTCAGGTCCGCTGGAGTTCGAAGCGCGGGCGTTCCACCCCGCGCATGTAGCCCGGGTTCTGCTGCTTCGGGTTCGCCGCAACGCCGCCGGTGAAGTAATCGGCGCGGACGATCTGGTGCAGAAGCTCCTCGTCGATTTCCTTGATGAACTGCACGCCGATGCGGTGATCGTTCCGGTAGACTTCGGCGCATCCCATCTTGGCGAGAACCCCGACGACGGTGAGGTAGTAGTGTTCGCCGAGGCCGATCGTGGTGTTCACCGAGAAACTGGCGCCGCCGAGCGAGATGTCGATCAGCTGGCAGGTCCTGACCTTCGGGGCCGCCAGATCGAGCCCGACCGACAGGACCATGCCCTGGCGATTGACCCGGAACCGTTCCCATTTGCGCTCGTAAAGGCCGCCGCTCTGCCGCTTGTCTACCAGCTGTACCAAGACGCACTCCCCGATGCAGGCATCACGCCGCCATTTGTCACTGCGGCACAGGATTGCATTTATAAGTTCGAATTCGCTGAAGGCGATATGTAAGATTTTACGTATTGCAATCGTCGCGTGAATCGCTTGGTAAGCCGGGCCACAGCAGAACTATCCGCGCGAAAGCACGAGCGCCAGGTAGTCCGGATCGAGGAACATGTTGAACCGCACCACCCGCTCGCTGCCCTCGCGCTGCACCTCGGTGCAGCCGATCTCGTCGCGCATCCCGCCAATGCGAAGATAGAAATTCTCCGAAAGTTCCAGCGATCCGTCCAGGCTTATGAGGGCGCCGGCGGAAGAGATGGTGCGGATCAGGCAGGCATGTTCCGTAGACGCGCTCAGGTGGTGCCCGATGGGGATGACGTATCCCGGCCGGTCGATCCGGTGCTGGACGAAGCTGCGCTTGGGGTGCTGCGGCCTGATCTGTTCGTGAAAGCTCTCCAACGGCATGCGATCCTCCCCGCATTTCGAACACCAGTTTAGGCTGGCGCAGTTGACGAAATGCAAAGACGGCGCCCTGCATATCGCGGGGTGCCGCCTGAGTTCGATTCGGGAAAGCGATGGGGCGGGTCGGTTTACTGGAAGGCCTGCAGCCCCGTCTGCGCCCGGCCGAGGATTAGCGCATGCACGTCGTGCGTCCCCTCGTAGGTGTTGACGGCCTCGAGGTTCATGACGTGGCGGATCACGCCATATTCGTCGGATACGCCGTTGCCGCCATGCATGTCGCGCGCGACGCGGGCGATGTCGAGCGCCTTGCCGCAGTTGTTGCGCTTCATCAGCGAGATCAGTTCGGCGGAGGCACGATGCTCGTCGAACAGCCTTCCGAGCCGCAGCGCGCCCTGCAGGCCGAGCGCGATCTCGGTCTGCATGTCGGCGAGCTTCTTCTGGATGAGTTGCATCTGCGCCAGCGGTTTTCCGAACTGCTTGCGGTCCATTGTGTACTGGCGCGCGGCGTGCCAGCAGAATTCCGCAGCCCCCATGGCACCCCAGGCGATGCCGTAGCGGGCGCGGTTGAGGCAGCCGAACGGGCCGGCGAGCCCGGCGACTTCCGGCAACAGGTTCTCTTCCGGCACGAACACGTCCTGCATCATGATCATGCCGGTGATCGAGGCGCGCAGCGAGAATTTGCCCTCGATCTTCGGCGTCTCGAAGCCCTTCATGCCGCGCTCGAGGATGAAACCCTTGATCTTGCCGTCATGGGCCTCCGACTTGGCCCAGACGATGGCGATGTCGGCGATCGGCGAATTGGTGATCCAGTTCTTTGCGCCGGAGACCATGTAGCCGCCGTCCACCTTCTTCGCCCGCGTGATCATCGAGGAGGGGTCGGAACCATGGTCCGGCTCGGTCAGGCCGAAGCAGCCGACCCAGTCGCCGGAAGCGAGCTTTGGCAGGTAGCGCGTGCGCTGCGCCTCGGTGCCGTAGGCGAAGATCGGATGCATGACGAGCGAGGATTGCACCGACATCGCCGAGCGATAGCCGGAATCGATTCGCTCCACTTCGCGGGCGACGAGGCCGTAGGAGACGTAGTTGGCGCCCACACCGCCATATTCCTCGGGGATCGTCGGGCCGAGCAGGCCGAGCGCTCCCATCTCGGTCATGATCTCGCGGTGGAAGATCTCGTGGCGGTTGGCCTCGGTGACGCGGGAGGCGAGCTTGTCCTGACAGTAGGCGCGGGCGGCATCGCGGATCATCCGCTCCTCGTCGGTCAACTGATCCTCGAGCAGGAATGGATCTTCCCAGTCGAAGGCGGCCATCTTGGCGCGCGCGTGCTCCGGTGTTGCTTTTCCTGCACTCATCTTGGGGCTTCCTCTTGCCATCGCTTCTCGCGAAATTATCTGCTGCAGAAGTGCTACATCACTCTGCCGCCCGCAGGAAGGGCGGGAACAAAGGGCTCGCGCGAACGCTTTACCTGTTTGCGCATGGCTTCATGCGCCCACCGAATGAAACATCGAGACAACCGATCCTGCATGCTTTTTCAGCCTTCGTCATGATTATGTCCGCCGCCGGTGGCAGGAGAGATGTGTCAATTGCCAAGGAGCAGCCCCTGTGCGTGATCGCTTCAAACGATCGATGATGGATCGTCTGTTCTTCAATCCCGAGCGCTTCGGCGAATTGTTCCGGCCGTTCTTTCCCGATCTCGAACCCGAGTATCGGCCCGCAGGGGTGCGCAGGCGACGGGGAGACGACCCCGGCCTCTCCGAGACAAAAGGATTCGGCTCCAATCCCGGCAATCTGCGCATGTTCGAATACGTGCCGGAGGCCTTGCCGGCCGAAGCCCCGCTCGTCGTCGTCCTGCACGGCTGTCGCCAGACGGCGGAAAGCTACGATCGCGCCGCCGGCTGGACCGCGTTGGCGCGCGAGCAGGGATTTTGCGTGCTCTATCCGGAGCAGAAGGATGCGAACAATCCGCGCCGCTGTTTCAACTGGTTTCGGCCAAGCGAGGTAACGCGCGATCGCGGCGAACTCGCCTCCATCCGCCAGATGATCGTTCATCTGTCCGCCCGCGCCGGCTGCGATCCGACCCGCATCTACATCACCGGACTTTCCGCCGGCGGCGCCATGACTGCCGCCATGCTCGCAAACTACCCCGAACTCTTCGCAGGCGGCGCGATCTTCGCCGGCCTTCCCTTTGGTGCCGCCCGCGATGCGCGCCGGGCGCTGGCGGCGATGGAGCATGCGCCGGAGCGGAGCGCGAGCGAATGGGGCGATCTGGTGCGAGTGGCATCGCCATCGGCCGGTGGCTTGCCCCCGCTCTCGATCTGGCACGGCACCGCCGACCGCACCGTCTCGATCTCGAATGCCGAGGCGCTCGTCGCCCAATGGCTCGACGTACGCGGTATCGATCCGGCAGGTTTTTCGGAAACGCGCGCGAAGGGACGCCGCATCCGCCGCTGGCGTGATGCGATGGGGCGAAGCCAGGTCACCTTCCACCGCATCGCAGGTCTCGCACATGGCACCCCGATCGCGCGCGGCAAAGGCGGCGGCTATGCCGCCCGGCCCGAGCCGTTCATGCTCGAGGCAGGCTTTTCCTCGACGCTGGAGATCGCGCGGGAGTGGGGACTGCTGCGCGTGCGGCCTGCCGCGGCGAAACGGAATCCGACCGCTGTCGTCACGTCTCGAGCTGGGGCAGCGTGAAGCCCGCGCCGTGGTTTTCCTTGACGTCGAACCATTCGCATCAGGCTTGCCCGTCCTCCATCCAGCGAATGGTCATCACGGTCCGCCGGATTTCAACGTGACGGCGTCCCACGGAGAACTGCATGTCTTGCTTCCTGCCGCTGTTGCGTTTGGTCCGGGGGTAGCGAGAGGCAAGAATGGTTGCAGCTAATCAGCTGAAACCTTTACTTGAGAAGCCACTCATGTTCGGCGGCATTGTGGAACTTCCACACTCGCTTCGGTCCCGCCATGACGTTGAGATAGTAGAGATCGTAGCCGTGGATGGTGGCGCAGGGGTGGTAGCCTTTCGGCACCAGCGTCACGTCGCCGTCCTCCACCGCCATCGCCTCGTCGAGCGAGCGATCGTCCGTGTAGACGCGCTGGAAGGCGAAGCCCTGCGGTGGGTTGAGCCGGTGATAATAGGTCTCCTCCAGCAGGCTTTCGTTCGGCAGATCGTCCCGGTCGTGCTTGTGCGAAGGATAGGAGGAGGTGTTGCCGTTCGGCGTAATGACCTCCACGACGAGCAGGGAATGGGCCGCGTTGTCGTCTTCGGGCATGATGTTGTGCACATGGCGGACGTTGGAGCCCTTGCCGCGCGTCAGCTTCGGATGCGTTCCCGGCGGGATCGCCTTCGCCTTGTAGCCGCTGCCGCCCGGCGCAGAGCAGACGGCCAGCTCCAGTTCCGTCTCCGCCGTCACCGACCAGTTGGAGCCGGCCGGCACGTAGAGCGCGTGCGGCGCGCCATCGAAGGGGCTCATGCGCTCGCCGAGAATGCCGAAACTCTCGCCATCCGCCGTCGTCGATCCACGCCCGCTGACGAATACCAGGCACACTTCGCGGCGCCCGGTCTCCGCTGCCGCGATCTCGCCCGGCTTCATCCGGTGCAGGTCGAAGCCCACATAGGTCCAGCCGGCGCTCTCCGGCGTCACATGCGTCACCCGCCCATGGGTTCCGTTCGGCTTGACCAGCAGTTTCGGCATCGGCGTTTCTCCCTGAATGTGTCTATCTGGCCCGACTGCGCCCGGCCGCATGCTTCCCTGTTCTCCTTGGCGGGGAGAACAGGCTGACCGATCACCCCCGGTCCAATCCCGCCTCTCTGGCAAACGCCTTCAGCGCCTTCAGCCCCATCGACTGGTATTCGTACGGGTTGCGCACCAGCGGGTCCTGCTCGGCCTCGATCACCAGCCAGCCGTCATAGCCGTGTTCGGCGGCGATCTTCAGCACCGGCGGGAAATCGACGCCGCCCTCCGGGTCGCCGGGGACGGTGAAGACGCCGCGGCGCACGCCCTCCAGGAACGACAGCCGCTCACCCTCGACCTGCTTTCGGATCGCCGGCCGCACATTCTTGGCGTGGACGTGGCGCACCCGGTCCATGTACCTGCGCGCCAGTTCCGCCGGGTCCGATCCGCCGAACCAGGCGTGGCCGGTGTCGAGCAGGAGCTTGGTGGCAGGTCCGGTATTGTCCATCAGCCGGTCGATCTCGTCGCCCGTCTGCACCACCGTGCCCATGTGGTGATGGTAGACGAGGTCGATGCCCTGGTCGGCACAATATTGCGCGATTGCCTCGACATCGGCGCCGAATTTTTTCCAGGCGTCGTCGGCAAGGACCGGCTTGTCGGCCAGCGCCTTCGCGTCGTCGCCGTGGATGGCGTTCGAGGTCTCGCAGACGATGCAGACCTTGCAGCCATTCGCCTTGAGCATATCGAGATGCGGCTGGATCGCCTTCTTCTCGGCCTCGACGTCATGGGACAGAAGGTTCAGCGAATGCCAGCCCGAGACGAAGACCAGATTGTGCGCGGCCAGCACCTTTTTCAGCTCGGTGCCGTCGTTGGGCATCTTGTGGCCCTTCTCGATGCCGTCGAAACCGATCTTCTCGCAGTCGGACAGGCAGTCCTCAAGCGTCAGGTGCGCCCCGATCGTCCGGTCGTCGTCATTGCTCCAGGCGATCGGATTGGTGCCGTAGCGGATCATGTGGTTCTTTCTCCCAGGTCATAGGTCGAGTTCATAAGGCCCTGCCGGCAGGGCGGGAGCGGCATCTCAGCGCACGTCTTCACCGTTGCAGCTTCCGCGCCGCCTCGTACTTCTCCCGCGCCGCCGCCACCTGCGGCCGCGTGCTTACCTCGGGCACCGCCACGTCCCACCAATGGCCGCCGGCGTCGGTGGTGATCAGCGGATCGGTGTCGATGACGATGACAGAGGTGCGGTCGTTGCCCTTGCTTTGCTCGATCGCCGTCTCCAGGTCGGCAAGCGAAGAGACCTTCACCGCCACCGCACCCATGCTTTCGGCATGCGCGCGGAAGTCGATGTCCGGCATCGTCTCGATCCGGGCGTCCTTGAGCAGGTTGTTGAAGTTGGCCCCGCCGGTCGCCATCTGCAGCCGGTTGATGCAGCCGTAGCCGCGGTTGTCGAGCACCACGACCGTCAGCTTTCTGCCCAGCATGATTGAGGTCGAGAGCTCCGAATTCGCCATCATGTAGGAGCCGTCGCCGACCATGACGATGACGTCGGCATCCGGTCGCGCCATCTTGACGCCGAGCCCGCCGGCGATCTCGTAGCCCATGCAGGAAAAGCCGTATTCCATGTGGTAGCTGCCGGGTGCGCCAGCATGCCAGAGCTTGTGCAACTCGCCCGGCAACCCGCCGGCGGCGCAGACGAGAATGGAATTTTCGCCACCGAGCGTCCGCTGGACGGCGCCGATCACCTGAGCGTCGGAGGGCAGGGCGGCATTGGTCGCAGCCGTTGCCTTGTTTGCCGCGGCCGTCCATTCCGCCTTGCGCCGCGCCGCCGCGGCTTCCACCGCCGCAGGCGCCTTCCAGCCGCCGAGCGCCTCCGAGAGCATTGTCAGTCCCTCGCGCGCGTCGCAGACGAGCGGCAGCGCATCGTGCTTGACGGCGTCGAAGGCAGCGGTGTTCAGCCCGATGATGCGGGCGCGCGCGTCCTTGAACAGCGCCCAGGATCCGGTGGTAAAATCCTGCAGCCGGGTGCCGACGGCGATGATCAGGTCGGCTTCCTCGGCAAAGGCATTGGCGGCCGACGTGCCGGTGACGCCGATCGAACCCATGCAGAGCGGGTGGTCGTCCGGGATGGCCGACTTGCCGGCCTGGGTGACTGCGACGGGCACGCCGTGCAATCCGGCAAACGCCTTCAGCTCGACGGTGGCGCGCGAATAGAGCACCCCGCCCCCGGCGATGATCAGCGGCCTCTCGGCATGGCGGATCGCCTCGATCGCGGCCGCGAATTCGTCCGTGTCCGGCCGCTGCCGGCGCTCCTTCCAGACGCGCTCGGCAAAAAAGCTTTCGGGATAGTCGTAGGCCTCTGCCTGCACGTCCTGGCAGAGCGACAGCGTCACCGGCCCGCAGTCGGCGGGGTCGGTCAGGACCTGCATGGCCCGCTTCAGCGCCGGGATGATCTGCTCCGGCCGGGTGATGCGGTCGAAGTAGCGCGAGACGCAACGGAAGGCATCGTTGACGGAGACCGTGCCGTCGCCAAAGTCCTCGATCTGCTGGAGGACCGGATCGGGGATACGGTTGGCGAAGACGTCTCCGGGCAGGAACAGCACGGGCAGTCGGTTCACGTGCGCCACGCCGGCCGCCGTGACCATGTTCAGGGCGCCGGGGCCAATCGAGGTGGTGCAGGCCATGAAGCGCTGGCGGAAGCTCGCCTTGGCGAAGGCTATGGCCGCATGCGCCATGCCCTGCTCGTTATGGGCGCGGAAGGTCGGCAGGTCCTCGCGCACCTGGTAGAGCGCTTCGCCCATGCCGGCGACATTGCCGTGGCCGAAGATCGCAAAGACGCCGCCGAAGATCGGCACCTTTTTGCCATCGACGATCGTCATCTGGACTTTAAGGAAATGCGCGACGGCCTGTGCCATCGTCAGCCGGATCGTGCTTGCCATCGGGTCTCCTCCACCCATCGTCTCTTCTTGTCCCGTCAACATAATCCTCCGCCCATCAGCGCTGGGCAAGAGTGCCGGGCCGTCCCTCTCGTCCGGCCCTTTGGGTCACCTTCTCCTCGATGGGATTCTGGGCTACTTCGCCCCACGCGCCGAAAGCCAGGCCTCGGTCAACTCCCGGAACCGTCCGGCCATGTCCTTGATCGCTGCCTCGTCGTCGATCCGGCCGGAAAGCCACTGGCGCGCCGCATCGGCGAAGATCGTCCGCCCGACAGCGAACCCCTTCACCGCAGGCGCTGCCTTCGTCGCCTCGAACGCCCGCAGCAATTCCTCCTTGGGCGCCTCCAGCCCGAGCAGCACGATGCCGCGGCAATAGGGGTCGTTTGCGGCGATCACCGCCTCGATGTTCCGCCACGCCTGCGCAGAAGCCTGCGGCTCCAGCTTCCACCAGTCCGGCTTGATGCCGAGCTCGTAGAGCTCCTGCAGGGCGGTGGAAACCGTCTCATCCTCCAACGGTCCGCTCTTGCCGGCGATGATCTCGACCAGCAGTTCGCGTCCAACCCGCCGCGCCGCCTCGAAAAGGGTTCGCAGTTTCTCCTGCTGCTCGGCCTTCAGCGGCGCCGGATCGTCCGGATGATAGAAGCACAGGCACTTGATGCAGTGGCCGGCTGGCCATTCGACGAGCTGAGAGCCGATGTCCTGGCTGAATTCGAAACGCAGCGGCCGCGAGCCGGGCAGTTCCACCGGCCGGCCGATCCAGGAGAAATTCTTCGTCGCCGCGTCGAAAAAGGCGTCGCGGCCGAAGCGCTCGTCGATCAGCATGCCATATCCCGGCCTGCCGTCGGCCACGCGCGCGGCCGCCTCCACCGTCAGCCGCTTGAAGGCGGAGATCTTCTCGTGCGGCACGCCAAGCTGGTCGGCCAGCTCGACAAGCTGCATGCGGTGGTCGCAGGCAAGCGCCATCAGCAGCGGAATCTCGCCGCGCCGTGTCGTCGCCCAGTGCAAGTGGTTGATCGCCTCGTCCTTGCGCAGTGCCCGCTGCGGGCTGCCGTGTTCGAGGAAATAGCTGAGTTCCGCCCAGGTCGGATATTCCGGCGAGCAGAGCAGGCGGGAGACGGCGAAGGCGCCGCAGGCGTTTGCCCATGTCGCGGAGGTGGCGAGATCTTCCCCGCCCAGCCAGCCGCGCAGGAAGCCGGACATGAAGGCATCGCCGGCGCCGAGCACGTTGTAGACCTCGATCGGAAACCCCCTGCCGACGATGCCGTCCTCGAGGTCGTCGCTGATCGCGCCGTCATAGACGATGCAGCCCATGGCGCCGCGCTTGAGCACGATGGTCGCGTCGGAGACCGCACGGATCGCCTTCAGCGAGGAGAGCACGTCGTCCGCGCCGGACGCGATCATGATCTCCTCTTCCGTGCCGATGATCAGGTCGCATTCCGGCAGCGCCGATTTCAGGAGTTGCGAGACGCGCTCGGACTTCACGTAGCGCTCGAAGCCCTCGGCATGGCCGGCAAGGCCCCAGAGGTTCGGGCGATAGTCGATGTCGAAGATGACCTTGCGGCCGGCTTCCCGCGCGATCCGCATCGCCTTGCGTTGCGCGGCTTCGGTGTTGGCCTTCGAGAAATGCGTGCCCGAGACGAGGACGGCGCGGGCGGAATGGATGAATGCCTCGTCGATGTCGTCTTCGCAGAGCGCCATGTCGGCGCAGTCGGTGCGCACGAAGATCATCGGCGAGACGCCCTCCGCCTCGATCGCCAACAGCACCAGCGCGGTCAGGCGCTCGCGGTCGGTGACGATGCCCTGCGTCGAGACGCCCTCGCGGGCGCACTGTTCGCGGATGAAGCGCCCCATCTGCTCGTCGCCGACGCGGGTGATCAGGCCCGATTTCAGCCCGAGCCGGGCGGTGCCGATCGCAATGTTGGCCGGGCAGCCGCCGACCGACTTGGCAAACGAGGTGATGTCCTCCAGCCGGCTGCCGAGCTGCTGCCCGTAGAGATCGACCGACGAGCGCCCGATCGCGATCACGTCGAGGCTCGGTTCAGGCAAGGTATGCGGGTTGTTGTTCGGCATCGGGTCCTCCCTGCGCACGGCCGGTCACGACCATTCGCATCTGCCGAAAATGAAACATCAATTCCGAAGTCTAGTCAATTCGGAATATTTGTTCCATATCGCTTGTGCCCCGTAACACACAGGCCCAAAATCACTTCTGGCCGGATCGCTTGCCGTCGCGTTCCTGCTGGCGGCGCTTCTCGGCGATGGCGACGGGCAGCGCCATGGCAAGTGCCATCGAAGCGGAGAGGGAGCGGAAGCCGCCATAGTCCGCCTCGGCCACCTCGAACCAGTGGGTGGCGCAACCCGCCAGCGGTGAAAACGCCGAATCGGTGATCGCCACGATCGGCACGCCCCGTTCGCTCAAGGCTTGCGCCTGGCCGAGGCTCTCGGCGGCATAGGGCGAAAAGCTGACGGCGATGGCGGCATCGCGCGGGGTGGCAAATCCGGCCAGTTCTCCGTCTATGCCGTTCGGCGAGGCGATCATCTGGTGCCGGATGCCGAGCTTGCCGAAGGCATAGGCCATGTGCGCCGTCAGCGGATAGGACCTTCGCTTGGCGACAAGAAAGATCGTCTCGGCGCTGGCCAGAAGCGCTACGGCCCGTGAAAACACATCCCTGTCGATGGTCGTCGCCAGCCGTGCGACCGACTGGCTGGCAGCGGCGATGAAACCGCCGAGAAGTTCGTTCTCGCCATCGCCGTCCGTGCCCTGTTCGAGGGTCGCAAGCCGGTCCTCGTAGGAAAGCGTGCGTTCGCGCAGTCGCTCGCGGAACACCGTCTGCAGGTCGGAGAACCCGTCGAAGCCGAGGTGATGGGCGAGGCGCACCAGTGTCGAGGGCTGCACGTCTGCGGCAGATGCGATGCTCGCCGCCGTTCCGAAGGCGATTTCGTCGGGATGCCCCAGCGCATAGGCGGCCACCTGCGCCAGGCGTTTCGGCAGCGCTTCCTTACGCTCGATGATGACGCTGCGCAGACTGTCGAAATCCCGCGGCACGCGGATTGCCGCACTATCCTGTTCGTCCATCCTCGATCAGTTCCCCGGTAAAGCCTGTTGCGATCCGATGAAATGTTTATTCCATAAATATCGCAAAATGTCACTTTCATTCCGAAATATTCCGGTCCATCATTTCCGCGCACGCCACGACGGAGGAGAGACGATGGCAGCCATCGGTGTCGGTTTGATCGGTACGGGATATATGGGCAAGTGTCACGCGCTTGCCTGGAACAATGTTGCGACGATATTCGGCGACGTGGACCGGCCGCGTCTGGTTCATCTGGCCGAGCGAAATGCCGAGTTCGCCGCCGCCCGCGCCAGAGAATTCGGCTTTGCCAGGGCAACCGCCGACTGGCGCGAGCTTCTTTCCGATCCGGAGGTCGACGTCATCTCGATCACCACGCCCAACCAGTTTCACGCGGAGATGGCCATTGCGGCACTGGAGGCGGGCAAGCACGTGTGGTGCGAAAAGCCGATGGCCACCTCGCTTGCCGATGCCGAACGGATGCTGGCCGCCGCCAAGCGCTCCGGCAAGGTTGCGATCATCGGCTACAACTACATCCAGAACCCCGTCATGCGTCATATCCGCAAGCTGCTGGAAGAGGGCGCGATCGGCACCGTCACCCAGGTGCGGGTGGAGATGGACGAAGACTTCATGGCCGATCCGGAAGCGCCGTTCTCGCCGCGCAGCGAAAAGGCGTCTGGCTACGGCGCGCTCGACGATTTCGCCGTGCATACGCTGTCGCTGCTGTGGAACCTCGTCGGCCACGCAAAATCCGTCATGACGGATCTCGGCAAGCCCTATGCCGATCGCCCGCTTACGGACGGCGGGCGGCGCACGGTCGAAAACCACGACCAGGCCAGCGTGCTGATGCGGCTGGAAGGCGGCATTCCCGCGGTGCTGATGGTCAACCGCGCGGCCTGGGGCCGCAAGGGGCGCATCGCGCTGCAGATTTTCGGCTCCGCAGGCGCGCTCGTCTACGATCAGGAGCGCATGAACGAGTTCCAGATCTACCGCGCCGCAGGCCCGACGGGAGAGCAGGGGTTCGTCACGGTGCTGGCCGGTCCGCAGCACAGGCCCTACGATCGCTTCGTTCCTGCCCCCGGACACAGCCTCGGTTTCAACGACCTCAAGGTGGTCGAATGCCGTGAACTGGTCGCCGCGATCGGCGGGGAGCCCTTCCGCGCCATCGACTTTGCCGAGGGCCTCCGAATCGAGCGCTCCGTGCATGCGATGGCGCAGTCCTTTGCCGAACGTCGCTGGGTGGACGTCGCGGATGTGTGAGGCGCCGTCCGGATGGGCGTCGGGAACTGTCTGAAATGCAAGAGGCGCGGCCGTCGTCAGGCCGCGCCCCCTCTCGAGCCATTCGAGCGTTCATTTCGCCTCAGAGGACGAAGTCGCTCGCATAGTATTTCGTCAGGTTGGCATAGATCTGGAAATCCGCCTTCCCGTCGCCGTCCACGTCGCCGGAGATGACGTGGCCGGAGTAGCGCAGTTCGCCCGCCCTGTCGTCGAACGAATCCGTACCGATGAACTTGAACGCTTGGTTGCCGCTGCGGTTGACGTTGGCGTCGATGTTGCTGAGATCGATCCTGTCATTCTCGGAGCGATAGAAATCCTCGATGACGTCGCGCTTGCTGCCGACGACGGAATCCTTGATCGAATCGAAGATGAAATAGTCCGAGCCCGAGCCGCCGTTCAGGATATCGTGGCCGCGGCCACCGACGAGATCGTCGTTGCCGTTGCCGCCCAGAAGTTCGTCGCTGCCGGAGCCTCCGACGAGATAGTCGTTGCCGCTGCGGCCCGACAGGATGTCGTTGCCGCTGCCGCCCTTCAGGTCGTTGGCACCGGAATTGCCGCGCAGCGTATCGTTGAAGCCGGTCCCTGTGGCGTTCTCGATGCTCGTGAACGTCTCCTTGTTCGACCCCACCTTGGCGAACTTCTTGTCGAGATCGACATACACGCCGCGGCCGCGCAGGTCGCTGTCGTCCTGCAGCGCATAGCTCAGCGTATCGTTGCCCGAGCCGCCGTTAAAGTAGTTGTCATAGCCGACAGACAGGAACGTATCGTTGTCGTTTTCGCCGTAGTAGTCGCTCTGCAGCGTCTCGACCTCGAACCAGTCGTTGCCGGAGCCGCCGTAGACGACGTCGTAATAGTCGTCGTCGATGGCGTAGCCGTTGTGGATATAGGTGTCGTTGCCGGAGCCGAGGTCGATCTTGTTGCCGCCCTCGAACCAGTTCTTCACATAGTCGTTGCCGCTGCCGGCCTTGACATAGTTGAAGCCGCCGTCGGGGCTCGTGAGGTTCAGGTAGATCGTGTCGTTGCCGCCGTAGGTGTAGATGTCGACCTCGATACGGCCGTTCTGCGTGGCAGTGTCACGGCCGTTGCTGCCTTCGAAAGTGTAGGAGTTGATCCAACCCATAATTGTCGTCCTCTTCCTGCTATGGCGTCGATGATTGAAAGCTTATGCGCACCTTCCTGAATGCGGCTTGAACGAAGCCACGGTCGGCCGACGCACCCAAAGGTTGCTCGAAGTCGTGGCAAAACGAGGCTGAAGAGATGATTCTTTGATGACATCGACGGTCGAGCCGCCGCCATCGCGACGCATACCGCCCGCCTTCGACAAATGGTACTGCCGCAACTATCACGGCACCCCGCGGCACAACAGCCGCGGCGTGGTGCAGCGGTTCCTTGGCTTCTGGGACTGCAACCCGACGACGCTGATTCCTGTGCCGCAGGCCGAGTCCGCGGCACTCTTCGTGGAGATGATGGGCGGCGCTGACAAAATCCTGGCGAAAGGCCGCGAGCTCCACGATCAGGGCCAGTATCTGCTTGCGCAGGAAATCCTGAACAAGCTCGTGCAGGCCGAACCGACGAATGCGGCTGCGAAGGACCTGCTGGCGGACGTCTTCGAGCAGGTCGGTTACCAGCAGGCAAGCCCCGGCGTGCGCAACAGTTTTCTTGCCGCGTCTTATGAACTGCGCACCGGCATTCCACAGGGTGAGACGGCGGACACCAGCAGCCCCGACGTGATCCGGGCCATGTCCACCGAACTGTTTCTCAACTTCCTCGGCATTCGCATGGACAGCCGGAAGGCCGAGGGCATGCGCTTCACCATCAACCTGATCCTACCAGACATTGGTGAGATGTTCCTGGTCGAGATGGAAAACGCGACACTTACCAATATTCAAGGACACCAGGCGAAGGACGCAGACCTTACGCTGACGATCAACCGTTCCGATCTCGAACTGACGATGATGGGCACCAAAACCCTGGAACACTGGGATCATCTTGATTTCGCAGCGATGGCCATCGGCGAGGCTCGCTATGGCCGCTTCAGCATCGTCGGCGACGTCCTCTATACGAAGCTGTCGGGAAGCAGGGGGACGCCCCTGGGAGTTCTGGCCGAGAGCGTGGATGTCGACGCCGAGACGTTCGCAGGCGTGGGCTATTCCATGCTGGAAGACAACAGGGTACGTCTCGATGTGGTTGGTGGTATCCGGGTCTGGCACGTCAATACGTCGGTCTCGGTGAGCGGGGGAAGTCTCGGCAATCAGTCGAGAAATGACGGCGACACCTGGGTCGATGCACTCGGAGGCTTGAAAGGCACCTACTCGTTCACGCCGAACCTGTTCGTGACCGGTTGGGGACTGGTTGGCGGCGGCGGTGCCAATATCGATTGGGACGTGGCTGCCACGCTTGGCTACAAGTTCAACGACACGTTCTCGGCAGTGGCCGGCTACCGCGCATTGGGCGTCGATTACAGCAATGACGGCTTTGTCTTCGATGTCGTCCAGCAGGGGCCGATCCTGGGACTTGTCGTTAAATTCTAGTCCGCTCGACGAGCTGGACGCGACAATGATAAGGAGATCGACGACGCATTTGGCTTGTCAGCTTCATGCACTATGATCACGGATATGTTGATCTGGAGCAGAGGACCCAGCAAACCATCGACAACCCGTTCGGCACGAAGTTGTCATCTATGTCTTGGGAACAAACTGTTACCTATGTGTCTGGGTCGGACAAAGGTCACGTGGCGGAGAAGAAGGGATTCGAACCCTCGATACCGTTCCCGGTATACTCCCTTAGCAGGGGAGCGCCTTCGACCACTCGGCCACCTCTCCGTCGCGGTCCTGATATGGGGAATCGGATGGGCGATCAAGCCTTTTTTCTGGTTGGCGGCGCGCATCCCCGTTTTTGATGGTGGGGACACCGGCGGCCAAAGCCGGAAACATCGCCGGAACTTCAGTTGCTGGCCAGTTGCCAGAAGGAGCCGCCGCAGCGGTCCCTATGCCGCCGGCTCGCCTTCTTCGCGGGTATGCTCTGTCAGGTGACGCCGTTCCGGTGAAGCGAGATGCGGGCGAGTATCGCCATCCGCTTTGCGGCAGACCCCGACCCCTCGGTCTAGCCTGCCCTTGGTGCAGCCCGCCGTTGGTCGAGCCTGGGAGAGTGGCGGAGGGGGCCGGGACGCCCGGACGACGCAAGGGGGGGGCTGGCGGCGCAAAGCAATTGTGATGGCGCTGAGAGTGCTCGAAATCCGGCAACGCATCCTTGCGCGATCGCGCGAGGCGGGCGCGCGCCTCGCCATTCATGCCCTGTTCAACTAGGACCCTCATCATATGGGGCGTACATTGAAAGGGTGGAATTATGAAAAAACTCTCTGTCGTCGTCTTGGCTGCGTTGACCGCATTCTCGGGCGTTTTGCCCGCAGGCGCAGCACCTTTTAGCCTCACCGCGAAACAGCCGGCAGCCATTTCCGTCGATCTTCAGGACGTGCAGTACCGTCGCGATGATCGCGGTCGCGACCGGCACTATCGACGTCCGCCGCCGCGCCACGGCTGGCACAACGGTCACAGGGGCTACCGGGAGTACCGGCCCGGCTATCGCCGCTACAATGACGGATGGTGGTACCCGCTGGCTGCGTTCACTGCCGGTGCCGTCATAGGCGGTGCCATCGCAAGTCCCGGCGTGGCAGCGCCACCCCCGCGCGGCATGAGCCAGGCGCATGTCGACTGGTGCATGTCCCGTTACCGTACCTATCGCGCCTTCGATAACAGCTACGTGCCGCAGATCGGTGTCCGGGCGCAGTGCATTTCGCCGTATCGCTAAAGGTCTGCTGGCCTTTCGCGAAAAACCCCGTCGTCGGTCAGCCGGCGGCGGGGTTTCGTCTTTTGGTGAGTTTGATCGAAACCGTGCGCAAGGGCGCGCGGCATCACGGTCGGACGCTATGCGGCACGGACGTCTCCTAGCGCGTGTCGCGCGCAACCCAGCGGTAAAACCAGAATACGGCGGCGAAGAAACAGAGGAGCTGGACAAGTTGAAAGGTCATATTCGTGATTTCCCGGCTTCCCCTCCCGCACCCGGGCTTAATATATCATTAAGCATTCATCAACTGATATTGCCGCTCCAGCCTGTGGACGGCCGTTTACAAAACGAGATGGCGGAAATGGCTGTTTCGACGCTATCGGAGGCTGCCCGTAAAAAGGGCATCAGGCGTGCCCTGCGTCACCTGATTGGGTTACGCCGCTTGCAGTAGGCACGGCATGCGTTCATGACCTGGTCCGTCTGTGTTCGATCGCCGTTCATTGCCGATTTAGCAATTTCTGCATTAGCGAAATGGGGTTTATCGCAATGCTCGACCCGCCCGCCACAGCCATCTCGGCAGATTCCGCTTGGCTGTTCATCGCTATCAGCGTAAAAATTTCCTCGCACTCCGATATCGATCTTTCGATCTAGAACTCGGTGTTTTCGCGATGGGGCGCGAGACAGGACGCGCCCGGAGTCGTTGCAAGGGAGGCGTGAATGATTACGCGCTTTATCCGTGCCGACGATTTCGTCGGGCCGGATGATCTCAGCATGCTGCAGGAGGTCTTCGACGATCTCTGCAGGGAATGTCTTTTGTCTCACCATTCCGCCGCCGCGGACGAACTGGCACGACAGATCATCCAGTTCTACAAGGCCGGAGCGCGCGATCGCGAAAAGCTCAAGGCGACGGTCTGCCCCCGATTGCGCCGACCGACCGGCTGATCGCGAAAATCGGCGGGTCACCCGCTGCCCGAGGCGCAAGCGCTCAACTCTGCCTCTAAATCGGAGTTCTGGCCGCCCCGTGTCGCGCGCGGGCCGTAGGACCCGCGATGATGGCCGAGATCACGAAACATTTACGACAAGTTGCTGAAACCAAACCGTGCTCTGACACGTATTACAGTCTCAGAGAGTGTGGCTTGTCGGGGAGATGGACTTTGAGCAGAGGATGTGCAGCGGAAAAATCCGTGACGATCGTCAAGCAGAGCGGCAAGTGGGTCGTGACGGTGCGGGTCGAAACCAGTTCGGTTCATACCGCATTTGCAACAGAGGAAGAGGCGCGACGCTTCGAAGCCTATCAGCGCAGCAAGCTTGGCCTGGGTTAGTCCCGAACTGGAGCCAATCGAGCGAATCTCTGGTCACGCTGTTGCGGTGATCGTGCCCAAATCTGTTCACAACAGCCGCTTGCGGCTGCATTGCCGGCAGAAAGCCGCATTTCTTGGGTCTCCTCGTGATTCGAGACGCACCGAAGGCTGAACTGTCGGTTGCGTTTATTTGCGGCGGACATCTGTTATCCATTATCCACGAACGGGGATGCGGTGATTCGCGAATGCGCGGAACCCTTACGGGGCGCGCCAGCCCGATGCTACGAGGAGACGAGACATGACGAATGCCCGGACCCATGAGGTCGCGGAAATGCGCCCGAAGATCACCGTGATCGGCGTCGGCGGCGGCGGCGGCAACGCGGTCAACAACATGATCACCGAGAATCTGCAGGGCGCCGACTTCGTCGTCGCCAATACGGATGCCCAGGCGCTGACCATGTCGAAGGCCACCCGCATCATCCAGCTCGGCGCCGATATCACCGGCGGACTGGGGGCCGGCGCCCATCCGGAGATCGGCCGGGCGGCTGCGGAAGAATCGATCGACGAGATCATGGACCATCTGTCCGGCACCCATATGTGCTTCGTCACAGCCGGCATGGGCGGCGGTACCGGCACCGGGGCTGCGGCTGTCATCGCCCAGGCCGCCCGCAATGCCGGCATCCTGACGGTCGGCGTCGTCACCAAGCCGTTTTCGTTCGAGGGCCGTCGCCGCATGCAGATGGCCGATGAGGGGATCACACGGCTGCGTGAAAGCGCCGATACCGTCATCGTCATTCCCAACCAGAACCTGTTCCGCGTCGCCACGGCCAATACTACCTTCGCCGATGCGTTCATCTTGGCTGACCGCGTGCTCTATTCCGGCGTCAGTTGCATCACCGACCTGATCGTCAAGGAAGGTCTGATCAACCTCGACTTCGCCGACGTTCGCGCCGTGATGAAGGATATGGGGCGTGCGATGATGGGCACCGGCGAGGCGACGGGCGAGGGCAGGGCGATGAAGGCTGCCGAAGCGGCCATTGCCAACCCGCTGCTGGACGAAGCCTCGATGAAGGGAGCCCAGGGCGTGCTGATTTCGATATCCGGCGGCAATGACATGACGCTGTTCGAAGTTGACGAAGCCGCCTCGCGCATTCGCGATGAAGTGCACCACGACGCCAACATCGTCGTCGGCGCCATCTTCGACCAGGAGCTCGCCGGAACCTTCCGCGTTTCGGTGGTTGCAACCGGGCTGGGCGCCATGGAGGCCGAGGCCGGCGCGCACCCGGAGGCCCAGGTTGTCGTCAACTTCCAAAGGTAGCGCCGCCGCAACCGCGTCCGCGCGATCGGGCGCGCCGCAAAATTCAAAGCCGCTTGCGAGCACCCCTCCCGAGCGGCTTCGTCATCAAAGCGTAGGAGCAGGAGCGGGCATACCCCGATCCGTTCGCGATCAGAAATTGCGCTGCAGGCGGATCACGCCGCCCCAGTCCTTCGCGTTCGGTCCCGCCTTTTCGTCCATGTGATTGCGGTAGTTGATTTCCGGCGTCACGGTGAAGCCCGGCGCGATCGTGTAGGTCATGTTCAGCGCCGCTTCGGCGTCGCCGCCCTCGTCGAAGTTGGCCGAGGCGTTCATGGTCGCCTTTTCCGTCATCTTGAAGGTGCCGCCGACCCACAGGGCCCAGTCGCCGCTCCAGCGGGCATAGTTGTTGGGTTCGCTGCCATTGGTGTTCCAGCCGCCCATCGCGAAGAGTTCGACCGGCCCCAGCGTCCCGTCCAGCCGAAGCTTGACCGCACCGGCATTCATCGATTCGTCGTATCCGCCGACCGCGCGGATTCGGAAGCCGTCCGCGGCGTAGCCGAGCGCGGCGACGAGGTCGGGCATGTAATTGTCGTCGGGCTTTGCCGCGTCCGCGACCACGCTATTATCCTGGCCGCCGTCCGGATCGCTGTCGTCTTCTGCTGACAAGGCGAAGCTGAAGCCCGTTTCACCGCCATAGGTGTAGCGGAACTGCGTCCGGCCGAAGTCGCCGTAGTTCACGTCGTAATAGTCGTTGATCGTGTTGCCGGCATCTCCGGTGAATTCGGTATAGAGCGTATCGGAGTATCCGACCCGCAGGCCGCCGAGTTCCAGGTAGGCGTTCTCGATATTGATGCTCGTCGGCCCGTTGTCGTCGTTCTGGATCTCCGCCTCGCTGTAGGTCGAGAGGGCGCCGTACTCCGTATCGGTCGCCGAGGACAGGCGCAGCGCCAGCCGCGAGCGGGTCGACCACGAATCGCCGCCGCCGCCTAGAAAGGTGTCCTGTCCGTTCGGATCACCGCCGGCGGCCTCCACGCGAAGGTATCCGCCGACCTTCAGGCAGGTTTCGGTCCCTGGAATATAGAAGTAGCCGGTGCCGAACGCGTCGCAGACGCGAACGTAGGAAGCAGGCTCCGGCGCCGCGGTCACGGCCGCATCCGCGGCGTGTGCGACGCACGTCGAAAAGAGCAGCGCTGCAAAGGCGGCAAGTGGTGTCTTCATGCGCATTGCCTATGTGGTCTGTTTGGACCCTAAGCATGCCGATGCGGCAGAATTTCAGCCGCCAGTCCGTTTGCGCACGGCCCCGGCATCCCTGTCGCCGATATCGCCGCCGCCGACGTCGAAGCGAATGCTCCCGCCGATCTTGATGCAGGTCTGGGTGCCGCCCAGCTGCGAATATCCCGGGCCGAAATGGGCGCAGGGATTCGTCGGGCGTGATTCTTCCGCCTGGAATTGTTTGATGGCTTCCTCGGCTGAAGCACCGAAAGCCGCTCCGGCACTCAAGCACGTCGCCAAGACAAGTCTGATCGCGGCGCGGCTCATACCGTTGCACTCCATGAAACTACAAAACCAGTCGAAGTCATGTTCGCCGATCCTTCCTTCGCACGCAAGGCAATTGGGATCCGGCGCTCCTTCGCAGTGGGGATGGCAGCTTGCCATCGGCCGGAAAAGCCTGCGGATTTTTGAGTTCAATTAACAGCAATCTAAGTATTACTGAATTTTTATTTGTAAAATATGATTTTAACTGTGAGTTGCTAAAAATTAACGGCATAATTTTCGCCGTGTTTCCATATTACGTAAGTATACGTAGGGAACATTTTTGATACCTACGATAAAATATGTTGTCTCATTCGGGAAAAATATCCAAAATAATCTGATGGTTGGCGTATATTAGCATCCACTTCCAGTGTTATTATTGCAACATTGATGGAAGTCTATTTGAATTATAGTTCAGATATTCGCGCTTCACGGTTGCGTCGTTTGCCGCCGGCTGCAATGTGGCGGTCAGCAGGTCGGGGCACCCACCCGGACATGCGTCAGTCGGACGGATGGACGAGGAGTTCGCCCCCCGACGCAATCGGATCAGAATGTTTGACTGGAGGTCAAAAATGAACATCAAGAGCCTTCTTCTTGGCTCCGCTGCGGCTCTCGCAGCAGTATCCGGCGCACAGGCTGCCGACGCGATCGTCGCCGCTGAGCCCGAGCCGATGGAATACGTCCGCGTCTGTGACGCGTTCGGCACCGGCTACTTCTACATCCCCGGCACCGAGACCTGCCTCAAGATCGGCGGCTACGTCCGCGTCGACATCTCGGGCGGCGACGTCAACGGCCAGGACACCTTCCCCGGCGGTGGCGGCGACTCCTGGAACACCCGTACCCGTGTAGCCCTGCGCCTCTCGACGGCGACCGACACCGAATACGGTGCGCTCAAGACCTTCGTCGAAACCCGCTTCGACCGTGACAACAACACGGATTCGGACACCTACCTGCAGGAAGGTTACATCGAGCTCGGCGGCTTCCTGGTCGGTTACACCGACTCGGCATATTCGAGCTTCACCGGCTTCGGCAACAACAACATCAACGACTACTACGACGTTGACTACGGTGACTTCCAGTCCACCCAGCTGACCTACAAGTACGACACGGGCTCCGGCTTCACCGCCGTGTTCTCGATCGAAGACGGCAGCGACAGCAACGACGACGGCTACAACACGTACGCCAACTACGACAGCTATGTACCGAACCTCGTTGCGGGCGTCGGTTACAACGGTGGCGTATGGCAGCTCCGTGCAGTCGGCGGCTACGACGACTATGCTGAAGAAGGCGCAGTCAAGGTTCGCGGCGACGTCACCTTCGGCCAGGTCTCGCTCTTCGCAATGGGCGGCTGGAACACCGACGGCGACGTCCGGAACAAGTACGCTCGTTGGGATGGCGACTGGGCTGTCTGGCTTGGCGGTTCGTACTCGCTGACCGAAAAGGCAACCATCAACGCCGGTGTCAACTTCGACGACGGCGACAACGTCGAAGCGGCGCTGAACGTTGCCTACCAGGTCGTTCCGGGCTTCACGGTCATTCCGGAACTCAACTACCGCAGCGACATGGACGAGAAGGCTGGCCGCGAGGCCGAAGACTGGGGCGGCGTCATCCGCTTCCAGCGCAACTTCTAATCTCCTCCAGGGGATATCGGAAAACCCGGCGTCGAGCCGGGTTTTCCACATCTGGCCCGGCCGCCGATTCTCGAATCGGTACAGCTGCGGCTCGCAGATTCGCTCAGCATGGCGCGGCCAATATGGGCTCGGGGCTTCGCTGCCTGCAGTAGCTACAGGCTCTTATGCGGTGCGAATCCCTGCATTCCTTCGCTTCGGTACGGCGCGCGCGAACCATGCGTGGAGCGCTTAAGTGGCCGGATACTAAGCTTTTTTATTAACGACCGGTAAATTTTCTCGGTCCCTGGTTACAGTTTTGTGTCCTTTGCGCAACAGGGTAACCGGAAGCACGAGCCAAACGCTCGCTTCTGGCTGTTTGGAGATTGCGCCGGTCTGATCGTCTTGTATTTTCAACTCCGGAAGCAGGGGCGGTGATCGTCCTCTTCTTTGAAGTTGGGGATGGGGCAGGGAACGCTGTCCTTCAGCAAAAAGACCCAGACCCGAATGAAACTTTTGACTGGAGGTCAGAAAATGAACATCAAGAGCCTTCTTCTCGGCTCCGCTGCTGCTCTCGCAGCAGTATCCGGCGCACAGGCTGCCGACGCAATCGTCGCTGCCGAGCCGGAGCCGATGGAATACGTTCGCGTCTGCGACGCGTTCGGCACCGGCTACTTCTACATCCCCGGCACCGAAACCTGCCTCAAGATCGGCGGCTACATCCGCGTTGAGTGGAAGGGCGGCGACGTTCTCGGTCAGGACACCTACGGCTTCGACGACGAAGGTCGTTTCGCATTCGGCGGTGGCGACTCCTGGAACACCCGTACCCGTGCAACGGTTAAGTTCTCCACGGCAACGGACACCGAATACGGCGCCCTGAAGACCTACGCTGAAGTTGAGTTCCAGAAGGACAACAACAACGGCGGCTCCACCAACCTGGCGCACGGCTACATCGAATTCGCCGGCTTCCTCGTCGGTTTCACTGACTCGCTCTTCGCAGGCGGTTACATCGGTGGCGGCTTCTCGAACAACGACTACATCTACGTCAACTACGGTGATACGGCTCGCAACCAGATCCGCTACACCTACGGCGACACGAGCGCCGGCTTCACGTTCACCGCAGCTGTTGAAGACAGCTCCGACGCGAACGAACTGAACGCTGACACCTACGTTCCGAACGTAGTTGGCGGTGTTGGCTACTCGGGCGGTGGCTTCCAGGCATTCCTCGTCGGCGGTTACGACGGTGTTGTTGAAGAAGGCGCTATCAAGGGCCGTATCAACGCCACCTTCGGCGCATTCAGCGCATACGTCATGGCCGGCTGGAACACCGATGGCGACCAGCTGAACGACTACGCTCAGTGGTACGGTGACTGGGCTGTCTGGCTCGGTGCGAAGTACCAGGCCACCGAAAAGCTGGCTATCTACGGCGACCTGAACTTCATGGATCAGGGCGTTGGCTTCGACACCGACACCGCCAAGGTTGAAGCTTCGCTCGGTCTCGACTACGCCGTTGTTCCGGGCTTCAAGATCCGTCCGGAAGTCAGCTACGTATCTGACTTCAGCGACATCGCTGGCGGCGAAGCCAACGATTGGGGCGGCATGATCCGCTTCCAGCGCGACTTCTAATCTGATCTGACCTCGGTCAAATTGGAGAGAGCCCGGCCAAAAGCCGGGCTCTTGCCGTTTGAGAATGCCTAGATATTCGCGCCGTGACCGGTGGTGGCCTCAGGTGGCTGCTCTGCATGCTGCCCCACAAGGGCGCTACGAGGGTCTGTCTGACAAGGGGATTGGCACGTCGGGACTTTCGCGTCCCGATCAGTCCGGAAATCAGATGGAATCTATAAAGCCGGCAACGGCGGAAAATACGTCCCGCCTGTGCAGGAGCGGCGCATGGCCCTGCCCGATCGACAGATACTGCCGCATCCCTGGCTGACGCCCTGACATTTCGGCAAGCGTCTGCGCCGAAAGAAGCTTTGAGTGTTCGCCGCGAATCGCCATCAGCGGCATGTTTTCGAAAGCCTTGAATTGCGCCCAGAGGTCGGGCAGGGGAC
Source organism: Mycoplana rhizolycopersici (assembly GCF_013378445.1). GTDB lineage: Bacteria > Pseudomonadota > Alphaproteobacteria > Rhizobiales > Rhizobiaceae > Mycoplana > Mycoplana rhizolycopersici. The sequence continues at coordinate 161,974 of NZ_JABXYK010000002.1, forward strand.
TTTCGAAATCCAGTGTGAGCAACTGCTGTGCAATCGCCGGATCGAAATCGGGATGGATGCCGCCGTCCTTTTCCACATAGATCGCCTCCGCCATATCCCGCCAGTCTTCGTCCGACAGCACCGGAAAGCTCGCTCCATGCGTTGCCCGGAGGAATGCGGTCGCTTGCGCCCAGTCGCGCGGCCGTTCGCCGCGATTGAGGTATGTCGCAATCTCGAGCAGCCCGGCCGGCTCGATCACAGGGCCGATGTCGTTCAGGACAGCTCCGACCACGACATCCGGCCGCGAGGAGGCGAGAATGTGCAGGATCAGGCCGCCGCGGGACGTGCCAACAAAGACGGCGCGATCGATTCGAAGACTGGAGAGCGCGCTCAGCACATCGCCGTATTCGGCGGCGATGTTGTAATTCGCCTTGTTGTCATCCCTGGCCGAGCGGCCGCGGCCGCGATAATCCAGTGCCACGACGCGCTTTCCGGTCCGTTCGCGCAAGGCAATCGCGAACTGGTGGAAATCGCGCGAATTCCTGCTGAGTCCCGCAAGGCAGACGACGGGCGCCTTTTGTGCGCTGTCTCCCGACAGCGCACGATAGTCCCGGGCGTAGAGCGACAGGCCATCTGCGGCGGGGAAAAATATCTCTTCGAAGCTGCGGTCGGTTCCCTCGCTCATCGCTTGGCTTTATCCGATGTTGGCCGGGGGCGAGGAGAGAAGACGCATGCTGCTCAGCGCCCCATGCGCAGGTCTTGCACGATGTCGGCCTTCTGGCCCAGCCGCGTCTTGTAGACCTGATAGTTCTCCATCACCCGCTGAACGTAGCTGCGCGTTTCCGAAAAGGGAATGCGCTCGACCCAGTCGACGACCTCGTCGATCGGCCTGCCGCGCGGATCGCCGTAGCGCTGGATCCACTGGCCGACGCGGCGCGGGCCGGCGTTGTAGGCGATAAAGGTCAGGATATAGGAGCCATTGAAATCGTCGATCTGCTCACCGAGGAAATGCGCACCCAGCGTGGCGTTGTAGGCCGCATCGCTGGTCAGCCGTTCGGCGGAGTAGGCGAGACCGTAGCGCTTGGCGACACCCTGAGCCGTGCCTGGCAGAAGCTGCAGCAGGCCACGAGCATTGGCGGGCGAGACTGCGGCCGGGTTGAACGCGCTCTCCTGCCGGGCGATCGCATAGGCCAGCGCCTTCCCGGAGCCGGATATGTTGGCATTGGCGGGAATTACGCCGACGGGAAACGCCAGCGCGGCGACGTCGATCCCGCGCCCGAAGGCGATCTTGCCGACCTGTAGCGAAAGCTGGTGGTTTCCTGTCGTCTCCGCCCTTGCGGCTAGAAGTGCCAGTTCTCCGGGGCTCTGCAATTCCTCGGCAAGCGCGCGGTAAAGGCTGTCGGCCCGAAAGCCGTGACCCGCTGCCGTCAGCCGGTCGATCGCCTGCACGGCTTCCCGCGCATGGAAACGGTCACGCTCCGCAGTACTGGGCTTGGGATAGCTGACGTTGAGGTTTGTCTGTCCGATGCGGGCGGCGGCCAACTGCCCGTAGTAGGTGCCGCCGAAGTTGGCGGCCTTGGCGTAATATTCGCTCGCCTGCGGCGAGCCGTCCGTTTCCGCCGCCCGTCCCATCCAGTACCAGGCGCGCGAAACGGCCAGCGGACGGTTGGAAACGCTCAAGATGCGCCCGAAGTGGGGGGATGCGGTCTTGGCGTCCTTCAGCCCGCGCAGGGCGTACCAACCTGCATGGAATTCGGCCTCCACGACATCGGCTTCGCGCTTGGCGACATGGTGTGCGGCCACACGGTACGCGGTCTTGAAGTCGCCCTGGTCGGCCAGGCCGCGGCTTGCAATTCGCTGCTCCACCCACCATGCGGATGCGGCGGCCGTATCTCCGTTCGGCGGCGTTTCAGCGGAAAGCAGCCTGGCGGCAAGCGCGTAGTCGTCCTGTCGGTTCGCCAGTTCGGCGCGCAGGAACGTGTAGGCCGGGTCCTTGTGCCACGAGGAATCGACGGCCTTCACCAGTGCGTCGGCGTTCTTCGCCTTGTTGATGACGGCGGCCCAGGCGCGCCAGAGCGATTGCGCCTTGGCGAGATCGCCAAAGCGCTGCGCCTGCGTTGCCCGTTCCCGATAAAGCAGCATGTCCATGCGCTTGCGGTGATCGGCAACCGTGAGGATCGTTCCGAACTCGGAGAGAATTTTCGTCTCGGTATCACGGTCGAGCGTGTTGGCATACCAGAACGGGCGCAGTGTCTCGGCGGCGGCGGCAGCGTCGCCGCGGGCGAGGCGCGCGCGCGCCAGCGTCATTGCCCCTTCGACCGTTTCGGCCCGGGTCGTGCCGAAAGCGGCAAGCACTGCGTCGGGATCGGGGTTTTCGTTGGACATCGCCCGTTCGGAATTGGCCCGCAGGATCTTCAGGCCGGGCCAGCCCTTGAGGGACTTTTGCGCCGCCGCGATCTCGTAGGAGGGAACGCTCCTCTGTCCGGAAACCGCAATCGCCCAGGTCAGGATATGCCGGTCGAGGCTGTCCTGCTGCATGCCGTTGCGGATGCGCAACGCTGCTGGCACGTCGCGGTTCGAAAGCGCGTCAAGACCGCTCTTGAGTTCGGGCGCGACCTGTGTCGCCCCGCTGAAAGCTGCGATCGCCGCAGTCGTCTCGTGCGACGGCATGCCGGCCGCAAAACCCAGCGGCTTCAGGCGGGGCAGCGGCACCTTGCCGGACGGAAGCTCGTCGGCGGCGCACGGTGCGGCCATCGCCGACGCGAGCAGGATAAGTGCTGCAATGCCTGTGGTTCTGGTCATGAAGAGCCTGGCCCGCCGAATGTTCCCCGTGCGCGAAGCGCGTCCGAAACCGTCTGGTATGATTAGCGTCTCGTTTCGTTAATGAAGCGTTACCATGTCCCGTTCGCCTCCGCCGTCATTCGCTCGCAAGCAACCGGACCTGGCCTGTCCCGGGCCTGTCCCGGGACTTGTCCGTGAATGATGTGCGAAGTCAGAAAACGCGTTTTGCGCCGCTTGCCGCCCGACCGCCACATGATTATGGTGCGGCAGCATTTAATCAAGGAATACGGCCAAAGCATGGGTTCGGAGAGAACGCCTCTGGCCTCAGGAGTACTCGATGTTCAAGGGGTCCATACCCGCTCTCGTTACCCCTTTCACCGAAAGCGGCGAGGTCGACGAAGCGGCCTTTTCCGCCCATGTGGAATGGCAGATCGCCGAAGGCAGCAACGGCCTCGTTCCGGTGGGAACGACGGGTGAATCGCCGACGCTTTCGCACGCGGAACACAAGCGCGTGATTGAGCTTTGCATCGAGGTCGCGGCCAAGCGCGTTCCCGTCATCGCCGGTGCGGGTTCCAACAACACCCGCGAAGCCGTCGAACTGGCCGAGCACGCGGAAAAGGCAGGCGCAGATGCCATTCTGGTCGTCACACCCTATTACAACAGGCCGACCCAGAAGGGCCTTTTCGCCCATTATGCGGCGATCGCCGAAGCCGTCCGTCTGCCGATCGTGATCTACAACATTCCCGGCCGTTCGGTCGTCGACATGACGCCCGAGACGATGGGGGCGTTGCACAAGGCCTATCCGTCGATCATGGGTGTCAAGGATGCCACCGGCAAGATCGAGCGCGTCTCCGAGCAGCGCATCGCCTGCGGCAAGGACTTCGTCCAGCTTTCGGGCGAGGACGGGACTGCGCTCGGCTTCAATGCGCATGGCGGCGTCGGCTGCATTTCGGTGACGGCGAACGTCGCCCCGCGTCTCTGTGCCGATTTCCAGGCGGCGACGCTCGCCGGCAATTATGCGAAGGCCCTGGAATATCAGGATCGCCTGATGCCGCTGCATAAGGCGATTTTCATGGAGCCCGGCCTCTGCGGAGCGAAATATGGATTGAACCGCCTGCGCGGCATGAGCCGCAAGGTGCGCTCGCCGCTCGTGCCGACGCTCGAGCCTGCGACCGAGGCGGCCATCGACGCGGCCCTGCGGCACGCGGGCCTTCTGAACTGAGGCGCATCATGGCGACGAAGGCCGGGCCGGCGACGGTCAAGAAGATCGTGGCGGAGAACCGCAAGGCCCGCTTCAACTACGAGATCGTGGACACCTACGAGGCCGGTCTGGTCCTGACCGGCACCGAGGTTAAGTCGTTGCGCGAGGGCAAGGCCAACATCGCCGAGTCCTATGCTTCCGACGAGGGCGGCGAAATCTGGCTGATCAACTCCTATCTGCCGGAGTATCTGCAGGCGAACCGCTTCAATCACGAGACCCGCCGCCGCCGCAAGCTGCTTCTGTCCAAGCGCGAAATGCACCGGCTGCAGAACGCCGTCAACCGCGAGGGCATGACGCTCGTGCCGCTGAAGATCTACTTCAACGATCGCGGCCGTGCGAAGCTGGAACTGGCGCTTGCCAAGGGCAAGAAGCTGCACGACAAGCGCGAGAGCGCCAAGGAGCGCGACTGGAACCGGCAGAAGAGCCGGCTTCTGAAGGATCGCGGCTGACGGCTCCCCGGAAGCGGGAGCAGAAATCGCATGAAATTTCGGGAAGACACGCGCCGATAGCGCAATGGGCAATCCATCGGATCGCATGGCGCTTGGGCTTGCCTGCACGGGTGGGAGACTTCGTGGCGCTGCCTCGGCCCACTCCACCAAATGAGAGCGAGCGGACTTTCGGCGCGTCACAAGTGCGCCATGGCTCGCTACAGCGGGTCCGCATCAGAACTGCTGGTAGAACCTTGCGATCAGCGACTGCTGCAGGGCGGGAAGAAGCGCCTGCTCCTGCGCTCGCCGTTGCGTCTCGGATGCCTCCTGCTGTTGCGCCGTATCACTTTGCGTCTCGTCCGCAGCGGTGGCCGGCGCCATCAACGACGTCAGGAGCGCAGTGAGCTGCGTGCTTTCGACGGCGAGGCGCGCTTCGCCGCTGGGGGATTGGCCGGACGATCCCTCCGACTGTGCCGAAAGGCCGGCGGGAAGGCCGCTTGGGCGGTAGAGGAAGGAGAGCGCATCGCCATCGTCGTCGAACGGATCGGACGCAGACGGCAGGAGCTGCGCCGGCGACAATGCCGCCAATGCGGCCGCAGCCGCTTCGGTCCGGGTACCGGCCGACTGCGCCCTGCCGGCCGCAATGTCAAATGCGCCGCCGTTGATGTTCGAAATCGTACTCAGCATTTCCGTGGTCGAGCTCCTGCCTGGAAGATCTCCGTAGCAGGCTCGCGTGAAGAAATGCTGAGCGGGATGTGCGGGATTTTATCGATTTTTCCCGCTTTCTCCGCTTGCCGGCCGGTTGCGCCCGGTCAGTGTTGCAGGTCTTCCGCCGGATGTTCGGTCACGCGCGGCGCGCGCTCGGAAGGATCGCGCCCGATTTCTGCCTTCAGTGACACGAGATCGATGAAGTAGTCGGCCTGGCGGCGCAGGTCGTCGGCGATCATCGGCGGCTGGGTCGACATGGTCGAGACGACGGACACCTTCCGGCCGCGGCGCTGGAGGGCTTCGACGAGCGTGGTGAAATCGCCGTCGCCGGAAAAGATGACGAGATGATCCACCGTTTCGGACTGTTCCATGGCGTCGATCGCCAGTTCGATGTCCATGTTGCCCTTGATCTTGCGGCGGCCGAGGGAGTCGGTGAATTCCTTGGCGGGCTTGGTGACGACCTTGTAGCCGTTGTAGTCCAGCCAGTCGATCAGCGGGCGGATGGAGGAATATTCCTGGTCTTCGATCAGTGCCGTGTAATAATAAGCGCGCAGAAGATAGCCTCGCTTCTGGAAGGCCTTCAACAGCTTGCGGTAGTCAATGTCGAATCCGAGTGTTCGCGACGCGGCATAAAGATTGGCGCCGTCGATGAAGAGTGCGATCTTTTCGCGGGGATCAAACATTCAGCGATATCCTTTTGCCGAAAGCGCTTGAAAAATCTGTATGAATCCGATGCGTTGATGCGTACCCGGCTCAGAAACATTACAAACGAATGATATACGCGATTTAGGGCAGGGCCTAGAAATTTCCAAGCAAACCTAGGTTGAATACAGTGAAATTCTTGGCAGACCGCTGCGGGAGGCGCGTCGGGCCTTCACGTGTTCTGTCGGCAAGGAAAAGCTTGAATTCCCGGCCCATTGATTGTATCGGGGCTTTAAAACTCCGGAAATTCTCGAGCGTAAAGGACAGGCAATGGCCCGTGTCACCGTTGAAGACTGCATTGATAAGGTAGACAACCGCTTCGAGCTGGTTCTTCTCGCAAGCCACCGCGCGCGCCTCATTTCGCAGGGCGCATCGATCACCGTCGATCGCGACAACGACAAGAACCCCGTCGTCGCGCTGCGCGAGATTGCGGACGAGACGCTGTCGCCGGGCGACCTGAAGGAAGACCTGATCCACTCGCTGCAGAAGCATGTCGAAGTGGACGAGCCCGAGCCCGATGCGGCCTCGCTCGTCACCGAGGAGGCAGGCTTCGTTCTCGCCGAGGAAGACGAAGACCAGCCGGAAGTCGTCACCTTCGACCGTATGTCGGAGGAAGAACTGCTGGCCGGTATCGAGGGTCTTGTCCCGCCGGAGAAGAGCGACGATTATTGATGGCGCACGCGCCGTCGCATATATGAAAGCTGTGCAGTGCGCCGTCTTCTCGATCGGCGCACTTTTTCGTTGCCCGCCTTTGTTCCGGAACGGTCCAGTCCGTCCGGCATGAGTCGTTTGAAGATATAACTGCGCTCATTTGCGCCCGGCCGGGCGCCCGGCGCAGTGGGAGCAGCCGCCGGATGATGCGCCAATATGAACTCGTCGAGCGGGTTCAGAAATACAAGCCCGATGCGAACGAGGCCCTGCTGAACAAGGCCTACGTCTATGCCATGCAGAAGCATGGGCAGCAGAAGAGGGCGAGCGGCGATCCCTATATCTCCCATCCGCTGGAAGTGGCGGCGATCCTCACCGAGATGCGGCTCGACGAGTCCACGATCGCGGTCGCCCTGCTGCACGATACGATCGAGGACACGACGGCAACCCGCGCCGAGATCGACGAGCTGTTCGGCGAGGACATCGGCCGGCTGGTTGAAGGCCTGACCAAGATCAAGAAGCTCGATCTGGTATCCAAGAAGGCCAAGCAGGCGGAAAACCTGCGAAAGCTGCTACTGGCGATTTCCGACGACGTGCGTGTCCTCCTCGTCAAGCTGGCCGACAGGCTGCACAACATGCGCACGCTCGACCACATGACGGCCGAGAAGAGGGCGAGGATCTCCGAAGAGACGATGGACATCTATGCGCCGCTCGCCGGCCGCATGGGCATGCAGGACATGCGCGAGGAACTGGAAGACCTCGCCTTTCGGCATATCAATCCCGAGGCCTACGAGACGGTCACGCGCAAGCTGGCCGAGATGTCGCAGCGCAACGAGGGCCTGATCCGCAAGATCGAGGCGGAACTGGGCGAGCTGCTGGTCGCGAACGGCCTTGCGACCGCGATCGTCAAGGGGCGGCAGAAGAAGCCCTATTCGGTCTTCCGCAAGATGCAGTCCAAATCGCTGTCCTTCGAGCAGTTGTCGGATGTCTATGCCTTCCGCATCCTCGTCGACGACGTGCCCTCCTGCTACCGCGCGCTCGGTATCGTCCACACGCGCTGGCGGGTCGTGCCGGGGCGTTTCAAGGATTATATCTCCACCCCGAAGCAGAACGACTATCAGTCGATCCACACCACGATCATCGGTCCGTCCCGCCAGCGCATCGAGTTGCAGATCCGCACGCGCCGCATGCACGAGATCGCCGAGTACGGTATCGCCGCCCATTCGCTTTACAAGGACAAGGAGCCGGCGCCCAACGGCGAGAAGGCCGCTCCCTCCAATGCCTATGCGATGCTGCGGCGCACGATCGAATCGCTGGCCGAAGGCGACAATCCCGAGGAGTTCCTCGAGCATACGAAGCTGGAGCTTTTTCAGGATCAGGTGTTCTGCTTCACTCCGAAGGGGCAGCTGATCGCCCTGCCGCGCGGGGCGACGCCGATCGATTTCGCCTATGCGGTCCACACCAACATCGGCGACACCTGCGTCGGCGCCAAGATCAACGGCCGCATCATGCCGCTCGTCACCCGCCTCAACAACGGCGACGAGGTCGAGATCATCCGCTCTGGCATCCAGGTGCCGCCGCCGGCCTGGGAAGAGATTGTCGTGACCGGCAAGGCGCGCGCCGCCATCCGGCGTGCGACGCGTGCTGCGGTGCGCAAGCAGTATGCCGGTCTCGGCTACCGCATCATCGAGCGCACCTTCGACCGTGCCGGGAAGTCGTTTTCGCGCGATGCACTGAAGCCGGTTCTGCACCGGCTCGGCCAGAAGGAGGTCGAGGATGCGATCGCAGCCGTCGGCCGCGGCGAGCTTTCCTCGCTCGACGTGCTGCGCGCCGTGCACCCGGACCACCAGGATGAGCGTGTCACCGTGAAGCCCAATCAGGAGGAGGGCTGGTTCCCGATGCGCAGCGCCTCCGGCATGGTCTTCAAGCTGCCCGGCAAGTCCAAGGCGCAGCTGGACGCGATGATGGCCGCTGGCCCCGAGGCGCTGCCCATCCGTGGGCTCTCCGGCAATGCCGAGGTCCATTTCTCCGCAGGCGGCGCCGTGCCGGGGGATCGCATCGTCGGCATCATGGAGCGGGACAAGGGCATCACCATCTACCCGATCCAGTCGCCCGCGCTTCAGAAGTTCGACGACGAACCGGAGCGCTGGATCGACGTGCGCTGGGATCTGGACGAGGCGAACAATACCCGCTTCATGGCCCGCATCGTGCTCAACGAGCTGAACGAGCCGGGCTCCCTGGCGGAGGTGACCCAGGTGCTGGCGACCGGCGACGTGAATATTCGCTCGCTGACGATGAACCGCGTGGCCGCCGATTTCACCGAAGTCCAGATGGACCTGGAAGTCTGGGACCTGCGCCAGCTGAACCAGATCATCGGCCAGCTCAAGGAACTGAACTGCGTTTCCACGGTCAGCCGCGTCTTTACCTGAGACGCTGCCGGGGTGCGTCCGGTCAAAGCCGCCCGATACCGGGCGGTTCCATGCAGTTTTGCCGGCGCTTGCCCTGAAAAATGCACAAATGCCTATTTTTTGACCGGCGTGATATGCGTAAAGTGCATGGCTGAGGTACGTTAGTAACGCTGGTTGTTTGCTCGGATTTTACTATCTTTGTCCTCGGGAGGTCGAACCAGACAAGGGTTTAACCGATGTTGAAGCAGATCAGAAATTTCACCCGCGCCCTGCGCGTACCAACCGCTGCCGAACGCGAGACAGCTTATCTGAACGGCGCAATCGATCGCATCGATCTCGAATATCGCCAGCGTCAGATCGACCGCGGTCTGTTCCGCAAGCACTTCTAAGCAAAGATGCCGCCTTGTGGCGCAGCGAAACGCTTGCGCCACCTTGTGGCTCGTGGTGACGGACCGCCATTGAAAAGCCACCAAGCGATCGGCTATGTCTGAGCCATGTTGTTCCGACGCCGCAAGCCTGCGACCTGGCGTGATCGGGTCCGAGAATTTTTCTGGCCCCGCAAGGGGTTGAGCCGGCCGTTCCGTTATCTTGGCAAGCGAATCCTGCGATTGTCGGCCACGCCTCACGCGATCGCCACCGGCGTCGCCGTCGGCACGTTAAGCGCGTTCACGCCCTTTCTCGGGCTTCATGTGATCCTTGCCGTCCTGGTGAGCTATGTGCTCGCGGGAAACCTGGTCGCCGCAGCCCTTGCGACCACGTTCGCCAATCCGCTGACGCTTCCCTTCATCTGGGCCGGTACGTTCAGGCTCGGGGAGTGGCTTCTGGGTCTGGCTTCGGAGCACAGCGGCGGGCCAATTGACCTGCGCCACCTTTTCGAACATCTGAAGTTTGCCGATCTGTGGGCGCCGGTGCTCAAGCCGATGCTCGTCGGATCATTCGTGCTCGGCTTGCCTGTCGCGGTTTTGGCGTATGGCGCGACGCTGATCGGCGTGCGGATCTTCCAGCGGCGGCGGTCGCAACGCCTGGTCGGGCAGAGCGATCGAGCATTGTCGCCGCCGACGGTTTGAATTCGGCCAGTTCCGCTTGGCTCGTTGGAAACAGGATTGAGACATGATCATCGGCATCGGCAGCGACCTCATCGATATCCGGCGTGTGGAAAAGTCGCTGGAGCGCTTCGGCGAACGCTTCACGCGGCGCTGCTTCACCGAGATCGAGCGCCGGAAGTCGGACGGCCGCAAGAATCGCGCCGCCTCCTATGCCAAGCGCTTCGCCGCCAAGGAGGCCTGTTCCAAGGCGCTGGGTACCGGCCTGGCGCAGGGCGTCTTCTGGAAGGACATGGGTGTCGTCAATCTTCCGGGTGGCAAGCCGACGATGAAGCTGACCGGCGGGGCGGGGGAGCGCCTGAAGGCGATGACGCCGCCAGGGCACGAAGCACACATCCACATCACCATCACCGACGATTTCCCTCTGGCGCAGGCATTCGTCATCATCGAGGCGCTGCCCGTATCGCCGGCGCAGTAAGCGCGCCGCCAAGCGGCGCTTGCGGCATTTTCACGCCTGCGATTTCAATTCATTCGAACTTGCGCTAAGAGGGCGTCATGGTTGCACAAGAGGACAAATCAGGCGTGACAGAGAAGACTAAGAAGGCTGAAAGCGGCCTGTGGGAAAACGTCAAGGTCATCATACAGGCGCTCCTGCTCGCGGTCGTCATTCGCACGGTCCTGTTTCAACCTTTCACCATCCCGTCCGGCTCGATGATGCCGACCCTGCTCGTCGGCGACTACCTGTTCGTCAACAAGTTTTCCTACGGCTATTCGAAGTACTCGCTGCCCTTTTCGCCCGACCTGTTTTCGGGACGCATCTTCGCAAGCGAGCCGAAGCGCGGCGATATCGTCGTCTTCCGCTTTCCGCCGAACCCGGACATCGACTACATCAAGCGCGTCGTAGGCCTGCCCGGTGATCGCGTGCAGGTGCGCGACAGCGTCCTCTACATCAACGACAAACCGGTTCCGCGCCAGCCCGACGGCTTCTTCCGCGCAGACGGCCAGTACGACACCGGCGAGAACATCCCCCTCTTCCGCGAGACGTTCGACAACGGCGTGTCGTTCGACACGCTGGATACCCGCATCGGCACCATCGGCGACAACACGCGCGAGTTCCTCGTTCCCGAGGGCCACTATTTCATGATGGGCGACAACCGCGACAATTCCGCTGACAGTCGCTTCGACGTGGGCTTCGTGCCTGCGGAGAACCTGATCGGCCGCGCCAGCCTCATCTTCTTCTCTCTCGGCAACGACACCGCTTTCCGCGAAATCTGGAAGTGGCCCACCAACCTGCGCTGGGATCGCCTCTTCAAGGTCGTAGAATGAAATCGGCAAAGCCGTTGAACGAGGAAAATCGCGGCCGCCTCGAGGCCGCGATCGGATACGCCTTCACCAACAAGGAACGCCTCGACCGGGCGATCACCCATGCCAGTGCGCGCCCTGCCAAGGGAAGCAACTACGAACGGCTGGAGTTTCTCGGCGACCGCGTGCTGGGCCTGTGCGTTGCCGAAATGCTGTTCCAGACGTTCCGCGAGGCAAGCGAGGGCGAGCTTTCCGTGCGCCTGAACCAGCTTGTCAGCGCCGAGAGCTGCGCCAGCGTGTCCGACGATCTCGGCCTGCACCAGTTCATCCGCACCGGCTCCGACGTGAAGAAGCTCACGGGAAAGCCGATGATGAACGTGCGCGCCGACGTGGTCGAGGCGCTGATCGCCGCGATCTATCTCGACGGCGGCCTGGAGGCCGCGCGCGGCTTCATCCTGCGCAACTGGCAGAACCGCGCCAGGAGCGAACACGGCGGACGGCGTGACGCCAAGACCGAACTGCAGGAATGGGCACACGCCAACTTTGCCACGACGCCCGTCTATCGCATCGATGACCGCTCCGGTCCGGATCACGATCCGCGCTTCACGGTGACGGTAGAGATTGCCGGCGTGGCACCCGCGACCGGAACGGAGCGTTCGAAGCGCGCGGCCGAACAGGTGGCTGCGACCAGGGTGCTGGAACGCGAGGGCGTCTGGCCGAAGCCTGCCGGTTGAGGTGGCCATAAGGCTGGCTGCCCGCCGGCGATGGACACGAAAAGAATACCGACCCGAAATGAATTGAGTGCCGCCGCGACCTGTGCGCATGATGCATGCCGGCGGCGCAGAAGAGAACGGACTTTGCCATGACAGAACAAGAAAACGAAGCCGTGGAAGCCGGCGCTCCCACCCACTCCGGCTTCGTCGCCCTGATCGGCGCCACCAATGCCGGCAAGTCGACGCTGGTCAACCGGCTCGTTGGCGCCAAGGTCTCGATCGTCAGCCACAAGGTGCAGACGACGCGGGCGATCGTGCGCGGCATCGCCATCCACGACAACGCCCAGATCGTCTTCATGGACACGCCCGGCATTTTCAAGCCGCGCCGTCGGCTTGATCGCGCCATGGTCACGAGCGCCTGGGGCGGGGCCAAGGATGCCGACTTCATCATGTTCCTGATCGACAGCGAACGCGGCCTGAAGGGCGACGCCGAGACGATCCTGGAAGGACTGAAAGAGGTCCACCAGCCGAAAATCCTCGTGCTCAACAAGGTCGACCAGGTGTCGCCGGAGACGCTGCTGACGCTTGCGAAGGCTGCGAACGACGTCGTTCCCTTTGAGCGTACCTTCATGATCTCGGCACTGAACGGATCGGGCTGCGACGACGTCATGGACTATCTCGCCAAGGCCCTGCCGGAAGGCCCCTGGTACTATCCGGAAGACCAGATCTCCGACCTGCCGATGCGCCAGCTCGCAGCCGAGATCACCCGCGAGAAACTGTTCCTGCGCCTGCACCAGGAACTGCCCTATTCCTCTCATGTCGAGACGGAAAAGTGGGAGGAGCGCAAGGATGGTTCGGTACGCATCGAGCAGGTGATCTTCGTCGAGCGCGACAGCCAGAAGAAGATCGCGCTCGGCAAGAACGGCGAGGCGATCAAGGCGATCTCGATGGCTTCGCGCAAGGAACTGTCCGAGATCCTCGAACAGCCGGTTCATCTGTTCCTCTTCGTCAAGGTGCGCGAGAACTGGGGGGACGACCCCGAGCGCTTCCGCGAGATGGGGCTGGACTTCCCGCGCTGAGCTTGCCGCCGTCGCGCGGTCTCGGGGAGGGGCTGCGCGCGCTCGCCAGATTATGGAAGCCAGTTACGTCGCAGGTCGCAAGCCGCTCAGGCTTGCGACGCTTTTCGAGCCGTTCCGGCCTTTCTGGAAGGGCTCTTTTCCCTTGCCTGCTCCATCAGTCGCTGCATGGCCCATAGGCCGAGGTCGTCGATCGTCCGTGGCTCGCTGATCAGGTAGCCCTGGTAGAGGTCGCAGCCGGCCGCGGCCAGCAGCGCCATCTTCTCGGGTGTATCGACCCCTTCGGCCACGACCTGCATGTCCTGGGCATGGCAGAGTGCGATGACGGCGCGCAGGGTGGGGAGTGCGGCGGCATTGGCCAGGCTCTCGACCAGCGCCCGGTCGAGTTTGATCGTCTCGGCCGGATAGTCGATGATCTGCTGGACCGAGGTGTAGCCGGCGCCGAAGTCGTCGATGGAAATGCGGAAGCCCTTGCTGCGCAGCATGTCGATATTGCGCTGTGAGAGATCGCCGAGCTTGACGGCGAACGTCTCCGTCAGCTCGATCTCGATCGAGCGCGCCTCGATCCCGTAGCGGATCAGGCCGTCGCAGAACCGCTCGCAGATCGACTTGTTGTAGAGCTCGGCCGACGAGATGTTGATGCAGAGCACCGTGTCGGAACCGAAGAGCTGCCTGATCTGCCCATACTGCGACATTGCCTTGTCGATGACCCAGCTGTCGATCTTGCTGAACAGGCCGGTCGTCTCCGCGATCGGAATGAATTCGTCCGGCGTCACCCGGCCAAGCAAGGGCGACGTCCAGCGCAGCAGCGCCTCGCACGCCGAAACCCTGCCGCGACCGTCCACGATCGGCATGTAGACGAGATGCATCTCGTCGTCCGGGCACATGGTCTGCAGTTCTTCCTCGATCTGGCGCTGGCGCGTTCTCTTCTCGTGCAGGGAGCGCGAGTAGCGGGCAGAACCGTTCTTGCCCTGCGCCTTGGCCTGGTACATCGCCGCATCGGCGTTCGCCAGCAGCTCCTGCAGGTCGGCGGCGTCGTCGGGGAAGATGGCGATGCCGATGCTGGCGGTGACGGGATAGGACTTTTCCAGCATCTGGAAGCCGTCGGAGAAGAGACCCAGGATGGAGCGCGATATTTCGGTGATGGTGCCGTCTGCCGGGTTGGACTGCACCATGATGGCGAACTCGTCACCCGAAAGGCGCGCCACCAGCGCCTCGGGCAGCTCGCGGTGCTCCGTCACCGACCGGACGATGGCTTGGATGCGCGGCGCGAGCGTCCTCAGAAGCTCGTCGCCCACCTTGTGCCCGTATTTGTCGTTGACGAACTTGAAGTTGTCCACGTCGATGAACAGAAGCGTGCAGCCCGTGCCCGACCGGCGGGCGCCGTCGAGGATCTGGTTCGAACGGGCGTTGAAGTGTTCGCGATTGGAAATGCCCGTCAGCGTGTCGGTCCATGAAGCGGTCTGCACGAGGGCGAAAGACTCCACCACGTTGTCGTGCAACTGCTTCATGTTGGCCGATAGGCGGCCGATCTCTCCGGCCTCATCGCTTGGCGCCAGTTCGCTGCGCCGTCCGGACATGACCTCCATCAGTTGCTTGTCCAGCCGGGCGACCGGGTTGGTGATGAAGCGGCGGACAAGGACCAGCACGATTCCAATGGTGAAAAGGCTGAGGACCACAGCACCGGCCGCAAGCAGGAGCTTGAGATTCAGAAGCTTTGAATCGAGATGGTCCTGCGGCGGTGTCAGGCGGGCATGCAGCGAAGGCCCCAGCCTGACCGTGGCCGATAGCGCGCCCTTGGCGGTCAGCGGATGGGTCGATATCTCGATCTTCGCGCCATATTCCCGTTCGAGCGCCTTCTTCATGTCGAGAAACGGGCGCGGCAGCACGGCCGTCTGAATCAGGATAGATCCATCCTTGGCGCTGGAGACGGGCTGGTTGAACGTCAGCGGATCGAGAAACTGGGAATGCACGATGAGGGGAGAGGCCCCTTCCGGCTCGATATAGGACCATCCGGAGAGCTTCGGGCTGTCGATGATGCTTCGCGCGTGCTCCAGTTGCTCCGCCGAGATCTCGGCGAATGGATCCTGGCTGTTTTCATAGTAGAAATCGACCGACAGCGGCGGGCGGATGATGGCGAGCGAAACGAAGCGCGTCGCATCCTCCGAAAGCGATTTGATGTTCTTCTGCATCAGCACGCCTATGGCGTTGCTGCGATAGCTGGCGTCCGGCTCGCTGACGAAAAGTCTTACCGCATTGCCCTCGACGAGCGAGTAGATCAGGCTCTTGTTTTTGGTGACGTCGTTTTCGAACACCGCTCCGAGAAGGCCCAGCTTCTGCCAGAGGCGGGCGCGCTCAAGGCCGAGAATGGACTGGCTCTGGCTGAAGTAGAGAAGGCTGGCTGCCAGTACGTAGCCTGCAAGAACAACCGGGAAGATGAGGACGAAGGCGCGTTTACCGAGAGTCACGTAACTGAACCAGGCTGCTGATGATGCGTCTGCGGGATTGCACGGATTGGATGGTCAGTTCTTCCTGATGCTGGCTCTTTGCCAGGATCTCCGGTGCCGTGAAGATCTCGGGATTGTTGCGCATCTCGACAGGCAGGAGCGACATCGCCTCCCGGTTCGCGATCGGCATGTTCAGCGCGATCGCGTTGCGCGCCGCGTTTTTGGCGTTCGAGATATGGTTGAGCAGGTCCAGCGCCTGCGGCATTTTCTTCGACCGCTCCGTCAGGGCCATGCAATCCAGCCAGAAGAGCGTGCCCTCCTTGGGGACGGCGTAGTGCCAAAGCCCTTCGGTGCCGACCTTTTCGTTCAGGACGTGCTGGTCACCGCTGTAGCCGAGCGCCATCTGGATCTCCGGCCCGACCTCCGGGTTCTGGATCGAGGTGATGACGTAGTCGTAGGTGAGCACGAAGGGCTCCTGCGCCTTCATCAGCTGGTAGGCTTCCTTGAGCGTCTCGTTGTCGTTCGCGTTGATCGACTTTCCGAGCAGGACCAGGGCCGGCACGAAGGCCTCGTTGTGGTCCTGGTACATGGCGATATGGTTTCGCATGGGTTCGGCCGGCGCCATGAGGTCGGCCCAGGAAGCCGGCGCCGTCTTGACTGCGTCGGATCGATAGAGAATGCCCATCGTTCCCCAGAGATAGGGAACGCCGTAGCCGCCGCAGCGCCGTGTCCAGCTGTCGTCATATTCCGACAGTGACGGTACGTTTTCAGGAGTGAGGGCCGTCAGCACTCCCCGTTCGCCGAAAAGCCGCGCGCCGTTTTCGCCCGTCACCACCAGGTCCACATCACTCAGCGGATCGGAGAGGACCTGGTCGCGGGCGTCGCCGCTGTCGTAGTAGGTCTGGTGCACCTCGTATCCGGTCTTCTCCGTCCATTCTTTCAGGATGGCGTCGTCGATGTAGGATTCCCAGATCAGCAGGTTGAGCGTTTCGGCGGATGCGCCGGATGGTGGCGTGCAGAACGCGGCGAGTGTCGCAGTCGCGACCAAGACAGATTTCCGCATATACAGGCCCCGGCTTTCCCTTAACGAGACAAGGATAGCGAGCAACGATTGAGGAATTCTTACAGGAAAACCCCGCGTTGAACCTTCACGAACACATTGCGCTGCACTGCGAGGTTGCTAGGTTGCCAAAGAGGTAACTGTCGGAGAGGCGTGCATGGGAGCGGAACTTTCTTCACTGCTGGGTAGGGTTATCGGTAGCGGCCAGCTGCTACTGGTCGATCCATCCGGCGGGCAGACGCACTTTGGTGACGGTTCCGGCCGCGCGCTGCGCATACGCCTTGCCGATGCGGAAGTCGGCGGGGAGATCGCCGCCGACCCGGCGCTGAAGCTGGGCGAGGCCTATATGGACGGGCGGCTGGTCGTGGAGGAGGGCGATATATTCGATCTGCTGTCGCTGCTGCGCCGCAACGGGATCCGCCGCGTCGCGACCCCGCGGCTCAAGGCGAAGGGGCTGCTGCGCCTGCTGGCCTATCAATTTGGCGCCCGAATTCCAGTCAATCGCAACCGCAGGAACGTGGCGCATCATTATGACCTCGACGCGCGCCTGTTCGATCTTTTCCTCGATCACGACTGGCAGTATTCCTGCGCCTATTTCCAGCCGCGCGGCATTTCGCTTGATGAGGCGCAGACGGCCAAGAAGCGGCATATCACCGCCAAGCTGTTGCTGCAGCCCGGCCAGCGCGTGCTGGAGGTCGGTTCGGGCTGGGGCGGCCTCGGCATGTACATGGCCGAAAGCTCCGGCGTGGATGTGACCGGCATCACGCTCAGCGAGGAGCAACTCACCGTCTCCCGAAACCGCGTCGCCGAGCGCGGCCTCTCCGACCGGGTGCGCTTCGAGCTGACCGACTATGTCGACCTGAAGGGCGAGTTCGACCGTATCGTCTCGGTCGGTATGTTCGAGCATGTCGGGCTTGCCAATTACGACAGGTTCTTCAAGACGATGGCGCGGGTTTTGAAG
This sequence comes from Mycoplana rhizolycopersici, assembly GCF_013378445.1. GTDB lineage: Bacteria > Pseudomonadota > Alphaproteobacteria > Rhizobiales > Rhizobiaceae > Mycoplana > Mycoplana rhizolycopersici. The sequence goes on from NZ_JABXYK010000002.1 coordinate 179,491, forward strand.
AAGGAGGGCGTGATGGTCCTTCACTATATCGGCCGGGTGAAGCCCGCCTACAGCATCAATCCCTGGATCGAGAAGTACATCTTCCCCGGCGGCTATCTGCCGGCGCTGTCGGAGGTGCTGCCCGCAATCGAGCGGGCAGGCTTCCTGGTGAAGGATATTGAGATGCTGCCGATGCACTATGCCTGGACGCTGAAGGCCTGGCGGGAGCGCTTCGTCGCGCGGTGGGACGAGGCGGCGCGTCTCTATGACGAGCGCTTCTGCAGGATGTGGGAATTCTATCTCGCGGCGATGGAGGCAGCGTTCCGGCACGATCGCCTGCCGATCATCCAGCTGCAGCTTGCCCGCCATCAGGATGCGGTACCCTATGCGCGCGACTATATCGGCGAGGCGGAAGCTTCGCTCAAGGCGTTCGAGGCGCAGCGCCCACCGCTCGCCCCGGTCCGCTTCCGGCGCTGACGCGCGCTATAAGCTGTGGACTCCCTCAGATCTGGCGATTGGCGTTCGCCGGGCACGGCACTATGGTCGCCGCCCGCCGAAGCGTTTGCCCGCGCTGAAGGCGCGGCGCTTCCAACGGCAAGATTGCACAGGAGACTTCGATGGCTGCCACACCGCTCAAGATCGCCAACACGATCGCCGCCGAGATCAAGGCGACCTCGGCGCAGGTTTCGGCTGCAGTCGGGCTCCTTGACGAGGGCGCAACCGTCCCCTTCATCGCGCGCTACCGCAAGGAAGTGACCGGCGGGCTCGACGACACCCAGCTCCGCGTGCTCTCCGAACGGCTTGTCTATCTGCGCGAGCTGGAAGCGCGGCGCGCCTCCATCCTCGAAAGCATCTCCGGGCAGGGGAAGCTCACCGACGAACTCGCCGCCAAGATCGCAAGCGTTTCCACGAAGGCCGAGCTGGAAGACATCTACCTGCCCTATAAGCCCAAGCGCCGCACCAAGGCCGAGATCGCCCGCGAACGCGGGCTCGGCCCGCTCGCCGATCGGATCCTCTCCGAACGCGACAAGGCACCGGCGGATCTGGCGCAGGCCTTCCTCAGCGCAGAGGTACCGGATGCCAAGGCCGCTCTCGAGGGCGCGCGCGACATCGTTGCCGAACAGATCACGGAAAACGCGGACCTCTTGAAGCGGCTGCGCCACCATATGAAGGAGAACGCCTTCCTTCGTTCGCGCGTCGTTGACGGGAAAAAAGAGGTTGGCGCCAAGTTTTCCGACTATTTCGAACATACCGAAAGGTGGGCGACCGTTCCGGGCCATCGCGCGCTGGCGATGCTGCGCGGCTGGAACGAGGAGGTGCTGTCCGTCGACATCGTCGTGGATCAGGACAATGTGGAACAGGTCAAGCCTGTCGAGCGGATCATCGCCTCCTTCTACGCGCTCGGCCAGAAGCCGGGTGACAAGTGGCTGGCGGAGGTCTTCGGCTGGACGTGGCGGGTGAAGCTTTCCATGTCGCTGTCGCTGGACCTGATGCGGGAGATGCGCGAGCGCTCGGAGGAGGAGGCGATCCGCGTCTTCGCCCGCAACCTGAAGGATCTGCTTCTGGCGGCACCTGCTGGAACGCGTGCGACGATGGGGCTCGATCCGGGTATCCGCACCGGCGTCAAGGTTGCCGTCGTCGATAACACCGGCAAGGTGCTGGAGACCACAACGGTCTATCCGTTCCCGCCGAAGAACGACGTGCGCGGCACGCAGGCCGAACTCGCCTCGCTGATCCGCAAGCACAAGGTCGAGTTGATCGCGATCGGTAACGGAACCGGCAGCCGCGAGACGGAAAAACTCGTCGCCGACATGCTGGCTGTGCTGCCCGCGCCCAAGCCCACCAAGGTGATCGTGTCGGAGGCCGGTGCATCCGTGTACTCGGCGTCGGAGACCGCGGCTGCCGAGTTCCCGAATCTCGATGTTTCGCTGCGCGGTGCCGTCTCCATCGCCCGCCGCCTGCAGGACCCGCTCGCCGAACTGGTGAAGATCGAGCCGAAGTCGATCGGCGTCGGCCAGTACCAGCACGATGTCGACCAGGGCAAGCTCAGCCGTTCTCTGGATGCGGTCGTCGAGGATGCGGTGAATGCGGTCGGCGTCGACCTGAACACCGCGTCCGCCCCGCTCTTGGCGCGCGTTTCCGGGCTTGGAAAATCGTCCGCCGACGCGATCGTCGCCCATCGCGACGCCAATGGTCCTTTCGAGAGCCGCAAGGAACTGCTCAAGGTGCCGCGTCTCGGTGCGCGCACGTTCGAACAGTGTGCCGGCTTCCTGCGCATCCCGAACGGCAAGGAGCCGCTGGACGCATCCTCCGTCCATCCGGAAGCCTACGGCGTCGCCAAGAAGATCGTCGCCGCGTGCGGCCGCGACGTGCGCAGCCTGATGGGGGACAGCGCGGCGCTGAAGAAGCTCGACCCGCAGTTGTTCGTCGACGAGCGTTTCGGCCTGCCCACGGTGAAGGACATCGTGGCCGAACTGGAAAAGCCCGGCCGCGACCCTCGCCCGGAATTCAAGACGGCGACCTTTGCCGACGGGGTCGACGACATCAAGGATCTGAAGGTCGGCATGCTTTTGGAAGGGACGGTGACGAACGTCGCAGCCTTCGGCGCCTTCGTCGACATCGGCGTCCATCAGGACGGTCTCGTCCACGTCTCGCAACTGGCGGATCGCTTCGTCAAGGATCCGCATGAGGTGGTCAAGGCAGGCGACGTCGTGAAGGTACGCGTCACCGAGGTCGACGTGGCTCGCAAGCGCATCGGACTGACCATGCGCAAGGACGGCGGCGGCGAGCAGCCGGCCCGCGATCAGCGCCGCGACGCGCCACGCGGCGGCAACAGCCGCGCGCAACCGCCCAAGCCGCAGCCGCCTGCACAGGGCGCGTTCGGGGCGGCGTTGGCCGAAGCGATGAAGCGGAAGTAGCGCTTGTGCGAAGCGCGGCAGACATTTGTGCCGGAACCGAACGGCTATCGAAGAGCGTTAACGCTGAAGCCCGCTCGATCTTGAGAGGAATCGTCTGACAGTCGCTTTATGCGGCTCGCAACGACGGAGGAGTGATGAATGGGACAAGTTTTGCGTCTGCCGGCGAACGAGGTTGAGCGTCTGGTTGCAGTGCGCGCGCTTGACCTCGCCGATAGCGGTCCCACGCCGGAGCTTTCCGCCCTCGCCAATCTGGCGCAGGGGGTGTTCGACACGCCGTTTGCCGCGGTCAACGTCATCGACGAGGATTGGCAGCGTGTCGCCGGCCAGGCTGGAATAGCACTCGGCGAATGCGCGCGTGAGATCTCCATCTGCACGCGGGTCGTTCATGCAAATGATGTCGTCGTCATTCCCGACCTGGCCAGGCACGCGGAGCTGTGCGACATGCCCTATGTGACGGGTGAGCCCCGTTTCCGCTTTTATGCCGGCGCGCCGGTGGTCACCGAGGCTGGACTCGTGGTCGGCGCGTTCTGTGTGCTCGATACGCGCCCGCGCTCGCTGAGCGAGGCGGAGGTGAAGAACCTGCGCCGCTTTGCGATGGTGGCGGGCGCATTGCTGCGGCTGCAGACGGCCAACATCGTCATGGGGCTGGCCGAAAGAAGCCTGCGGGCTGCAGCCGTCACCGATCCGCTGACCGGATTCTATAATCGTCAGGCGCTGCCGACCTTCGTGGACGAGGCGATGGAGGACGCGCTGGCCGCGGGCAGGCGGTTCGGCGCCCTCTATCTCGATATGGACGGCTTCAAGGGCATCAACGATCGCTTCGGCCACCATGCCGGCGACCAGGTGCTGAAGCAGGCCGCTGACCGCATCCGTTCCGTCATTCGTGCCGGTGACATGGCCGTGCGCATGGGGGGCGACGAGTTCGCGGTGTTCCTGCCTGATCCTCCGGATGCCGGCGCGCTGCGCTCCCTGTCCGAGCGCATCGTCGCAACCTTCCGCGATCCGTTCCAGGTCGAGGGCGTCGAACTGAGCGCGCAGATCAGCGTTGGCGGCGCGGTGGCGCCCGATCAGGGAAGAACCAGGGTCGAACTGCTGAAGGCCGTGGACACGGCGCTCTACGAGGCCAAGTCCGCCGGGCGAAACGGCTATCGCATCCTTGGCGGTTGACGCGCGCTACGTTTCCAGCTCGCCCTTCAGCGCCTCCAGTACGCTGACGGCGTGGCCCGCATACCGACTGATCCAGCGGTCGTGAATGGCCTTGATCGGCAGCGCATTCAGATGGTTCCAGCGTTCCCGCCCCTCGCGCCGGGCGATCACCAGTCCGGCATCTTCAAGAACCTTCAGGTGCTGCATGACAGTGCAGCGGTCCATCTCCGGGAAAATCTGGCAAAGCCCGCCGGTGGTCATCGGCGTTTCCTTGATGGCGTCCAGCATCTGCCGGCGCTTGCCGTTCGCCAGCGCCTTGAAGATCGCATCGTCGGCCGATTCGCTTGACATGTTATATTTTTATAACATAATTGCGGCAGGTTCAAGCGATGATGGAGGATGGCATGACGCTGGAGTTTCGCGTGAACGGCCGGATTGCAAAGCCGGTGGCCGAGGTGTTTGACGCCGTGGTCGATCCGAACAAGCTCAGCGGCTACTTCACCACGATCGGCGGGGCGAGCGCACCGCTCGTCGCCGGAACGACCGTCACCTGGTGGGGTTCCGCGCCGGTCATCGTCGAGGAGGTGGAGGAGAACGCCCGCATCGTCTTTCGCTGGGACGCGATGGTGGACGAGGGCGAGGAGGCCTACAGGACGCGCGTGGAGATGCGCTTCACCCCGCTCGACGACGGTGGCACGATGGTCACGATCGCCGAGGCCGGATGGCGCGAAGACGCACGCGGGCAGAAGAGTTCGTACATGAACTGCGAAGGCTGGTCGCAGATGCTTGCCTGCATGAAGGCCTATCTCGAATACGGCATCAACCTGCGCCACGGTTACTATCCGAGCGAGTTGAAGGGCGTGGTCGCATCGGAGCAGCAGGAATTCGTCTAGGGAGGCGATGCCGTCGATCTCGCGCCGAAAGCCGACATCGCCTGATCGCCGCCAGAACCCGGCGCCCCGTTGGCGCCGGGTGATGCGTCCTCAGATGGCGGCGGACCCCACCGCCGACGGGGACGCGCCGGCAATCGGCGTTCCATTCAGGGGCGCGCTCTGGGGCACTTCCTGCTGCAGGACGACGACGCGCGTATTGACGGGAATGCGTCCATAGAGATCGATGATGTCCTGGTTGAACAGCCGGATGCACCCGCTCGACACCGCCTTGCCGATCGACCAGGGTTCGGAGGTTCCGTGGATGCGGAACAGCGTGTCGCGGTCGCCTTGGTAGAGATAGAGCGCCCGCGGCCCCAGCGGGTTCGTCAGGCCCGGTTCCATGCCGCCAGCCCATTGCGCGTTGCGCTCCGGTTCGCGAGCGATCATGTTCTGCGTCGGCGTCCAGCGCGGCCATTCGGCCTTGCGCCCGATCCGCGCGGAGCCTTCAAATTCCAGGCCCGCCTTGCCGACGCCGATGCCGTAGCGCATCGCCATGCCGTTTTCCTGCACGAGATAGAGGAAGCGGTTACTCGTATCGATCACGACGGTCCCCGGCAGCTCTGATGTCGGATACGCGACCTGCTGGCGGAAGTATTTCGGGTCGACTTTCGAGATGTCCATCGCCGGCAGCGGGAACCTTTCGTCCGGATGTGCGCCGTACATCGCCACATGCATCGGATCCGGTCCCTTCTTCACCGGCTTTCCGGTCGAGACACAGGCTGCGAGCGGCAGACAAAGCAGCAGGAGGGCGGCGACGCGCAACGGGGAAGCGGCGCGGGGCAACGGCAGAGGCATGATAAACTTGACCTTTTGGCTTTCCGGAATCGGAACGGTGGGAATGTGTTCCCTCCGGAGCAAAAGAGGCGATGGCGTGGCGAAGGCTATACAACAATGCGGCATTGAGGGGGCTGTGGCGCATATGCCACGCTCCCTTCTTCCGCCCGCCGTATCGAGCTTGCCGATCCCGTCTGCCGGGCGTATGCCTTTGCCATGCAATGGAACGACGAGGCCATCGTGCTGGGCGTACGCCGCCACGGCGAGACATCCGTCATCGCGGAAGTGATGACGCGCAGTCATGGCCGCCATCTCGGGGTCGTCCGCTCGGGCCGCTCGCGCGCGATGCAACCGGTGCTGCAGCCCGGAAATTCGGTGGACGTAACCTGGCGGGCCCGCCTGGACGAGCATCTCGGCGAGTTCCGCATCGAGCCACTGCAACTCCGCGCCGGCCGGCTGATGGAAGCGGCGATTGCGGTGTACGGGGTGCAGGCGATGGCAGCCCTGCTGCGCTTCCTGCCGGAGCGCGATCCCCATCCTCACCTCTTCGAGATGCTGGCCGTCGTGCTCGAACATCTGCACGAGCCGGCCGATGCGGGCGAACTGGTCGTGCGCTTCGAACTCGCCGTGCTGGAGGATCTCGGTTATGGCCTCGATCTGGCGCGGTGCGCGGCGACCGGCGATACCGTTGATCTCGTCTTCGTCTCGCCGAAGTCCGGTCGAGCCGTCAGCCGCAGTGCCGGGATGCCCTGGGCCGATCGGATGCTGGCCTTGCCGGGTTTCCTCGGTGAAGCGACCGGTGCCGCTGCCGACGCACAGGCGCTCGCAGAGGGCTTTCGCCTCAGCGCCTATTTCCTGAACCGGCATGTATGCGAGCCGCGCGGACTGCAATTGTCCACCGCGCGGGAAGGCTTCGTGCAGGCGACACTGAAGGCGCTCGCAGCACGTTCTGCGGAGTTTGCTTCATGAATGTCGAAATTTACCCGGGCCTGACCGTTTCCGGCGTCGGCACGCTGCCACTCGACGTTGTTACCCGTGACGGCGGGTTGAAGGTGATGCAGGCCATGCTCGCCGGCGAACTTCCGGCACCCCCTATGGCAAAGACGCTTCGTTTCTCCCTCGCCGAGGTCGAAGAGGGTAGGGTGCTCTTCAAGGGTTTCCCGACGCACGAGCATCTCAATCCGCTCGGATCCGTGCACGGCGGCTGGACCGCGACGGTGATGGATTCGGCGCTGGGCTGCGCCGTCTTTTCGACCGTGGCGCCGGGCGAGGCCTACACGACCATCGAGTTCAAGGTGAACCTCGTCCGCCCGCTTCTTCCCGGCATGGGCGAGGTCTTTTGCGAGGGCCGCCTCGTCCATCGCGGCCGCACGATCGCGACGTCGGAGGCATGGATGCGCGATGCGAACGGCAAGCTGCTCGCCCACGGCACCGAGACCTGCGCCATCTTCCCGATCGCAAATCTGTCGCAGTAGCCGGCCTCATGCGGGATCTGCGGGGCCGGTTTCTTTAAAAGGACACACAGGTTAGGATTGTGGGCTGTGCTGCCGCCTTCATGGCAGGCAGGCGGACAATGCGGCGGGGCAACCCGCGAAGCGGAGACGAAATGGCGGAAATCCTGGCTCTGGTCGCCCTCATCCTGGCTATCACCGCGATGAATCGGAGTCGTAAGAACGCGGCGAAACTCACTGAAGAGATTCGCAAACTTCGCGACGAACTCAACCTCATGAAAGCCGATGGAGTGCTCCCGGCCCCGCCGATTGCGGCTGGCGCGGACGCTGCCCTGCCCGCACCTGCAGACGCAACAGCTGCGGACGGCGAGGCGCCGTTTGCCAGCCCCTGGTTGCAGGCGCGACAGGAGGCAGGAGGTACGGGCGAGCGTGCCCAAGGCGAGGCGGCCGGAGACGCCACGCAGGCGGTCGAGGCTCCCTCGTCGATGCCTGCTGCTGCCGCCGGCGGCGACCTCACTCCCGTTCGCGAGAGCCTCGAAAGCCGGATCGGCGCGCGCTGGGCCGTGTGGGTCGGCGGGCTGGCGCTGGCGCTCGGCGGGATCTTCATGGTGAAGTATGCAATCGAGAGCGGCGTTCTCAGCCCGGCCGTCCGCCTCTGGCTGGCCGCACTCTTCGGGCTTGCGCTCGTCGCCGTCGGCGAGGTGATCCGCCGCAGGGGGCAGCCGGTTGCGGCGCAGCCGTTCCAGAACGCGATGATCCCCGGCGTGCTGACCGCGGCCGGCGTCGTGACCTTGTTCGGCGCAACCTATGTCGCCCACGGCTTCTATGGCTTCATGGGGGCGCCCCTGACGTTCGTGCTCCTTGCGGGCATCGCGGTCGCGACCATCGGCCTGTCGCTCCTGCACGGCCAGGCGCTCGCCGGCCTCGGTCTGCTCGCCTCCATGGTGACGCCGCTTCTGGTCTCGACGGACGAGCCCGATCCGAGGCGCCTCTTTGCCTATCTCACCATTGCCTGGCTTGCCACCCTGGCGGCCTCGCGTTTCCGCCGCTGGCAGGCGGTGCCGGCGCTGGCCAATGCCGGGCTTGGGCTCTGGGCGCTGCTCTATCTGGCGGCCGCCGACAGCGTGCAGGTGCTGCCGCTGACGCTCGCTCTGATCGTCATGCTGGCCGGCGTCGCCCTGCTCTGGCCGGGCAGCCAGTCGCCGCAGGATGCGATGTCTGCCGCAAGCGTGGATGCCATCGCCGATGGCACCAGACAGCCGTCCGAGGCGGAGATCGCTACTGCCGCGCCACGGGAGGCATCCGCGATGGCTGCCGCATCCGATGGCGCAGCCATGCCGGCATCCATTCGGGTCATGGGGCGCTGGCAGCGCATCCTCGCCCCCGCCTTCATGCCCGTTTCGCTCAGTGCCGCGATAGCAGCCACCCTGCCGGCGATCGTGCTTGCCTTTCTCCATCCGCTGCCGGGTTCCGCTGCAGCGGCGTTTGCAGCACTCGCCCTGGCGCTTGCCGCCCTCGGTGCCTTCCGAGCCTGGGCGCTCTATCCGGCTGTGCTGGCCCATCTTTGCGCACTTGCAGGGACCATGGTCCTCGCAGGTCTGTCCGGACGCCTGGCGCTCGAAACGTTGATGTCGCTGCCCGGACAGCCGTCCTTTGACAGTGCCGCGCCTATCTCTGTCGCAGGTTCCGCCCCCGTCAACCTGCTGCTGCTTCTGTCCGCCGGTCTGGCGCTCGTTGGCGCTGCGGGAATACGCCTGTGGCGAGAGAAGGCCCCAGCGCACGCGGCACTCTGCAGCCTGCTCATGGCGGCGTTCCCCGTGGCAATCGCAGCCCTCAGCTTCGCCGCCTTCGGCAATCTCTCGCTCGACGTGAGGCATGGGCTGTTTGCGCTTGCCGTAGGACTTCTCTTCTTTGCCGGTGCCGAGGTGTTTTCGCGCACAATGACGGAGGAAAGGGGCCGGGTGGCGGAGCTGCCGCAATGGGCGCTGGTCTCCGGCGGCTTCGCCTTTCTCGTGCTGGCGCTCTTCGCGCTGACCGACGGGCTGGCCACGACGCTGCTCGTGACCCTTCTTGGTTTTGCGATGGTGCTTTCGACCTGCCTGCGCCCCTGGCCGGTGCTGCCGTGGGCTATGGTCGGTGCTGCACTCGTCGTTGCGGTCCGCATCGGTTGGGAGCCCACCATCGTCGGTGCGGTCAATCTGTCGAAGACGCCGCTCTTCAACCAGTTGCTGCCCGGATATGGCGGGCCGGCGCTGCTGCTTGCCCTTTCGGCCTATCTGCTCCGCGCGTGGCCGGGCGAGCGGGCGCGCAATCTCCTGCAGGCGCTCGCCTGCCTTTTCGTGCTCCTGGCCGTCGCCATCCTCGTGCGCCATGCGATGAACGGCGGGGTGCTCGACAGTGCTGCGCCGACGCTGGGCAAACAGGCGATCTATACGCTGCTTGCCGCCGGCGCGTCGGCCGTGCTGATGACGCTCGACCTGAAGTCGCCCAGTCCTGTGTTCCGCTACGGTTCGATGACGATCGGTGGGCTGTCGATGCTGTCGATCCTGTCGGCGCACTTCTTCGCGCTCAACCCCTATTTTACGGGGGAGCTGACCGGACGCTGGCCGTTCTTCAACCTGCTGCTGGTCGGCTACCTGCTGCCCGGCCTCGCCTTTGCCGGGCTGGCCTGGTATGCGCGCGGCCGGCGTCCGGCGCCCTATGTGACCCTGCTCGCGCTGACGGGGGCGGCACTGGTCTTCGCCTGGATTTCTCTTTCGGTCCGGCGCTACTGGCACGGCGAAGGCATTGCCGACTGGAAAGGTTTCCTGCAGGGCGAGACCTATACCTACTCCGTCGTCTGGCTTCTGACGGGCGTGGCACTGCTGGTGCTCGGCTTGCGCTTCGATGCCAGAAGCCTGCGTCTTGCCTCGGCGGCACTGGTGTTCGTCGCCGTGATCAAGGCGTTTCTGGTCGACATGTCCAATCTGGAAGGAATCCTTCGCGCCCTGTCCTTCATCGGTCTCGGCGCGGTGCTGATCGGTATCGGGCTGTTCTACCAGAAAATTCTCTCCGGGCGGGGCGCGCCACCGCTCGGAAACACGTCTGCGCCTCATGCGCCGACCGGCAACGCAGGCGAGAGCAGGGGGATGCTGAACGCCGAATAGCGCCCGATCGCGCCAGTTGCCGTTGGCGGTCGGAAAAGGGGGGGAAAACGCCCCGTTCCTGTCTGCTGCCAATTCGGTTAAGGAGGTAGCCGGTATCCACTTCCCCGGACGCAACCCGGAAAGGTTCAACCCATGATGGCCACGAAAGACGACGCCCCCGACATGACGGTCGCGGCCCTGAACATCCATCCCCTGAAGAGCGGCCGCGCGATCCCCATGAGCGAGGTCTCGGTCCGTCTCGACGGCTTTGCTGACGACCGGCGTTTCATGCTGACCGATCCTGCCGGGCGCTTCATCACCCAGCGCGAACTGCAGGCCCTTGCGCAGGTCGAGGCCCATCCGGTGGACGGAACGATCCGGCTGGCGATGAACGGCCGCTCGGTCGCGCCCACCTTCGATCCGTCCCGCCGCGCCGCGGTCACGGTCTGGGACAGCAGCGTCGATGCCGCTGTCGCGGACGAAAACACAAACGGTGTGCTCTCCGAATGGCTCGGCCGCGACGTGCAACTGGTGCACATGGACCAGCAGGCGAGCCGCCTGGAAGGCGAGGCGTGGGCCGGTAGGCCGGTTCCGGTCGGTTTCACCGACGGTTTCCCGGTGCTGATCACCACGACCGGATCGCTCGCCGACCTGAACCGCACGCTTGTGGCCAAGGGACAGGAGCCTGTCGGCATGGACCGCTTCCGCACCAACATCCTTATCGCGCACGATGGCGCCTGGGACGAGGATCTGTGGGAAGCCGTCGAAATCGGCGGCATCGTCTTCGATCTCGTCAAGCCGTGCTCTCGCTGCATCATGACGACGCAGGACCAGACGACGGGCGAACGCATCGGCGGCAATCCGATCCAGGGGCTGGCCGAAAAGCGCATGTCGGCCGACCGCCGCGTCGCTGGTGTTCTGTTCGGCTGGAATGCGGTGCCGCGCACGGAAGGCCGGCTGCGGCTCGGCGATACCGTAACGGTGATTGGCCAACGTCCTGAGCGCTGGCCGATGAAGGTGAGGGGCTGAACCCGATCCGGCCGACGGCCGCCTGCATATCAACGCGGCTGATCGATTGCTCAATTTAATTCACTTTTTCGCATCGATGAGGGACTCTATTTTATGGCTCCTCAAGGACGGAATGGAGCCGCCGATGTCTGCCACTACCTCGACCGATGCCGGCGCCGTACGTCGCGATCACATGCCCTGGCTCATCATCGCCGCCGGATCGATCGTCGCCATGCTGACCTTCGGCCCGCGCTCGGCGATGGGCTTTTTCCAGTTGCCGATGCTGCAGGACACCGGCTGGGACCGCACGACCTTCGGCCTGGCGATGGCGGTGCAGAACCTCTGCTGGGGACTGAGCCAACCCATCTTCGGCGCCGTGGCGGACAAATACGGCACTTGGCGCGTGCTTGCCCTGTCCGGCATCCTCTACGCATCGGGCCTGTTCCTCATGTCGCTCGGTGGCTCCGAGGCGACGCTGCATATCGGCGGCGGCGTGCTGGTCGGTCTTGGCGTCGGCTCCGGCTCCTTCGGCATCGTGCTGTCGGCATTCGCCCGGCATGTCACGCCGCAGCAGCGCTCGATGGCTTTCGGCATCGGCACCGCAGCCGGTTCGGCGGGCATGTTCCTTTTCGCGCCGCTGAGCCAGGGGCTGATCTCTGCGCTCGGCTGGTCGGACAGCCTCGTCGTTCTCGGCGCCCTGATGCTGCTCGTGCCGTTGTTCGCCATACCCCTGCGCGGCAATTCGTCGAGCGGGCGCGGCAACGAGGCGGCGTTTCAGCAGACCGTGGCGCAGGCGCTGACCGAGGCGCTCAGTCATCGCAGCTATCTGCTGCTCGTCGCCGGCTTCTTCGTCTGCGGCTATCAGGTAGCCTTCATCACCGCGCATTTCCCGGCCTATATCGGCGATATCGGCATCGATGCGCGCTACGCGGTGATTGCGCTCGCCCTGATCGGCTTCTTCAACATCATCGGCTCGCTCGCCTCCGGCGTCATAAGCCAGCACTATTCCAAGCCCTATTTCCTGGCGCTGATCTATCTCGCCCGCTCGGTGGCGGTCGCGGCCTTCCTGCTCCTGCCGCAGTCGCCGACGTCGGTGATCGTCTTCGCCATCGTCATGGGGCTGTTGTGGCTCTCGACCGTGCCGCCCACCAACGCGCTGGTGGCGATCATGTTCGGAACGCGCCATCTCGGCCTGCTCGGCGGCATCGTTTTCCTGTCGCACCAGGTCGGCTCGTTCCTGGGCGTGTGGATGGGCGGCTATCTCTACGACCACTTCGGGACCTATGATCCCGTATGGTGGTTCGGTGTCGTGCTCGGCCTCTTCGCCGCGATCGTCCATATGCCGATACGCGAACAGCCGGTAGGCCGTCCGGCGTTCGCCTGAGTTTTTACGAGGTCCGGCTGCCCGTCTTTGTGCGGGCAGCGCCTTGCAAACCGTCACAAAACTTTCTAAATCAAACGCCGCCGGCGACGCCGGTTTTATTTGGCTTCAGTTATGCTCAATATGAGCAAAATTGGAGGCCGCCTATGACGGCACAGGAGGAGGAGTGGTCATGACCCAGCTTGCTACCCGGTCGGCCGATGCCATGGAGGCTGTGCCGCAAACCGCGGCTGCGCGCTTCGGCATCGCCGAGATGCCCGATCTGACCTTCACGCCGGAGGTCGCGCGCGAGACCGAACATCTCTATGAGCGGGTCAGGAAGTTCATTCCGGCGATCGAGTGGCCGGTCTACGCCCCTTACGTGCATGCCATCAACCGGCTGAAGAAAGAGCGCGGGGCGGTAATCCTCGCCCACAACTACCAGACGCCGGAGATTTTCCATTGCGTGGCCGACATCGTCGGCGACAGCCTGCAGCTCGCCCGTGACGCGACCAGGGTCGATGCGGAGATCATCGTCCAGTGCGGCGTGCACTTCATGGCCGAGACGTCGAAGCTGCTCAATCCGGAAAAGACCGTGCTGATCCCGGATGCGAAGGCTGGCTGCTCGCTCTCCGAATCGATCACCGGCGCCGACGTGCGGCTGCTGAAGCAGCGCTATCCCGGCGTCCCCGTCGTCACCTATGTCAACACGTCCGCAGACGTGAAGGCGGAGACCGATATCTGCTGCACCTCCTCCAACGTGCTTTCGGTGGTCGAAAGCCTGGACAGCGACACCGTTCTCTGCATCCCCGACGAATATCTGGCGATGAACGTCGCCCGGCAGACGAACAAGAAGATCCTGACCTGGAAGGGCCATTGCGAGGTGCATGAGCGCTTCACCGCCGCCGAACTGCTCGCCTACAAGGAAGCCGACCCGTCTATCGAGATTATCGGCCATCCCGAGTGCCATCCCGATGTGATCGCGGTGTGCGATTTCTCCGGATCGACCGCGGGCATGATCAATTACGTCAAGGACAACCGCCCCTCCCGCGTTCTGCTCGTCACCGAATGCTCGATGGCATCGAACATTCAGGCGGAAGTGGAAGGCGTCGACTTCATCAAGCCGTGCAACCTCTGTCCGCACATGAAGCGCATCACGCTGCCGAAGATCCTCGACAGCCTTGTGTTCATGACGGAGGAGGTTCTGGTCGATCCGGCAATCGCCGACCGCGCCCGCCTCGCCGTCGAGCGGATGGTGAACCTGAAGCAGTAGCGCGGGGCGCTCGCGGCCCCGGCACGCAGTTTGGAGAGAGGGCGCGCGACAGATCATTCCCGTTTGTCCCGATCGCCCTGGCCCCTCATCCCCCTGCCGGGACATTCTCCCCGCAGACGGGGAGAAGGAGGAAGGCGGCAAGCCGATCGCTCCTCGCCCCGCTTGTGGGGAGAGGATGCCGGCAGGCAGGTGAGGGGGCGGATCAGTCGTGAGCGCCTTGGAGGAGTAGGACATGCCCATGGAAAGTTTCCGTCCGCAATCATGGAACGCCATCGATGACATCGTCATCGTCGGCGGCGGGCTCGCCGGCCTCTTCTGCGCGCTGAAGCTCAGCCCGCGCCCGGTGACGATCCTGGCGGCGGCCCCCATCGGCCATGGTGCCTCCTCGGCCTGGGCGCAGGGCGGCATCGCCGCTGCGATGAGCCCCGGCGACACGTTCGACAAGCACGTGGCCGACACGCTCGAAGCCGGTGCGGGGATTGTCGACGAGAAGATGGCGCGCTCCATGGTTTCGGAGGCGCCGGCCCGTATTCACGATCTTCTTGAATACGGCGTTCCCTTCGACCGCGACCTCGAAGGCAAGCTGCTGCTCTCGCGCGAGGCCGCGCATTCGGAGCGCCGCATCGTGCGGGTCCGTGGCGACATGGCCGGCAAGGCGATCATGGAGGCGCTGATCGCCGCCGTCCGCAAGACGCCCTCGATCCGGGTGCTGGAAGGCTACGTGGTCGAGGAACTGGTGCGTGAAGGCCGATTCATCTCCGGCGTCGTCGCCCGTCCCGATGCCGGCCAGTCGACGAAGCGGGTTCATTTTCCGGCCCGCGCCGTCGTGCTGTGCTCCGGCGGCGTCGGACATCTCTATGCCGTGACCACCAATCCCTGGGAGGCCTGCGGGCAGGGCGTCGGCATGGCAGCGCGCGCCGGCGCGATCATTGCCGATCCGGAGTTCGTCCAGTTCCACCCGACCGCGATCAATATCGGCCGCGATCCGGCGCCGCTCGCCACCGAAGCGCTGCGCGGCGACGGCGCCCATCTGGTGAATGCGGCGGGGAGGCGGTTCATGCCGGACATCCATCCCGACGGCGAACTGGCGCCCCGCGACATCGTCTCGCGCGGTGTCTTCGCCGAAGTCCAGGCCGGCCGTGGCGCCTTTCTCGACTGCACCAAGGCGGTGGGCAAGCATTTCCCGGATATGTTCCCGACCGTCTATGCGTCCTGCATGCAGGCGGGCATCGACCCGGTGAAGCAGCCGATCCCCGTCGTGCCGGCGGTGCACTATCACATGGGCGGCGTGCTGACGGATGCGGAAGGGCGCACCTCCATAGACGGTCTATGGGCCGCGGGTGAGGTGACGTCCACCGGCGTTCATGGCGCGAACCGGCTGGCCTCGAACTCGTTGCTGGAGGCTGTCGTCTTCGCCGCCCGCATCGCCGACAACATCAAGGGCATGCTGCCGGAACCGCAGCGGGTCGACTGGGGCAAGGACGCCGGCGAGAGCGACGATCCGGTGACGCTCGAGGACAGCCCGGCGCTGACGAAGCTGCGCGGACTGATGAGCGATCACGTCGGCGTCATCCGCAGCCGCGACGGCCTGAAGCAGGCAATTCGCGCGATTGCCGAGCTGGAACGCGCCAACAGCCGCATGCGCTTCCACAACATCGTGACGACGGCCAAGCTGATCGCCGTCGGTGCCTATCTGCGCGAGGAGAGCCGCGGCGGCCATTTCCGGTCGGACTTCCCCGAACAGCGCAAGGCCTGGCAGCACCGCACCTATATGACGCTCGCCGATGCGGATCGCGTGGTGTCCGAACTGCCGGAAACCGCAGCGGCGTAGCGCGCGTATGCACAGAAGGAAACAATGTCGATGACCAAGGCCAATCTCCCCGTCCTTTCGCCGCTGCTGATCGAGGATCAGGTGCGTGCCGCACTTTCCGAGGATCTCGGCCGCGCCGGCGACATCACCAGCCAGGCGACCATCGCCCCGCAGATGACCGCAAGGGCCGAGCTGAACGTGCGCGAGAGCGGTGTCGTCTGCGGCATGGATCTCGCCGCCACCGCCTTCCGGCTGATGGATCCGGCAATCGTGTTTACGGCCTTCGTCAGCGATGGCGATCGCGTCGAGCCCGATACGGTTCTCGCGCGGGTGTCGGGGCCCGCGCGTGCGGTGCTGTCGGCCGAACGCGTGGCCCTGAACTTCCTCATGCATCTTTCCGGCGTTGCCAGCTACACCGCAGCCTTCGCCGACGCGATCGCAGGGACCCGCGCGAAGGTCTGCTGCACGCGCAAGACGCTTCCGGGCCTTCGGGCGCTTGAGAAATATGCCGTGCGCATGGGCGGCGGGTCGTCGCACCGTTTCGGCCTCGATGATGCGATCCTGATCAAGGATAACCACATTGCCGTCTCCGCCGGCGTGGCCGGTGCCATACACGCCGCACGCGCCTTCGCCGGCCATCTCGTCAAGATCGAAGTGGAAGTGTCGACGCTGGAGGAACTGGAGGAGGCGCTGGAAGCCGCCCCCGACGTGATCCTGCTCGACAACATGGGGCCGGAACTGCTGCGCCGCGCAGTCGAGATCAGCCGCGATTGCGCCGGCCTTTCGGACGCGGACTATCCGGCCGATCCGCGGCGGGTGAAGCTGGAGGCCTCCGGCAACGTCAACATAAAGACGATCCGGGCGATCGCTGAGACGGGCGTCGACTATATCTCCACTTCGAAGATCACCATGGCCGCCCCCACACTCGATATCGGGCTTGATATCGCTGTCGGATAACGCTTTTCGCCGGTTTTCGGAACACGCGCCGCACGGGAGAGTTGACGTCCTGACACCACTTAGGAAGGGAAGGACGTTCGATGATCCGCAAAATCTGGCTTTCCTTGGCGGCTGCAGCACTTGTTGCAAATGTCGCCACCGCTCAGGACAGCAATACGGCGCAGGCCGATTTCCTTGGGCTCGGCGGCAGCGAGAGCGGCCGGGCGACGATGACGGAGGGCGCAGGCGGCGTGCTGTTCGAGATCGAGGTATCCGGCCTGCCGCCGCGCAAATGGGTGGCGCTGCACATTCACGAAACGGGCGCCTGCGATCCGACCTCGTCGCACGAATCCGCAGGCGGCCACTTCAATCCGGACGAGAAGGAGCACGGCTTCCTCGCCGCGAACGGTCCGCATGCCGGCGACATGCCCAACCAGTACGTCGGCGACGACGGCGTGATGCGCGCCCAGGTCTTCAACGGCATGGTGACGCTGAAGGAGGGAGACCGCAGCATCCGCGGCCGCGCCATCGTCGTCCATGCCGGCTTCGACGACTATCGCACCGGCCCCGCCGGCGGCGCCGGAGACCGTCTGGCCTGTGCAGTGATCCAGTAGATCAATCCCTGAGTGCCAGCCTTGCAGGAGGCATGCCGGCGAAGCCTGTCGGCGTGTCTATTGATTGGAGGATGTGCCGCCAACAGTCCGATTTCGGAACTGGAGTTGTTGCAGGGCTCCCCGCTTTCGAGTTGAAATTTGGCGGTCCGATCAACCGTTGACGGTGGGCGGAACAGCCAATACAGTTTGCGTTCAGGCTGCAATTTCTAGTCGCATGGACAAGGGGCGCATGGCTTTAATCAAGGGGACGGACAAGGCAGACATACTGTCGGGGACCAAAGCCAATGACAGCATCCGCGGCAAGGGTGGAGACGACGTGCTGAATGGCGGCGACGGCGACGACGACCTTCGTGGCGGCCGCGGCAACGATATCCTGAACGGCGGCCGCGGCGACGATACGCTCGTCGGTGACCAGGGTGATGATACGCTGAAGGGCGGCGCGGGCGACGACGTATACTTTATAGAGCGGGGTCGGGTCACGATCGTCGATTTCAGCGGCAGCGACCGGCTCATCATGAGCCTGGCCGAAAACCTGACGGTGCTGTCGCCGAACGAGACCACCACGCTTGCGAACGGCACGACCTTCAAGGGTATCGAAAGCCTGAACGTTAGTGTTGACGGCACCGCCGACCGCGAGATCGTCACCAATTCCGGTAATGACTACGTCAGGTTCGGTAGGCCGCGTGAATTCGACGAGGACCCCGTCGCTCCTCCAATTGAGGCCAAGGGGACAACCTATACAGTCGACCTCGGCGCGGGCGACGACTTCTTCTTCAGTTCCTACAGCAATTCCAGCCATGTCATCGACGGCGGCGGCGGTCTCGATCGGGCCGAGTTGGACTTTTTCTATGCCGAGTCCGCGCTCACCATCTCGCTTGCGGAAAAGGCTCCGGACGTCACATCGCCGGTGAGGCTGACGAACTTCGAAAGCCTCGACGTCATCGGCGGTTCAGGAGACGATACCTTTGTCGGTGGCGTGCTGTCGGACAGCCTCGCCGGCGGCGACGGCGACGATGTACTCGACGGCCGTGGGGGTGACGACTTTCTCCACGGGGACGGAGGCAACGATACGCTGGACGGGGGTAGCGGAAACGACTGGCTCTACGGGGGCGGCGGCGACGATACGCTGGCCGGCGGTGGCGGTGACGACCGGCTCGCCGGCAACGACGGGAGCGACACGATCCGGGGCGGCGCGGGCGACGACGAGATATATGGCGGTCGCAACCGCGCCGATCTCATCCGTGCCGGCGGCGGCCCCGACAGGCTCTACGGCGATGACGGAGACGACTACATCTCCGCCACCAGTGGCGACAGCGCCGACGGCGGGGCGGATATCGATCGCCTGTTCTTTACTGCCGAAGGCGACACGACATTCACGTTTACGACCGGCACCGCCTTGATCGATGCCGACACAACGGTCGCCAATTTCGAGGAGCTCTCCTGGGCCGGCGGGTCGGGGGCGGACGTAGTAACGGGCGGTGCGCGTTCTGACTTCCTGGAGGGTAACGATGGTAACGACACGCTGAAAGGCGGCCGCGGCGACGACATGCTGGCCGACGGTCGCGGCGACGACCGGCTCTCCGGTGGTGTAGGCGACGACGTCCTCGTGCGCGCCGCCGAGTATTCCGACCGCGACGGCAGTTGGACCGGCACCGACGTGTTCGACGGCGGCGCTGGTACTGATACGGTGCGTTTCGGCACCTTCGGCCTGTCCTATCACTATACCGGCCACCCGGAGGGCCCCACGGATTCCATGGAGGATCTGTTGGAGCTCTACAGCCTGCGCGATGTCCGCCAGTCCACGACCATCGACCTCGCCGCCCAGAGCAAGAATGCTGGCCTCGCCGAGGGGCTTACGCTCAAGAGCATCGAGATCATCTACGGTGCGGGCGCCAAGGACGACCTGCGGGGAGCCGATGGCGCCGATACGCTTCGCGGTCGTGGCGGCGACGACCGGCTCTATGGACGCGCCGGCAATGACAGGCTTGACGGAGGCAGCGGAAGCGACCGGCTCGACGGAGGCAGCGGAGGCGACCGGCTCGACGGAGGCGGCGGCAGCGATCGGCTGGATGGCGGTAAGGGCAATGATACGCTGACGGGCGGGCTCGGCGCCGATGATCTCCACGGCGGCACGGGCGCGGACGTGTTCGTCTTCGCCTCGATCGAGGAATCGACGTCCGGAAATTCCGGCCGCGACACGATCTTCGGCTTCGGCGGCGCGGACAGGATCGACCTGTCGGCCATCGACGCCAGCAGGAAGAGCAAGGGCGATCAGGCATTCACGTTCATCGGCGCGGAGCAGTTCTCCAAGCAGGCCGGTGAACTGCGCTACGACAAGGGCAAGTCCGGTATCTATATCCGTGCGGACGTGGATGGGGACGGCAAGTCGGATTTCTCTATCAAGCTTGACGGAGTTCATTCTCTTGTGAAGGGCGACTTCATCCTGTGAGGCTTCGCGCGACCACCCCGGCCGTGTTGCGCATCGGCTCCCGGTGATTTGCCGTTCAGCGCCCGCCGACCTTGAGGCCGGGTGCGGGCCGCTCTTCAAGGATCTGTCTGCGGAAGCGGAACAGGGCGGCGGGGCGACCGCCGGTGGCGGCGGTGGCGCCGCCAGTGGGTTCGACCAGTTCGGCTCCCTCGACCAGGCGGCGAAAATTCTGCTTGTGCAGATGCCGTCCGGAAATTGCCTCCACCGTCGCCTGCAATTCCGTCAGCGTGAACTCCACCGGCATGAGCTCGAAGATCACCGGCCGGTATTTCAGTTTTCCCCGAAGCCGCGCGACCGCAGTGGCGAGGATGCGGCGGTGGTCGTGGCGCATGGCGAGGCCGACTGCGGGCTTGCCGGCGGCGGTCCAGCCGTCGGTCACCGCCTCGCCGGCAAGGCCCGCCTCGTAGAGCAGTTCATAGCGCTCCAGGACGCGTTCCTCGTCCCAGGGGAAGTCGTCGAGGCCGAAGGCGAGGCGAAGCCGCGCCCTGCGGCCAGGGAGTGACTTGCTGTCGCCACCGGGCGCTTCCGCCCACGCGCTGAGCGTTGGGATGATCGTCTGGTCCAGCAACGCGGGCCGGCCGCTTCGCCAGTCCTCCCATGGCAGGAAGGCATACCAGTCGCGCCAGCGCGCGCCGACCGCCTCCAGCCGTTCCGTCGCCTCCGCATCCATGCGCGTCAGCCCGAGATAGCCGACGGAAACCATGTGCGTCGCAGCCTCGTTCGGGGCCTTCTGCCGCCCGCGGTCGCCAAAGGTGTAGAGCTGTTCGATATAGCCGAGCTTCAGTGCCGTCTGCGCCTCGACGCTGGCGCGAAGGCTCGTTTCGAACGTGCGGTGCCGTGTCGGGTCGAACGGGCCAAAGGGAAGGGCATCGCGCGCGCCCTCTCTGCCGCCGACCGCCAGAATGGCCGGCCCGCGGTTGTAGATCGCCACCACCACCGCATTCAGGCCGATTTCGACCGGTGGCGAGGGCGCGGGTACGATCATGGCGCGGTCCGCTCTGGCGAACTTGCCAAAACAGGCCTGATGCTGAAGGAAAAGGGCTGGTCACCTGCATAGTCCGCGCCGCGACCGATCTTCTCGACGGCCCGCACCAGCCTTCCGCCGCGCGAAAGCAGGTGATCGCCGATCGCAACGATCCGGCTGTTGGGCGTCGCCTGCCGCGAACCCTGCCGCATACGAAGCGCCAGCTCGTCCTCGTCCTGGCCCGGCTCCACGGCAAGAGTTGCGATCAATGCTGCGGCAGGCGAGCGGGAAACCCCCATCATGCAATGCACCAGAAGGGGTGCTGTACGGTCCCAGGCGCGGGCAAAGGCAATCACCGCCTCCACATGCGCCTCCTGCGGCGCGACCAGCGCACCCGTTCCGGCAAAGGTGATGTCGTTGACGCCGAGAAGAAGGTGACGGGCAGGATCGATCACCGCAGGGCGATGAAAACCCTGCTTCGGCGCCACCAGGCTGATCATCTCCCGGCAGCGGTTGCGCACGGCCATCTCGGCGATCCGCGAAAGCGGTGCGACGACGATCGAGCTCATGCCCGAAGCTCCCGTGCGCCTGCCCGTTCCGCTTCCAGTGCCTCGAAGCGCTCGGCAAACAGCCGCTGCGCCTCCACGGCCGGCACCGGAGCGATCATCAGCATTTCGACGGTGATGCCGCGTGGCTCGCCGAAGAATTTTGCAGCTTCCGTGCGGGAAAAGCCGGCAAGCTCCGTGGCCTCGAAGAAGGCGGCGATGCGATCGGCCTTCTTGATCTTGTCCTTCAGCGACCGCGGCGTTTCTGCCGGCAGGCCGAAGCGCAGTTGCACCGCCGCCTCGAGTCGCTTCTCAACCGTCTTGTAGCCGCCGCCGACGACCGCCTTGAAGGGGGAAATCATGTCGCCGATTACGTATTCGGGCGCGTCGTGCAGCAGCGCCATCAGGCATTCCTCAGGCCCGCAGCGGTTCTGCTGGCGGAAGATGGTTTCGACGATCAGGGAGTGCTGGGCAACCGAAAAGGCGTGATCGCCCGACGTCTGCCCGTTCCAGCGCGCGACGCGGGCGAGCCCGTGGGCGATATCGGACAGTTCGACGTCGAGCGGCGAGGGGTTGAGCAGATCGAGCCTGCGCCCCGAAAGCATCCGCTGCCAGGCCCGGGCCTCGGTCTTCGGCCGCGCCATGCCGCTCATTGTGGCCGCACCTCGGCGCTGTCTTGCGGAAAAGCGAGCCCGGTCCATTCCGGCAGGCGCACGCTTATCGCGACGTCGCCGGCAAGGATAGCCGAACCCGCGCGCATGGCGTCGGCGGCGCGGTCGATGCGGATGATGGCAAGGCCGTCGCGGCCGGAGACGGTGCCGAGCGTGCCGATCGGCTTGCCTTCGGCGCTGATGGGAGTGCCCGTCGGCGGCAGCGCCGTATCGGCCTGCACGATCACCGGACGACGCCTTGCCGTGCTGCGGTGCTGCATCCGCGATACGACCTCCTGGCCGACATAGCAGCCCTTGCGGAACGACAGGCCGCCGGAGAGATCGAGCAAGACGTCGTGCGGAAACGCATCGGAAAGTGGGTAGTCCGGGCCTGATTCGACGATGCCGCAGGCGATTCGCAACGCGTCGTAGGCTGCCGTCGCCTCGTTGCCGTCACCGCCGGGTGCGCGAAGCACCTGCACGCCGGCCACCGCGAAACGACCGTCGATGACACCTTCGCCATCCTGATCCCAGGAAACCGTCGTGCGCGTCTCGTCCAGGGCCGTCAGGGTCACGGCGGCGCGCAGCTTGTACATGGTCAGCCGCTTGACGAGCGCGTCGCGCTGTTCCTGCGTCGTCTCCAGGATGAAGCCGCCGCCAGGGGCGCGGCTTACGAGGAAGTCGAAAAGGATCTTGCCCTGCGGGGTCAAAAGCGCGCCAGCGCGCGCCTCGCCGGCCGGCAGGGAGGGCAGGTCGGTCGTGATGAGCCCTTGCAGCAATTCTTCTGCATCGGCGCCGGCGATGGCGATATAGGCGCGTCCGGTGAGCGTTACGGCAGGCATGGTCATGTCCAATGGTCAGGCGGCGCATGGATTGCGCCGGAGGCTGTCTTTGGAAACAGAGGTAGAACGCCGGACCCGGCTGTGCAAGTCCCGCCGGGCGCCTGCCGGCGGCCGGCGTAAGGGGACGAGGGAAATCAGTCGCCTGCGACGAAGAACTTCCACTGGCCATCCGGCGAAATGCCGGCCCGGTAGAAATTGTAGCCGCCGAATTCCTGCATGTCGGCGAAATCGCCCGCAGTCACGATGCGCAGCAGCTCTACCTTTTCCGGCGGCGAAAGCGTGTCCAGCGACTTCTCCACGAAGTAGGGCCAGACATAGGTCTCGTTCGGCGTGCCGGCATCGACGCGCACGAATCCGGTTGCCAGCACGTCGAGCAGGATGGCGAGGATCTCGACCCCTTCCGAATCGCCGGACAGTCCGCGCAGCGTCGTTACCGGATCGCTGTCGCCGTCCACCACCGAGACCTGGGTCTGCGTCGGCCCCTTGCCGAGCAGGGGGCGCAGCCGTTCGATATCGCCCGATGCCGCTGCCTCGACGATCAGTTCCCGCATGCGCCGGACAGGCTCTGGCACCTTTTCGATGTCATAGAGGACCTCGACCGGCGTTTCAGGCTGTGTCGCCTGATCTTCTTCGGGAGGTTCTGCCGTGTCCTTCGTTGCCGAATCGCGCCTTATCAGCGGATCGGGCATCGGCAATTGAAGCGGTTCGCTCTGTTCGGAGTCCGGTTCGGCCTCGGCCGGCGGCTGCTCGGACGCTGGCTGCTCCGACTGCTCTTGCTGTGGCGGCTGACCGGGAATCTGCTGCAATTCGCTGAGTGCGAACGCATTTGTACCGAAGACGCCGGCAACCGCCAGGGAAAGCGAGACGGCGAACACGCTGCCGCGAAGCAGCCTGATGCGGTCGGACAAGCTGGGCATTTCCTGGTCTTTCCGCTTTATTGAAGCGTCCGTTCCGGGGAAAACTCACCGGCAAGCATGCGCTCGCGCAGGGATGTGAGCATGGCCTCAGCGCCGTCTTCGCCTAGGAGGCGAATCGTTTCGCGCATGGCGAGCGCGATCGCGGCGTCGGCGATGATCTCCGGCTCGATGCCGTCGGCCATGCCATCCGCCCAGGCTTCGTTCTGGTATTCCAGCGCGGCCTGCATCTTCTCGTGTACGATCATCTCGTCGATATCGTTGAGGCTTGGTTCCATCATGTGATCCATGCGAGGCATCTACTTCTTTACCAGACTGTTAACAAGCTTAGCAGCCTTTTATCAAAACGACACGGGTGCGGCAGAAAAGAGGTTAATTATCCTCTAATTTCCGAATCGCGCGGTAATTTCTGTCGCAAGTGTTGCACCTTCGATACGGTAGCGTTCTTCTGCGACAACTGCCTGATCCGTGCAAGAGGAGTAGACCGAGGCAAACGAGCGATATCCCCGGTTGAATGCCGCCGTAAGGCGCTCCTTCCTATAAGCTTCGCTTCCCGCCTCCATCGAGATCAGGTCCTCCATGGCCTTGCGCCAGCTGTCTTCGCCGTCCTTGAGGCACAGATTGCGCAGGTAGTGGACCGCTCCGAGGATTTCCGACAACCGCTCCAGCCGCCCGTCATAGAGTGCGGGCTTGTTCTCGGCCGGCGGTGCCGCGGTCTTCGTTGCGGGCGCTGCCGGTGCGGCCGTTTGCGCAGCGGCCGGACAGGCGGCCGCGAGAGTGACCAAAAAAACAAGGCGGGCGACAGGCGACATGTGTCTCACCTCAAGCCGCTGACGTGGCGCGGCAGCGGCACGTCGCCGCGATCGCGATCGGCCTCGAGCCGGCGGATGCAGTCGCGCACGCTCTCGGGCGCCGGCAGGTTGTCGATCTCAGCTGCGGTAAACCAGCCGAGGTCAGCCGCATCGTCGGCGGCGACCGCAATCGCCATGCGATCGGCCTCGACGCGGAAGACGGACAGGAAGTAGTGGCTACCGGTCGATCTGCTGTCGAGGTCGTAGGTTGCATAGAGCCTCGGATGACGGGCGACGATGCCGGTTTCCTCGGCAAACTCCCGCAGCGCCGTCTCTTCGGGCGTCTCGCCCGGCTCCGCCCGCCCGCCAGGAAACGCATACATGTCGGCTGCTGGCGGATTGCGCCGCAGGACCAGCAGGTAGCGCCCGTCGCGTTCGAGAATGGCAGAGGAGGCGGCTTGGGCTGTCATCGGCGGTTCCGATTCTTCATCGTGCCTTTATAGGTGTTCGGCGGGATTTGATCCATAGATGCTCCGGCAAAGGCAAAGCCGTGCGTTGAAAACGCAAGCTTGGCCATCTATCTCGAATGAGGTGCGCGCAGGTTTTACCTGGCGGCACCGGTTACTCGGAGGCGGCCATCATGTGCGGACGATTTGCTTTGACGGAGCCTTCCGCCCGACTGAAGGAGTTTCTGGACGTCGTCGAGGTGGAGGAATTTCCGCCACGCTACAATATCGCCCCGACCCAGCCGATCCTGATCGTGGTGGCGGGCGAGCGGCAGCAACCGGGCAGCAACCTGCCGGAACGCAAGGCGATGCTGGTGCGGTGGGGGTTTACGCCGTCCTGGGTCAAGGATCCGCGCGAATTCCCGCTTCTGATCAATGCCCGTGCCGAGACTGCGATCGGCAAGGCATCCTTCCGCGCCGCCATGCGCCATCGCCGCATCCTCGTGCCCGCCACCGGCTTTTACGAGTGGCGCCGGCCGCCCAAGGGGGCGAAGGAAAAGTCGCAGGCCTACTGGATCCGTCCGCGCAAGGGCAGCCTGGTCGCCTTTGCCGGGCTGATGGAGACCTGGTCTTCCGCCGACGGTTCGGAGGTCGACACCGGCGCCATCCTCACGACGGCCGCCAATCGTGCCATCGGCCGCATTCACGACCGCATGCCCGTCGTCATCAAGCAGGAGGATTTTGCCCGCTGGCTCGACTGCAAGACGCAGGAACCGCGGGAGGTCGCCGATCTGTTCGCGCCGGTCGAGGACGACTTTTTCGAGACTGTTCCGGTTTCGGACCGCGTCAACAAGGTCGTGAATACGGATCCGGATATCCAGTCGCGCGTCGAGGAAGCGGCTCCGCTTCCGCTTCCGAAGGCAAAACCGGCCGACGATGACGACGGCCAGCTCTCATTGCTTTAGTTTGCAAGCGCTCTACTCTGGATCAGGAGCGCGTACCGGCCTCGGGCGAACCGCGCGGAACCGTTAGCTCCGCGCGGTCGCTCCCTCTCCGGTCCGCCTTCACGCTTCCATATGCTTGAGGCCGGCTGGCAATTCACCCTTGTTCTTGTTGCCCTGCGGTTTGCGCTGGCTGGCTGCGGCAAGCACGGCCTTCAGGCCCAGCGGCCTGTACTGGTCCTCGAGCTTCTCCGTCTTGCGGTCGCGCGGCGAAGTTGAACGCTTCGCACCTTCAGTAAACATTCTTTGCTCCCATTAACATTTCCGTTACGCCTAAGTTGAATGATTGGTCATCTCGGCGTTGAGGTGGTTGTATCCAATAATCTTGGTCAAATTCTGCCGAAAACTCGATTTATCTTTGTCTTGTCATGTTCATGTTTTGTTAATAATTGTTAATATGTTTACAATATAGGGCCGTTCATGTGCCGCGGATGCGACATTTAGTCATATTTCAGGCGTTCGGTACACTTGCATCGCGTCGGCGGGCCTTCAATTGCAGGGCGGCCGCGATGACGGCCTTGAGGCCCAGCGGACGGTAGCGTTCGACGAGATCGGTGCCGGTGGCCGGCTTCTTCTGCTGGGGCGTCTGCTTGTTCATGGTCTTTCTCCTTGGTCGCTGCTGGCGAACTTGCCGTGTCCTTGTTTTCGCATGGTGGTCATCCGTCCGATGTCACCCCGGAAACACGTTAGCCCGCTTGAGGATTTCGATTTCGTCATGGCCCTCTCATGCGGCAAAGATGACGAATTGGCGGCGGCGCGAAGGTCGCGCCGAAAAGTACACAGGAGAAAATGATTTCCCCGCATGGGCTTGCGGTGCGGCCCCCCTTGACCGTCGGAGTTTCCGGCGCGATAAAGCAGGCCATGAAAACGGTACTCTGCATTATTTGCCGGAGCATTATTCGCTAGCTTCACCGCTGGCTTGGCCGTTTTCGTCTCCTGAAATCCCCAGATGACAAACGGGCCGGGCCAGCCGGACGCTTGCCCTTGGGAGAATTTCGATGGCCGATAGACCGGCTCTGACCCTCTACAACACGCTGACACGGTCGAAGGCGCCGTTTGTGCCGATCGATGCCGAAAATGTGCGCATGTATGTCTGCGGGCCGACCGTGTACGACTTTGCCCATATCGGCAATGCCCGTCCCGTCATCGTCTTCGACGTGCTCTACCGGATGCTGCGGCATGTCTATGGCGAAGCGCAGGTGACCTATGTGCGCAACATCACCGACGTCGACGACAAGATCAACGCGCGTGCGTTGCGCGACTTCGGCAAGGATATCGACGCCGGCACGGTCACGTTGAACGAGGCAATCCGCCGCGTGACGGAGAAGACCGCGAACCAGTTTCATTCGGACGTTGCAGCCCTTGGCACACTGCCGCCGACGCACGAGCCGCGCGCCACCGAGTTCGTGCAGAAACGGCAGGACGGCCGCGCGGACATGATCACGCTGATCGAACGGCTGATCGCGCGCGGCCATGCCTATCAGGCGGGCGGGGAGGTGCTGTTCGATACCTCCTGGTCCGGATACGGCGAACTCTCCAAGCGCAATCTCGACGAACAGCAGGCCGGCGCCCGCGTCGCCGTCGACAGCCACAAGAAGAACCCGGGCGACTTCGTGCTCTGGAAGCTGTCGTCGCCGGAAGAGCCCGGCTGGGACAGTCCGTGGGGCAGGGGGCGGCCGGGTTGGCACATCGAGTGCTCGGCCATGTCGGCCGCCTATCTCGGCGAGACCTTCGACATCCACGGCGGCGGTCTCGACCTGATCTTTCCGCATCACGAGAACGAGATCGCCCAGTCGCGCTGCGCCCATGGCACGAAGGTGATGGCGAACGTGTGGATGCACAACGGCTTCGTGCAGGTTGAGGGCCGCAAGATGTCGAAGTCGGAGGGCAACTTCGTCACCATCCACGGCCTGCTGGCGACCGAGACCTTCGGCGGCCGCAAATGGCCCGGCGAGGTGCTGCGGCTTGCCATGCTGATGACGCACTACCGCGAGCCGATCGACTTTTCGGTGAAGCGACTGGAGGAGGCGGAGCGGCTGCTCGCCAAGTGGCCCGCCGGAAACACCGGCGAGGCGGGCGAAGGGACGGTCGATCCGGCCGTGCTCGCGGCATTGGCCGACGATCTCAACACGGTCGCAGCCGTTCAGGCGCTGCACGCGCTGGCCCACAAGGCGGCCAACGATCCGGCGGCTGCGGCATCGTTCCAGGCGAGTGCGGCACTGCTCGGGGTAAGTCCGAAAAAGGTCGAGATTTCAGAGGCCCTGGAGGCGGGCGTTGATTCGATCATTCAGCTTCGCCTGGAGATGCTGAAGGCCAAGAACTTCGCCGGGGCCGACAAGATCCGTGACGATCTTCTCGCCAAAGGCATCCAGCTCAAGGACGGCAAGGACCCGGCGACCGGCGAGCGCGTGACGACCTGGGAGGTGAAGAGGTGAGGTTTGCGGCCAGGTCTCTATTGGCATATGCTGAGGCATAGGCCAGCTGGCAATGGAGGCTGCGATGAATGTCGTGCGTGTCGAAAAGAACACCGGCCAGGAAACAGGTGAAAGGGTCGTCAAGCTATTTCGCAACGGCCGCAACCAGGCTGTGCGTATTCCTGTGGAGTTTGAGCTGCCGGGCGACGAGGCCGTCATCCGCAGGGACGGCGACCGCCTGATCATCGAGCCGAAACAAAAGAAGAGTGATCTCCTGGAGTGGCTCTCCACGCTTGAGCCGATCGACGAGGATTTTCCCGATCTCGACGAGAGCCTGTTGCCGAACCGGGATGTCGATCTGTGACTGAGGCGCGCTACATGCTTGATACGAATACGGTCTCCCATCTTTTCAAGCGCCCTCAGGGAGCTGTGGCGCAGCGCATTGCCGAGGTCGGAAAGGACAATATCTGTGTGAGCGTCGTCGTCGCCGCCGAGATGCGCTACGGCAGCTGCAAGAAGAACTCGGTTCGCCTCTCCGCCGCGGTCGAAGAGTATCTGGCGCGCGTCGAAGTTGTCCCCTTCGGTCCGCCGGCAGACGAGGCCTATGCAGACATTCGCCTGTCGCTGGAGGGGCGCGGCACGCCGATCAGTCCTAACGACATGCTGATCGCCGCCCATGCGATTTCGCTCGGCATGACACTGGTAACGGACAATATGCGTGAGTTTACCCGCATCGAAGGACTGACAATGGAAAATTGGGTCCAAAGCGACGAGCTCACACCATGACCGCCCCCCTCCATACCGGCGGCTGCCAGTGCGGCGCGGTCCGGTTCAGCGTTCACGGCGCGCTGACGGACAGCTCGATCTGTCATTGCCGCATGTGCCAGAAGGCCTTCGGCGCCTACTATGCGCCGCTGGTGTCCACGCGCGGCGCCGAGCTCTCCTGGACGCGGGGAGAGCCGAAGCGGTTTCGTTCGTCGAATTTTGTGCTGCGCGGCTTTTGCGCCGATTGCGGAACGCCGTTGACCTACGAGGCGCCGGACGGGGTCGCGATCGCAGCCGGCGCCTTCGACGACCCCTCGCTGCTGCCGCCGGTGGTGCAGTTCGGCACCGAGGCGAAGGTGCCCTTCGTCGATGCCCTGCATACGCTGCCGGGGCATGCGACGGAGGAGGATGCGCAAGCGGCGCCGTTCGTGCTCGAGATCGTCTCCTACCAGCATCCCGACCACGACACCGAGACATGGCCTCCGGAGCAGCGCCGATGAGCATCGCGCGGATCTATACGGGCGGCTGCCAGTGCGGGGCGGTGCGCTACCGCGCCGAGGGCACGCTCGACGATCCGCACCTGTGCCATTGCCGCATGTGCCAGAAGGCGGCGGGCAACTATTTTCTGCCGCTCGCCAATGCCGCGCGCGCGACGTTCCGCGTCACCCGCGGTGCGCCCGGCTGGTTCCAGTCGTCAGAGCATGTGTACCGCGGCTTCTGTCGCGACTGCGGCACGCCGCTCTTCTACGACATGCCCAAGGAGCGCTTTATCAACATCGTACTCGGCTCGCTCGACGATCCGGAGGACGTGCGCCCGCATGCGCAGTCTGGCGTCGAGTCTCGCATGTTCTGGTTTTCCCAGCTCGCCCGCCTGCCTGAGACGGAGACCGATGCGGCCGGACCGGCCGGACGCGAGCGCCACATCGCCATCCTTGAATCGAACCGCCAGCATCCGGACTACGACACGGATCACTGGCCACCGGAGGAGTGACTATGACTGAGACCGTTCGAACCGGCGGGTGCCAGTGCGGCGCCGTCCGCTTCCGCATCCACGGCGCCCTCGGGCGTCCGTCGATATGCCATTGCCGCATGTGCCAGAAGCAGTTCGGCGGCTTTTTCTCTGCCCTTGTCACCGCGCCGAAGGACGGGGTGGAGTGGACGCGCGAGGAACCCAGCTATTTCCAGTCGTCGGTGAATATCGGCCGTGGCTTCTGCAGGAATTGCGGCACGCCCATGACCTACCGACATCCCGGCGGGCTGGAGATCGCGATCGGCACCTTCGACGATCGCACCGATCTCGCGCCGCAGATCCAGGTGAACTATGCGTCCCGTCTGCCCTGGGTCGAGACCATCTTCGATCAGCCGGTGCATGACGATCAGGACTATTATTCGCGTCAGGAGAAGATCATCTCCTTCCAGCACCCCGATCACGAGACCGACCACTGGCCCGCGCACGGGCTGAAGATTTGAAGCTTGTGTGAAAGCGCAGGCGGGAATTGCCCCCACGCATCCTGACCTTCTCCCCGTCAACAGCAAGAGGGGACGAAGGCGGTGCGGCAGGTGATCGGCAGGCCGGGTGAGGGCCACAAGACGAAAGATCGTTCCCAGGGAGGGAACAGGCAATGAAGAAAGAACGCATCTACCTCTTCGACACGACGCTGCGCGACGGCCAGCAGACGCCGGGCGTGGATTTTTCGGTCGAGGACAAGATCGCGATCGCGGCGATGCTGGACGAATTCGGCCTCGACTATGTCGAGGGCGGCTATCCCGGCGCCAATCCGACCGACACCGCCTTCTTTTCCCGCAGGCGCACGGAGAACGCCCGCTTCGTCGCCTTCGGCATGACCAAGCGTCCCGGCGTTTCGGCCTCCAACGATCCGGGGCTGGCGGCCCTGATCGCGGCGTCGAGCGATGCGGTCTGTCTTGTCGCCAAGAGTTGGGACTATCATGTCCGCGTCGCGCTCGGCTGTACCAACGAGGAGAACCTCGAAGCGATCGCCGCCTCCGTGAAGGCCGTCAATGCGGCCGGCAAGGAGGCGATGGTCGATTGCGAGCATTTCTTCGACGGCTACAAGGGCAATCCCGAATATGCGCTCGCCTGCGCGAGGGCCGCCTACGATGCCGGCGCGCGCTGGGTGGTCCTCTGCGATACCAATGGCGGCACGCAGCCTCCGGAAATCCGCGAGATCGTAAAGGCGGTCATCGCCGCCGGCATTCCCGGCGCCAACCTCGGCATCCACGCGCACAACGACACCGGGCAGGCGGTTGCCAATTCCCTGGCTGCCGTGGACGCGGGCGTGCGCCAGATCCAGGGAACGCTGAACGGCATCGGAGAGCGCTGCGGCAACGCCAACCTCGTCACCCTCATCCCGACGCTCGTGCTGAAGGAGAGCTACAGCAGCCGTTTCGAGGTCGCGATCGACGACGAGCGCCTGCAGGGATTGACGCGCCTGTCGCACCAGTTCGACGAGCTTCTGAACCGCTCTCCCGATCACCAGATGCCTTATGTCGGCGCTTCGGCCTTCGCCACCAAGGCGGGTATCCATGCTTCGGCCCTTCTGAAGGACCCGCGGACCTATGAGCACGTGCCGCCCGAAAGCGTGGGCAACCTGCGCAAGGTCATGGTGTCCGACCAGGGCGGTAAGGCGAACTTCATCAACGCCCTGAAGCTGCGCGGCATCACGGTGTCCAAGGACGATCCGAAACTCGATCGGCTGATCGAGATCGTCAAGGAACGGGAAGCGACCGGATACGCCTATGAGGGGGCCGATGCGAGCTTCGCATTGCTTGCCTGCCGCACGCTCGGCTCGATCCCGGACTTCTTCCACGTCGAGAGTTTTCGCGTGATGGTCGAGCGGCGCTATGATGCCAACGGCAATCTAAAGACGGTTTCCGAGGCGGTGGTCAGGGTGCTGGTCGACGGCGAGACGATGATGTCGGTCGCCGAAGGGCACGGGCCGGTCAATGCGCTGGACCTGGCGCTTCGCAAGGATCTCGGCAAGTATCAGAGCGAAATCGGCGATCTCGAGCTTGCGGACTACAAGGTGCGCATTCTCAACGGCGGCACGGAAGCCATTACGCGCGTCCTCATCGAATCGACCGACGGCACGGGCGCGCGCTGGTGGACGGTCGGCGTTTCCGACAATATCATCGATGCGTCCTTCCAGGCCTTGATGGACAGCATCGTCTACAAGCTCTTGAAGAATCGGGGCGAGGCCGGGCGCATCGCCGCGGAATGATGACCGGCAGCCAAGGAATGAAAGCATGAGGATGATGAAGAAGCTGGCGATGGTGGTGATCGCGGCGGGGATCTCGGGGCTTTTGCTCGTGCTGCTCGGACAGGTGTCTCCCGCAGTCGAGGAGGTGCTCTACGGCAAGCCTCTGCGGTTTGATCCCGATGACGGGCTCGCGGTGCTGATGGTGGCGACGATCCTCGCACCCGGCGCGCTGACGGCCTGGCTTGCCGAGTTGCTTGCCGAAAGCCGGCTGGGCAGCCCCGCGCGCGCCCTATCGGTTCTCGTCTGCAATGGTCTCGTCACTGGGGCCCTGTTCGGGCTGTTTGCGACGCTCGACGATTACTTCACCACACCGGGGCTGGAGCCGACCTACGCGCTCATGGGCGCTGCCGCAGGCGCGGTCTGCGGCGTCATCCAATGGTCCATCTTGGCGCGGATGGCGACGCGCGGCGGGGCATGAAGCTTCCCTGATAGATCCTTCAAGGAAATGAATTGGTACATTCGTCGCCGTTCGACTAGGAGGTTCCTGCACGAAGGTGCGTGGAGCGCGCGTTGTCGCCCGCGCCGGTGAGGAGCAGGATCCAGCATCATGGACGAAAAGATCAGCACGCCAGCGGCGGCGAACGGCGATTCGTTGCAGGGGTTTCTCTTCGCACTGACGGCCTATCTGCTCTGGGGTTTTCTGCCCTTCTTCATGAAGGCGGTGGCGCATATTCCTTCGATGGAAGTGGTCGCGCACCGCATCCTGTGGTCGGTGCCGATCGCCGGCATGGTGCTCGTCGTGCTCGGCCGCACGTCGGAGGTCCGCACGGCCCTGCGTACGCCACGCATGCTGGCGATGGCCTGCCTGACGGCGGCGCTGGTTACCGTGAACTGGGGTATCTATGTCTGGGCGATCGGGGCAGGGCGCGCTATCGAGACGGCGCTCGGCTACTATATAAATCCCCTCTTTTCCATCTTTCTGGGCGCGGTGCTGCTGAAGGAAAAGCTTACCCGGGCACAGATCATCGCAATCGCCCTGGCGGCGGTGGCCGTTGCCGTGCTGGCCATCGAGGCCGGAGGCCTGCCCTGGGTCTCGCTTACCCTTTGCATTTCCTGGGGCTTCTACGCCTTCTTCCGCAAGACGTTGCCGATCGGCCCCAATCAGGGCTTCTTTCTGGAAGTGCTGCTGCTGAGCGTTCCTGCGGTCGGCTACATCATCTGGCTCGAAACGACGGGCAGTGGTCATTTCGGGGATACAGGGATGGCCGATCTGCTGCTGTTGCTGGCAAGCGGCGTGATAACCGCGGTGCCGCTGATGGTCTATGCCAACGGCGCCAAGCTCCTGAAGCTGTCGACGATCGGCATCATGCAGTACATTGCGCCGACGATGATCTTCATCATCGCTATTTTCATCTTCCACGAACCATTCGGTCATGCCCAGATGCTGGCCTTCGGGCTGATCTGGGTAGCACTCTTCGTCTATTCGGGATCGATGCTGCGGACCGCCCGCGCACAGCGCGCGCAGGCTATGAAGGCGGTGCCCAAGCCGGCGCAATGATCTGGCGCACCGGGGGCGTTGCGGTGAAACGGCGCACGGCTAAAGCCGCGCGACGATACCTGCCTCGCCTTCGCGGTCGACGGTGTTCGACCAGTGCTCGATGAGGGCTGGAACGATGTGGTCGGCCTCGTCCACGACGATCGGCTGAACGAGATGGGCGGCATGTACGAAGCCGGCCTCGGCCATGTGGCGGATCAGCTTCAGCATCGGATCCCAGAAGCCGCCGATATTGGCGAACACGATCGGCTTGCGGTGGCGGCCGAGCTGCGCCCAGGTCATCACCTCGACGATTTCCTCCAGCGTGCCGATGCCGCCCGGAAGAGCGACGAAGGCATCCGCACGCTCGAACATCTTGTGCTTGCGCTCGTGCATGTCGGCTGTGATGATCAATTCGGAGAGCTGGCCGAGAGAGTGGCGCGTGGCCTCCATGTCGACGAGGAATTGCGGTATAATACCGGTGACCCGGCCACCTGCGGACAGGACCCCGCTGGCGACGGCGCCCATGATCCCCTTGGTGCCCCCGCCGTAGACGAGGCGAAGGTGATTCGCGGCAATCGAGCGCCCGAGCGAGCGACCGGCATTGATGTAGGCGGAATCGCGGCCCGGCTGGGATCCGCAATAGACGCATATGGCTCTGATCGGCATGGTTTCTTCGTTCATGGTCCGATTGAGCCATCCCTGACCCGCGATGGTCAAGAAAAATGACGAAAAAGGCGCGCCGCCGCGATGCGAGAGTGCCGCAAGCTTGTGCAAACCCTCGGAAATCGCTAGCAATTTAGCAGATTAAGCGGCGCTCAGCCTGGAGACAGTGAAATATGAAGCACAAGACCGGCCTCGTTGCATTGGGGGTACTGGCGGCAGCCACGGCGCTGATGGTGTTCTTCGTCCTTCCGAACCTCGAAAAGGACAAGGCGCCCGAAGCGACGCAGGACGCTGCACAGACCACGGCACCGGCAGCCGAAACCGGGTCCGCCGCAACGACGATGACCGACGCCAAGGGTGCGCGCAGCGACGCTGCCGCAGGCGAAGCTGCGACAGGCGAGGCCGCTGCAACCGCAGCCGGCCAGGCAGCGCCGCAGGCAGGCGCCGGCGGTCCGGCCTCAGCGTGGCAGACGCCGTCCTTTGACGTGTTGCGCGTGGAGCCGGATGGCTCCACCGTGATCGCCGGCCGCGCGGAACCCAACAAAACGCTGCAGATCCTGAATGGCCAGACTGTGGTTGCGACGACCGCTGTCGGCCCCTCCGGCGAGTTTGCTGCAGTCTTCGACAAGCCGCTGGCCGTCGGCGACCACGAACTGACCCTGCGCATCCTGGGTGATGGCGGTGCCGCCAAAACCTCCGAGGAGGTCGCGACCGTCTCGATCCCGAAGGACAGCAGCGGCGAGTTGCTGGCGATGGTCGCCAAGCCCGGCGAGGCGAGCCGCCTGATTACCGTTCCCGACGCAACGCAGGATGCAGGGCAGGCGACTGCCGCTCCAGCAGCGGCCGGTGCATCCGAGACAGAGACTGAGACCGCGGCCGTCGGCCAGCCGGGTGACGCAGCCACTGCGGCAAATGGCGCTTCGCAGTCGGAAACGGGTGCAACTGCTGGGCTGCAGCCGAACGTTCGCATCTCCGCCGTCGAACTCGAGGGCGACAAGATGTTCGTGGCGGGCAGCTCGCGGGCCGGTGCGCTGGTGCGCATCTATGCCAACGACAAGCTGCTGGGCGAGATCAAGGCCGATCCGCAGGGCCGCTTCGTGGTTGATGGCGTCCTGCCGCTTCCGGTCGGCCGCCACGTGATCCGCGCCGACGTGATGAGCGAAGATGCCTCCAAGGTCGAACTGCGGGCATCGGTCCCCTTCGATCGTCCCGAAGGCGAGCAGGTGGCCGTCGTGGCGCAGGAGCCGGCAACGGATGGCGCCGCTCCGACCCTCGGCCTGATCGACGCCGGTTCGTTCGACAAGCTCCGTGCGGAGGCGAACAAGGCGGTGGCGCTTTTGACCGGCCTTTACGCCAACGGCGCGGTTCCGACCGCCGAACAACTCGCTGCGGCACGCTCGGCAACCGAGATCGCGCTGCAGTCGCTTTCGGAGTACAAGACGCCGGCCGGCAGCGCTGGCGAGGCGATCGCTGCCCGAACGGCTGCGGTTGCCGCCGAAGTGCTGGCGAAACTGAAGACGTTGCCCGCCGATGCCGCAACCGTCGGCAAGGCGATCGGTCAGATCGAGACGGCGGTGAAGGACGCGCTGACGCCGGCCACCAATGGCCAGGTCGCCGAACAGGCGCCGGCGCCGACAGTCGATGTCGGCGCTCTGGAAAACCGCGTACTCGATCTTTCCCGCCGGTTCACCGACCTGCTGGCCGACGCCGGTGCGACGCCTGAAAGGATCGCTGCCGCCCGCGTCGAACTGGAAGGTGCTCTCGGCCAGGTCGTCGGCTATGCGGCGCCGACCGGTATCGATGCCGCAAGGCTGGCGCTCGTCGACAAGCTGAAGCTGTGGGCGCGGTCCGTGGTCGAGGCACTGTCGTCCGTGCCGGCCGATGCGCCTAAGACGGCCTATGCAGGTGCGCTTGCGAGCTTGAAGGCGGCGCCGGAAGCGTTGTTGTCGTCCACCGACGTTGCCGCTGCCGGCACTGGCCAGCCGGCCGCCGCGCAGTCCGGTATTGCGACCGACGCCGCTCAGGCGGTCGGTCAGGAGCAGGCGTCGGCCGGCCAGCCGCAGACGATCGAGCAGGCGCCGCTGAAGGAAAGCAAGAACTCGGTCATCATCCGCCGGGGCGACACGCTGTGGCAGATCGCCCGCCGCGTCTATGGCCAGGGCGTGCGTTATACGACGATCTACCTCGCCAACGAGGACCAGATCATCGATCCCGACCGCATCCTGCCCGGCCAGGTCTTCGGTGTTCCCGACAGCGCCATGCCGGAGACCGAGGCGGAGGAAATGCACCGCAAGCATGTGAAGGGCAACTGAGCTCCAGCTGCCTTTTCGCCGTCTGCAGCATTGCATCGCGCGGCTGACGGTCCTATCTCACCAATGCGGCGTCCAAATCGGGCGCCGCATTTTTTCTTGAATAGGTGAGCCGGCGGCGGCCGGCCTGCGGAGGCGCGCATGGCGGCCACGACGAAGAAGACGGTTTCGGCCGACAGCAGCAATCCTTACGGCACCCTGGTCAATCTGTGGCCGTATATGTGGCCTTCGGGAAGGCCTGACCTGAAGATGCGGGTGGTCTGGGCGACGGTGTTCCTGCTCGCCTCCAAGCTTGTCCTCCTGCTTGTGCCCTACTTCTTCAAGTGGGCGACCGATGCGCTGAACGGCCGGATGGACGCGGTCGATCTCCTGCCGTCGTTCCTGCTCGGCGCGGTCATGCTGGTGCTTGCCTACAATTTCGCCCGCATCCTCCAGGCCGGACTCAACCAGCTTCGCGACGCGCTCTTTGCCAGCGTCGGGCAATATGCGGTGCGCCAGCTCGCCTATCGCACGTTCGTCCACCTGCATCGCCTGTCGCTGCGCTTCCACCTCGAACGGCGCACCGGCGGCCTGTCGCGCGTCATCGAACGCGGCACCAAGGGCATCGAGACGATCGTCCGTTTCACGATCCTCAATTCCATTCCCACCATCATCGAATTTTTGCTGACCGCGATCGTCTTCTGGGCCGGCTACGGCTTCAGCTATCTTCTGGTGACCGCCGTCACCGTCGCGCTCTACATCTGGTTCACCGTGCGCGCCAGCGACTGGCGCATTTCCATCCGCCGCTCGATGAACGACAGTGACACGGAGGCCAACACCAAGGCGATCGACTCGCTTCTGAATTTCGAGACCGTCAAATACTTCGGCAACGAGGAGATGGAGGCGAAGCGCTTCGACCAGTCGATGGAGCGCTACGAGAAGGCGGCGACCCAGGTCTGGACATCGCTCGGCTGGCTGAACTTCGGCCAGGCGCTGATCTTCGGCATCGGTACGGCGGTCATGATGGTCATGTCGGCGCTGGCCGTCCAGCGCGGCGAACAGACGATCGGCGACTTCGTCTTCGTCAACGCCATGCTGATCCAGCTGGCGATCCCGCTGAATTTCATCGGCTTCGTCTATCGCGAGATCCGCCAGGGCCTCACCGACATCGAACAGATGTTCGATCTGCTGGAGGTCCAGGCCGAGGTGGAGGACGCCCCGGATGCGAAGCCGCTGCGTGCGGGTGCCGGTGCCATCGCCTTTCGCGACGTGCATTTCGCCTACGATCCCGCGCGCCCCATCCTGAAGGGCGTTTCCTTCGAGGTGCCGGCGGGCAAGACGGTCGCGATCGTCGGCCCGTCGGGAGCCGGGAAGTCGACCCTGTCGCGGCTTCTCTATCGCTTCTACGACGTCCAGCAGGGATCGGTCACCATCGACGGGCAGGACGTGCGCGAGGTGACGCAGAAATCGCTTCGCTCCGCGATCGGCATGGTGCCGCAGGATACCGTGCTCTTCAATGACACGATCGGCTACAATATTCGCTACGGCCGGCCCGCTGCGACCGAGGAAGAGGTGAGGGCTGCTGCCGACATTGCCCAGATCAGCGGCTTCATCGATCACCTGCCGGGCGGTTTCAAGGCCATGGTGGGCGAGCGCGGCCTGAAGCTCTCCGGCGGCGAGAAGCAGCGCGTGGCGATTGCCCGGACGATCCTGAAAAGCCCGCCCATCCTGATCCTCGACGAGGCGACCTCGGCGCTCGACACCCGGACGGAGCAGGAGATCCAGACGGCGCTTGATCTCGTTTCAAAGAACCGCACGACGCTGGTCATCGCCCACCGGCTTTCGACTGTGGTGGGCGCCGACGAGATCATCGTCCTGAAGGACGGTCTGATCGCCGAGCGCGGCACTCATGCCGATCTGATGCGCCAGACCGGCCTCTATGCGTCAATGTGGAGCCGCCAGCGCGAGGCGACCGAGGCGGAAGAGCATCTGAAGCAGGTGCGCGAGGCCGACGAGATGGGCGTGGTGATCCGCAAGGCGCCGGCAAACTGACGCCGGCGCCGGCAAGCATGGCGCGTTACGCCGCCGCACGCTCGGGCAACGGAACTCTGCGCTAGCTTACCAGTTCCGGCGCATGAACGATGCCTCGTTCGCTGGCGAGCGCGGCCTTTGCCACCGCCCGCAGAAATGCGAACCAGTTTTCGTTCTCGCTCAGGCTGCCGATGCCGAGCTGACGGCGCACCCGGTTGAGCGCCTGCTCGGTCTCCGGCCCGAAGACCCCGTCTGCGCCGGCATCGCCGACGCTCTGGTTGAACAGTTTCGCAAGGGCATACTGGACGAAGATGACATGGCTGCGAGCGTCCCGCTTGAAACGCGGGGCCGTGCCGTTGTCGAAGTGCAGGTGGTCCTCGTGGGCTCTGTTGTAGTCGTGATTGAGCACGGTGCCGAAATGCAGTCGTAGCACGGCCTCGATCGCCAGATAGAGAAACGGCCGTTCGGGAAAGGTATTCGCCACCCATCGGGTGCCATCGGCAAAGATCAGGGCATCCAGGTCGAAGGCCCTGTTTTTGTAGTGATAGGAAGTGCCGCTTCCCTCCCGGCCGACGCCGCCGCTCCAGATCTGCGTGATGTCGAATTCTCCGGAAGCGAGCACGGTTTTCAGATCGTCGAAGCAGGCTGTACACTGCGCGAGAAAATTCGCATCGATATAGGGGCGCATCGGCACGGCCGTGCGGCCGTAGGAGTTACCGTTGAAACGGTCGTAATAGAGGGGCAGTCCTGAAATCCTGTCGACGCGGGTGAGTGCCATGATGTCCTCCTACTTTTGATTGTAAAATATATTAATACAACCAAAAGAAACTTTCGGCCACCGCCGTCTGGTGGCCAATATGGCCTTGGAAGTTGCATGGGTGCACCGTTCAGATGTGGATGCGGCCCTCAGAGGAAGGGCAACTTGCCCCGCCGCATTGCTCCCGCGCCGGTTTCGCGCTAGTTGCAGGGCACGTAAGAAGCGGAGAAGCATGGCATGAGTCTGGTCGATACGGTGCGTAACACGCTGGTTCCCGTCCATCGCGACGGGTGGAAGTTCGTTGCCGCCTTCTTCGTTGTGTCGTTGATCCTCGGCTTCCTGTGGGAGCCGTTGATGTGGATCGGCTTCATCCTGACGGTCTGGTGTGCCTATTTCTTCCGCGACCCCGAACGCGTGACGCCGCAGGATCCGGACCTCGTCATCAGCCCGGCAGACGGCCGCGTTTCTGCCATCGCCATGGTGACGCCGCCGCTCGAGCTGGAACTCGGCTCGGAGCCGATGCTGCGCATCTCCGTCTTCATGAACGTCTTCAACTGTCACGTGAACCGTTCGCCGATGCGCGGCAGCGTGCGCCGGATCGCCTATCGCGCCGGTCGCTTCCTCAATGCCGAACTTGACAAGGCCAGCCAGGAGAACGAGCGCAACGGTCTCGTCATCGATACCGCCCACGGCGAGATCGGCGTCGTCCAGATCGCCGGCCTCGTGGCGCGCCGCATCGTCTGCTGGACCTCGACCTTCGATCATCTGGAAGCCGGCGAGCGTTTCGGCCTGATCCGCTTCGGCTCGCGGCTCGACGTCTTCCTTCCGGCCGGCGCCGAGGCGCGTGTCTCCGTCGGGCAGACGGCGATCGCAGGCGAGACGGTGCTGGCAGAATTCGGCTCTGCCAAGGGGCCGACACTGGGGCGCCGGGGTTGACAGATCGAGGCGCGCGCACGATGTCGGATACGTTGATCCGTCGACGCCAGACGTCGTGCGCCCTGCCGCTCCAGCAAAGCGATACGAGATGAAGACGCCGTTTCACCCCTACGAGCCGAACGGACCCAATGATGAAGCCCGCGGGCCCCGCCTGCGGCAGATCCCGCTACGGGTCATCATTCCGAACCTCATCACGATCCTTGCGATTTGCGCCGGCCTGACCGGCATCCGCCTTGCCTTCGAGAACCGCTACGAACTCGCCGTCGCCATGGTGCTGCTGGCGGCTTTCCTCGACGGCATCGACGGGCGCGTCGCCCGCCTGCTCAAGGCGACGTCCAAGTTCGGCGTGCAGATGGATTCGCTGGCCGACATCGTCAATTTCGGCGTGGCGCCGGCGCTGGTGCTGTATGTCTTCGTGCTCGACCAGGCCCGTTCCATCGGCTGGATCGCCGCGCTGATTTTCGCCATCGCCGCGGGCCTGCGGCTGGCGCGATTCAACGTCATGGCGGAACGGGAGACCAAGGCGACCTGGCAATCGGAGTATTTCGTCGGCGTGCCGGCTCCGGCCGGCGCCATGCTCGTGCTCCTGCCCGTCTATGTCGGCTTCCTGGGGGTCGCCCCCAGCACGCCCTTCGCGCTGATCTCCTCGGCCTACACCGTCCTGATCGCCTTCCTGCTCGTCAGCCGCGTTCCGGTCTGGTCCGGCAAGTCCGAGGGTGGCCGCATTCGCAGGGATCTCGTCCTGCCCGTCATGCTCGTCGTCGTCTTCTACGTCGCGACGCTGATGAGCTTCACCTGGGAGACCATGGTGGTGACGGTTGCGCTTTATCTCGCGTCACTACCGTTCGGCGCGCGCGCCTGGTATCGCAA
Source organism: Mycoplana rhizolycopersici (assembly GCF_013378445.1). GTDB lineage: Bacteria > Pseudomonadota > Alphaproteobacteria > Rhizobiales > Rhizobiaceae > Mycoplana > Mycoplana rhizolycopersici. Next base: position 220,937 of record NZ_JABXYK010000002.1, read on the forward strand.
GTACGGCGGCTGGCCGTCGACCGATACGGCGGTGGAAAACCGGTTCGCCGGCGAGGACGACGACGAGCACTGAGGCTTCGCGCTTCCGCTTCGAGAAACCTGACCATTGGCGGATGTCCGGCTCGGCATGCAAATGCCGGGTATCAGCTTTGCGTTTCCACCTGATGCCATACCATTGAAAAGCGTCCCCCGCCGTGATAGTTAACATGCTAGTCGATAGTATGCTAATTATATACGAGCTATGAAATGTCCACCGCGAACCCCAATGATGTCATTCTCGAAGAACTCTCGCGCGCAGGGCGCAAGATGCGGGCTCTGTTTGACGCGCGGGTGAAGGAGAGGGGGCTGACGCTTTCGCGCGCACGTACCCTGCTGATCCTGTCGAAACGGCAGGGTTTGACGCAGCGCGAATTGGCAGAGGAACTGGATATCGAAACGCCGACGCTCGTCCGCCTTCTGGACGGCATGGAGAAGCAGGCCTTCATCGAACGCCGCAATGTGGACGGCGACCGCCGCGCCAAGCAGATCGTCATGACGGCCGGCGGCGAAATCGTTGCCCTCGAAATCCAGGAACTGGCGCATGAACTCAGGCGCGACCTCCTGAAGGGCGTCAGCGACGAGGACATGGCGACGACGCTCCGGGTCCTGCGCAATATCTCCGCCTGCGCGTCGACCTCCTGTCGGGAAAGCGTGTGACCATGCGCGCGGTTACCATCAACGACCAGGAGATCGGCAGCGGCGCGACTGCCGCTTCTACCCTACCCACACCAGCGAACGACGACGTTGCCGCGGCAGATCTCGTGGCGGCGCAGGAGACCGATTCCGAACCTGAGCTAGCCGCGCCGGTTCCGCCGGCCGCCGCCGCGCCGGTCCGGACAATGCCGGCCTTCGCCTATTTCGGCGCATCCACGCTGCTGGCGCTGGCTCAGGGCTTCGGGATGAACATGATTGCCGGCAACCTGCCGCAGTTCCAGGGCGCCTACAGCGCGACGCAGACGGAGGCCACCTGGCTGATCGCAGCCTATCTGGCGCCGAACGTCAGCCTCTCGGTCGCGCTCATCAAGGTTCGCCAGCAGTTCGGTATTCGCACTTTCGCGGAATGGAGCATCGGCGTCTTCGTGCTCGTGTCCATCCTGCATCTGTTCGTCACCGACCTGCAGTCGGCCATCGCCATCCGTTTCGTGGCCGGCATCGCCGCAGCACCGATGTCGGGCCTGGCCTTTCTCTACATGATCGAGAAAGTGTCACCCGAGCACAAGCTCACATATGGGCTCACGGCCGCGCTGACCAATATCGCGCTCATGCCGTCGCTGACGCGTGTCCTTTTTCCTGCCCTCTTCGATCTTGGCGGCGTGCACGCCCTCTATCTGTTCGAGCTCGGCCTCGCCATGATGGCATTCGGGGCGATCTATCTTCTGCCGCTTGCCTCCCCGCCGCGCGCGAAGGTGATCGAACCGCTCGATATCATCAGCTACCTGTTCGTGGCCGTCGGCTTCGGCGCGTTGGCCATCGTCCTGACGACGGGACGGCTTTACTGGTGGCTGGAAGCGCCCTGGATCGGAAAGGCGCTGGTCGTGTCGTTCGCCTGCCTTGCCGCGGCCGCCCTGATCGAGCTGAACCGAAAGCAGCCGTTCTTCGACATTCGCTGGCTTACGAGCCCGGAGATCGTGCATTTCACCTTGGTTTTGCTGCTGTTCCGCCTGCTTCTGACCGAGCAGACGGCTTCGGCCACCAATTTCTTCCTGATTCTCGGCCTGCAGGCCGACCAGCTGACCGGCCTCTATTCCGTGATCGCGGTCTCGACTGTGTTCGGCGGCTTGCTGTGCGCGCTCGTCATCAAGCCCGGGCGCGAGCCGCACATCCATCTGTTCTGCCTGTCCCTGATCGCGATCGGCGCGTTCATGGACAGCCGCGCCACCAACCTGACCAGGCCGCACGACATCTATCTCAGCCAGGGGATGATCGCGGTTGCCTCCGCCATGTTCCTGCCTCTCACCATGGGGCAGGGGCTTGCGAACGCGCTGAAGAAGGGGCCGAACTACATCTTCTCCTTCATCATCCTGTTCCTGGCCACACAGAGCCTCGGCGCGCAGATGGCGTCTGCCGCATTCGGCACGCTGATCACGCTGCGGGAGAAGTTCCACGCCAATGTGCTGGCGCAGGCCATCACGCTGACGGATCCCGTCGTCGCAAACCGTGTCAGCCAGCTTTCGGCCACTTACGGGCATACCCTGACCGACAGTGCGCTGCTCAAGGCCGAAGGCACCAATCTTCTGAGCCAGCAGATCACCCGCGAGGCGAACGTGCTCGCCTACAACGACGTCTTCCTGCTGATCTGTGTTCTTTCGGCGGGCGCGGCCCTTTGCCTGCTCGCCCACGTCACCTTCAACGCAATCAAGAACCGTATCCGGGACCGCCATGCCGCAGAAGCGCCGGTCGCCGCCTGAGTAAATGCCATGAAAAAACTGCTGACAAATCTCGCATCCGCCATCGCCGTCGCCATGGGTGTCGGCGGAGTGACGCTCGTCCTCTATGCCTGGGACCTGCCGCCGTTCCAGAGTGAAATCCAGGTCACCGACAACGCCTATGTGCGCGGCTCGGTCACCCTCATCAGTCCGCAATTGTCCGGCTACATCGTCGATGTGCCGGTGAAGGACTATGAGACGGTGAAGGCCGGGCAGGTGCTCGCCCGCCTCGATGACCGCATCTTCCGCCAGAAGGTGGACCAGGCCAAGGCGACGCTCGCGGGCCAGGAGGCCGAACTCGCCAACTCGCTCCAGCAGGAGCGGGCAGGCCAGGCGAAGATCGGCGCCGGCAAGGCCGCCGTCGACAGCGCCGAATCGGCCCTGCGCCGGGCCAACGAGAACTGGAACCGTGTCGAGCGTCTCGCCGGCAAAGGCGTCGTCTCGGAAAGCGAACGGGAGCAGAGCCGTGCGACGCTGGATCAGGCCGAAGCTGCCGTCAGCCAGGCCAAGGCCCAGGTGGAAGTCGCAAATCAGGACCTGCAATCGATCATCGTCGGCCGCGACGCGCTGCGGGCGGCGGTCGCCGGTGCCAAGGCGGCGCTCGAGCTTGCCGAGATCGATCTGACCAATACCCGCATCACCGCGCCGCGCGACGGCGTGGTCGGCGAGGTCGGCGTCAAGCTCGGCCAGTATGTATCGGCCGGAACGCAGTTGATGGCAGTTGTGCCGGAGGGCACGTGGATCATCGCCAATTTCAAGGAAACGCAGCTGAGTCGCATTCACCCCGGTCAGGCGGTAACCTTCACCGTCGATGCGCTCGACAACGTGCAACTGCATGGCCGTGTCGAGCGGTTCTCTCCTGCCGCCGGTTCGGAATTCAGCATTATCAAGCCGGACAACGCCACCGGCAACTTCACCAAGGTCGCCCAGCGCGTTCCGGTGCGCATCTCGATCGACCCCGGCCAGCAGCAGGCGAAGTACCTGGCGCCGGGACTCTCGGTCGTGGTCCGCACCGTCGTGGGCGGTGCAACCGATACGGCCGCGGCGGGACCTGTCGCCCAGCCACAAGGCTGAAACCCGGCGGCGCAATGAAAAGCCCCGCGCTTCAATAGAGGCGCGGGGCGTTCGATTGTCCGGATTTTGCCGGCCGGCCTGTTTCAGCTCGGCATGTGGTAGTCGACGATCTTCTTCTCGCGGACGATGAACAGCTTTCCGGTTTCGGTCATGTCGGGGCCGACGAGCGGCATGAGCGCCTGGGCGACCTCGGAAGGATGCGGCACGGTCGAGGGATCCTCGCCCGGTATCGCCTGCGCCCGCATCGCCGTTCGCGTCCCACCGGGATCGACCGAGAGGATCCGCAGCGGCGTGCGCTGCGTCTCGCCCGCCCAGGTGCGCGCCAGCGCCTCGACGGCCGCCTTGGAGGCGGAGTAGGGACCCCAGAACGGCTTGCACTTGTGGGCGGCGGACGATGACAGGATCAGCGCGCGACCGGCGTCCGATTTCAGCAGCAGCGGTTCCACCGAGCGGATGAGCCGCCAGGTGGCATTGACGTTGATGGTCATCACCTTTTCGAAGACCTTCGCCTCGACGTGGCCGATCGGCGAGATCGTGCCGAGCACGCCGGCATTGGCCACGAGAATGTCGAGCTTGCCCCAGCGCTCGAAGATCGAGCCGCCGAGCTTGTCGATCGCGGCCATGTCGGCAAGGTCGAAGGGCACCAGCGTGGCGCTGCCGCCGACGGCCTTGATGGCGTCGTCCAGCTCTTCCAGTCCGCCGACCGTGCGCGCGCAGGCAATCACGTGCGCGCCGCGCTTGCCGAGCTCGAGTGCCGTGAAATAGCCGATGCCGCGTGAGGCGCCGGTGACCAGCGCGATCCTGCCCTTCAGATCGATATCCATCATGTCCGTCCCATATCGTGCCGGCCAGAGGAAAAGAAAAAGGCCGCGTTACCGCAGCCTTCTAAAGCGTTCGTTTCGAAATGGAAACCGCAACTGCGCCTCAGCCGTTGCTGGCAAGCACGGAAACCTTGCGGCCCATCGTCTCGCCTTCCTTGTCCAGGAGCCGTGTCGGGTAGTCGCCGGTGAAATAGTGATCGGTGAACTGCGGCCGGGCATCGTTGCGATCCTCGCCGCCGACGGCGCGATAGAGGCCGTTGATCGAAAGGAACTCCAGCGAATCCGCGCCGATGTATTTGCACATGGCTTCGAGGCTGTCGTACTGGTTGGCGATCAGCTTCTCGCGGTCCGGCGTGTCGATGCCGTAGAAATCCGGATAGTAGATGCGCGGGCTTGCCACGCGCAGGTGCACCTCGGTGGCGCCGGCGTCGCGGATCATCTGCACGATCTTCAGCGAGGTCGTGCCGCGCACGATGGAATCGTCGACGAGCACGACGCGCTTGCCCTCGATCATCGCCCGGTTGGCCGAATGCTTCAGCTTCACCCCGAAGGCGCGGATCTGCTGCGTCGGCTCGATGAAGGTGCGGCCGACATAGTGGTTGCGGATGATGCCGTATTCGAACGGAATGCCGCTTTCCTGCGCATAGCCGAGCGCTGCCGGCGTGCCGCCGTCCGGCACGGGAACGACGACGTCGGCCCGGACCGGGGATTCCTTTGCCAGGTTGATGCCCATGTTCTTGCGCGAGACATAGACGCTGCGGCCGCCGACCATCGAATCCGGCCGTGCGAAATAGACGTATTCGAACAGGCAGAGCCGTTCGGGCTGGCCGGTGCCGGCCTTGCGGGCGTCGATAGAGATGGAGCCATCGGGCTGGATCTCGCAGATGATGACCTCGCCGTTCTCCACGTCGCGGATGAACTTCGCGCCGATGATGTCGAGTGCGCAGGTTTCGGAAGCAAAGATCGGCTTGCCGTCGAGTTCGCCCATGACCAGCGGGCGGATACCGATCGGATCGCGCGCGGCGATCAGCTTCGTCCGCGTCATCGCCAGCATCGAATAGCCGCCTTCCATCTGCCGGATCGCGTCGATGAAGCGGTCGGCTGTGGAAGTGTAGCGCGACCGGGCGATCAGGTGCAGCACGACTTCCGTATCGGAGGTCGACTGACAGATGGCGCCACCGGCGATCAACTGGCGACGGAGCGTCAGGCCGTTGGTGAAGTTGCCGTTATGGGCGATGGCGATGCCGCCGACTTCGAGTTCGGCAAACAGCGGCTGGACGTTGCGAAGGGCGACTTCGCCGGTGGTGGAATAGCGGGTATGGCCGATGGCGATGAAGCCGGGCAGCTTGGCCAGCGTCGCCGGGTCGGTATAGTGGTCGCCGACGAGGCCCATGCGCTTTTCGTTGTGGAACTGCTTGCCGTCGAAGGTGACGATGCCGGCCGCCTCCTGGCCACGGTGCTGCAGGGCATGCAGGCCGAGCGCGGTCAGCGTGGCTGCATCCGGATGGCCCAGAATGCCGAAGACGCCGCATTCTTCATGAAGCGTATCGCCGTCCAGATCGCTGTCGGAACGGTGGGCGGAAACGGATAGTTCGGTCATGTGCTGCAAGCCTTTGATCGGGACGGTACGGGGTTGCACGTAAGTACGCTTCTTCCGGCGCTGCGTCGGCCTCTTCACCGGAAATGCGTGTGGCGCGGCCCGAATTCACTTCGCCTGACCGCGATGCCTATATGTGTATTCCTTAACGACTTTACCACCGAAGTCCGGAGGCTTCAGTGGTAGCTGTTTTCATCCTACCAGATTTTCGTTGCGGCTGCTCTCGCGAAAAATGCGGAGCAGCCTTGCATCGTCATCCGTTCGTTGCGGGGGCGTCTTCCGTAGGCTCCTCGCCGGTGGCGGGAGCCCGCCCTGTCGCTCCATCGGTGCCATCCGCCGGCGTCTCGGTGCCCTCGGCGGGCGCGCGGCGGCCGAGCAGGCGGTCGCGGATCTCGTTGTCGGCGTTCTCCGGCAGGAGCGCCACGAGCTTGCTTCCGAGATTGTCGAGCAGCGGCTTGGACTTCGCGCTCTCGATCCAGCCCGGACGCTGCTGCGGCGCGACGAGCCAGTTGAAGAACAGCATGGCGACAACGACGAGCAGGATGCCGCGTGCCGCCCCGAACAGGAAGCCCAGCGTGCGGTCCAGCGCGCCGATGCGGCTGTCGATGATGAAGTCGGCGATGCGCATGGTGATGAAGGAGATCACGATGAGCGCGACGAGGAAGACCACGCCGGCCGAGCCGATGATCGCGACGGTATCGCTTGTCGTGTACTCCTTGGCGTAGGGAACGAGCACGGGATAGAGGAAGTAGGCGGCAGCGGCGGCTCCCACCCAGCTTGCGACTGACAGGACCTCGCGCGAGAAGCCGCGCACCATCGCAAGCACTGCCGAGAACAGCGCAACGCCGATGACGATGCCGTCGAGAAGTGTGATGGGCATGTTTGTCTTACTCCAGACCAGAAATGTCTATCGACCCGGACGCGAATTGCATCGGCACCTTAGCCGATCGCGTCAGCGGCGTCTCAATTCGGTTCATCGGCAATGAACTGTTTCCACAAAGCTTTGCCAATTTCGCGGCCGGCTTGCCGCTTGCGCATCAGTCCTCGTCGGTCGGTCGTGTCAATGCGCCCTTCGAACCGGCGATTTTTGCCACCAGGTCCGGCAGGCTGTCGATCTCTGCCCAGCGCCCGCCATTGCCCTTCGGCAGTTCGGCGGAACCGGCGGGAAGCACCGCCTGCGAGAAGCCGAGCTTTTCCGCCTCCTTCAGGCGCTGGCCGGTGTGCGAAACCGGCCGGACGGCGCCCGAAAGGCTGACTTCGCCGAAATAGACGCAATCTGCCGGCAGGGCAAGGCCGGCCAGCGACGAAACGAGGGCCGCTGCCACGGCGAGATCGGCGGCGGGCTCGGAGATGCGCAAACCGCCTGCGATGTTGAGATAGACGTCGTGCTGGCCGAGCCGCACGCCGCAATGGGCCTCCAGCACCGCAAGGATCATCGAAAGCCGGGCCGAATCCCAGCCGACGACGGCCCGCCGCGCCGTGCCGAGCGAGGTCGGCGCGACAAGCGCCTGAACCTCCACCAGCACCGGCCGCGTACCCTCCATGCCGGCGAAGACGGCAGCGCCGGGCGCCTTCGCGTTGCGCTCGCCGAGAAACAGTTCCGAGGGGTTGGTGACCTCCCGCAGGCCCTTGTCCGACATTTCGAACACGCCGATCTCGTCGGTCGGTCCAAAGCGATTCTTGACCGTGCGCAGGATGCGGTAATGGTGGCCACGGTCGCCCTCGAAATAGAGCACCGCGTCCACCATGTGCTCGACGACGCGGGGGCCGGCGATCTGGCCTTCCTTGGTGACGTGGCCGACGAGCACGACGGCGGCACCCGTCTGCTTGGCGAAACGGATCATCGCCTGCGCGCCGGTGCGCACCTGCGTCACCGTGCCGGGCGCAGATTCCACGATGTCGCTCCACAGCGTCTGAATCGAATCGATGATGGCGAGATCCGGCCGCTTGCCGTCGGCAAGCGTCGCCAGGATGTCCTCCACATTGGTCTCTGCCGCCAGCAGCACGTCGGTCTCGGCAGCACCCAGGCGCTGGGCGCGAAGCCTGATCTGCGCCACGGCCTCTTCGCCCGAGACATAGATGACGCGCTGGCCCCGCCGCGAGAGGGCGGCCGCCGCCTGCATCAGCACGGTCGACTTGCCGATGCCCGGATCGCCGCCGACCAGCACCGCCGAGCCGCGCACGAAGCCGCCGCCGGTGACCCGGTCGAGTTCGGATATCCCGGTCTCGATGCGCGGCGCTTCCTCGATCTCGCCGGACAGGGTCGTCAGCGCCACCACGCGGCCCTTCTTCGGCGTCTTGCCGGGGCCGCCGCCGATGCCGCCCATCGGGTCTTCCTCGACGACGGTGTTCCATTCGCCGCAGGCGTCGCATTTGCCGACCCAGCGCGCATGCACGGTGCCGCAGTTCTGGCAGACGAATTGGGTGCGCGCCTTGGCCATCAGGTCTCGCTTTCGGTGAAGTCGTCCGGCGACAGGCTCTGCCGGCCGTGAAGGATGCGGATGATATGGAGATGAGAATCGGTCAGCCGGAAATACACCGCCCGGTCGCGATAAGCAAAGGATCGCAAACCCGGGCTGACTTCGCGGCGATCGATCCCGGTCAGGCCTAAATCGGCAAGGTGAAGCATTTTCGCGTGCACATCGAGAACGAAGCGGTCGGCGGCGGGCGGGTCCTGATGGGCGATGTAGCGATGAATGGCACGCAGATCGGCGCGCGCCGTCGTTGTATAGGCGACCCGGCGGCGCTTAATGGCCGGACTCCGACCGACGGACAATATCCTCCAGCAGGCTCTCGGCAGTGTCGTATTCGTGGAAGCGGCCGGCGTCGATGTCGGCGTCCCCCTCCGCGATCAGCCGCCGCAATTCGGTGAGCTGCAGTTCGTCCCGCTCCAGCAGGCGCAGTCCCGCGCGCACGACCTCGCTGGCGTTGTTGTAGCGCCCCGAGCTGACCTGCTCGTCGATAAAGGCTTCGAAATGTTCGCCGACGACGATGGACTTCTTTGCGTTCGACATGCCGACCTCCGCTGCTCTCCCTCAGCTTAACACAGGGTGAGAACAGTTCCTACCGTGCCTCGATATAGTCGCGGCGGTAGCGGGTGCCGAGGCTGGTCAGCAGCACGTAGTCGATCGTGCCGCCGGCCTTGGCGACGGTTTCGATCGGCATGTGCGGACCGAACAGTTCGATGAAGTCCCCCGGGCGGACAGTGCCTGCGGGAAGGTCGGTCACGTCGAAATGGGTGAGGTCCATGGTGACCCGGCCGATCAGCGGCACATGGCGACCGTGCAGGTATCCCTTCGCCCCGGAACTGACCGTCTGGCGCAGCGGCACACCGGCGCCGGACAGGCTTCGCAGATAGCCGTCTGCGTAGCCGATGGCGGCAACCGCGATGCGGCTGTCGCGGGAAAGCACCGCGGTGGCGCCGTAGCTGACGGCTTCGCCGATCTTCGCTTCGCGCACCAGCAGAATGCGGGCTTCGGCTGTGACGACCGGCTTCATCGGATTCGGCTCGCCGTTGACGGCAGCACCGCCATAGACGGAAATGCCGGGCCGGGTCAGGTCGAAATGGAAATCCTCGCCGAGGAAGACGCCGGCGGAATTGGCAAGGCTCGCCTCGACCCCGTCGAAGGCGCGCGTGGCGGCGCGGAAGCGGTCGAGCTGCATCCGGTTCATCGGGTGCAGCGGGTCGTCGCCGCAGGCGAGATGGCTGAGAATCAGCACCGGGGAAAAGCTCGCCGGTCGCACGGGATCGTTCGCCAGCGCCAGCGCTTCGCCGGGCGACAGCCCCAGCCTGTTCATGCCGGTGTCGACCTGAAGGGCGCACGGATAGTCGCCGCGCTCGGCGATCGCCGCCATGAAGACGGCGAGTTGCTCGCTGGAAGCGACAACGGGAACGAGATCGTTTTCGAAGAAAAGTTCCTCCGATCCGGCCCACATGCCCGAAAGAACGAAAATGCGGCCGTCCGGGGCGGTCGGTCGCAATGCCCGGCCTTCCGCGGGCGTCGCCACGAAAAAGTCGCGCGCCCCTGCGCGGTAGAGCGTTCGCGCCGCGGGTTCCAGGCCGATCCCGTAGGCATCCGCCTTGAGCACGGCAGCTGTTCTTGCCTTGCCGGATTTCTTTGCCATCAGGCGCCAGTTGTCGGCAAGGGCCTGGAGATCGACGGTCAGTCTCGCGGCTTCTTCGCCGATCTGGCCGGCAGGAAAGGACGAGATGGAGGATGCGTCGGCACTGTTCGTCATATCTCTGGAATACAAGTTCCGGCATTCCGCAGCAACAGCCTTGGCGGCGGAGGTTGGGTATTCCTCCTGGCGGCGGCGCAAAACGACAAACGGGGGATGCGTTGCGCGCCTCTCTCGTTCCCGGTTGCACCTGGGTTGTGGATGTGGGTTCTTAGGGAGCGGATTCTGCCGTTGCGAGAACCGATGCCGTATTGATGTTGAGCTTATCCGATGACCAGATCTCTCGCCACAGGGGTGATTGCCTGCGCAATCATTGCCGCGCCGCTTCAGGCACCACGAGCGCAGGAGCCCATCGCCCCCGCTCCGATCGACGTCCGCCAGGCCTATGCGACGTTGCTGGGGCTCGATCTGGAAGGGGAGGAGCCAGTCACGGACGGGGAAACGGACATCTATCGCTCTTCGCCCGACAGTGCACAGGCCCCACGCCTGGTCACGCGCCTGGAAGTCAGCGGCAACGCCTGCCTCGTGCGCACGACGTCGGCGCTGCAATCGCCAGGCGGCTGGGCGGTTCTGTCGCTGACGCGCGTTGACCTGCGCAAGGTCGAATACGCTGTGGCCTACGCTTCGGTGGACGACCTGATTGCGGGCCGCAATCCCCTGCCACCCGCCGACCCCGGCGCCCGGCAGATGGTGCTGGAAGGCCGTGGATTGAGCTGCACCACGCGCATTTCCCTCGACGGCGCCTCCAACGGTGCGGCCAGCGCCTGCGAGGACCGCCTGGACGTATCGATGATCGACGGCAAGCAGACCGCGCGCGTGCGCGCAGCGCTGGACCTGATGGCGCAAATGTGCGGCATGGAGGCGGTCGGCCGCTGAGCGGGGAGACATCGCGTCCCGCCCATTGAGCCCTCTCAGCCTCTTGCGACCGGGACGCCGTTCTTCAGTGTTCCTCGTATTGCGAGAACGATGGGTCCGCGAGGTCCGCGAAGCGGGTGAATTCGGACTGAAAGGCGAGCTTCACCGTGCCGGTCGGTCCGTGACGCTGCTTGGCGATGATCACGTCCGCAGTGCCCTTCACCTGCTCCATCTTCATCTTCCACTCTTCGTACTTCGGATCGAACTCGTCGCGCGGCTCGAGGTTCTTCACGTAGTACTCCTCGCGGAACACGAACAGCACCACGTCGGCGTCCTGTTCGATCGAGCCCGATTCGCGAAGGTCGGAGAGCTGCGGCCGCTTGTCCTCGCGGCTTTCGACACCACGCGAAAGCTGTGAAAGCGCAATGATCGGAACGTTCAGCTCCTTGCCCAGCGCCTTCAGGCCCGTGGTGATCTGCGTGATCTCCTGCACGCGGTTGTCGCTGGATTTGCCCGAGCCGGTCATGAGCTGGATATAGTCCACCACGAGGCAGTCGAGGCCGCGCTGGCGCTTCAGGCGACGTGCGCGGGCGGAAAGCTGGGCGATCGAGATGCCACCGGTCTGGTCGATGTAAAGCGGCACCTTCTGCATCATTTGGCTGCAGGCGACGAGCTTTTCGAAATCGGCCTCCGAGATATCGCCGCGGCGGATCTTCGAAGATGAAACTTCGGTCTGCTCGGAGATGATACGGGTGGCCAGCTGTTCGGAGGACATTTCGAGCGAATAGAAGCCGACGACACCACCGTTCTTTGCCTTGAACGATCCATCCGCCTGCACTTCCGGCTCATAGGAGGCAGCGATGTTGTAGGCGATGTTGGTGGCAAGCGAAGTCTTGCCCATGCCGGGACGGCCGGCGAGCACGATAAGGTCCGAGCGCTGCAGTCCGCCCATGCGCGCGTCGAGCGAGTGGATGCCGGTGGAGATGCCTGACAGCGAACCGTCGCGCTCGAAGGCCTGGCCGGCCATGTCGATCGCGAGCGCAACCGCATCGTTGAAGGACTGGAAGCCGCCGTCGTAGCGGCCGGTTTCCGCCAGCTCGAACAGGCGGCGCTCTGCGTCCTCGATCTGGTTCTGCGGCGGCATGTCGAGCGGCGCGTCATAGGCGATGTTGACCATGTCCTCGCCGATGGTGATCAGCGAACGGCGCAGCGCCAGATCGTAGATGGCGCGGCCATAGTCTTCCGCGTTGATGATCGTCACTGCTTCGGCCGCGAGGCGGGCGAGATACTGCGGTATTGTGAGGTCACCGACGCGGCCATCGGCCGGCAGATGCGTTTTCAGCGTGATCGTCGTTGCGATCTTGCCCATGCGAATCGTGTCGCCGGCCAGCTCGAAAATCTTGCGGTGCAGCGGTTCGTTGAAATGGATCGGCTTGAGAAAGTCCGAGACGCGGTAGTAGGCGTCGTTGTTGACCAGGATGGCGCCCAGAAGCGCCTGCTCCGCCTCGACGTTGTTCGGCGCCTCGCGATGGTGCACCCCGAGGTCGTCGCGGCCCGCACTGGCAAGCTTTCGTACGGCGTCGTTCATCTGGCCCGAATCTCCCGAATCCCATTTGCAGTGAAGTCCCTGCTTTCAACCGGGGGGGCGCACGGGTCAAGTGTCGTCTTCGTGCGGGGCGGCAGCAGCGCTACACCGAATCAGTCTTGGACACAGTCTTCGACCTTTCCACAGCCGCTCCATTGCGCAAAGGCCACAGCGGCGAAAAATCAACCCTGCTCCAAGGCAAACCGCTCCGGCGCGCTTGACGAGGAGTGCGGGAGATTCGCGCAGTGGGACTGCGGTGAGGGGCGGAAGCCAGCGTTGCTGCCGCGGCCGGCGGCGTGCCTTTCAGCGGATGCGCAACACACCGTTGGCCGGGGGCGCTCCCACGCGATCTTCCTTGCGCCGATGGGAGGGATGCAGCCAACGCTGCCCCCTGTGACTTGAAGCGGCCGGCACCGACGGCACCGGCCGAAGATTTCAGATCGATGCTTCCTGCGGAAACTTTTGCGCCCCCGGCCGGACCTTGCCGTCACCCTCGCGCGCCTTCAGGCAGCCTTCGCCACGCTCCAGATAGTCGCGCGTCAGAGGCACGGCTTGCTGGTCATGGGCGAGTTGCAGCTGGAAGACGACAAGGTTCTGCCAGCGGAACGCGCTTTCCGAGGCGGCGAGATAGAACTCCCAGATCCGGCAGAACCGTTCGTCGTAGAGCGCCTTGGCTTCCTCGCGCCGCGCCATGAAGCGTTCGCGCCAGTGCCGTAGCGTCTCGGCATAGTGCAGCCGCAGGACCTCGATATCCACGACGGCGAGCCCGGACTTCTCGATCGCCCGCATCACCTCCGAGAGCGCAGGGATGTATCCGCCCGGAAAGATATACTTCTCGATGAACGGGTTGTTGGTGGTCGGCGCATCTGTTCGTCCGATCGTGTGCAGCAGCATCACCCCGTTGCGTTTCAGCAGCGAGGCGGCCTTGCGGAAGAAGGTCAGGTAGTTCGGGCGTCCGACATGTTCGAACATGCCGACCGAAACGATCCGGTCATAACTGCCGGGCGCGTTTCGGTAGTCCTCGAGCAGGAAGTTCACTTCCTGATCCAGCCCTGCGTCCTTGGCACGCTGGCGCGAGACCGCGTACTGCTCGTCCGAGAGGGTGACGCCGGTCACCTGAGCGCCGAGGTAACGGGCGAGATACAACGCCATGCCGCCCCAGCCGCTGCCGATGTCGAGCACGGAAAGTCCCGGCCGGCCCATCGCCAGCTTGGCTGCGATGTGCCTCTTCTTTGCAAGTTGCGCGTCGTCGAGGCTTTGCTCGGGATTTTCGAAATAGGCGCAAGAATACTGTTTGTCCTCGTCCAGGAAGAGGTCGTAGAGCGCGCCGGTCAGGTCATAGTGGTGCTGGACGTTGTTGCGGGATCGGCGGACGCCATTCCTTTCGCGAAGCCAGCGCAGCAGATAACGGCCCCGATCGAGAAGTCGGTTCCAGCGGCTGTCGTAATACTTGAAATCCGGATTGCCGGTGAACACTGTCTCCAGCAGGTCGTACATGTCGCCCTCGACGAGGTCGATATCACCGGTGCCGTAGTAGTGGCCGAGATAGAAGGCGGGGTCCAAGACCAGGCCACGCTCGGCGCGTTTGCTGTTGAGGCGGATATGAACGGTTTTTCCGGTGCCATCGCCGGCGGTCATCGAACGGCCGTCGCTGAAGGTCATGGTCAGATTTCCGCGTTGCACCAGTCGGGAAATCGTCGAAGCAAGCACAAACGTCATCAGCACACTCCATCGCATACTGCGGCGGAGCGGGTCTGGTCGGGTAACCGGCCTGGTAGCGGCCCGACCGCCATTCCAGTCTGATCACCATAAAAGATAACAAAAAAACCCGGATTTCAACCCGGGTTTTTTCGCGTCAGCCGTGTGGCGGCGCGACGGGGTACCCGCCGCGCGTCTGGGTCAATCTCAGGCTTCTTCGCCTTCGTTGTCTGCATCCGGATCGAAGAAGTCTTCCGGCTTCAGGGCGTCTTCGTCGACACCATAGATGGCGTCGGCCGAGGTCAGGGTCTCGCCCTTGGCCTGGCGCTCAGCTTCTTCGGCCGAACGGGCAACGTTGATCTGGACTGCGATCTCGACTTCGGCGTGCAGGTGCAGGACGACGCTGTGCAGGCCGATCGCCTTGATCGGGGTGTTCAGCTCGACCTGGTTGCGGCCGATGTTGAAGCCTTCCGAAGCAAGCGAATCGACGATATCGCGGGCAGCGACCGAACCGTAGAGCTGGCCGGTTTCGCCTGCGGAGCGAACGATGACGAAGGCCTTGCCGTCAAGCTTCTCGGCAACCGTCTGGGCTTCCGACTTACGCTCGAGGTTACGGGCTTCCAGCGTGGCGCGTTCCGAATCGAAACGCTTCTTGTTGGCTTCGTTGGCGCGCAGCGCCTTGCCGAGCGGCAGCAGGTAGTTGCGGGCAAAGCCGTCGCGAACCTTGACCGTTTCGCCCATCT
Source organism: Mycoplana rhizolycopersici (assembly GCF_013378445.1). GTDB lineage: Bacteria > Pseudomonadota > Alphaproteobacteria > Rhizobiales > Rhizobiaceae > Mycoplana > Mycoplana rhizolycopersici. The sequence continues at coordinate 235,954 of NZ_JABXYK010000002.1, forward strand.
GGCCAAGCTTGGCGATGCGCTCGAGGAGAATTACTTCCATGTTGAGTTCCTTTCTCTAAAGCTCAGGTGTTGTTGGATTTCGATTGTGTCTTGTCGGCTGCAGGCGTCAGCGCGATCGTGCGCCGCGTATCTGTCAGGCCGAGGATGAGAATGAAAAGCACCGGCAGGGCGAACAGCACGACCGACGCATAGGCGAGCCAGAGTGCTGCGAGGCGCCAGGCCTTGCCGCGCGTGCGCTGATGCAGGATCGCAAAGCCGGAAAGCACGAAGCCGGCGCCGAACGTGCCGCAGACCAGCGCGCCGATGATGGCCGGGACGCCGCCTGTGAAGCACAGCACGAGGCCGGCGAGGAAGACGAAGATGGCGTTGCGGTGCATGCGCAGCGACGTCGGCATGTCCTCGCGCGGACGCAGGCCCTTGCCCGACAGCCGCACGATGGCCGAGGCGATATAGAACGCGGCGAAAAGCAGGATCACCCACAACGCCCCCTGAACCAGCGGCAGGGCGAGCCCGAAAATGGCCTTCATCTGCGCGATCATGGCCGGGTCGGGATTGTAGAGCGGCTCCTGCTCCTGCAGCGCCATCATCATCACGTCGACCATCTGGCTGGCGAGTTCGCCGCTGTAGCCGATGATCATGCCGACGGCGATCATGCCGAGCGTGACCATCACGGCAAGGTGGGTGACGATGTTGGAAAGCGGATACCAGGCCAGGGCGTCCTTGGGGCCGCCGATCTCGGTGGCGGGACGGGCCAGGTTGGCGAGGTTGCTGAGCCAGCCGGCGGGGATCAGCGTGATGATCACGATCAGCAGCGCGAAATGCGAGGAGGCCATGGCGGCGGCCACCGCACCGCCGGCGATCACGGCCGTCAGTGCGCTGGCATTGCCCCAGCCGAGGCCGGCAATCAGAATCGGCAGCGCCGAGCCCGCGAAAAAGAAGATCGCGAGAGTCGACTGGACGTTCGCGCTCAGCGAAAGCAGAGCGGCGGTCACACCGGCGACGAGCCCGGTCGCGATCGAGATCCAGTTCAGGTTTTGCACAGCGCTGTCCTGTCTTTTGAGACAGTTAGAGGAGTTTCCTGAGGTTCGATCTCAGAAACGGCTCCCCAACATGGGATTTTGGCCGAAGCGCGGGATTGTGGCGCGCCTGGCCGGTGGTTTTCCGATCCGCGCCCAACGCGGAAGGGAGAGGGATGGCGCGGACGCCGTCCCGAATGTCATGCCGCGCACCGGCCGAAGCCGGCGCGCGGGGTCCGCCAGAATTAGGCTACGACGTAGGGCAGCAGGCCGAGGAAGCGGGCGCGCTTGATCGCCTTGGCGAGCTCGCGCTGCTTCTTCTGGGAAACGGCCGTGATGCGGGACGGAACGATCTTGCCACGCTCGGAAATGTAGCGCGACAGGAGGCGAACGTCCTTGTAGTCGATCTTCGGGGCGTTTGCGCCCGAGAAGGGGCAGGTCTTGCGGCGGCGGTGGAACGGACGGCGTGCCGGAGCGGAAGAAATATCAGCCATTGTCGTTGTCTCCTTCAGCTTCGATTACGCACGGTCTTCGCGCGGGGGGCGGTCACCGCGGGGCGGACGGTCGCCGAAGTCGCGGCGCGGGCCGCGGTCGCCGAAGTCGCGGCGCGGGCCGCGGTCGTCCCCGTCACGACGCGGACGGTCGTCGCGGTCGCGCTTCTGCATCATCGCGGACGGGCCCTCTTCGTGGGCTTCGACGGCGATGGTCATGTAACGAAGAACGTCTTCGTTGATGCGCATCTGGCGCTCCATCTCCTGGATGGCGGCAGCCGGGGCGTCGATGTCCATCAGGGCGTAGTGTGCCTTGCGGTTCTTCTTGATGCGGTAGGTCAGGGACTTCAGGCCCCAGTTCTCGACCCGGCCGACCTTGCCGCCGTGCGCTTCGATCACGCCCTTGTACTGTTCGACGAGAGCGTCGACCTGCTGGGCGGACACGTCCTGGCGGGCCAGGAATACATGTTCGTAGAGAGCCATGTGGCTTTGCCTTTCTTGCGTTTGATCCACACCCGGAAACCGGCGCCAAGCCTCAACGACTGATCTTAGAGGCCAGGAGGCCGGGCAAGAAAAGCGTTTCATCTATACGGTCGAGAGCGGAGACACGGGAGGCCGGAACGCTTGTGTTCCTGTCGCTCCCGTCGCCGGAAGCGGCCCTCCGTTCAGCCACCAGCCGATGCGACCGGGTGTTTTGAACAGCGCGCTTATACGGATTTTTCCGCGGAAGGCAAGGGGCTGCGCGTTGATGGAGGCGGATCATCCGGGGAACGGCGGTCGGAAAAGCGGGGAACCAGATGGTAAAAGCTGCGTTCTCCTTCTCGACGCAACCAGATGGAGCGAGGAAACATGCAAGATCCGATGCAGCAGAACCGTCCGATCCGCGAAGACCGTCCGCTGGAGGACCGTCCCCTGGAGGAACGCAGCACAATCGTCGACGCGCGCAGCAGCGGCAGCGGCGCAGCTGGCTGGGCCGTCGCGGCGATCGTCGCCGTGCTCGTCGCAGGCGGCGTATTCTACTTCACCGGCAGCGGCACCGGCGATGGCGTCGACCCGAATGCCAACACGTCTTCGATCACGACGCAGGAGCCTGCTCCGGTCACGCCGCCGACCGATGGTCAGGCAACCGGTACGCAGCCCGCTCCCCAGCCCGTTCAGCCGGACGCCGCGCCGGCGACCGGCGGCAACGGGCAGTAACAAAGAGGCTGTAAGCCGCAACCCGACAGCAAAAACCCGCCAGCGATGGCGGGTTTTTAGTTTCTATGGCAGTTCCGACGGGTTCAGATCGGTGCCGGATAGCGGCGGTGAAGGTTTTGCAATGCCTTCATGACGTCTGCCGAAAGGGTGATATCCGCAGCTGCGATATCCGTCGCCAGTTGTTCCATGCTGGTCGCCCCGATGATCACAGACGTCATGAACGGGCGCGTGAGGCAGAATGCCAGCGCCAGTTGCGCCGGGTCGATGCCGTGTTCGCGTGCGAGCGCGATATAGGCTGCGACCGCCGGCTCCTGCAGCGGCTGGTATCGGCCGCCGAGGTCGCCGTTTTTGGTGATCCGCGAGCCCTCGGGGCGGACGCCGCCAAGGTACTTGCCGGTCAGCAGGCCGGCCGCGAGGGCGGAATAGGCGAGAAGCCCGACGTTTTCGTGGTGGGATACCTCGGCGAGGTCGAGATCGAACGCGCGGTAGAGCAGGTTATATTCGTTCTGGATCGAGGCGATGCGGGGCAGGCCGCGGCTTTCCGAAAGCTTGAGGAACTGCATGGTGCCCCAGGCCGTTTCGTTCGAGAGACCGACGGCGCGGATCTTGCCGGCCTTGACGAGTTCGCCGGTCGTTTCGAGCACCTCGGCCATTTCGTCCGCCGTTCGTGCGGGATCCTGGCTGGAGGGATCGTACGTCCAGGCCTGTCGGAAATGGTAATGGCCGCGGTTGGGCCAATGCAGCTGGTAGAGGTCGAGATAGTCGGTGCGAAGGCGCTTGAGGCTGCCGTCGATTGCTTCGAGGATGCCTGCGCGCGTCATCGGCTGGCCGCCGCGGATGTAGGCTCGTCCCGGGCCGGCGACCTTGGAGGCGAGGACGATCTTGTCGCGATTGCCGCGCGCGGAAAGCCAGCTGCCGATGAAGCGTTCCGTGTCGCCGTAGGTCTCGGGCGAGAGCGGGGTCGTCGGATAGAGTTCGGCGGTGTCGATGAAATTGACGCCCTTGTCGAGCGCGTAGTCGAGCTGCTGATGTGCTTCGGCTTCGTTGTTCTGGGAGCCCCAGGTCATCGTGCCGAGACAGATTTCGGAGACCTTGATGTCGGTCCGGCCGAGCATGTTGTACTTCATGACGAATTATCTTCCTTGCGGCGCGGCGCTGGAATTGCGGGAATGGCGGGCGAACGCCGGCCGACGGGTGCAGCCGGCGTTGGGTTTCGCACCGCGCGAAACTTAACCTCCCGATCGTCAATTTCAAGTCGCGCCGGCGAATGCGTTCGCCGGCGAGGGAATGTCAGGGCCACGCCGCGCCTGCGAGAAAGGGTGGCTTGCTCGTGCGAATCTGCCGTGCATGGCGGCGTTGGGAACAACCCGCGCCGGCGCGCAAATCTTGACTCGGTGCCACATTCCGTGAATGGAGGGGGCAAAACAACGACGGGAGAGCCCCCATGACCATTGCTTTCACCTTTCCCGGCCAGGGCAGCCAGGCTGTCGGAATGGGCAAGGAACTCGCGGACACCTTCCCCGAGGCGGCCGCAGTCTTTGCCGAAGTCGACGACGCCCTCGGCGAGAAGCTGTCCTCTGTCATGTTCGAGGGCCCGGAGGCTGAACTGACGCTGACGGCGAACGCCCAGCCGGCGCTGATGGCGGTTTCGATGGCCATGGTCCGGGTACTGGAGGCGCGCGGCCTCATCCTTCGCGACAAGGTTTCCTATGTCGCCGGTCACTCGCTTGGCGAATATTCCGCCCTCTGTGCCGCCGGCGCGTTCACCATTTTCGATACGGCACGGCTGCTGCGTATCCGCGGTAACGCGATGCAGGCGGCCGTTCCGGTCGGCGAGGGCGCGATGGCCGCGATCATCGGCCTCGAGCACCAGGACGTGCAGACGATCTGCGACGAGGCGCTGGTCGACGGGTCCTGCCAGATCGCCAACGACAACGGCGGCGGCCAGCTCGTCATTTCTGGCGCCAAGCCGGCGGTTGAACGCGCGGCGCGTATGGCGACCGAAAAAGGCGCCAAGCGCGCCGTCATGCTGCCTGTGTCAGCCCCCTTCCATTCGGCGCTGATGGCGCCGGCTGCCGAAGCGATGCGCGAGGCGCTTGCGGCCGTCACGATCCTCGAGCCGGTCGTCCCGGTGATCGCCAACGTTTCCGTCCAGCCCGTCACGGACCCGGCCGCGATTGCCGGCCTGCTCGTGCAGCAGGTGACGGGACAGGTTCGCTGGCGCGAGACTGTCGAGTGGTTCGCCGGCAATGATGTGACCTCGCTCTATGAGATCGGTTCCGGCAAGGTGCTGACGGGGCTTGCCCGTCGCATCGACAAGTCCGTGACCGGCTATGCCGTCAACACCGCGACCGACATCGAAAACCTGCTGCAGGACCTCTGCGGCTGAGACCACGAAGCAGGACCCAATGAACGGGGACAGGACCATGTTTGATCTTTCCGGCCGCAAGGCACTCGTAACCGGAGCATCCGGTGGTATCGGCGAGGAAATCGCCAGGGCGCTGCATGCGCAGGGCGCGATCGTCGGCCTGCATGGCACGCGCGTCGAAAAGCTCGAAACGCTCGCCGGCGAGCTGGGCGAACGCGTGCACATTTTTCCGGCGGACCTTGCGGACCGCGCCGAAGTCAAGGCGCTCGGCGAAAAGGCCGAGGCTGAACTGGGCGGCGTCGACATCCTCGTCAACAACGCCGGCATCACCAAGGATGGCCTGTTCGTGCGCATGAGCGACGACGACTGGGATGCCGTCCTTGAGGTGAACCTGACGTCGGTGTTCCGTCTGACGCGGGAACTGACCCATCCGATGATGCGCCGTCGTTTCGGTCGTATCATCAATATCACGTCGATCGTCGGCGTCACCGGCAACCCGGGTCAGGCAAACTACTGCGCCTCCAAGGCCGGCATGATCGGCTTTTCCAAGTCGCTCGCCCAGGAGATCGCCACCCGCAACGTCACCGTCAACTGCGTGGCACCGGGTTTCATCGAGTCTGCCATGACCGGCAAGCTCAACGACAAGCAGAAAGAAACGATCATGGGGGCCATCCCGATGAAGCGGATGGGCACCGGCGCGGAAGTTGCATCCGCCGTCGTCTATCTGGCTTCTACGGAGGCAGGCTACATGACCGGCCAGACGTTGCACGTCAACGGCGGCATGGCAATGATCTGAAGCCGACCGGAAAACGCCCGCTTGTCGCGTGAAAATAGCATGTTGACCGCGGCTTGCCGGGCGATTTTCGGACTTTGCGGCAGACTTAAACCGTGTTAATCGGGCCATGACTGCCAGCAGTCGACCGGGGAATACAAGCTTTGTGCGGCGCTCTATGATGGCGCCCGGGGGCATCTACGGTTGAAAAAGAATTGCCCGGAACCTTCGCGTGCCGGGCTTGGTTGAGTGCCCCGGTGCCGTGAACGGCATCGAACAAAACAAAGGTCGAGGAATCCGACATGAGCGACATCGCAGAACGCGTGAAGAAAATTGTGATCGATCATCTGGGCGTTGACGCCGACAAGGTCAGCGAAGGCGCGAGCTTCATCGATGATCTCGGCGCGGACTCGCTCGACACCGTCGAACTGGTCATGGCCTTCGAAGAAGAATTCGGCGTCGAAATCCCCGACGATGCCGCTGACTCGATCCTGACGGTCGGCGACGCCGTCAAGTTCATCGAGAAGGCCCAGGCCTGATCCTGCATTTCCGACGGGCCCTCGCGGCCCGTCGCGACCCCGCTTGCGGACAGCGCCTGTGCGCTCCGCCTCGGTCCAAGAGAATTATAGGGTGGATCACCGACGATGAGACGTGTCGTTATCACAGGTACCGGCATGGTATCGCCTTTGGGCTGTGGTACCGAATTGACCTGGTCCAGGCTTCTTGCCGGCCAGAGCGGCGCTCGCCAGGTCAGTGGCTTCGAATTCGATGACCTTCCCGCCAGGATCGCATGCTATATCCCCACGGGCGACGGGACCGAAGGCACCTACAATGCCGACCGGTGGATGGAGCCGAAGGAACAGCGCAAGGTCGATCCCTTCATCATTTACGCGATGGCGGCTGCCGAAATGGCGCTGGACGATGCCGGCTGGCATCCGAAGACCGACGAGGAGCAGACCTCGACCGGCGTACTGATCGGCTCGGGCATCGGCGGCCTCGAAGGCATCGTCGAGGCGGGGCTGATCCTGCGCGACAAGGGCCCGCGACGCGTTTCTCCCTTCTTCATTCCCGGCCGCCTGATCAACCTCGCCTCCGGCCAGGTTTCCATCCGCCACAAGCTGCGCGGCCCCAACCATTCCGTCGTGACGGCGTGTTCGACCGGCGCGCATGCGATCGGTGACGCAAGCCGCCTGATCGCACTTGGCGACGCCGACGTGATGGTCGCCGGTGGAACCGAATCGCCGATTTCGCGCATGGCGCTTGCCGGCTTCGCCGCCTGCAAGGCGCTTTCGACCCAGTACAACGACGAGCCTACCAAAGCCTCGCGCCCCTATGACCGCGATCGTGACGGTTTCGTTATGGGCGAGGGCGCCGGCATCGTCGTGCTGGAAGAACTGGAGCACGCCCTGGCGCGCGGCGCAAAGATCTATGCCGAAGTGGTCGGCTACGGTCTTTCGGGCGACGCCTTCCACATCACCGCCCCGTCCGAGGACGGCGACGGCGCCTATCGCTGCATGCAGATGGCGCTGAAGCGGGCCGGACTGACGCCGGACGATATCGACTACGTCAACGCGCACGGCACCTCGACCATGGCCGACACGATCGAACTCGGCGCCGTCGAGCGCCTGGTCGGCAAGCATGCGGACAAGGTCTCAATGTCGTCGACCAAGTCGGCGATCGGCCATCTTCTGGGCGCTGCGGGCGCGGTCGAAGCGATCTTCTCGGCGCTGGCGATCCGCGACAACGTCGCACCGCCGACGCTCAATCTCGACAATCCCGACGTCGAGACGGCGATCGACCTCGTGCCGCACAAGGCGCGCAAGCGCGAGATCAATGTCGCGCTGTCGAATTCGTTCGGCTTCGGCGGGACCAACGCCTCGCTGATTCTGCGCCGCTACGGCTGAGCGGTCTGTGTACCGCCACCACCGGTGGCGGTTCGGGTTTGTGTCCGCCCCACGGCGTCGAACGCAGTCCGACGAAACAATCCAATGCGCCGCAAGCGGCGCGCCGGAGAATGACGACGGATCTCGCCTGGGGGCGGGATACGATCCAGTTTTTGCCGTATTGGTCTGCCCTAGTGATATGTGCGTTCGCATTGGGCATGGGGGCGCAGTCGGGCCGCACAGTCAGGCCATGACAATTTGCGCACGCCCCCATCCCGCGGTTTCGTTGCGGGCAGCGGCGGGCAGGCGGGGGAGCGGACCATGACGGCCAGTTCATACGAGGAGTGTCTGTGAGCGAGAACAACGAAACCGCTGACATGTCTTTCGGTCGTGGCGACAACGCCAGCAAGGGCCCGATCATCCCCAAGTCCGCAAACGAGGCCCTGCGGCCGGAGCAGGTTCCGCGTCCGCCGCGGCGCTCGCGCAAGGCCCGCAGCCAGCTTGTGATCTTCCTGAACTTCCTGATGACCGTCATCGTGTTCGTCACGATCGCGGCCGGCGCGATCTTCTATTACGCGCTCGACAGCTTCGAGAAGCCTGGTCCGCTGGCGGCCAACACCAACTTCATCGTCCGCAACGGCGCCGGCGTCAACGAGATCGCCTCCAGCCTGGAGCGTAACGACATCATTACCGACAGCCGCGTCTTCCGTGGCATGAGCCGGATCTACCTGAAGGACGCTGTCCTCAAGGCTGGCGAGTACGAAATTCGTGCCGGGGCCTCGATGCACGACATCCTGGAGTTGCTGCAGTCCGGAAAGTCGATTCTCTACAGCGTGTCCGTTCCTGAAGGCCTGACCGTCAAGCAGGTGTTCCAGCGCCTCACCGACGATCCGGTTCTCGAAGGCGACCTGCCCGGTGACCTGCCGCAGGAGGGCACGCTGATGCCGGACACCTACAAGTTCTCGCGCGGCACCAAGCGGGCCGACGTGCTCCAGCAGATGCTGGCGGCGCAGAAGGCGCTGGTGCAGCAGATCTGGGAGAAGCGCGACGACGACCTTCCGATCGCCTCGCCGGAGGAACTGGTGACGCTTGCCTCGATCGTGGAAAAGGAGACGGGCAGGGCCGACGAGCGTCCGCGCGTGGCATCCGTCTTCATCAACAGGCTCGAGAAGAAGATGCGCCTGCAGTCCGACCCGACGATCATCTACGGCATCTTCGGTGGTGACGGCAAACCGGCCGACCGTCCGATCCTGCAGTCGGATATCGAGAAGCAGACCCCCTACAACACCTATGTGATCCGCGGCTTGCCGCCGACGCCGATCGCAAATCCCGGTCGCGCGGCGCTTGAGGCGGTTGCCAATCCCTCGCGGACGTCTGACCTCTACTTCGTTGCCGACGGCACGGGCGGTCACGCCTTCGCCGAAACACTCGACGAGCACAACGCCAATGTCCGCCGCTGGCGCAAGCTGGAAGCGGAGAAGGCTGCCGAGGCCGCCAAGGCTGCGCAGGAAGCCGGCCAGGCCGGCACGCCTGACGGCGCTGGCGCCCAGTAGCGCGTCTACGTTGGGTGATGACCGAGGCGGGGCGCCCAGCGTGCCCTGCCGGTTCCTCGGCCGTGCCTATCGCGGCCAAGGCCCACGCTTTTCCTTCAGGAACAGGCTATATAGGGGAAAACGGTGCCGCCGCTGATTCCGAGGCGCCGAAGCCCTTCGCGAGCGGAGATCGAAATGCCACTTCAGTCCATGACCGGGTTTGCGCGCAGCGAGGGAACGAGCGGACGTTGTCGCTGGGCGTGGGAGTTGCGCTCGGTCAACGGCAAGGGGCTCGACCTGCGTATCCGCCTCCCGCAGGGCTTCGAGCAATTCGAGCCGATGGTGCGGCAGAAGGCGGCGGCGGCATTTACCCGCGGCAACATGCAGATCGGCTTGTCGGTCTCCGTGGTTGAGGCGCAGGTACAGCCGGTTATCAACCAGGCGGCCCTCTCCGCCATTCTGTCCCTGCGCGAACAACTTTCAGGCATTGTCGATTCGGCGCCGTTGCGGCTGGATACGTTGCTCGGCGTCCGCGGCGTCGTCGACTTCCGCGAGGCGGAGGAGAGCGCGGCCGAGCGCGAAAGCCGCGACCAGGATATCTCCGATGGCCTCGATGCTGCGATCGAACGGCTGCTGTCCATGCGGCTCGGCGAGGGCCATGCGTTGCGGCAGGTCCTTGGCGGCCATGTTGGCAAGATCGCCGCTCTGGCCGCGGCGATCGAGGCGGACCGCAGCCGCAGCATCGATGCGATTGCCGAGAGGCTGGCCGGGCAGGTGCAAATGCTGATGCAGGGCAATGGCGGGCTGGACCGTGACCGCCTCTACCAGGAGGCCGTATTGCTGGCCACCAAGGCCGACCTGCGCGAGGAGATCGATCGCCTTGAGGCGCATGTGCGGGCCGCCGAGCAATTGCTCTTGGCCGACCAGCCGGTCGGGCGGAAGCTCGACTTTCTTGCACAGGAATTTAACCGGGAAGCGAATACCATATGCTCGAAGTCGAACGCGGCGGCCGTCACCGCCGCGGGGATCGAACTGAAAGTCGTCATCGACCAGTTCCGCGAGCAGATACAGAATTTGGAGTAGACCATGGCCGCGCCGCAGCAGAACCAACCGATCCAGATCGCCCGGCGCGGGCTGATGCTGGTGATTTCCTCGCCGTCCGGCGCCGGCAAGTCGACGATCGCTCGCAACCTGCTGGAAGCCGATTCCGGCATCAGCCTGTCGATCAGCGTCACGACCCGCCAGCGCCGCCCGAGTGAGATCGCCGGCCGCCATTACCACTTCATCGACCGCGCCGAATTCGACATGCTGCGCGATTCCGATGCTCTGCTCGAATGGGCGGAAGTGCACGGCAATTTCTACGGCACGCCGCGCAAGCCGGTGGAGGAGGCGATGGCTGCCGGTCGCGACATGCTGTTCGATATCGACTGGCAGGGCGCACAGCAGCTGCAGGAAAAGATGGCCGCCGATGTCGTCTCGATCTTCATCCTGCCGCCGTCGATGACCGAGCTGCAGTCGCGCCTGCACAGGCGGGCGGAAGACACCGAGGAAGTGATCGCGACACGGCTGGCCAATTCGCGGGCCGAGATCGAGCACTGGCATGAATACGACTACGTCATCCTCAACGACGATCTGACGGCCGCCTTCGATGCGGTGCAGAGCATCGTCAAGGCGGAGCGCCTGCGCCGCGACCGCCGCCACGGCATGTTCGACTTTGTCTCGAAACTGCTGACGGAACAGCCGGTCCTCTGAGGCCGGCGCTCCAGCCTTTCAAAACATTGTCGCGAGGATCGGCAGATGGCCGTTCATCCTCAGGTATTCGATGCCTTCGAGGAATGGAAACAGCGCCAGCAGGAACAGGCTGTCCCGGAACGTGCTCGTCAGCGCCTTCTGCGAGAAGCGGACGCCTGTCGCCGTTCGGTAGAGTGATAGGCGCGGCAGGAACAGCGGCGTCTTCTTCGCATAGTCACGATAGGCTGCCCCGAAAAGATGCTCCAGAAACGCGGCTTCGCGCAAGGCCGTGTACTTGAACACCAGATAGAAGGCGAAGGCCATCGAAACGGCCAGGATCAGCGAACCGGAGATCAGGCCCACGCCGAGAATGCCCGCGAGCGAGGAGAGGTAGAGTGGATTGCGTGTCATCGAATATGGGCCGATGTCGACGAGCTTCCGGTTCTTGTGGGCGCCGATATAGAGAATGCTCCAGAGCCGGCCGAGGATCGCAAGGAAGATCAGCATCAGGCCGCTGACCTCTATGAACTCATGGACGGGGCCATCCTGCCAGTATGGCCTGATCAGGACGATGGCCGCGAGAGAGGATGCGGAGAGCAGCCACAGGGACGCGATCCGCTTCTTCTGGTCGAAGGCAACGGTGTCAGGTTGCATTGGCCGCTCCCTCGGTAGGACAGAAATGGCGCGACCGGAACATGGCGAATTGATGTCTTGGCTGCACCGGCAGTGGCAGGTGGCTGGTACCGGCGGTCAGAGCGCGTTTGCGAGTGCCACGAACTCTTCGACAGAAAGCGTTTCCGCCCGTCGTTGCGGATCGATCCCGACCTTTGCGAGCAGCGCCTCGCCGCCGAGCGGCTTCAGGCTTTGCCGCAGCATCTTGCGGCGCTGGCCGAAGGCCGCGTGCGTCACCTTCTCCAACGCGGGCGCAGCACAGGCGAGCGGATTTTCGATCGGTTCCAGATGAACGACGGACGAAGTGACTTTCGGCGCCGGGACGAATGCCTGGGGTGGAACGTCGAACGCCATCCGCGCGTGCGTGCGCCAGCCTGTGAGCACGCCGAGCCGTCCATAGTGATCGTCGTCCTCGCTGGCCACGATGCGCAGGCCCACCTCGCGCTGGAACATCAGCGTCAGCGACTTGTAGAAGGGCGGCCAGTCCTTCGGCAGCAGCCAGTTCAGCAACAGCTGCGTACCGACGTTGTAGGGCAGGTTGGCGATGATGCGGACCGGCTCACCTGCCGGCACCAGTGCTGTGAAGTCGACTTTCAGCGCATCGCCCTCGATGACGGTGAGCCGGCCCGGATAATGGTCCGAAATCTCCTGCAGCGCTGGCAAGGCACGCGCGTCGCGTTCGATCGCGATGACGTGCTTGGCGCCGAGCGAGAGAATGGCGCGCGTCAGCCCACCGGGGCCGGGGCCGACCTCGATCACGGTACAGTCTTCCAGCGGCCCGGCCGTGCGCGCGATCTTCTGCGTCAGGTTGAGGTCGAGGAGGAAGTTCTGCCCGAGCGACTTCTTCGCATCGAGCCCGTGGCGCTGAATGACGTCGCGTAGCGGCGGAAGCCCGTCGATCGCCGCCATCAGTTACCGCCCCGTTCGTGCAGCGCCAGCTCGTGAGCAAGGCGAAGTGCCGCGAGCAGGCTGTCCGGCTTGGCCTGGCCGGTGCCGGCCAGCGAGAAAGCCGTGCCGTGGTCGGGCGAGGTGCGGATGAACGGCAGCCCGAGCGTCACATTGACAGAATCGTCGAAGCCCAGCGCCTTGGCGGGTATCAGGGCCTGATCGTGATACATGCAGATCGCAACGTCGTAGGTCGCACGCGCGGCCTCGTGGAACATCGTGTCGGCCGGCAGCGGCCCGACGGCATCGATGCCCAGTTCCTTGAGCCGCTCGATCGCCGGCGCCACGATCGCTGTGTCCTCGAGGCCGAGGGCGCCGCCTTCGCCGGCATGGGGATTGAGGCCGGCGACCGCCAGCCTCGGTGCGGCAATGCCGAAGCGCTGCTTCAGATCCCTCGCCGTCACCAGCGCAGTCTCGAAGACGAGATCCTCCGTCAGCGCGGCAGGCACGTCCTTCAGCGGGATATGGATCGTGACGGGCACGCTTCTGAGTTTCGGTCCTGCCAGCAGCATGACCGGCAGCGCCTGCTTGCCGGTTGCCCTGGCGGCCAGGTCGGCCAGATATTCGGTGTGGCCGGGGAAGGGGAAGCCGGAATCGTAGAGGACGGCCTTGGCAATCGGATTGGTCACCACCGCCGAAGTGCGTCCCGACATCGTCAGCGTGACGGCCGTCTCGATCGCAGCGATGATCGCGCCCGCATTCTTCGAGGACGCCTTTCCGGCGATGGCCGGCTCGACGAGCGGGACGGAATAGACGGGGATCGCCTCGTCGAAAACCGTGGCCGCCGTCTCCGGCGTCGCTGCGGCGACTGCAACGTCCAGCCCGCGTGCGGCAGCGCGCGCCAGAAGCGCCTCGCCGTCGCCGATGAACAGGAAGGCGGGCAGGTCCAGCCGGACGCGCTCAAGCCAAAGGTCGAGCGTGACGTCCAGTCCGATCCCGGACGGGTCGCCCATGGTAAGGGCCAGCGGGGGGACGGTCGCAACGGTCATGGAATGGCATTTCTATGGCGGGAGAAGAGCCGGCGCGGCGCGCCGGCGGCGGAGCGCGGTCAGCGCATCGTGATCTGCGCCTTGCTGCGCAGTTCATCCACATACTTCTTGCTGTTGCCGTCATCCGGCTTGTCGCCACCCTTGCCGAGCTCCTCGGCGCGGAACACCATTTCGGCGGCCATGTCGTCGTTGACCTGGCGCGTCTTGCAGATTCCGAGATATTCCACGCCGCGTTCGGTGACGCGCGTCTCGGTGGTGTTGCCCTTAGCCTTCTCGATCAGCGGCTTCCAGTCTTCGGGCAACTGCGGTGCAAGCACCCGGCCCAGCTCGCGAATGGAGACGTCGTGCATCGTCGCGGCGAAGATCTTGGCGTCCTCACAGCCGGGATATTTGGAGCGCGAGGCCTCGGCCTCCGCCTTGCGCTTGCCGATGATGGCGTTGCGGCGCGATGCGGGAACGACGAAGATGACCTGCTGCAGGAAGTATTCGGTCGTCGACGGCTTGTCGCCGCCGCGCTCCTGCATGCGTTCCACGAGCGACTTGCCGCCCGCGGAATTGCCATATCGTGCGTTGACGACACGCGGCCAGCTCATCTGCACGGCGATGTACTGCTTGAAGTGGTCGGCGCCGACGCCGGCGCGGTCGAGGATCTGGCCGAGTTGGTCGGTGGTCAGCTTGTTGCCGGAGGCGAAACGCGCATAGGAGGCATCGACGTCGGACGTGCTGACGGACATGCGCAGCCTGGCAATCTCGGAACGCTTCAGCGTTTCGTCGATAAGCTGTTCGCGTGCGATATCCTTGGTGGCCTTGGACTTTTGCAGGCGCAGGAATGCCATGCGGCGCTGGACGTCGCCCGATGTGATGGCCGTGCCGTTGACGACTGCCTCGACGCCGGTTGCGGCGACGGCCGGAGAGACGATAGGCACTCCCGACGCGACGGAGCCCACAAAAATAGCGGTGCCAAGAGCGATCGCCCGCATCAACGACATCTTTCTGGTCATTTCCATCCCTTTCCGTCTTTTCCGCATTGCCCGGCAATCGGGCTTGAAGCGGATGAACCGGGCGTTGCCCGGACGCGTCTGCGGCATCTTCTTATGCGCGCGCAACGCCTCTCGGCGGCAGCCCTAACGAATTACGCCCTCAAATCAGCCATTTGCATAATACATGCGGCCAAACGATGACAAGCCCGGAGAGCGAAAGGCTGCCTCAGTAGTCGTCGAAACCGTCGAGGGTCGTATCGCCCACATTGATGTCGCCGAGCGTTCTGAAGCTGAGGCGGGCGCCGATCGACCAGTCGTTGGCGATTGTCGAGCCGGTGTCGCGCGTATTCTCGTAGACGATCGAGAAAATCGTGTCGCGGTCGTCATAGGTCAGGCCGACGCCGCTGCGCGCGAGATTGTTGTTGTTGATGTCGTAAGTCACCGAGCCGAAGACCGACCAGTAATCGCGGAACTTGAGAGCGGCGATGGTCTGGACTTCGTCGTTGTCTTCCGGGAAGCCGTAGAGCGGCTGGGCGGCGATCCGGGTGTAGGTCATCGCCGCCTGCAGGCGGTAGTTCTCGAAGCCCACGCGCGTATCGGTACGGCGCAGCGACAGATCCTTGCGATCGAGGCGCGAGCTGTAGGAGAGGGCCCAGCCGCCGGGGGTCGTCAGTCCGGCCATGCCGACATAGTCGGAGCTGTCGTATTCCAGACCCGAATTCGCGCCGGCATTGACGAGGTCCGCCGAGGCGAACGAATTCTCGCCCGAAAGCTGGTAGGACTGGCCGAAGACGCTGCGCATCGTGTAGCCGCTGTCCAGCGTTCCGGTGTAGCGGATGCCGACATTGGCGCGCGTGCCGCCTTCGATCCGGTCGAAGCCGGAGAACTTGTCGCGCTCGAACAGGTTGGTGGCGTCGAAGACGAAGCTTTGTGCATCTTCGTTCGGCAGTCCGCCGGCCAGTTGCTCGTTGGGGCGGACATAGACCTGCGCCATCGGTTCGAACACGTGGCTGCCGCCATCGGTCGTCACCAGGATCGGATAGCGTGTCTCCAGACCCGCCGTCAGCATGCCGCGCGTGGCGCTGTCTGCGGTGTCGAAGTTGCCGTCATAGCGCGAACCCGGATCGGTCATGTCGAGGCGCAGGGCGTCACCGCGCGCTGCCAGCAGCGGCGTGAAGACGAGCCCGCCGGGCATGACGTACTGGCGCTTCCATTCGAGTTCCGCGGTGAGGCGCGACGTGCCGCCATCGAGGCCGGGGAAACGCCAGGAGGAGCCCATGAAATAGCGGTCGAGACGGTCGCGCTCGACGTTGGTGAGGTTCACCGTGGCGGCCAGCTGTCCGCCGAACACCGGATTCGGTGCGATGTATTCGTAGTCGAGCGTCTGTGGAATTGCCTGCTGGCGCTCGGCGACGTCATTGGGATCGGCGTCCTGCACGTCGAAATAGAAGGCGCGCAGGTCGAGATAATTCCGGCGTCCGATACCGTTCAGGTAGACTTGGTTGCGGATGATACGGTCGTCGTATCCCGATAGGTCATAGGTACGCGAGAAGTTGTTGTCCGTCTGGGTCATCACTTCCCAGCCGAAGGCCCAGCGCGGATTGATCTGGAACGTGCCCACAGACGCGATCATGGCGCGCCCGTCGACCTCGCGGTCGCTGGTGCCGTCGGTGAAGACCTCTGGACGCATCTGTTGGATGCCGGCCGCGCGCAACGTGACAAGACCGCTGTGGAACTGCTTGCGGAACTCGCCCTCCATCAGGAAGCCCTGCCGCGTATAGACGTTCGGCGTGATCGTCGCGTCCATGTCCGGGGCGATGGCGATGTAGTAGGGCACGCCGATGCCGAGACCGAGCTTCTGCGTATAGCTGAATTTCGGGAACAGAACGCCCGTCTTCCGCTTCACCGTGTGGTCGGGAACCTCGAGCATCGGGAAGTAGGCGATCGGCTTGCCGAACATCTCGAAGCGGGCATGCTCCAGGCGCACGGTATGGGTGCGGCCGTTCTGGACCACGCGCTCGGCCTTGATCTGCCACAGCGAGCGATGCGTCGGGTCCGTCGCGCACGGCGTGCAGGCCGTGTAGACGCCGTTGTTTAGGATCATTTCCTCGCCGTTTACGCGCTCGCCGCTGGTCGCGGCGATCTTCGTCAGGTCGGTCGTCTCGATCCGCAGCGCGTTGGCAAAGCCGTTGGCGAAATCGTCGGAGAGATTGAGTTCCTGCGCGTAGACGCGGTTGCCGGTCGGTTCGATGAACTCGATGTCGCCGGTCGCCTTGAGCTGGCCGGTCGTCTGGTCATAGATGACCTGCTTGGCGACGAGCTGGTAACCGCCATAGTTGATCTGGACCGCGCCTCGCGCCGTCACCGTGTCGCTGTCGCGATTGTAGACCAGTTCGTTGGCGGCCAGAATCAGCTTCGCATCCGGCGGAATGTTGGGTGCGAGCGAATCGACCGTCGCCGACTGCGCACGGGCAGGCAGCGAGGCCATGGGCGCAAGCGCGCACAAGGCGACACCGGCAAGCAGCGCGGTCGCGATCCAAGTCTTACGTTCGCGGTTGCCTGCCGCCACTAGCCGTCCTCCTGGTGCAGAAGGATTGTTGCACCCAGCGACATTGCTACGACAACTGGCAGCCAGGCCGCAACAAACGGTGGGACTATTCCACTGCTTCCGAATGCTTTCACAAGCACGGTGACGACATAAAGCATGAAGCCGGCGAGTATGCCACCCAGAATCACCGCACGTGATTGATTAAACCTGCTAAATTTTAACGAGACGCTAGCAGCGATCAGCGTCATTGCAACCAGAAGAAGCGGCAGCGAAAGCATCGAATGAAACTGCGTTTCGAGCGGCTCGGTAGCGAAACCGAACGACTTTGCCGCCTCGATCTTTCGTGGCAGTGCGAAAAACGAAATGGAATCAGGTTTTTCGAGGCTCTCCTGGACGAACTCCTGTCTCAGATTGGTCTCCAGTTGTGCCGAAGGGGAACGCTTGGGCAACTCGCCGTTGCGGGTCTCCAGTACCTTGTTAAGCTCCCAGTAACCATCTTTCAGGATTGCCGATTCGGCGTCCTGTCGAAAACTGATGTGCCCGTCCTTGTCGAAATGGATGATGCTGACGTTCAGCAGCCGCGTTCCACCGTCCTCGACGGCCTTCGCCCCGATGATCGCATCGTCGCCGTCGTGACGCTGGCGGATCCACGGTATGCCTGTGCTCGAAGACTTGCGGTTGGAGCCCCACTCGGCTTCCAGCACCTGCGACTGGCGCGTCCCCCAGGCCGCGATCGGGTTGAGGACGGTCACCGCGAGGACCCCGAACAGGAAGGCGCCGATGGCGAACGGCCGCAGGAACTGCCAGACCGATACGCCGGCGGCACGGGTGACGACGAGTTCGTAGCGGCGGTTCAGCGAGATCAGCGCGGCCATGCCGGCAAAGAGTGCGACGAAGGGAATCGTCTGCATCAGGATCATCGGAATGCGCAGCACCGTCATCAGCAATCCGCTGAGGGCCGTGTATTTCGGCAGCCCACCCATGCGGCTGGACGTCTCGCTGAAGTCGATGATGAAGACGAGCGCGAAGATTCCGATCATGAACCAGATCGTCGTCACCATGTAGCGGCGGAAGAAATAGAGGCCGAGGGTGGGGATCATTGCTGTTGTCCGTGGCTCGTGGACGCGGCCCCGGAGCGGCCGGACAGGCGCGCCATGAGGCTGTCTCGCAGATCCATCAGCCGCGCGCGCAACGAGGCCGGCAATTCAAGGCTCTTGTGGCGTGAGAGCTGGCGTATCGCCAGCGCTGCCACGCCGACCGGGATCAGATAGAGGAACGGGATGGCGTAGTAGGACGTTTCCGAAGCGCTCGCCGCATAGAACATCGCCCAGCGGATCGCGAGCGCCACGAGCAGCGAGGTGACCATGGGATGGACGCGCGCCTCGCGATGCGACCGGGCATCGACGCTGGCGACGAGCGCGACCAGTCCGAAGATCAGCGGCAGCGTCCATTCGGTGAAGCGGCGGTGTAGTTCGGCGGTGAACGCGCCCGGATTGCGTTTGACCTGCTCGTCGTTCGGATCGGGGTTCAGCAGGAAGGGCAGGTCGCGATCCTTGGCGCGGATGGTCGCTTCGCCGGCGCGCTCGGTCAGGTCGGCCAGGTCGAAGGCATAGGAATCGAACTTGATGACCGAGACGTCCCCGTTCGGAAGCTTCCGGTGCACCTCGCCGTCGTTCATCACCAGCGCCGAGGTCTTCTCGTCGATGGCGCCTTCGCGGGCATAGTAGACGTATTCCACCTTCGGGTCGCGGGTGTCGGCCACGAACAGGCCTTCGAGCACGCCGCCGCCCTTGCGCCGGGAAACCTGGACATAGAGCCCGTCCGTCACCTTGCGGAAGGCGTTTTCCTGGATGACCGAGGAGAGCATGTCGGCATGCGCCGTGGCGATCATCTGGCGCACGGCCGTGCGCGAATAGGGTTCCACGAAGTTGTCGACGACGAAGGAAACGACGCTGAGGCCGACGCCCAGATAGATGATCGGGCGGATGATCATCATGCGCGAACTGCCGGCCGCATTCAGGACGGTGAGCTCGGAATCGGCATTCATCGCCGTCAGCGTCTGGGCGACGCCGATGACGAAGGCGAAGGGGAGGATAATCGGAATGACGGAAGGCAGGATGAGCGTGGCGAGCTTCAGAAACGCCAACATCGACTGGCCGCTGTCGGTCACCAGGTTGACGTTGGTCAGCGCCTGCGTCGTCCAGACGATACCGAGCAGCGGCAGCAGCGTGCCGAAGAACATCAGCGACGTGCGACGCAGGATGTAGCGTTCAATCAGCTTCATGTCTGTTCCGAACCGGAGTCCCGTTTCTGTTGTCTATAGTCGTCCGGTCGCAGCCGATCGGTCCACCGATGCGAAAACGTTCGAGCCCATATAAGTCTTCATCCGGCCGACACCAGACCGGAACGGCCCTATGCCACGGAAATTTGCCGCGAACAAATCTACTGGTCCGGTTTTAAACCGAGGGCGGCATCTTGCCAAGCGCCGCAAAAGCGACAAGGAATTGCCGACAGTCAACCGCGCAACCTGTGGATTCAGGTCGCCCGCGAACGGTGCGGCCGATTGCATACCCTTGGAGTAGACCATGTCCCAGAAGTTCGATGTCACTTTCGTAAAGGCGCTCAAGCCCGCCGGCGGCACTGCGATCGTCCTGCAGGCGCCAGGTGTGATCGGCGCGCCTTCCGAGGTCGATCCGGCCGGCGTGCTGCCGCGGGCTGCCGAAGTCGGGCGCTTCAAGGGCAAGGCGCTGAAGAGCCTCGATGTTGTCGCCCCGCACGGCTCGCCGTTCGATCGCATCGTCCTTCTGGGCCTCGGCGATCCCGAGAAGCTGACGGCCAATGACTGGCTGAAGGCGGGCGGCTCCGCGTCGGGCAAGATCGGCAACGCCGATTCGGTCGCGGTCTATCTCGATGCGGAAGGCGTCGATGTCGCTGGCCAGGCGGCGGCCGATTTCGCCCTTGGCCTTTTGCTGGGCGCCTATCGCTTCGATACCTACAAGACGAAGAAGGACGACGACGAGCAGAAGTCGAACGGCAAGAAGTCGATCAAGGTTTCGATCGTCACCGCGGCCGCTTCGGCAGCGAAGAAGGCCTTTGAGGACAGCGAGGCGGTCGCCGGCGGTGTGCTCCTGGCGCGCGATCTCGTCAACGAGCCGGCTAACGTGCTGGGTCCCGTCGAATTCGCCGAAAAGGCGAAGGCGCTGGAAAAGCTCGGCGTGGATGTGGAAATCCTCACCGAACGCGAAATGAAGAAGCTCGGCATGGAGGCCCTTCTCGGGGTCGCGCAGGGCTCCGCGCGTCCGCCGCGTCTTGCCATCATGCAGTGGAAGGGCGGCAAGCCGAAGGACAAGCCGGTGGCCTTCGTCGGCAAGGGCGTCGTCTTCGATACCGGCGGCATCTCGATCAAGCCGGCGGCCGGCATGGAGGACATGAAGGGCGACATGGGCGGTGCCGCCGCCGTCATCGGCCTGATGCACACGCTGGCCGCACGCAAGGCCAAGGTCAACGCCGTCGGCATCCTCGGCCTGGTCGAGAACATGCCGGACGGCAACGCCCAGCGTCCCGGCGACATCGTCACCTCGATGTCTGGCCAGACGATCGAGGTGATCAATACGGACGCCGAGGGGCGCCTCGTGCTCTGCGACGCGCTCTGGTACTGCAACGATCGCTTCAAGCCGCAATTCATGATCGACCTTGCGACGCTGACGGGCGCCGTCATGGTGGCGCTCGGCAGCCATCACGCCGGCCTGTTCTCCAACGACGACACGCTGG
The DNA here is from genome assembly GCF_013378445.1 of Mycoplana rhizolycopersici. Taxonomy (GTDB): domain Bacteria; phylum Pseudomonadota; class Alphaproteobacteria; order Rhizobiales; family Rhizobiaceae; genus Mycoplana; species Mycoplana rhizolycopersici. Next base: position 256,849 of record NZ_JABXYK010000002.1, read on the forward strand.
CCGCACGGCTGACGGCGGCCGGCATTGCCACCAACGAGCGGGTCTGGCGCCTGCCGCTCGGCAAGGAATACGACAAGATGATCGACAGCAAGTTCGCCGACATGAAGAACACCGGCGGCCGCTATGCAGGTTCGATCACAGCAGCCCAGTTCCTGCATCGCTTCGTCAAGGACACGCCCTGGGCCCATCTCGACATCGCCGGCACCGCCATGGGGTCGCCGACCGACGAGATCAACCAGTCCTGGGGCTCGGGCTTCGGCGTGCGGCTGCTCGATGAACTGGTGCGGACGCAGTACGAGAGCTGATCGCTTTGAGCGAGATCCTGTTCTACCACCTGACCGAATCGAAACTGGAGGACGCCCTGCCGCCGCTGCTCGACAAGAGCCTCGAGCGCGGCTGGCGGGTCGTCGTCCAGACCGGCACGGCCGAACGGCGCGACGCACTCGACACCCATCTGTGGACGTATCGCGAGGAAAGCTTCCTGCCGCACGGCACCGACGATCAGCCCAATGCCGCCGACCAGCCGGTGCTGCTGACGAACGGTCCCGACAATGCGAATGCCGCGACCGTGCGCTTTCTGGTCGACGGCGCCGTACCGCCGCCGCTCGACGGCTACGATCGCGTCATCTTCATGTTCGACGGCCACGACCAGCCCGAACTCGATGCCGCGCGCGAGCATTGGAAGCGGCTGAAGGGCGAGGGCCACCAATTGACCTACTGGCAGCAGAACAACGACGGACGCTGGGTCAAGAAGGCCTAGCCAGGCCGTCGCGGCAGGGCTTGAAATGAGCGCGTCGTCGATCCGACGCAGCCGGATGGTCCGTCAAAAAAACTGGATGTCCTGCGACCGAACGCTATTTTGCCGGACATCTGCCGGTTGCAGGAGGGCAGTCGGCCGCGGGCTTCGTCGGAAGACGGCTGTCCGTCTGCGAGAGGAGGATTTCGATGACGCAATCTACCGGTAAGCCGGTCAAGACTGCAGGAAAACCCGCCAAGGTCAAAAAGCCGGTGCAGAACGGCGGAGGCAAGGCTGCCGGCCCAGTCGCGGACGGGAACGGGGCTGTGTCGGACAGCCAGCCGGTCCTCTTGTCCGGCGGCAACCCGCAGATCGCCAAGGGCGAGGGTGACGCGCCCGTTCAGGCCTATATCGCTGCCATGCCGGGCTGGAAGAGCGATCTCGGCCGCCGGATCGACGCCATCATCACGCAGACGGTGCCCGGTGTGCGCAAGGCTGTGAAATGGAACTCGCCCTTTTACGGGGTGAAGGGAGACGGATGGTTCCTCAGCCTCCATTGTTTCGCGAAATACGTGAAAGTTGCATTCTTCCGCGGCACTTCGCTCCATCCGCTTCCGCCGGGCACGTCGAAGCAGAAGGAAGTGCGCTATCTCGATATTCGCGAAGACGACCAGTTCGACGAAGACCAGTTCGCCGACTGGGTGGGGCAGGCAAGCCGCCTGCCGGGCGAGCGGATGTAGCAATGTTTCCAGCCATGGAAAGGCGGCGTCAGCATGAAGAAGAGCGCTATGACGGAAGACGGCAAAACACCCTCCGAACTGATCGACGCAAGGATCGCGGAACTGGGTGACTGGCGGGGTGCAATGCTCGCGAAGCTTCGCAGCATCATCCTGCAGGCCGATCCCGATATCGTGGAAGAGTGGAAGTGGCGCGGCGTCCCGGTGTGGTCGCATGCCGGCATCATCTGCACCGGCGAGACTTACAAGAACGTGGTGAAGATGACCTTCGCCAAGGGGGCTGCGCTCGAGGATCCCACGGGCCTGTTCAACGCCAGCCTGGAGGGCAACACCCGCCGCGCCATTGATTTTCAGGAGGGCGACGGGATTGACGAAGCGGCGTTGGAGGCGCTCATCCGCGCCGCCATCGCGCTGAACGCCGGCTCCGGCCGAGCCCGGAAGAAGCCGGCGCAGGCGTAATACAAGACGACCTCAGTCGTGGAACGCGTCCACGAACTTGCGCCGTCCCAGCATGAAGGCATCGGCGACGTGGCGCAGCGGCGCGAGATCGACGTCCGACTTGCCGGCGTGCACGATCTCGGCAAAGCGCTTGTAGAGCATCGGATATTCCTGCTCCGGCTCCTCGTGCTTCAGCACGCCGTCGATCGAGAGCTTCGCTCCGCCTTCCGAAAGCATCATCTGGCCGGCCTCGGTGTCGGCGACGATGTCCCAGCTCTGCTTGCCGGTCTGGCGCCAGTCGAATTCGGCGGAAAGGTCGAGGCCGTCGGCATCGGTGAAGGTGATATCGGCTGCGATCGGGGCGTCGCGGTTTTCAGGAAACTCGAGGGTCGCCTTGGCGATGAATACCGGCTTCGGCAGGATGTGGGTCACGATTGACAGCGCATTGATGCCGGGATCGAAGACGCCGAGCCCGCCGGCCTGCCAGATCCACTCCTGGTTCGGGTGCCAGTGGCGGACGTCCTCCTTCCAGATCACCTTCATCGAGCGGATCGTCGTGGAGGCAAGGAAGGCCTTGGCCGCTTCGACGGCCGGGGCATAGCGCGAATGCCAGCTGGCAAAGAGCGACAGTCCCTTCCTGTCTGCCAGTGCCTGCAGGTCCTCGACCTCGCTTAGCGTCGCTCCCGGCGGCTTTTCCATGAAGACGTGCTTGCCGGCGGTGAGTGCCTTGTATGCGGCATCGTATCGATGCTGCGGTGGCATGCAGAGCGATACGGCTTCGATGCCCGGCACTTTCTCCAGCATCTCCTCGATGGAGGTGAAGTTGTCGATGCCATCGACCGTGCCGTGACGGCTGGCGGCCGCGACGAGCTGGAAGTCGGGGTTCCTGGCGATCGAGGGGAGGTGCTGGTCGCGGGCGATCTTGCCGACGCCGACGATGGCGAGATGGATCGGGGACATGGTGGTTCGCTCGATTTGTATGATAATTGGGCGTGTTGTAGCAGAATGCGTGGCGGCGGCAAGGCCGACTTTTGTCACTCTGCCTATCCCTTGTGCAATCCTGCCGCGGGGGCATTCACCTTTCGTCTAATGCGGTCTCTCGGGCTGGGAAAACCGGGCTTTGCGCTTGAAACCCCGCTTGAAATGGGCACTCTGGCTGTGCATGGCAGACAACGAAACAACAATGCCTTGCGGGGAGGAACGCGATGGGAGCGCTGCTCGGCCTAAGCCGAATTATTGATATTGTTACGGAAAAGATCGGCAAGGCGGTGTCCTGGCTGATTCTCGTCGCGGTGCTCGTGAGTGCCGGCAATGCGGTGGTGCGGAAGATGTTCAACATCTCTTCGAACGCATGGCTGGAAGCGCAGTGGTATCTGTTCGGCGGCGCCTTCATGCTGGCCGCGGCCTACACGCTGGCGCAGAACGAGCACATTCGCATCGACATCGTCTACGGCAAGTTTTCGCGCCGGAAGCAGCACTTCATCGACCTGTTCGGCCACTGCTTCTTCCTGATGCCGTTCGTGCTGCTGATGATCTACTACTTCATCCCCTATGTCAGCATGTCCTACCGCTCGGGCGAGGGCTCTTCGAGCGCCGGCGGCCTGATTCTCTGGCCGGCCAAGGCGATTTTGCTGGCAGGCTTCCTGCTCCTCGGCGCGCAGGGCGTTTCCGAGATCATCAAGAAGGTGGCGATCATCCGCGGAGACATGGACGATCCGACACCCTATGAGCCGACCCATCAGGCTCTGGAAGAGAGCGGTTCCGAGGAGGGGCGGGCATGATCGAGTTCATTGCGGACAACCTCGCGCCGATCATGTTCGTCTCGCTCGTGGTGTTCCTGCTCCTGGGATACCCCGTGGCGTTCTCGCTGGCGGCAAACGGCCTGCTCTTCTTCATCATCGGTGTCGAGCTGGCGCCGCTGTCGGATTCGATCAATCTCTCCTGGCCGTTGCTGAACGCGCTGCCGGACCGGTTCTGGGGGGTGATGTCGAACGAGACGCTGCTGGCGATACCGTTCTTCACCTTCATGGGCATCGTGCTGGAGAAATCCGGCATGGCCGAGGACCTGCTCGACACGATCGGCCAGCTCTTCGGTCCGATTCGCGGCGGCCTTGCCTATGCGGTGATCTTCGTCGGCGCGCTGCTGGCGGCCACCACCGGCGTCGTGGCCGCATCGGTCATCGCCATGGGCCTGATCTCGCTGCCGATCATGCTGCGCTACGGCTATGACCGGCGTGTTGCCTCCGGCGTCATTGCCGCTTCCGGTACGCTGGCCCAGATCATCCCGCCGTCGCTCGTGCTGATCGTTCTGGCCGATCAGCTCGGTCGCTCCGTCGGCGACATGTATGCCGGCGCGCTGATCCCCGGCCTCGTGCTGACCGGCCTTTACACCGGCTACATCATGCTGATGTCGATCGTCCGGCCGGAGTCGATGCCCGCCCTGCCGCTGGAGGCGCGCTCGCTGGGTTCCGGCGTCACCTCGCTTGCGGTCGCACTCGTGGTGGCGGCTGCGATCGCCTATGGCGCGCACGTCTTTCTCTATCCGACGCATGGCGAGAACGCCGATATTCTCGGCGGCACGGTCGGCGTGATCTTCATCTACGTGGTCGCGCTGCTCGACAAGAGCCTGAAGGTCAACGTCATGTCGCGGCTGGCCCAGCAGGTCATCATCGTGCTGATCCCGCCGCTGGCGCTGATCTTCCTCGTGCTCGGAACGATCTTCCTCGGCATCGCGACGCCCACCGAAGGCGGTGCGATGGGTGCCGTCGGCGCCCTGTTCCTGGCGGCGGCGAAGGGGCGGCTGAACCTCGACGTGATCCGGCAGGCGCTCGCCGCGACGACGAGGCTGTCGTCCTTCGTGCTGTTCATCCTGATCGGGGCGCGCGTCTTCTCGCTCACCTTCTACGGGGTCAACGGCCACCTCTGGGTCGAGCATCTGCTGGTCTCGTTGCCGGGCGGGGAGACGGGCTTCCTGATCGCCGTCAACATCCTGGTGTTCTTCCTGGCGTTCTTCCTCGACTTCTTCGAGCTGGCCTTCATCATCGTGCCGCTTCTGGCGCCGGCGGCCGACAAGCTGGGGATCGACCTGATCTGGTTCGGGGTGCTGCTGGGCATCAACATGCAGACGAGCTTCATGCATCCGCCCTTCGGCTTTGCCCTGTTCTTCCTGCGCTCGGTGGCGGCCAAGGTGCCGTATATCGACAAGATCACCGGCAAGAAGATCGCGCCGGTGACGACCGGGCAGATCTATTGGGGTGCCGTGCCGTTCGTCTGCATCCAGCTCGTGATGGTGGCGCTGACGATCATGTTCCCGCAGATGGTCATGCACTACAAGGGCGATGCGTCCACAGTCGATCCCTCGACGATCACCATCGATGTGCCGGGCTTCGGTGGGCAGGGGCTCGGGCAGGACGGCGGGCTCGGCTTGCCCGGCGGCCTGCAGCTTCCCGGCGGAAGCCCGCTCGACCAGCCGCCAGCCGCACCGGGCGGTGGCCAGAACGGTGGCCAGCCGCCGACCCCGCCGGCCAACGACCTCAGCCAGCCGCCCTCGTTCAATTGACGCGGATACGATCATCGAGGAGGGCGGCCGCCTTGGCCGCCCTTTCCATTCGTGGGAGGCGCCCGCCGCCTGCGGTCGAGATTGTTCAGTCCAGCCGCTTCGCCGGATTGTCGCGATACCAGTCGACGATGGACGCCATCATTTCCTCGAAGGGACCGGGGATGAAGACGTTCAGCAATCCCATGCGCTCGGTGCTCTCTTTGCGGAAATCGTGCATCGTCCCGCGGGGTATGACGCAGCACGATCCCTTCGCCAGATGGTGCCAGGTGTCCCCTGCAAGGATGCTGGCGGTACCCTCCAGCACGTAGAAGATCTCGTCGTTGTCGTCGTGCTTGTGTGCACCGGGCCCTTCGTGACGGGCGTCCAGCCACCACTCCGAGATGGCGAAGCCACCTTGTGTTTCCGGGCCGTCCGCTTTGAAGATCGCCTGAATGGCGCCCATGTCGTAACGCCTGCCGCCTCCAGGCCCCAGGATCACGACCTTGCTTCCGTCTGACATCGCAGCATCCTCCTGATGCATGATCGAGGCATCGACCTCTGGCACGGGCGCGGGCAATCGTCACTCGCGGATCTTTTAAACGCAAGGCGCCGCCCGCATCATTTTCGTTGCGGGCGGCGCTCCGTGTTGCCGGTGACCATTCCACGTCGCCTTGGGAAATGATCGAGGGTTATGAAGCCTTAAAGCTTGCCGCCCCGCTGCTGGATCATCATGAAGGTGTCGTAGTTGTATTCGGCGATCTGGGCGTTGAGGTAGTATTCGCCGCGGAACGCCTTGATCGAATCCCAGATCTTCTTGAAGGTCGGGTTGGAGGCCTCGATCTCGGAATAGACCTCGTTCGACTTGTCGAAGCAGGCCGACAGGATTTCCGCCGAGAAAGGTGCTAGCTTGGCGCCGGCGGCGACGAGGCGCTTGATCGCCGGCGGGTTCAGCCAGTCATACTTCTGCAGCATGTTGGCGTCTGCCGCCTGGCAGGCGGTGCGCAGCAGCGACTGGTAGTTCTTCGGCAGCCCTTCAAAAGCGGCCTTGTTGAACATCGCATGCACGGTCGGGCCGCCTTCCCAGAAGCCGGGATAGTAGTAGTAGGGCGCGACCTTGTAGAAGCCGAGCTTCTCGTCGTCGTAAGGCGTGGTCCATTCGGCAGCGTCGATCGTGCCTTTTTCGAGCGCCGGGTAGATGTCGCCGCCGGCGATCTGCTGCGGCACGACGCCGAGGCGTTCGACGATCTTGCCCGCGAAGCCGCCGATGCGCATCTTCAGGCCCTGCAGGTCGGCGACGGTCTTGATTTCCTTGCGGAACCAGCCGCCCATCTGCACGCCCGTGTTGCCGCAGGGGAGCGCGACCAGGCTCTGCGTGGCCATGAACTCGTTGAAGAGGTCAATGCCGCCGCCATGATACTGCCAGGCGTTCATGCCGCGGGCGTTGAGCGCGAAGGGCACGGCCGCACCCAGCGCCCAGACCGGGTCCTTGCCCCAGTAGTAATAGGAAACCGTGTGGCAGGCCTCGACGGTGCCGGCGGCGGCCGCATCGGCAGCCTGCAGGCCCGGAACGATCTCACCCGCAGCGAAGACCTGAATCTGGAAATTGCCGTCGGTCGCTTCGGAAAGATACTTCGACAGCGTTTCCGCGCCGCCATAGATCGTGTCGAGGGACTTGGGGAACGAAGAGGCGAGGCGCCAGTTGATTTTCGGATTGGTCTGCGCGATGGCGGGCGCGGCAAGTGCTGCGGCCGCTGCAGCGCCCACGCCGGTCGCCCCGGCCTTTCTCATGAATGAACGACGATCCATTAATATCCTCCCAATTGCAGGGGCCTCCCAGCCCCTTGGTTTCCGTCGCAGACCTAACCATGTCGGGAAGGCCTATTCAAGCGCGCCGGCCCCAATCCCCGGGCGAGCGCGAATACGACTTTGGTCTAAGAGCCCCGAAATCGGCTATCTGCATGTTTTTTAGGCGTTTCCCGTTTTGCCGGGCAAAATCAGCGGTCATGCTTCGCCCCGGACGATCGCTTCCGGCAAGTCCCCCTCCGGCCTGCCGGCCATCTCTGCAACAAAGGGGGACAGACCACCGTTTGCCCTCCTGGTGCTTTGCGGGTAGGCCCGGTTAATCCTTCCCCGTGTGGGGAGGGTGAGGGGTGGCTTCTTTCGTCATGCGGTCGTCGCGGCATCGTCCCTGCCGCGGTACCGGGCGGTTGCCTTCGCGGCCGCGAAAGCAGGACTCAGCCCGCCATCGCTTCCTCGTACTCAGAAGACAGCTCCAGCCATTGCTCCTCGGCCGCAGCCAGCTTTGCGGCCGCGTCCGCACGCTCCTTGGCCTTCTGCGCAGCTCTGGCCGGGTTTTTCTCATAGAGCAGAGGGTCGGCCAGTTCGCCGTCGAGCACCTGAATCTGCTTCTCAAGCTTTCCCGTCAACGATTCGATTTCGTTGATCTTCTTCCGGAGCGGTGCAAGAGAGGCGCGGCGGTCGGCATTGGCCTTGCGCTGGTCGGCCTTGGAGAGACCTTCGTCGCCGGGAACGGGACGCGCCTTCTCTTCCTTCGGCTTCGCGCCGCCGACGATCAGGGTCCGGTATTCTTCCAGGTCGCCGTCGAAACTCGCCACCGTGCCGTCCTTGACCAGCCACAGCCGGTCGACGGTCGCCTCGATCAGGTGGCGATCGTGCGAGATCAGGATGACGGCGCCGGGATAGTCGTTCAGGGCCTCGATCAGCGCGCGGCGGCTGTCGATGTCGAGGTGGTTGGTCGGTTCGTCGAGGATCAGGAGGTTCGGCGCGTCGAAGGCAGCAAGCCCCATCAGAAGCCGCGCCTTCTCGCCGCCGGAGAGGTCCTTTGCCGGGGTATCCATCTTTTCGGTGGCAAGCCCCATCTGGGCGACGCGCGCGCGCACTTTGGCTTCGGGTGCGTCCGCCATCAGCCGACGCACGTGCTCGACGGCACTCTGGGTCGGCACCAGGTCGTCCAGCTGGTGCTGGGCGAAGAAGCCGATCTTCAGTCCCGGCGCCGTCTTCACCTCGCCGCTCTCGGCTGCAAGCTTGCCGGAGATGAACTTGGCGAAGGTCGACTTGCCGTTGCCGTTCGAGCCGAGCAGGGCGATGCGGTCGTCGTTGTCGATCCGGAGGTTCATCCGCTTCAGGATCGGCTGGCCCGGCACATAGCCGACGGCGCCGCCGGAGATGGAGACGATGGGCGAGGCGGGCTGCTTTTCCGGCTCGGGAAAGGTGAAGCCCTGCACGTGGTCCTCGATCACGGCTGCGACCGTACCCATCCGCTCCAGCGCCTTGACGCGGCTCTGCGCCTGGCGCGCCTTGGTGGCCTTGGCCTTGAAGCGGTCGATGAAGCTCTGCAGGTGTTTTCGCGCGGCCTCGTTCTTCGCCTTCGCCTTCATCTGCAACTCGTCGGCTTCGGCCTTCTGCCGCTCGAACTGGTCGTAGCCGCCGCGGTAGAAGGTCAGCTTCTTCTGGTCGAGATGGACGATCGCGTTGACGGCGGTGTTGAGCAGGTCGCGGTCGTGGCTGATGATGAGCACGGTGTGCGGATAGCGCCGCACATAGTCCTCCAGCCACAACGTGCCTTCGAGGTCGAGATAGTTGGTCGGCTCGTCGAGAAGCAGCAGGTCCGGCTCGGAAAAGAGGACGGCCGCGAGCGCCACGCGCATCCGCCAGCCGCCGGAAAAGCTTCTTGCCGGACGCTGCTGGGCCTCATGGTCGAAGCCGAGGCCGGCAAGGATGCTGGCGGCACGCGCCTGCGCGGAATGGGCGCCGATGTCGGAAAGCCGCGTCTGGATCTCGGCGATCCTGTGGGGATCGGTCGCAGTCTCCGCTTCCTTCAGCAGAGCTGCGCGCTCCTTGTCGGCGGCGAGCACGATCTCGATCAGCGGTTCGTCCGTGCCCGGCGCTTCCTGCGCCACCTGTCCGATGCGCGCGTTCTTCGGCAGCGAGACCGAACCGGCCTCGGAGGAAAAGTCTCCGGTGATGATGCGGAAGAGCGTGGATTTGCCGGCGCCATTGCGGCCGACGAGCCCCGCCTTGGTGCCCGAGGGCAGCGAAACGGAGGCGTTGTCGAGAAGCAGGCGCCCGGCGATGCGGGCGGAGAGGCCGGAAATCGTGATCATGACTGGCGTCTATAGGGTGCGACCCCGCCGCAGTGCAAGAGGTGCTGCCTGCGATGCCGGCACTCTTCGCATCGGGCAAGCGGTGCGCCCCGGGATGGCTGCCTCAGGCGACGTCGCGACGGTAGGCTCGGCCGGCACGCTCGGTAAGTTCCACGGAATAGACGCAGGTGCCGCTTTCGTTGGCGGCTTCCAGCGCCAGCATGGCGAGCCGGTAGAGCTCGCCGGAATTTTGCGCGTCCTCCGTCAGCGCGGCGCCAACGGTGAGCGACAGCGTACCCGGCAGGTAGTCGCGCCCGGAGATGCGGAAAGCCTCCAGTTCGAGGCGCTGGCGGATTCGTTCGGCGATGGAGACCACGCTGTCGCGATCGACCCTGTCGAACAGGAAAGCAAAGCCGTCGCCGCCGACCCGGGCCACATAGTCGAGCTTCTTGATCGACTTGCGGAAGATGGTGGCGATCTGCTTAAGCGCATCCTCGCTGGCGCCGGCGAAATGGCTGTCCGACAGGCTCTTCAGCCGGTCCACGCGCATCAGCAGAAGCGCGCCGCCGGCATTCTCCTCGGCGTCGTAGGCGGCGGCAAGCCGGTTCATCAGGGCGGCCCGGTTGGCAAGCCCGGTGATCGGATCGTGGAGGAGCGCGATCTCGGCGGCGGCGGCACCCGCGGCCACGTTCTCGAGCCGCGCGACGAGCGTGTCCAGGCGCTGGCAATGCGCGGTCTCGCTGCCGACCATGCTCTCCACGGCCGACAGCAGAAGGCCGGCCTGGCTGGCGAAATCCGACATCGCCATCACCGGATCCGCTTTCAGCCGGCCGATCATCTGGTTCATCTGCGTGATCGCGTTGACGCGCTTCTGCCGTTCACCTTCGGCTTCTGCAGCGAGCGCCGCGATCGTGCGCATCAGGTCGGTCGCGCTGTGTCCGAGCACGAGCGAATTGTGCTCCGGCAGGCCGTTCCGCACGCCGATTGCATCAAGCGCGTCCTGCGCCGGCGCCTTGCCGAGCGCGGTGATCTCGCGGCCCAGCGCGGTGTTGCTTCCCGTCAAGGCCTCGTGCAGCAAGGCGTAGTTGCGCGGAATGGCCTGGATTTCCAGCTTCGTCATCAATTGCGCGATCTTCGCCAGTATGGCGGCCGATCTTGCGAGGCAATCCGGTGCATTCGCCTTTGCGGTCATGGTTCACCAGCCTGTAAAAACGCGCGAAAACGCCGGTCCAGATCGGAGCCGGCATTTACAATCGTTAGCTGATAAGCCTTAAGAAGCCGTTGCTTAGGGCTGTTTCCGGAATCGTTTTCGCCAGACGCGACACTGCCCTCCAACGTGCGAAACTGCAGCGAAACGTTCAGGCGAACAGGCGGACCATCGGGACGGAGCGGATCAACTGCCGGATGATGCCGCCTTCGGATGGATTGCTGCGCTGGGCTGCGGCCTTCTGCATGTCGCGCGTCGCTGCCGCATAGCCTTCGGCGCGCGCCTCCTGCATCGCGACCTCGAAGACCTTCTCGATCACCGGATAGCAGTCGTCGGGCAGATAGGCGTCGGGACTGTCCGTCCCGCGCACCAGGGCCATCTTCGACAGCGCGCTCCCCAGGAGCGCGCTCCATTCCTCGCTCGTTCTTGCCATGTCTTCCCTCACTCCGCCGGGGCAGGTTGTCGGTGTCCAGGCATTCGCCTTTCAGGTCGTCCCCGGTGGTCGGACTATTGCATCGGCCGACAGGTCCACCTGTCACTTGGGTAACAGGAACAGGGCGCCGCACTGCGTTTCGCATCAGGCATAGGCTCGAAGTGTTTCAGCACTATTTCGGGGATGCATCGCACAAGGCCTGAAGCCAGTCGTTCAGGTCTTGACCAGGCCGCTGTCGTTACGGGCGAAATAGATCAGGTCGAGCACGATGCTCGGGCGGCCCATCGAGGTGAGGATGGTGTGACACTGGCCGCGATGGTGGGTCTGGTGGTTGAAGAAATGGGTCAGCCCAAGGCTCAGCTGGTGGGTGACGGGAACGGGATTGGTGAGCGGGCTGTAGGTTATGTCGCGGGCGAGGCTCTCCTCGTCGAGGGAGGCGATCCAGTCGATGATGCGCTGGTCCTCGGCAATACGCGCCTGCCGCAGGCTTTCGACGTCGTCGTGGAGGATGGTGTCGAGGCGGCCCGGGGTGTCGCCGGTGCCGGTGAAGCGACCCATCCATATCCGGTCCGCCGCCAGGATATGATTGAGCGTTCCGTGCATCGAGCCGAAGAAGGCGCCCCTGTTCTCACGGAAAGCGGAGGGGGAAAGGGCAGCGGCCTCTGCATAGATAGCCCGGTTTGCCCATGCATTGTATGCGGCGAACGTCTTGAAGTGATCGAGCATTTCCAGTTCCAGTATCGTTGGGAGTCGGACAACGACTCTAGCACTCGTTTTCGCCACTGCTGCTGATGGCACCGATGAAATTTTCTGATTTGAGTTCCAGCGCCGCCTCGGTATTGATGCGCGGACGCTCCCGGGACTCAATCATGAACCTCAAGCTTTATGCTCTCAGCGGCACCGACCGCACCCGTCCGTTTTCTCCTCATGTCTGGAAGGTCAAGCTGGCACTTGCCCACAAGGGGCTGCCGCATGAGGTCGAAGCAGTCGGCTTCACGCAGATCCCGAAGCTGGAGGGCGGTGCGACGAAGACGGTGCCGCTGCTGCGCGACGGCGAGCGCCTGGTGATCGACAGTTTTGCCATCGCCCTTCACCTGGACGAAGCCTATCCGGATCGGCCATCCCTGTTCAAGGGAGAGGCGGGACGCGCGCTTGCGCGCTTTGTCGAAGCATGGTCGCAAACCACCCTGCACCCGGCGGTTACCCGCATCGCGCTGCTGGACATCCACGACATGCTGGATGCTGAAGACAGGCAATATTTCCGCGAAAGCCGGGAAGCGCGCTTCGGTATGCCGCTGGAGACGTTCGTCGCGGCACGGTCCGAAGAAATCAAGGCCTTCTCCAGCAAGCTCGAGCCCCTTCGGCATATGTTGAAGGTTCAGCCCTTCATCGGCGGCGATGCACCGCTTTTTGCCGATTATATTGTCTTTGGCGCGCTCCAGTGGTTGCGCATCACCTCGCGTGCCGATGTGCTCGCAGCCGACGATCCGGTCTCGCTGTGGTTCGAGCGTTGTCTCGATCTCTACGATGGGCTTGGCCGCAGCGTGCGTGCTGCGTGAGTTTGGAGCGATCCGGATACTGCATGGCGACCACGCCCCCTTGTTTTGCGCCGAATTGGCGGGTAATGAACCGCCACTTTCACCATCACCAAGGGAAATGAGACTATGGCGATTGAACGCACCTTTTCGATGATCAAGCCGGACGCGACGAAGCGCAACCTCACGGGCGCTATCACCAAGATGCTCGAGGATGCCGGCCTGCGCGTCGTCGCCTCCAAGCGCGTCTGGATGAGCCGCCGCGAAGCCGAAGGTTTCTACGCCGTCCACAAGGATCGCCCGTTCTTCGGTGAACTCGTCGAAGGCATGACCTCCGGCCCGACGGTCGTCCAGGTGCTGGAAGGCGAAAACGCCATCCTGAAGAACCGCGAAGTCATGGGCGCGACCAACCCGGCCAACGCCGACGAAGGCACGATCCGCAAGACCCACGCGCTCTCGATCGGCGAGAACTCCGTTCATGGCTCCGACGCCCCGGAAACCGCTGCCCAGGAAATCAAGTACTGGTTCTCCGACACCGAAATCGTCGGCTGAATCGATGTCGCAAGTGCTGCTCGCAAGTCCTTGATCGGATTGGCTGAGCCGGCAGAGATGTGAAACGAAGAGCGCCCGGGGCCCGTGCCCCGGGCGTTTCGTATTTGGGGCTCTCGTTTCAGCCTTCCTCATAGGCGTGCTGCGCGTCGGTCAGGCTCTCGTCCAGAGACCTGCCGGCGCGGTAGAGGCCGAGTTCGGGCGGCGGCTCGACGCCGTCGATCAGCTTGGGACACGGCTGAATCTCACCGAGCACGGTCCGCACCGGCACCACGCCCGCCCAGATCGGCAGCGCATGATCCTCCTCGTCGTCGGCAACGCCCTTGGCCCGCACCTTTGCCGAGGCCTGCTCGATCTCCATCCCGATGAACGTCGTCGCCTTGGCCTCCTGGCCGGTCAAAGGCCGAAGGGCATCGGAGCGCCCGGGGTAGAAGCGGTCGACGACCGCACGCATGGCTGCTGCCTTTTCCTCCGGGTCGTCGACGATCCGCGCCGTTCCGAAGCACATGGCGGAGCGATAGTTCGCCGAGTGATTGAAGCCGGAGCGGGCGAGAACGAGGCCGTCGAGGTGCGAAACGGTCAGGCATGCCGGCGTGCCCGCTTTCAGGTGCCGCAGCATGCGGCTCGCCGATGAGCCGTGCCAGTAGAGCATGTCGCCCTCGCGCCAGAACAGGGTCGGCGTGCAGAAGGGCTGGCCGTCGATGACGTAGGCGACATGACAGAGCATGGCCGCATCGAGGATCGCATGGACCGAGCCGCGGTCGTAGCTTCCCCGGTCGTGCCGGCGCCTGAGCCGGTTGCGGTCGGTGATCGGATATTCGCTTGACGGAGCGGGGGCCTGCGTGGAGGACATGATGGTCTTGCCTTTCTTCTTTACTGCGGTCTAGATGCCGCATGGCATTGGTTCGAAGTAGCTCCAATCGATCGACAAATATTCAGACCAATCGTCCGGATTGGTCTGCGCTCGTTCCTGTTCTTCCAGGTGCTGGCCCCCGCACGCAGGCGCTCTACGAGGCGGTGCGCAGGCTGATCGAGACGGGGGCCGTGCCGCAGGGCGCCAAGCTGCCGCCGACGCGCGATCTGGCGGCACGGTTGCGCATGTCGCGTGTCTCGGTGGTCGCCGCCTTCGAGCGGCTGATTGCCGATGGCTTCGCGGTGGCCCGCGTCGGTGCCGGCACCTATGTCAGCGGCGACGTTCCTCAGCTCGGGGCGCACGTGCCATCGGCAGAACGCCCGCTGCCGAAGCCCGCGATGCCGCTGCCGGGGACCCTGGGCGTCGCCACCGCCGACGGCCGGTCGCTGAAAATCTTCCGGACGCTGCTGTCACGTCACCTTGCGAGACCGGCGCCCGAACATTTCCAGTATGGCGATCCGCGCGGCGGTGCGGCGCTGCGCCAGGCGATCGCCGCCTATCTGCGCACCGCGCGCGGCGTGCGCTGCGATGCCGAGCAGATCGTCGTCACCACGGGCACCCAGCAGGGGCTGGATCTCTTCATCCGCACGATGCTGAAGCCCGGCGATGGCGCCTGGATCGAGGATCCCTGCTATCCGAGCGCCCGCGCCGCCTTCGAGGGAAACGGCATCCGGTTGCAGGGTGTGCCGGTGGATCGGGAAGGGCTGGATCCCGAGCAGGGTGAGGCGCTTATGCCGGCTGCGCGGGCTGTTTATGTGACGCCGTCGCACCAGTTCCCGCTCGGGGTGGCGATGACCATGCGGCGCCGGCTGGCGCTGCTCGACTGGGCGTGGCGAAACGATGCGTGGATCGTCGAGGACGACTACGACAGCGAATTCCGCTATGCCGGGCCGCCGCTGACGGCCATGCAGGGGCTCGATGCGTCCGGCCGCGTCGTCTATCTCGGCACGTTCTCCAAGGTGCTGCTACCGGGCCTTCGCATCGGTTATGCGGTGCTGCCGGATGCCGCGAGGGAGAAGTTCATCGCCCTGCGCAACCGCTCCGATCGCTTTCCCTCCACGCTGGCCGAGGCGCCACTGACGGATTTCATCCGCGAGGGGCATCTCGCGGCGCACCTCCGCCGCGCCAGAAACCGGCTGATCGCGGCACGCGACGCCCTTGTCCGCGGGCTCGACGGCGCCCGCGGGCTTTCCGTCACCGTTCCGGAGCAGGGTCTTCACCTGCTGGCCGAATTGACCGTGCCGGGGGATGACAGTGATCTCGTGATGCTTGCCCGCTCCGCCGGGCTCGGAGTCCGAGCGCTATCATCCATGGCGGTGTCGCAATCGCCTCGCCAAGGCCTCGTCATCGGCTTTTCCGGCTTCCCGCCGGACATGCTCTACGGGGCGGCGAGCGCGTTCCGTGCAGCGCTCGAACGACGAGCCTGAGGAAGTTTAGACCGGACACGTCGCCTGCGCGAAGTGCTCCGGCGCCTTGCCGTCCCGGAACATGCGCGGGTTCTTCTCATAGGCCGGGCCGACGACGAGCGCCTCGGCCGGAAGCACGCTCTGGTCCAGATCGGAGATCACGGTCGTCTCGATTGCCTGCAACTGATTGCCATCAGGTCCAAGCACGCGGATCGCGACGCGGTAGGGCCTGTCCTTCTTCACGCACGTGATCTCGGGACTTTCCAGGACGACCTTTTCGAGCTTGGGAAACAACTGCCGCTTCAATGTCAGCGGCGATCCACCGGCCGGATTTTCGAATTCCGCGATCACCGTTGCGCCCTCCGGCAACGGTTCCGTCCGGTTCAGCGTGATCATGTAGGTGGCGTAGGCGAGCCGGTAGTTGAAGATGAACATCTTGCCGGTCAGTTGCAGCGGATCCGGGCCGGTTTCGCGCTGGCAGGCGGCGAGCACAAGTAGGGCGGCGGCCAGCACGGTTCGACGGAGCAGGGGCATCATGCGCGGCTCTCCTCCTTGCGGCGATAATAGTGCCGGCTTGCCTTGGCGCGGTTGCCGCAGACGGCCATGTCGCACCAGGCACGCGAGCGGTTGCGGCTGCGATCGATGAACAGCCAGCCGCAATTGGGGCAGATCTTCAGCCGGTCCGGTCCGGTGTTGGCCGAAAGCCTCAGCGCCGAGTGCGCCGTCGCCGTATCCAGGGATGCGGGATCATGCCCGGCGCTGCGAAGCGTCCCGGCGATCGCCTCGAGCAGGGTCGCCATGCGCTCCGGCGTTCCCTCGCCGGAGGCGGCCGCGCGGAAATGACCGTCGATCGCCTCGCGCAAGGCGATGAATGCCGGGCGCCGGTCCGGGATTACGGGGATGAGCGCGGTCGCCAGGTCCCGTTCGGCGCAATGCGCATTGGCCGCGCTCGCGAAGGCGTCCAGCGCGGTGGCATCGGCGTAGCGGTCGATGCGACGCTCCGGATCGGCGCGCATCACCACCGAGTTGGCGACGTCCAGCGCCAGTGCGCCGCCGGCGAAACGATGCGGGGTCCAGGTGAAGCTCATGCGGAATGTCCTAACTAGTAAAAGCGATTTTACCAGTTATAGTGTTCCTGTCATCAGGGAATTTCCATGGCTTATTTCCTGCAGCAGATCGCCAACGCCGTGCCGGTTTCCGCGCTCTATGCGGTGCTTGCCTTCGGCTATGCGATCGCGTTTTCGGTGACGCGGCGGGCCGATGTCAGCTACGGCGCCATCTTTGCCTTTGCAGGCCAGATGTTCATCCTGTTTGCCGACGCCGGCTGGAACCGGCTGTGGCTGGTGCTGCCGGCAGCACTCGCCTTCGGTGCCCTGATGGCCCTCGTCTATGGAATGGGTGCGGGCCTGCTCGTTGGCCGCCAGGTGATGCGGCCGCTGGCATTTTCCTCGGACAACACCGTCGTCGTCGCCGCGCTCGGTGTCGTGCTGGTGCTGATGGAGACGGCCAGGCTCGCCTCCAATACCCGCAGTCTCTGGCTGCCGCCGCTCTTGAACCGGCCGGTCGAGTTGTGGGGCGACCCCGCCTTTCCGGTGACGCTGACTGTGCTGCAACTCGTCAATGCGGCGGTGATGGGCGCAATCGTTCTGGCCGGGCATCTCTTTCTCGTCCGCTCCGACTGGGGCCGACGCTGGCGGGCGGTCTGCGACGACCGGCAGGCGGCGGAACTGTGCGGCGTCGATGCGCCCCGCGTCTTCCTGTCGGCCTTCGCGCTCGCCGCTCTGATCGCCTGCACAGCCGGGATCCTCGCCGCCGGCTACTACGGCAACATGGATTTCGGCGCCGGTCTGAATTTCGGGGTGAAAGTGCTCTTCGTCGCCGCAATCGGCGGCTATTCCACGCCGGTCCTTTCGGCACTCGGCGGCGTCGCGCTAGGGTTGGCCGAGACGGTCTGGAACGCCTATGGCGCGTTTCTCTGGCGCGACCTCGTCATCTATTCGGCGCTGGTCCTTCTCCTCGTCGTCTTCCGGCGCGAGCGGACCATTCCCTGAACGCCCCTTCGGCCGGACAGGCGGGTCGGTCCGAATGGGCTATTTTCGCCACTTGGCCCGCGCCCGGTCGTCGGCGTCCTTCGCCTCGACCCAGCCGCCGGTGCTGCCGTCGGCGCGATGCTCCTTCTTCCAGAAGGGGGCGGAGGTCTTGAGATAATCCATGACGAAGGATGCGCCGTCGAAGGCGGCGTGGCGATGCGGCGCGGCGGCGATGACGAGGACGATGCTTTCGCCCGGCGCCATCCGGCCGAAGCGGTGGATGGCGGCGATGCCCTCGAGCGAGAAACGCTCCACCGCCTCTTCGCAGATGCGCCGGATTTCGGCTTCTGCCATGCCGGGGTAATGTTCGAGCTCGAGGGCGGCGAGGGTGCCGTCCTCGTCGCGACAAAGCCCGGTGAAGGTCACGACCGCACCGATCCGCCCGTGTTGTGCGCAGAGGCTGGCTGTCTCGGCCGCGGTGTCGAAATCCTCGCGCTGGATGCGCACGACCACGGGGATGCCGGACCCGGCGGGCATGGTTCAGCCCCCCGTCATCGGCGGGAACAGGGCGATTTCGCGTGCGCCTTCGATGGTCTCGCCGTGTTCGACATGCTCGTGATTGACCGCGACGCGGATCACGTTTTCATGCTCCAGCGCCATTTCGTATTCTTCGCCCAGTGTCTTTAGATGCCGCAGGAGGTCGCCGGCCGTCTTTACGTGGCCGGGGAGGTCGAGTTCCTCCTCGCCGCGGCCGATGCGTTCGCGCACCCAGGCGAAATAGACAAGCTTGGTCATCGTTCGTCCACGATATGCTTCAAGCCGGCGCGGAAATAGTCGTAGCCGGTGTACATGGTGATGGCGGCTGCGATCCACAGCAGCGCAATGCCGAATTCGGTCGTGTACGGCAGCACCTTGTCGCCGGCCGGGCCGGCAAGCAAAAAGCCGATCGCAAACATCTGGATCGTCGTCTTCCACTTGGCGATGCGTGTCACGGGAACGCTGACCTTCAGCTCCGCCAGATATTCGCGCAGGCCCGAGACGAGGATCTCGCGGCAGAGGATGATGATGGCCGCCCAGATCGTCCAGCCGGCGATCGTGCCGTCGGCAGCCATCAGGAGCAGGACGGAGGCGACCAGCAGCTTGTCCGCGATCGGATCGAGCATCCGCCCGATGTTGGACGTCTGCTTCCAGATCCGCGCCAGGTAGCCGTCGAAGAAGTCCGTGATCGACGCCGCCACGAATAGACCGAATGCCGACCAGCGCGCGAAGTCCGACGATTGCAGCCGCCCCTCGACGAAAAAGCAGAGCACGATCAGTGGAACCGCGACCATGCGGGCGTAGGTGAGGAGATTGGGGATGCTGTAAGCGGGAGAAGCCATGGATTCGCAGTCTCAAATGTGTTTGCCGTTAGTTGTGGCGTTTGTGACATTTCCGTCAACCGTTGGCGACAGCTTTTCATCGTGAACAAGGCAATATTCGGATGATCCAGTTTAATCGCTGTTTTGTCCGCCGTTGAGCCGCTGACGCCGGAGCGCGTTTCGCCATCGTCACACGATGAAGAAAAATTTTCAATTTGCCCGAATAGATTGCGAACTTTGTTCGTTTTAGAACAGGTTTTGCGTGCTGCGAACTGCCGTCCCATTGATCGTGGGTTGTGGTTCGTGATTGATGCGCGCGATCAAATTCAGTTCAGGCTTCGGGAGGGCGGGTCCTCGATGGGGATCATCGGTGGAGAATTGTTGTCGGTGAACGGGTTCCTCGCGCAGGCGCCGTATCAGAGCGATGTCGTCACACTGGCGGACGGCGGTTTCGTGCTTGCCTGGAGCGGCACGGCGGCGAGCGGAACCGCCGACGTCACCTTGCGCGTCTTCAACGCCGACGGCAACCTTCGGTCCCTGGTCGACATTCCCGCTAACGCTGATCTTGCCGGGCAACAGGCAATGCCGCGGCTGACGTCGCTGGCAGGGGGCGGTTTCGCGGTCGTCTGGGCCGGGCAGACGGCAGGGGATGAGGCGGGCATCGCTTTTCGGATCTTCGATGCCAACGGCACCCCGCAGTCTGCGACCGATACGCTGGTCAATGTGGGCACCGAGGGCACCCAGTCTGTGCCGCAAATGACGTCGCTTGCCGATGGCGGGCTCGTCGTTGCCTGGCAGACCTCCGCCAGCGGCGATATCCCGTCCGGCCTGTCGTTGCGCGTTTTCGACAAGGACGGCAAGGCGAGCTCCGGCGACCAGGACGTCCGGCTCGACGTCGCCTCGGCGGGAAGTTTCTCGATAGCGGCGCTTGTCGGCGGCGGATTCGTTGTCGTTCACGACGGCGCAGCCTCTGAAGACGGCGGCGTCTCACGCGTGCGGATGCGGATTTTCGATACGGCGGGATCCGTCAAGAAGGACGCGATCGTGCCGATCTTTGCGGGCGATGGCGCTTCGCAGGCCCATCCCGTCGTTACAGCACTGGCCGATGGCGGCTTCGTCGTCGCCTGGGACGGCGAGCGCAACGGCGATTCGGCCGGCATTTCCCTGCAGATCTTCGATCCGGACGGCACCGCGCGCGCAAACACCGATTTCTCGGTGAACGAGCACGCCCGCGGCGACCAGCGCAGCCCGCTCGTCACCGCCCTGAAGGATGGCGGATTCGTCGTGCTGTGGAGCGGCGAGACCGTCCATGACGAAGCAGGCCTTGCCATGCAGGTCTACAATGCCGACGGCAAGACCAGAATGGCAGGCGACATTCCGGTGAATGCCGGAACGGACGGGGTTCAGGGCGACCCGTTCGTGGTCGCGCTCGCCGGCGGCGGCTTTGCTGTCGCCTGGACGATACAGGGCGACGATGGCTATTCCGTCTCGCTTCGCGTCTTCAACGCGACCGGGGCTGCGCGCATGTCGATCGACGAGCCGGTTGCGAAGGCGTCGGCGCTGGTGCAGGGCGCCCCGAAGATTGCGGCCCTTCGCGATGGCGGCCTGGCGCTGACCTGGCAGGCAAGCGAGGACGATGGCGTCCATCTCTACGAAAAGGTCTATCGGGCCGTCAATGACGCGCCGACCGGCGAGAGCAAGACGCTGCATGTCAAGGAAGACAGCCCCTACGTCTTCAAGGCGGAGGATTTTGGCTTCCGCGATGCCAATGGCGACCTGCTGAAGGCCGTCCATATTTCCTCTGTTCCGGCAAACGGAACACTGACGCTCGGCGGCCGCCCGGTCGTGCCGGGCCAGATGATTTCCGCAAGCGACATTGAGGCCGGCAAGCTTGCCTGGAAGGCGACGGCGAACCTGAACGGCATCGCGCTCGGCGCCCTGACCTTCAACGTCGTCGATACCGGCGGCAAGGATTTCGACGGCCGCGATACGGATCCCATCACGCGCAAGCTGACTCTCGACGTGGCGCCGGTAAACGACAATCCGAACGCGCGGGCGTTGAGCACTTCCACCTACGAGAACGCCATCTACAAGGTCGAGGTCAAGGACGCCGCCGTGGACGTCGACCGCGACGAACTGTCGATGATCAAGGCCCGCATCGTCTCCGGCTTCGGCTCGGTGATGATCGATGCCAAGAAGATGCTGATTTACAATCCGACCGTCGGGCCGAACCAGAACATCGGTGACGGCGAAAGCCGCAAGGTCGTCATCAGCTACACGGTCTCCGATGGCAAGGGCGGGACGTCGACGGCCACCATCACCCTGACCGTGATGGGTATTTCGCCCGATCTCTTTTCCGGCACGTCAGGCAACGACAAGCTGACCGGCAGCATTCACGGCGACCTGATGTACGGCAAGGGCGGCAACGACACGCTGGTGGGGGGGGAGGGCAACGACCTGATCGACGGGGGCAGCGGTATCGACACGCTGAAGGGTGAAAGCGGCAACGATACCTATGTGGCGGACGACGCCAGGGACGTGGTCGTCGAGGTCGCGAATGCCGGAACCGATATCGTGCAGGCTAGCTGCAGCTATACGCTCAGTGCCAACATCGAAAAGCTCGCCTTGATGGGATCGGGCAAATACAGCGGCACCGGCAATTCGCTCGCCAATACGATCACCGGCAATGCCGGGGCCAATACGCTGAAAGGGCTTGGCGGCAACGACCTGCTTTTCGGCGGCGGCGGCGATGACAGGCTTGAAGGCGGTGATGGGAACGACACGCTGGACGGCGGCGCCGGATCCGATCGCCTTTATGGCGGCGCCGGCAACGATCTCTATGTGGTGAGCGCCGGCGACATCGTCGTGGAGCTCAGGGGCGAGGGCACGGATACGGTGCAGGCCGGTTGCAGCTATTCGCTCACGGACAATGTCGAACGACTACTTCTTACGGGCTCCGGGAACCATGCCGGTACCGGCAATGCCTTGTCGAACCGGATCACCGGCAATGCCGGCGCGAACCTCGTGAAAGGCATGGACGGCAACGACGTGATCGACGGGGGCAGCGGGAACGACCGGCTCTACGGCGGCAACGGCAACGATACGCTCGAAGGCGGCGCGGGCACAGACAGGCTTTCCGGCGGGGCGGGGCGCGACCACTTCGTGTTCCGCAAGCTATCCGAAACGACCGTTTCCAGCGGCGGGCGCGACACCGTGCTCGATTTCTCCCACAGCGGCGGCGACCTGATCGACCTGCGCAGCATCGATGCGCGCGTGGCGACGAGTGCCGACAACGCCTTCGTGTTCATCGGCAAGTCCGGCTTCGGCAAGCACGCGGGCGAGTTGCGGTATCAGAAGAGCGGCAGCGACACGGTGCTTTCGGGCGATGTGGACGGCGACGGCAAGGCGGATTTCAGCATCCTCTTTTCCGGCGCACACACCTTCGTAAAGGCGGATTTCCTGCTGTGACGAGCCGGGCGGCGGCACAAGCGGCAGTGCCTGAGCTGCCGCGCTACCGCCCGTCTTCGTGGAAGTGATTGTAGACCAGTCGCGCAACGCTTTCGGAGATGCCTTCCACCGTCATGAGGTCGGATATGCCGGCGCGGGACACAGCCTTGGCGGTGCCGAAATGCTGCAGCAGGGCACGCTTGCGCGTTGGCCCTATTCCCGCGATCTCGTCGAGCGGGTTCTTGACCATTTCCTTCTTGCGGCGTGCCCGGTGCGAACCGATGGCGAAGCGGTGCGCCTCGTCGCGCAGCCGCTGGATGAAGTAGAGCACCGGATCGCGCGGCGGCAGCGAGAAGTCCGGCGTGCCGGCGGCGAAGAAACGCTCGCGGCCGGCCTCGCGGTCAGCCCCCTTGGCGACGCCGATGGCGACGACGTGATCGGTGATGCCGAGTTCGGCGAGAATGGCCCGCACCGCCGTCATCTGACCCTGGCCGCCGTCGATCAGGATCACGTCCGGCCACGCCGGGAAGGGCAGGTCGGCGGCTTCAGTGCAGGCGTCCACACTTCGGTCCGGCAGGCCTTCTTCCTTGATCAGCCGCGAGAAGCGGCGCGTCATCACCTCCCGCATCATGCCGAAGTCGTCACCGGGGGTGATCTCGGTCGAGCGGATGTTGAACTTCCGGTACTGCCCCTTGACGAAGCCCTCCGGCCCCGCGACCACCATGCCGCCGACCGCATTGGTGCCCATGATGTGCGAGTTGTCGTAGATTTCGATGCGGCGCGGCACGGTGGGCAGCTTGAAGGTCTGCGCGAAACCTTCGAGAAGCCGCGACTGGGATGCGGTCTCGGCGAGCTTTCGGCCATGCGCCTCGCGGGCGTTCGCCAGCACCTGGTCCACCAGGTCCTTCTTCTCGCCGCGCTGCGGCACGTGGATTGCGACCCGGTAGCCGGATTTCTCGCTCAGCGCCTGGGAAAGCAGTTCCTGCTCCTCGATCTTCTCCGATAGCAGGATCTGACGGGGACACGGCTTGTCGTCGTAGAACTGGGCGAGGAAGGCGTTCAGCACCTCGCCGCCCGCAAGCTGCGGATCGGCTTTCGGGAAATAGGCCCGGTTGCCCCAGTTCTGCCCGGTGCGGAAGAAGAACACCTGGATGCAGGAAATGCCGCCCTCGTGGTGGATGGCGAAGACGTCCGCCTCCTCGACCCCGGCCGGGTTGATGCCCTGGTGGCTCTGGACATGGGAAAGCGCTGCCAGCCGGTCGCGATAGACGGCGGCGCGCTCGAAATCCAGGTTTTCCGCCGCCTCGTTCATGGCGGCGGCGATCTGGCCCTTCACGTTCTGGCTCTTGCCGGAGAGGAAATCCTTCGCCTCCTGCACCAGCTCGCCGTAACCCTCGTCGCTGATCT
This sequence comes from Mycoplana rhizolycopersici, assembly GCF_013378445.1. Classification (GTDB taxonomy): domain Bacteria; phylum Pseudomonadota; class Alphaproteobacteria; order Rhizobiales; family Rhizobiaceae; genus Mycoplana; species Mycoplana rhizolycopersici. The sequence goes on from NZ_JABXYK010000002.1 coordinate 280,686, forward strand.
CGTGCGTGCAAGGCCCCGAACAGCGCTTGATCTGGTAGAGCAGGCAGGGGCGCGTCCGGCTTTCGAAGACGCTGTCCGTACAGGTACGCAACAAGAAGGCGCGCTGCAGTGAATTGATGGTCCGGCCGACGGCGCCGGCGGATGCGAACGGTCCGAAATAGGCGCCCTTGCGGCTGCGTGCGCCCCGATGCTTGAAGATCGCAGGCGCCCGGGTGTCCGCCGTCACGAGGATATAGGGAAACGACTTGTCGTCGCGAAGCTGCACGTTGAAGCGCGGGCGCAGCCTCTTGATGAGGTTCGCCTCCAGCAGCAGCGCTTCGGTCTCCGTGCGCGTCGTGACGAACTCCATGTTCGCCGTCTCGCGGATCATCCGGCCGATGCGGTTGGAATGACCGCGGCCGAGCGCATAGTTGTTCACGCGCTTCTTCAGGCTGCGTGCCTTGCCGACATAGAGCACGTCGCCGGCCTCGTTGAACATGCGGTAGACGCCGGGGCTGTTGGGCAGGCGCTTGACGAAGGCCTGGATCAGTTCCGCGCCTCGCAAGCCTTCCTGCGACGGTTCGATCGCCTCGGACCATTCGATGTCGGGCAAGGATGAGGGGGAGGGCGCGGCTTCCGTCAGCTCCTCTTCGTCGTCCCGCTCCGTTTCGTCATAGAGGATGCCGCCATCCTGCACCGGCCGGCCGGTGGTCATTCCGTGATCTCCGCGACGTCTGGCGTTTGCCACGCAAGATGCTGGCCGCCGTCAAGGGCGATCATTTGCCCCGTAATCGAGGGCGTGTCGACCAGAAAGCGGATGGTCCGACCGAATTCGTCAAGATCAGGTCCGGATTGCAGCAGGAGCGCCTCGGTCTGCGCCTTGAAATCGGCCTCGCTCTGGCGCTCGTTCGGCAGCGTCGGCCCGGGACCGATGGCGTTGACGCGGATGCGCGGCGCCAGTGCCTGGGCCATGGTCCGCGTCGCCATCCACAGCGCCGATTTCGACAGTGTGTAGGAATAGTAGCGTGGCGTCGGGTTCCATACGCGCTGGTCGATGATGTTGACGATCAGCCCGCCCGACCCCTCCGGCAGTTGCCGGGTGAAGTCACGGGCGAGAATCGACGGCGCACGGACATGGACATCGAAATGGCGGTCCCATAGCGCGCTGTCGAGATTGCGCAGGCTGTCGGGCTTGAACAGCGAGGCGTTGTTGACGACGACGCCCAGCGTACCAAGCGCCTCCACCGCGCGATCCACCAGCAGCGCGGTCGCGTCCGCGTCGGCGAGGTCGCAGTCGAGCGCGGCGGCGCGTCCGCCATTCGCCGTGATTGTGCGGGCGATCGATCGCGCCGTCTCGATCGACGAGTTGGCGTGGATGGCGACAGCGAAACCGTTCGCCGCCAGGTCCTCGGCAATCGCGCGACCGATCCGATGGGCCGCGCCCGTCACCAGTGCTGTTCGATGAAGAATTCTCAATGAAGGGCTCGCGTCGCTTTCTGTTTGCTTAACCTGCCACAGATATAGAGATTGGAGCGAGCGCTTAAACTGGGCCGCATAAAGTTTTCAGAATAATTAACAGAAGCGTTCGATCGACAATGTTGTTTGCCGATATCGAAGTATATTTTCTATATTTGATATTATGGTTAATAAATTGCATGTTGTCGGAAAGCAACATCGCAATCTGATCATGATTGTGCCGTGAAAATTTCACATTTCCGCTCTTTCAAATCCTCAATCTTTATTCAATTTGAACTCAACCGGACGCGTAACGCCGTATATATTAGTGGTGCCGAATTGGTGTGTTGATTGCCGTCGGCATGGAATGCAAAGGAGAATTAGTATGCGTACCCTGATCACCACCCTGATGGCTTCCGCCATGTCGATCGCTGCCTTCCAGTCCGCACATGCTGCCGACGCGGTCGATCAGATCCCCCAGGCTCCGGCCGCCGAATATTCCGAGCCGGTCGCAAGCGGCAACTGGGCCGGCGGTTACGCGGGTGGTACCGTCACCTGGCAGCACGGCAACTTCCAGAAGCAGAGCGGCAACGGTGCCAACGGCTTCGGCGGCGGCGTCTACGGCGGCTACAACATGCAGAGCGGCCAGCTGGTGTACGGCGGTGAAGCCGACGTCAACTACTCGGGCATCGATTCGAAGAACTCGACCCGCGAAGCCGAGCAGGGCGTCAACGGCTCGCTGCGTGCCCGCGTCGGTGTCGACCTGAACCCGGTCCTGCTGTACGGCACGGGCGGTCTGGCCCTGTCGCGCGCCAAGATGGAGGACAACACCTCGTCCGACAAGAACACCATGGTCGGCTGGACGGCCGGCGTCGGTGCCGAAACCTTCGTCACCAACAACGTCACCGCCCGCGTCGAATACCGCTACACCGACTACGGCAGCAAGGACTTCAACCTGGACTCCGGCAAGGTCAGCGCCGGCCAGGACGAGCAGAGCGTCCGCGTCGGTATGGGCGTGAAGTTCTGATCCTCCCGATCAGGTGAATGAACGAAAGGGCCGGGCGCACAAGCGTCCGGCCCTTTGTCTTTGCGCATTCCGCACGCTGGCTCCATTATGCTGGCGCGAAACGGGAGCATTGTTCGCTGCGCCGAGGCTCCGTGGATGGATGCCGGATCAAGTCCGGCATGACGGATGCAAGGAGGTTGCCGCGCACGCGGTTGTCGGAGACAAGTGAAGCCACTGGGCACCATAAATGCCATCCAGATTCAGATGCCATGCAAATAGTGAGCAGTCACCCAGTCTGGATTTAACGCGTTCCCTTGTGCCTGGACGCGAGACTGTAGACATACCCCTTCACAGGAGACATACCCCTTCACAGGAGACATACCCCTTCACAGGCCGATTGTGGTGATGCACTCTGGAAGTGCAAGAGGCGCTGCCTTCATATCTCCGTCCTGCCGGACTTGATCCGGCATCCAGTCACCGCGCGTCTGCGCGGTGAGACAAAGCAAACAGGCCTGATAATGGCGCCGCAGCGCCCTCAATCCTTGAACTTGGCAAAGTCCGGAAACACCGCCTCGAACCGCGAGAGATACCGCTTCAGCTTCGGGCGGCCCTTCTGCCATTGGCCGGCGAAGCGCAGTTCGATGTAGCGCAGCATGGCGGCCAGCGCGAAGTGGCCGCCATGCGGCATCTTGCCGAGCCGCGGCATTGTCTTTTCCAGGTGGTCGAGCGCGCGCTCTACCTTCGCCCACTGCCGGTCGATCCAGGGCTGGTGGATCTTGTCGTCCGGCCGTGTGCGCCGTTCGTAGACGATCGCCAGCAGGCAGTCGCACACGCCGTCCGCAGTCGCCTCGAGCACATCGGCTTCCGTGCGCTTGGCGGCAGCGCGCGGGTAAAGCTTGCGGCCGGTCTCGCGGTCGATGAAATGCATGATGGCGCGACTGTCGTAGATCGCCAGCCCTTCGTCGGTCAAAAGCGTCGGGATCTTGCCCAGCGGATTGGCGGCGATCAACTCGGCCGGGTCGGCATTTGTATCGGTCGAGACATGCTCGGCATCGAGGCCGGCATAATGCGCGGCCATGCGGACCTTCGTCGAATAGGGCGAGGTGACGGAATAGAAGATCTTCAAAGTTGGTCTCCGGATGTGTCGCTAGCGGATTGGCGGTTGGGTAATCGTCTTGGCCCGGCAGGCGGCACGGTCCACCTCCGGGCAATCGCGGAAATTCAGGTCGCGCGTCATGCAGATGCGGATCTCGTCCAGCCGCCCGCCGTCGCAGGTGACGGCGATGCCGTGTTCCGTAAGGCCGGGATTGGCTTCGACGAGCGCCCCCTCTATCGCTGCCGGGCCTGTGCGGTTGCCGGTCGCCTCCTCCAGCGTGTCCGGGAGCACAAGGCGCTCGAAGGCGGCGCGGGTCGTGGCGAGGTAGTCGCGCTGCGACAGACCCGAACAACTGCCGTGCTTGCGCCACTGGTGGCCGATCAACCCCATGCTCGGGATGATGTCGAGATAGTTGCGGCCGAGAGAGGCGGGGACGCGGTCGGACTCCCGCGTTGGGCAGAATTCGGGATAGCCGCGCTCGTTCTGCGGCCACAGGCCGTGCACGATGAAGCCGGCATTGCGGCCCGCGCGGCATTGGTCGCCCTGGCCCGATGAGTCGTTGTCCATGCACCAGGTTGGCGACCAGGAGAGCGACAGCACGTAGAAATCGAAGCCGTTCCCCGTGGGAAGGGATGTGGGAAAACTGCCCTGTCGTTCGCTTTCGGCCTGCGCCGCCTTCTGTGTGGCCTGTGTGGCAGACTGTGTCGTGGCCTGCGTCACGCCGCCTGTCTGCACAGGTGGCTTGGCGTCGGCAGGGCGGGACTGGTCGTCGCTGCAACCGGCAAGCGCGAGCGGCAGGGCAATCAGAAGCGGAGCAAGGCAGCCGCGGCGGCGCCGGAGAGGCGAGGTCTTGGATGTCACGGTCGTCTAGCGAAGCGAATCACAGGAATCGCCATACACATACCAGGGGTCGAGCCCCGGAATGCAGAATTCGATGTTGCGTCCGACGCCGGCAAAGCCCCATGGCGTCTCGATCACGTAGAGAAGCGGGCGGCGGCTGCCGTCCGTCAGCGTCGCAGAGGCGACGCAGTATTCCCGCTGGACGGAGGACATGTAGTCGTTGAACGGCTCGTAGCGGCTGAGCTGCATCTTGCCGATCTCGTAGATCGACAGGTTCTGCCGGATGTAGTTGGCCGCCTTGTATTCGAAGCGGCCGGTAATGAAGCGCAGCACGCCCGGATCGGTGCATGCACCGGCAGGGATGCCGGAGGCATAGGCAGGGTGCGGACGCGCCCCGGTCTCATAGTCGGCGGACGACAAAGGCGTGGCGCAAAATGCGGCGGCGATCCAGGCGGCGATGCCTGCGGTTCTAGCGACGGTCATAGTCCCCTCCGGCGGTCCCCGGGTCGGGCCGGTCGCCGCAATGCGTTCCGTCCCGGCTGCAAAACCGCGCTGTTGCAGCCCTTGCCCGAAGCGAAGATTGCGTTCCGGTGTGGCCCTTGGTCAAGAGGCGGCCTGGTTCTCGCCGGTAATCCAGAAGCAGCGGGAGGAGGCGAAGCGGTCCTGCCGCAGCTTTTCCTTGAGGTAAGGCAGCAGGCGGCCAAGCTCCTCCTTCAGCGTGAACGGCGGGTTGACGACGATCAGACCGGAGCCCGTCAGCCCCGTCGTCTCGCGGTCGCTCTTCACGGAAAGCTCGGCGCAGAGCATCTTGGGGATGCCAAGCTCCTTCAGCGCCTTGTGAAATTCGGTGATCGGCGCGCCCTTTTTCAAGGGGTACCAGAGGCAGTATACGCCGCCCGGGAACCGCCGCCAGGCCTTGGCGAGCCCGTCGGTCAGCCGCTCGTACTCGCCCTCGATCTCGAAGGGCGGGTCGACCAGGACGATGCCGCGCTTTTCCTTCGGCGGCAGGTGCCCGCCGAGCGCCAGCCAGCCGTCCAGATGGGTGACGCGGCTCTGGAAATCCCCGTCGAACAGGCGGTGCAGGCTTTCGTAGTCGTCGGGGTGCAATTCCATCGCCGACAGCCGGTCCTGCGGACGGAACAGCATGCGCGCAAGCTTCGGCGAGCCGGGATAGAGGCGGATGCCGCCGCCGGGATTGAGCGCCTTCACCGCGTCGATATAGGGGGCGAGCAGCGCCGCAATCTCCTCCGGCAGGTCGCCGTCCAGCAGCCGGCCGATGCCGTCGCGCCATTCCCCGGTCTTCTGCGCCTCTTCGCTCGACAGGTCGTAGAGGCCGAGCCCGGCATGCGTGTCGAGCAGCCGGAATGCCTTGTCCTTGGCCTTCATGTAGGTGACGAGCCGTGCCAGCACCGCATGCTTGAGCACGTCGGCGAAGTTGCCTGCATGGTAGATGTGGCGGTAGTTCATCGAAGTTTCCGTGATGCGCCCATCAATTGTTGCGATGGGAGAATTTTATGCCTTCTTGGCGCTGCCACCCTGCAATATACAAATGCCATGAACGTTGCGACCCCCAATCTCGGCAAATCCCGGACCGGCCACTCGGTCTGTCCGCATGACTGTCCCTCCGCCTGCGCGCTCGACATCGAGATCGGCGCCGACGGGCGTATCGGCAAGGTGCGTGGCAGCGCCGACAACAGCTACACGGCAGGCGTGATCTGCGCCAAGGTTGCCCGCTATGCCGACCGGCTCTACCACCCGGACCGGCTGATGAAGCCGCTGCGCCGCACGGGCGAAAAGGGCGGGGGCGGCTGGCAGGAGGTCGCCTGGGAAGACGCGCTGGACGAGATCGCGAACGCCTTCGTCAAGGCCGAGCAGGCGCACGGAAGCGCGGCCGTCTGGCCCTACTACTATGCCGGCACGATGGGGCAGGTGCAGCGCGATTCGATCGACCGCCTGCGCCATGCCAAGCGCTATTCCGGCTTCTTCGACAGCATTTGCACCAACACGGCCTGGACCGGCTACGTGATGGGCACCGGCAGCCTCACCGGTCCCGACCCGCGCGAGATGGCCAAGGCCGACTGCGTCGTCATCTGGGGCACGAACGCGGTCGCCACCCAGGTCAACGTCATGACCCATGCGGTGAAGGCCCGCAAGGAGCGGGGCGCGAAGCTCGTCGTCATCGACATCTACGACAATCCGACGATGAAGCAGGCCGACATGGCGCTGAAGCTGCGCCCTGGCACGGACGCGGCACTCGCCTGTGCCGTCATGCACACCGCCTTTCGCGACGGCCATGCCGACCGTGCCTATATGGCAGAGTTTGCCGACGACCCGGCCGGCCTGGAGGCGCATCTGGCCTCGCGCGGGCCGGAATGGGCGGCCGCGATCACCGGGCTTTCGGTCGAGGAGATCGAGGCATTCGCCCGGCTCGTAGGCGAGACGAAGCGCACGTTCTTCCGCCTTGGCTACGGCTTCACCCGCAGCCGCAACGGCTCCGTCTCCATGCACGCCGCCTGCTCGGTCGCGACCGTGCTCGGCTCCTGGCAGCACGAGGGCGGCGGCGCCTTCCACAACAATGGCGGTATCTACCGGCTCGACAAGCGCGAGCTGATGGGCCTCGACATGATCGATCCCGACATCCGCGAGCTCGACCAGTCGCAGATCGGCCGCGTGCTCACCGGCGATCCGGTGGCACTGCGTCATCGCGGACCGGTGACGGCCATGCTGATCCAGAACACCAACCCGGCCAGCATTGCGCCCGAGCAGCGGCTGGTGAAACAGGGTTTTCTGCGCGACGACCTCTTCGTCGCGGTCCACGAGCAGTTCATGACCGATACCGCCAAGCTCGCCGACATCGTCCTGCCGGCCACCATGTTCGTCGAGCACGACGACCTCTATCGCGGCGGTGGCCACCAGCACATCCTGCTCGGGCCCAAGCTCGTCGAGCCGCCTGCGACCGTGCGCACCAATCTCTTCGTCATCGACGAGCTGGCGCGGCGCCTCGGCGTATCGAACATGCCTGGCTTCGGCCTTTCGGAGCGCGAGCACATTACCCGCATGCTGCCGCATTACGAGATCGACTATGACGGTCTGGCCGCGGCGAAGTGGATCGATTGCCAGCCGGACTTCGAGACTGCGCACTACCGGAAGGGCTTTGGCCATCCGGACGGAAAATTCCGCTTTCGCCCCGACTGGACGGCAACGCCCGCCCCGAACCGGCCGCCGGCATCGATCGGCCCGCTCGGCCCGCACGCCGCACTGCCGGACTTTCCGGACTATGTCGAGGTGATCGAGGTGGCGGACGCCGACCATCCCTTCCGCCTGGCCACCCCGCCAGCCCGCACCTACCTGAATTCGAGCTTCACAGAGATGAAGTGGTCGCGCGACCGCGAGGGCCGGCCGGAAGTGATGATCCATCCCGAAGACGCCCAGTCCCGAGGAATCGGCGACGGCGACGTCGTCAAGATTGGCAACGTCCGCGGCGAGATCCGCCTGCATGCGAAGGTGACGGGCGAGGGCAAGCCGGGCGTGCTGATCTGCGAGGGCATCTGGCCGAACGATGCCCATCTCGACGGCGAGGGCATCAACGTGCTGACCGGCGCCGATCCCGTCGCGCCCTATGGCGGCGCTGCCCTGCACGATAACCGCGTCTGGCTCGAAAAAGAGGTTTCATGACGAAGTTTCGCGACGCGAAGATCGAGGTCGTCTCAGACGAAACCCTATCCGACAACTGGTACCACCTGCGCAAGGTGACCTTCGACTACACCGGCTCGGACGGCCACACCGTCCGCCTCGAGCGCGAGGTCTACGACCGCGGAAACGGCGCGACGATCCTGCTGCACGACCGGAAGCGCGATACGATCATCCTCGTGCGCCAGTTCCGAATGCCCGCCTATCAGAACGGCGATTCCGGCTGGCTGCTGGAGACGCCTGCGGGCCTGCTCGACGGCGACCATCCGGCCGACGCCATCCGCCGCGAGGTGATGGAGGAGACCGGCTACCGGATCGGCGAGGTGAAATCGCTGTTCCGCGCCTTCATGAGCCCGGGCGCGGTCACCGAACTCGTCCACTTCTTCGCAGCCGAGATCGATGCCTCGGTGCGCGAGGGCAACGGCGGCGGCGCCGACCATGAGCACGAGGACATCGAGGTCGTCGAAATCGGTCTCGACGAGGCGGCCCGCATGATTGAGACCGGCGAGATCTGCGACGGCAAGACGATCATGCTGGTGCAGTGGGCGCTGTTGCAGCGGAAGTAGCGCTTTGGCCTGTTGTTCGGGCGCAGCCGAAGCTTGATGTGACGGGTCAGCTCGCGCAGTTTCTGGTACGCGACTGAAGACAGGCTGTCTTCGTTCAAGCCGTATCGGAGCTGGACATCAAGGGCAGTGGCACGTTCCACCGCAGGTTTGCCTCACTCCGTCGGTCAAGAATGCCTGCCGCTTTCCGGGAGCTATGCATTTAGAAAAGTGAAATGCCGTTGTGGCAATTAGGAGGAACCGGGAGGCTGACTTGCAAGTGAAATGCGCGCGTGTGCCACGGCACATGCAAGTGTTTTGGGCAGGGCCGTGTCGGTAGGTAACGCCGGAAAGTGGTATCGTGTTTTCGCAACAGCAATTGGTTTCAATCCTTTCCTCCCTCCCGGACCCCGCATTCATCCTCACGCGCAGTGGCCGCTATGCAGCGGTATTCGGAGGGAAGGACCTCCGGCACTATCATGACGGTAGCGCCCTTGTCGGGCGCAGCATGTTTGAAGTGCTGAAGGAGGAGAAGGCTCAGTGGTTTGCTGACGAAATTGAAAAGGCGCTGGAAAGCGGTGTACTCCATATCGTCGAATACGAACTCAGCGGCAGCGACGTCAAGGGAGCCGGCGACGGCCCCAGTCATTCCATCTGGTTCGAAGGCCGCATCCAGGCGTTGAGTTTCCAGGTGGAGGGCGAGGCTGCCGTCGTCTGGGTGGCGAGCAACATCACCGACAAGAACGACGTTCAGAAAAAGCTGCGCCAACTCAGCGAAACGGACGCCCTGACCGGGCTGTACAACCGACGGAAGCTGATGGAGACCTTGGATCACCAGCTGGCGATCTTTGAGCGGGAAAGGTCTCAGACTTCTGTCCTCGTCTTCGATCTCGACAATTTCAAACGGCTCAATGACGAGATGGGGCATCACGCAGGTGACGCGGCCCTCGTGGAAATTGCGCGCCTGTGCCGCCAGCATCTGCGCCAGAGCGATGTGATTGCCCGTTTCGGCGGAGACGAATTCGTGGTCGTGATGCCCGGCACCCATCGCGGCGACGCGTTGGAAATTGCCGAGCGGCTGCGCGAACGTGTTCCCATCATCCTGAGGGAGAACGTGCGCTATGAATCGACGATCAGCGGCGGCATCAGCGAGTTCGGTCGGCCGGATCGGTTTTCCAGCGATGTACTGAAACGCGCCGATGAGGGGCTTTATCTGTCGAAACGGGCCGGCCGCAACCGGATCTCGGCTCTTTGAATGCCAGCCGGGGATTCCGGTGACCAGGGGATCTAACGGTTCGGAACGATGAGCGATCCCGTGGATTCGCCTGCCGGCGCATCGACCGCCACCGCCTTGCCGCCTTCCATCCTCACCTTGCCTTCGGCAAACAGCTTCAGCGCCAGCGGATAGGCCCGGTGCTCCACCGTCAGCACCCGCGCTGCAAGATCGCCGGGCGTGTCGCCTGAAAGCACAGGTACTGCCGCCTGGACGATCTGCGGGCCCTCGTCCATGCCTTCCGTGACGAAGTGCACCGTGCAGCCGGCGAGCTTCATGCCGGCCTCGATGGCGCGGCGATGGGTGTCGAGGCCGGGGAAGAGCGGCAGCAGCGAGGGGTGGATGTTGAGGATCCTGCCTTCGTAGCGGGAAATGAAGCGGCCCGAAAGCAGGCGCATGTAGCCTGCGAGGCAGACGATGTCGGGGCGCTGGCGGTCGAGTTCGGCGAGGATCGCCTCCTCGTGCGCCTCCTTCGAGGCGAAATCCTTGCGGGCGAAGGCGAAGGTCGGAATGCCCCGCGCCTTTGCCTTGGCAAGTCCGCCTGCGTCCGGCTTGTCGGAAAAGACGGCGACGATCTCGGCCGGGAAGTCCGGCGCCGCGCAGCTGTCGGCAAGCTTGACCATGTTGGAGCCGCTGCCGGAGACGAAGGCGACGACGCGCTTGCGGGTGACGCCTGAACTCATAGGGCGAGCGTGCCCTTGTAGCTGGTGCCGGACGCGCGTTCCGTGCGGGCGACCATGCGGCCGAGCGTGAGGACGGTTTCGCCTTCGGCCGCAAGCACCGCACTGACGCGCTCGACGTCATTCGCCGAAACGACGGCGATCATGCCGACGCCGCAGTTGAAGGTGCGCAGCATTTCGGTCGCGGCGACCCCGCCGGTCTTCGACAGCCAGGAAAAGACGGAGGGCGCCTTCACGGCGTCGAGGTCGATCTCGGCTGCGAGGTGCTTCGGCAACACGCGCGGAATGTTTTCCGGGAAGCCGCCGCCGGTGATGTGCGCCAGCGCCTTGATCGCACCGGTCTCGCGGATCGCTTTCAGAAGCGGCTTCACATAGATCTTTGTCGGTGTCATCAGCGCTTCGGCCAGCGTCTTGCCTTCAGTAAACGGGGCGGGGGCGTCCCAGGCAAGCCCGGACAGTGCCACGATCTTGCGCACCAGCGAATAGCCGTTGGAGTGGACGCCGGAGGAGGCAAGGCCCAGGATCACGTCGCCTTCCGCGATGTCGCCGGCCGGCAAAAGCTTGCCGCGCTCGGCGGCACCCACGGCAAAGCCCGCGAGGTCGTAGTCGCCGCCGGCATACATGCCCGGCATCTCGGCGGTTTCCCCGCCGATCAGCGCGCAGCCGGCCTGGCGGCAGCCCTCGGCGATGCCGCCGACGATCGCCGCACCCTGGTCGGGATCGAGCTTGCCGGTGGCGAAATAGTCGAGGAAGAACAGCGGCTCCGCACCCTGCACCACGAGGTCGTTGACGCACATGGCGACGAGGTCGATGCCGACGGTGTCGTGTTTGTCGGCGTCGATTGCGATCTTCAGCTTGGTGCCGACGCCGTCATTGGCGGCGACCAGAACCGGATCGGAAAAACCTGCCGCTTTCAGGTCGAACAGGCCGCCGAAGCCGCCGATCTCGCCGTCGGCGCCGGGGCGGCGGGTGGAGCGTACGGCCGGCTTGATCTTCTCGACCAGCAGGTTGCCCGCGTCGATATCGACGCCCGCATCGCTGTAGGTCAGGCCGTTTCTGTCAGACTGGCTCATCGTCCGCTCTCCGCTTTCTGGCAATTGCGCCCGATTGGCACGTCGGGGCCGCAAGTGCAAGCGCAATGCCCGGATCGCCCGGCTTTTTTAACGTTTTTGCCGGCCCGAAGGCCGCATCCCGAAAGCACGCCGTCGATTTACCCGCCGCGACCTTGACCATTCTCTCCAGTGCAGCCTATTTCAACATCAGGATGCGTTTCAGTCAGGGTAGGGCGGTCGTGAAGGGTCACGAAACAGTACATCGCAGCGCGGCCCCTGGCCAGGTTTCCGGCCATGTCAGCGGTGCCGGGCTGAAGCGGCAGGTCATCTTCTGGCTGATCGCGCTGGCCGGCCTCGTGCTGTTCTTGATGATCTTCAGCTCGATCCTGCTGCCTTTCGTCGCCGGCATGGCGCTCGCCTATTTCCTCGATCCGGTCGCCGACAGGCTGGAGCGCTTCGGCCTCAGCCGCACCATGGCGACGGTCTTCATCCTCGTCGCCTTCGTCATCCTGTTTGCCCTTTCGCTGATGATCATCATCCCGCTTCTGGCGACGCAGGCCTCCGATCTCTTCTCCAAGCTGCCCGGTTACATCACCCAGTTGCAGGAACTGGTTACGAGCTTCAACCCCGATATCCTGCCGCCCTGGATCAGCAGCCAGATGGGCACGATCAAGCAGGGCTTCGGCAGCGTCCTAGCCGAAGGTGCCGGGCTGCTCGGCACTGTCTTCAAGCAGATCTGGAATTCCGGGCTTGCGCTCGTCGACATCGCCTCGCTGCTCATCGTGACCCCCGTCGTCGCCTTCTACCTGCTGCTCGACTGGGACCGGATGATCGCCAAGGTCGACAGTTGGATTCCGCGCCAGCACGTCACGACCGTCCGCCAGATCGCAACCGAGATGAACACCGCCATCGCCGGCTTTGTCCGCGGGCAGGGTTCGATCTGCATCATTCTCGGCCTGTATTACGGCGTTGGGCTGACATCCGTCGGACTGAACTTCGGCCTGCTGATCGGCCTCTTCGCCGGCATGATCAGCTTCGTGCCGTATGTGGGCTCGATGGTGGGGCTCGTTCTCTCGGTCGGCGTCGCCATCGTTCAGTTCTGGCCGGACTACCTGTGGATCGGCGCCGTGCTCGCGATCTTCTTCTCCGGGCAGTTCATCGAGGGCAACATCCTGCAGCCGAAGCTCGTGGGAAAGCAGGTCGGCCTCCACCCGGTTTGGCTGATGTTCGCGCTGTTCGCCTTCGGCGCCCTGTTCGGCTTCGTCGGCCTGCTGGTGGCGGTTCCCGCCTCCGCTGCGATCGGCGTGCTTGTCCGTTTCGGCCTTCAGCGCTACCTTGACAGCGACGTCTATCACGGTCAGGGCAATCCGCCCGCCGTCCGGAAGAAGGAAACACCTTCCGTTCGCAAGCCGTAGCCGAGTATCACATGAAATCGCCCAAACCAGCAGAACAGCTACCGCTGGAGTTCCAGCACGTTTCCTCGTCAGGTCGCGACGACCTGCTGATATCCGATCCGCTGAGCGCCGCTGTCTCCGTCGTCGATGCCTGGCCGAACTGGCCGTCGCCGGTGGTGATCCTGGCCGGCCCGATCGGTTCGGGCAAGACGCATCTCGCCTCGATCTGGCGCGAGCGTTCGGGCGCTGCCGAAATCCGCCCGCTGGAAGGCGAGGGGGCGGAAGAGATGGCGGCCGCAGGCCCGGTGCTGTTCGAGGATGCCGACCGGTGCGGCTTTGACGACCGTTCGCTCTTCCATGTCATCAACAACGTCCGCCAGAACGGCAACACCCTTCTGATGACCTCGCGCCTTTGGCCGATGTCCTGGCCGGTTGAACTGCCGGACCTGCGCTCGCGTCTCAAGGCTGCGACGGTGGTGGAGATCGGCGAGCCCGACGACGAGCTTCTGTCGCAAGTGATCGTCAAACTCTTCGCCGACCGCCAGCTTTTCGTGGACGACCGCCTCGTCGCCTACATGGTCGCGCGGATGGAACGGTCCCTCGATGCCGCGCAAAAGGTTGTGGACCGCCTCGACAGGCTGGCGCTGGCGCGCGGCAGTCGCATCACGCGAGCGCTAGCACAGGAGGTGCTCGGCCAGATGGCCGAGGGGGATAGCCCCGACCTCGGGGATTGACTGTCATAGAACCGTCGTCAAACTGCGCTAACAGCCTGAACAAAAACAACGGGGCGGTTATGGACATGGATGCAGTACCGACGAAAAACGAGAGCGCAGAAGAGCCGCTGGAATTCGACAATGCGCAGGCTCTCACGGAGTTGATGAAGAGCCCCGAACGCTTCGTGAACCGCGAGTTCTCGTGGCTTCAGTTCAATCGCCGCGTTCTCGAGGAAACCCTCAACACCGCCCATCCGCTGCTCGAGCGCGTGCGCTTCCTGTCGATCTCGGCGGCGAACCTCGACGAGTTCTTCATGGTCCGGGTCGCCGGCCTGGAGGGGCAGGTCCGCCAGGGGATTGCCATACGCAGCCCGGACGGCAAGACCTCGGCCGAGCAGCTGGACGATATCCTGAAGGAAATCGACAACCTGCAGATGGAGCAGCAGGCTTCGCTGGCCGTGCTGCAGCAGTATCTCGCCAAGGAAGACATCGTCATCATCCGGCCAACCGCCCTGAAGGGCGACGACCGCAGCTGGCTCGCCCAGGAGTTCGAGCAGTCGATCTTCCCGGTGCTGACGCCTCTTTCCATCGACCCGGCGCATCCGTTCCCCTTCATCCCCAACCTAGGCTTCTCGATGGGGCTGCAGCTGGTCCACAAGCGCGATCGCGAGCCGATGACGGCACTGCTGCGCCTGCCGCCCGCGCTGGACCGTTTCATCCGGCTGCCGGACGATGGCGCAGTCATTCGCTACATCACGCTGGAGGACGCCGTCAGCCTCTTCATCGACAGGCTGTTCCCCGGCTACGAGGTGCAGGGCTCCGGTACGTTCCGCATCATCCGCGACAGCGATATCGAGGTTGAGGAAGAGGCCGAGGATCTCGTCCGCTTCTTCGAAACCGCTCTGAAGCGCCGCCGCCGCGGTTCGGTGATCCGTATCGAGACCGATTCCGAAATGCCGGAATCGTTGCGCCATTTCGTCGTGAACGAACTCGGCGTACCGGAAAACCGCGTTGCCGTCCTGCCGGGATTGCTCGCGCTCAACACGCTGTCGGAGATCACCAAGGCCCCGCGCAACGACCTGCGCTTCGAGCCCTACAATGCGCGATTTCCCGAGCGCGTCCGCGAGCACGCCGGCGATTGCTTCGCCGCCATCCGCGAAAAAGACATGGTCGTCCACCACCCCTACGAGTCCTTCGACGTGGTGGTCCAGTTTCTTCTCCAGGCTGCGCGCGATCCTGAGGTCGTGGCGATAAAGCAGACGCTCTACCGCACCTCCAACGACAGCCCGATCGTACGCGCGCTGATCGACGCCGCCGAGGCCGGCAAGTCGGTGACGGCACTGGTGGAGCTCAAGGCGCGATTTGACGAAGAGGCCAACATCCGCTGGGCGCGCGACCTGGAACGCGCCGGCGTACAGGTTGTCTTCGGCTTCATCGAATTGAAGACGCACGCAAAGATGTCGCTCGTGGTCCGCCGCGAGGAGGGCAGGTTGCGCAGCTACTGCCATCTCGGTACCGGCAACTACCACCCGGTCACCGCGAAGATCTACACCGACCTGTCGTTCTTCACCTGCAACCCGTTGATCGCCCACGACATGGCGAACATCTTCAACTTCATCACCGGCTACGGCGAGCCCGAAGCCGACATGCAGATCGCGATTTCGCCGCATACCTTGCGTCCGCGCATCCTGCGCAACATCGAAAACGAGATCGAGCATGCCCGCAACGGCGCGCCGTCGGCGATCTGGATGAAGATGAACTCGCTTGTCGATCCGGACATCATAGACGCGCTCTATCGTGCCAGCCAGGCGGGCGTCGAGGTCGATCTCGTCGTGCGCGGCATCTGCTGCCTGCGTCCGCAGGTGGCTGGCCTGTCGGACAACATCCGGGTCAAGTCGATCGTCGGCCGCTTCCTGGAGCATTCCCGCATCTTCTGTTTCGGCAATGGTCACGGGCTTCCCTCCGAGAAGGCGCTCGTCTATATAGGCTCGGCGGACATGATGCCGCGTAACTTGGACCGGCGCGTCGAAACGCTGGTTCCGTTGACCAACCGCACTGTGCATGAACAGGTTCTATCGCAGATCATGCTGGGCAATCTGATCGATAACCAGCAGAGCTATGAGATCCTTTCGGATGGAACTTCGCGGCGCATGCAGGTGCCGCAGGGGACCGAGCCGTTCAATGCGCAGCATTATTTCATGACCAACCCGAGCCTGTCAGGGCGGGGGGAGGCCCTCAAGTCGAGCGCGCCGAAGGCGATTGCCGGCTGGAAGAGCCAGCGCAAACGGTAAAATTGGATTTGCATGGTTGAATCTGAAGCGCAGGGGCGCCTGCCCGGCATCGCCCCGGTATCGGTCGTCGATATCGGGTCGAACTCCATACGTCTCGTCATCTACGAGGGGATGATCCGGGCGCCTGCCATTCTCTTCAACGAGAAGGTCATGTGCGGGCTCGGCAGGGGGCTGGCGAAGACCGGTCGCATGGACGATGCGAGCGTGGAACGGGCGCTGGCCGCGCTTCATCGTTTCAAGGCTCTCTCCCATCAGGCCCGCGCCAACCGGATGTATGCGCTTGCGACTGCAGCAGCGCGCGAAGCGGAAAACGGCCCGGATTTCATCGCGCGCGCGGAGGAAATCCTCGAGCACAAGGTTCGGGTTCTGACCGGTGACGAGGAAGCCTATTTTTCCGCACTCGGCATCATCAGCGGCTTCCATGACCCCGACGGCATCGTCGGCGACCTCGGCGGGGGCTCGCTGGAAGTCGTGGATGTTGCAGGCGATACGATCGGGACAGGACTGACCCTGCCGCTGGGCGGCATCCGCCTGTCGGAAGCCTCCACAGGTTCCGTCGCCCAGGCGCGCACCATCGCCCGCAAGCATCTGAAGACGGCGGGGCTCCTCAAGCGCGGGCAGGGGCGTACCTTCTATGCCGTCGGCGGCACCTGGCGCTCGATCGCCAAGCTGCACATGGAAGTAAAGAACTATCCGCTGCACATGATGCAGGGCTACGAGGTTTCCTTCGAGGAAGCGATGGACTTCCTGACCTACGTTGTCACCAGCAAGGACACGAAGGATCCCGCCTACGCCACCATCTCCAAGAACCGCCGCAACCTTCTTCCCTTCGGCGCCGTGGCCATGCAGGAAGCGATCGCGCTGATGCGGCCGGCCAGGGTGTCGTTTTCGTCGCAGGGCGTGCGCGAGGGCTATCTCTATTCGTTGCTGCCGGAACAGGAAAAGCAGCGCGATCCGCTGCTGGCCGCGGCCGAGGAACTGGCGATCCTGCGTGCCCGTTCGCCCGAGCACGCCCGCGAACTTGCCGACTGGACCGGCCAGACCATGCCGCTTTTCGGCATCGAGGAGACCGAGCAGGAGGCGCGATACCGCCAGGCCGCCTGCCTTCTCGCTGACATCAGCTGGCGCGCCCACCCCGACTACCGTGGTCTGCAGGCGCTCAACATCATTGCGCACGGCACCTTCACCGGCATCACCCATTCCGGCCGCGCCTACATCGCCCTTGCGAACTACTATCGTTTCGAAGGGCTCTACGACGACGGCGCCTCCGGTCCGCTGGCGGCGATCGCAACGCCGCGCATGCTGATGCTCGCCAAGCTGCTCGGCGGACTTCTGCGTGTCGTCTACCTCTTTTCCGCCTCCATGCCCGGCGTGGTGCGCAACCTGTCGATCCGCAAGGCGGTCGCGCCGGAACTGGACCTCGAATTCGTCGTCCCCGCGACCTATGCCGACTTCGCCGGCGAGCGCCTGGAGGGCCGGCTGCAGCAGCTTGCCAAGCTCACGGGGCTCAAGATCGCGTTCGTGGCGGGATAGGGCGGTGCGGAGGGCGTTCGGGGCGCTGCGGGCCCGGGACGACGCCGTCCACGTGCTGGCTTTCCGGCATCAGAAGGAAGCTGGCTGCTGAAACCCCGGCATGAGCGCCCGTTCGAAGTCGCGTTTCCTTTGAAAAAATAAGCACATACGCTTGTGTTTTAACCGCCGGTGTAGAGCCGCGTTAACGTCTCGCCCTTACGTTGCGCCACGGCAGCACAGGTCTGCCGCAGTGCATTCAAGGGGCATTATTCATGGCTAAGATCACGCTCGGCAGCATGGGCAAAAGCAAGGGCTTCAATTTCGGCAATTTCTACGATCTCGATATTCTCGACTACGACAACACCACCACGCCCAATTCCAAGGGCTTCAAGATGTTCGCCGACGGCAAGAACTACACCGAACTGAAGGGGACAGGCCTCAAATACATTTTCGAGGACGGCGAGATATTCGGCCTCAAGTCGGGCACGGTCACCGGCCTGAAGCATGTCGAGGGTGGCAAGATGCTGCTGTCCATCACCGATCTGAAGATGTCCGCCAAGACCTTCAGCTCCACGTTCGAGGACGATGGACCCGACGCCCTCGAGCTGATCCTTTCCGGCAACGACACGATAACAGGCACCAAGTTCGCCGACGCGATCACCGGCGGCGGCGGCAAGGACACGCTGAACGGCGGCGGCGGAGCGGACAAGCTCTACGGCGGTTCAGGCGATGACAAGCTCTACGGTGGCGCCGGCCGCGACGAACTTCTCGGCGGTGCCGGAAAGGATACCTTCATCTTCAAGAAGGCCTCCGACAGCACGGTCAAGGCCTCCGGCCGCGACACGATCCTCGATTTCTCCAAGAAGCAGGGCGACCGGATCGACGTGTCCGATATCGATGCGAAGACCAAGGCTTCCGGCGACCAGGACTTCGCCTTCATCGGCACGAAGGACTTCTCCAAGAAATCAGGCGAACTGCGCTACGAGAAGAAGAAGGCCGATACCTACGTCTATGGCGACACCAACGGCGACGGCAAGGCCGACTTCGCCATTCATATCGACAGCGCCCTGAAGCTCGACAAGGGCGACTTCCTGCTCTGAGACGGTAAGCGCGGGACAAGCGGACGATCCCCGCGCCGTCGGCGCGGGGATCGTCGTCTGAACATTCGGCGTTCACGCTCACTCCGCCTTCAGGAATTCGCCGACTTCGAGCAGCACGAACTCGTTGTCATCGGCCTTGTCGAGCGCGCGGCCGGCGGAGAACGGCAGGTTGTTGTCGTTGCCGACCACGATGTGGGTCTCGTCCACCCGATCGACGTTCTCGATCGTCACGAACGGCATGTCATAATAACCGTCGCCGCCGCCCTGGCGCCTCTTGTTGTCGGGGTCCGCAATCTTCAGCAGGTCGATGTAGCCGATCTTGCGCACGGCCTTGCCGACGTTTTCTTCGCTCATCTCGATCTTGTAGATCCGCTTCACCTTGGAAGGAACGGCGAAGCAGTCTGCCTTCGGATCCTTCGGGTCGGCACAGGCCTTGTCGATTGTGCCTGCCCCGTTGTCGCGTTCGATCACCAGTGCGGTCTTGTCGTCCAGCATGTTGAAGTCGCCGATCGCCTCGCCGCCTTCCGCGAGCGGATAGAGCCAGCTGCGGCCGGTCCAGGTCTTCGTCGCGACGTCGAATTCGACAATGCGCAACGCCGGGCGACCCTCTGCCTGCTCGACGGTTTCGCTATCGGTCCACAACGGGCCCTCCAGAAGCCCATAGAGCTTGCTGCCGTCTTTCGACATGGCAAGCCCCTCATAGCCGCCGGAGCGCTTGAGCTTGAAAGCCGGCGTCGGCTTCGAGGGATCGGCCTGCAGCGTCAGCGTCGGATGGTCGGGCGACATCAGCGTCTGGCCGTCGACCTGGGTGGCAACGACGTCGGTCAGCTTGCCGTCGCGATCGAACTTCAGGATGTAGGGACCGAACTCCTCGCCGATCCAGAAGCCGTCTGCGACCGGCTGGATCGATTCCACATCGAAGTCAGCACCGGTGAGATAACGGGTGGCAGCACCCTCCATGGCGATCGGGAACGGTGCCTTCCGGTCCGGATCGGACAGGAAGACCGTCCTGACCGCTTCCAGCTTGCCATTGTCCCAGTCGAAACGGACGTTGTGCAGCATCAGCATTGCATCGGTAGAGTTGAGCTTGGCTCCGAAACCGTTGTCGGACAGTGTCCAGAACGTGCCGTCCGCCATGATCTTGATCCCGGAGAAGCCCTGCATCGGCTGGCCATCGAAGGGCAGAGAGAGGCCGGTGGTGCGCACGCCGTCCTTGCCGGGCACCGTGCCGAGGCCTTCGGCGCGCTTGCGGTCAGCAGTGGTGAACTTGCCCGACGTCTTCAGATAGTCGGCGGCATCGCCGGGTGCGGCGATGATCGTGTTCGCCGGCAGGATCGCGTGCGCCTTGAGCGTGGCCGTAAAGGCCTTCTCCTCGGCGGAAGCCTGCCCGCACATGACGAGGGCAACGGCGGCGGTGGTCAGCAAGAATTTGGTCATCAAACATCCCCCATGGGTTTGCATTGCGGCCCAGTCGATAGGGACCCGCTGTGACCGGTGCTTGACAGTTGGTTGAAGGTTTGGTGACCGTCCACGGCGGTCGCTTCGGTTGCCGGAACCATCTGCCGATCGGTGAGCCGTTCCCCGCCGTCAGGCACCGGCTAGCCGGCCGCAGATGCCGCCCAACGATACTGGCGTTCGGTCTGCACCGCGCCGGGCCGCACCGACCGGATGTGGCGAAGCGCCTGGTCCGGCTGCCAGCCGCGCTCGACGAGGAGTCGCAACGCCGCCATTCCAGCGCGGCCGTGTCCGCCATGGCAGTGAACGAGCACGGCGCCGCCGCCGTCCAGGATCGCGTGCAGCGCCGGCGCTATGCCGGCCCATTTCTCCAGGCTCGCAGCGCCTGGCCCGCCGAGGTCGTGGACGGGGACGTGAAACCATGCAATCGACCGCCCGGACAGCCGTTCACCCAGATCCGCGCAGTCGCAGACCTGCATTTCCGCCATGTCGGTCATGGAGAGGACGACGGCAGCGCCCCATTCGGCGATGGCTGCGATGTCATGGTCGGGAGCACCGCTGCGTCCGGGGATATGGCTGATTCCGATCCGTCCGCCGTCAGGCAGCACGATGGTCGAAATCGTAAAGGGTTCGGCAATGGCCATGATGCCATTCTAACGCATGTTTCGGCGAAAGCAGCCGGGCATTTCAAGATCGGGAAATGTGCAGAACGCTGAAAGAGCGCCTGCGCGAATCGGACGACGCGGCATGCGCCGGCGATGCCTTACCTGTCGGAGACCGCCTTCCGTGTTGCGAAGGCGGTCCGTGCAGATGGGCCGGATCAGAGCTCGACGGCTTCGATCTTCCTGTTGACGAAGCGCAGCGCCACCTTGCCGCCGATCAGGTCCAGGGCCACGTTGCCGAACAGGTCGCGGCGCCAGCCGTGCAGGGCGGCGACCTCGGCATTTTCGCCGTCGATGGCGATCTTTTCCAGATCGTCGCTGTTGGCGATGATCTTGGCGGCAACACCCTGTTTTTCAGCGACGAGCTTGAGCAGCACCTTCAGCATTTCGCTGGCGGCGGCGGCACCCTCCGGCACCTGCGGCTGGCGTGGCAGCTTGGGAAGCTCCGTCTTCGGAATTGCCAGCGCTTCCTTGATTGCCTCCAGAAGGGCCGAGCCGGACTGCGAGCGTTCCCATCCCTTCGGGATCGTGCGCAACCGTCCAAGCGCCTCGGCATCCGCGGGCTGCTGCTGGGCGATCTCGTAGATCGTGTCGTCTTTCAGGATACGCGAGCGCGGCACGTTGCGCGACCGGGCCTCGCGTTCGCGCCATGCGGCGACCTTCTGCAGCACGACCAGTTCGACGGGCTTCTTGACCCTGAGTTTCAATCGCTTCCAGGCATCGTCCGGATGAATGTCATAGGTGCCGGGAGCCTCCAGCACCGCCATCTCCTCGGTGACCCAAAGCGTGCGGTCTTCCTGCTCAAGCTTGGCCTTGAGGAACTGGTAGACGTCGCGCAGGTGGGTGACGTCGGCAAGGGCATACTCCAGCTGCTTGTCCGTCAGCGGCCGGCGACTCCAGTCGGTAAAGCGCGAGGATTTGTCGATCTGCACGCCCTTCGTTTTCTGCACCAACTGGTCGTAGGAAACGCTGTCGCCGAAGCCGCAGACCATGGCGGCGACCTGCGTATCGAAGATCGGATGCGGGATCAGCTTACCGAGGTTGTAGATGATCTCGAGGTCCTGCCGGGCGGCATGGAAAACCTTGACCACGCTGGTATCGGCCATCAGCGCGAAGAACGGCGCAAGGTCGATCCCTTTCGCCATCGGATCGACGATCACCGCTGTCTCGGGGCCGGCCATCTGGATCAGGCAGAGCTCCGGCCAGAACGTCGTCTCGCGGAGAAACTCCGTGTCGATCGTCATATATTCGGATTTTGCAAGCAGGGCGCAGGCTTCTGCCAGCGCAGCGGTGGTCTCGATGATATGCATCAAATTTGCTCGAATGGCGGCCGGGTTCACGTCATGATGGTTTAGCCGCTCCACCATTTCGCCACAATCGAAAACTGACAGCCGGTGTCAGCTTATGCGAACATAGCTGCTCATCCCGGCCTTCTGGTGTTCGATGATATGGCAATGGAGCAGCCATTCGCCGGGGTTGTCGGCTACGAATGCAAGGTCGGCGGTTTCGTCAGGTTGCAACAGGATTGTGTCCGTCGGGTGGCCCAGAAGCCGCGGCTGGTTGGAGGCCACCGCACGGAAGCTCAGGCCGTGCAGGTGGATGGGGTGGGCGTGCGGGGTCCGGTTCGCCATGCGGAAGATGTAGCTCCTGCCGAGTTTCAGTTCGGCAAGCGGTGCTATCCGGTCTGGCGTATCGCCCGGCCAGGCGACGCGATTGATCGCCCAGAAGGTGTAGCCGAGCGACCCGCAGATGCTGGCGCGCGCGCCGTGTTCGGCAGTCGCGGTGAAATCGAGCGGAATGATCTCCGCCTTCGGGTCGGCGACAGGAACCTCATTGGCGGGAAGGGGGGTGACGTCGCCGAGGTCGCCCTTCCGGCTGGCGCCGGTGGCACGCAGCGAGGCGACCGTCCAGGGCGTGCTGCCGCGCAGGTTGAGGAGCCTGACGGTTTCACCCTCGCCATCCGGCATGCGCACCACCAGCTCCATGCGCTGGCCGGGGCCCACGTCAAAGAGCTCGAGCGGGAAGGGGGCTTCCAGCGGGTTGCCGTCGAGTGCGACGATCTTTGCCGCGCCGCCCTCCAGTCCCAGCCGGTAGATGCGGGTGACGTCCGTGGCGGCAATGCGAAGACGCACCAGCCCTCCGGCCGGCGCGTCGTAGACCGGTTCCTTGTGCCAGTTGGTGGTGCGCACCGTGCCGTAGGTGCCGCTTCTGGCGGCATCCCGGGGCTTGAACTGTTCGATGAACTGCCCGTCGCCGCCGAGCCTCCAGTCGCGCAGGTTCAGCACGATCTCGGCATCGAACGTTGGGTCTTGCGGATTATCCACGACGATGACACCCGTCATGCCGCGTCCCATCTGCTCAAGCGTGTTGCAGTGCGGATGATACCAGAACGTGCCGGCATCGGGCGGCGTGAAGCGATAGTCGAACGTGTCGCCGGGATAGACATAGGGCTGCGTCATTTCCGGCACCCCGTCCATGGCATTTGCGATGCGAAGACCGTGCCAGTGAACTGTGGTCGGCTCCTTCAGCCGGTTGACGAGGCGGGCGGCGAACGCCTCGCCCTTGCGCATCCGCAATACCGGCGGCAGGCCGTCGCGGGGATTGCTCTTCTCGCCCAGCCTGTAGGACATCGTGCGCTCGGTGATATTCTGACCGTCGATCGTCGCGCTGCCGTCATGGGCGACGAGATTAAGCGGGCTGCCGGCAGCGGCGCGTCGCGCCAGCGGCAGCATCATGCCCGCGCCGAAGGCAGCGGCGGCAAGGGCTGAACCTTTGATGAGGGTGCGGCGGTCGATCGGCATGACGGCTCCGGAGGTGGAATTGGCGACCTCCTTAAACCTGATATCCCCGCTCATCAATGCGATCATGCAAGGACCGCGCGGCGACAAATCAGCGCTCTTCGCCGTTGCGGTTGTCCCCTGCGAGCTTGTTGAAGAAGGCGGACGTGCGCAGCAGGTTGCGGAAGCGTCCGTGCCGCTGTTCCGCGGGCACGCCCGGCCGGGCGGTCATGCGCACAACGGTATAGGCCATGAAGATCACCATGACGACGGCGGTGTAGGTGAACAGCGAGCCCGGGCCGAACATATCGAGCAGCACCGAGGCGAAGAGCGGGCCGATGATCGCGCCGATAGACCAGAAGAACAGCATGCCCGCCGACACCAGCGCGTGCTCTCCTTCGCCGGCGTGGTCGTTGGCGTGCGCCGAACACAGCGAATAGAGCGGCATGGCGAAGGCCCCGAAGACGAAGATGCCGGCCATGTTCAGCCACTCGTCACTCCCGGCATAGATGGCCAGGAAGAGGGCTGCGGCCGTCGCGCCGAATGTGGCGAAGAGGATGATGACGCGGCGGTCCAGCTTGTCCGAATAAAGGCCGAGCGGATATTGCAGCACGACGCCGCCGATGATGCCCGCGCTCATGAAACTGGCGATTGCCGTCACCGACATCCCGATCTCCTGGCCGTAGATCGGCCCGAGCGATCGGAACGCCGCATTCGTCAGGCCGACGACGATGCAGCCGATCGTCGCCAGCGGCGAGATGTTCCATAGCTTCTTGACGTCGAAGCGGATCGATTCCGGCGCAATCGGGCTCGAGCGGTCGGCAAGCGAGATCGGGACGAGCGAGAGTGTCAGCGCCATGGAGATGATGGCGAAGAGCTGGAAGCCACCGATGCCGACGCCCGGAATGAGGTACTGCGCCGCCGTCACCGAGCCGAGATCCACCAGGCGATAGACCGACAGCGTGCGCGCGCGGTTGGCATTGGTGACGCTGGCGTTCAGCCAGCTTTCCACCGTGGCGAACAGGCTGGCAAAGCACAGGCCCGACAGCAGCCGCATGAAGAACCAGAACGTCGGGTCGATGACCAGCAGCATCGAGATCGACGAGGCCGATGCGATTGCCGCCATCGCCGAGAAGGTGCGGATGTGGCCGATCGCCCGCAGGATGCGGGTGACGTAGATGCAGCCGACGGCAAATCCGATGTTGTAGCCGGCCCCCACAAGGCCGATTAGCGAAGTGGAGAAGCCTTCGTGCGACGCGCGCAGCGAGATGAAGGTTCCCTGCAGGCCGTTGCCGCCGATCAGGATGCCGGCGGTTACGAGAAGGGGAACGAGGAGACGGATCTGGCTCATGGGGCCGCCACAGGAGGGAATCGCAATGCGCTTTGCGTCGCAGGCGATTACTACAGGCGGATGCAGCCGTATGACAGGCCGGAAGTGACATCGGGAAGAATTTTGGAGTGCAGCCGACCGATCGGGCCTGAAATCAACCGATCGATCGGCTGCGAAGGGAGGGTAAGGCCGTATGCGGCCCTCGCGCCGGCCTTACTGGCGGTTCATGTCGAAGACGACCCAGCGGAAAAAGAAATACACGGCGACCGAAATGATGATCAGCGGCGTCAGCATAGGGAGTTCAAGCATATCATTGCCCTTCTTCTTGTTTGAGCTGCATCATGCAGCCGCCCGATACTCTACCGCATCGCTTAAATTCGGGTGGAGCAACATGGTGAATCAAAAGGCAAAGCGCCGTTAACCTGCCGTTGTCCGATTTGCCGATCGAAGCTCCGTAGCAGCCCGCCGGGCAGGCTTCGCCGAAATGGAGAATGCCGCGGCAAGGCGCGGAGCATCGCCGGTACGCGCGCGCAGCCATGCCCAAGCCTTGACAAATCGGGCCGGCCATGCGCTTTTCCGGCCGATTTTCAAGAAGTGCGGCACCGCTTTGCGAGCCGAGCTCAAGCGCATTCCAGGATAGAACAATGCACCCTTACCGCAGCCACACCTGCGCCGCCCTCCGCAAGTCCGACGTCGGCCAGGCCGTTCGTCTTTCCGGCTGGGTTCATCGCGTCCGCGATCATGGCGGCGTGCTCTTCATCGACCTGCGCGACCACTATGGCATCACCCAAGTCGTCGCAGACCCCGATAGTCCGGCCTTCAAGCTGGCCGAGACCGTGCGCGGCGAATGGGTGATCCGCATTGACGGCCTCGTCAAGGCCCGCACCGAAGACACGGTCAACAAGGGCATGCCGACCGGCGAGATAGAGCTTTACGCGCAGGAAATCGAAGTGCTTTCCGCCGCCAAGGAACTGCCGCTGCCGGTCTTCGGCGAGCCGGAATATCCGGAAGACGTGCGCCTGAAGTACCGCTTCATCGACCTTCGCCGCGAGACGCTGCACAAGAATATCGTCAAGCGCACGCAGATCATCTCCTCCATGCGCAAGGGCATGGGTGAGGCCGGCTTTGCCGAATACACGACGCCGATTCTGACGGCTTCATCGCCCGAGGGCGCCCGCGACTTCCTCGTGCCGTCGCGCATTCACGAAGGCAAGTTCTTCGCCCTGCCGCAGGCCCCGCAGCAGTACAAGCAGCTCCTGATGGTCGCCGGTTTCGACCGCTACTTCCAGATCGCGCCGTGCTTCCGCGACGAAGACCCGCGGGCTGACCGCCTGCCGGGCGAATTCTACCAACTCGACGTCGAGATGAGCTTCGTCACCCAGGAAGATGTCTGGGATACGATGGAGCCGATGATGACGGCCGTCTTCGAGGAGTTCGCCGAAGGCAAGCCGGTCACCAAGACGTGGCCGCGCATTCCCTATGACGAAGCGATCCGCAAGTATGGCTCCGACAAGCCGGACCTGCGTAACCCGATCGTGATGGAGGCCGTCACCGATCACTTCGCCGGCTCCGGCTTCAAGGTCTTCGCGAACATGATCGCGTCGAACCCGAAGGTTCAGGTCTGGGCGATCCCGGCCAAAACCGGCGGCTCCCGTGCATTCTGCGACCGCATGAATGCCTGGGCGCAGTCGACTGGCCAGCCCGGCCTCGGCTACATCTTCTGGCGCAAGGAAGGCGAGAAGCTTGAAGGCGCCGGTCCGCTTGCCAAGAACATCGGCGAAGAGCGCACCGAGTCCATCCGCACGCAGCTCGGTCTCGAAGACGGCGACGCCTGCTTCTTCGTCGCCGGCGACCCGGCCAAGTTCTACAAGTTTGCCGGCGAAGCCCGCACCCGCGCCGGCGAGGAACTGAACCTCGTCGACCGCGACCGCTTCGAGATGTGCTGGATCGTCGACTTCCCGTTCTACGAGTACAACGAAGACGAAAAGAAGATCGACTTCGCGCACAACCCCTTCTCCATGCCGCAGGGCGGTCTCGAGGCCTTCGACAGCAAGGATCCGCTGGAGCTGAAGGCCTATCAGTACGACGCGGTCTGCAACGGCTTCGAAATCGCCTCGGGTTCGATCCGTAACCAGTCGCCGGAACTGATGGTCAAGGCCTTCGAGAAGGTCGGCCTCAGCCAGGCGGACGTGGAAGAGCGCTTCGGCGGCCTCTATCGCGCCTTCCAGTATGGTGCCCCGCCGCACGGCGGCTGCGCCTTCGGCATCGACCGCGTCGTCATGCTGCTCGTCGGCGCGAAGAACCTGCGCGAAATCTCGCTGTTCCCGATGAACCAGCAGGCGCAGGACCTCTTGATGAACGCCCCGGCGCCGGCAACCCCGGCACAGCTGCGCGAATTGGGGCTGCGCGTCGTTCCGTCCAAGAAGGACTGATCTCGTGCTGCGGATGCTGCTCGATCGCGGTCGCGCAGCATTCTCCCGTGCCCTGGCGGCGGCGCTGTCCGCCGCCCTGGCATACTGGCTTGCCCACCTCCTGTTCGGGCAGCCACAGCCGATATTTGCGGCGATCAGCGCGCTGATCTGCCTGGCCCCCGGCATCCCCGACCACCTTCGGCAGGGTGCCAACCTGCTGGTTGGCGTGACCATCGGCATCCTCGTCGGCGAACTGGCATTCCTCATTCCCTACGATCTGGCGCCGCATCTCCTGGGCGAAGTCCGGCTTGCTGTAGCCACCTTCATCGCCATGATGCTCGCTTCGCTGTTCGGGCTGGCGCCGGTCGTTCCGATCCAGGCCGGCGCGTCGGCGATGCTGGTCCTGCTGCTCGGGCCACAGAATGCCGGTCTCGCGCGCTTTCTCGACGTCATCCTTGGGGTGGTGATCGGCGTCATCGTCGCCATCGTCTTCTTCCACGGTCGCCGAAAGGACTGAGGCGGTTGACAGCGGTGTGGCGACCGCCTTGCGCGAGCGGGCCTGTGAATTGTCACAAAACCTTCATAAAGGCTTGAGTTTCCTTTAAGTTCTTGGAGGCGATAGGTCAGGCTCCGTTTTCTATGGAGCGCCGTCCATGTCCGTTCTGTCCAAGCTGAAAATTGCACACCGCGTGATGGTGCTGGGGGTGCTGGCCGTGGCCGGCATCGCGGTCATCGCCGGCATCCTTCTTGCGCAGCGGCAGTTCGAAGCCGCCAATCGCGAGACGGGCTACCGGCTTGCGGCGCGCGAGGCGGAGTTCGGCAGCCTGTCTGCGGATTTCCTCGCCGCACGGCTGTCAGAGAAGGATTTCCTGCTTGGACACGACCTGTCGGCGAATGCCGCCTTCGAGCAGACTGTCGCGAGCGCAGTTGCGCGCCTGGAGAGGCTGAAGGCAGGGGCCGGCGTGGAACTTGCTGCGGAACTGCAGGAGATCGGCGCCCGGTTCGAAACCTATCGCAGCGCTTTTGCCAGCCTGGTGAAGCTCAACGTGGAACTGGGGCTCGACCAGTCGCAGGGACTGGAGGGCGCCATGCGCTCGGCCGTCCACGGCATCGAGAAGCAGTTGCAGGACATCGACGATGCAGGTGTGCGCGCCAGCATGCTGATGCTGCGTCGGCATGAGAAGGATTTCATCCTGCGCCGGGATGCGAAATACATCGAGCGACATGCGGAGGAGGCGAAGACGTTCACTGGTCTCGTGCGCAAGCTTTACCGTCCCGGGGCACAGCGACAACGGGTTATGGAGAGGTTCGACGTCTATCGCATCTCCTTCCGTCTCTACGCGGAAACCAGCCTGAAGGAGTCGGCCGCGCGTAAAGCGGTGAGTGCTGCGCATGCCGATATCCAGCCGGCAAAGGAGCGGGCGACGGCGCTCTTTGCCCGCGAACGGTCGCAGAACCTTGCCGCGAACGAGGCTTCGGCCCGCCGCACCATCACCGTGGTCGCCGTCCTGATCGGCGTGGCCGTGGTGGCGCTGCTTGTTGCCGTATGGCTCGTCGGTCGCTCGATCGTACGTCCGATCGGATCGATCACACAGGCGATGCGGTCCCTCGCCGGCGGCAGGACGGAGATCGCCGTTCCGGGCCTTTTCCGCCGCGACGAGATCGGTGCGATGGCGGCAGCACTTGAAGTTTTCCGGCAGGCGGCGATCGACAACCGGCGGCTGGAGGAGCAGGCGGAGGCGGACCGGCGCAAGGCCGAGGCCGAGCGCGCGGCAATCCAGGCGGGCGCAGAAGCCGAGGCGCATGAGCGGCTGATGCAGGCGACGCAGGGGCTTGCGGCCGGCCTGCGCCGGCTTGCCGGCGGCAATCTCGATTTCCAGCTGACGGAAGCGTTTTCGCCGGAATTCGAGGGGTTGCGTGCCGACCTGAACCAGGCGTTGCGTCAATTGGGGGCAGCGCTTCTGGAGATTTCGGCCGTCAGCGGTACCATCGACGGCGGCAGTCGCGAGATCAGCGCAAGCGCCGATACGCTTTCGACGCGCACCGAGCGGCAGGCGGGGTCGCTGGAAGAGACGGCGGCGGCGCTCGACGAGATTACCGCCAACGTGACCCATGCGGCCGAAAGGGCGCAGGAGGCGCGCGACGTCGCGTCCCGCGCCAACGTCCACGCAGAGCGTACCGCCGAACTCGTCGGCGGCACGGTGGGGGCGATGGAGCGTATCGAGCAGTCGTCGCGGCGTATCTCCAGCATCATCGGCGTCATCGACGAGATCGCCTTCCAGACCAACCTTCTGGCGTTGAACGCCGGCGTCGAAGCGGCGCGCGCCGGCGAGGCGGGCCGCGGCTTTGCGGTCGTCGCGCAGGAGGTCCGCGAGCTGGCGCAACGCTCTGCCGTTGCGGCAAAGGAGATCAAGGACCTGATTCGCAACTCAACCGCGGAGGTCGAAGACGGCGTCGAGATCGTCCGAAACACAGGTACGGCGCTGCAGGCGATCGGACAGGAGGTCAAGACCATTCACGCCTTGATGGAGGCGATCGCCATCTCTTCCCGCGAGCAGTCGCTCGGCATCTCCGCGGTCAACGCCACCGTCAACCAGATGGATCAGGGCACGCAGCAGAATGCCGCGATGGCGGAGGAAAACACTGCGGCGAGCGCCTTGCTCGCCACGCAGGCCGAACGGCTGCGCGTGCTCGTCTCCGCATTCAAACTGCCCGTGGGCGCCGAGCCTGCGGAGGTGGCCGCAGCGCAGACGGGCAGGGTGTTGCGCTTTGCGGGCCACGGCCGCTGAAGACTGCGACAGATTGGCGGAACAGAACGAGCATTTCGATTGCAGGGCTGACCAAAGGCGTCGGGCCTGAATGCCTCGTATGTTGCCATGCGGCGCATGGGCGGCTATACGGGTGCCAATCACCACGGACCCGGTGAAACTCCGGGTGGCTCTTCTGGCCGCCGATCCGCCAGACAACGCAAATGCATCAAATCACTCACATGCCGGCTTTCCAGCCGGCCTGGATGCATGGAATTTGCGAAACTTTCCATGAAAACCACGTTCTCCTCCTACCGGCACGAATGGTTCTGCAACATTCGCGCAGACATCCTCTCGGGCATCGTCGTCGCCCTTGCCCTGATCCCCGAAGCGATCGGCTTCTCCGTCATTGCCGGCGTCGATCCAAAGGTGGGCCTGTTCGCCTCCTTTGCCATCGCCTGCGTCTCGGCCTTCACCGGCGGCCGTCCCGGAATGATTTCGGCTGCGACCGCTGCAACCGCAGTGCTCATGGTCACGCTCGTCAAGGAGCACGGCCTGCAATACCTCTTCGCGGCGACCCTGCTGATGGGCGCCATCCAGATTGTTGCCGGCATGCTCAAGCTCGGCCGGGTGATGCGCTTCGTCTCCCGCTCCGTCATCACCGGCTTCGTCAACGCGCTGGCGATCCTGATCTTCATGGCGCAATTGCCCGAACTTATCGGCGTGCCGCACCTGACATACGTGATGATCGCTGCCGGGCTCGCCATCATCTATCTCTTACCCTACCTCACGAAGGCGGTGCCGTCGCCGCTCGTGGCGATTCTCGTCCTGACCGCGATCGCCTGGTGGGGTGGGCTGGATCTGCGCACCGTCGGCGACCTTGGCGAGCTTCCCTCGGCACTGCCGATTTTCGCCCTGCCGCAGGTGCCGCTGACTCTCGAGACGCTGCAGATCATCTTCCCCTATTCTGTGGCGCTCGCCGCAGTCGGCCTGCTGGAATCGCTGCTGACGGCACAGATCGTCGACGACATGACCGACACGACGAGCTCGAAGAGCCAGGAGTGCATAGGCCAGGGCGCGAGCAATATCGCCTCCGGCCTGATCGGCGGCATGGGCGGCTGCGCCATGATCGGGCAATCGGTGATCAACGTCACCTCCGGCGGCCGCGGCCGCCTGTCCACTTTCGTCGCTGGCGCCTTCCTGCTGTTCCTGATCCTCGTCCTTGACGACCTGGTGCGGATCATACCGATGGCCGCACTGGTGGCGGTGATGATCATGGTCTCGATCGGTACGTTCTCCTGGCGCTCCATCATCGATCTTCGGAAGAACCCGCTACCGTCTTCCATCGTGATGCTGGCAACGGTGGTCACGACGGTTGGAACGCACGACCTCGCCAAGGGCGTCCTCGTCGGCGTGCTCCTCTCCGGCGTCTTCTTCGCCGGCAAGGTCGCGCGCCTCTTCAGGGTCAGCTCCGAAACGGATGCGGGCGGCCGGGTCCGCACCTACGTCGTCGAAGGCCAGGTCTTCTTCGCCTCCACGGAGAGCTTCGTCGCGGCCTTCGACTTCGCCGAGGAGCTGGAGAAGGTGGTGATCGACGTCTCCAATGCCCATCTCTGGGACATCAGCGCCGTCGGCGCCCTGGACAAGGTGGTGCTGAAGTATCGCCGCCACGGCATCGAGGTCGAAGTGAAGGGGCTGAACGAGGCGAGCGCCCACATGCTCGACCGCTTCGCCGTCCACGACAAGGAAGGTGCGGCCCTGCCGGCGTCGCACTGAATTCGACCGAAAAAACCCGGCGGTTCGCCGCCGGGTTTCTGATCAACTTTGTTCGGCTTGCACCACTTAGTCGTTAGCTGTGACCGTTACGCCCAGAACCTGCGGGATCGTGTTCGGCGCGCCCATCGCAGCCCCCATGATCATGGGGAAGGGCACGGGGTTTGCTGGTGCTGCGGTAATCTTGAGCGATTTCGGATCGTCGAGATAGGTGTTCACGGCCTGCGAGATCTGGTTCTGCAACTCGGGCATGTTCAGCTGTGCGATCATCAGTGGCACCAGCCCCTTCAGCGATTGCGCCATCTGATCGCCGGAAACGCCCTGTTCGGCGCCGACCACGTCCAGCACCTTCTTCGTCAGCGACGCATCGTTGAAGCTGATCTCGGCGCTGTTGAAAGTCAGCTGCTGCAGCATGCCCAGCATCGACATGCCGAGCGCGTTGTTCGCCTCTTCCCTGTTGGGGTTGGCTTGCGCCGTCTCCACCGCTTCGCGCATCGTGTTCATGAAATCGAGCGTGTAGCCCGAAATCGCAAAGGCCAGGTTCAGCCTTCCGACGTCGTTGAAATCGAAGGCATATTCGTCGACGGAGAAGAGGCCGCTGCCAAGTTCCCAGCTGCCCTTCATGTCGATCTTGCCTTCGATCGTCTGCAGCCCGAGCTTTTCGATCGTATCCTTCCCCTTCGGGTCCTGGATCGTGGTCAGGTCCGCCTTGATGTCGGAGACCGAGCCGTCGAAGTCCATCCCGGCGTCGTTCGCGCGGCGTTCGATCCTGCCTTCTATGCGGGAGGTGGAAAAGACTTCCTTGCCCTTGTTGGTGACCGTGATCGGGCCGGTGGTCGCGGTCTCATAGAAAAGCATGGTGTCGAGCGTCTTGCCGTCCGCCTTGGCGGGGATGGTCAGCCCGCCAAGCTGGATGTCGGAGGCAACGATCGTCGTGTCGCCTTCGGTCCTGTTGATGTCCGGAAAGCTGACCGTTTCGATCCTGTAGCCGCCGTCGCCGTCCTCTTCGACGCCCTCAAGCGTGATGTCGCCGAGTTCCAGCGCCTCGCCGCCTGTGGGCGTGACCTTCGTTGCCTGCAGCGTCAGGGTATCGCCGTCGACCGCGATGTTGCCGTAGGTCACCGTCAGGCCGCTTGCGCTGTTGGCTGCATTGAGCTTGGCGACGAGGTCGGCGCCGTCGAGCGCGAAGGCGGGGCTTGCGATCGCCGCAAGCGCGACGCTGGCGAACATCTTACGGAGAGTGCGGTTATAAAGCATAATGGTTCCTTCTTGTCGTGCCGGCCGTCGGCCGTCGTCCGGCTCGGAAACGTTTGATACGGCTTGTCTATTCGTCATGCAAATTGGCGTCGCATCCCGCGCCGGGCGAAATGGTAAACGTCACTATTTCACGTCAATGGTGGCGGGAATGAGGGCGGACCGGCTGCCGGGACCGTCGACATGGCGCTGCGTGATGATGCTGATCGCAAACCGGTCGGTGCCCCGGAAACCCTTGTCCGGCCGAGAGACTATCGCCGTCCCGTGGACGGTTTTGCCGTTGCACTTGTCGCACGCCCTGTCCCTGCTGACACTGCGATGCTTCGCGGCCGTCGATTGCCTGCGTATCTTGGGTTTGCCGGCAACCTGGCAGGCCGGCTATCCACAGCGCAATCGCCCGGTTTCCTTGCCGCGAATCGGGCTTTTCGGTAGTCAAGTCCCATGGGACAAGAGATTTTGCCGCCCGGTGGCGGAGACGACGACAATATCCTTCCGGTCGACCTGAAGGCGGCGCTTGAAGAGCGCTACCTTGCCTATGCGCTGTCGACGATCATGCATCGCGCGCTGCCTGACGTGCGCGACGGCCTGAAGCCGGTACACCGCCGCATCGTGCATGCGATGCGCATCCTGCGGCTGGATCCCGGGCAGGCCTACAAGAAGTGCGCCCGCATCGTCGGCGACGTGATGGGTAAGTTCCACCCCCACGGCGACGCCTCGATCTACGATGCGCTGGTACGCCTGTCGCAGGATTTCGCCATCCGCTATCCGCTGGTGGACGGGCAGGGCAACTTCGGCAATATCGACGGCGATAACGCCGCGGCGATGCGCTACACCGAAGCGCGCATGACCGATGTCGCAACCCTGATCCTCGAAGGTCTCGACGAGGACGCGGTCGATTTCCGTCCGACCTACAACGAGGAGGACGAGGAGCCGGTCGTGCTGCCGGGCTCGTTCCCGAACCTGCTCGCCAACGGCGCCTCGGGCATTGCCGTCGGCATGGCGACCTCCATCCCGCCGCACAATGCGCACGAGCTCTGCGATGCGGCCCTCCACCTGATCAAGCACCCCGACGCCACCGTCGAGGATCTGATGTTCGATCCGGCGAACCCGCAGAAGGGCGGGGTCGAGGGGCCGGACTTTCCGACCGGCGGCATTATCGTGGAAAGCCGCGCGAGTATGCTGGAATCCTACCGCACCGGCCGCGGCGGGTTTCGCGTGCGGGCGAAGTGGGAGACGGAAGACCTGGGGCGCGGCGGCTATCAGATCGTCGTCACCGAAATCCCCTACCAGGTGCAGAAGTCGCGCCTGATCGAGAAGGTCGCCGAACTGCTTCTGGCGCGGAAGGTGCCGCTGCTGGAAGACATCCGCGACGAATCCGCCGAGGACGTGCGCATCGTGCTCGTGCCGAAGAGCCGCAGCGTCGATCCGACGCTGCTGATGGAATCGCTGTTCAAGCTGTCCGAGCTCGAAAGCCGTATTCCGCTGAATATGAACGTGCTCTCGATGGGACGCGTGCCGCGGGTGATGGCGCTGAACGAGGTGCTGTCGGAATGGCTGGCCCATCGCCGCGAAGTGCTGGTGCGCCGCTCCCGCCACCGGCTGGCTGCAATCGAGCGGCGGCTGGAAATCCTCGGCGGCTACCTCGTCGCCTATCTGAACATCGACGAGGTGATCCGCATCATTCGCGAGGAGGAAGAGCCGAAGCCGGCGCTGATGGCGCGCTTCTCGCTGACCGACCTCCAGGCCGAATCGATCCTCAACATGCGGCTTCGCTCGCTGCGCAAGCTTGAGGAATTCGAGATCCGTACCGAGTTCGACGGGCTGACGAAGGAGAAGGCGGAGATCGAGGCGTTGCTGGCCTCCGAGCCGAAGCAATGGCAGACCGTCGCCTGGCAGATCGGCGAGGTGAAGAAGAAGTTTGCCAAGGCGACCGAGATCGGCCGCCGCCGCACCCAGTTCTCGGATGCGCCGGAAACCGACATCGAGGCGATCCAGCAGGCGATGATCGAGAAGGAGCCGGTCACCGTCGTCATTTCCGAGAAGGGATGGATCCGGGCGCTCAAGGGACACATCGCCGATACGTCCGGCCTGCAGTTCAAGGAGGGTGATGCCCTCAACGTGGCTTTCCCGGCGCAGACAACCGACAAGATCCTCGTGCTGACGACCGGCGGCAAGGTCTACACGCTCGGCGCGGACAAGCTGCCGGGCGGACGCGGCCACGGCGAGCCGCTGCGCATCATGGTCGACATGGAGAACGATCAGGACGTCCTGACCGCCTTCGTGCACGATCCGGCCCGGAAGGTTATCCTCGCCTCGCAGGCCGGAAACGGCTTCGTCATCGCCGAGACGGAGATGATCGCCAACACCCGCAAGGGCAAGCAGATCATGAATGTCGGCATGCCGGACGAGACCAAGCTCGTGGTGCCCGTGCGCGGCGACCATGTCGCCGTCGTCGGTGAAAACCGCAAGATGCTGATCTTCCCGCTGGCGCAGCTGCCGGAAATGTCGCGCGGCAAGGGCGTGCGCCTGCAGCGCTACAAGGATGGCGGCGTTTCCGACATCCGCTGCTTCGCGCTCGACGAGGGCCTGACTTGGGACGACAGCGCCGGCCGCAACTTCGTACGCAGCAAGGAAGAGCTTGCCGAATGGCTCGCCGACCGCGCCAGCGCCGGTCGCACGGTGCCGAAGGGCTTCCCGCGCAGCGGCAAGTTCAGCGGATAGCGCATTTCCAGCCGAAGCGGCAGCGCTACGGCGTCGGACAATGCGATAATCACAAGCCCCTGGAGCAGGCGGGCGAAAGCGCGCGCGGCTTTGTGACAATGGCCTGCGTGGAGTCATAGGATGGGGCGTCAGGGCTGGGCTCGAGAAGTCGCAGCCCGCTTCACGGCTCAGGAGCCGGAGGGCAGGGGGACGGTGAAGTCGCGCAGGAAGCGCGTCGCCCCGTCCTCGTCGATCTCGCCGGCGGCGACGCCGAACACGAGTTCGATGACCCGACCCTGGTCAGCATCGACCAGCAAACCATTGATATAAAGGAACATAAACGCGGCCAGAAAGCCCGTTCTCTTGTTGCCGTCCGAGAAGGGGTGATTGCGAACGATACCGTAAAGGTAGGCTGCGGCG
Source organism: Mycoplana rhizolycopersici (assembly GCF_013378445.1). GTDB lineage: Bacteria > Pseudomonadota > Alphaproteobacteria > Rhizobiales > Rhizobiaceae > Mycoplana > Mycoplana rhizolycopersici. Next base: position 316,838 of record NZ_JABXYK010000002.1, read on the forward strand.
AGGACGAACAGATCATCTTCACCGTAGGTCGCCTTATGTTGCGGGCGGGCAAGCGCGGCCTCCAGCGCATTTTCGTCCTTCAGTCCCGGTAGACCACCGTGCTCTTGCAGCTGTTCATGATGAACGAGTTCGATAGCCTCGCGCGTCAGCCACTTCACCCGCTTCACTTGGCAAGTTCACGCAAGGCGACGCGATACTTTCCCATTCCGATGCTCGCAGCCCGAAGTTGTTCGGCGAGGTCCGCATTCTGCGGAACGAGCGTGAGCTGGCCATTGTCTTCTGTCAGGGTCAATTCGTCGCCCGCCTTCACGCCCAGGCGTTCAAGCACTTCCTTCGGGATGATGATGCCTTCGGAATTGCCGATCTTGCGGACGGTGACGTTCATGGCCGTATCCTCATGTTGCAACGTTGTTATAACATGAGGATGCGGCAGATCGCAAATCGACCCGTCAGGGATGCGTCGGGGCGGCCACGGCGCACGTGGCCTGCAGCCGGGCGGCTTTCGCCTTGCTGCGCATCTGCCACAGCGAATGGCACAGCAGCGCCAGGATAAGGATGGTGCCGCCGACGAGCGTCTGGCTGGAGGGCTGCTCGGCGAAGACGATCCACACCCAGATCGGCGCCAGCACCGTTTCCAGAAGATAAAACATCCCGACCTCGGGTGCGGACAGATATCGCGGCCCCGTCGCAAGGCACCAGAAGGCGAGTGGGATCATCACCAGCCCGTTGAAGAGGATGAAGGCCGGCTGTTCGATCTGCAGCGTGCCGCCGGGAAGCATCAGGAGCCCGGCAAGGCCCGGGACGATGGCGGTTACCAGCGGCACGAAGCCCATGTCGGCGCCGCTCTTGCGGCTGATGGTGATGGCGCTGGCAAGCAGCAAGGCGGAGCAGGCGGCCATCGCATCGCCGAAGAAATTGCCGCTCTCCAGCCCGTCATGGACGATCAGCGCAATGCCGCAGACCATGGCTGCCATGGTCGCAAGCGTAGCGTTCGACGGGCGCTCACCGAGAAAGAGCCATGAGAGAAGTGCGGCGAACATCGAGGTGAAGGCGAGGATGAAGACGACGTTGGCAGTGGTCGTGTTGAAGACCGCGAGCATGAACGTCAGCGAGTTGATGCCATACAGCACGCCGGCGGCAAGTCCGGCAGGACCCGGGATCAGCGCCAGCGGACGACGCAGCAGAAGGCGCAGGACCGACCAGATGGTCATTGCGACCAGAAAGGTCGCGATGCTGCGGACGGCAAGCAGCGACCACACCTCGCCGTGCGCCGAACGTATCAGGGGAATGTCGAAGGACAGGGCCAGACCGCCGACTGCGGTGATCATCAGGCCCTTGCGATGCAGGCTGGGGTCTTGGGCAGGTGACACGCGGAAATCCGATTCTCAGTCCGAACTTCCGCCATCATAGCGTTCCCAGCCGCGCGCCATCAGGTGCTCCTGCGGCAGAAACTTTGTTTTATAGTCCATTTTTCGGGAACCTTTTACCCAGTAGCCGAGATAGACGTGTGGCAACCCCAGCGCCCTGGCGCGGCGAATATGATCGAGAATCATGAAGGTTCCAAGCGAGCGTTGCTGCTCGTCCGGGTCGAAGTAGGAGTAGACCATCGAGAGCCCGTCGCCCATGCGGTCCGTCAGGGCTACTGCGACGAGCTCCCCCCGGGGCCGCTCCTCCAGGCCGGCGCCCTCGGTGCGCTTGCGATATTCGATGACCTTGGTGTGGACGTGGGTATCCTCGACCATCATCGCATAGTCGAGAACGGACATGTCCGACATGCCACCCTTCTGGTGGCGGCGGTCGAGATAGCGGCGAAACAGCGTGTATTGTTCGCTGGAGGGCTCGGCGGGATATTCGTAGCCGATGAGATCGCTGTTTGCTGCCTGCACCCGCCGCATCGAGCGCCTGGGCTCGAACTCGTTGACGAGGATGCGCACCGAGATGCATGCCCGGCAGGTTTCGCAGGCCGGCCGGTAGGCGATATTCTGCGATCGGCGGAAACCGCCCTGCGTCAGTAGGTCGTTGAGATCCGGCGCGCGCTCGCCGACGAGGTGCGTGAAGACTTTCCGCTCCATTTCGTGCGGCAGGTAGGGGCAAGCAGCCGGAGCCGTCAGGTAGAATTGGGGGGCGGGGGTTGTCTGGGTATTCATGTTTTCGGCACGCGACTCCAACCGGGCCTGACTGACAATACTAGCATGGCGCAGTTGAGGAAAAGGTCAACCGGTTCGGAGAGCTAGTACCGGCGTTGCCAATACTCCTGGCCGGCCTTCCGGTCGCCGAGGCCGGCCGCCCGCAAGGGCGGCGGCCGCAACGTTCAGCTGTCGATGTATCAGAAGCCCGAGCGCCGGGCGACGACGGTGCCGAGAAGCAGGTCGTGCAGCAATCGGCTGCGATCGGTGAACAGGCCGATCAGCAGGATGAAGGGCGTGAGCAGGGCATTGCCCAGCCAGAACAGCACGAGGTAGACGACGGAGGTGAGAAAATCCATCGGCCGCCCGTCCACGCGCATCACGGCCAGCCCCATCACGTTCATCCCGACGCTCGCCTGGTTCGGTCCGCCGATCGTCATGCCGAAATAAAGCATGGCGACGATGACGAAGAGCGCCGGATAAAGCATCCAGCCAAGGCCCAGCGTGATGATGCCGAGGAAGAAGACGACGACTGCCGCCGGCACCCAGAGAAGGGCGACGATCGCATAGTCGATCAGAAAGGCGAAGATCCGTCGGGACAGCACGCCGCGATAGGCGCGCCAGTCCGTGCTCGGCAGACGAACCTCGTCATAATTGCTCATCGAATGGCTCCTGTGTTCACTCATGCCACTGATATGGGAATTGCTGGCGCAAAAGCAATAAAGTCGGATGGCCCCAAGCCATCCGGGTGAATTGCGCGCAGACTGTCAGCCCTTCTTCGAAAGCTGCCGGGCGACCTCGACGGCGAAATAGGTCAGGATGCCGTCGCAGCCGGCGCGCTTGAAGGCGAGCAGCGTCTCCATCATCACCCGGTCCCCGTCGATCCAGCCGTTCATGGCCGCAGCCTTGATCTGCGCATACTCGCCGGAGACCTGGTAGGCGAACACGGGAAGGCCGAACGCTTCCTTCATCCGAAAGCAGATGTCGAGATAGGGCAGGCCCGGCTTGACCATCAGCATATCCGCGCCTTCCTCCACGTCGAGCGCCGCGTCGCGGATCGCCTCGGTGCCATTCGCGGGGTCGATGTAGTAGGTCTTCTTGTCGCCCTTCAAAAGCCCGCCGGTGCCGATTGCCTCGCGGTACGGCCCGTAGAAGGCGGAGGCGAACTTGGTCGCATAGGACATGATGCCGACGTTCTGGTGTCCGGCGGCGTCGAGCGCCTGTCGGATCGCACCGATCCGCCCGTCCATCATTTCCGAAGGCGAGATGATGTCGGAACCCGCATCGGCCTGGACGACGGCAGCCTTGGCCACCTGCTCCACCGTCTCGTCGTTGACGATCTCGTCGCCGCGCAGGATGCCGTCATGGCCGTGGCTGGTGAAGGGGTCGAGCGCCACATCGGTGATCACGCCGATCTGCGGCACATGCTTCTTCAGTGCCCGCGTCGCCTCGTTGATCAGGTTGTCGGCGGCAAGGCTGTTGGAGCCGGTCTCGTCGCGCAGATGCATCTCGATGTTGGGGAAGGTGGCGATCGCCGGCACGCCCAGGTCGGCGGCTTCCTTTGCCGCCTCGACAAGGCGGTCGACGCTCATGCGGCTGACACCGGGCATCGAGGGGATCGGCTCCACGATATTGGTGCCGGGGATGACGAAGACCGGCCAGATCAGGTCGTCCACCGTCAGCCGATTTTCCTGCACCAGGCGGCGCGTCCAGTCCGCCTTGCGGTTGCGGCGCATCCGCCGGTGGCCGGTGATCTGATCGACGACATTGGTCATGGAACTGTCCTTGCATGTTTTTCGTGCTCATAGCACGTCGGGACGGCTTACCAGAAGGCGTGCCCGGATGCGAATGCGGCACAAGGCCGCTTGCCCGGCACATTGCCGCCTGGCCGGAAACCAAAACCGAGCCGGCGCCAAAGGTTCCTATCACCGATCATTGGTATTATGCCCCGGCGGGGGCTGCTATTGTCCGCCCATGGCTTCTGATTCCCCGAATGTTCCGAGATGGACGCTGACCGATACGCTTTACGTGACGTTCCTGCGCGTGATGGCTGCCGCCTGCCTCTGGTTCGCGCTTCAGTACTGGGCGATGCTGACCGGTTACTCGCTGGAGGGGAGGGGGCGCTTCGACCTGCTGCCGCCGGCCTGGAAGGCGGCATCCACGGCGCTGGCGATGATGTTTCCGGTAGCGGCGGTCGGGCTCTGGCTTTTGGCGCCCTGGGGCGCGGTCGTCTGGGTGCTCGCTGCGGCGACGGAGATCGCGATGCACGAGTTCTTTCCATCGATTTTCGGCATCAACAGGCTGCTGGTGATCGCCCATATCACTGTGGCCGTGATCTACGTTCTTTTCCAGGGCGCGCTGTTCCTGCAGCGCCGCAAGCAGGCACGGCAGGTAAGGACTGATTTACCCTGAGACAGAGTGGCGAACCGGTAAGGCGCTGTTAAGGCTGCGGTTTAAGTAGAATTTTAGATGCATTCGATAGGGTCTCACTCAAGGCGGGAAAACAGACACCGCCACCAAAACAGTGAGGCAGAAAATGAACACGAAGCTTAAGCCGCAGGCGCCCGCAGTCGATATCCACGAAGACGCGATCCGCAACCTGTACATGGAATCCCTTCACCTCGTCGAGCGTCTGCACCGCCGTCTGCTTGACGTCATCAAGGACGAGTTCGACCGCGCCGGTCGTTCCGACGTCAACGCCGTCCAGGCGCTGCTCCTCTTCAACATCGGCAATTCCGAGTTGACCGCCGGCGAACTTCGCTCCCGCGGCTACTACCTCGGCTCGAACGTTTCCTACAACGTCAAGAAGCTGGTGGATCTCGGCTTCATCAACCACCAGCGCTCGCGCGTCGACCGTCGCTCGGTTCGCATCAGCCTGACCGAGAGCGGCCAGGAAATCGCCGAGACCGTAGCAAAGCTCTACGACCGCCACATCGGCTCCATCCAGAAGGTTGGCGGCATCGGCGAGAACGAGTTCAACGAGATGAACCGTCTGCTGCAGCGTCTCGACCGCTTCTGGAACGACTCGATCCTGTATCGCCTGTAAGGCTGCAGGCCCGAACGGACCGCCAGTACCAGTCAAAACCGGGTGCGCCGATGTGCGCGTCCGGTTTTCCGTTTGGAGGGGCAGGCCATCACACGTGCGTTAGCGTTGCGTGCGCGCCCGCGACACGCTTTGGCCATATTGCTATGGGACCGGAGGGTATGGCCCCAGGCATGCGCCCTCCGCATGGCCGGTTTCCGTTTGTTAACCCTGTTCGTATTAGGTTCCGTGGGATATGGGCCTTTGGTGGCTTCAAAGTTCGCACGGGCGAAGGCCGTTATTGCGGCCGGGTAGAGAATGGTAGGATAGATGTCTCGCAAGATCGGAAATGATGTGTTTTCACGCCGCACTTTCCTGCGTTCCGCAGCAACGATCGGTGCCGCTGCCGTCGCCGGTTCCGCCAGCGCGCAGACCGCGATCGACGATATCCTCAACGCTCCCCGCCGCGGCAACTGGGACGATCAGTTCGATGCCAAGGCCTCGCGTACGGCGACGGCCGTCGTTTCCAACAATCCGATCTTCGGCCCCGGCTCGGCCGCCCATATCCAGCAGGCAATCTTTGATTACCAGGGCATCGTTTCCAATGGCGGCTGGCCGATGGTCAATGCGCCGCAGAAGCTTGAGCTCGGCATCAGCGATCCTTCGGTGCAGCAGCTGCGCCAGCGCCTGATCATTTCCGGCGATTTGCCGCGCTCTGCCGGCATCTCGAACGCCTATGATTCCTATGTCGACGGTGCGGTGAAGCGTTTCCAGGCCCGCCATGGCCTGCCGGCGGACGGCGTGCTCGGCGAATACACGCTGAAGGCGATGAATGTGTCTGCGGATGTCCGCCTCGGCCAGTTGCAGACCAACCTTGTGCGCATCCAGGCGATGTCCGGCGATCTCGGCCAGCGTTTCGTGATGGTCAACATCCCGGCTGCCTATATCGAGGCGGTGGAGAACGATCGCGTGGCGCTGCGCCACACCGCCGTCGTCGGCAAGATCGATCGTCCGACGCACGCCATCAATTCCAAGATCTACGAAGTCATCCTCAATCCGTACTGGACCGCGCCGCGCTCGATCATCGAAAAGGATATCGTGCCGCTGATGCGCAAGGATCCGACCTACCTGACCCGCAACGCGATCCGCCTGATCGACGGGAAGGGAAACGAGGTGTCGCCGGAAACGATCGACTGGTTCGCCGACAAGGCACCGAACCTGATGTTCAGACAGGACCCGGGCAAGATCAACGCCATGGCCTCGACGAAGATCAACTTCCACAATCCCAACAACGAGTACATGCACGACACGCCCTCACAGGGCCTGTTCAACAAGCTGATGCGCTTCGAATCGTCCGGTTGCGTGCGTGTGCAGAACGTGCGCGACCTCATCAGCTGGCTGCTGCGCGACACGCCCGGCTGGTCCCGCCAGGAGATCGAGCGCGTCATCTCCACCCGCCAGAACACGCCGATCAAGCTCTCCCAGGAAGTGCCCGTCTACATCGTCTACGTCACCGCTTGGTCGGCGACGGACCGGGTCGTGCAGTTCCGCGACGACATCTACGAGCGCGACGGCGTTGCCGAACTGGCGCTGCAGACCAATTTCGGCGTCGAGCGGTCGGCCGGTTCGGTGGAGCAGGACTTCCTGCCGCAGTAACCCCGCCGCGAAATGTCTTCAGGGGCCGCGCAACCGATGGGTTTGCGCGGCCCTTTCGTTTCCGGCCTTTAGGGCGAGGGCATGCCGTTTTTATTTCCCCGTCGGGCTGGAAATGACGCAAACCGCACAGCGGATATTGCCCTTGCCATGCGAGGACGATAAACACCGTGCCACCGTCTCAAAGGAGCCTCGAGGATGAGCCTTTCTTCCACCACCGAAGCATTCTTCTCCCGTTCGCTTGCCGATACCGATCCGGATATCTTCGGCGCGATCGAGAAGGAACTCGGCCGCCAGCGTCATGAGATCGAACTGATCGCGTCGGAGAACATCGTTTCGCGCGCCGTGCTCGAGGCCCAGGGCTCGATCATGACGAACAAGTATGCCGAGGGCTACCCGGGCAAGCGCTACTATGGCGGCTGCCAGTTCGTCGACATCGCCGAGGAACTCGCGATCGAACGCGTCAAGAAGCTGTTCGGCGTCAACTTCGCCAACGTCCAGCCGAACTCCGGTTCACAGATGAACCAGGCCGTGTTCCTGGCGCTGCTGCAGCCGGGCGACACCTTCATGGGTCTCGACCTGAACTCGGGCGGTCACCTGACGCATGGCTCGCCGGTCAACATGTCCGGCAAGTGGTTCAACGTCGTTTCCTACGGTGTGCGCGAAGGCGACAACCTGCTCGACATGGACGACGTGGCGCGCAAGGCCGAGCAGCACAAGCCGAAACTGATCATCGCCGGCGGCACCGCCTATTCGCGCATCTGGGACTGGAAGCGCTTCCGCGAGATCGCCGATTCTGTCGGCGCCTATCTGATGGTCGACATGGCCCACATCGCAGGCCTCGTCGCCGGCGGCCAGCATCCTTCGCCGTTCCCGCACTGCCACGTCGCCACCACCACGACGCACAAGTCGCTGCGCGGCCCGCGCGGCGGCGTCGTCCTCACCAATGACGAGGACATCGCCAAGAAGATCAACTCGGCCGTCTTCCCCGGCCTGCAGGGCGGCCCGCTGATGCACATCATCGCCGCCAAGGCTGTCGCCTTCGGCGAGGCGCTGCAGCCGGAGTTCAAGGACTACGCCGCCCAGATCGTCAAGAATGCCAAGGCGCTGGCCGAGACGCTGATCGAAGGCGGCCTCGACATCGTCTCGGGTGGCACAGACAACCACCTGATGCTGGTCGACCTGCGCAAGAAGAACGCCACCGGCAAGCGCGCCGAGGCAGCGCTCGGCCGCGGCTACATCACCTGCAACAAGAACGGCATTCCCTTCGACCCCGAAAAGCCCTTCGTTACCTCCGGGATACGCCTCGGCACGCCGGCCGGCACGACCCGCGGCTTCAAGGAAGCCGAGTTCAGGGAGATCGGCAAGCTGATCGTGGAGGTCCTTGACGGCCTGAAGGTCGCCAACTCCGACGAGGGCAATGCCGCCGTCGAAGCCTCCGTCCGGGAGAAGGTCGTCAAGCTGACCGACCGTTTCCCCATGTATCCCTACATGTAAGGACGGACATGCGCTGCCCCTATTGCGCCTCGGAAGATACCCAGGTGAAGGATTCCCGTCCCGCAGAGGACGGGACCGCCATCCGCCGCCGCCGCATCTGCCCGGATTGCGGCGGCCGCTTCACCACTTTCGAGCGGGTGCAGTTGCGTGAACTGATGGTGCTGAAGAAGACGGGCCGCAAGGCCCCCTTCGACCGCGACAAGCTGATGAAGTCCTTCGAGATCGCGCTGCGCAAGCGTCCGGTCGATCGCGACCGGATCGAGCGCGCCGTCTCCGGCATCGTCCGCCGGCTGGAGAGCTCGGGCGAGACGGAGATCTCGTCGGAGCAGATCGGTCTGCAGGTGCTGGAGGCGCTGAAGGCGCTCGATGACGTGGCCTTCGTCCGCTACGCCTCCGTCTACCGCGACTTTTCCCACGTGGACGATTTCGAGAAGACGTTGTCCGAAGTGGCGGCCAAGATTGCCCGCGACCCCGGCGACGAGGCCTGATCATGGCGGTCGCGGCGGAAGACGAGCGCTTCATGGCCGCAGCGATCCGGCTGAGCCTGCGCAATCTCGGCAGGACTGGGACCAATCCTTCCGTCGGCTGCATTCTCGTCAAGGACGGGGCCGTCCTTGCAACGGGCGTCACCGATCTCGGCGGGCGGCCGCATGCGGAGCGGGTCGCGCTGGCCGGGGCCGGCGAGGCGGCCCGCGGCGCCACCGCCTATGTGTCGCTCGAACCCTGTTCCCATCACGGCAAGACGCCACCCTGCGCCGAGGGCCTGATCGAGGCGGGGGTCGCCCGCGTCGTGGTCTCCGTCGTCGATCCGGACGAGCGCGTGTCGGGCAGGGGGATTGCCATGCTCGCCGCCGCCGGGATCGAGGTCGAGACCGGCGTGCTGGAGGGTGAAGGGCGCCGCGCCCTGGCCGCTTACCTCATGCAAAAGATCAACAAGCGTCCCAATGTAACTCTGAAGCTTGCCGTTTCCTCCGATGGTATGCTCGGCCGACTCGGCGCGAGGCAGGTGGCCATCACGGGACCGGTAGCGCGCGGGCAGGTACAGATTTTGCGCGCCGAGAGCGATGCGATCCTCGTCGGTATCGGTACGGCGCTGGCCGACGACCCCGCACTGACCTGCCGGCTTCCGGGATTGCAGGATCGCTCGCCGATCCGCATCGTTCTGGATCAGGATCTGCGACTGCCGCTCTACAGCAAGCTGGCGCTGACGGCGCGGGAGGTGCCGGTTATCGACGTGGCCGGCGAACCGCCGCGTTTCGACGATGCCGCCGACCGTTCGTTTCTGGCGCGCCGCGAGGCGTTGGACGAGGCGGGTGTCGAGGTGCTGCAATGCGATCCGCGCAATGTCGCAGCCCTTTTGGCGGCGCTTGCCTCGCGCGGGATATCCTCACTTCTGGTCGAAGGCGGGGCCACGGTGGCGAGGAGCTTCCTTGACGCCGGCTTCGTCGACCGGATCCACCTCTATTCCGGTGCCGGCCCGATTGGCGAAAACGGGATCGCATCCCCACTTGTGCCAGGCGCTGTGCCGCCGGGCTTCGCGTTGCGCCGCACGATGCGCCTCGGAAACGATTTGCTGGAAGAATACGAAAGAGACTAACGATGTTTACTGGAATCGTAACGGATGTCGGCACGGTCGAGCGGCTCGAGCCCATGAACGAAGGCGTCCGCCTTCGCGTGCGCACCGCCTTTGATCCGGCGACCATCGACATGGGGGCTTCGATCTCCCATGCCGGCACCTGTCTGACAGTGACCGCGCTGCCGGACAAGGGCTCCAACGAGCGCTGGTTCGAGGTGGAAGCCTGGGAAGAGGCGCTGCGTCTGACCACGATCGGCGGCTGGCGGCAGGGTACCCGCATCAATCTCGAGCGGTCGCTCAAGATCGGCGACGAACTCGGCGGCCACCTCGTTTCCGGCCATGTCGACGGCAAGGCCGAAATCCTGGCGGTCGAAGCGGAAGGGGACGCAACCCGCTTTACGCTGCGTGCGCCCGCGGGCCTAGAACGCTTCGTCGCGCCCAAGGGCTCCGTCGCGCTCGACGGCACGTCGCTGACGGTCAACAAGGTGGACGGGGACGTTTTCGATGTGTTGCTCATCCGGCATACGCTGGAAGTCACCACTTGGGGCGAGCGAAAGGTCGGCGACTTTGTCAATTTTGAGGCCGACACCATGGCACGCTATGCCGCCCGCCTTGCGGAATTCCCCGCCGCGCCGACGATCTAGAACGTTCTAGATCGTTCGTCCAAGGGCCGAAGCGCCGATCCCTCCACCAACTTTGGTGGTAGCCCTACCCCTAAAGCAGCCTGGCTTGGTCATTCGAAGTAATACGGGCAACCGTTGTTACAGTGGGAAGCCATGGGTATGTATATTTCTTTATATGACTCCTTGCGGCAGGATATCGAAGTGTAAGTACTGAATCCGTAAATTAAAAGGCAAGGAGAGAACGATGTCTTCAAAGAGTAAGCGGCCCTCCCAGCTAAATCGGGCTCGACGTAACTTCCTCGGTCTGGCTGCCTCCACGGGGGCTAAAGCTGCTGCAATGGGCGTTCTGGCTTCCTCGATCCTGCCCGGCCACGCCTGGGCACGTCGCGGCGGCGGTCGTCCCGGCGGCGGTCGTCCCGGCGGGGGGCCTCGCTGCTTCCTGCAGGGTACGTCCATTTCGACGCCCGACGGGGAAGTCCGCGTGGAAGAACTCCGCGTCGGCGATATGGTGAAAACCGTTCGCGGCGAGAGCATGCCCATTCGCTGGATCGGACACCAGACCTTCAAACGCTTTGGCCCGACCTGGAACAGCGACGTACTGCCGATCCGCATCGCTCGTCATGCTCTTGACGAGAACACCCCGCGTGCGGACCTTTACGTTTCGCCCTACCACAGCCTGTACGTGGACGGCGTCCTCATTCAGGCCAAGGATCTGGTGAACGGTTCCACGATCGCTCCGGCTCTTCCGGCCGGCCACGAAGCGGTGGACTACTACCACATCCTGCTCGACAGCCATGAAGTCGTGCTCGCCGAAGGCGCGCCGGCCGAAACCTTCCGCATCGAGGCGGCCAACCACGAAGTGTTCGTGAACTTCGCCGAAGTCGACAAGGTGATTCCGATGGCTGCCGTAACCGTCATGGCACCGTTTGCGCCGATCGTGCGCAATCGCGGCCGCGACCACCTGAAGGCCCTGCTGCGGAGCGCCGTGCTGCCCTTCGCAAAGGCACATGACCCGATCGGCGATGCGCAGGAGCGTTTTGCTGCCCGCGCGCAGGCGCTGGCCGCCTGACAGGACTGCTGACGGGATTGCGCGTCGGGGCAACTCGCGCATCTCCTGTCGTTGCCGGGGCTTGCCCTTGCAGGTCCCTTGAAACCGGAGCAGCCGCGCAGGCGGCTGCTCCCCGTTAGACACGCGTAAATTGCGCCGATGCAGTCGCGGGAAGGTCAGTCCTCCTCCGCCCCCGGCTCTCCCTCCCAATAGTCCACCGCGCCCTGCGCCCGGCCGACATACCGGAACTCCACCGGGCCGCCAGCGGCAGGCCGGGTCTTGGCCAAGAATTTGGCGGAATCGGGGTATTCGCAGATCTCGGTGGCAGCCATCGTGGATATGGAGAGGTATTTCAGAACTGTCTGGCCGGTGTTGATCAGGTTATGGGCCGTTTCCGGTCCGCCTGCTGGCGCGCCCAGCACGTCGCCGGGACCGACTTCGTGGCGCTGATCGCCAAATCGGTAGGTGCCGGTGCCCTCGAGGATGACGAACATTTCCTCCTCGACATGATGGTTGTGGAAGGGGCAGCCCGATTTCCCAGGCGGCACTTCTCCGTAGCCGATGCCGAGATCCTTCAATCCGAGCAGCGGGCCGAAGGCGACGTCGCGCGATTCGAAGAAGCTTCCTTTTGTCCAGTGGTCGAGTTTGAGCCTTGCCGGGTTGACGACGGGCTTGCGGGCTTCTGTCATGGTCGGGTGTCTCCGGTTGGAGGGCTGCAAATGTCGCATGGCGAAGATCGACGTTATCGAATGGCGAACATAAGCTGGCGATACGGCACAAGACGGGCCTGTGCGCGCCGGCGCATGAAAAAGTGCGAATTTCCTTGCCAATGACGCCCGGTCGTGGTTTGACCGCCGCTCGCCGCGACGATCCGCGTGCCTTTCTTCCAACGTTCGGGTGACCCATGGCAAATGCTGAAACCCCACATCTCCTCATCGTCGAGGCGCGCTTCTACGATGACATGTCGGACGCGCTGCTGGACGGCGCCAAAGCCGCCCTCGAAGCGGCAGGGGCGACCTACGACATCGTGACCGTGCCCGGCGCGCTCGAAATCCCCGCTGCGATCTCCATGGCGCTCGACGGCATGGACTATGGCGGCACCGAGTACCACGGCTTCGTGGCGCTCGGCATGGTGATCCGGGGCGAGACCTACCACTTCGACATCGTTGCCAACGAATCCTGCCGTGCGATCATGGATCTGAGCGTGAGCGAAAGCCTGCCGATCGGCAACGGTATCCTCACGGTGGAAAACGACGAGCAGGCCTGGGCGCGTGCCCGCCGCTCCGACGGCGACAAGGGCGGCTTTGCCGCACGCGCGGCATTGCGCATGATTGAACTGAAGAAGAAACTGGGCGGCGTATCGTGACCAAGGACAAATCGGACCAGCCGGTGAAGCAGGCGAACCAGCGGGGTGCAGCGCGCCTCGCCGCCGTTCAGGCGCTTTACCAGATGGAAATCGGCGGCACCGGCGTTCTGGAGATCGTCTCGGAATTCGAGGCGCATCGTCTCGGGCAGGAAGTCGATGGCGACACCTATCTCAAGGCGGATGCCTCCTGGTTCCGTTCGATCGTCGCCGGCGTCGTGCGCGACCAGCGCAAGCTCGACCCGCTGATCGGCGCGGCACTCCAGGACGACTGGGCGCTCTCGCGGCTCGATGCCACCGTGCGCGCGATCCTGCGTGCGGGTGCTTTTGAACTGATCGAGCGCCGCGACGTGCCGGTCGCGGTGATCGTCACCGAATACGTCGAGATCGCCAAGGCTTTCTTCGAGGACGAGGAGCCGAAACTGGTGAACGCCGTGCTGGACCGCATCGCAAAGCAGGTTCGGGCCTGATCGAAAGCGTGTAGGGGGCAAGGACATGACGGCGGTGGTGGAAGGTCTGGAGCGCGAGCTTTCAGCGGCTCGCCGGAACGTTTTCCTGCTGGCAGCCGCGCAGGCGATCCTGGCATCGGCCGGCCCCATAGTCTTCTCCGTCGGCGGTCTGGCCGGATATGAGCTTCTGGGCGAAGACAAGTCGCTGGCAACTGCGCCGCTGACGGGGTTCAACATCGGCGTGGCGCTCGGCGCGGTGCTGGTCGCGATCCTCGCGCGCGCACTCGGCCGCACCTATGGCTTCATTTCCGGCGCCGTGCTCGGCGCCTGCGGCGGCCTCCTGGCCGCGATCGCGCTGTTCCGCTCCGAATTCTGGCTGATGGCGGCGGGCTTCCTGCTGGTAGGGATCTCCGCCGGCTTCGCCCAGAAGATCCGCTTTGCCGCAGCCGACGCCTCGCCCTCCTTCTACAAGCCTCGGGCGATATCCTGGATCCTTGCCGGCGGGGTCATTTCCGCCATCCTCGGCCCGCAACTGGTCATCCTGACCAAGGACCTGTTCGAACCGGTGCTGTTCGCCGGCGCTTTCGTCGCGATCGGGCCGCTGTTTCTGTCGACCATCGTGCTGTTCCTGCTTCTGCGCCTTCCGGACGTCTCGGCCGCCAAGTTCGCAGCCTCTGCGCCCGCCCGTCCGCTGAGCGAAATCGTTCTCAGTCAGCGTTTTTTGACCGGAATGGTCTGCGGTATCGCAAGCTATGCGCTGATGACCTTCATGATGACGGGCGCACCCCTTGCCATGGTCATCGGTTGCGGCTTCTCGCCCGAACTCGCCACGCTCGGCATCCAGTGGCATGTGCTGGCGATGTTTGCTCCCAGCTTCTTCACCGGCATGCTCATCCAGCGCTTCGGGACGGAGAAGGTGGTCGCGGCCGGCCTGCTGATACTGATGGCCTGCGCGGCAATCGCCCATGCCGGCATCGAGCTCTGGAATTTCTGGGGCGCGCTGATCCTGCTCGGCATTGGCTGGAATTTCGGCTTCATCGGCTCCACCGCGATCGTCGCCTCCAGCTATCGCCCGCACGAGGCCGACAAGGTGCAGGGTTTCCACGATATCGTGCTCTTCGGAACGGTGGCGTTCGCCTCGTTCTTCTCCGGCAAAGTCTTCAATGCCTACGGCTGGCAGACGATCAACCTCGTCTTCTGGCCAGTCACCGGCATCTCGCTGTTCCTCGTTCTGATGCTGCTCTACCGCGGCCGGGCGCAGGCGCGCTGAGCCGTCCTGCAAAGAAAATAAGCCCTTCGCGCCATTGTGATCAGCCCGCGGCGTCTTGACGCGGCCGATTCGCACTTGCACTCTGCCCCTGTCGTCAACCGCCCGTATTGTGAGGAGGCAAGCGGGCCGCTGGCGTTTTTTATGGCCGCGTGCTGGGAAATGCGGCTTCACAGGAGGAAATAGCGAAATGGCCATATTATTGGGCGTTATCGCATGCGGGTTGCTCTCGGTGGTCTATGCCATCTGGGCAACGCGGTCGGTGCTTGCCGCCGATCAGGGGAACGCCCGCATGCAGGAAATTGCAGGCTATATCCGTGAGGGGGCTCAGGCCTACCTGACCCGTCAGTACAAGACCATCGCAATTGTCGGCGTCGTCGTTTTCATCGCCGCCTGCCTTCTTCTGTCGTCGTCCGCCGCCATCGGCTTCCTGATCGGCGCCGTTCTATCCGGCGCGGCCGGCTTCATCGGCATGCACGTCTCCGTTCGCGCCAACGTGCGCACCGCCCAGGCCGCCTCGGTCAGCCTGGCTTCCGGGCTCGAAATCGCCTTCAAGTCCGGCGCGATCACCGGCATGCTGGTGGCCGGCCTGGCGCTGCTCGGCGTCTCCATCTACTTCTGGGTCCTGACGGCCGTATTCGGCCATGAGCCCGCCTCGCGCGAAGTGATCGATTCGCTGGTCGCGCTCGGCTTCGGCGCCTCGCTCATCTCCATCTTCGCCCGTCTGGGCGGCGGCATCTTCACCAAGGGTGCGGACGTTGGCGGCGACCTCGTCGGCAAGGTCGAGGCAGGCATTCCAGAGGACGATCCGCGCAACCCGGCGACCATCGCCGACAACGTGGGCGACAACGTCGGCGATTGCGCCGGCATGGCGGCCGACCTTTTCGAAACCTACGCGGTGACGGTCGTCGCCACGATGGTGCTGGCGGCCATCTTCTTTGCCGGCACGCCGCTGCTTGCAACCGCCATGGTCTATCCGCTGGCGATCTGCGCCGCCTGCGTCATCACCTCGATCGTCGGCACCTTCTTCGTCAAGCTCGGCACCAACAACTCGATCATGGGTGCCCTCTACAAGGGCCTGATCGCAACCGGCGTACTGTCCATCTTCGGCCTCGGTATTGCGACGTGGCTGACGGTGGGCTGGGGGTCGATCGGCACGGTCGGCGGCGTCGACGTCACCGGAACCGGTCTCTTCCTCTGCGGCCTGGTCGGCCTCGTCGTGACCGCCCTGATCGTCGTGATCACCGAATACTATACCGGCACCAACAAGCGTCCGGTCAATTCGATCGCCCAGGCATCGGTCACGGGACACGGCACCAACGTCATCCAGGGCCTCGCCGTGTCGCTGGAATCGACGGCGCTGCCGGCCCTCGTCATCGTCGGCGGCATCATCTCCACCTATCAGCTGGCGGGTCTCTTCGGTACGGCGATCGCCGTAACCGCGATGCTTGGCCTTGCCGGCATGATCGTGGCGCTCGACGCGTTCGGCCCGGTGACCGACAACGCCGGCGGGATCGCCGAAATGTCGCATCTGCCGCCGGAGGTTCGCAAGTCCACCGACGCGCTCGATGCGGTCGGCAACACAACGAAGGCCGTGACCAAGGGGTATGCCATCGGCTCTGCCGGCCTTGGCGCGCTGGTGCTGTTCGCTGCCTATTCCAACGACCTCGCCTACTTCGCCGCCAACCCGGACAGATATCCGTATTTCGCTGGCATAGGCGAGATCTCGTTCGATCTGTCGAACCCCTATGTGGTGGCGGGCCTGATCTTCGGCGGCATGATACCGTATCTCTTCGGCGGCATCGCGATGACCGCCGTAGGGCGCGCGGCAGGCGCCATCGTCGAGGAAGTGCGGAGGCAGTTCAAGGAAAAGCCCGGCATCATGTTGGGCAAGGAGAAGCCGGACTACGGGCGGGCCGTCGATCTTCTGACGAAGGCTGCGATCCGTGAGATGATCGTGCCCTCGCTGTTGCCGGTGTTGGCTCCGATCGTCGTCTACTTCGGCGTACTGCTGATCTCAGGCTCCAAGGCTTCCGCCTTCGCAGCGCTCGGCGCCTCGCTTTTGGGCGTCATCGTCAACGGCCTCTTCGTCGCGATCTCCATGACGTCGGGCGGCGGTGCCTGGGACAATGCGAAGAAGAGCTTCGAGGACGGATTCGTCGACAAGGACGGCCACCGGCATCTGAAGGGTTCGGAGGCGCACAAGGCCTCCGTCACGGGCGACACCGTGGGCGACCCCTATAAGGACACGGCCGGCCCGGCTGTGAACCCGGCGATCAAGATCACCAATATCGTGGCCCTGCTGCTGCTGGCTGTTCTCGCCTGAAATTCCAATGTGCTGAATATGAAACCGCGGGGTTTTGCCCCGCGGTTTTTTTCGTTTCTGGATCTGGCTGGCTCTACTGAGGCTGGCTCAGCGCGTTGCGGATCGCCGCGTTCGGGTCGGCACCGCCCTTCAGCAACTGGCCGAGGAAGGTCTGTTCGACGCCGCCGGTCGGCGTCGTGCGCGAGATCATGTCGAACGGCACGCCGTCCTTCATCGTATAGTTCGCCAGCCGGTCGACATTGCCTTCCTTGTTGAAGTAGACGGCCAGGATGCTCTGCTCGATCAGCTTCGGCTTCATGAAGGCCACCGGACGGGAGCGCTTCTGCGAAATGTAGTAGAAGACCTCGGTATCGAAGGTCGCCGTCGTCGAAGGCGTCCCGAGCGACAGCAATACCTGTTCGCGGGACGAGCCGACGGGAGCCAGCGCAAGCGTCTGCTGGTCGACCACATAGCCCTGGTTCAAGACTTCGCCCGTCTGGCAACCGGCGAGCACGGCGGAGGAAAGCGTAATGGCAATGGCAGTGCTGCGCAGCAAATTCATATCAGTCCCAAAATACCGTCTCTTCAACGACAATCCCCTTGAGGCTAAGATGGCCCACAAGCCATTGCAATTCGTGGATGCTTCGGTAAACCAGCTTCGGCTGTCATGCAACACGGCAGGGCCAGCCCATGCCCTTTCAATCAGCCAAAACTAGGCGTTATGATGATTTTCGGCCTGTTCAGGAAAAAAAATGCGAACCAGCGCATCGTTGAGCGTCAATACGCCCATCTGACCGCGGCTGCGCGCCAACCTCATCTCTACGAAAGCCTCGGCGTGCCCGATACGGTCATGGGACGGCTGGAAATGCTTTCCGCCGTTCTGATCCTGTACTTCCGCCGTACGCGTGTTTCGGGGAGGTCCGGGCAGGAGATCGCACAGCAGATCGTCGACGCCTTCTTTCAGGACGTCGACCATTCCATACGCGAACTCGGCATCAGCGACGTGGGCGTACCGAAGCGGATGAAGAAACTGGCAGGGCGTTTCTATGGCCGCCTCGAATCCTACGCAACGGCGCTCGATGCTTCTGACGAAGAAGCACTTGCGCAGGCGCTGAAACGGAATATCTATCCCGATGATATCGAATCCGCCCCGGACATGCAGGGCTTGGCGCATTACCTTTCTGCTGCCGAGGCTCACCTTGCCGCGCTGGACGAGTTCGTCATCGAAACCGGGGATGCGCAGCTACCTCCGGCAGGAGCTGCCGCCTGAGCCGGCTGCATCCGCAAGGAAACGACAATGAAACATCATGAAGACATGCCATTCTCCTATCTCGTGAAGGTGGGGCATATCTCGTCCAATCCGGTGACGGTGACGATTGTCGCCAGCGCCGCGGAGTGCGAGGGGCTGGCGCGGCAGTGGGGCATCGTCGGCGTCAACGCGTTTTCCGCGGAGTTCGAAGTCAAGCGCTGGAAAAAGGACGGGGTGCGCCTGAAGGGACGGGTGAGCGCGGACATCGTCCAGACCTGTGTCGTGACGCTGGAACCGATGGGGTCAAAGATCGACGAACCGATCGACGCCATCTTCGTGCCGGAGGGCTCGAAGCTCGCCCGTGGCCCGATTCTGGAAGGCGGCGAGATGCTGCTCGATCCCGACGGACCGGACAGCCCCGAAACCTTTCAGGGCGACACGATCGATGCCGGCGCCGTGGCCGCGGAGTATGCGGCGATGGCGATCGACCCCTATCCGCGCAAAGAAGGTGTGGCTTTCTCGGCCCATGTCGAGAGTACGGAGGCGGATGACGCAAAACCGTCGCCTTTTGCCGCATTGAAGGACTGGAAAAAGAACTGAATGGGCATTTGAGCCCTCTACAATTCAGTTGTCACCCGGACGAAAAGCGGTATTTTGACCGAAAATCCGCCCCGGGGGCTGGAGAATAAGGACTGGACTCGCGTGGTCAGAATTTCCGTTGATGTCATGGGTGGCGATTACGGCCCGAAGGTCGTCATCCCTGGCATAGCCAAGGCGCTCGAACGTCACCCCGACATTCGCTTCTGCCTATTTGGCGTTGCATCCCAATGCTTGCCGCTGCTCGACAGCTACCCCAAACTGAAGGAGGCGAGCACGTTCACCGATTGCGAGATCGCGATCGGCATGGACGAGAAGCCCAGCCAGGCGCTGCGCCGCGGCCGCGGCAAGTCTTCCATGTGGATGGCGCTCGACGCAGTGGCAAAGGGCGAGGCGGATGTGGCGGTATCGGCCGGAAACACCGGCGCGCTGATGGCCATGTCGAAATTCTGCCTGCGGATGATGGCCGACATCGAACGGCCGGCGATCGCCGGAATCTGGCCGACTCTGAAAGGCGAGAGCATCGTGCTCGACATCGGTGCGACAATCGGCGCCGACGCCAATCAGTTGTTCGACTTTGCGCTGATGGGCGGCGCGATGGCGCGCGCCCTGTTCGAGATCGAGCGCCCGACGCTCGGCCTGCTGAACGTCGGCGTCGAGGAGATCAAGGGCCAGGAAGACGTCAAGGCGGCGGGCCAACTCATTCGCGAAGCCAATTTTGACACGATCGACTACTATGGCTTCGTCGAAGGCGACGATATCGGCCGGGGCACCGTCGACGTGGTCGTGACCGAAGGCTTTGCGGGCAACATTGCCCTGAAGGCTGCGGAGGGTACCGCCCGCCAGATGGCGGAGTATCTGCGTGCAGCGATGTCGCGGACGTGGCTTGCCAAGCTCGGCTACATTCTGGCCAAGAGCGCATTCGACCGGTTGCGCGAGAAGATGGACCCCCGCAAGGTCAACGGCGGCGTCTTCCTCGGCCTTAACGGCATCGTCATCAAGAGCCACGGCGGCACGGACGCCGAGGGTTTTGCGGCGGCGGTGGACGTTGGCTACGACATGGCCCGCAACGGGCTGAAGGAAAAGATTGAAAACGATCTGAAGAGATATCATGCCAACCGACCCGTCCAAGGCGCGGCCAGCAGCATGAGTGACGGGATATAGGAATTAAGATGATCCGTTCAGTGGTTCGCGGTTTCGGGACGGCACTTCCGAAGCGGGTGCTCACCAATCGTGAGCTTGAGAGCATGGTCGACACGTCCGATGAATGGATCGTGCAGCGGACCGGCATCCGCCAGCGCTACATTGCCGGCGAGGGCGAGACGACGGCCTCGCTGGGAGAGGCGGCGGCGCGCGAGGCGCTCGAGCGCGCCGGCCTGACGCCCGCGGATATCGATCTGATCATCGTTGCCACCTCGACCCCGGACAACACCTTTCCCGCCACCGCCGTCAACATCCAGAACCGGCTCGGCATGCATCACGGTTTTGCCTTCGACGTGCAGGCGGTCTGTTCCGGCTTTGTCTATGCCGTGACCACGGCCGATGCCTATATCCGCGGCGGCCTCGCGCGCCGCGTGCTGGTCATCGGCGCCGAAACCTTCTCGCGCATCCTGGACTGGACCGATCGCACGACCTGCGTCCTCTTCGGCGACGGTGCGGGTGCGATCGTGCTGGAAGCGCAGGAGGGAACCGGAGACGTGTCAGACCGCGGCGTCCTGACGGCCCAGCTTCGTTCCGACGGCGCTCATCTCGAAAAGCTCTATGTCGATGGCGGTCCGTCGTCCACCGGCACGGTGGGGCATCTGCGCATGGAAGGCCGTGAGGTCTTCAAGCACGCGGTCGGCATGATAACCGACGTCATCGTTGCTGCGTTCGACGCGACCGGCCTCACGATCGACGATCTCGATTGGATGGTGCCGCACCAGGCCAATCGTCGCATCATCGACGGTTCCGCCAAGAAGCTCGGCATCCCCCTGGAGAAGGTCGTGGTCACGGTGGACCTGCACGGCAACACTTCGGCTGCATCCATCCCGCTCGCACTCGCGTCGGCTGCGGGCGACGGGCGCATCAAGGAGGGCGATCTCGTCCTGCTGGAGGCGATGGGCGGCGGCTTTACCTGGGGGGCGGTGCTGCTTCGCTGGTAGTCGTCGCACCCGCATACCCTACTTCAACGGCGCTTGACCGACAGGGGCAAGGGAAATACTCTGACCCGATAACTGAGCGCTTTCAATAAGAAAACGGTGGGAGAAGATGAGCGGCAAAACCGTGACACGCGCAGATTTGGCCGAATCCGTCTTTCGGAAGGTCGGTCTCTCCAGGACTGAATCCGCAGAACTCGTAGAAACCGTCATCGATGAAATCTGCAATGCCATCGTCCGTGGCGAAAGCGTGAAGCTTTCCTCCTTCGCGACCTTCCAGGTCCGCGACAAGAACGAGCGCATCGGGCGTAATCCGAAAACGGGCGAGGAAGTGCCGATCTCGCCCCGGCGCGTCATGACCTTCAAGGCGTCCAACGTCCTCAAGCAGAGGGTTTTGAAGGCGCACACCGCCCGCAAAACCAAGCAGAAGGTCCAGTCGTCCGCGTCCTGATTGGTGCACAGGCTTTGGACGAGGCCGATTCTGTGCTTGAAAAAAGTGTGACAACCCGCTGAAATGCAAAGACTCGCCGGCTTCCCGGCTTTGAGTCGCAAATGTCCTTCGGTGAGGTTTATGATGGAGAAGAGCCCCGACGCGTTCCGGACCATCAGCGAAGTCGCAGACGATCTCGACCTGCCGCAGCATGTGCTTCGCTTCTGGGAGACCCGTTTTTCGCAGATCAAGCCGATGAAGCGGGGCGGCGGTCGCCGCTACTACCGACCTGATGACGTCGAACTGCTCAAGGGCATCCGTCATTTGCTCTATGATCACGGCTATACGATCAAGGGCGTCCAGAAGCTGCTGAAAAACAACGGAAACAAGTTCGTTGCGGCGATTGCGAGCGGCGACCTGGCGACCGTCGAGGCGCTGGCCGCGGCCAGCCAGGAAGAACCCGCTGCGCCGAAGACGGCGGACGACGACCAGATCGTCGGGCGCGCCAAGGCGCCGGCCAGCCGCCGGTTCTTTTCCTTCGTCGGCGGCGGAGGCGAAGATACGCCCGAAATCTCGATCGGAAAGAGCAGCGTATCCAAGGAGGACCGGGCGCTCCTGCAGGAAGCGCTCTACGACCTCCTGGAATGCAAGCGCCTGCTCGATCAGGTCCGCTGACACCGGTGCGCTGAAACGCTGCCTGTGCTGCTCCACGAAAGGGACCGCAATCGGTTCGCTCGGGGCCTTACAAGGCCGGGTTCGGCGCGACGGGCCACATAGTCCATCCTCCGCCGTGCCTTCTCCCTGATGCGCGTTGCTCTGTAGACTTGCCGTCTCCGCGACGTCTGCCTCGTTGTGCGGGTCAGGAGCTTCACCGAATCACGACTGCGCCGCCGGACGCGGGCATACATTGCTGAGCGCCCGTCCGATTGCGGCTTTACGAATGCCTCGACCCGGCGCGTTTCCGCTCAATCCCCGGCTTGTCGAATTCGGGCGTCCGTCCTCGGTGGATCTCGTCAAGATCCGTCCTCCGGCCTGATCTGTCCATCAAGGAAAGGCGCCCGCGAGAGGGGTGCAGGCGAGACCATTTTTTCGTCCGGAAGACGGCAGGATCGTTGCCGGTTTTTATCCGGAACAAATGCCCGTGCCGGCCGTTAGCCTGCCGCACCCTCTCATCGTCGCGTCGCTGACACGAATCATTGCTACAGACGGTCGCAGGGGAAGGGCATTTCAATGATCGGGAGGATACATCCTATGCACAACTCTGCACCCCGCTGGGCCACTCCCGTCCACGTCCATCTGCAATGCGGTCTGGAGCGTGGATTCGTCTGCGTCCACGACGCGCTCGACTTCCTTGAACATGAATGGCCGAGCCGAACCGGCGCTCTCTACGCCCGTGCTGCGAACCTGTGCCGCGTGGCGCTGGATGGCGGCCTGCCCGCCGACATGGCCCGCGAGGCCTTCATCTTCGCCTGCCTGGAGGCCGGTATGCCGGTCGCAGGCGAACGACGCTCCCGCCGTCGTCACGAACACGTCGGCGATACACTTGCAGCCAGCCTCGTGGCCCACCACGCCGCCGAGACGCGGATGGCCCACGCTCTCGCCCACGGCGGCTGACGCCGAACGCTGGCTCGATGGCGGCTGACGCCACTGGCCGGCTGTTCAACGGTTTGCAAAGCCCACGCATCGGTCCCTCGCCACCATGGCCGACAGCCAATGGGTACCGAACGCATAGACGGCAAACATGAGGACAGAACCGAAGCGCTTCTTGCGAAGCGTTCCCGGTTGAACTCAATACTCTGAAATATTTGAGAAAAATGGTCGGAGCGGCGGGATTCGAACCCACGACCCCTTGACCCCCAGTCAAGTGCGCTACCGGGCTGCGCTACGCTCCGAACCGAGGAAAGCCCTATAATCTCGGGCATTTGGATGCAAGGGCAAAAATGCTTGCTCAAACGAAAAAAAGAACAAACGGCGGGAAAAAGCGGGGTAAGGAGCAGAAAGTCCCACGGAAGTCCCACGGATGTTCACGCTCTGTTTTGTGATAAATTGGACGCCTCGGCCGCCTCGATAGCCTCGGAACCATCATATTCCTGATTTGGGGGTCCCGCGTTCGGATCGCGGAGGGATCATAATAATAATCAACAGCTTAATATACTTTTTGCGCTCCGCGCCGTGCGCCATCGGTTTACCAAATTTACCAGCATTTACAGGGCATGCCGCATGGCACATGAGTGGCGCATGATTGATGATTGCGCGCCGACGCAGAAGCAAGTCACGGATCATTCTAGCTTTGACGCAATAATCAAGGTTCATTGGTATCTGAGAGATGCTGACAGGGGATCGTGGCAAGCGTCGGCACCGGCTTCAGGTGCAATCTATCGGAAATTCAGGGCTGTTGTAATTCGTGGACTACGGAGTGGCGGTGATGCCTCTCCGAACAACAGGGAGATTGTTGGCCTCATCCCAAGTTCCAATTGCTTCTGGAAAACATTAGATTCAGACCGGAATGGCTTCCACCGGTAACGACCTCGTCAACATAGAAAGACAACGCATGCACGTGCTCCCTAAAGGAAAGACCTTTCGGCTCGATGGCGACCTCACAGTCAAAAAGGGCGACCACTTCTACGGCGTCGAGTGCAACGAATGCGGAAAATGGATCGCGCTATTTCCGGATAACTCTAAAGGTCGCACCCCTGTAACTATCAGCGGTGAAGGGCTAATCAGTACACCATGCGCATGCGGGTACGATGGCGATTACTCCGCGGAGCAGATGAAGCCTTTTAAAGCAAATTTCACGCGCACTTCATTTCGCGAACAACGGGTCAAGGCGAGCGGCGGAGAACGAAAGCCTTTTCTGCCTAGCTACAAAGGCGCAAAGGTGACCTTAGGCCCGGAAATGCTCGAGCGTCGTCCGGCTGCCGCCCAAATTGTCGCCCGGTCGATCGCCGCCTGGACTTATCTTGAAATTGCGACAGCAGAAATCCTTGCCCTCTTATTAAAGGCTGATACCGATGCGGCCGCAGCAGTGTACCTTAGCCTACAGAACGCGCGCGCTCGGCAAGACGTACTCAAGGCTGCCGCGAACTCCACGCTCTCAAACGATGACCTCTTACTTCTCAATGCCCTGCTGGCGATCAAGTCCGGTCTAGAAAAATCGCGCAATGCGCTTGCGCACGGGGTCTTCGGGATCTGCGTGAAAATTCCGGACGGGATTGTTTGGTGCGAAACTACAGACTTTATCAAATTTGGCCGCGAAAACGCCGTTAACGGCCTAACAGAGAGTGCACGGCAGACTTTTCACAAGCGGATGTACGTCTATCAACTCGCTGATCTAGAGACGATCGCTCAAGGTATCGCTGACTTGGAAAATCAGTTTAAATTTTTCTCGGGCTACCTTAGATCGACATCGAGCGAATCCAAATTATCTCGCTATGTTGAGCTGTGCTCCCACCCCAAGGTGGCGAGAGAAATCGCAAAAATGAAAGCCGGTTCCGAGAATCAGTAGACCAAATTGGCAAAGCCCACGGAGGAGAAATGCCGATTACATTCAACATGCTGTCCGAAGGTGGCAGCTGGATGATCGAATCTTCTGGTACATTTATTGTGCCAGGGGACGCCTTGGGATTCCAGATCCCCCTCGACGACCTCTCCTTCAGTCTCCGTTTCATGCCAGGAGGGGGGCAACCTCGCATTGTCGTTGGAAGCGCAGATGAGAAGTCTGTTACGCTGAATCTGATCAGCTTTGAGGCGTCAGGTGAGACGGCCTTCATGACCTCAGTAGGCACCTACAAAAACTCCGAGCTTAGGCTATCTCTTGTTGTGGGAAATGTTGGCTCGGGCGGCAGGAGTTCAAAATTAAAGACTGTTAGCTACTCCTTCTTCCGAAGGATTGCATAATGGCCGGGAACAGAATTCAGCTTCCCGAAAATACCGAACTAGCATCTCAGTTGATTACCGAACAGTCTAAGGAGCGCGGTTTCATTGGGCAGTTGGTCGGGACAAAAGAACACGCCCCCACGAACATAGCGGCCATCGTTTTGCTTCTGAGCCTGATTGCGCTGATTGCTACTTTCTTTGTCGGAGCAGCGTATCCGGTGTGGGAACTTGGCAACGCTCAGACGGCGCTCGGGACTATCGTCACGACGACGATTGGGTATTTGTTTGGCCGCCACACCAGCAGTTAAGCCTTTCAGCTTGGGAAGCTTGCGACGTTCCTTCTCCCTCAAAGGCTTAGAGGTAAAACTGGTTCAAGCTGACCCAAACGCTGTCAATGGGTTAGCAACGTCCTGTAAAACTCCGATCGTCCGCAAGCAGCCCCCCCTAAGCAGAATGGCAGTTAGTTGCCGGGCCGCACAACTGATAGTGCGCCCGGTTCTCTTTATATTTTCTGGTCAAGGTCGAATGCGGGTTGATGAATCAACTCGCCTAGCGGCTTGGTGCACTCGAAGGGCAAAGCCTGAAGAAACTTTGACGGGTACCCATCCATGCCAAATTCGACGCGGCTCAGATCAAAAGCTCAAATCCCTCACTGCTATATTGAGAGTACGCCCGCGTTACGTTAGTGCTACCGTAGGTAAAGCGGGGAGAAAATGTCCATGGTTAAACTTATAGGAAGCGTCGCCGACGACACGTTCGAGCTGTCGGGCAGTTACGATGAGATTTCAGCCGAAGCGGGATCGGGCTTTGATATCGTTCGGCTCACGGCTGATGCGAGCGCTTCCCGTTTTATCCTCGACGAGCCGTCGGGCGTTGAGCAGATCGACCTGAGAAGCTCTTATCTTACCGGAACTGATCAGGATGATTTGTTCGATGTCAGCGGTGTCTCAAGCATCGTCGGGGAATTCCTCGACAGCGATTACGGTGTTGGCGATAATGGCTATTTTCGCCTTGGTGGGGGAAACGATATATTCATTGGCCACGTCGGCCGCGATTTGATCAACGGGGGCTCTGGCAACGACACACTCGCGGGTGGAGCGGGCGACGACTGGTTCATTGTTTCCGATAGTTCTGGGACTGACACCTTCGACGGCGGCGACGGCTCGGATAAGCTTATCATTAGTGGACTCGTGTCGATCAACGAACTCAGGCTATCTATAGCCGCCAGCATCGAGACCTTAACGCTTGAGTTTGGTCATTTAAGGGGCACAGAGGCGAGCGATATATTCGATCTAAGTGGTGTTTCTACTGTTAGGTATTTCGACGACAACGACGATCCACACGATATTATACTCGATAGCGGCAATGACATTTTCGACGGATCAGCCACCGGAGACCGGGTCAGGGGCGGAGACGGGATTGACTGGCTCGACGGACGAGATGGAAGCGATGGGCTCCATGGCGAGGCCGGCGACGATGTACTCTACGGTGGTGCCGGAAACGATGTCCTTCGGGGCGGGGACGGCATGGATACCATCGACGGCGGTGCCGACGACGACGAGATAGACGGTGGAGATGGCGACGATGTGCTCAAAGGCGGTGATGGAGCCGATTATGTAACGGGCGGCTCTGGCAACGACTTAATAGAAGGCGGTTTTGGCAACGACTTTCTCGTCGGGGGCCAAGGGAGTAACGTTCTGAAAGGTGGCGATGGTAACGATGTTTTTCTGATATCAGGAAATGATACCGTCGACGGCGGTGCAGGCTACGACAAGATAAAGCTATCAGGTACTTTGACACTGGCGTCGATAGTTGCTTCAGAGACTTTCCCCGGTATTGAAGGTATCGATGTTAAGATCCTCAGGGGAACAAATGACGCCAACGAGTTCGACCTCAGAGGCATGGAAGTTCTTGGTCGAGTTTCACTTGGCGATGGATCTGACTACTATCTTGGCGCATCTGGCGACGACAAGGTCGAAGGAGGCGCCGGCGATGATTATCTCTCCGGGAATGCGGGACGAGATTGGCTCCAGGGAGATCGTGGGAAGGACGTATTAAGAGGTGGCTCTGGGAACGATACGCTCCGTGGCGGTAGCAGCAACGACATATTGAATGGAGGCCACGGTAAGGATGTCCTCGATGGAGGCAAAGGTAATGATAGCTATTTCGTCGACAATAAGGGCGACCAAATTTCGGAGTTTGCAAAGGAAGGCAGCGATTTCGTCCGGGCCTCAGTAAGCTTCACTCTTCCCGAGCATGTTGAATACCTGACGTTAACGGGAAAAAGCAATCTGAGCGGCACAGGTAGTGCTTCTCGGAATTTCATTACCGGCAACAGCGGAAACAACACTCTTGAAGGCGCGAAGGGGAATGATGTTTTGAAGGGAGCGGCCGGCAACGACAAGCTCGTTGGCGGGCGCGGTTCCGACGATTTGTTCGGTGGAAAGGGCAAGGACATTTTTCTGTTCAAATCACTGCTGGATTCCACCAGTGAAAAATCCGGTCGCGATACAGTTTCAGACTTCTCACAGAAGCAGGGCGACAGGATCAATCTTTCAGCAATCGATGCGAAGTATACCACAATTCGAAACGAGGCTTTCACCTTCATCGGGCGCGACAAATTTTCGGAAAAGGCCGGAGAGCTGCGATACGAGAAGAAAGGTGGAGACACTTATGTCTATGCGGACGTCGACGCAGACGGCAAAGCTGACCTGTGCATCCATCTGGATGGTTTAGTCTCATTCAGGGCAAACGATTTTATCCTGTAGGCTTGGTGGACCATTCAGCTTGGGAAACTCGCACTAAGACGCTCTCGCAGGACCGTTGACTTGTTCGCTGCACCGTGAACATTAGCAGAACATGAGCAATCATGAGTACCGCATAGAAGTCTGGGACCGTGAGGGCGGCGAACGGATCGAGACCTGCTGCCGTTCAACAAACTGGCAGATCCTCCAGTTCGCGTAGAAGGGAGTTATCGGTGCCTTTCCTGGAAGATTTCTGATCCAGTACAACGGCGACCATGTCACAGGACGCGCCGAAGTCCCTGACACGCCTCCCGTCGGCGACTGCCCTATGCCCGCCAACGGTATCTGCCTGTTCGACCTTCCCGAATGGTACGAACTGTACGCTCAATGCGACGCATGCGGCCACAGCGCCATGGTTGATCGATATGCAGAGGCAATGCAGAAGGTGAAGGGCAATCGGCTTGTGGACGTTGCGGCAAAGCTCAAATGCGCCAAATGCAAGATGCGCGGCAAGAGCCGCTTCCTGGTGAGGAAAATACCGCGATGAATGACGAGAAGTCGAACGGGCAAAAGGCAGCCAGCATTCACGAGGAACACTGGTGCCAGCACCCGGGATGTAAGAGGTGGGGAAGTTTCGGCTATGACCGCGGCAAGGGCGCGATCGATTGGTGGTGCGCGGAGCACCGGCCGGTGGAAAACGAGCGATATCAGTAGCGATCCAATATCGATCATCGCTGCTTGACTCTCGCGTGTGTCCTGTCAGTTTGCGCCCATCGCGCGAGCAAGGGGGCTGCAATGGCGACAATTTACGGGACCGACGGCGACGACACGATTTTTGGCACCGCAGGAGACGACACCTTCATCGTCTACGGTGGCGTTAACAAGGTGATGGGGAGTGGCGGTCGCGATACCATCGTATTCAGCGGCAAGAAATCAGATTACTCGGTGACCTATTCATACGACAGCATGATCGGAGGAGGCGCCGTCGTGGTGGATCAGCGAATCGGCAAGCCGGACGGGCACAACATTACATCGGATATTCTTGTACTTAAGTTTGCCGACGTGACTGTCGAGATTGATAAGACACCGTTCCTGCCTGGCATCCCAGAGTTGCCAGAGAACCCAGAACTGCCGGAAATCCCCGACTGGCCGAATGAGGCGCCGGAAGACCTTCAACTATCGAAAGCACTGGTCGCGGAAAACAGCAAGGTTGGCACTGTCGTGGGTGTGCTTTCTGCCATGGATTGGGATTTGGATAGCCTGAGCTATTCGTTGACCGACAACGCCGGTGGCCTGTTCCAGGTCGCAGGCGCAAAGCTCGTCACGGCCAAAGCCATCGACTACGAAAAGGTGCAGAAGGATACCGTAACAGTAAAAGTTACCGACGAGCACGGCGCCAGCGCGAAGAAGACATTCACCATCACCGTTGCCGACGTGATCGAGACGATTACTGGCAAATCGAAGGCGGAGACGTTGAAGGGCGGCCTCGGCGCCGACCTGATCAAGGGCAATGGCGGTAACGACAAGCTCTACGGCCATGCCGGCAACGACCAGCTGAAGGGCGGTTCGGGCGCCGACATCCTGATCGGCGGCAAGGGCGCCGATCGGCTGGACGGCGGCGCGGGCAAGGACACGGCTTCTTATCAGGATTCGACGAAGGGCGTCACTGCCAGCCTTGCCAAGTCTTCGGTCAACACCGGCGAGGCCAAGGGCGACGTCTATGTCTCGATCGAGAACCTGACCGGCTCTCGCTTTGCCGACAAGCTGACCGGTGACAGCAAGGCCAACGTGTTGTCAGGCGGCGCCGGCAAAGACGTACTGATCGGCGCTAAGGGTG
Source organism: Mycoplana rhizolycopersici (assembly GCF_013378445.1). Classification (GTDB taxonomy): domain Bacteria; phylum Pseudomonadota; class Alphaproteobacteria; order Rhizobiales; family Rhizobiaceae; genus Mycoplana; species Mycoplana rhizolycopersici. The sequence continues at coordinate 346,638 of NZ_JABXYK010000002.1, forward strand.
CGGACGACCTCTATGGCGGCAAGGGTGCGGACACCTTCGTGTTCAAGTCACTCTCTGATCTCGCCACCTCGAAGGCAAAGACCGACACGATCTTCGACTTCTCCCAGAAGCAGAAGGACCTGATCGACCTTACCGGGATCGATGCGATTACCACGAAGTCGGGCAACCAGGCGTTCGCCTTCGTCGGCACGGAGAAGTTCTCCAAGACCGCAGGCGAGCTGCGCTATGCCAAGGAGAAGGCCGACACCTACGTCTACGGCGACGTCAACGGCGACGGCAAGGCCGACTTCGCCATTCACATCGACAGTCTTGTCAACCTCAAGGCTGGAGACTTCATTCTCTGATGAGGCGTAATCCGTGGTGGGTCTACGCGATTTTGATCGCCGTCGCGCTGGGCGCGGCGGCGAGTATCGTTGGGAGAGTTGGACAGGCATTTGGGGTGTGGTGATCAAACAAGTCCGAGCTTTACGGCAATCCACTTGCCGAAGGTTGCCAGTGTTGCGCCGAATGCCGCCGCCACCATCACAATGAGCAAACGCATGCCGATGAAGCGCTCTTTCCAGCGCCCGATATCGGCAGTAATCGGCTCCATTGTCTTCAGTCGCGAATCGAGGTCGGACAGCTTCCGATCCACATCGTCGATGCGGCGATCCATCGCTTCCGACTTCTGGTACTGCTGCTTGCGATCCGCCCGCGCCTGATCCTGATCGGCCAGAATGCGATCAACTTTGGCGTCGAGGGAGCCGAGCTGCTGGTGCACGGCGGCATCTATTTCCGGTGGCGACATTTCGGCTCCTGAGGGGCATAACTTCTTGACGCTTGCGCCATCAACTAACATCTTCTTGCTGTCTACCGCGGCGCCATGGATGGGCGCCGCAGGATAGGAGAACCGTCATGATCCAGCGCTACCTTCCCAAGGAAAGTTTCGTCGATCCTGCTGGCCTATCAATGCTCGGGAGCACGTTCGACGAGATCTGTCGCCAACGCGGAATAGAGGCCGACGGCCCGGAGGCAACCGCCCTCGCTGGCCTCTTACTCCGCCACTACCGGGCCGGCATCCATGACCGCGAAAAGCTGCTCGCCATGGCCGGCGATGCGGTTCAAGCCTTGTTCGGCGGCGCCCAGTAAGTCAGCACCGCCGGCAGAAGCGTAGTGATGGCGTAGAGTGCGAGATAGCCGTACCAGGGCGTGCCCTCGGGCATGAACGGCAGGCCGATCGTACCGGTAGCGGCGCCCCCGGCTGCGGCTGCGATGGCTTTCGAAATCTTCTGCATGGTCATGCTCCTTTCTTGTGCCGTGCATAGGCAGCGGCCAGCTTCATGTCGTACTTGTTGGCTGCGTATCCGGGGCCGTTGTAGCGGGAGGCAAAGCCGGCCCAGTCGCCACGCTGGAGGGCGGCAAACATCCCGGGGTTGGCCTTGATGAAGCGAATCATGCCCTCAAGCTGGTTCGCCTCGCCCTTGGCGAAGTCGTTGACCATCGCGACGGCACTATCGAAACCGCAGGCCTTGTGGTTGAAGCCCATGACCTGACCGAGCCCCCATGACGTGGAAAGGGCCGCAATCTCGGCCCCGGCAATCTGGGTGCATCGATCGATCCGGGCGAACGAGGTAGAGGGATAGGCGCCGGCCTTCCAATTGGCATAGGCGAGACCTTCGGCGGCAAGAGCGTCCCTCACTTTCCCGCTCGTCATCTTCCAGGCTATATGCGGCTCATAGAGGCACTTCACCGCTCCCGACGCGTAGAAGCCGGATCCTGCCGCCTCTACCTCGTTGACGGCGCGGATCTTCGCCTCCTCTATGCCGTGGGCCGCGGCGAGCCTCGCGAAGTCAGCAGACGACAGCTTGGCGCCCGTCCCTATGTAGAAGGGCTTTGCCTCTGCCGGACCGTCCTTCGCCCTCAACCGCTCCCACGTTTTCGCCCCGGCAATACCATCGGCAACGAGGCCTTCCGCTATCTGAAACAGCCGCACGGCAGCTTTGGTTTTCGCGCCGTCGATCCCGTCGGCCGGCCCGGGATTATAGCCGAGCGCGATCAAGCGCCGCTGGAGGTCCTGGACGGTCGAGTCCATATTGATTTTCCTTTGACGTTTGCCGGGTGGCGTCAAGCGAGGTAAGGTGCGGACGCCTGAACGATCAGGCCGGCACTTGGAGTAAAATCGTGGCCACAGAACTCACACCAATTCGGTGGTACCATCGCCTCGTTCCGGGACTGGTCGCGCGGCTAACGGCTGCGAACTCGCTGGCCGCGAAGGATCAGCGCGAATTTGCGGATCGTTATGTGCGTGCGCTTGGGCCGATTGAAACAGGCCCCATCACGGCCGGAAAAATCCAAGCTTCGCGCGCTCCCTGACCAGGGAAGACTACGGCCAGTAGCGATCGTTGGCGAAATCTGCCGGGATCGGGCTCATATCCTTGATGACACGCGCCGCATGAATGAGCGCTGCCTTGCGATTGACGACGGCATTGCCGAAAGCAATCAGGGTCGGAGCGTCCATCACATGCAGGCTGTTGTCGGCGGCAATCCATGTGAAATCGGTATCACCCCCATACCAGCGATAGTCGCCGGGCTGTGCACCGTTCACGATGGCGGCGATGGCGAGGGCGCCAGCGCCGGCAATGTTCTCCCGGTCCTGGTCGCGCGTCTGGTAGAGGACGCCGCCGAAGACAAGGCCGGCGACAATGCGCCGGTCGCGCTCGGCGTTGACCCGATCAGCGCGGGCAGCCTGATCTTCTCGAATGTCAAACCGCATCGGTAGCCTCGATCGTCAGGGTGCGAGGGATGAAGGGAAACGGCGGCTGGAAGTCGAACACATAGGTGCCCGGCATATCGGTGGTGAAAGCGAAGGCGGCGCCGTCTGTTACCGCCGTCACGCCGTTGAACTGCACCACGGTCCCGGCCGGGAGTGCGCCGGCCACCTCGGTAATGCCGTCCGCTGTGATAGATGCCGCTTCGGGCACGTCAAGCAACGGCCGATCGGCAATGTTGCCATCACCATCGACCCATTGCGTGGCATCGTCGGCCGAGACGTGGAGCAGGATATGCTCATTCTCGGCATCCTCCATTTGCAGATAGCAAAGCTCTTCGTTGGCACAGGCGCCCGTCGAGAGGATTTCGCCCGTGTCGGTCCTGTACTTCGCATAACGGACGTTCATGTCCGATCACCTCTTGGTTGCCATCAGACGCATGTACCTGTTGCGCGCGGTCACCGTGCCGGCGCCATAGACCGACGAGCACCTGACGGAATAGGTGACCGTTCCAGTCCCCGTGAAGGAGGTATCGGAGAATGAGAACGAAACCGTTGGCCGGATCGCGTAGCGCGCATTGGCCGAGGACGGGTCCAGGCCAAACGAGGAATCATTGACGGTGATTGTGTTGATGACCGTGGTGCCTCGCAGGAGCTCGACCGTCGTCACAGTCGTGCCGGGGGACGATGTCCAATACTGCGCACTCTGGTTGATGCCGAAGGAAACGACGATGTCGATGGCGTCGGCATCAGCCAGGCTGATCGACGCCGACTGGATCGTGACCGTCGTCGCTCCGCTCGGCCCAAAGTCACCAGTGTTCCCGTTGGAATATGCGCTGGATACCAGCGTCACGGCATTGGCGCGGATCCGATCTGTAGTGACGCCACCCAGAACGAGGCGGTCGGCGGTGATCGTACCGGCTTCGATCTTGGCGGCCGTAATTGCACCGTTTGCGATCTTGACGGCGGTAACTGCGCTGCTGCCCAGCTTATCGTTTGTGATGGACCCGTCTGCAATCTTGCCGACAGTGATGGAGTTAACGGCCAGATGATCGGCCGTGATCGCCCCATCGACGATCAGTTCGCCACCCTTCTTACGGCGAATGATGACATTGGTGATGAAGGCGTTGTTCGAGCCACCGCCGACGCGCGTAATTTCGATGCGGTTCAGCCGGTCGGCAGCAGCCGGGGCGCTCATCGTCCCGATCGCGCGCTGCCAGCCGACCGAAGTGCCATCAAGGGCTACCGTGCTTCCCGAGATGTAGGCGCCTGCACCGTACCAGACGCAACGGACTCGAAAGCCCCACGAAGCCCCAGAGCCCGAGCCCGCGCAGTCGAACTGAACGTTAAACTGCTCGCCGCCTTGCAAGGGGACATCGAGGCCGGCGGTCGTCATGGTGCGATCGTCAGCGACGCCGGGCGTGGAGAGGATGTAGTCGCCACGCTGCGGCGGGCGTGCGCCGCCGCCGACGACGTTCCAGCCGGTCGGATACGAACTCCAGCCGGCATTGTCCCCGGTCAGCCACTGCCCGTTCGGGGCAATGTTCTCCCAGTCCATGATGACGAGCTGCTTTGCCGTGATCGAGTTCGCGGCAATGTGATTCGCACCGACGCTGTTGGCTGCGATCTTTGCAGCTGTCACAGCTTCTGCCGCGATCTTTAGCGCCGTCACGGAGCTGGCGCCGAGTTCGGTTGCTGTGATCGTGCCCGCTGCGATCTCGTTAGCCGTGACCGCATTAGTGTTGATCTTGTCGGTGGTGACGGCATTGGCGGCGATCTTCACCGCGATGATGGCGCTGGACGCGACCTCAGTTGCCGTCACCGCCCCGGCGTTGATCTTTTCGGTCGTGATGGCATTGGCGAGGACCTTCACCGCCGTGACTGCGTTTGTAGCGATCTCTGTCGCAGTCACGGCACCCGCATTGATCTTCGCCGTGGTAACCGCATTGACCGCAATCTTGTCGGCAATAATTGCACCGTCAACGATCAGTTCGGCGCTTGCCATCTTTCGGAAGACAAAATCCGTCAGCCAAACGTTGCCGGTAGTACCATCGCCTACCAGCGTGATGTTGAGCTCGGTCACTCCGCTGGGTGCTGTGAAGACTGCGGTTCGCTTCACCCAAGTGTTAGCGGCCAGATCCCCGGCGCCGTAAGGGTACCCGGCCAACAACGAGTTGTCTTGGCTTCCAATGCGAAGTTTGCTGTTACCACCCGAGCCGTCCCAAGCGCTGTCCCTGCGCACATAAAACTCAATGTAATACTGCTCGCCAGCGGTTACCGCCAGCTTGGGCGGAAAATTGAAAGCTGTAGTGGCGCCCGCCACGGCACCGTTGATCCGCAACGCGGTTGGTTTGCCGGTCGGGGATGTCGAAATCGTAGCCCAGGTGCCACGCGGCGACGTGCTGACAAACGGGGAATTGGTCTCAATCTCTGCGCCCGCAAGCGGGTTCTCCAAACTGGCAACCAACAGTTTCTGGACCGTGATGGCGCCGGCGGCGATCTCGGTTGCCGTGACTGCGCCGGCCGCGATCTTGCCCGCTATAATGGCATTCGCGGCGATCTTGTCGGCGGTGATGGCGTCCGTGGCTATCTTGGACGCAATGACGGCGTTTGCGGCCAGCTTCGGCGTGGTAACGCTATTGTCCGTGATTTCCGTCGCGACGATGGTGCCGGCAATGTCCGCCGCAGACACACTGGCCGTCCAGGCACCCGACGCGTAGCGATAGAGCTTGCCGTTGTAGAACGCCTGCCGCCCCTCGAAATTCCCCGTTGTCGGCAGAGAGGTGACGATCTCGACCGGCGTGAGGCCGGCGGCGAACTTCGCCGTCGTGATCGCCGCGTCAGCAATTTTGGACGCAATGACAGCCCCGGAAGCGATCTTGTTGACCGTCACGGCATTGTCGGCGAGCTTCGCCATCAGGATCGCGTTATCTGCGACCTTCGCCACCTGAACCGCATTGTCGGCGAGCTTCGCCGTCACAACGGCAACGTCGGCCAGTGCTGCGGCGACGACAGCCTGATTGTCGATCAGTTCCGTTTTGACAGCGGCAAGCTTGATCTTGAGATCGGAAACGGCGCGGTCGGCGAGCTTCAGCTCTGTCACGGCCCCGGTCATAATCTTGTTGGCTTCGACTGCCGCATCGGCGAGCTTCGCCGCGACGATCGCGCCGTCCAGGATATCATCTGCCGCGAGCAGGATTTCCGGCGTGGTGACGTCAAGCCAGTCCGACCAGGTCGTTTTGCGATCCGATACCGGGACGAGGATACCCCGCGCCTGATAGGTGACCTTAGGCAGGAGATTTTGCGAGATCAGTATCGCGCCGGCCGATGGCTCGTCTGTACGGCCGCGCAGGACCACCTCAGCCGTGGCTTTCAGCCTGACGGCAAACTTTATCGCTGAAACGTCGATCAGCCGGCCGGCGTCGTTGTCCCACGACAGCAGGATCGCAGGGCGGCGAGGAACCCCCAAACCATCCTTGACTTCAGCCGGGGCGGCGTACCAGTCAACGATGGGCTGCGGCAATGGCTTGCTGCGATCCAGCTCGCCGTCCGGCTCGGCGCGGAAATCAACATCCTGTTCCCAATCGTAATCGGTCGGATCGACCTCGGTCATATCCACAACGATGTCGAGGTTTTCGCGGTCGATCACGCCGTCTACGCGGAATTTCTTCGAGACGTAGCCATTGCGAACAGAGGTCCAGGTGACGAAGTCGCCCGGCATCAGAGGCCAGTATTTCGGTGGCAGGACGAAGGTGTGGCGCCGCGCGCGTCGGGCTTCCTCGAGCGCAGACTTCATCAGCCGCTGGACCTGCGCCTTGTAGGGCACGAAATCCAGCGTGACGTCGGAAAGCAGGCGGCGATTGCCGTCCTCGGCCTCGAACGTCGGGCTGTAGCGCGGCGGCGCCGGCTTGGCGTTCCAGCCTTCTGCGGGCGACGGATAGGTCGCGACGATACCGTTGATCGTGTCAGCCAGGCCGAAGAACGGCGAGAAGGACTGCTCTTCGGTGGACAGGATATCGGCGTCAGTGATGCCGTAGGTGGACACATCCGATGCACCAATGTGCATGGTGTATTCGCCGCCGGCCTCCGAAAGACGCGCCTGTGCGCTCGTCAGGATCGCCTTGACCGCATCGGCGATCTGCGCGCCAACCTGAATTTCGCCACCGCACCGGAACATCGGTTCCAGCGCGCCGCCGGTGCCCTTGATGGTGGCGCGGCACTTCCCGATTGCCGCAATCCACGCCGACACCGGTAGGCGCGCGGCCGACATGCCCTGGAGGCCGTAGAACCACGTTCCCTGGAAGGTAACGCCGCGCAGGACGTTATAGAGCTGGACGGCGGGCAGGTGGTCGCCGTCGCCGCCCCAGGTCGAAGGGTCGGACCAACGCTGCGGGCCAACGCCGCCAACGGAGCTGTCTTTCGAAGGATCGTAGAGCTTGATGCCGTTCAGTTCGAACTTGAACTGCGGAAAGCCGGTGAACAGCTCTTCCTTGATCTGCGCGGTGATGACGACATAGGCCACGCCCACGCCGACGCGAGTATCCTGATACGGCCGGTTCGGCGACGACACCGTGTTGACGAGGAAGGGATCGGCGACGGTCTGGGTGCCGTCGTAGAACTTGATCCACAGCGCATTGTCGCCATCATCCTCATATTCCTTAACCGGGAAACCCCAGTCGGGATATGCGTGGTTGTCATAGTCGATCGTGCACTTTTCGCCATTGACCCAGAGGCCGGCGAGCGAGCAGCCCGGCAGATCGGCAAGCGCGATCACCTGCGTGAAGTAGGCATTCGGCGTCTTGCCGCCATCGGCCCACGTGTTGGCATAAACAAACGAGCCGGCCGTCGCCGTGTAGCCGATCGGGAAAGATCGCGCCACATCGCCACCGGACTGCAACTGGCCCTGGATCGCGAACGGCGTCTGTTCTGGCTGGCCCGCCAGCGACGAAGCGAGCAGGTTCAGGCCGATGCCAACTGCAGCCTTGAGGATGAATGCACCGACACCGCCGGCGAGGAACGTGCCGGCGAGCAGCCCGCTGATGCCGGCCGCGATGCTGGAGAAAATCGCCATGATGTCTCGTCACAAGAACTTGAGAAAATGCGTCTCGGCTGGCGCGTAGCCGCGCCGCTCATAGAGGGCGGAGACGTCGTTGCTGGCGAGCGAGGCCATGCCGATGACGACGCACCCCTGATCCCTGGCCCACGCCTCGTAGGCGTCGAGCATTCTCACAGCTCCACGCCCGCGATGGGCCTCGGCGACAAACCAGACGGTTTCCTTTGCCCACCGGCCGGAGCCGAAGGGATGGTCAAAGGCGACAGCCATCAGAATGCCTTGCGCAACGCCGCCGACGTCGAGGACGAAGCAGCAGGCGTCAGGACTGTCCAGATGGTGGAGGAAGAGCGCGTGGGCATGCGCGCCGCTGAACGGCCACGGAAATCCGGCCGCTATATGGCTCTGCTTCAGCAACAACGCGCAGCGTTCGCGATCGGACGCGGCGGCATGGCGGATCATTTGGCTTTGGCCTTTTTGCTCGCGACCTTGCCGTTCTTCCGACCCCAGAAAAACTCCCATTCGCCCACGGTCGGAGCGTCCTGAAAGAAATTGTCCGTCGCCGATCGCAGGCGCTGGCTTGTGTCCGACCGGGTATCCGGATTGCTGCGCATCAGCTCCTGCGTATGGCTGACGCAGGTCAAGGTGACGCTCCCAGCCTCGTTTTCTTCCGGCGTCTTGATCTCGATTTCATCGACAAAGCCGGTAAAGCGGCAAAATGCGGGAGCAACGAGCAGCCGCGTATCAGGACTGAGGAGGCCCCGATAGACCTCGACGCGCGCCTGTTTCATATCGTAGAGCCGGACCGCCTGCTGGACGAGGTCGTTAATCTGGCTCATGACGATGGGGACCGACTGCACCGTCACGTTCGACACCATCGGAATGGCGCCGATCGATATCAGCGTGCCGGTTCCGTACCAGGTGCGCTCGACGGGAAGGCCGGTATCGGGATGAGTGATGGGCGCGACAACGTTGCCGACACCCGACCAGAAGCCGGACGCCTGCGGGCCGCCCGTGACGCGATCCCGCGCGATGATCCAGAGGAAGTCACGCGGCACAAGGCGGCGTCCGGCCAGCGCGGCCGAATTTTCATAGGACAGGTTTCTGGGCATGGATCAATCAGCCTGTTCGTGGAAGGCAGGCGCCGACGCATCGGCGCCGGCGGCATGTTCGATCGACGGCTATTCAGTCGGCGCGGGGGCCGGCTCGGACGGTCGCACCGGTTCCTTCACCACCGAATGATCGTGCCCGCCGTTGAAGACGACATCGCCTTCATCATCATAGACGCGCACGCCCATGCCATCGACCTCGCAACGCGATCCCTGCACGGTGAAGAGAAGCGTGCCGCCCTTGCGGACCTCGTAAGTCTTGTTTGCCATTTCTTTCGTCCCTTCGATGTCTGATTGATCATTCGGCCCCGGCGGACTCGCCATCGATGACGACGACAGGCACGTTCTCGCCGGGATCTTCGCCAACGATGGACGCGACGAATTCGGGATCATGCGCCTTGAGCCGGTTCAGCGCGGCGGCGAGCTGCTGAGACAGCTTGTCAATGCCGGTCGCGTACCGCTCGACTTCCGCTTGCAGAGAGGCGTTCTGGGATTTCAGGCTATTTATGTACGTCTGCGACATGGGATGCGCTCCATGGTTGGATTGACTTTAGGAAGGAACGAGGCGGGCTTATCGAGCTTCGATCGCTCTGAAGCTGATTGCGCCACGGCCGGTGACGAGATCGGCCGGCGTCGAGATCGAGCCCGGAACGATCGTCATGAGGCAAAAGGGTTTGTGAACCGACACTGCGTCACCAACGGCCGTTTCCGGCCAGAAGTGCGGACGAACCTCGACACCGCCAGCAACGCCAGCACCACTCGCCACGACGCGATTGACGACGCGATGAAGATTGCGCGAGCCGATGCGCAGAAAGTCGCCGCGCGAGACGACATAGCCCGCCGGGAGATCCGAAACCGTCAATTCCTTGTTGCTGGCCCAGCGCGCGCTGAGTGTGGCCGTGTGCCCGCTGAACGCCGAGCCGGTTGGCCAGGAGCCATTCGGATAGGCGATCGGGAAGCAGCGGGACAACGGATAGGCCAGAAACTGCTGCTGCCCACCGTCGAGAACGTCGAGCCGGGCGCGCCAGTAATCAAGATCGTTCGGCGAGAGCGTCGTCGTCGCATAGGCAGCCTGCCAAAGGGGGGCGCCAAGATCTTTGACAACAGTCACGCCACCGGCGGCGCGAGACTGTTCCTCACGGCGCAAAAGCTGGAACTCGGTGGCCCAGCCAGGGAAGTCCGCCAGCAGATCGAAGGGAAGGCTTATCGGCATGATTACCAACCCTTCTGCGGACGAGCTCGAACGATCTTGACGACACGTGCTTCCAGTTCCGCATTCGCCTTCGCGAGTCCCTTCTCCAGCCGCACGACGGCAGCTTCATCAGCACCCCGTGCATCAATGTTGTTGACATTCGAGAAGTTAAAACCGTCACCCCCGGCCTGCCCACGTGCAGATGAAGGCAGGCTCCGATCGCGGGCGTCCATCTTCGAAAGAGCCGACAGCGTATGGTTCGGGATGATTTGCGCGCCTGGTCGGACATTGAGCAATTCCGGTCCCTCTTCACCCACCCACGTAAGTCCTCCCCGCCAACGATCGGAGCCCTTTGCGTTGCCGGGCAGACCAAAGATGCGCCCGAAGAACTTTCCGAGAAGTCCGCCACTCTCACCGCCAGATCCAGCAGTGCCGAAGAGGGAAGAGAACGCACTGTTGAGCAACTCATCGGAAAGGCGCGCCAGCGCACCTTGCAGCGCCTCCGTCGCCTTCTTGCCATCGAGCAGATCCTGGACGAAGCCTTGGGTTGTATCAGCTGCCACGTCATTGAATTCGGCGAGGCGATCCTGCAATTCTTCCTGGCTACGCGTGAGACGGATTGTTTCCTGCTCGGCGGAACTCATCTCTACCGCGAGCGCGGCGAGCGCATCCTTCTGCGCTGGCGTCAGGTCGATCCCGGCACGGAGCGCTTGCGCCAGAAGTTCGTGCTCATAGCGCAGCTTTCCAGCCGACTCGCTCGTCAACCCGAGCGCTTGCTGCTCGACTGCCTGCGTCGCGATGAATTCCCGCGCCTTGTCGATGATCTGCTGATATTCGTCCACCGCAGTCTTGCCGGCACTCTTCCCCTTGGACGAACTGCCAAATCCGCCGGGCGGCGATTTGGGCGGGGTCCATGTGCGTTCAGCGGAACGATCCATGCTGGTTACACGGCCATTGAGAACGCCAGTAATGCGGGCACCCTCCTCGGAGAGTTGCCGCAACTCGTCCTTAAGCGCCGCGACCTTTCCGGACACGCCCGCAAGTGCGGTGTTCTTGCTGTCCTCGAACCCCAGGTCCCGAGCGACCGATGAGAGTTTCTCAGTTTCCTCACGCTGCGCTTGCTGCTTCTCCAGGATTTCGGTTTCTATTTCCAGCCGGCGCTTGTCGATCTCTATTTGACGGTTCTTAAGCGTGCTGTTCGCCTGGTTCTGGAAGTCGCGGAAGCCATCGATGAACTCGGCGAGGCTGTCGGCAGCGGACACGATCGCGCTTTTCAGGGCGGTTCCGACAGTGCTTGCAACGATGTTGAACTTGCGATCAACCTCGGCCGCCCGTTCGATCAACTGCTCATCCATGAGGATGCCGAGATCGTTTGCAGCCTTTATTTGAGCGCGGATGCCGGCCTCGCCCTGCTCGATCAACTGCACGAATTTCTCGCCTCCGGAGCCGCCAAACACCTCGTCGGCGATGCGGATCTGCGCTGCCCGGTCGAGATGGCCAAGCTTGCCGATGATCTCCGTAAAGAGAGCGGAGGGATCTTCGAGCTTGGTCTTCAACGTTTGCGCATCGAGGCCTAGCCGCTGAAACGCCTCGGCGGCGGCGCCGCCGCCGGTAACGATGAACTCATCCGCGCGCAGGCTGAGTTCTTTCAGTCCGTCGACCATGGCGTCGACGCCAACGCGGTTTTGCTCCGCGACGAACTTCATCTCCTGGAAAGCCTTGACACTGACGCCCGCCCGCCGGGCTTCGTCACCGATCGCAGCAACCTCGCTGGCGGCTTGTCGGGCCGATGATACGAGGCCGGCCACGCTCAAAGGGATCGCCAACGCGCCAAGGCCGAGGGCTGTCGTCTTGATGCGGGCGAAGGCTGCCGTCACTTGGCCGGCGGACGTGCGCGCAAGCGCCGTGAACCGACCCAGGGCGGCCTCGGCGTTACGGGTGACGGCAGTAATGAAGACGGGAATTTCAGGACGGCTCATTTGTCGGCAATTTCCTGATCGATTTGGATTTGCCGCTCGCCGCCGCAATGCGGCGGACAGCTTCTCGCGAGAAGGCGGTCGGCGCCTGAAAGCCCCCGGTCAGCCCCTCCAAGGCCAGATTGAACTCGACAAGCGTGGCGTTCCAGAACTCCGCCGGCCGCCATCCCAGGTGACTAGGCGATGTCGCTATCCGGAACGCCATTTTGACGTGTTCGCTGATCAGAAGGGGCTGAGCGGATTTCCCAGGACGGCATCCTCGGCAATCTCGTGCGCGGATCGTTGATCCCGCCTGGTCGAGCCGCCGCGCGCATGGGCGGTAAATGCGGTCTCGACAGCGACCTGCCAGCTGTCAGAATCCGCGATAGAGATATTGTCGTCACGCAGGATGCGCGCGCAAAGGCCGGAGGCCTTGTCCTCATCGTCGGCGACGATTAGCGCGCGCACCGCGCACGCGACGGCGAACGGCTCGAACGAGAACAGCCGTCGATAGATGGTTTCGATGCCGTCGGCGTTCATGGCCTTGGACAAGCGGACGAGACCAGACCAGGTGACGGCGATCCGAAACTCGATGTCGCCGATCCTTACCTCAGCCTCTCCACGCAAGGGGTTGGACGGAGCGTCCATCAGGCGGCTGCCTCGAAGACGGCGTTGTTCATCGAGAACGTGATATCGATCTGCAACTCACTGCTCTTGTCGCCGTTGAGGTTGCTGTTCGTGAAGATGGCGTCGCCCTCGAAGGTGCCGAGGCCGGGCACAACGACCTGATAGGTCTCGACCACCTGGTTAATGGCGTCGGCGACAACCGTCTTCATGGTGACGCTCGACACGAAGGCACCCTGCCCACTGACGACGATCGATTGAATGCCGTACATGCTGGCCTTCTTGAGCTTCGAGCCGGGAGCAAGGCAGTCCGGCTTGGTGATGTCGATCTCTTCGTTATTGATCTGGATTGATCGCTGCTCGGTGATGCAGACGGGATCGAAGCCGTCGGCGCCATCCGAGCGCTTGATCACGAGTTCGCGTCCAAGTGCCATGATAATGGTCCTCTTCTCAGGGTTAAGCCGTCAGTTCGCGGCCGTTGTGGGATCAGAGGCGAGCGTCTTGTAGCTCACCGAATAGGTCAGGCTGCCGACGCAGAGGGACAGCCCGGTCTGGTGATTGACGTAGTGCCGGCTGGACATCAGCACGGTCTCGACGGTGAGACCTGGCGCCTTCACCGCGGCACCCATCGCCGCCTCGATGACGACGCACAGCTCGTCGAACTCTTCTTCCGGATCGTCGTCGCGCAGGTGCACGATGATGGAGAGCGGCAGGTCGCGGTCATATCCGTCCTCGCCATTCAGCCCGGCAAAGGCGCGGATCGTCGCCCGCTCTTCGCCGTCGGCCCAGCTCAGCGTCAGGGCCGGGAGCATCTCCTGCGGAATTGGCCCGGATCGGCCACGCTTGACCTTGCCCGCCGCCTCAAGACCGGGGATGGCTGCCAGGCGGTCACGGTAGAAGTCGAAGATCCGGGTGCGAAGGTGCGCCATCAGGCGCCCCCTTGGCCGATGTCGCGCAGTGCCTGTTCGGCGACGGCGAAGCTGTAGCCCCTGCCGATGATGTCCTCTCGCGACAGTTTACCGTCGCGAAGTCGGCGCACGTCGGCGCGGACAGCGCCGCGGAGCTTGGCGGGAAGCTGCTGCCACGGGCGCTGCGCCATGCCGCTGACAGTGCGGCGGGCATCAACCTTGGCTTCGGTTTCCTCGGAAGAAAACAGAACCTGGCAGAGCGTGCCGAGCGGATCGCTGGCAGCCACCGGCGGCCCTATTGCCGTTTCCGGAATGGAAGTCCGTTTCGTCATGTCATATGTCTCCCGAGAGATGGATGCGCACCATGGCGCGCCCGTCGTCACTATTATCGCGGATCTCGAACGCGGCATTGACGCCGGTTCGCACCCCGTTGCGATCGAGTTCATGGATGATGACGCTGTCGCGCTGGCTCATGAGCCCCGCGACGCTTTCGGCTGAGACCGACAGCAGGTGCGTGGTGCCTTCGACCGCCTGGCCGAGTTCTTCTGCCAGATCGATCTCGCGCCATTTGCGCAGGATCCCGCGGACGGGCGGCCGGCCGATGCCGGCAATGGTGAAGACGGCATCGACATTGCCGAAGGTTTTTTCGAAAGCCGCCCCCATCCGCCGGAACAGCGCCGGCCGCGCGTCGATCATTTGCCGGCGCCGCTCTTGGCTGCGGCCTCAAGGGATGCGACCCGATCGGCCAGCACCTTGTTATCGTCGAGCAACTGGTCACGTTCCTTTGTCACCTTGTGGAGATCCTGCTCCGCCTCCGATGCGCGATCGAGGAGCATGTCGCGCTCGTCACGGATCGTGTCGAGAGTCGCCTGCAGGTTGGCGATCTCGCTGGACTGGGTCTGCGCGCCGCTTTCGGGGCCGCCCGTCCAGTCGCCAAAATTGGCGCGAAGGCTGATAACCTCCTCGTCGCTCAGGCCAGTCTTTCCGCCGAGGGGAACGGGCTTGCCCGGCGCATAGGTCTTGTTGCCGCATTTCACGGTAACGTTGAACTTCTCGGTTTTCGTGCTCATGGATCTCTCCGATCGGGTTCTTGCAACAGGAGATCGCCCGGCAATGCCGGACGATCACGCGTCGTGCCGGGCGTCAGCGCACCAGCGCAAACAGGCTGGCGTTCGGTTCCGGAACGATGGGAAGCGGCGCCGACTGCGTCTGCACGACGGTGCGGGACGGGTTTCGTTCGGCCCACATGTCGGGGAAGCGCTCGACCGACCGGAGAGACTGGTTGTCGAGGATAGCGCCGTAACCGAACATGCCCTGGAACTGGAAGGGATCGAAGATGCCGACGCCGTAGGTGGACCAGAAGTTGTTCTTCACCCCGCCGACGGTATAGGGCTGCGAGTACTGGACGAAGGTCAGCTCGCCGATCGTGCCGAGCACGGTCGAGTACTTGTTCTCGGCCCCGGTCGAAACAACGCCGAGTTCCATGCTGCCCGTTGCCTGACGACGATTGTCGAGCATTTCCATGAAGCGCGCAGACCGTTTCAGGAAGCCCGCAGCTCCACCGCCGAGCAGAACCTCGCGAGCGGTAAAGCCGTCGGTGTCGACGAGCAGTTGGCACCATTCCTCGATATCGTCATAGGGATCGACGTCGGTCTCACCCCAGCGCGCCGTCGAGGTGAGCGCGATGGTCAGTGCGGCATCGCGACCGTAGTTGATCGTCTGCGTCGGATAGTCCTCGCCGACAACCGTCACCTGTCCGGTGCGGATCGCCTGCGAGCACATGAACTCCTCGCGGCGGGTGACACGCATATCCTGATCGTCGATGATCATGGCGAGGTTGTAGGCGTAGCGGTCGGCCGGCGACATCTCGCCGCCGATGCGCTCGCCGGGAATGCGGATCATGTTGCCGCGCGGGCGCAGCGTGTTCTGCGGCTTCACGTAGGCCGGCGTGAAGCTCGTGGCCTTGAAGCCGCGATTGGCGCTGTCCTTGCCCGGAACGTCGGGATGGACGAAGGGAGCAAGCTCGCGATCCGGCAGGATCTTGTCGAAGACGATCTCTTCGGCATCCGACAGCACGGTCGTACCGAAATAGCGATCGCGAAGGAACGCTTCCGGCCGGTCGCGCGGCGGCAGAACCGCGGTGAGTTCTGCCGTATTCAGGAGAATATCAGCCATGGATGGTGCCCTTTCTGGGAGATGGCGTTACTTCAGCGTGCGGACGTAGAGGGGCGCGCCTTCCTTGCGGAACGCAGCCTCGACGGTCGCGGCGGTGTGACCCGTGCCGAAAACGAGTTTGGTGGAATCGAAGGCGCCGGAGGCATAGGCCGGCACGACCAGGTCGCCGCCGCTGGCGTCGGCATCGGCCGCAAGCACAAGGCCCGGCGTCTGGGAACCATCGGCGGAGGCGGTCAGCGACAGGGTATACTTGTCGCTTGCGGTGATGTTGCCGAGCACGGCACCACGCTTGAGGTTCTGCCCGCTGATCAGCGTGACGTTGCGGGTGATCACCGGCACGTCGCTGACGAGCAGGTCGTTCGGGGAAAAAGTCGCAGTCGCCATGGCTCAGGCTCCCTTGCGGTTACGGCCGTGCAGGCCATTGATGAAGTTTCCGACCGAGGCGGTCAGATGCTGGCGCGGCGACGAGCCGCCACCGGCGTCACCGGCCCCGAGTGCCGGCACGCGGCCTTTCATCTTCCCGGCCAGCCGACCGTTTGCCGCCGAGGACGACAGCAGCGCGCCGGCTTCCTTTGCGGAGTAGTGGCGCTTGCCGAAGGCGAGTTCGGCGGCGAGCCCCGGATTGGTGTCGGCCTTCGGGTGCGTCAGGATCGCGTGAATGCGACCCTGTTCGGCGCGCCGGATGGCCGAGGCGGAACGGCCCTCGGACTGCTCGTCCTCTTCGCTGGGCGCTTCGTCCTCGGCGTCTTCGTCCGGCTTTTCCTCTTCGGCGTCCGGATCACGTTCCTCGTCGGACGCATCCTCGTTGCGCTCGTCATCGGAGACCTGCTCGTCGTCCTCGATGTCTTCCGGGCGCTCGTCTTCCATCTTGCCGCGCACAGCGGCGAGCACGCTGCGAGCCAGCGTGGCACGGGTCAGCTTCGACATTCCTGTCTCCTGTGATTTTGGGATCAGCCGGCGGTCCGGCTCAGTTCTGCTTCGAAGGCCGCAAGGACCTGAGTGGGCCGCGCCACAGCATCGGCGAGACCAGCCTCGACCGCCTTCTGGCCACGGTAGACACCCGCCTCTGTCGCCAGCGCGGATTCCAGTGAGAGCCGGCCGGCGCGGAAACGGGAGACGGTTGCGGCGAACTCGACGCGAAGCTCTTCGAGCTCGGCAAGTTCGCGCTCCACCACTTCCTTCGGCAGGGGCTCATAGGGGTTGAGGTCGGCCTTGTGCGCGCCGGCCTTCAGGATCGTGACGTTGAGCCCTTCCTTGGCGAGCCAGGCGCTCATGTCGACATGCATGGAAATGACACCGATCGAACCGCAAATGCCGGTCGCTGGGATGACGATCTGACGCGCTGCGGCGGCCAGGAGATAGCCGGCCGAACAGGCATGATCTGTCAGAACCGCAATCGTCGGTTTGGCCTTCGACAGCTCGAAGATCAGCTCGGCGCAATCGAAGGCGCCGGTCACTTCGCCGCCAAAGCTGTCGACCTCCAGAATGACGCCCTTGATAGAGGCATCCTGAATGCAATCGGCGACCTGGACGCCGATGCCTTCATAGCTTGTCATGCCGCTGGACTTACCGAGCCACCTGCCCTTGTTGACGAGGGAACCTTCGATCTCGATGAGAGCTATTCCTTCCGCCGCGCGATCGGGACCGCGGTAGATCTTGTCACCCTCCCAGTCGACCGCGTTGCGCAGCTTCTGGCCGACGAGGCCCATGCTCTCGTCGCCAGAGATGGCGACGGCGGCCTCCGGATGCCCCAGAACCCTAGGACCGAAGGCGCGGGCTATGACGTCGCCTTTGGCCGGATGCAGCATCAACGGTGTGTTGAACATGCGGCTGGCGATTTCGGGATAGTTCGTCATGTGCGCCTCCGGATCGAGGGAATGCCAAGGGCATGGCGGGTCGACCGGCGGCCGTTCACCTGTTCCTCGATCTCCGTGTCCTGATCCTGATCATCGAGCGGCGCGCCGCCGTTGTGGCCGACCATGCCGTCACCCATGGCCGGGTGCTTCAGACCGCGCTCGGCATAGTAGCGAACCTCGCGCGCCAGCTCGTCGGCATCCGTCTTCCAGTCGCGGCCTTGTTCGGCCGCCTCGTGCTGCAGCGTCGTGAGACCGCGTTCGAGACGTTCGCCGGCAGCCTGCGCCTCACGTAGCGGGTCGATCCAGCCGCGGCCGGGACCGATCCAGTCGGCATGGCACCAGGCGGCGGGGTTCTCGTCAAAGGGAACGGCCCCCGCCGGGATCTCGACGAGCCTGCGATCGAATACCTCTTCCAGCCAGGCCCGGTAGATAGGCGCCATAAACTGGGCTGCGAAGTTGCCCTTCTTCGCGGTGAAGCCGCGCCAGATCTCCAGAAGGGCGGCGCGCGCGGAGGAGTAATTGACCTGGCTCCAGTCCATCGTCAGCTGCTCATAGGTGAGGCCGACAGCAGAGGCGATCTTGCGCAGCGCCGCATTCACGAAGGCCTCGAAGTTCGCATTCGGATGTTCCGGCTTCATCAACTTCGCCTGCTCACCGGGCTGCAGCATGTTTATCCTTACGCCGGGAATCTCGATCGGAGCTGCGCCGTAGTAGGCTTTCTGCGCCTCAGCCATCTCGCCGTAGAGCTTGCCGAGCGTGCCCGTGTTGACCTCGGCACCCATCGCATCGAGGAACTCTTCCGGATCGAAGGGGGTCTCGATGAAGGCGGCCATGACAGCGTTCAGCAGCGCCGCCTGGCTTTCGAAGTCCTCATAGTCGGTCGATTGTTTGATCGAACGCATGACCGGCGCCCAGTCGGAGACGCCGCGCGTCATGCCTGCCCGCTTCTGCTCGAAGCTGTGCACCACGACGGGCCGACCCCATTCGGTGGCCCGCTCGACATATTCCCATGACCAGATACCGGTATTGCCGGCATAGACGTCGCCGGGATGCGACTTGCGGAAATGATAGCCCTGCGGCGCGCCGTAGCCGTCGATCGCGACGCCATCACGCAGGAATTCCTCGTCCATCCGGCCGTTTGGATTGCAGCAACGCGCCGGATCGATCACATGTACCGCGGTCGAGAACTGCGGCGCATCCTCCTGCCAGATGATGATGCCGAAGGCCTCGCCCTCAGGGCCGAAGCGCTGGCGTGCGGCAAGGCCGAGGATACCGGCCATCGTCTTCGTCCGCTCGGCATCGCACCAGTTGTCGACATCGTTGGTGTAGTCCCGCCACAGCGCCTCGATTCGGTCGCTGATCTCCTCGGCCTGATCGAACGTCATGTTGAGCGAGACGTGGTTCGGCCGTGCCGCGAGACGCCAGCCGGCGCCGACGATGTTGTCGACGAGACGCGAGGTGCCGGCAGCACCCCAGCCATCATTGCGGGCGACGTCGTTCAGGCGATCGACAAGGGTGCGGCGCGACCAGCTGAGCGCGGTCTGGCCGGAATAGTTGCCCACGTCCCACTTGGCAAAGTTCGGATGATCGTAGGCTGCACCCTGATAGGCGGCCGACGACATCGCCCGGTTCTTCGCCATCTGGACACGCGCGGCGGCGCGCACCTGCGGGGCAAGCGGACGGGCGTCGGGACCGAGGATCTGCGGCGCCGTCATCCGAACACCACGCCGCGAGACCGGGCACGAGCCGAGGATCGAAGGCCGAGCTGCGCCTCGAGGCTGCGGATGTACTGGCGGAGCCTACCGGCATCGGCCACCGAATAGGTGACGGTTTCGCCGTTGTAGGCGAGGCTGACTGTCGCCTCGCCGATCTCCAGCTTGTGGAGGGAGGTGCGCGCTTCGTCGAGCCGCGCCTGGATAAGCGCGCGCTGCTCTTCGGTCAAAGACATGGAAACGTCCTATCGGTTGCGGGCTGCGTTGCGGGCGGCACGAGCCAGTGCCGCGGCGACGCGCGCGGACTGGTCATTCTCGGTCGGCTTGTCAGCCAGAGTCTTGAAGCTGTCAGCGCCCGGCATGAGCAGCTCCTCTATGTCGTGCTGTTCAGGAACAGGCGTCTTTTCGATACGATCAGCCACGGCATCCCACTCGTCATCGCCCCAATACGGAAGGCCGAGCCGGTAGGCACCGGCGAGGCTCTGGTTCAGCATGTCCATCGCCTCGTTGCGGCGGCCCTCAGAAAGGCGCCAGACGTAGCGGGTGTGTCCGGTACGCTTTGACTTTTCCGGCACGCGGGACTCCGCCGTCGCCTGTCTGAAGAATTCGTCGCCGAGACCGCGGGCAAACTGGATGTAACCGGCCTGCGCCGGATCGTCCTTCTTGAAGTCGCGATAGAGGCGCAGTTTGAAGGCCGAGGCGTTGAACGTGTAGAAGCGCGACGTCCATTTCTGCTTCTTGCGCCGGCCCTTCTTGTCGTGCTCATGCGCCTGGGCGATGGCGGGTGCGGCATCCGAGCTGCCGCCACGCACCATGATCACCTTCGACTTTGGATGGCGGCGGACCCAGCCATAGACATCATCGGTATAGGCGTTGCCGTCGATCGCCAGAAAGTCGCAAGTGCGCTTACGTCCGGCGACATCGGGGAACTGCCGTATCAGAAGCCGGTCAAGTTCGTCGCGGACCTGCGTTTCCGAGATATGCCCGGAATGTTCCTTGAACTCCGCAAGATGGCGACCGGCACGATTGTCGATGACGCCGCAATCGATCACTGCGCGGTAACGGTTACGACCATAACCGACGAGGGTCCATTCGACGCGGTCGCCCTGGACGTCCACACCGATGACCAGTACGAGCGCCTCGGCGGGAATGACGCCGCGGGCAAAGCCGGTATCCTCGGCGCGGTCACGGAGCACTTCCCAGTCGACGGCCTTGTTGTCGGCTTCATAGGCAAGGCCGAGCCAGTCGTTGAAGAACGTCTGCTCTGCGCCCGATCCGTCCTCGCGCTTCTCCGGACCGCCTGCCTGCAATCCCAGATATTCGGCGGCGAGGTTCTCCCAGCGCTCGAACGGCGAATAGGCCATCCAGATCCGGAACGACCGATGCCGCCGCGCCCGCTCCGGATATTTGGCGACCCACCTGGCGCCGTTCTCCGGCTGCACCATCCACTCGCGATGATGCTCCTGGATCTCGCAGCCGCATTCGACGCATACGAAGTGCGCCTTCTCCGGGTGCGCGGGGTCGATATGGTCCCGCATGTTCTCCCAGCGCAGATCCTGCAGGTGTCCGCAGTGGGGACAGGGAACGTGATAAGTCTCCTGCGTGCCCTCGTCGAAGTTCTGCGTGATCTTGCAGCCGGGCGACACCATCGGCGTCGAGATCTTGAAGATCTTGCCGGTGAAGAACGCCTTCGTTCGGCTGTCGGCCTGGACCTCCGGATCGCCGGCCTCATTCTTCTGCCACTTCGCCAGGTCGTCCTGGACCTGCTTGCGCGGCGAGATCATCGACAGGCCGGCGGGCGAATTGGCGCCTGCCGCCTGGATCGCGCCGCGCCCGTCGATCCGCTCCTTGTAGAGCACCTTGTTGCTGGCCTCGCGGCTGTTCGTCGAGAACAGCGCGGCAATCCGCGGCGTCTCCCGCACGAGCGGCATCAGCTTCGTTTTCGACCAGCGCGCGGCGTTCTCTTCCGTCGGATGGACGTAGAGGAAGTCGCCGGGCGTCATGTCGAGCGAGCCGAGCGTGAAGATGTTGGCGCAGATCGTGCCGCCAATCTGCGCCGACTTCGCCAGGCTGACGACGTTGCAGGGATCTTCCGGCGACAGCGCCCTCAATATCTCCGAGAAGAACGGCACCAGCCGCTCATTATACGGGCCGGCGTGGTCGGTGATGCGCTCGGAAAAGACGATGTTGTCCTTTGCCCATCGCAGATAGTCGACCGGCGGCGGTGGCTCGGTGACCTCGGCCAACACGTCATAGACGAGCCTCGCCGGGTTATAGAGCATCGTCATTCGGCGCCGTCCTCGTCGTCTTCAACGTGCTCGGGAAGGTCCGCCTGGCGCTTGCGGAAATCCTCCGCCGCCTTCGCGCGAACACTGCGGAAAGTTTTGAGCAACGCATGCTGCACGTCGTGCTGGGGAATGCCGAACTGCGCGGCCATGACCTTCGCCATCTCGCCAATCCCCATTTCCATGACCTTGAACGCCTCGGCCGCGACCCGTCCCATCTCCCGGCGCGCGACCTCGGCAAGCATGTAGCGGCCGATTTCGAGCATCTCCTCGCGCTCGGCCTTTTCGGTCGCGATCCGCTCGCGACGAAGGCGGAGCTGGGCCAGCTCGTCCTGCGTCGGATCGGTCGGCGCCGGGGGCAGCGTTGGCGCCGACACCTGCTTCCGATCGGGCTCGCGCCGTTCTGTCGGTGGGGCCTGCGGTTCCGCCGTGCGATCGGCCGGCATCGCATCAGCACTCAGGGCAGCCGCACCGTTCGCACCGAAACGCTGGCTGGGGTCGAGGAACCGGCGAAGCTGCTGCTTGGCAACCTCGGCCCGGATCTTCGCATAGCGCCCGGCGCCCTCGATCGCGTCGCCGCTGATCTGGCCCTCGGCGATGTACTGAGAGACGCGCCCTGGCGAAACGCCGATATGGGCCGCGAACTCGCCCTTGCTCATCGCCACCGCAGTGCCGTCCATCTTTAGGCGCTCGCTCGTCTTTAGCCGTTTCGTCTTTAGCGCCCGACTTTAGGCTTCAGAAATTCACACGGTCTGGACAATACCAGCGGTGCCAAATACCCGCAGCGCCGGTCTGGCCGGGGAGGACCCGCGAATTGGGTTGAACGGTCACCGGGCCGTCCGCATGGCACGGGCGAAGGCGACCGTGAAGTTATCGTCGATGGTCGCGGCGACATGCCGCTCGACGACGGCTTCGAGCTGAAGCCTGACCCGATAGCCCTCAGACCTGATGAAGAGCATCACCGGGAAGACGCTGTCGTCCTTCGGGCTGCGCTGCCAGACACCCGGAAACATGTGTCCCCCACGCTTCGGGACGAAGTACCGCGCGCTGCGATAGTTCTTGTTCCGCTTCAGGCTGGCGTCGCTGCGAACACGGGTAGCCCCAGCGCCACGATAGTCAATCTTCAGGTCGGCCATCACGCGGTTCAGGAAGCCCTGGGTGGTGTTGCCATACCGATCGAGCGGAGTGCGCTCCGCAGGGACGGCTACCTCACCACGCATCATCAGGCCCCGCTCGATCAGCTGCCGCTCGAAGGCTTTATGCGTCCGTCGACCGCCTTGGATCTGCGGGCCGAGGAAGGCCGTTGCGGGCAATGCCCCCTTGGTTCGATCACCGGTGACAACGACAGCCGCCCGCATGTTCTGCCGGGTGGCACGGTCGTAGACAACACCGCGCTTGGCATATGGGGTAGGGCGGTCGAACACCCGATCCATTTCCTTCTGCACCGCGAGGCGTCCGCCCTTGGCCGTCTCGTTCAAGGCGAGCATTGCCGCGTACGGCATTTGCTTGCGGGCGACATCGGACATGGAACGTTCGAACTTTCGAAGATCGAACCTAACCTCGGTGTCGAGCATGGCCGTCCTCAAAGCAATGCCGCCGTTACAGCGACGGGATTCATGATCGCCCCCATCGGCTGGCAAAGCAAAACCCGCCGAGCGTTTCCGCCAGCGGGTTTCTGAACCTGATCTAACGTGCTGACTATCTGTCAACTTCCAAACGCGGGCAACACCTTTTTGAAGTTGTCGAATTAGCTATATGTCTCAGTGCCTTAGATGCATTTGCATCTGGCTTGTGGAGCTTGCTTTCAAAAATACTCGCTGATAGGTTGAACCATGAATTGTCTGGGGTGTGGAACTAGGCATCAGGGGAATGATTGATGGTAAACATATACGTGAACAAAGGCTTTCCATTCGGTCTGCATAGATTTCAAATGTTTGGCGGATTATTTAGTCCTTACGTTGATCATGCTCTCGGGAAAAACAGCTTTCGTTCGCATGACTATTGGGGTGAATACAAGACTTTCGATATAAAGGGGACTGGATTTAGATACACCGAAAGTGGAAATAAATTCAAATCCGGAACTATTACAGATATTGTCGTTTTTGATCCAAATGGTAAAGTAAATAGTTCACTTTCTGTTTCACCGTCAGAGAAATTATTTTCTATAAAAGGACTATCTTTAAAATCAAAGGAGTTAGTCAAATTTATCGATAATGAGAATGTATACCAATACGGTAAGTATGACAAGTACTACGTTATCTTTGAGAAGAATGTTTTTAAAGGGAGGGATTTGTTCAGAGGTGGCAATCTTGCAGATGAAGTTAACCTGCAAGATGGGGACGATGTTGCTTACGGGTATGGGGGAGATGATATTTTATCTGCTTCTTCGGGTAGAGATATACTATATGGCGGCGATGGGAACGATCAACTTGATGGTGGGGCAGGGAAAGATTTTGCATACGGTGGCAAGGGTGACGACACCTTGTTGTTGGGGCCTGGGAATGATGTGGGGTATGGAGGCAGTGGCGCCGACGGATTAAACGGTCAACATGGTAATGACAGACTTTATGGCGATCGTGGGAATGATCTTCTGGAGGGGCACAACGGGAACGATACCCTTTATGGTGGCAGCGGAAGCGATACGCTGAGAGGGGATCGAGGCAACGATAAATTGGTCGGTGGTACCGGTGCGGACTCTCTTGTTGGGGGCGAGGGAAGAGATACATTTATCTTCACCTCTGTGAAAGATTCCTTTTACAGTAAAAAGCTCGCCCATAAATTTCTGCTCATTGACAAAAACGGTGACCAGCTCCAGGGCTTTGATTGGATTGAAGACTTCTCTAAAGGTGACAAGATAGACCTGAGAGCAATCGACGCGAATATTCATACGCCCAAGAATAACAAATTCACTTGGATAGGCGAATCGGAGTTCAGTGGTGCGGCTGGAGAGCTTCGCTTCCAAGGTTATCATGGCCCCGGAATATTGTTCGAAGGCGACACGAACGGCGATAAGATTGCAGATATTGCGGTGGCTCTAAGGGGCTACAAACCAGTCGTCGAAGACTTCTTCCTTTGACTAAAGGAGTGCAGTCAAAGGCATCAACGTCCTAATACGGTAAAGAAAGGTAGACGCGTTCAAAGATGAGCGCGACTCGGCGACCTCCATCGCTTGCGCGCGATAGTGGACCTCTAGTTATGCCCTGCGTTAGCTGAAGGCTCGTCTGCGGCCCAGTCTAAAGCGAAATGTGCCTCGTCAATTCGATTAACTAGTTTCGCCCACCATCAGCGATCGGGCTGCTAAGGGTTTGGTGACGGTGGGAACCTTGACTGGTTGCAGCCAATCCACGGCCTGCGAGCGGGAAAGAAGGTGGAAAGTGAATGGCTTTCCAAGTTGTTCTTTAATTCCATGTGCAGGGCTACCAGCGCATCCTGCCAAAGCTGCCAGTCGAGCCGGGAGAGAATGTCACCGCGCAGCGAACGGTCCAGCTTCCACTTCCGATAGGCGCCCTTGACGGGACGATGGCGGCGCTGGTCGAAGCCGTTGTCGGTATAGGTGTAAACGCGCCCGAGCCTGTCCTTTGCCTTCCTGTCAATGAACCACATCGCGCGCCCATTCACATCGAGCATCGGCCGGGCCACTGGCTCAGACGCGTCCCAGGACGGCCCACGGCCCAGCATGGCGGCGCTGATGACTAGGTTAACCACGTGCCTGCCGTTCAGCCTGTCGCTTCGGCTGCGCTGTTCCTCGGCAATCCGATCCACCTCAGCGCGGATCAGCCCATACGGATCCTGCCATTCGGGGAAGGGGTTCCAGCCGTGCGCGATCTCGAAGCCTTCGCGGCTCGCCAGCGCGCGCACCGCGTCACCGACGAGCACCGCATCGGATGCCGGCTCGCCCTCATAGATGTAGCTAGGGATCGTGCCGTAGGCGTTCGGGCTACGGTCGATCATGGTGCCGAGTGCGGCGATCTCGACGATCGCATTCCAGCTCGATCCCGCGACGACAGAGCCGCCCCCACCAGCGCCGATCTTCGGCAGCTCGTGCACGAAAGCCCAGGTCAGAAGCTTTTCGATCGTGATTTTCTTCATCTTTCCCTCTTCTGACCAGTTATGACCAGTTTCTGACCAGTCGAATGAATAGTTTTATCTCTATGTTTCATATGCTTGGACCAGTTTGACCAGTTCAAGCGTCTCTACCTATGTCCATTCCCTCCACACCTCCCCATCCTCATATGTATAGACACGCGCAAACTCGTCAGAACTCGTCAGCCCTATTGATTTCATTGTCTTTTCCATCACCTTGAAGTGGTCAGGCACTCGTCAGCAACACGTCAGAACTGGTCAGATACAGCCCCGTAAGGTGGGGTTCCGGGGAGATCACCGGTCCGGAAATTCGTCGGGAAACGGCGCATCGGGATCAAAGCGGCCCTCAGGCGGATCGGAAGGCGAGGCGCGCGCAGGCACGTTCGAAAGCCTGATGCCGATATAGACGACGCCGGTATCCGTTCGCTCCTTCGAGAACTTCTTGCCCATGATGCGCCCGAAGCTGGTCACGTTCATGGGTTTCCCGCCCTGGTCGATCGTGTCGTCGCAATAGGCCTGGTAGAGCACCTTGCCCTGCAAGGGCGGCGCGTTCGCATCCCTGATGACGCAACGACCAACGAAACCCGCTGTTCGGTCCATGTCGTCGCGATACTCCTGCGTGGCTCGCTCGACGGCCTCGGGGATGATCAGGCCCTCCCGAAGGAAGATGTGAACCCCCTCGATCAGCCAGTTGAGGATACCCGGATATTCGGGCTCGAACGACGAGACGATCTCCTCGAACTCTCGCCTGTCCTCCTTGGCGATCTTGTTCGGCCAATGGATCACGGCCATTCGCCGCCAGATGCCGTCGTCCGTGCCAGTGATCCGCGGATAACCATTGCCGCTCATGATGGCGATGAAGATGGGCAGGAAGTCGGTATAGCCTGAGAAGAGGTCGCGCGCGGTGATCATCTCGCCACCCGTCAGTTCTTTCACGAGGTTCTCGCGCAGATCCTCGCCCTCCGGCAGCTCCTTGACGCGCAGCAGGCGCTTTCCGAGCAATCGGGCAAGGTCGGGGCTCGCGCTGCCCGAGGATCCGCCTTCGCCGATCAGGCTGGTAGCAGGCAACGTCACCGCCGCCTCGCCAAGCAAGCGGCAGAGCGTTTCCATGTAGACGGACTTGCCATTGGCACCGTCACCATAGTGGAAGAACAGATACTGCACCGTGATCCCCAGCAGCCCCAGGCCCGAACTGACTTGCACCAGGCGGCGCACGGCCGGATCGGGCAACTTGCTGTCTATGAAGGCCATCCACTTCGGGCACTTCGCGCCGGGCTTGTAGCGCACCGGAATGATGTGGGTGATCATGTCCTGCCGGCGATGACCGGGGATCACCTCCAGCGTCGAATCGATACACGCTTCGATGAACTCGGGCGCATCTGGCGTCTCCGCCGTGCTCTTGTGGCGCGGGTTGCGCCTGCGCTCGGTCTTGCGGCCAAAGCGCAGGGTCGCATTCTCCACGGCCACCATCATCCGATCGGTATTGAAGTCATTCGGATCGCGCATGATGTGCGGCGCGGCGCATTCCAGCGCTGCGTTCATCTTCGCCACGTTCTTCGAGGTGACAGCATGATCAAGGCGCCGCTTGACGCGTTTGCCATGAGATTCCTTCGCCTTGAGGGCTTCCGTCGCGAGTCGTTTCTCGATCGGGCCGCGCTCTTCCTCCGATTTCTTCAGGGCTTCCTCGCCCCTGTCAATCAGCATCTGCTCGAAGGCGTTGGGCTTGATGAAGTCGATCTCCTGCGCGATCCGGTCGCCCAGCCGCTGCGCCAGCGCCTTCGACTTTGGGCCGCCGTTCGAGGCATCCCAGTGCGTTCCCGTCCAGACCGCAAAAGCAGGCGTCTTGGCCTTTTCCTGTGAAATGACGACCAGATCGGAGCCAAAATGCAGGATCATCCGTTTGCCATTGTCAGTGTCGGAGTGATCAAGCTCGGCGCAGAATTCCAGCGCCGCCTTGTCCGCATCGAGATCCGCCAGGATGTGCGCCGGTGCCTCGTCCGCAGGACCTGCAGGGGTTCCGGGGTTTTCGCCGCGGCGCTGCTCTTCGGCCTCGCGAAGCTTCTCGCGGACGGCCTCGGGAAGTTCAGGTTTTTTCTTTCGCTCTGCCACGTCACCCTGCCATCAGTTTGGAAAAATCGGAGCCTGCGGGCGGCCACCACGTTTCGATCTCGCGCCCGTCGCGCGCGTGCAGCTTCTCGGCGCGCGCCATGGCGGCGGCGGTAAATACGGGCTCGCTGTCCCCATCGGCGAGCAGCACGAGCTGCGCGACGTGATCGGGGAAAGCGAGCACCTCGCCGGGTTGGATGTCCTGCTTCGGCTCCGGCCCCTGCACGCGCGCAGCCCGCGTCCGGCCACGCTTGTCGGTGGTCGTCAGCGTGGGATGCGCAAAGGCACTTGCCGGATCCGCCGGTCCGGCAAGATTGCCGAGGTCGCCGGCCGCGAAATAGAAGGTATCGGCGCGAAAGCCCTCGGCGCCGGCAATGGCGAGGCCGTTCTCGATGCCTTCGCCGCCGACCCATCGCGTCGACGACATCAGGCCGAAGAGCGGGATCAAGGATCCCTTTTTGACGCCCTGCATCTTTTTCGTCGGCAAGGTATCGTCGCCATCGGTGATGAGCGGACGAAACTTCGGGCCGCGCGACAGGTCGATCCACGTCTCATGGCATCCGGTCACGCGGAAGCTGGTGTCGACGAAGGGCGCGATCATCGCCGGCCCGACATGCAGGCAGGGATGATGACCGCGGTCGTCCTTGCGGTTGCTCCAATAGGAGTGCTGCGGATCAGACCGGATGTTCGCCCAGACCGCGTCCGGCATGTCGAAACCGGTGCGCAGGCGGAGGTATTCGCCGGCCGCGTTCCGCTCGCCGGCCGCGACCTTCCGGGCGTTGAAGAAGATGCCGCGCCCCTTGGCGATTGCCTTTTCGCGGAAGTCGTTGCTGGCACGCGCGGCAGCCTCGGCATTGCGCCGCCGGCGATCCTCGATCGCGGCGAGCCGCTCCGCGCGCTGCTCTTCGGTCTCCCGCTCGCCTTCGGCCGGAATATCCCGCTGCAGCGCCTCGCTGCATGCCGTCAGGAAGCCGGTGCGGCTCGACAGGTCATGACCGCGAGCATGCGCAATGAGCCCGATCCCGTCCCGGCCACCGCGCCCGCACTGGCGGCAGTTCCATGCCTGCTTAGAGGATGAGATCGAGAAGCGATCCCGACCGCCGCAGAGCGGGCAGGGGCCGGCGAATTCGGGTCCCTTTAACACGTAGCCAAGGATTGTGGCTGCATCGGCAACCGATACAGTCCGGGCTTCATCTATGAACGCGTTGAGGGCGCTCATAATGTAGACATCCAGTAAAGTGGGAGGTACCAATTTGAAATAGCGTCAAGTGGGAAGCCAACCTTTAAAGCAAAGGTGGACCGTGGGGGGCGAGTGTTCGAATGAAGGCGGAGATAATTTCGGCGATACTTAATATCTTTCACCCACATCACAATGATGTCGTTGAAGGTGGAACAGTCACAATAAAAGAACAAGCTGCCTTGTTGAGAAGAATCGGATCTCTTGCATCTAGTCTGAGCAACGACGTAGAAGTTCGCCGAATGGTCGACACCGTTTTCGCAGAGATATATCCACCGCTGGGCGAGATTTCGCACCGAGGGTATTCGGATAAGCGGTTGCTCCGCTCCGAAAATGTCGACGAGCTTGGTGCCGCGTTGGCCGAATTCGTGGACACAGGGGGTGGTATTGAGCGAGATGAGGTCGCCCTTAGATTGCTTGCGGCTGTTTTGGTCGAATGGGGCAGCGGGTTCAAGGGTGATATTCCGCGCACATCGGAACGGACGAAATTTTTGTTCGATTTGCAGGTGACGCACTACATTGCAGGCAGACAGGCAGCATCTTCGGCGATGATCGAGGTCATCGCTGGAGCTACCGAGGTTCGCGAAATTCAAAGCGAAGCTCGTGCGTCCATCAAGGACTTCGATCGCCGAGCCGAGAAGCTCATTGAAACGTACAGCATTGTGCAGAACAGCCTCGCGCAGGGTTTGGATGCGCAAAAAGAAATTATTGAAGGTATTGAAAAGGCAAAAGTGGACAACGCAAAGATTGCGGCCGATCTCAAGACACTCACTCCATCGGTGGATACTCTTTCCAATGTGGTTGGCGTTACAAATCAGCAAGTCGAGGCGTTTAAATCGGCGGTCCGCGAGAGCATTGGGCAGGCAGCCACCCGTGAGCTTTGGCGTCAGAGGACCAGATTGAGCGCTGCTGGCTTTTGCGCTTCGCTGTTTTTGCTTTTGATGCTCATGATCGGACCGGTCATATACATCGCTATGTATTGGGATGGACTGATAGCGTTCTTTAAACAATTCGATGCGGATGTACTTAATTCCGCCGGGCGGAGCATTGATGACAAAAATGTCATAGTTGCCACTTTGAATCGCATAGCAATCGTTGTATTTCCGTCTCTTCTTTATTTTTGGCTTATCAGAATTATTGTTAGATACAATCTTCACAGCTTGGCAGTGATGGATGATGCCCATCAACGCGGCACAATGATGGACACCTACTTCAGCCTCATTGAGAGGGAGGCGGCGACTAAAGAGGATCGGAGCTTGATTCTCGCGGCGCTCTTCCGTTCGGGGCCTGGACAGACAAGCGATGTTGACCTGCCAAACATAGTTGCACTGCTCGATGCCGTCCGTAGATAGCGGCGACGTCATCGTATTGCCTCCCGCCGCGGCATGTCGCTGAACGCCTGGTAGAGCGGCGCTTCCTGCGCGCGCATGATCCGCAGCTTCCCCTGCATCTGCAGCGCCTTGACCGCGAGCGCGAGCTCATCCGTATTCGGCCCCGGCCGCCAGTCGGCGGCGGGCTTTGCGATGAAGGGTGTCCCGGGCAGCGTGCCACGCAGCGAGTAGGCGCATGTGATGTTACGATGATGCTCCATCTCCGCAGGCACCATGCCGAAGGCGCGCGCCGTCTCGACGCACTCGATCATGGTGGGCGCGATGACGTAGAGTGTGCGCGGATGCCTGCGGCTCATCGCGCACCTCGCGCATTCCGAGATGCCTCGATGCCGTCGGCCGTCACCCGATAGACGGCGGGGGCGTTCGGTGCGCCGCGCTTCAGGCAAACCACGAAGCCGGCTGTCGCCAGGTCGCGCATCGCTCGCGGGGCGCTGCGGGCCGAGATCTCGGCAAAGTGGGCGATGTCGTCGAGGGACAGCGAAGCCTTCACCTCTCCGCCGGCCTCGATAAGAGCGAACAGCACCTTCATCTTGTTGGAACCGACATCGGCGAGGCTGTCGGGTTCGGTCCACATCGCCGGCGCGTTCGCGCTTGCATAGGCGTGCCGCTGCGTCATCAGCCGGCGCGCTGTCTCGTTCGAGATCGCGATCGACGCCGCCACGGCGGGCAGCGGCAAGCCGGTTTCCGTCGCCAGCAACAGCGCTTCCGTCTGCAAATGCGGTTCCAGCTTCGCAAATCGATCCGGGGTCATATGGTCGGAGAACGAGTATTGTCCGAACACCGGGCTATCTCCATTCCTGGGCAAGTTGAGGCGGGGTCGAAGGCGCAATTCCGGCCATCGAAGGCAGAGCGGCGGTCTCGACGGGAGCGGTGGGCGTAGCGGGCGCGGCGCGCTCACCGGCCACGTGTCTGGCGCGCCAGCGCGAGACCTTCTCCATCTCCTCGTCGGTGAGGAACACCAGCCCCCCGCGCATCCGGCGCTCACGCCATGCGATCTCTGCGCCGGAGGTGTCCCGCCGCGTGGTCCAGATGGCAATGTGCACCTTCGCGCCGTGCGGAAGCGCGAGGATCTCGACGGGATCGTCGATCACGCGCGCGAAACTCGGCGCGTTGCTGCGGGCGCAGGCAAAGACCTGGGAGAGCGCGAAATCGATGTCGTCGGTGACGACCGTGAAGAGCACCGGCTTACGCATTGGCTCCTCTCACGTGTCGGAACATGGGAAAGTCGGCGAGCGCGGAAGCCTCATCCACGCGAGGCGCGCGATATTCGCCCCACTCGGTTTCGATGCGCCGCTGGGCAATCTCCGCATATGTCGGATTGAGTTCGATCAAGGCGGCGAGGCGAGAGTGGCGGAGAGCGGCGAGGGCGGTCGTCCCGGCTCCGCCGAAGGGATCGAGCACTACGCCATCACGAGGACAACCGGCGAGGATGCAACGCTCCGCAAGCTCAGGAGGAAACGTTGCAAAATGCGCTTCCGCGAAAGGCTTGGTCGCAATAGGCCAGACCTCGAGCGGAGCAGGTTCGTAGTTTCTGAGATTGCGGCCTTCGCCGCGAGGCGTGCTTTCGATGCCGGTGTGATTGATGTGCCCTGCGTGGCGAGGTGAGGCTACGTCGGCGGCCCGCACCTTCGGTTTTCGAACGGGGAGCGATTTTGAGAGGTTGGCCTCCTTTACCTTGCCGCTCCCGTCATCACCCAGGATGCGTCGCACCGTTCCGTATGTGGAATAGGTCTTCGGCCGCAGGTCGAAACGGACCGCATCTGCGTCGTACCAGTAGCGCCCCGATTTCGTCAGAAGAAAAATCTTCTCGTGAGCCACGCCGGGACGATCCTTGGCGCTGTCCGGCATTGGGCTCTTCTTCGCCCAAATGATCTCGGACCGCACCCACCAGCCTACCTCCTGTAGCGCGATCGCCAGACGGTTCGGCACCATGCACAGGTCTTTTGGTTTCAGAACGCCTTGAATTGTCGAGAAGGGTTTGTCGCGGAAGGTGCGATCGTCCGCACTGGCGGCTTTCGTTGCTGCGGCGGAGCGTCCGTTGGGAGTGGTGGCATAGCAGTCGCCGTAGTTTATCCAGCAAGTTCCCGTCTTCTTGAGAATACGGCGGACCTCCTCGAACACACGGACCATAACGTCGAGGTGCTCCGCCAATGTCGGCTCCAGTCCGATCTGCCCTTCAACCCCATAGTCACGCAGTCCCCAGTAGGGTGGAGAGGTGACGATGCAATCGACGCTTTCATCTGGAATGCCGGTGAGCACGGTCAGGCAGTCGCCGACATGCAGGGTGACGCGGTCCGACAGGAAGCGAATCTTGGTCATGCGCTTGCGCCTCCGGTCAGATGCGGCGGAATGGTCCAGATCGAAGGCGAGTTCTTGCCGTGGCGCCGCACGATCAGGTCGCCGCGCCGCATGAGCGAACGCGTCACGCCGCTGACGTCAGCGATGTGCAGTTGCAGCTCGCGCGCAGCTTCGCGGAAAGAGCAGGTGAAGCCCCCGGCCTCGCCAGCCCGACTCATCGCCCAGGCGAGCACTGTCTTCTGCCGCGGTCCAAGTTCGCCGCGCGGCGCTTTGAGGCCGTAACGTGGCGCGATCTCCTGCGGATCGTCGCCATCCAGCACG
The DNA here is from genome assembly GCF_013378445.1 of Mycoplana rhizolycopersici. Lineage (GTDB taxonomy): Bacteria > Pseudomonadota > Alphaproteobacteria > Rhizobiales > Rhizobiaceae > Mycoplana > Mycoplana rhizolycopersici. Next base: position 379,686 of record NZ_JABXYK010000002.1, read on the forward strand.
GCATCGACGATCCCCGCCTCGAACGTCTTGAAGATCAACGCGATGCAGAGCTGCCGCGGATCGCGGCCGCGGGCCTCGGCTTCCTTGCGGATCATCGAAATCAAGCCTGCACCCTGAAGGCGAAGCGCGAGCATATCTGTCATGCCGTCGATCCCTGCTTCCAGGGCGGAGTCACACCGGCGATGGCGAAGATCTGTTCGGCCTCGTCCATCAGTCTTCGCGCGGTGTTGGCGGCATAGTCGCCCGAGGTCAGTCCGCCCTTGGCGAGGCGGTATCGGCGCTGCGCAGCATCCAGCGCCCGAGCGACCGGCACCTTGCCGGCGTCGTCGCAGATGTAGCAGCTGGAACCGAACTTCACCCGATCGCCCTTGCAGACCATGCAGACGATGCGCGTCACGCGAACCTTCGTCATGCGTCACCGCCGATCCGGCGCTGGACGCAGTGCAACGCCTTCATCACCTGGTCGATCTCGCGCGTAATCACGCGCTTCTCCAGCCCGTCGACGGCGCCGTCTTCCAGCGCTTCGGTGATCGCGCGGACGACATCGGCCGCCTCATTGGCGATCTTGAGCGCGTCGATGAGGCTCACCGGCGCGACGGCATTGACCGTTGCGGCGCCATCGGCGGGCACGAGCTTGTAGCCGAGCATCGCCGCCATGGCCGAAACGATGATCGGAGCATTCGCCTCCAGATCGCATTCGACGGCGATGTCGATCGGCATAAACTTGTCGGACGTCTCTTCGCCTGCGGTCGCATACTTCGAAAGCGCCCCGGCCTTCACGCGCGTCACGTGCTGGAACGCATCACCGCCGCCTGCCTGGTCGATGCCTCGACGGGTTGCGGCCTTGAGCGTGAGGCCCTGTTTGTCCGAAATGGTCCGCAAGCGTCATCCTCCCTGAAAAGCAAGGAAATCGTTCTGTTCAATCTTTCCGTGAAAGCCGCGCAGGCGCGACTTAAGGTTGGTCCATCAGATCAAGGGGGACCACATGACAACAACCACTTCATTCCGCAGCTCCGTCGCCATTGCGCGCAGCGCGCGTATCGCTAACGTATGCCGCGTAGAGATCCGCAGGAGGCGACCCGTGAGTGAAATCGACAGCATCCCCAAGCTCGCCGGCGCCGTTGCCGTGCTGACCGAGGCCGTCGGACGGCTGATCGCCAGACGGCCCGACGGCGAAGACCTGCTTGAAAAGGTGGAGGGCTCGCTCGACAGTCTTCGCGACGCCGTGGCAAAGGCATCCACCAAGACCGACAACAGAGTGCCCTATATCGCGGAGATGATCGACGGCGCCCAAACTACGCTTTTCGAGCTCGGGAACGCTGCGGGCAGCGACGACATCGGAGATTAGGAGGAGCTCCGTGCGACCGCGCCCGATACGCCGGCAAAGAACCGCAGCGGACAGGTTGCCCTCCCTTGCGTAGGCAGCAATCGCCTCGCGCTGTGCGGAGTTGAACCATCCGTGGGTGCCGCGTACCGGCGTAGTCCGCGCCATGTTGTCAATAAAAGTGCCAAGGTCTGTCATTCGGCGGCCTCCGAAGCGGTCGTTCCGAACACGAAGTCGTTCGGCTGAACTGCATGCTTGGTTACCTCGGCGATGCGGCGCATCTGTTCCGGCCTGGGGACGCGTTCACGATACATCCATTTCCGAACTGCAGACGCGGATACATCCTCGACGAGATTCGCCATCTCATCGGGACTGATCCTGTTCCGGCGCATGTATTCCGAGAGTTCCATGCACCGGTATTACCCATTTTGTGCAACATTGACAACCCCAAAATGTGGCGCGACGTCGCCACGGCGATTTGAGAAGTTACACGTCATGGGAAACAATTTGAAAAAGCTCCGCACGCAAGCCAGCATGACGCAAGAGGATGCGGCCGATCAGCTCGGCGTTTCCAAGAGCCAGTATGTGAAGCTCGAGCGCGGTGAGCGCCGAATGACGGCTGACTACATTGGGCGTCTTGCTAAAGTCTTTGGTGTCCGCCCAGCCGACATTCTGGAGGGCGCGATGCCAGATACTGTTCCGCTAATGGGATACATCGGCGCTGGGGCTGAGATCATGCCTGACTTTGAGCAGGTTCCGCCGGAGGGTATCGAGCAGATTCACGTGCCGTTCGCCTTGCCTGATGACATGGTGGCTTTCCGGGTGCGCGGTGATTCAATGCTGCCGGTGTACAAGAGTGGCGCTACGGTCATCGTTTATCGTGAGCAGAAGCGTCCACTGGAGGCTTTTTACGGTGAGGATGCAGCGGTTCGCACATCCGATGGGCGACGTTTCATCAAGACCATCATGAAGGGAATTTCCGGCGTCAACCTTATGTCCTGGAACGCCGCTCCGATTGAAAATGCTCACCTGGAGTGGATTGGCGAGATCTTTGCCGTGCTCCCCGGATCGGGGCTGGGTGACCTCAAAAAGACGGGAGGCATTCAGGGCCGACTGAGGCTTGCGACGAACTAGCAGTCATCTCACCCCAAAGCGTGCAGCGTCAGTGTTGCACAAAATGGGGTTTACAAGATACACATATTGGGTAATATTCCGCTCGTTCTAACGAGGGGAATGTTCCCATGATCCGCTATATCACCCGTCCCGATACCGCCGCCGCGGTCGCCGCGCGGCCGCGCTGCGTCCGCTCGCTCGAAGAGCGGATGGCCGATGAGATGCGCGAACTCGCCTTTGCCGGCGACAACGTCAGCGTCGAAGCGCTCGTCGCGCGCGGCTGGACCCGACCCACGGTCCTGCGCCTTCACGAAAAGGCCGTTGCCATCGCCCGCCGCAAGTCCGTTCGGCAGGTGGCCTGACATGGCGGAGCGCCCAAATCCCCCGCGCATGATCCTTCCCGGCGATGACTGGATCACGGGCCAGGCGCCGGAATTCGCCGAGCCGCCGCGCATCAGCGGCAATCTCGAAACCCTGATCGTTGGCATCTTCATCGGCGCCATCCTGTCGCCGTGCATGATCGCCATCGGCAAGTGGGTGTTTTGATGGGGGCGGCGATGCGTCTGGTCGACGAGCGCGTGACAACTGTCTGGAACGATGGCCGTGATATCGACCTCGGAAGCCCGGATCCCGAAATCGTCTGCTTCGCCGAGATCGGCAACACGCTTTCCAAGATCGCGCGCTTCAACGGCCGCAACCGCGGCGTAGCGCTCTCCGTCGCCCAGCACTGCGTCATGGGTGCGCAGGCGTTGATCAACGAGGGCGCGACCCGGATGGAGGCGTCGCTCTTCCTTCTGCATGACGCGCATGAGTGGGTGCTCGGGGACCTCATCCGCCCGAGTGCCGAACTGTTCGCCGCCGCCTGTTCTGAGCTTTACGGCGAAACGCGCCTGCTCGACGCCATCGCCGCCTGCAAGTCCGCTTGGGACGAGGCGATCTACTTCGCCGCCGGCCTTCCGGGACCGGAGGCATGGACAAAACGCCAGGCCAAACTGGTGAAGGACATGGATGCGCGCATGCAGCGCGCCGAGGCGATCTCCCTTTTCGGCGCCGCCGCCGCGCGCAAGTTCCCCAACTCCGCAACGCCGAAGCTGACGGGGGCGATCAAGCCCTGGGCGGCCGGCAAGGCGGAAGAGCAGTTCATGGCGATGGCAAATCGCCTCATCGGCGAGGAGCGGATCCTCGATCGCGCATCGCTCGCAGCCCTCCGGAGAGCCCTATGAAAACGATAGCATGCACACCGGTCGCCGCGATCGGTGACACGCGCCAGCTGATGATCACTAGCATGGACGGATCGACAAAGGTCGGAACCGCCAAGGACGGCGGCGCTTTGCTGGCGGACTTCACCGCCGGCGCCTTCATCCTCGCCGACAACGACGGCCAGCTGATCGTCGGCCCGATCCAGATCGAGGCTGCACAGGTCTTGGCCCGTCGCGTAGCCGAAGGCGATCCGCGCGCGACGACGGAGCCGCAGGCAAACCTGATCCTCGCCACCGCCGTGCTCGCGCTCGCCCATATGTGGCCGCGCGTGCTGGCAGCTGCCGCGAAGGGAGCTGTCTGATGTCGGGATCCCTCAACCGCGCCACATTGATCGGCCACCTCGGCGCCGATCCCGAAATCCGCCGCACCCAGGACGGTCGCCCGATCGCCAGCATGCGCCTCGCGACCTCCGAGACATGGCGCGACAAGAACTCCGGCGAGCGCCGCGAAAAGACCGAATGGCACAGCATCGTCATCTTCAACGAGGCGCTGTGCAAGGTCGCCGAGCAGTATCTGAAAAAAGGCGCCAAGGTCTTCATCGAGGGCCAGCTCGCCACCCGCAAGTGGCAGGACCAGCAGGGCCAGGACCGCTACTCGACCGAGATCGTCCTGCAGGGCTTCAACGGCCAGCTCGTCATGCTCGATCGCGCCAACGGCTCCGGCTACCAGGCCGGCGGCAACGGCGCCAGCGACTACGGCTACGACACCGACCGCGCCGCTGGCAGCACTTCCAGATCCTCCGCATCGTCCTCGCAGAGCCTCTCGCGCGACATGAACGATGACATTCCGTTCTGACGGGAAAGGGCAATCCAATGGAAACGCAGACTTTCGATCCCACGGCGTCCCGATCGCCGGTCCCGCAGGAAGCGGTAAAGGCCGCGGCCAAGTGCATTTCGAGGCAGGCAAAGCGGGGCAAAGCCAAGGAAGAGCCCGAGGCCCAGATCGAGGCCTTCACCGAGAAGCAGACCGGATCCGCGGACGCTCATGGCGTTGCCCGTGATCAGCTCCGCGCCTTCGTTGAGCGCATCGAGCGCCTCAAGAAGAGAAGGCCACGATCAGCGACGACATTAAGGACGTCTATGGCGAGGCCAAGGGCGTGGGCTTTTCGGTCCCGACGCTCCGCAAGGTCATTGCGATCCGCAAGCAGGACAAGGACGAGCGGATGGAACAGGAAGCCATCCTCGATACCTACCTGCAGGCGCTCGGCATGATCGACCTGCCGCCGGAGGATTGAGCGATGCCGGTCGTCACCGTCACCACGGAAGTTTCCTTCGACGTCGCGGCACTCGACGACGACGTCATCAAGGCCGAATTCAACCGTCGCTCCGGCGTCAAGCAGTGGGCGCACGATCACTGGAAAAGCAAGCTTCCGCCGGAGAAGGCGCTCTCGGATTTCACCAACGACGAGATCCTCGACGAGATGGAGGAGCGCGAAATCGAGCATCCACAACTGGTGACGATCGAACGCGTTTACCGCCTCATGGCCGAACACGAAATCGACGCCGCCATGGACGAGCTGTCGCGCGAGTTCGGCCTTTCCTTCCCATCACACGAGCGACGCATTGCGGATCTGCTCAGCAGCAGAGGGACCGACCCCCATGTTCAAAACTGAAAAGCCCGCCTTCGTGGCGGCTCTGTCCAGCATCATCGGCGTCGTGAACCGCACCGCCAAGATCCCGATCCAGCAGCACGCGCTGTTCGAGCGCGACGGCGACACGATCATCGTGCGCGGCACGAGCATGGATATCGAGATGGCGGCCCGGTTCAACGCCGGCTTTGCCGATGACTTCGAGGACTTCACAGCACCTGCGCACCTGATGGCCGACGCCGTGAAGAGCATGCCCGACGGGCAGGAAATCCGCATCGAGCGCATCGACCATGCCGGCAAGATGACCGGCATTTACATCAAGTCCGGCCGGTCGCGGCTAAAGCTGCCGGTCATGCCCGCGTCTGATTTTCCCAAGCTCGACGCGGGCACCCTTCCGCACCAACTGAGCATGGCCTCTTCGCTGCTGGCCAAGGCCATGAAGGCGACGGTGCACGCAGTCACCAAGGACCAGACGCGCTACTATCTCGCTGGCGTCTACCTTCATCCGAAGGAAGACGGCCTTCGCCTGGTGGCAACGGACGGTCTGCGGCTGGCCGTTCGCCTGATCAAGGCGATCGACCTCGACCAGGGCGAGGATCTGGCAAGCCTTCCGCCGATCATCGTGCCCACCAAGGCCGTCGACACGATCCTCAAGTTCATCGCCGAGGACGAGGATGTCACACTCGACTATTCGGCACTTAAACTCCGCGTCACCTGCGGATCCCGCGTGATGACGGCAAAGCTCGTCGAGGCCACCTTCCCCGACTACTGGGCCATCAAGCCTGCGGCCGGCGCGATCTGCGCCAGCTTCAGCGCCGCCAGCCTTTCGGGCGCCATTGCCCGCGTGTTGGTGGCAACGCCCGATGCTGGCCTCGGCGTCGCCTTCCGCTTCTCCGGCGGCGCGCTGGCCCTGCAGGCGCGCGACAACGCCGTCGGCGAAGGGGAAGACGAGATCGACTGCGCCGCCGATGGCGAGGTCGAGACCGGCTACAACGGCGCCCATATGCGCGAGGCGCTCGACCACACCGAAGGCGACGCCGTCGAGCTGCTGACCAGTGTCGGCGCCAGCCCCTCGCTGCTCCGCGCCGCCGGCGACGAGCACAACTACACCATCCTTATGCCGATGAAGCCAAAGGGAGCACGCGCGTCATGACCTGTGTCAGTCGCGTGTGCGGAAGAATGAGCTTTGGGGGTCTAAAAATGAGGAGAGCCGCTCAACCATTTCTGGGAGCGGCTCTCAATCCGGATGGGATTCGAACCCACGAGACCCCTTTCGAGGCCTACTTCATTTTCAGTGAAGCGCAATCAACCGCTCTGCCACCGGTCCACATACGTGGAGGAACCCATAACGTGGTGCAGGGAAACGCTCATGTCAATATTATCGATGCCTTTGATTGCGGAGGCGTCTCATGAGCAGCCGCCGCGACCGCATACGCGCAAAGATCATGGCGCGGGTCGAGATCGACGAGGAGACCGGCTGCTGGCTTTGGACCGGCCCGACTTCGGGCGAGAACGGTCGCGGCGCTGGCTACCCGCGCATGAGCCTCGACGGCCAGACGGTCGCCGTCCACATCGCCATGTGGACGAACGAGCACGGCTACATTCCGGGTAAGAAAGAGCTGGATCACGTCTGCCGCAACCGGCGCTGCATCCGGCCAGACAACGACAAGCATATCCAGATGGTCACGCGCAAACGAAACGCGCTCCGCCGCGAAGAGGCAAAGCGCGCCCTGGCCTGCGAGGAGGTGAGGGGATGACGACGCCAATGCTCCTCACGCCGCAGGTGGCTGCTGAGCGCCTTGGCATATCCACACGCCAGCTCCGCGACTTGACCGACGAGGGTCAACTGCGGTGGATTAACATCGGACTCGGCCGCAAGCGCCCCACGCGGCGCTACACGGAAGCCGACCTCGAAGCCTTCATAGAGGAGCGGGCTGCAAAATGTCGGTCTACAAGAGAGCAGGACAAGAGACTTATTCCTACGACTTCCAGCTACGCGGTCGTCGATTTTCGGGCGATACTCGCGCAAAAAACCGCCGCGAGGCGGAGCGGTTCGAAGCCCAGCGGAAAGAAGAAGCCAAGCTAAAGCTCGCTGAGGAGGCTGCTTTCTTCGCCTCCGAGATGACATTCGAGATCGCAGCCTCGCGCTGGTGGCTCGAGGTGGGGCAGCACAACGCCAATACCGAAACGACCCTCCGAAACCTCGAGTGGCTGAAAGCTGCGATCGGTACAAAGACGCCGCTGACCGACGTCACTGACAGCATCGTTGCGAGCCTGGTCGCCAAACGCCGCGGGGAACGCCTCAAGGGTAGGGCGGATGCGCCGTTCGTCTCGCCAGCCACCGTGAACAGGACTTGCACGCAGCCCCTGCGCGAGATCATCGTGCGGGCTGCCAAGGTCTGGAAAGTTGCGGTCGCCGAAATCGATTTTGGTCGTCATATGCTGAAAGAGCCGCGAGAGCGCGTGCGCGAGGCCAGCGTCGACGAGGAGGATGCCATCATGGGTATCCTTTCGCGAGGCTACGACGACGCTGTTCGCTTCGCGTTTCTCACCGGATGCCGTCGGATGGAGATCCTGGGCCTGGAATGGCCGCACGTTGACTTCTTCTCTCGTCGTTTCACCGTGACTGGCAAGGGCAACAAGATCCGTACACTCCCGATGTCCGATGCGATCTATGATCTGCTATGGGATCAGAAAAACCATCACCCGACGAAGGTCTTTACCTATGAGGCGGAAAAGACCCGCAAGGACATCAAAATCATCCGAGGTGAGCGCTATCCACTCACGGAAGCTGGGCTGAAGTCTGCAATGCGACGCGCCGTACCGAAGGCCGGCGTCGTCAATTTCCGTTTCCACGACACGAGGCACACGGCGGCGACACGCGCGCTCCGCGCGTCGAACTTGCGAGTCGTGCAGAATTTGCTGGGCCATACCGACATCAAGACCACGACGAAATACGCCCATGCCGTTGACGATGATCTGCGCGCAGCGCTCAACGCGATCTCGACGCCAAGTACCACGAAAAGTCCCACGGACAGTGACGAGACCGTAGATAAGGAATTGAAATCAGGGAATAATTCGGACTGAGAGGCAGTTTCCCCCAGTCAAGTGCGCTACCGGGCTGCGCTACGCTCCGAACCGAGGAAAGCCCTATAATCTCGGGCATTTGGATGCAAGGGCAAAAATGCTTGCTCAAACGAAAAAAGAACAAACGGCAAAAAAAAGCGGGTTGGGAGAGGCAGAAAGTCCCGTGAGAAGTCCTGCAAATGCTTCGCCAGCAGCTTCGTCGCGTGCTTCAACAGGCCGTCGACCTAAAGAGTGTCGCAAAATCGCTTTTCACTTTTGCGCAGCATGCTTCATCTCGCCAGCCTGCGGTAGATCGCTTCGGTATCTGCGATCATGCGGGGCAGGCCGTAGTCGCCGCTGCGGCGCAGCGCTTCGGCGCGAAAGCGTTCGAAGCGGGCTGGGCTCGCCGCCTTGATCATCGCCTTGGCAAACGGCCTCGGATCGTCGACGTTCTCCACCAGTACGCCGTTGCGGCTGTCTGCCAGCACGGTCGACGCACCGCCCACCTCGGTGAGAACGAGCGGGCGTGCGGCCGCCGCAGCCTCCAGCATCACATAGGACATTGCCTCGTAGCGGCTCGGCATCGTGAGGATGTCGATCGCATCCATCACCTGCCGGCCGGTGTAGCGCGTCGTCAGCCGGATGCGGTCGCGCGCGGTGCTCGAGTGGATCTTGTAGCCGACCATTTGCTCCAGTTCGCCGGTGCCGACCATCAGGAGATAGGCGTCGGGAAGCGTCTGCGCTGCGATCGTGAAGGCCTCGATGAGGCGCTCGGGTGCCTTCTGTGCAGAAAGCCGTCCGACGAAGCCGAACACGAGCGCATGCGCGGGGATCGCCAGCTCTTCACGGATGGAGTCCCGCAGTCCGTGCGCGGGCTCGTCTACCCCATTGACGATGATCGAAAGGCGCTTGCGCGGTATGCCGAGCGCGCGCGCATGGGCGTATTCGTCCGCCGATACGCAGATCAGTTGGTCGGTGAAAAATCGCGCCAGAAAGCGCTCGATGAAACCATAGACGAAACCGCCGGTGGCGCCGAGGTGCGGATCCATGGTGCGGAAGGCGTGCGGCGTATAGATGCGCGGCACGTGCGGACCGGGAAGTCGCAGCCGAGACAGTGCGCCCGCCTTCGAGCTGTGCCCGTGAATGGCGTCGAACGGTCCGTGCTTGCGCATCAGCCTGTGCAGGCCGATGTAGGAGGCGAAGTCGGAAGGGCCGGGAGAGCGCGCCATGTCGAGCGCGTGCACGCCGTCCAGCCCGATGGAAAGCAGCTCGCAGACGAAACGTTCCTCCGCGCGGCGTGGTGAATAGACAGCATGCACGACATGGCCGCGCTGCTTCAGGCCCCGGCAGAGGTCGAGGAAATGCCGGCCTGATCCGCCGCCGCTCGGCTCCAGCACCTGCAGCAGGCGCAGCGGCCGCGTCGCGTTGTCCTTTGCCGGCTTCATCGCGTGCGCACCGGGGGTGCAAGGCGCCTTTGATGGCGATGCTCGAGCGCGAAGCAGCCCCAGAGGATGCCGACGATGAGATAGAAGTGACGCCAGTGATCGGTGTCGATGACGAAGCCGATGGCGGTGTGGCCGACGAAGGCGATGTAGGCGATCATCAGGAAGGGCTGCCAGGGACGGTTTAGCAGGAGGTTCCGGAAGCCGACCCATAGCGTCCACACGACCAGCGTCAGGTAGCAGAGAAAGCCGAGCCAGCCGTAGCTCGTCAGCGACTTCAGCCAGATATTGTGCTCGTCCTCCGGAAAGATCGTGCTGAACACCATCGGCCCGATCCCGAGCGGCGTCTCCATCGACATCAGGAAGCCGAGCCTGTGGCGGTCGAAGCGGCCGAGATGGCCGCCGTCATAGTCCTGCACGAGCTGCGTCCGGCTGGAAAAGAGTTCGGCCACCTGCGGGATCTGCAGCGCTATGACCAGTGCCATCACCATCAGGCCGACAGCCGCGATGCTGAGTGCGAGGATCTTCAGGCGGAAGGCGCCGGTGCGTTCCTTCAGCAGCATCACGAAGACCATGGCGACGGCGGAGAACAGAAACAGTGCCCAGGCCGCGCGCGAAAAGGAAAGAAACAGGCCGAGCGCGATGACCAGCAGTCCAGCGAGGTTCAGCGGCGCCTGCGCCAACGACTTCGTCAAAAGGCCGTGCATCAGATAGAGGGCAGGGGCGACGAGGAAGGGACCGAACACGTTCGGATCCTGGAAGGCGCCCTTGGCGCGGTCGTAGAGGGTGAAGACTTCGCTGCCCGGAAAAGCGTTGAAATAGCCGAGGATGCCCAGCGTGGCGGTGATCAACGCGCTTGCGACCCATGCCCGGAAGATCAGCCCGAGACGCTGTGGCTTTTCCTCGATGATGGCGGCGAAGAACACCGCCGACAGCGCGAGGAACAGCGAGACGGCCACATACATCGGACCGCCCGCCATGTCCTCCATCACGGTGAGCGACAGCATGCCGCCGACATTGAAGGTGACGTAGAGGGCGAGCAGCGGCGCGACGCTGCGCGAAATTCGAAGCCCCAGGATCGCCCATACCCCGATCAGGGCGACCATGAAGAGCTCGTAGGGGGCCGGCTCGGAGATGACGAAGCCCGAGAGGAACACGCCGAACGTGACCAGGAAGGACGCGATGAGCCCCACGGTCGCAAGCTGCGGCCGCAGGGCCAGGCCTGTCGGGATCGAGACGGTGCTCAATACGCGTTTTCCGTGTTCAACAGGCGGATCGGCGTCAGAAACAGGATCTTCAGGTCGAACAGCAGCGACCAGTTCTCGATGTAGTAGAGGTCGAACTCCGTGCGGAAACGGATCTTGTCGTCGTGGTCGATCTCGCCACGCCAGCCGTTGATCTGCGCCCAGCCGGTAACGCCCGGCTTGACGCGGTGCCGGGCGAAGTACCCCTCCACCACATCGACATACTTGCGATCGTGCGATTGCGCCTGAATGGCGTGGGGGCGCGGGCCGACCAGCGACAGCTCGCCCTTGAGCACGTTGAAGATCTGCGGCAGTTCGTCGATCGAGGTCTTGCGGATGAAGCGGCCGACCGGGGTGACGCGCGGGTCGCCCTTGGTGACGGCGGCCTTCGCCGTCGGGTCCGACATGTTGGTATACATCGAGCGGAACTTGTAGACCTCGATGATCTCGTTGTTGAAGCCGTGCCGCTTCTGCTTGAAGATGATCGGGCCGGGCGAGGTCAGCTTCACCGCAAGCGCGGCGCCGATCATGACCGGCCACAACAGCAGCAACGCGAAAACGCTGAAGACGATGTCGAAGGCGCGCTTGGCGACCTTATCCCAGTCGGCGATGGGCCTGTCGAAGATGTCGAGCATGTGGACGTTGCCGACCTGCGAATAGCTGCGCGGCCGGAAACGCAGGCCGTTCGAATGCGCCGCAAGGCGTATGTCGACGGGCAGCACCCACAGTTTTCGCAGCAGCGACAGAATGCGGGCTTCGGCGGAAAGCGGCAGCGAGATGATGAGCATGTCGATGCGCGCCAGCCGCGCGAACTCCACCAGTTCCGCGATCGTTCCGAGCTTGGGGTAGCCTGCGACGACGGAGGGCGAGCGGCGCTCGTCGCGGTCGTCGAAGATGCCACAGATACGGATATCGTTTTCCGGCTGGCGCTCGAGTGCGCGGATCAGTTCCTTTGCCGGTTCTCCGCCGCCGGCGATGACGGCGCGCCGCTCCATGGTGCCGTTGCGTGCCCAGCGGCGGATCGAATAGGCGATCAGCAGGCGCTCGACCACCAGATAGGCGGCACCAAGGACGAACCAGAGGACGAACCACACGCGCGAGGCGACGCCGGCGGTCTTGAAGAGAAAGAAGGCGAGCGCCATCGCCGAAAACGCGATCGCCCAGGCGCCCAGCAGGCGCGGTATCATCCGCCAGCCGGCGCGCAGTGCTGGAATCTGGTAGGCATCGGCCAGATGCAGCAGCAGCACGCCGATCGCCGATCCGCCCGCGACCACGCCGATGTAGAACAGCATGACGTCATCGGACGGGATGACGTAGAAGCTCGTGACGCCGTAGCCGATCGCAAAGAGGGCGGTAAACTCCAGAAGCCGCAGCAGGCCCGTGATCATGGCCGGAGAATAGCTTTCGGCGCGAAACTGAAGCGCGATCTGCTGGGCCAGGGGGTTGAGCTCGACCGTCTTGCCGCCGTCCTGTTCGTCGGGGGCAGCGCCGTGCGCGATGGTGCGCACTTCGGATACCTTGCGCCGGATATTTTCCGGGTCGAAGGCGTCTGGCTTGTCGATGTGGTTCATGGCTGCGTCCGGCACCGTTAAGTTCTGACCGGATAGCAGAAAGCTCCTAAGAAAACGCTTACGCGAGGTGAGGTGAAACGGTACAACCCGCTTTCGGAGCGCCTTTGTCCAGGAGTTCGCGATAGAGATCCATCATCGTGGCGGCCATGACGGAGGCGGAGAAGGTGCCCTTGAAGCTGTCTGCGTCAGGCATCGAGTGCGCCCGCCATTTCGCATCCGTGACCGAGAGCGCCATCGTATCTGCAAGCGAATCAGGGTCGGCCGGCTCGGCGAGTGCGATGCTGTCCCGGCCGAGCACCTCCGGAATGCCGCCGACGCGGCTTGCGATGACGGGCACGTTGGCGGCAAGCGCCTCCAGCACGATGTAGGGCATCGCTTCCGCGCGCGAGGGGACGACGACGGAATGCGCCATGGCGAAGGCGTCGCGCGCCTTCATCGCCGGCATCATCGCGATCCGCCGCCCGAGCCCGAGCCGCAGCATCGTCTGCTCGTACTTCTCTTCGTCCGGTCCGTCGCCGACCATCAGTGCCGACAGCGGTCGCCCGACGCGGCGCTCGGTGCGGGCAAACGCGTCGATGAAGACGTCCGGCCCCTTCAGGTCGCGAAGCATGCCGATATAGAGAAAATCGGCGGCGTCCTCCTTGGGATAGACGGTATCGAAGTCCCGGTCGCTGATGCCGTTATAGATCCGTTCGAAGCGGCAGCGGGGTTTTCCGACCTTGGCGATGTAGCTGTCGCGCTCGAAATCGCAGACGAAGACGAGCGCGTCGGTTGCCCTTTCCAGCAGGCGTTCGGCCCGCAGCACGACTTTCCCCGCGATCGTCGAGCGAGTGAAATGGAGGCTGCCTCCATGCGGGGAATAAAGGCGGGCTACGCGATACCTGTTGACCCGCAACACTGAGCCGATGATCCGGGCGATCGCGCCACCTTTGGCGCCATGCCCGTGAAGAACATCCGGCTGCAAACTTCTTATTTCACGATAGCTGGCCCAAAGGGCCTGCAGATCGCCGGGGCTGACCGAGCGGCGGATCGGCAACCGGAAGATACCGAGCGTGAGGAACGGACGGATTTCGTCGAACAGCGTGTCCTCATAGGCGCCTCCCGTGCTGCTGTCGCAGACGATGCCCACTTCGTGGCCCTGTCGCGCATGATACTCCGCCAGATCGCGCACGTGCCGGAAGATTCCGCCGATCGGTGACCTGAAGCAGTGAATGATGCGCAGCGGGCGGTGGTTGTTCGACATTGGGTCAGAACAGCCGCTCGCGAACGTAGATCGTGTCTCCCGCAAGGACCGGATCGGAAATAGATACGCGACCGGTGATGATGCGTCCGTTGATCTTGCGCGTCACGTCGACATTCGTCTGGTTGGCGCGCGGCGAGAAACCGCCGGCGACGGCGATCGCGTTCTGTATGGTCATGCCCGCGACGTAGCTGTACTGCCCCGCCTGGCCCACTTCGCCCATGATGTAGATCGAGCGGTAGTTTGCGACCTCGATGGACACGTCGGGGTCGCGCAGATAGCCTTGGCGCAGCTTCCCGGCGATGATGCTTTCCATCTCCTGGATCGTCTTGCCGCGGGCAGGGACCCCCCCGACTAGGGGGAAGGCGATGTAGCCGGCCTGATCGACCAGATAGGTGTTGCTGAGGTTCGGTTGCTCGAACACGGTGACGCGCAAGCGGTCGCCGCTGTCCAGCCGGTAGGGCTGGATCGTCGCCTCCTGAAACGCCTTCGGCGCTGGATGATAGCCGCTGCAGCCCGCCATGACGACCGTCGCAAGGGTCCCCATCGCGATCGCGACGCCTCTGGTTATCTGTGCGAATGCCATTCGCTTGAGCCTGCCGGTATTGGTTCGTCTGTCCGCCTGTTATCATCCTGTTAGGGTTAATGGCCGGTAAATGCCGGGCAGCCGCGTCGCGTTTATTCCTGCGGGCGAGGAGGGGAGGCGCAAGGTTGTGAGAGGGCGTCCCATTAACGCTTGGGTTACCATGTTTGTTTACCGTGCGCGGAAACACGCGTTCACGGAGTAGGCATATGTCGGGCGGATACGGAGCACAGGACGACGTCGATATCGACCTCGGCGCACTGGTCCGCGCGATCTGGAGACGGCGCCGGCAGGTGCTGCTGGCGACCGTGGCATCGGCTGGCCTTGCTTTTGCCGGTGCCAGCATGATTGCGCCGAGCTACAAGAGCGAGACGCGGCTTCTCATCGAAGCGCGCGAGCCAGCCTACACCACAGGTGGAGATCGAAGCGCTGCGCGCGAGCCGGCAATCGATGAACTCGACGTCGTCAGCCAGGTACAACTGCTGCGGTCGGTGGACCTGATCAAGCAGGTCGCCCGCAACATGAAGCTCTACGAGTTGCCTGAGTTCGATCCGGCGGCCAACCCGTCGGCCTTGTCGGATATCCTCGTCGCCTTCGGGCTGAAGAAGAACCCGCTCGAACTGCCGCCGGAAGAGCGCGTGCTGAAGGAGTTTCTGGAAAAGCTCGCCGTATACCCGGTCGAAAAGTCACGTGTCGTCGCAATCGAATTCACCTCGAAGGATCCGCAGCTCGCCGCGGCCATCCCCAACGAGATGGCCAAGGTCTACCTTTCGCTGCAAAGCGGGGCGAAGCTCGATACCAACTCCGAGGCAAGCCGCTGGCTGGAGCCGGAGATCGCCAACCTCCGCGAGAAGGTACGCGAGGCCGAACAGAAGGTCGCGCAATACCGCTCCCAGTCCGATCTGCTGCCGACAGGTGAGAACGCCACCTTTGCCGTGAAGCAGCTGAACGACATTTCCAGCGAGCTTGCGCGCGTGCGCACCGAAAAGGCGACCGCCGAGGCGCGGGCGGAAAGCGTCCGTGCTGTCCTCAAGAAGGGCGGGGCGCCGGACACGCTCAGCGATGTCGTAGGCTCCCAGATGATCCAGCGACTGAAGGAGAGCGAGGCGCAGATCCAGGGACAGATTTCCGATCTCTCGACCAGCCTTCTCGACCAGCATCCGCGCCTGAAGGGGCTGCGCTCGCAGCTTGTCGGGATCCGCAGCCAGATCCAGGCCGAGACGGGTAAGATATTGGCGAGCCTGGAAAACGAGGCCAACGTTGCGCGGCTGCGCGAGCAGCAGCTCATCCAGCAGCTCAATACCGTGAAGGCTGATTCCGCCCGCGCCGGCGAAGAGGAAGTGGGCTTGAAGGCACTGGAGCGGGAGGCGACGGCCCAGCGCCAGCTGCTGGAGACCTATCTGGCGCGCTACCGCGAGGCGACCTCGCGCACCGATGCCAATTCGACGCCGGCCGACGCGCGCGTCATTTCCGCCGCCGTTCCGCCGACCGAAAGGCAGTTCCCGAAGGTCGTCCCGATCACGATTGTGGGCGGCCTTGCGGGCTTCCTGCTGTCGTCGGTCTTCATCCTGCTTTCGGAACTGTTCAGCGGACGGGGCCTGCGTCCCGTCTCGCCGCCCCATCGCGGGCCGGACGACGACGCGACGGTAGAGGACAGGCCCGTCACCAGACTGGCACCGGTACCCGAAGCGCTTCCGGCCCGGCGCGCCGTGGCCACGGCTGCCGTTGCGGCACAGGTGGAGCAGCCCGCGCAGAGTTCCATGCTCGCTGGCTACACGGACGACGAACTCGTCGAGCCCGCGACGCCGGACGTTGTGCCGCTGCAGGAAACTGACGGCGAGGAAGAAGACTTCACTGTCGGCGCCGTGGCGCGCCACGTCTTGGAAAACGCTGTGCGCGTCGCCGTCGCCGTCTCGCCGTCCGGCGATGCGGGATCGGCCGCGACCGTGGCGCTGGCACGCGCGATTGCGGATCGCGGGCGCAAGACCATCCTGCTGGATCTGACCGGCTCGGCCTATCCCACCCGGCATATGGCCGGCACAAGCCATCTCGCCGGCATCACCGACCTTCTTGTCGGAGATGCGGCCCTGGGGGAAATCATCCATGGCGACGAGCGTTCGCAGGCGCATGTGGTGGCGCGCGGCAACGCCGACATCAAGCGCGCCATGCGCGGCATCGACCGCCTTTCGATGATCGTCGACGCGCTCTCCGATGCCTATGACACGGTGCTGGTGGAATGCGGGCCAGCGGACGTTGCCGGCGTCCACCGCCTGACGCCCTCGGGAGACGCGGAAATCATCCTGTCGATCCCAGGCGCTGACGAAGATCGCGTGGTCGAACTGATCGGCGCCTTCGGAGAGGCCGGCTACAGCGAAATTGTTCTTCTGACTGGCGGCGCGGTGACGCCCGACCGGGGTCGGCGCGCCGCATAGCAACGCCGCTTGAACTCAGTTCCGATCATTTTCGGAGGCGACATCGACGAACTCGGTCTTGCCGGAACGCAGGCGCTGGACAAAGCCATAGAGCCTGGGGCTCTGCTTGATCGTCCGCTTGGCGTTCGCCTTTGCCCGGTGAACCGCTGCCACAGCAGAACCGGCAACGGTCGTCGGCCAGAGCAGGTCGTGCTGCTGCGTCTCGATGTTGCACCAGGAACGCTTGTAGGCCTGGTCGCCGATGCCGAAGTCGAAGAGTGCGGCACCTTCGCCGCAGAGCTTTTCGATCATGAGGTGAAACAGGAATTCGCCTGGGCTGGCTTCAGGCGCGAAGCCTTCGTCGATCGAGCCGAACTGGCAGAGCACATGGTCGCCCTTGCGCGACAGGCCGGCAATCGCGATGATCCGTCCCGCATCGTCACCGCTTCGGATCCGCAGCGTATGCAACCTCAGCGGATAGTTGTCTTCCCGATTTGAAACGCGGGCAAGCGCACGGAAGAAGGCCTGCGTCTCTTCCTCGCGAAAGACGTTCGGCAGGCCCAGCGCTTCGAACCGCACGGCCTTTTGCTGGAAGAACAGGGTCAGTGTGCGGCAGGCTTCGTCTCCGCTTTCCGCGATGACGTGCTCATGGCCGCCGAGCGCTTCCAGACGGCGCTCGCATTGGCGAAACTTCTTCCGCCGCCGCTTGGCGTTGAGCTGGGCGAGCGTCTGCGCGAAATCCCTGTGCAGTGACAGCTGGAACGATGCGTTCTGGTTCAGCACCGCCGGCAGCTGCGAGAGGGGATGTTCCTGCCCCCGCCAGTGCAGCGGAATGTTTTCCAGCATGAAGAGGTCGAAGTAGCGCGCGAACTGGCCGCGCGCCTGGTCGAGCGCACGCCTGAGGACCGGTGCAGGGGCCAGCGTGCGAAAGGCCTCGCTGTAGAGACCGGTATTGATGTTGCTGAAGCGTGACGCGAGGAACCGCGCGATGCGGATCGGGCCGTGGCGCACGATCTCCAGCGGCAGGATCATCTCCGTGCGCCCCGCATGGACGCCCTCGACGATCAAAAGTCGGCTGCGATGGGTGGCCGCCCAGGCGCGGCACCAGTCGTAGCCCTGGTGAAGGGAAAGGTTGTCGTCCTTCTCCAGCGACCGCCAGCTTGCCTCCAGCGGCTCCATGCGGTTGTGCAGCTGGATGGAGAACGAGATGGTGCTCGGACGTCGCGCGCCGCCGGGAACGTAGCGCGCGAACCGGCCGAGGACATCGCCATCCGTGGGCATGATCTGGAAATCGAGCTGCATTGCCTCCGCGTCCGATACCGTCGTGTCCAGGTCAGGGTTGCGCCGGGATTGGTGCACCTTACGACGGCATGAGGGGAGACTGGTTTAATTCCTGTGCCCGATGTCCGGCTGAAGGAGTGAAATCCGCAATCAAGGTTAGCATCGCGCTAACATGGCGATCCAGGTCTGGTCCGCCAGAGGCGCGTAGCGCCTATTCAAGCCAGCCGGTTGCAAGGCCGAGCGCGTAACCGCCCATCCCGCGTTCTGCTGCAAGGCGCGACATCGTGTTGTGGTCGTATCCGACGAGGCGGAAATCGACGCTCCAGCCCGTCATGCGTTCTTCCAGGATCGCATAGCGCGCGTGCGGCGAGCCGTTCTCCACCTTGTGCGGACGGGGCTCGTCGTCGTCATAGGCGGGGCAACCGACGCTTCCAGGATTGACCACCAGCCGGCCGTCGGCCAGCGTGACGCAGCGGGGGATGTGGGTATGGCCGCAGAGAATGACTGGAAATCCGATGCCTTCGGCGAAGCGTTCGATGCGCTCGCGCGGCGAAATCCGCATCGCTCCGCCCGGCGTGACATCGTCCAGCCAGTAGGTCGTGTCGCTGGCCGGCGTGCCGTGACAGAGGAAGACGCTTCCGGCGACGATCCGCGTGGCGGGAAGCGATCGCAGCCACTCGAAATGCCGCGGCGACAGCTGCGCGTGCGCGATCCGGTCCCATTCGCCCATGTCGGCGATGCTTTTCTCCAGCAGCCAGCGGTCGTGGTTGCCGCAGATGGACGGGAAGTCGTGTTCGATCAGGAGATCTGCGGTGCGTGTGGCGTTAAGGGCGCCGCTGAGGTGGTCGCCGAGATTGACCACCATGTCCACGCTGCGGCTGGCGATGTCCGACAGCACCGCCGCAAGCGCCAGGTCGTTTCCGTGGATATCGGCGATGGCTGCGATCCGCATCGCGTTACTCCTTCGGCCTTGCCGGTTTTTCCATCCACTTGATGATCAGCATGGCCGGCAGGATCCAGAGCAGCCCGCTGAAGAAGAAGTACAGCATGTGCACCCACCACGGCGAGGTGCCGAGCGTCAGCGACGCGACCGTCGTGGCCACGAGCGCGTAGACGATGACGAGGATGATGATCAGGACGGTGCCGATCAGTTTGCGCAGGCGAGGGGGCATCTGAAATCTCGTTTGTTTTATCCGCTTCGGGGCGGGCTTCTGCCGCGACCCGATGCCGCAAAGGCTCCGGGCTTGTTTTGCATGGCATCGTGATGCAAATCAACGCCGACGAGACAGGAGCCATCATGACCAGTACCGCCGCCGTGACCGAACGCCAGCTCTTGAGCGACCTCGATCGCATCGACCGCAATCGCCGGGCCGTACGCGGCTGGCTTTTCGTCGTGCTGCTCACGCTGTTCGCGCTGGTGCTCGTCGGCGGCGCGACGCGGCTGACCGG
Source organism: Mycoplana rhizolycopersici (assembly GCF_013378445.1). Taxonomy (GTDB): domain Bacteria; phylum Pseudomonadota; class Alphaproteobacteria; order Rhizobiales; family Rhizobiaceae; genus Mycoplana; species Mycoplana rhizolycopersici. Next base: position 399,258 of record NZ_JABXYK010000002.1, read on the forward strand.
TTCCGGCCTGTCGATCACCCAGTGGAAGCCTATCCACGGCGTCATCCCGCCGCTGAATGATGCCGAATGGCAGGAGGAGTTCGAGCTCTACAAGCGCATCCCGCAATACGAACAGCTGAATTCGGACATGACGGTCGAAAGCTTCAAGTCGATCTTCTGGTGGGAATGGGCGCACCGACTGCTGGCACGATCGATCGGCATCGTCTTCGCCGTGCCGCTTCTTTATTTCTGGGCGACCGGACGGATCGAGCGGCGGCTTCGCTGGCCGCTCGTCGGCGTGCTGGCGCTCGGCGGCTTCCAGGGCTTCATCGGCTGGTGGATGGTGTCGTCGGGCCTGACGGAACTGGTCTCGGTCAGCCAGTACCGGCTCGCGACCCACCTCGTCATCGCCTGTCTGATCTTTGCCGCCTGCACGTGGATCATGCGCGGGCTTTCGCCGCACAGCGACGATCCGGCGCCGGCGGAGAATTCTAAGAGGTGGGCAGCGGCGATCGCCTGCATGGCGCTTTTCCAGATCTATCTCGGCGCGCTGGTCGCCGGTCTCGACGCAGGCCTCGCCTACAACACCTGGCCGCTGATGGACGGCGCCATCGTGCCGGGCGATCTTTTCATCCAGGAGCCCTGGTGGATCAACCTGTTCGAGAACGTAAAGACCGTGCAGTTCGTCCATCGCTGCGGCGCCTATGTGCTGTGGGCGATGGTGCTCGTCCACATGATCGCCTCGCTGCGCGCCGCCCCCGGGACCACCCATGCACGCCGCACGGTGGTGCTATTCATTCTGGTCTGTCTGCAGGCGCTGATTGGCATCCTGACGCTGATCTGGCAGGTGCCGCTCGACTGGGCGCTGGCGCACCAGGGTGGCGCGCTCGTCGTGCTTGGTTTCGCCGTCGCCCACTGGCGCGGCTTCGTCGGCGAATATCCGAAGCCGGTGGCGATCGAAGTTCGGGAATAACGGAGACGGGCGAAGCGGGTCTTGCCGGAAACGACAAAGAGCATGGTCCGGAAGTGGATCATGCCCTTTGTCGTTGGCCCGCGTCCTTTCGGGACGTAGCCCCTTTGCAAGGACAGGCCGTCCTGTCGCCACGCCTTATCCGCGCAGCATCAGGTCCATGTTCTGTACGGCCGCACCGGACGCGCCCTTGCCGAGATTGTCGAGCAGCGCGACGAGGTTGACGTGCGGCGCACCGGCGGTGCCGAAGACGAAGAGCTTCATCCGGTCGGTGTCGGCCAGTTCCACCGCGTTGACCCGGGGCAGCGCGGCGCTTTGCTTGAGATCGACGACCTCGACGATGTCCTGGCCGGCATAGTGGTCGGCAAGGGCCGCGTGGATCGAGCCGAGCGAGGCGTTGTCGTTCAGATCAGCCAGATAGAGCGGCACCTGGACGATCATGCCCTGCGCGAACTTGCCGACGGACGGCGAGAACAGCGGTGCGCGCGCGAGCAGCGCGTGTACCTGCATCTCCGGCACGTGCTTGTGCTTCAGCGGCAGGCCGTAGAGGAAGTGCGGCGCATCGATATGCTCGGGATGGCCGGCATCCTCCATCTGCGCGATCAGCTGCTTGCCGCCGCCGGTATAGCCGGAAACGGCGTTGACGGTGACGGGGTAGTCCTCCGGCAGGAGGCCGGCGGCGCGCAGCGGCCGGATCAGGCCGATCGCGCCGGTCGGATAGCAGCCGGGATTTGCGACGTGGCGGGCGGCCGCGATCTTGCCGGCCTGCGCGCGGTCCATCTCGGCGAAGCCATAGGCCCAGGCGGGATCGACCCGGTGGGCGGTGGAGGTGTCGATGATGCGCACGGAATTGTTGCCGGCGACCATGGCGACCGCTTCCTTCGCCGCATCGTCTGGCAGGCAGAGGATCGCGATATCGGCCGTATTCAGCAGATCCTCGCGCATCTTGTTGTTTCGGCGCTCGGCTTCCGGGATTGACAAAAGCTCGACATCTGCGCGGCCGGCCATGCGCGTGCGGATCTGCAGGCCCGTTGTGCCGTGTTCGCCATCGATGAAGATCTTCGGTTTCATGGGACTGCCTTTCGTTCTGCCGGTTAGGGGCACCGCAGGCCGCGCGCTGCATCGCGCAACGCCGGACGGCCTTCGGCCCGCTATACCGCCTCGGCATGACGCTTTCAATGCAAAGCGTTGGCTTGGTTGGCGCCGAGAACTCGCGACCGGCTTGATACTGCCCGCGTCGCCTCGGACCGCGATCTGACCTGCCCGCACCTTCTCCCGCAGGTGGGAGAAGGTGCGGGTGCCAAGGTGGCGGGCTACCGTCGCTCCGCCAGCCAGCCGGCGTGCAGGCCGAGCATGTACATGGCGATGGTCGAGCCGGCGATGGCGGTGATGTCGGCGTGGTCATAGGCGGGTGCCACTTCGACGACGTCGGCGCCCTTGATGTGCAGGGCACCGAGATGGCGCAGCACGGAAAGGATCTTGGCGCTCGACGGACCGCCGGCTACGGGCGTGCCGGTACCGGGCGCATAGGCGGGGTCGAGGCAGTCGATGTCGAAGGTCAGGTAGCAGGGCTTGTCGCCGACATGCCGGATGATAGCGTCGGCGATCTCGGAAGCGGACATCTCCTCGACCTCGTAGCCATAGACGATGCGGATGCCGCAATCGTCGGGCGCATGCGTGCGGATGCCGATCTGGATCGAGGTGTCGGGATCGATCACGCCGTCCTTGACGGCGCGCGCCACGAACGAACCGTGGTCGATCCGGCCCTTTTCGTCCGGCCAGGTGTCCTGGTGGGCGTCGAACTGCACCAGTGACAGCGGCCCGTGGATCGCCGCATGCGCCTTCAGCACCGGCCAGGTGACGAAGTGGTCGCCGCCAAGCGTCAACAGGAAGGCGCCGGATTTCAGGATTTTCGCCGCTTCCCGCTCGATCGTCGCCGGCGTCTTCTGGTGGTTGCCGTAGTCGAGCAGGCAGTCGCCGTAGTCGATGACGGCCATGTTTGCGAACAGGTCCTGCTGGAAGGGGTATTGCGGGTCGTTGTCCATGATGGCGGACGCACGGCGGATTGCCTGCGGTCCGAAGCGCGCGCCCGGCCTGTTCGACGTGGCGGCGTCGAAGGGAATGCCCCAGACGACGGCGTCGACGTCCCTGAGGTTCTTGGTGTAGCGCCGGCGCATGAAGGAAAGCACGCCCGCATGCGTCGGGTCGGATGCCGCGCTCTTCAGGGATTTCGCCGTGACCGCATGGTCGATCGTCTTGTTTGCCATCAGCCGTCCTCCTTGGGTTGCAGGACGTTGGCCAATCGGCAGTGCGAAGGCAAGGGGGCGGGACGGCGATTTCCACCGTCATCCGTCATCCGTCATCCGCCATCCGGGATCCCCCGGCGGAGCTGCGGTCAGGACGCCTTGGCCGCGAAGACCGGCGGGAAGTCGCCGAGCGCCTTGGCGTCGCGGATCGCAGCACCGATGTCCTCGTCGTTGATGGCGTCAAGATCGGCGAAGCTGTCGATGACGTAGTAGATCGGCTGGACGATATCGATCCGGTAGGGTGTGCGCAGCACCGTCATCAGGTCGAAGGGTCTGAATTCGCTTGTCTTCTCCACCATCGCCGCCCGTGTCTCGTTCGGCGACGAAACGATGCCGGCACCGTAGCAGCGGCGGCCCTTGTCAGTGTTGATCAGCCCGAATTCGACGGTGAACCAGAAGATGCGGAACAGGTGCCAGGAATAGTCCTTGCCGAGCGCCACGGCGTTTTCCCCGAAGCGGTGGACGAAGCTGGCATAGGCGGCATTCGTCAAAAGCGGGCAATGGCCGAACACCTCATGGAAGATGTCTGGCTCTTCGATGTAGTCGATATGCTCGCGCCGGCGGATGAAGGTGGCGAGCGGGAACTTGCCCTCCGAGAGCAACTGGAAGAACTTCGACGGCGCGATGAGCGCCGGCACACCCTCGACGCCGAAACCGGTCGCCTGCATCAGCCGCGCGTTGACGTCCTTCAGTTGCGGGACCCGCGGCGCATCCAGTCCGAGCGTCTTCACGCCGTGGAGATATTCGTCGCAGGCCTTGTCGGCGAGAAGGGCGATCTGGCGTGCATAGAGCTCGCTCCAGATCGCATCCTCCTCGGCGGTGTAGGCGTAGATGCCGTCCGCGTCCGGCAGCTTCGCGATGTATGTGCTTTCCTTCGGCATCCTGGCCTCCCGTCGCCATGCGGGCCTGCCCGCATCCTCTTACTTCGAAAAATTGTAGTCGAAGGCTGCGGATAGACTTTTCATTCTGGTGGCCGGATACTCGGAGTCTGAATGAAAATCGCGGGGAGGGCGGGTTTCATGAAAGAAATTGATCAGGCAGGTATCCGCCTTCTGCGGCTGCTGCAGCAGGATTGCAGCCTTGCGCTTGCGGATCTCGCCGAGCGCGCCGGCATGTCGCAGAGTTCCGCCTGGCGCAAGGTGCAGGACCTGGAGGCGGCGGGCGTCATCCGCGCGCGCGTGGCGTTGCTGGACGCACGCAAGCTGGATCTGAAGCTCTGCGTCATTGCGCATGTGACGCTCGACGATCATCATGAGGAGGCGATCGCCTCCTTCTCCGCCGTCGTCAGGAACCATCCGGAGATCATGGAGTGCTACGCCCTGTCGGGGGCCTTCGACTACATGCTGAAGATCCGCGCTGCCGACGTCGAAAGCTACGAGGCCTTCATGACGCGCCACCTGCTGCGCAACCCCCACGTCCGCAACGTCGTCTCCAGCTTCGTCCTGCGCGAGATGAAGGCCTCGACGGAACTGCCGATCTGAAGGGCTTCCCGGCGCAGTCGCGATAAAAGTCGGGAAAAGGGCTTTTCTGCGCGGCGGACTCGACGCGGCTGGATACCGGATCAAGTCCGGCATGACGGGGAATGGTATGTGCCTGAGTAGGACTGCGGCTATTCAAACCTTGTCGCCCCCCCCATTGTCGTCGGCTAACACCTGGCTGCGTGCTGCACCGAGCGCTTTACCGTCGCAATGAGGTCCACCGGGTCCGTCATGCCGGACTTGATCCGGCATCCAGCGCGCGCAAGTCCTTGCGCGCAAAAGTGCGGAACGTTGACCGTCGAGGCAGCTGAAACGAGAAAAGGCCGGGACGAGCCCGGCCTTCCAGATATTCCGCAGAGTTCGTGAAGCGATTAGCGCTTCGAGAACTGGAACGAACGGCGGGCCTTTGCCTTGCCGTACTTCTTGCGTTCGACGACGCGCGAGTCGCGGGTCAGGAAGCCGCCCTTCTTCAGGACCGGGCGCAGGCCCGGCTCGAAGTAGGTGAGCGCCTTGGACAGACCGTGACGGACGGCACCGGCCTGGCCGGAGAGACCGCCGCCGGCAACGGTGGCGACGATGTCGAACTGGCCTTCGCGGGCAGCAGCGACGATCGGCTGCTGCAGGATCATCTGCAGGACCGGACGGGCGAAATAGGCTTCGAACGACTTGCCGTTGACGGTGATCTTGCCGGAGCCCGGCTTGAGCCATACGCGGGCGACGGCGTCCTTGCGCTTGCCGGTGGCGTAGGAGCGGCCCTGGGCGTCAACCTTCTTGACGTGAACCGGGGCGGAGGAAGCCGGAGCGGCAGCAGCCGTACCCAGATCCTTCAGGGAAGAGAGGTCAGCCATTATCAGGCGCTCCTTACGTTCTTGCTGTTCAGCTTGGCGACGTCGAGGACGGTCGGCTGCTGTGCTTCATGCGGATGGTTGGCACCGGCGTAGACGCGCAGGTTCTTCATCTGGCGACGGCCGAGCGGGCCGCGCGGAACCATGCGTTCGACTGCCTTCTCGATGACGCGCTCCGGGAAGCGGCCTTCGATGATCTGGCGCGCGGTGCGCTCCTTGATGCCGCCCGGGTAGCCGGTGTGCCAGTAGTACTTCTTGTCGGAGTACTTCTTGCCGGTCAGAGCGACCTTCTCGGCGTTGATGACGATGACGTTGTCGCCGTCGTCGACGTGGGGGGTGTAGGTAGCCTTATGCTTGCCGCGCAGGTGGTTTGCGATGATGGAAGCGAGACGACCGACAACGAGGCCTTCGGCGTCGATGAGGATCCACTTCTTTTCCACCTCGGCGGGCTTCTGAGAGAAGGTTGCCATGGTAAAACTCTTTTCGTTTGGACCCGAGGCGCCAGGCGCCCGGGGCGTTTCTTGTTGCTTGGTTTGGCAGGCGTAAGCCGGCCAAAAACGAAAGCGGCCCGAACGGACCGCGATCTGTGCCGGCTTATAAGGGAGGGCTTTCAGGGCGTCAAGCGACGTGTTTCGAGCGGCGAGAATAAAAACGCTGTAAAATCAATTATTTGTTTTTGTGGTGGTATAATACCACAATTTATCGCGGCGGAATCGAATAGGTCGCAGTCGCATGGGCGACCAGATCGCCTTCCGTCCCCGCCGAGATCGACGCTTCGATCACGGCCAGCCGCTTGCCGAGTTTCAGAAGCCGGCAGTCGCAGGTCAGCGGGCCGGGCTGTGGCTTTCGCAGGAAGTTGATGTTGAGGTTGGTCGTCACCGCCAGCGCCACCGGTCCGACATGCGCCAGCACCGTACAATAGGCGGTCACGTCGGCAAGGGCGAACATGGTCGGCCCGGAAACGGTGCCGCCGGGGCGCAGATGTTTTTCCGAAGGCGCCAGCCGCATGGCGACGGTGCCGGGCGCGACGGCGGTCACCTCGAACACCTTGCCGTCGGTATGAATCTCGGGGAAATCGGTCTCCAAAAACCGGTTCAGCTCTTCGACGGTCATGACCGGGATATGTTCGTTCGCCATCGTGATCTCATCCGTCCTCCGCCACGGCAAATGTGATAGAGCCGAAAGGCTTGGCAGTGCAATTGCCGGAAAGTCTAAGGTCGCGCATGGTGCGGCCACAGTCTTGAAACTGGCCTGCGGCGCGCGTACCACGAGGCGGACGAAGACAAGATTCCGGAATGCAGATGAAACAGGATGGGAGTGTCGCCATGGCTGATGTGGTCCAGTTGCACAAATCCGAGGGCAACAGCTTGCTGTCGGAGGAGCGCCATGACGCGGTCCTGCGCCTGACGCTTGCCAATCCGCCGGCAAATGCTCTCTCGATTGCCCTGATGGAGGCCCTTTCAGGCGCGCTGGACAAGGCTGCGACCGACGATGGCATTCGCGTGGTGGTGCTGGCGGCGACAGGCAGCCTCTTCTCCGCCGGCCACGATCTGAAGGAAATGACGGCGCATCGCGCGGATGCCGACGGCGGCCGGGCCTTCTTCGAAAAGACGATGCGCATGTGCGCCGACCTGATGCTGAAGATCGCCGGGCTGCCGCAGCCGGTGATCGCCGAAATCGACGGGCTGGCCACGGCGGCCGGTTGCCAGCTTGTGGCAACGGCCGATCTGGCGATCTGCACCGACACATCCACCTTCTGCACGCCCGGCGTCAATATCGGCCTTTTCTGCTCGACCCCGATGGTGGCGGTGACACGCGCGGCCCATCCCAAGCAGGCGATGGAGATGCTTTTGACCGGGGAGACGATCGACGCGTCGACCGCAAAGGATTTCGGTCTCGTCAATCGCATCGTGCCGAAACAGTATCTGCGCCAGGTGGTCGACAAATATGCGGCTGTCATCGCCTCGAAGTCGCCCGAGGCGCTGCGGATCGGCAAAGCCGCCTACCGCGCTCAGGCCGGTTTGCCCTTGCCCGAGGCCTACGACAAGGCCATTTCCATCATGGTCGACAACATGCTGCGCGACGACGCCCGGGAAGGCATCGGCGCGTTTCTGGAAAAGCGGATGCCGGACTGGAAGGTGACCTGACTACCCGTAGCGGTACCGGCAGGCGGCAATTTCGATTTGCTGGTTCGCTTCGGAGCAGGTGATACGATAGACGAGCCGGTGCTCCTGCGTGATCCGGCGTGACCAGAACCCTTTCAGTTCGCCGCTTAGCGGTTCTGGCTTGCCAAGGCCGGAGAACGGCGTTCGTTGGCACTCGCGGATCAATACGAGGAGCTTTCCAAGCGTCTTTCGATCGTGTTCGTGAGGTCTTCCCATCCCCGCGTCGAAAAGCAGGGCTTCACCGGCGCGCGGCCGCCACAAGCACGTCCATGGTCCGGGGCGTTCCCCTGTCGTAATCGAGCTCCTTCACCGATTGTAGAAGCCGGTCGCGGTTTGCCGGACTGGCGAGCAGGTGCATCGTTTCTTTCCAGCTCTCGAAATCGGCGAGCGACATCACGACCATGGGTTCGCGGTTCTGTCGGGTGACGATCAGTTCGTCGTGGTCGTTTTCGATCTGGTCGAAGTGCTTGGCGATGTTGGCGCGCAGCTCGGAAAGGCTGACGATTTTCATGTCGCGGATCCTGTACGTATCTTTGTACATGCAGGGATTGGGTTCCAGGTGCAACGACTAGCCCAGCCGCAGCACCAGCACGCCGGCGGCGATCGTCGCTCCGGCAATGTAGCGCCAGATGCTCGCCTTTTCCTTCAGGAAGACGACGGAGATGATGAGGGCGAAGAGGATCGCGGTCTCGCGTAGTGCTGCGACCGTCGCCACCGGCGCCTTCGTCATCGCCCAGAGCGCCAGGCCGTAGGAGGCGATCGACCCGCCGCCGCCGATCAGCCCGCGTTTCCAGTTCCGCCGGACATGGTTCGTCACGACGTCGAGCCCGCGCTTCCAGATTGCCCACGAAAACAGAAGCACCGGCGGCAGGAGCGCCATCCACAGCGTATAGGAGATCGCGTTGCCGGAGGCGCGCGCGCCCGCGCCGTCGACGAAGGTGTAGCAGGCGATGACGCAGGCATTGGCCAGCGCCAGGATGAAGGCATGCTTTCCGCCGTGACGGCTTTCGAAGGCCAGCGTCAGCACCCCGCCGCAGATGATGAGGATTCCTGTCATCGCGCCGGGGGAGAGATGTTCGCCGAGCACGAAGCCGCTGGTCGAGGCGACGATCAGCGGGGCAGCACCGCGCATCAGCGGGTAGACGAGGCCGATGTCGCCGGCCCGGTATGCCGCAGCAACCAGCTGGAAATAGGCGAACTGGAAGACTGCCGAAACGGCGATGAAGGGCCAGGAGGCCGGGGCCGGCAGCGGAACGAAGGGCAGGAAGGCAAGGCCGAAGACGCCAGCGCCGAGGGCGATCATCGCCGCATCCAGCGACTTGTCGGTACCAGCCTTGACCATCGCATTCCAGGTCGCATGGAGCGCCGCGCCGAGCAGCACAAGCGCAATCACGTCTATCGGCACGGAAGAACCTCGGTCTGTTCGGTTGGGGCTGGAAAGGCGACGGGCGGCAGACACTTCATCTGCCGAAACGGACGCATTTGCAACGGAGTGCGCAGCCGATGCCGCAGAAAAAATGCCCACCTCTCCGCACCGGGACGGGCTGGTGCGCGTGGTTGCGCCGCACGGTCGCAATCGTGGCGGAAATAACGTATCATGTACGGACGAAACGGATCGGGAGTGCGGGCACGGGGCGCCTCGCCGTCACGATAGCCCCGGGAGGCTTCGATGAACCACGATCATTACGCAAGCGGCTACACCCGCAAGATCTTGCGCTCGGTGCACACGATCGCCGTCGTCGGTGCCTCGCCCAACCGGTCGCGCCCAAGCCACAGTGCCATGGATTTCCTGATCGCCAAGGGGTACCGCGTGATACCGGTCAACCCCGGGCATGCCGGCAAGGAAATCCTCGGCCAGACGGTGGTGGCGCACCTGTGCGACATCGAGGAGCCCGTCGACATGGTCGACGTCTTCCGCGCTCCCTCGCAACTTTCCGCGGTGGTGGACGAGGTGCTTGCGCTTGATCGTCGCCCGGCGGTGATATGGGGCGAGTTTGGCGTTCGCGACGATGCGGCGGCCGAAAAGGCGGAGGCTGCCGGCCTGCAGGTGGTGATGGATCGTTCGCCGGTCGCCGAGTTTCCGGCGCGGACGCGCGTCGCAGCGATGTCCGCCTGACCCGACGTCAATCGCGTATTGACAAGTCCGCCTGCCGTTCCATGTTGCTGTCAGCATGACGGAGGCCGGATGAATCACGACAGCTACGCCGACTACTACCTGGCCGATATCCTGCGTGACATGCGCGTGATTGCGCTGGTCGGCGCCTCACCCAATCCGGAGCGCCCCAGCAACCGCGTCATGGCCTTCCTTCTGCGCAAGGGCTATCGGGTGATTCCCGTCAATCCGGGCCAGGCCGGCAAGGAGATTCACGGCCAGCTGGTCCATGCGCGCCTTGCGGATATTTCCGAGCCGATCGACATGGTGGACGTCTTCCGGGCCGCGAGCGCGCTGCCCGCCCTCGTCGATGAAGTGCTGGCCTTGAACCCGCTGCCGAAGGTCATCTGGGGGCAGTTGTCCGTTCGCGACGACCGTGCTGCCGAACGCGCGGAGGCTGCCGGCATCAAGGTGGTCATGGACCGCTGCCCGGCCATCGAATATCCCCGGCTGATCGGCTGATCGGCTGACGCTGCGGCGGAGCGGCCAACGTAAATCGCTCGAGGCTCGCTCCGGTGCGTGCGGGTTGTGGATGTGGAGCGGAAAGCTGTTTCCGGTTGCGGCCCACATTCGACAAATTCTTTCTTTGACCGCCATTGATTGCTCTGGAATAGTGCCGGTCCGGACGCCCGGGTTGCTGGCCAAGTATGCTCCGGGCGCTGGCTAAGGTTTTGAAAAAGGCGCGTTTTACCGGTGGAGGATCGCGCCATACGGGAGGTTTACATGACGAAGAACAAGCCGGGCTTCTCGACGCTCGCAATCCATGCAGGTGCAGCACCAGATCCCACGACCGGTGCACGTGCGACGCCGATCTACCAGACCACGAGCTTCGTCTTCAACGATACCGATCATGCCGCCTCGCTCTTCGGCCTGCAGGCGTTCGGCAATATCTATACGCGCATCATGAACCCGACGCAGGCGGTTCTGGAGGAGCGCGTCGCCGCGCTCGAGGGCGGCACTGCAGCGCTCGCCGTCGCATCCGGCCATGCCGCGCAACTGCTGGTCTTCCACACGCTGATGCGTCCGGGTGACAATTTCGTCGCCGCCCGCAAGCTCTATGGCGGCTCCATCAACCAGTTCGGCCATTCCTTCGCAAACTTCGACTGGCACGTGCGCTGGGCCGATACCGACAAGCTCGAGACCTTCGAGAGCCAGATCGACGAACGGACGAAGGCGATCTTCATCGAGAGCCTCGCAAATCCGGGCGGCACCTTCGTCGATATCGCGGCGATTGCCGAAATCGCTCACAGGCATGGCCTGCCGCTGGTGGTCGACAACACCATGGCGACGCCGTATCTCGTCCGCCCGTTCGAACACGGGGCCGACATCGTCGTTCATTCGCTGACCAAGTTCCTCGGCGGCCACGGTAATTCGATGGGCGGCATCATAGTCGATGGCGGCACCTTCGACTGGTCGACTTCGGGTAAGTATCCGGCCCTTTCCGAACCGCGCCCAGAATATGCCGGCATCGTGCTGCACCAGACCTTCGGCAATTTCGCGTTTGCCATCGCCTGCCGCGTGCTCGGCCTGCGCGATCTCGGCCCGGCGATCTCGCCCTTCAACGCCTTCCAGATCATCACCGGCATTGAGACGCTGCCGCTGCGCATGCAGCGCCACTGCGACAACGCGCTGGCCGTGGCGAAATGGTTGAAGACGAACGACAAGGTCTCCTGGGTCAACTATTCCGGCCTTGAGAGCGACCCCAACCACGCCCTGCAGAAGCGCTACGCGCCGAACGGCGCCGGCGCCGTCTTCACCTTCGGTCTGAAGGGCGGCTACGACGCGGGCAAGCGCTTCGTCGAGGGGCTGGAGATGATCTCGCATCTCGCCAATATCGGTGATACCCGCTCCCTTGTGATCCATCCGGCCTCCACCACCCACCGCCAGCTCTCGCCGGAACAGCAGACGGCAGCCGGCGCCGGCCCCGATGTCGTCCGCTTGTCGATCGGCATCGAGGACGCGGCCGACATCATCGCGGATATCGAGCAGGCCCTGGCGAAGGCCTGATGCAATTCGCCAATAACGTCGGCATTTGAGGCGATCCATCTCGTTATGCCGACGCTCTGGACGCAGCCGGAGATCGTTGGCGTCCTTACCCCGACAAGCGTCGTCTTGTCGGGGTATCCACCTGCCAGCGAAGGCTTCCGGGGTATGGCCGCCGTCGTCCGGTTTCAAGGTGCGAACGAACGGTTCATTCAGCCTCCGTTCTCCGAACAGCCCATCCAGCGGGTTGATCGAGGTGACCATTGACAGCGATTTAATATCCGTTATTCTGGATATATGGATAGCATCACAGCAATCGCGGCGCTCGCCGCACTCGCCCAGTCCACGAGACTCGAGACGTTCCGGCTTCTCGTCCGGCACGAGCCCGAAGGCGTGCCTGCCGGCGAACTCGCCCGGCTTCTCGACGTTCCGCAGAACACGATGTCCGCGCATCTTGCGACGCTGTCGCGCTCGGGCCTCGTGACAAGCGAGCGGCACAGCCGCTCGATCATCTACCGGGCGGACCTCCAGGGATTGCGCGAGCTGACGCTCTTCCTTTTGAAGGACTGTTGCGGCGGCTCGACCGAACTCTGTGCGCCCCTGATCGCTGAACTCACGCCTTGCTGTGCGCCCGAGGTAAAGCCGTCATGAGCGAGATCCGGCTGGAGCCAGTCCCGGGTAGCGATGTCGGACTGAAGCTGGCGCTGTCGATTTCCGGTCTGCCGACGGAAGACCTCGAGTTTCCGGGGCGCACGTTTTTCAGGGCGGTTTCCTCCGACGGCGGCACGGTTGGCTACGCGGGCATGGAGGGATGCGGCGACGCGGTCCTGATCAGGTCGATGGTCATCCTACCCGAACATCGCCGCAAGGCATTCGGCAGATCGCTGACGAGGGAAACGCTGAAAGCCGTCACGGACGGCGCGGCAGTCTTTCTGGCGACGACGACCGCAGTCGCGTTCTTCAAAAAGCTCGGCTTTGTCGTGGTCGAGCGAGGCGATGTCCCACCTGCCGTTCTCGCAACCCGGCAGCTTTCAGCCATCTGTCCGGCATCGGCCACCATCATGAAGCTCAGCAGACCTCCGATCTAACCACGGACCACGACCATGATCGACAAGACCTACAACGAGCTCTTCTTGTGCACGGGCAACTCCGCTCGCTCCATTCTCGCCGAATCCATCCGCACCAAGGAAGGCGGCGGACGGTTCAAAGCCTATTCGGCAGGCAGCCAGCCGAAGGGCGAAGTCAATCCTCACGCGCTGAAGGAACTGAAGGCCCTTGGCTATCCGGCCGAAGGTTTCTCCTCCAAGAGCTGGGACGTCTTTGCCAAGCCCGGCGCGCCCGAAATGGATTTCATCTTCACCGTCTGTGACAGCGCGCACGGCGAGGCCTGCCCGGTCTGGATCGGGCATCCGATGACGGCGCACTGGGGTGTCGAAGATCCCGCCGCCGTTACCGGCTCGGAAGTGGAAATCCAGCGGGCCTTCGCCCAAACCGCGCGCTTCCTGAAGAACCGCATCATGGTCTTCTTGAGCCTTCCGCTGGCTTCGATCGACCGCCTGGCGCTCGAAACGAAGCTCCGCCAGATCGGCACTATGGAAGGCTCGACGACAAGCCAGGGGAAGTCCGCCTGATGTCCGCGTTTGAACGCTACCTGACCATCTGGGTCTTTCTCTGCATCGTCGTCGGCGTCGCCCTCGGCCATTTGATGCCCGGTGTTTTCCAGCTCATCGGCGCGGCCGAGATCGCGAAGGTCAACTTGCCCGTCGCCATCCTGATCTGGCTGATGATCATCCCGATGCTCGTCAGGATCGATTTCCGCTCGCTTTCGCAGGTGAGCACCTATTGGCGTGGCATCGGCGTCACCCTGTTCATCAACTGGGCGGTCAAGCCGTTTTCCATGGCGCTGCTCGGATGGCTGTTCATCGGATGGCTGTTTCGTCCCTATCTGCCTGCCGACCAGATCGACTCCTACATCGCGGGCCTGATCATCCTTGCGGCTGCACCCTGTACCGCGATGGTGTTCGTCTGGAGCAACCTGACGCGCGGCGAGCCGCTGTTCACGCTGTCGCAGGTCGCCCTCAACGATGCGATCATGGTCGTCGCCTTCGCGCCGATCGTCGGGCTGCTGCTCGGGCTGTCGGCGATCACCGTGCCGTGGGACACGCTCGTTCTGTCGGTCGTCCTCTACATCGTCGTCCCCGTCATCATCGCGCAGGTCCTGAGAAGGCGCCTGACCGCCGACGGGACGACGAAGGCGCTGGACGCCATGCTTGCGAAACTGCAGCCGCTTTCGCTTGTGGCGCTGCTGGCGACGCTCATCCTCCTCTTCGGCTTCCAGGGCGAGCAGATCATCGCGCAGCCGACGATCATCGCGTTGCTGGCGGTTCCTATCCTGATCCAGGTCTATTTCAACTCGGGGCTCGCCTATCTCCTGAACCGGATGTCGGGCGAGCGCCATTGCGTCGCCGGGCCCTCGGCACTGATCGGCGCCAGCAACTTCTTCGAACTCGCGGTCGCGGCTGCCATCAGCCTGTTCGGCTTCCAGTCCGGCGCAGCACTGGCGACGGTCGTGGGCGTGCTCATCGAGGTTCCCGTGATGCTCACGGTCGTCTGGGCCGTGAACCGCACCAAGGGCTGGTACGAGGCGGCCCCCGCCGTCTCCCGGAACACCATCACCGAAAGGACATGACAATGGACGTCACCATCTATCACAACCCCGCCTGCGGCACGTCCCGCAACACGCTGGAAATGATCCGCGCCGCCGGGATCGAGCCGACCGTGATCGAGTATCTTGCTACTCCGCCCTCGCGCGGGGAGCTGGCGAAGATGATCGCCGATGCGGGATTGTCCGTCCGGCAGGCGATCCGCGAGAAGGGGACGCCATATGCGGATCTGGGCCTCGACGATCCGAAGCTGACCGACGAGCAGTTGCTCGACGCGATGCTGAAGGACCCGATCCTCATCAACCGTCCGTTCGTCGTCACGCCGCTCGGCACCAGACTCGCGCGCCCCTCGGAGGTTGTACTCGCCATCCTGCCCGATGCCTTCAAGGGCGCCTTCTTCAAGGAGGACGGCGAGCAGGTCCTCGATCAGGAGGGCAAGCGGATTGTCTGAGACCTTCCCCGCCTTGCAGGAGCGGCATCTTCGCCAGCCTGAACTCGACGCGTTGCGCCCAGCCTTTTCGACGCACAAGCCGCGCATCCTGATCCTCCACGGCTCGCTTCGGGAGGTGTCCTACAGCCGGCTGCTCGCGCACGAAGCCAGACGTCTTCTGGAGCGTCTGGGGTGCGAGGTGCGGATGTTCGACCCGAGAGGATTGCCGCTGCCCGACGAAGCTCCCGCCAGCCATCCGAAAGTGCAGGAGCTGCGCGAGCTATCGCAATGGTCTGAAGGCCAGGTGTGGGTCAGCCCCGAGCGGCACGGTGCGATGACGGGTATCATGAAGGCCCAGATCGACTGGATTCCCCTGTCGCTCGGATCAATCCGCCCGACGCAGGGAAAGACGCTGGCCGTCATGGAGGTCTCCGGCGGCAGCCAGTCCTTCAACGCTTTGAACCAGATGCGCGTGCTCGGCCGCTGGATGCGGATGATCACGATCCCCAACCAGTCGTCCGTCGCCAAGGCCTACCAGGAATTTGATGCCGACGGCAGGATGAAGCCCTCTTCCTACTATGACCGCGTCGTGGACGTCTGCGAGGAACTGGTGAAGTTCACGCTGCTGACGAGGGACGCCTCGGCCCACCTGACAGACCGCTACAGCGAGCGAAAGGAACAGGCGGCCGAACTGGAAAAGCGGGTTCACCTCAAGTCGATCTGACGAGAAATGCTGTCAGCCGTGCCGCCAAACTTTTACGGCTGACAGCAACAAGATCACGGCCAGCGCGGGGAGAAGGACCGAATTCAGGACAATGCCGAGTAGCAATCCACCAACAAACGTCCCTACGACCGATCCCGCGGCCATTATGAGGACGAACACCCTGTTGCGCCCCAGAACCGAAAAGCTTTGGTCGCGGCTGTAGCGGGTAAAGCCTAGGAGCATGGTGGGAAGGCTCACCGCCAGTGAAAGGCTACCGGCGAGCTTGATGTCCGCGCCGAAGAGCAGAACAAGCGTCGGAATGAGCAACTCGCCCCCCGGCGACGCCCAATAGCGACGCAACGATGCCGATCACGAGGCCGGCGGATATTCCGCCGACAATCTGCCAGTTTCCGGTCAGAAGCGATTGCCCCGCCGACGTGCCATGGCCAAGCACCAGCACGACGGCGATCGCGACAAGAAGAACGGATATCACCCTGTAGAGCGTCTTAGATTTCAACCGTGTCGCCCATCCTGCGCCGAACCAGGCACCGATTAGGCTTCCTGCTAGAAGGTTCAGTATGATTGGCCAATTCGATGCGATCTGGGTGAAAGGGATCGTGCCGGCTCGAAACGGCAGGGGGGAAGACACGACGACAGGGCTCATTGCCTTGTTCAGGATCACTGCCTCAAGAGCCACGAAATTGAATGCGCCGATGAGCAGCGGCAGACGGAATTCCGCGCCGCCAAGCCCGATCAACCCGCCGAGTGTGCCGATGATGGCTCCGCCGCCGAAACCGGCCAGGTGACTGCGTGACGTCGTGGATTTGATCGGAGTGTTCACGGAGGCTTGGCTTTCATGACGGTGATCCGCGCACTCTTCTGTACGCTCTTCCATCATCAGGCAACGCGGTCGCGACGCACCAATGAGGCGACCGCGACGAACGCCACGATTCCGAGCGTACCCAGCGCGGCGATGACGAAAAGCGAAATGGTTGGCCCGAACTGGTTCATCGCGGCCGCGAACGCAAACGGGGCGGCCGCGCCAGTCGCCAACCTTGCCGCAGCCATCTTGCCCGTGATCGCGCCGTAGCCAGCGGACCCGAAGAGATAGAGCGGCAGGCTCCCCTGAGCGATGCTGTTGATCCCTGACCCGAGGCCAAGGCAGACCGCGAAGGCCACCGCACCAGGCAACCAATCACCCGACAACCCTAGTATCACCGCACCGAGGACCATGAGCGCTGCGGAGACAATCGCAAGCGCGGGCGGAGACAGGCTCTTTCCGAAGACCATGTTGATCAGGCGGCTCATGACCTGCGCCGGACCGAACAAGGAGCCGATCACCACCGCCGCACTGCCAAGGCCGATCGCGCCCAGCATCGGCACCATGTGGGCAAGGATCGCGGCGAGAGTGAAGCCCGAAAGAGCGAAGGCAAAGGAGACCAGCAGCATGCCGCGCCGGCGCGCCTGCGGCTCGAGAGCGCCGATGACGACCTCGCGGCCTCTTGTCTCGTCCGGCTTGGAAGCGACCCTTCCGGTTCGCATGATCCAGTAGTGCAATGGCATGCAGACGAGAAGGTTCAGCGCGGCGAACACCAGATAGATTTCCCGCCAGGACAGATACCCGGTCAGGCTCGCGGCGATCGGCCAGAAGATGGTGGAGGCAAAGCCGCCGATCAGCGTCAGAAAGGTGATGCTGCGCGAGGCCGTCCGGGGTTCGCTTTCGACCAGCGTGGCGAAGGCTGCCTGGTACTGGACCATCCCGGATGACACCTCCAGCAGGACGATCGCAAGGGCGAAGAGGGCTACGGACGGCGACCACGCACACATCGCGAGGGTGAACGCCGCCAGGGCCGATCCCAGCGTCATCACCGTCGCCGCGCCGATCCTGTCCATATGCCTGCCGATGAATGGAGCGGACAGGCCGCCGATGAACAGCGAGACGGAGAAGACGGCGAAGACCCGCTCCAGGCTGATGCCCAGGTCCTTGGCCATGCCGGGCGCCAGGATGCTGAAGGAATAGTAGAGGGTGCCGTAGCCGATGATCTGCGTGACACCGAGGGCGGAGACAATTCCCGCCGGAACCTTGGTCGTATGCAACACGGTTTCCTCAGGCCACCTATGCGTCGCTCGGGCAGCAACCCGCGGATCGCTCGACCGCGCCCCGGATGCCGGGATGTCCCGCGCAGCAATCCTCCATCAGGAACGTCACGAGGTCGGCCAGTGTGTCGTAGCTTGCGCTGTAGACGATGGAGCGTGACTCCCGCCGCTGGCAAATGAGTCCGGAGCGTTCGAGTTCCTTGAGGTGGAACGAAACGTTCGACGGAGAGACGCCCATGCGTTCCGCAATAGCACCAGCAGCCAGCCCTTCAGGACCGGCGACGACCAGGGTCCTTACGATGGCGAGCCGGGTTTCCTGGGATAGCGCGGCGAAGGAAGCGAGGGCCTGATGATCATCCATATTGCAATAATCCTATAAATATTGAAATGAAGGATAGGTGCAGAACGGCAGGATGGCAAGTGCCGTTTGGACAAAACCGTCATCTCGCGCGGATGTCCGCCCCTTCCTCGACCGAGGTCGAGGCTGCTCAGTTCTCCGCGCTCGATTGTGGGGCTGATCCGTGACAACGCGATGGGACCTGACGGGGTCTCACAGGCAGCCCGTGCCAGGGTACAGAAAATGTCAGGCCCGTCCGGCGACGCTTGTCGAATCGTGCAGCGAATTCGATACTGCTCTGCGCGGATCGCGGATGGACCTGGGAAATTGCGCCTGGCGCGCATCGCGATCTCACGGCGCGGCGGTTGCTGCCGAACCTTACCAATGGCGGCGCCCGCGGGCGCAAACTTCCAACAGGGTGGGATATGACAAAAGCCCTTCGTTTCGACTTCGCAGCCATCGCCCCGGAAATCGGCCGGCCGGCGGAGGATCGCCTGATTTCCGGCGATCCTCAGTTTCGCACCTGGAATCTGGAGGAGGCCGAAGGTGGGATCTATTGCGGCGTCTGGGAGGCGACGCCGGGCAGGTGGCGGATCGTCTATGACGAGTGGGAATATTTCAACATTCTCTCCGGCCATTCGATCGTCACCTCGGACGAAGGAGAGGTGTTTGATCTGAAGGCCGGCGACCGGCTCGTCCTCAGGCCCGGCTTCAAGGGAACCTGGGAAGTCGTTGAAACGACTCGCAAGGACTATGTGATCCGGCTCTGAGCCAGCGCGTTTCAGAAGCCTCGTCTTCTCACCATTCCAGATCCAGGCGCTCCAGCCCGTGGAAATGGTAGACGTCCTTCACAACAGGTGTCCCGGCAAGCCGCATGCCCGCCAGTCGCCTGAACAGGATCGGCAGGACGATGTTGAGCTCCAGGCGCGCCAGCGGCGCCCCGATGCAGAAGTGGATGCCGGCGCCGAACGAAAGGTTCGGGCCTTCGTCGCGATCCGGCCGGAAGGCGAGGGGATCGCTGAACTTCTTCGGGTCGAGGTTGGCGGCCGCAAGGATCAGTGCGACCTTGTCGCCGCGCTTGAACGAAAGGCCGTCGAAATTGATGTCGTCTAGCGCATAGCGCTGGAAGATGTGGACCGGCGCACAGATGCGCAGACATTCCTCCACCGTCCGTTCGATCGCCTTCTCGTCGGAAAACATCGTCTCGGCCGGGATTCTGCTGTCCAGGATCACGCGCACGGCGTTGCCGATCTGGTGCACGGTCGCCTCGTGGCCGGCATTCAAGAGCACGATCGTCGTCGAGATCAGCTCGTCATCGCTCAGCAGCTGCCCCTTGTGCTCCGTGTGGATCATGTGGGTCAGAAGGTCGTCGCGGGGTTCTGCGCGGCGTTCGGCGATGATCGAGCGCACGTAGTCGGCGAATTCGGCGGCCGCCTTGTCGGCGGCATGCTCGTCGGCTTCGGTCCGCCCGAACATGTACATGCGCACATAGGCGTGGCTCCATTTCAGGAGTTGCGGCCCCATGTCGTCGGGAATGCCGATCATCCGCGCGATCATCGTCACCGGCACGATATCGGCGAGCGCCGACAGCAACTCCACCTGTCCGTCCTTCTCGAAGCCGTCGATCAGCCGGTCGGTCAGTTCGGTGATCTCCGGCCGCAGGCGATCGATCTGGCGTGAGACGAAGGCGCGGTTGACGAGCGTGCGCAGCCGCGTGTGCTCCGGCGGTTCGATCTCCAGCAGCGACCAGGCTTCCGCGGCGTCGAAATGCTTCAGATGCGGCAGCGGTGCGGGCATGCCAAGCTCCTCGCGGCTGACCACGTGCAGGATCTGCCGGCCGAAGCGGCGGTCGCGCAAAAGCGCGTTCACCTGGTCGTAGCCGGTGAAATACCATTGCTTCTGCTGTTCCCAGTAGAAGGTGGGCGCGTGGGCGTGCAGCTCCGCATAGACCGGATTCGGATCGCTATAGAAGGCGGGATCGCGGGCATCGAGAGAGACGCGCCGGGCGGCGGCGTCGATGGACAAAAATGGGAAATGCTGGCTCATGCGGCCAGACCTATTCGATTTCGCCGAAGGTGAAAAGTGCAGCTTGAATTGACTCACCTATAGGTGGAGCGTATCCTGTTTGTGTATCTATGGATTGCATGAGGCGGTGCCGTGGAGATAACGTCCCGCGAATACAAGGTCGGTCTGCAGGCGGGTCGCTTCGGCGCGATCGGCGAAACGTCGACGGCGGCAGTCGCGGAGTGCTGGCGAGATCTGGCGCAGATTCTCCAGGAGGGCGGACTGCCGGTGCAGGGTGCGGCAAAGACCACGGATCCGGCCAAGCAACGAAACCTTCACTTTCTCGATACCAGGGATCTGGATCTCTTCGGCGGACGGGGGCTGTTGTTTCGCCTGCGCCGGCCGATCGCGAGCAAGGGTGACTGGTCGGCGACGCTGAAATTCCGTCACGGAGACAGGCTGCTGGCCGATGCGGAAGATTTCCGGCCATCGGGCAAGGGCGAACTGAAATTCGAGGAGGACGTGAAACCGGTTCCGGGCGCGATGGGCGCCTCGTTCTGGGCGCTGTTCAGCCGCTCCGCGCAGGCGAAGGTCAAGAGCGCAGACGACTTGCGCACGCTCGGCGATTGCCTGGCTCTGTTCGACGATATCGGTGACTTGAACCTCCCGAGCCTTGAAACGGAAGTACTCGCGGTCGGCGGCAACATGATCGTGGAACACGTATTCGAAGGCTTGAGCATCGTGTTTTCCGATACTGTTACGGCACCGTGTGCGTTGATCCTGTGGTGGCGCGACGGCGAGCCGAAGATGCCGGTCGCCGCGGAATTCAGCTTCCGTTTCGAACTGGAGGAGGGGAGGACAAATCCGAAGGTCGCGCGAGGCGCATGGCGCGCGCTGAGGGACGTCGCTGCAAGCCCATGGGGCGACCCGCTCGGCGCAACGAAGACCGGCTTCATCTATGGGTGATGCGTGTGCCGTGCCTGCCAGCCTGCCAGCCTGTCAGACGGCGTCGATGCGGCACGCGGGCGCTCCCCGCTGCTACGCCTGCATCGCCGTTCGCGAACCGCGCCTCACTCTCCGATCGCAACGCCTTCCCGCCGCGGATCGGCACTGCCCTTCAACCCGTCTGCGGTGATCTCGATGGCCTGCAGTCCGGAGTTCATGTCGCCGATCTTCACCTCGTAGCCGAGCGCCTTCAGCGGATCGGCAAGCTTTTCCGCTTGCGTCCCGGCCTCGATCTCGAAGGTGCCGAAGCGGTTGAGAAGGTGCGGCATGGCGACGATCTGGCTGACGTCCTTGCCCCAGTCGATATAGGCGATCAGCGCCTGGGTGACGTAGCCGATGATCTGGCTGCCACCCGGCGAGCCGATCGCAAGCAGCGGCTTGCCGTCCTTCATCACGATCGTCGGTGACATGGAGGATCGTGGCCGCTTGCCGGGCTCGACGCGGTTTGCGATCGGCACGCCGTTGTCGTGCGTCTCGAAGGAGAAGTCGGTGAGCTCGTTGTTGAGCAGAAAGCCGTTCGTCATCAGCCGCGAGCCGAAGCCGTTCTCGATCGTCGTCGTCATCGACACGACGTTGCCGTCGCGGTCGACGATGACGAAGTGGCTGGTGGAGGGAAGTTCCAGCGCCTTGTCGCGGCCGAACAGGAGCGCGTGGTCCCATTCCGGTTCGCCCGCCTTCACCGCATCATCGGCAAGCGCCTTGTCGCCGTCCAGTAGCGCTGCGCGCTTGCCGAGGTAGTCTTTCTCCATCAGCCCCTTGATCGGCGCAGGCACGAAGTCGGTGTCGGCAAGGTAGCGGCCGCGATCGGCAAACGCGAGCCGCTGCGCATCGCCGATGATCCGCCAGCTCTGCGGATTGTCCGGTCCGAGCCCCTTGATGTCGAAGTTCTCGATCATGCCGAGCGTCTGGCCGACCGCGACGGCGCCGGAAGACGGCGACCCCATGCCGCAGACATCGAGCGCGCGGTAGCTGATGCAGACCGGCTGCCGCTCGCGCACCCGGTAGTCGGCCAGATCGTTCAGAACCAGTACGCCCGGATTGCCGGCGGCCATCCGTACCGTGTCGACGATCGCCTCGGCGATCCTGCCGGTGTAGAAGGCGTCCGCGCCCCGTTCTCCGATCAGCCGCAGTGTTTCGGCGTAGGCCGCGTTCTTCAGGAGCGCGCCCGCCTTGAGCGGCGCACCGGACGTGTCGAAGAAGTAGTTCCTTGTTGCCTCGTATTTCTTCAGACCGTCGCCCGCCTCGGCGATCAGCGCGGCGAGCCGTGGCGATACGGCGAAACCGGCATCGGCAAGCGCCGCGGCGGGTTCCAGCAGGCGGTTCCAGTCCTGCCGGCCCCATCGGTTGTGGGCCTCCTGCAGCAGGCGCACCGTGCCCGGCGTGCCGACCGAACGCCCGCCGATGACGGCATCCATGAACTTCAGCGGTTGCCCGTCCTTGTCCAGGAACAGCTTCGGCGTCGCCATTTGCGGTGCGGTCTCGCGGCCGTCGAGCGTGGTCAGCCGCTTCCTGCCGGCGTCGTAGTAGACGAGGAAGGCGCCGCCGCCCAGTCCGGAGGACTGCGGCTCTACCAGGCCCAGCATCGTCTGCACGACGACCGCGGCATCGATGGCGCTGCCGCCCTGCTTGAGAACCTCGGCGCCGGTGGCGGCCGCGATCGGGTTTGCGGCCGCCACCATGTAGGATTTTGCCGTCACCAGCCGGGCGGTCGACGTCGCGGTGGAAGCTTCGGGCGCCGTCGCGTCCGAGGCCTGTTGTGACCATGCGGGCGTGGCGAGCACGAGTGCCGCAAGCGCGCAGGCGAAAAGGTTCCTTTGCATAGGACCTCCCTCGAAATGGCCGCAATACTATGGCTGGCTGCGCCCGGGCTGGCAATCGGCAGGCAGGGGACGGTCGCAAAGCGATGCGGGTGAGGTGGTTTTCACCCTTCCTTTACGCTCGTGGCCCATTGCGTTGTGGATATCGGGTCCGCTGCTTCGCCGGTTAACTGCAATCTGCCATTGACCGGGCTCAAAGTTCCTGTGCGTCTTGAAGTAGGGCACTGGGACACTCTATGTAGGGAATATGAAGAATTGTTGATTCCCGGCGCTTCGCAAAGGTTTCGGGCACATTGAAAAGGGTGGATATGAGAAATCCCGTTGATACCGCACTGGGCCTCGTGCCCATGGTCGTCGAACAGACCAACCGCGGCGAGCGCTCCTACGACATCTTTTCCCGCCTGCTCAAGGAACGCATCATCTTCCTGACCGGGCCGGTGGAAGACTCGATGGCTACCCTCGTCTGCGCACAGCTTCTCTTCCTCGAGGCCGAAAACCCGAAGAAGGAGATCGCACTCTACATCAACTCCCCGGGTGGCGTCGTCACGTCCGGCATGGCGATCTACGACACCATGCAGTTCATCAAGCCGGCCGTTTCGACGCTGTGCATCGGCCAGGCCGCCTCGATGGGCTCGCTGTTGCTCGCCGCCGGCCACAAGGACATGCGCTTCGCCACGCCGAATTCGCGCATCATGGTGCACCAGCCCTCGGGCGGCTTCCAGGGCCAGGCCTCGGACATCGAGCGCCACGCCAAGGACATCATCAAGATGAAGCGCCGCCTCAACGAGGTCTATGTGAAGCATTGCGGCCGCACCTATGAAGAGGTGGAGCAGACGCTCGATCGCGACCATTTCATGAGCTCGGACGAGGCTCTGGATTGGGGCCTGATCGACAAGGTGATCACGACGCGCGAGGCGGTCGAAGGGCCGCAGGCCGGCTGATCCGAGGGCTTTGGCGGTGGATCAACTCCGTTGTGACGGAATTGTAATGGTCCAAGGGCTTTATCCGCGCGCCAAAGACGTTAATAATGACCGCCAGTCATGCTGGGCTTGAACCACGTGACAGTCGGTTTGGTGGGGGATTCGTTGCCACCGGTCGAAAGAGATCGTTTCGGCCGGTCAGTACCCCGAAGGGCCCGGATGGGCCGGCGTGGAAGCCGGACCGCGGGGCGGGTTGAGTGGTCCGCGCGACCTGATGGTTCGTGCGGCGTGCCGGAAGGAAAGTGATATGAGCAAGGTCAGCGGCAGCAACGGCGGCGACTCCAAGAACACTCTCTATTGTTCATTCTGCGGCAAGAGCCAGCACGAGGTCCGCAAGCTGATTGCGGGGCCGACCGTGTTCATCTGCGATGAATGCGTCGAATTGTGCATGGACATCATCCGCGAGGAGAACAAGACCTCGATGGTCAAGTCCCGCGACGGCGTTCCCACGCCCCAGGACATCATCAAGGTTCTCGACGAATACGTCATCGGCCAGCAGCAGGCCAAGCGCATCCTTTCGGTCGCCGTGCACAATCACTACAAGCGCCTGGCGCATGCGGCAAAGGGCTCCGACGTCGAACTGGCGAAGTCCAACATCATGCTCGTCGGTCCGACCGGTTGCGGCAAGACCTATCTCGCCCAGACGCTCGCCCGCATCATCGACGTACCTTTCACGATGGCCGACGCCACGACGCTGACCGAAGCCGGCTATGTCGGTGAGGACGTCGAGAACATCATCCTGAAGCTTTTGCAGGCTGCCGACTACAACGTCGAGCGCGCCCAGCGCGGCATCGTCTATATCGACGAGGTCGACAAGATCTCGCGCAAGTCCGACAACCCGTCGATCACCCGCGACGTGTCGGGCGAGGGCGTGCAGCAGGCGCTTCTGAAGATCATGGAAGGCACGGTTGCCTCGGTTCCACCGCAGGGCGGCCGCAAGCACCCGCAGCAGGAATTCCTGCAGGTCGACACGACGAACATCCTGTTCATCTGCGGCGGCGCGTTTGCCGGTCTCGACAAGATCATCTCCGCCCGCGGCGAGAAGACCTCGATCGGCTTCGGCGCGATGGTGCGTGCGCCGGAAGACCGTCGCGTCGGCGAAGTGCTGCGCGAGCTGGAGCCGGAGGATCTCGTCAAGTTCGGCCTGATCCCGGAATTCATCGGCCGTCTGCCGGTTCTGGCGACGCTGGAGGACCTGGACGAGGACGCGCTGATCCAGATCCTTTCGGAGCCGAAGAACGCGCTCGTCAAGCAGTACCAGCGCCTGTTCGAGATGGAGGACGTAGAACTGACCTTCCACGAGGACGCGCTGCGCGAGATCGCCAAGCGTGCCATCATCCGCAAGACCGGTGCGCGCGGCCTGCGCTCGATCATGGAAAAGATCCTGCTCGATACCATGTTCGAACTGCCGACGCTGGAAGGCGTGCGCGAGGTCGTCATCTCCGACGAGGTGGTCAAGGGTGCCGCCCGTCCGCTCTACATCTACTCCGATCGTTCGGAGGAGAAGGCGAACGTATCGGCCTGATGCCGATCGCAAGACCGTGGGCCCGCACCTTGCGGGCCTGCGCCAAGGCGAAGGGTTTGAAGCCGTTCGCTCGACCGCAGTCTTTGGGTTGTAGTGACTATTCGCGATTGGCGTCCAAGACGCGGTCCGGCAAGATGCAGCATTATCGCATGGCACGGCTGCAGCAATTGCCGGTCTCGCCCGGGACAACGCTCCCGGCCGTCGCGAAAAGCGTCCCGGCTACACCTTGGCAATTGTGACCGCCGCCCGAATGTGTACGATATCAGGAAGTTGCCGTACCAAGGCTGGTGCGCGGACGCGGACGCAAGCCCCGCGACAGGTGCCGGTTCTACCGTGACTTCCCTAGGGTGAGGAAATCCATCGGGCCTGGCTGCAGCCTTGAAAAGCAGTCGATCGAAGTCCACTTGTTGGTGGAAGAAAAGTTAGCCGGATTGGCGCAACAGGGCGCTCCGGCATCAGCTCCCGGCAACGGGAAGTTGGAAAGGACATGACATGACGAAGAAAACGTCTGGCGCGAACGAAAACATGGCATTCCCGGTCCTGCCGCTGCGCGACATCGTGGTGTTTCCGCACATGATCGTGCCGCTGTTCGTTGGCCGCGAGAAGTCCATCCGCGCGCTGGAAGAGGTGATGGGGACGGACAAGCAGATCATGCTTGCCACCCAGATCAACGCCGGTGACGACGATCCGGAGCCCGATGCGATCTACAAGGTCGGCACGGTTGCGAACGTATTGCAGCTGCTCAAGCTTCCCGACGGTACCGTGAAGGTGCTGGTCGAGGGCCGCGCACGCGCCGAAATCGAAAGCTACACCGACCGCGAGGACTTCTACGAGGCGATGGCGCATGTGCTGCCGGAACCCGAAGAGGATCCGGTCGAGATCGAGGCGCTGTCGCGCTCGGTCGTCTCCGAGTTCGAGAACTACGTAAAGCTGAACAAGAAGATCTCGCCGGAAGTTGTTGGCGCTGCAAGCCAGATCGAGGATTACTCGAAGCTGGCCGATACGGTTGCCTCGCACCTTTCGATCAAGATCACCGAGAAGCAGGAGATGCTCGAGACGACCAGCGTCAAGCTGCGTCTGGAGAAGGCGCTCGGCTTCATGGAAGGCGAGATTTCCGTTCTGCAGGTCGAAAAGCGCATCCGCTCGCGCGTAAAGCGCCAGATGGAGAAGACCCAGCGCGAGTACTATCTGAACGAACAGATGAAGGCGATCCAGAAGGAACTCGGCGACGGCGAGGACGGCCGCGACGAGATGGCCGAACTGGAAGAGAAGATCGCCAAGGCCAAGCTCTCCAAGGAAGCCCGCGAGAAGGCGGATGCCGAGCTGAAGAAGCTGCGGCAGATGAGCCCGATGTCGGCGGAAGCCACCGTCGTGCGCAACTATCTCGACTGGCTGACCGGAATTCCGTGGGGCAAGAAGTCGAAGATCAAGACCGACCTCAACGCCGCGGAAAAGATTCTCGACGAGGATCATTTCGGTCTCGACAAGGTCAAGGAACGCATCGTCGAATATCTCGCCGTGCAGGCCCGTTCGACCAAGATCAAGGGGCCAATCCTGTGCCTCGTCGGTCCTCCGGGCGTCGGCAAGACCTCGCTCGCCAAGTCGATCGCCAAGGCAACCGGCCGCGAATATATCCGCATGGCGCTCGGCGGCGTGCGTGACGAGGCCGAGATCCGCGGTCACCGCCGCACCTACATCGGCTCGATGCCCGGCAAGGTCATCCAGTCGATGAAGAAGGCGAAGAAGTCCAACCCGCTCTTCCTGCTCGACGAGATCGACAAGATGGGCATGGATTTCCGTGGCGATCCGTCTTCGGCCCTGCTCGAGGTGCTCGATCCGGAACAGAACTCGACCTTCATGGACCATTACCTCGAGGTCGAATACGACCTGTCGAACGTGATGTTCGTGACGACGGCGAATACGCTGAACATCCCTGCGCCGCTAATGGACCGCATGGAAGTCATCCGTATCGCCGGCTATACTGAAGACGAGAAACGGGAGATCGCCAAGCGTCACCTTCTGCCGAAGGCGATCCGCGATCATGCGCTGCAGGAGAAGGAATTCTCCGTTACCGACGGCGCGCTGATGGCGGTGATCCAGCAGTACACCCGCGAGGCCGGTGTCCGTAACTTCGAGCGCGAATTGATGAAGCTCGCCCGCAAGGCGGTCACCGAGATCATCAAGGGCAAGACGACCAAGGTCGAGGTGACGGCGGACAACATCCACGATTTCCTGGGTGTACCGCGCTTCCGTCACGGCGAGGCCGAACGCGACGACCAGGTCGGCGTGGTCACTGGGCTTGCCTGGACCGAGGTCGGCGGCGAACTGCTGACGATCGAAGGCGTGAGCCTGCCGGGTGGCAAGGGCCGCATGACGGTCACGGGCAACCTGAAGGACGTCATGAAGGAATCGATTTCGGCGGCGGCATCCTATGTTCGCTCGCGCGCCATCGATTTCGGCATCGAGCCGCCGCGCTTCGACAAGACCGACATCCACGTGCACGTGCCGGAAGGTGCGACGCCGAAGGACGGTCCGTCGGCCGGTATAGCCATGGCAACCGCCATCGTCTCCATCATGACCGGCATCCCGGTCTCGAAGGATGTGGCGATGACGGGCGAGGTAACGCTGCGCGGCCGGGTGCTGCCGATCGGCGGCCTGAAGGAAAAGCTGCTCGCGGCCCTTCGCGGCGGCATCAAGAAGGTGCTGATCCCGGAAGAAAACGCCAAGGATCTGGCGGAGATTCCGGACAACGTGAAGAACAACATGGAGATCATTCCGGTCTCGCGGATGGGCGAGGTGATCGAACACGCCCTCGTTCGCAAGCCGGAGCCGATCGAATGGGATCCGACGACCGCCGATACGAAGGCGGTCGCACCGGTCGAATCGACCGACGACGCCGGTTCCGCCGTCGCTCATTGACGTTGGAGCCAGCGCGGGAGATTCGTCTTCTCGCAGCTAAATGAAGCGGAAGGCCGGCAGCGATGCCGGCCTTTTTCATGTAAAAGCCTGTGAAAAGCCCGGAATTTCAGCGTTTGCCGGTGAAATCCGGTTGCGGCGGGAAGGTCGATGCGTATTCTGCCCTCGACTTGGTATGAGTCGTTTCGAACCGTATGAAAGGGGTGGAAACATGAACAAGAACGAACTGGTCTCCGCAGTAGCTGAGAAGTCCGGCCTGTCGAAGACGGATGCCGCATCGGCTGTCGATGCTGTATTCGAGACGATCCAGGGCGAACTGAAGAGCGGCGGTGACGTTCGCCTCGTCGGTTTTGGCAATTTTTCCGTATCGCGTCGCGAAGCTTCGAAGGGCCGTAACCTTTCGACCGGCGCAGAGATCGACATTCCGGCGCGCAACGTGCCGAAGTTCTCGGCCGGCAAGGGTCTGAAGGACGCCGTCAACGGCTGATTGCGCAAGCTAGTTCCGATTTCGGTCGGCGTAATGGGGCCCGGTTTTCCGGGCCCTTTTTCTTTGCTGCGGACCGTCGTCAATCTGTCATCCGATCGTCATCGCGCTGTAACGGTGAGCCATCAGAACCCCGGAATTCGTTGACGCACACTTCGGAGGTTCAGATGAAATCGCATTCTCTCATAGCCGGCCTCGCCGCCGCGCTCGCTGCATCGGTGGCGCCTGCCGCCCATGCCGAGCAAGTCTTCAATCGCATTGCTTCCTTCGCCGTGGCTGACAATCTCCCCGACGGCGTTGACCGGAAGGCGCCGACGTCGTCCGAGATCATCGCTGCCACGGCCGACGGAAACACGCTCGTCTATTCCGACAGCCCGCTGAAGGCGATCGGCTTCATCGACATCACCGATGCCCGTGCGCCGAAGGCCGGCGGTACGGTTTCGTTCGAGGGCGAGCCGACCTCCGTTGCCATCGTCGGTGGCAAGGCGCTGGTCGCCGTCAATACACGCGAGAGCTACGTCAAGCCGTCCGGCATTCTGGCAACCGTCGATATCGCCGGCAGGAAGATCGACGCGAGCTGCGATCTCGGCGGTCAGCCGGACTCCATCGCCATCAACAAGGACGCGACGCTTGCCGCCATCGCCATCGAGAACGAGCGCGACGAGGATGTCAACGACGGTGCCCTGCCGCAGATGCCGGCCGGCGAACTGGTGATCGTGTCGCTGAAGGACGGTGCTCCCGACTGCGCCTCGATCAAGCATGTCGCGCTGACCGGCCTGACCGAAATCGCGCCGGAGGACCCGGAGCCCGAATTCGTCTCCTTCAACAGCCGCGACGAGATCGTCGTCACGCTGCAGGAAAACAACCATATCGTGATCGTCGACGGCAAGTCCGGCACGGTGAAGTCGCATTTCTCCGCCGGCACGGTCGATCTGAAGAACATCGACACGAAGAAGGACGGCGCAATCGCCTTCACCGGCAAGAAGGATGCACAGAAGCGCGAGCCCGACGCGGTCAAGTGGCTCGACGATGATCGCCTCGTGATTGCCAATGAGGGCGACTGGGAAGGCGGCAGCCGCGGCTTCACCATCTTCGACCAGACCGGCAAGATGCTCTACGAAAGTGGCCCGTCCTTGGAGTATGCGATCGCCTCCATCGGCCACTATCCCGACAAGCGCAACTCCAAGGGCGTCGAGCCGGAAGGCCTGGAAGCAGCGAAGTTCGGCGACGATAACCTGTTCTTCGTCCTGTCGGAGCGGGCCTCGATCGTCGGCGTCTACAAGGATACCGGCGGCGAGCCGGAACTGCTGCAACTGCTGCCGTCCGGCGTCGGCCCGGAAGGCGCTGTCGCCATTCCCGGCCGCAACCTGTTCGTGACGGCGAACGAGACCGATCTGGGCGAGGACGGTGGCCCCCGCTCTCACGTCATGATCTATGAGCGCGGCGAAGGTACCGCCGCCTATCCGCAGATCCGCTCCGCTGACAAGGACGGGCTGCCGGTCGGCTTCGGCGCGCTGTCGGGCCTTGCCGCCGCGAAGGACGAGCCGGGCAAGCTCTTTGCCGTCAGCGACTCGTTCTATTCGTCCGATCCGGCAATCTTCACGATCGACGCCACGCAGACACCGGCACTCATCACCGAGAAGCTGACGATCACCCGCGACGGTGCGCCGGCCCAGAAGCTGGACCTCGAAGGTATTGCCAATGACGGAGAGGGCGGCTTCTGGCTCGCCTCCGAGGGCAATGCCGACAAGCTTTATGCGCATGCCATCATCAACGTGAACAAGAAGGGCGAGATCAAGAAGGAGATCGCCATTCCGGCCGAACTTCGCGCCGGCGAAACCCGTTTTGGCTTCGAGGGTGTCACCACCGTCGGCGAAGGCGACGACATGGTTCTCTGGATGGCGGTGCAGCGCGAGTGGAAGGACGACGAGAAGGGCTCCGTGAAGCTCGTTTCCTACAAGCCTTCGACCGAGGAATGGGGCGCCGTCCGCTATCCGCTGGAGAAGGCCGATGGCGGCTGGGTCGGCCTCTCGGAAATCACCGTGAACGGCGACTATGCCTATGTCATCGAGCGGGACAACCTGGTCGGCAAGGATGCGAAGCTGAAGAAGCTTTACCGCGTCGCCCTGGCCGATCTCAAGCCGGCCAAGCTCGGCGGCGAATTGCCCGTGGTGAAGAAGGAAGAGGTGCGCGACCTCATTCCTGATCTGAAGGCGCTCAACGGTTATGTCGTCGACAAGGTCGAAGGCTTCACCATCGACGCGGCTGGTAATGGCTATGTCGTGACCGACAATGACGGGGTGGATGGCTCGTCCGGCGAGACACTGTTCTTCGGTGTCGGCCCGGTCAATGCGATGTGATCAACTCCTGCAGGGTTGAATAGGCAAGAGGCCGGAAGCATCGCTTCCGGCCTCTTCGCATTTGGAGTCTGCCGATGTCGTGGCTTATTCAATCAGGGGTTTGTGGCTACACGTGGCTCGAGGATCTGGCTCGCCGTCTCGTCGCGTTCGCGCTGCAGTTCCACCGTCCGGGCGCTGAGACACTCGAGAATCTCGGCGAGCTGACTTTTCTGATCCTCGTTGAGAACGTCGAAGATGCAGTGGATGATCTTCTGCTTGGGTTCCAGCGCCGCGTTCATCACGGTGCGTCCCGTCTCTGTGATCGACACGATCTTCGCGCGCCGGTCTTTCGGATCGGGCTCCCTCACCACCAGCTTGTCCCGCTCCAGCCCGTCGATCGCCTCTGTCACGGTGCGCGGCGCAAAGCCCAGCGCAGCCGCGATATCGGTGGAACGCTGCGGGCCTTCGCAGGAGAGAAGGAAGAGAAACTTGCTGCGCGCAAGTGATACGCCTTCATCCATCATGCATTCGTTCACCAGGCGGCTGACCTGATGGTAGAGCTTGAACATTCCCTGCGAGATTTCCAGCGTATCTGTCATGGCGACACTGTATATATAGTGAGGGACCATGTCAAAAGAATTGAAGCGCCTTTCGTGAAGAATGGATCGATTTATTGAACAATGGTTCAGATCGCGACTCGGCGTGTTGCAATATTCGGGCGTGAATAAGCTGGTGACTGTTCCGGCAGGCCATTGACCATCGGCCAATGCCTGCGGGAAGGTCGGTCATGCCCTTTCGTTTCGTGCACACCGCCGACCTGCATCTGGATTCGCCGATCGCTTCGCTCGCCTTGCGCAACGCCGAACTGGCCGAGCTTGTGCGGGGGGCGACGCGGCGGACGCTTGAACGGATCGTCGACCTTGCCATCAGCGAGGAGGCTGATGCCCTCGTCGTCGCCGGCGATCTCTATGACGGTGCGCAGACATCGATGTCCACAGCCCTTTTCCTCGTCGCGCAGATGCGGCGGCTGCAGGCTGCGGGCATTCGCGTCTTCATCATCCGTGGCAATCACGATGCCCAGTCGCAAATCACCCGGGAGCTGACGTTTCCGGACAATGTCCATGTCTTCGATGGGCGAGGGCGGCCCGTGAAGGCAGGCATGCTTGCGAACGGCCGCGAGGTCCACATGCACGGTATCAGCTTCGGCCAGCCGCACGCTCCCGCAAGCCTGCTGCCGTCCTATCGCGCGCCGGTCGCGGATGCGATCAATATCGGCCTGATGCATACGAGCCTTGCCGGTTCCGCCCGCCACGACAACTATGCGCCCGCCAGCATCGCCGACCTTGCGGCGCACGGCTTCGACTACTGGGCACTCGGGCATATCCACCAGCGGGCCGTCCATATGGAACGACCATTTGTCGTCATGCCAGGCATTCCGCAGGGACGTGACATCAACGAGGCCGGCTCGAAATCCGTCACCCTCGTCACGATAGACGAGGAGGGCACGTTTTCTCTCGATGAGCGCTTTCTGGCGATCGCCGCCTTCGAGCGCGTGACGGTGGACATTGCCGGTATCGAAGAATGGCAGGCCATGTTGCGGGCGGTGCGCCAGCAACTGGCGCAGGCAAAGCACGATGTGCATGCGGACCACCTCGTCTGCCGCCTGACCCTTGCCGGTACGACGCCGCTCGCCTGGCGCCTGCAGCGCGATCAGGACCTGCTGGCGGCGGAATTGCAGGCGGTCGCAGACGGTATCGGCGGCTGCTGGATCGAATCCGTGGAGCTTGCCGTAGGCCGCGCTATTGAAGAGCGATCCGGCGAGGACGTCGGCGCGCTTGCCGAACTCGGGGCGATCATCGAGCGCGATATCCTTCCCACGCACGCTTACAGGACAGAGTTGCGCGAGACGCTGACCGGCCTGATGGCGCAGCTGCCGCGGGAGGTGCGCGACCTCTTGGGGGCGGACGAGGAAGGGGAAGAGGCGCTGCTGGCACTCGTCTCGGCGCGCGGTGCGGCCGAGATCCTGCCGAAGCTGGCGTCCGGCGGCGATGGGGAAACCGCCTGATGCGCCTGAACCGCCTCGATCTTGCCCGCTATGGCAAGTTTACCGACAAGAGCCTGGACTTCGGCCCGGCGCGACCGGGGATATCCGATTTTCACCTGGTCTACGGACCGAACGAGGCCGGCAAGTCGACGCTGTTTTCCGCCTATCTCGATCTTCTCTTCGGCATCGAGACGCAAAGCGCCTACGGCTTCCTTCATCCCTATCCGACGATGCGGGTCGGCGGCGACCTCACGATCGGCACGGAACGCCACGAGGTGGCGCGGCTGAAGCGGCGGCAGGGCTCGCTCGTCGCCGCGGATGACAGGCCCTTGCCGGACGCGCTCTTCGCCGCGGCGCTGGGGGGCATGGACCGTCAGGCCTACCAGCTGATGTTCTCGCTCGATGACGACAGCATCGAGCGGGGTGGCGAAAGCATCCTCAAGAGCGAGGGCGAACTGGGGGCGCTGCTCTTCTCGGCAAGTTCCGGCCTTTCGGGCGTCGGCGCGGGGCTGGAACGCCTGAAGGCCGAGGCCGACGCCTTTTTCCGGCCGCAGGGCCGCAAGCACCGGCTTTCGGCGATGAAGGCGGAAATCGAGGAACTCAAGGAAAAGCGCAGGCACGTCGATGTCGCCGCGCGGGAATACGGCGCCCTGACCCGCCAGCTGGAAGCCTCCACCGCAGCCTATGACGATGCGTTTCAAAAGCGCGGCGAGGCCAGGCGGCAGCTCGACGAGATTGAGCGCAAGCTGGCCGCGATGCCGCTGCTGCACCGGCTTCGCGCCTTTCGCGCCCAGCTGGATGCCTACGATCTTGGAGAAACGCCGCCGCGGGAGTGGACGGCGGCCGTCAATCAGCTGATGCTGCAGGAGGCCGAATTGGCCGCCCGCCGCGAAAGCCTCCTTGCCGAGCTTGCACAGCGGCGACAGGCTCTGGAAGGCTTTCCTCCGGATCCGCCGGTCCTGCTGCTCGAGGCCGATATCGTCGATCTCGCGGGTTCGGATCTGGAGGCGCGCTACCGCACCGCCCGCATCGATCTCGACGGGCGGATCGGCGAACGCGAACGCATCGATGCGGAAATCGCCGAGAAGCGCATCCTGCTCGGCATTCCCTCGGGGCTCGACACGCTCTCCCTCATGCTGCCGGCGGATCGCGCGGAGGCGCTGTCGAGCCTTGCCGCATCCCGCTCGGGCATCGACGAACGGCTCGCGGCGGCAAGGCGGGAGGAAGAGGAGGCAGTTCGCGCCCTCGCGGTGACGGAGGAAAAGGCCGAACATGCCGGCGCTTCCGATGAAGCGCCTGACGGCGACGCGGCGCGCGACGGCCTGACAAGGCTGATCCGGCTGGGGCGCCAGAATGCCGCGCGCCTGCGCGAGGCCGAACGCGACGTCGCAGCCGCGAGGCAGGCGTCATCTTCCGCGCTTGCCAATCTGTCGTGGCGTGCTGATCTGGAGGCATTGCGCGCGCTCGACGTACCGGGGCGCGAGATGATCGATACCCTGCGGCAGGCGATCCGCCGCCATATCGAAACGGTCGCCCAGATTGACGAGCAGATCCGTTTGACCGAGCGGGATCAGTCCGGCCGACGCGCGGGCCTGGAGCGCATGCGCCGCTCGGAGCCGCTGATCGGCGATGAGGATGCCATGGTTTTGCGCGCGCGGCGCGACGCGGCCTGGCGGGCGCATCGTGCAGCCCTGGATGCGACCTCGGCCCATCACTTCGAGACGGTGATGCTGGACGATGATCGCGCCGCCGCGCAACGCCTGGCGCAGGCCGGCAGGCTTTCGGAGATGCGGCTGGCCGAAAAGACGATTGCCGAGGGCGAGGCGCGGCTGGAAGCACTGCAGGACGAACTTAGGCGCGTCGCCAGCGACGGTTTCGCGGCAATTGCGCGGACCGAAGCGATCATATCGCGCTGCGGCCTGCCGGTCGCAGTTACACATCTGACCCGGGGAGCATCGGCGGGCAACCGTGCGGGCAGGCTTGCCACCGCATCGCTCGGTGCCGCCGCCGTCTCCCGATCGGAAGACAGTGTCGATGAGGAACCGGATGCCGTCGCCGGTGCGCTGGAAACCGCTCTTGGTGAACTGGAGAGGATCGAACGCTGGCTTGAACGCCGCGCCGTTGCTCTGGCGGATGCCGAACTCGCGTCCGAGCGGGAGGCGGGTTTCGAGCTCGCCGAGCGGGAGGCAAGGGTGCTTGCGCATCGCCTTGCCGCCGCGCTCGGGGTGCGTGAGCCTGATGCGGTCTCAACGGCAGTGCTGGACGAGCTTCTCGATCTCGCGCAGGAACGCGCCGATGCGCTTGCCGACAGCACCGCCCGTAGGCAGGCGGCCGCCGAGGCACATCGATCGGCGAAGCAGCGTCTTGCGGAGCGCACGGCGGCCCTGAGGGTGGCGCAGGCTGCGGTCGAGGACTGGCGCGCGGCATGGGACGCCGCCTGCGAGGACACCTGGCTTTCCGCGGCGGGCATCAAGGGTGATGCCGCACGCGCGGGCGAGCGCCTCCCGCTCATTCATGCGCTCTCGCGCCTGGTGGAGGCGCGCCGCGATCTCGACCGCCGCATCGACGGCATGCGCCGCGACGAGGCGGACTATCGCCGCCGTGCAACCGATCTGGCGGCGCGGGCCGGTGACGAGCCGGCCGCCGATCCGCTCGGCACGGTCAAGGCGCTTTCCGATCGCCTCCAGCGCGCCCGGGACATGCAGGCGCGCCGCAAGGCCCTCGATGCCGAGCTCGAGCGGCTGGAGAAGGAGCATGCGGCCGTGGAGGACCGAAGCGCGATCCATGACCAGCGTACGCGCGATATCTGCGGCGCGCTCGGTTGCGAGACGCTTTCGGAGGCCTCGTTTGCACTGGAGCGCTACAGGGAGCGCGAGGAACTGAGGCAGCGCGTCGACGATACCGCCCACGATCTCGCCCGACAGATGCTGGCGGGAAGCGCGGAGGAAGCCGAAGCGGCGTTGATCGCCACCGACGAAGCTGAACTCCTTGCCGAGAAGGATCGCCTGCGCGCCGTCCACGAGGACAGGGATGCAGAGGTTAGCGAGGCGCATGCCGCAAGGATCAAGGCGAATGAGCAGCTGGCCGCGATCGGTGCCGACGGCACGGCGGCCATGCTGGAAGAACAGCGCCGCACACTCCTTGAGGACCTCGCAGAAAGAGCCAAGGGCTACCTTGCAAGCCGCGCCGGTATCCTTGCGGCCGAAGCCGCGCTGCGGCTCTACCGCGAACGTCATCGCAGCGCGATGATGCGCCATGCCTCGGACGCGTTCCGCACGATCAGCGGCGGGGAATATGCAGGTCTCGCCACCGTCGTGGAGAAGGATCACGAAATTCTGGTGGCGACGGCAGCCGCCGGAGGCACAAAGCTTGCGCGCGAGCTTTCCAAGGGGACGCGCTTCCAGCTCTATCTGGCGCTGCGTGTCGCCGGCTATCACGAGATCGCCGCCAATCGCGAGATCCTGCCCTTCGTGGCCGACGATATCATGGAGACCTTCGACGACGGCCGGTCGCTTAACACCTTCCGTCTGATGGCGGAGATGTCGAAGGTGGGGCAGGTGATCTACCTCACGCACCACCAGCATCTGCGCGACATTGCCCGTGAGGCTTGCCCGGACGTCGTCATACACGAGCTTTGAACTCGCCGCTTCGCGTTCATGTCGGCGTCGTCTCGTCTCAGAGCATGAATTGCCGCAGGAGCAGCAGGAACGCCAGGGTTGCGGCAACGATCGCGCCGCCCACGACGATGATCGCGACGACCGCGAAGATGAGGCCCGCGATCACCCACGCCCCGTCGCGCTCCAGAATGCCGAAGGCGGCAAGCGAAATCGCCAGCGCCGGCAGGATGTTGCCGAGCGGCATCGGCAGGAAGAGGATCACCGCAAGCACAAGACAGACCGCGCCGACGAAATACTCGGCGGGCGGTGTCGTCAAATAGCTCATTCTCGGGCGAAGCAGGCGCTCGGCGCGCTGCAGCCAGGGCTGGAGCCGCCCGACGATCGCTGCGAAGTCCTTCGTCAGCATCGACCGGTTGGAGATCACTTGCGGCAGCCAGGGCTTCAGGCCGACCGTCATCTGCGCGGTCAGCACGACCAGCGGAGCACCGAGAATGGCCGAGGTGCCGGGCGGCGTCGGCAGGATGTTCGGCAGCGCAAAGATCAGCATCAATGCGCCGAAGGCGCGATCGCCCATGGCGGCGAGGATGTCGCCAACGGATATCCTCTCGCGTGCAGTGTCGTCGGCAAGCTCGCTCAGGATGGTCGAGAAACGGCGTCGTGGCGGTTCGGAGGCCCCTGCTGCCTCGTTCGAGAACTCGTCTCCGGGCGTTTCGTCGATCATCGGTACCCTTGTACTGGCAGCGCCGGCTGCGAGGTTACGCCGGCGAAGTGACCGCAATGTAACGGCTGATGGCGGTCGATTGCGGAGGTCCGCATATGGGGCCTGTTCCGCAAATCGCAAAATCACAGTTGCGTTTCTCCGGCTGTGGCGCGATTCTGTCGCAGGCGTTTGTGTTGTCCGCATGGCTGTCGACATGCAGATGGCCGAAACATGGTCCTTCGTCTCTCGGAGATAGGCGCCGGGGTTGACTTGACGGACCGCCGATGGTTCTTGGCACGGTGCTTCGGTCCGAACCGAAGCGGCAACGGGCGAACGGCATGACCAATGGGCAGTACAGCGGCGTGACGGAACGGCAGCGGGGTTTCCTCGGTGCGTTGCTCCTCATGCTTGCCCTCGTCGTCGGCCAGTTCGTCACGCTGGAACGCAAGATCTCCTTCCGGTCATCGGCCGATCCGTCCGTTTCGCGCTCGGCAGCCGAAAAGCTGGCGCAACGCAACGCGCCGCTGCCGCGTTCGGCCGGCGGCGGAACGAGCAGCGGCGACAACTGGCACATGGCCGGCAGCAGCACGGATCGGCGCGTCTTCAAGGTGAAGCCGACGGGTACTGGCGGGGATCCTTTCCCTGATGTCGCCCTTCTGGCCACGGACGCCCCGGGCATCGGTCTATCGAAGACCGGAGAAGCCAAGGTGCTGGCGCGCGTCGGTCCGGTGCCGGCAGGCACGCCGCGGCATCAGTTCGAGGGCAGGGCGCCTCCAGCCCTGATCCTGTGACGGCCTTCTGAGGCCGGCTTCGGCGCGCGCGCCGATTTTTCCATCAGTTACCGGAGCGGAACGGCCAAGGGCTCGGCGCTCCATCGCACATGAAGCGGATTATTCCATGCGCACATCCAAATGGGCCCTCCTGGCCTATATTGCCATCATCCTTTTCGGCGTCCTGACCGCCGTACCCAATATCCTGACGCCATCGCAGCTTGAGCGTTTCGGCGGATACCTGCCGGCAAAGCCCGTTACCCTCGGCCTCGACCTGAAGGGCGGCTCGCACCTCGTTCTGGAAGTGGATTCGGCGGCGCTGACGAAGGCGCGCATGGACGTGCTGCTGAACGATGTTCGCGGCATCTTGCGCACCGCCGGCGAACGTGCCTCCGCGGCGCGCCTGAACGGCGACGCGCTGGTCATCACGCTTACCGACCAGGCGGCCTTCGACAAGGTCCTGCCCGAAGTGCGCAAGCTCGCCGCCCCCACGGGGACGCTTGGCTTCGGTGGCGGAACGTCCGACATCGACGTCCAGACGTCCGGCACGACGATCACCGTCAAGCTCACCGAGGCGGGCCTCAACGACCGGATGACGGCGGCCGTGGACCAGAGCCTCGAGATCATCCGGCGCCGCGTCGACCAGGTGGGCGTGGCCGAGCCGCTGATCCAGCGCGTCGGCAGCGACCGCATCCTCGTCCAGCTTCCCGGCCTGCAGGATCCTACCCGGTTGCGCCAGCTTCTCGGCTCCACCGCACAGATGAGCTTCCATATGCTGGATTCGTCGGTCGATCCCAACGGGGTAGCGCCGCGCGGCGTGACGATCCTGCCGGGTGCCAACGACGGCAACAAATATGCAATCGAGGACCGCGTCGCCATTTCCGGCGACCGGCTTGCCGATGCCAAGGCCGGCTTCGACCAGCGCACCAACGAGCCGATCGTCTCCTTCACCTTTGATTCGACCGGTGCGCGCCAGTTCGGCGAAATCACCAAGGCCAATGTCGGCCGTCCCTTTGCGATCGTCCTTGACGGCAAGGTGCTGACTGCGCCTGTGATCCGTGAGCCGATCCTCGGCGGCCAGGGACAGATCAGCGGGAACTTCACCCCGCAGGAAGCCACCGTTCTCTCCGCGCTGCTGCGTTCGGGCGCTCTGCCCGCGCCGCTGACGATCATCGAGGAGCGTACCGTAGGCCCGAACCTCGGCAGCGACTCGATCCGCATGGGCCTCTACACCGGTCTTGCCGGTCTCGCTCTCGTCGTCGTCATGATGGTCGGCCTCTATAGCGCCTGGGGCCTGATCGCCGTCGTCGGTCTGGTCCTGCACACGGTCATGACAATCGGTTTTCTCGGCCTGCTCGGCTCGACGCTGACCCTGCCCGGCATCGCCGGCATCATCCTCGGCATCGGCATGGCGGTGGATGCCAACATCCTGATCAACGCCCGTATCCGCGAGGAAACGGCCACCGGTTCCGGTGCGATGAAGGCGCTCGATGTCGGCTTCAACAAGGCCTACGCGACCATCGTCGACGGCAACATGACGACGATGGTCGGCATGATCCTGCTGTTCATGTTCGGCAGCGGCCCGGTGCGCGGCTTCGCGATCACCATGATCCTCGGCCTGGCGATTTCCATGTTCACCTCCATCACCGTCGTTCGACTGCTGATGCGTGAGGTCGTCATTCGCCGCAAGATGAAGAAGATCGAGATCCATTCGATCTTCGGTGCGGTGTGGGGCATTCCGAACTTCTCCTACATGCGGCGGCGCTACATCGCCATCGCCGTCTCGGCCTTCCTTTCGATCAGTTCGGTCATCCTGTTCCTCAAGCCGGGCCTCAACTACGGCATCGACTTCATCGGCGGTATCCAGGTCGAGGCGACGTCCAAGACGCCGATCGAGCTGGCGCCCCTGCGCGAGAAGATGGAAGGGCTGAACCTCGGCGAGGTCGCGCTGCAGGAATTCGGCCAGGGGACCTCGGTCCTCATTCGCGTCCAGCGCCAGCCCGGCGGCGAAGAGGCGCAGACGGCAGCGCTCGAGCAGATGCAGAAGGGCGTGCTCGAGGTCATTCCTGACGCGAGCTTCGAGCGCACCGAAGTTGTCGGCCCGACCGTCAGCACCGAGCTCGCCCGTTCCGGCTTCATCGCCGTAGGTCTCGGCATGCTGGCGATCCTGATCTACATCTGGTGGCGTTTCGAATGGCACTTCGCCGTCGGCGCCATCGCGACGCTGATCCTCGACGTCACCAAGATGATCGGCTTCTTCGCGCTGATGCAGATCGACTTCAACCTGACGGCCATCGCAGCCGTGCTGACGATGATCGGTTACTCGGTCAACGACAAGGTGGTGGTCTACGACCGCATGCGCGAGAACCTGCGCAAGTACAAGTCGATGCCGTTTGCCGAGCTGATCGACCTGTCGATCAACCAGGTGATCATGCGATGCATCTTCACCTCGGTTGCGGTGGCCGCGGCCCTGCTGCCGATGGCGATCTGGGGCGGGGACACGGTCAAGCCGTTCGCCTGGCCGATGGTCTTCGGCGTCATCGTCGCCACGTCCTCGTCGATCTACATCGGCGGCCCGATCCTGCTGTTCCTGTCGCGCTGGTGGACGGACCGCGAAGGCAGCCGCCTGCCGACGGCTTCGCCGGAAGGCCAGGTCATCGAACAGAAATGAGGAAAGGGGCGCTACGGCGCCCCTTTCGCTTTACTGCCGTAGCTGATCGACCTGCTGGAACGCTGAGCGCTGCCTCGAAGGCACATGGAAAAGCCGGCGGCGCCGGCACGAGGCGGGGATGACGCCGCGCGGGGAGGGAAGGGCGTTCCCCGTTGCCGTGGCCGGTCCGGCCTCAGCCGAAGCGCGCGGGAGAAAACGCGGCGGGCTCGACGCCCTCGCGGGCAAAGTCCGGCGGCAGCGGAATGCCGGTCAGCAGATGGGCTGCAAGCCGTCCGAGGGCAGGCGAGGTCAGGATGCCGTATCCGCCCTGTCCGGCAAGCCAGAAAAAGGCGGGATTGTCGTTTGCCGGACCGATCACCGGCAGCCGGTCGGCGGAGAAGCTGCGCATGCCCGCCCAACTGCTGGCGATCCGGCCGATGGTCAGCGTCGTCGCTTCCTGCAGGTAGTGCGCCGCATAGGCGATGTCGATCTCTTCGGGCTGCACGTCGGCCGGCTCGCAGGGCGTCTCGTCCGCCGGTGATGCGAGCAGGCGTCCGGCATCCGGCTTGAAATAGTAGGTCTCGTCGATCTCGTTGATCTCCGGCAACGTCGAGGCTTCGATGCCATCCGGCAGGCCGACGGTAATCGCGGTGCGCCGGTGGGGGACGATGCCGGCGGGTGCCACACCGCAGATTTGCGCGACCGCGTCCGCCCAGCCGCCGCCGGCATTCACCAGCAGTCCTGCCGACAGATGACCCGCTGTGGTTTCGATCTGCCAGCGGCCGTCTTCATGGCGGGCATGGACGAGTTCCGATCCGGTCAGGAACTCCGCTCCCGATCGCCGCGCGCCGCGCGCATAGCCCTGCAGCAGGGCGTCGACGTCGATATCCCAGTAGTCCGGATCGAAATAGGCAGCCGCCACATAGGCTGGATCGAGGAAAGGCGCGCGCGCGATTGCCTCTTCGACGGTGAGCGCGACCACGGCGGCCCCGCTCGCCTGCGCCTTTTGCCGTGCGTTTTCGACGGCCGTCGCCTTGCCGGCCTCTCCGATCCAGAGGCTGCCCCGCCGGGTCAGCAGCGGGACTGCGGCAAATTCCGCAGGCGGATCCGACATGAAGGCGTGGCTGATTCGGGCCAGCGCGTTCACGGCGGGCGCGTTGTCGCGCAGGGTGAACTCGGCGGCCGAACGCCCTGTGCTGTGATAGCCATGTGCGCTTTCGCGCTCCAGCACGACGATCGAGCGGTGCGGCGCCAGGAAATAGGCAAGCGACAATCCTGCAATTCCGCCACCGACAATGGCCACGTCGTAGTGCTGCATGTTCGTCTGCCCCGTCCGCTATCCGGCCGTGCTTGGCAGGCCGCGTTGCCGGCATCTTGTAGGGGAGACGGCACCGTCGCTCAAATTTATAGTCATGAAGGCGACTATAAATGCGGTTTATGCGCTCGGATGCTGCCAGAGCGGGACGTCTGCCATGTGTGCGAGGAAGGCGCGTTCGGCGGGGTTGAGGGCAGCACCCGGATTGGTGATGCGAAAAGTTTCGGTCTGCGGCAGGCTGTCATAGGGCGGCAGTTGCCAGAGGTCGCCGGAGGCCGCCGACATCGCGGCAAGATGC
The DNA here is from genome assembly GCF_013378445.1 of Mycoplana rhizolycopersici. GTDB lineage: Bacteria > Pseudomonadota > Alphaproteobacteria > Rhizobiales > Rhizobiaceae > Mycoplana > Mycoplana rhizolycopersici. Next base: position 441,830 of record NZ_JABXYK010000002.1, read on the forward strand.
ACGGGCAGCATGCCGATACCGGCATCCGCGATGACCAGCCGAAGGACTTCCTCGACGTTGAATGCGATGGCGCGCACCTGCTGGCCGAACGAGCCGATCGCACGGACCGCCGTGACCGGCCCCATGTGCGGACCACCCAGCACGTCGGAAATGAAACTGACATAGGGTTCGCCGCGCAGTTCCTCGATGCGGATACCTTCGGCACCGAACAGCCGGTGGCCGCGGCCGCAGTAGAGCGCATAGGTCTCGATGCAGAACGGGGCGCAATCGAGCCCTGCCGGGATGATGCCGTCGGAGATGCCCAGCGTTGCGACGCCGCGTTCGACCGAACGGATCACGTCGGAGGTCGTCTCGACCTTGACGCCGGCGGTCACCCGGGGATGAAGGCGGAAGAAGCTTGCCAGTGCCCGGTCCCAGTCCGGGTTCAGCGCGTGGCTGACTGTGTGGATGGTAATGTGGCCGGAAATCTCTTCGCCGCTCGATTCCATCGCTTCGGGCAGTCGGACGACTGAGGTGAAGATGTCGCGGCAAAGCGCATGCAGCCGCGCGCCGGCCTCGGTGAGATCGAACCGCCCCGGCCGCCTGTCGATCAGCTTGTGGCCGACGGTCTGCTCCAGCCGTTTCAGTGCCATGCTGACGGCCGGTTGCTGCAGCAGGAGCCGGTTCGCCGCCTTGGTGATACTGCCTTCCTCGACCACGACCACGAAGGTGCGCAGCAGGTTCCAGTCGAGATTGTGGGCGAAGCGTTCGAGGCGATTGGTGGGCATGGCACCAGCTATGACGGCTTCTGCGGAGAAGGCAAGGTGCTGGCTGCAGCGCTATTGGCGGCTTTGGCGGCCGGCAGGCCGCCTGCATCTCGCGCGAACCTTCTGGCGGGAAGGTCGCCGCGATCTGCAGGGGCTCGCGCGCCGGCGGCAAGGCACGTGGTCCCGCCGCCGAGCAAGCTTGTAAGCACGACCGGGTAACTTACTTCATCGTGTAGATGTCGATCGAGAAGTACTTGTCGTTGATCTTCTGGTAGGTGCCGTCTGCGCGGATTTCCTTCAGGGCCTGGTTCAGGCGCTCGCGCAGCGCATTGTCGTCCTGGCGGACGGCAATGCCGACGCCTTCGCCGACAAATTTCGGATCGGTGATCGGGGCGCCGATCAGTTCGCAGCAGGCCTTGCCGTCATCGTTCTTCGTCACCCAGTCCAAAAGCGGGATCATGTCGCCCACCTGCAGGTCGAGACGGCCGTTGGCCATGTCGAGATTGACCTCGTCCTGGGTCGGATAGAGCTTGATGTCGGCGTCCGGATAAACGGCGGCGACATAGTCCGCCTGCGTCGTGCCGGATTGGGCACCGATCGCCTTGCCCTTCATGCCTTCATTGGTGAAATCGGTGATGTTGGCGCCCTTGGGGGCGGCGTGCGTCATCGCGGCGAGATAGTAGGGGTCGGTGAAGGACACCTGCTTCTTGCGATCCTCGGTGATGAACATCGAAGCGATGATCATGTCGTACTTCTTCGCCTGCAATCCCGGAATGATGCCGTCCCAGTCCTGCGCCACGACCTCGCATTCGACCTTCATCTTCTCGCACAGGGCAAGGCCGATCTCGACGTCGAAGCCGCCGAGCTTGCCGGTGGTCTCCTGGTAGTTGAAGGGCGGGTAGGCCCCCTCGGTGCCGATCTTCAAGGTTTCCGCGGATGCGGAAGCGGCAAGCAGGCCCGCAACCGTAAACGCCAGTGCGGCAATGCTCTTTTTCATGGTCGTTCCCCTTATCTTGAGCTGTCTGAGAAAGCTGATGGGAAGCCTAGCGCTGCACTCAGTATAAACGAAATAGATAGGCGTGATAGCGAATATCATTGTGGTTGATGTGCGATATTGTTCGCGCATGACGATTCCCCTCCCGTTTCAGGGGAGCATCGTCGACGGAATAATGCGAGGTTCGGCGCCTCGCAACCGGGCGAGGCGCCGATGCCGCAAAGGCGCGGGGAACGGCCTACCAGCGCTGGTGCACGTGGGGCGCGATCAGGCGGCCGTAGATCTCGGCGGTGGCTGCCATCACGTCTGCCGAAAGCGGTGCAAGCTCGGCGGCCTTCGCGTTGGCCTGCGCCTGCGCGGCGTTGCGGGCACCGGGAATCACGACGCTGACGGCGTCGTTCATCAGGATCCAGCGCAGCGCGAACGCCGCCATGCCGACGCCGGCCGGCACCAGCTTGCGGATTTCCTCGACCGCCTGCAGGCCGACGTCGAACGGCACACCCGCAAAGGTCTCGCCGACGTCGAAGGATTCGCCGTGCCGGTTGAAATTGCGGTGGTCGTCGGCCGCGAATGTGGTGTCGCGCGTGATCTTGCCGGACAGAAGGCCGCTTGCCAGCGGCACGCGCGCGATGACGGCAACGTTGCGCCTCTGCGCTTCCTTGAAGAACAGGTCGGCGGGACGCTGCCGGAAGATATTGTAGATGATCTGGATGCTGACGACGCCGGGATACTCGATCGCCTTCAGCGCTTCCTCGACCTTCTCGACGCTGACGCCGTAGTTGGCGATCTTGCCGGCGGTCTTCAGTTCCTCCAGCCCGGCAAACACTTCCGGCCTGTAAAGGACCTCGGTCGGCGGGCAATGAAGCTGCACGAGATCGAGGCAATCGACTTCGAGGTTCTTCAGGCTGCGGTCGATGAAGGCTTCGAGGTTGGCCTTGTTGTAGCCGTCGGCCACATGCGGCGAAAGCCGCCGGCCGGCCTTGGTCGCGACCATCGGTCGTACGCCGCCGCGCGCCTTCAGCACGTCGGCGATGATCTTTTCCGAACGGCCGTCGCCATAGACGTCGGCAGTGTCGATGAAGGTCATGCCGGCGTCGAGCGCTGCGTTCAGCGCCGCACGCCCGTCGGCTTCGCTGACATCGCCCCAGGCACCGCCAATCTGCCAGGCGCCGAAGCCGATATCGGTGGTGGTGAAGGCGGTACGCCCGAAGTGGCGGTGTCTCATCTCTGGTTCTCTCCCATGGCGAATGTCTGGCCGTGGCGTAGCACCGGCGTCCCGTGCGGACAAGACGAACGCGGCCAGGAGGCTGTTATGTCAGCGCTGGAGGAGTGCTGACGAGCGGATAGGCTCACTCGATCCTGACGATCGAGGATTCCTTCTTCCGCAGGACGCTCGAAGTGGAGTAGGCGCCGGGTGGGCCGGGCCGCGTCAGGGTGATGAAGTCCGTGCCCTTGCCGGTCTCGCTTTCGTAGCCCGTGTCAGCGATCGTCACCGATGCGCCGTCGCCGATCATCGCGCCGATCTTCTCGCGTATGTCGTCCGGCACCTCGATGCGGTCGAGAACGCTTGCGACGGGATCGGACGATGGCTGTGCAATCGAACCTTCCTCGGCAATGCCCAGCCGCTTGCGCGTCGCGGCGGGAAGCCGGTTGTCCAGCGTGACGGCAAACCATTCGATATCGTCGCCGCCCTCGGCTGTGCGCGCGAGAAGGAACTGGGTTCCCAGTTCCGCCGCGGGGTCCTTGATCGTGACCGGCGCTTCCAGAATGGTCTGGAACTCCTTGCGCACCGAGATCCTGCCATTGGACGGCGCATCCCGCCCCGCCTTCTTCAATACCGTATCCATCAGGGCGGTGCTCCCCTTGCCGTCCACCGGCAACCCTTCCGCCGTCTGGAAGGCACGGATGGCCTCGGACGTCTTCTGGCCGGCCACGCCATCGGCAATGCCCGCGTCGAAACCGAGCGTGTTCAGTGCGGCCTGCAGGTCCTTCATTGCGTCGCGCGGCGTCGCGCGCGTGATCAGGATGCGGATCGGATCGCCTGCCGGCCGTTGCAGCAGCGGCTGCGGCGAAGGCTGCTTCGGCATGTGCATGGCAACCTCGACCGCGCCTTCGGATGCGTTGGGGATCGTCGGCCGCAGCGAGGCGTCGGAGAGGAATTCTCGCTCGTCCGCAGGTGCCGCTTCCGGCCGAAACAGTCCGGGATGGTCGATCCGGCGCGGCGCCGCATCGCCACCGGTGATCAGGACATGGCCCCCGCGCTGGGTCAGGCGGTAGAGCGTCTTGGCGAATGCGTCGGGCATACGTACGCAGCCATGCGAGGCCGGGTAGGCCGGCACGTGGTTGGAGGCGTGCAGGGCGATGCCGGACCAGGTCAGCCGCTGCATGAACGGCATGGGCGCGTCGTCATAGAGATTGGAATGGTGCATGCGCTTCTTCTCCAGGATGGAGAAGATGCCGGTCGGCGTCGTATGCCCTTCCTTGCCGCTGGACACGTTGGAACTGGCAACGACCGTATCGCCGTCATAGACCCTCAGCGTCTGGAGGTCCCGCGAGACGATGATCTGCAACGGGCCTTCGATAGCGCCGGCAAGTGCGGTCGTCGTGGTGAGGGCAAAGAGGCCGAACCCGGCGGCGAAACGCAAAAGCATGTTCCCGTCCTTACGCAATACATGGGAAGCGCCGAGTTTATAACGGAGATTGTAAAGAAGGTTTTAGTAAGGAAGCGCCGCCGCCGTTTGCAGCGGCGGCAGCACCTTGCGAGGATCATGCGTCGATGAGTTCTTGCGTGCAAGCCGTGCCGGGCCAGGGATGGTCCGGATAGAACTCCGCCATCATCCGATCGCAATAGCTGCAGAGCGTGCGGTCTTGCTCGACCACCCGCTTCAACGGCGTATCGAAGAGCGGTGCACGAATTGCCGCGATCATCGAAAACGCGATGGCATCCGCACCGCTCGCGCGATTACCCATCAGATAGCGGTTGCCGCCGAGCAGGGCGGCGAGGGCTGCAACCGACCGCTTGCCGAGCAGCAGGATTTCCTCCGGCGCATGTCGCCCGACGCCCACGGCCTTGATGTTCGTTGCCACCTCGCTGCGGAGGTATTCGCGCATTGTCTCGCGCTGATCGCTCTCCATATGGTCGAACCAGCGGCCGGGGCCCTTCTCGAAATTCTCCGCAACGAGAAACCGGTAGTAGGACGAAACCCAGCCGAGCTGGTTTTCGATCATGCGCTCGATCGCCCAGGCTTCGGCGCGTTCGCGCGCAGAAAGGCCGGCGTCGAAGTCAAACCCGTACTTCTTTTCCAGATGCAGCCGTATGAAGGTGCTGTCGGCAATCAGTTCACCGTCGTCGAGAATGTAGGGCAGTTGCCCCTTGGGCGAAGTCGCCGGTATCGCCCGTTTCTTCTCGTAGGCCAGCCCGGCCATCCTGAGCTGGACTTCCGTCTTGGTGACGTAGGGGCTGACCTCGGGAAGGCCGAATTGCGGGCCGCCGGAATAAAGCGTGATCATCATTGTCTCCTTGCGTTTCGAACCTGTCGGATGGGCTTGACTACTGCCAGCCTGCTGACAACATGGTGTCAGCATCGATCGGGTTCGGAAGGGGGATGACATGCGGCGGGCCGACAGGCTGTTCCAGATCATCCAGATATTTCGCCGCCACCGTCGACCGTTGACGGCAGGCGAAATCGCCGCCGAACTCGAAACCTCCGTGCGCACGGTCTATCGCGACATCGCCGACCTGATGGCCCAGCGGGTGCCGATCCGCGGTGAAGCCGGTGTCGGCTACGTCATGGAAGGCGGCTACGACATGCCGCCGCTGATGCTGACCCAAGACGAGGTCGAGGCGGCCGTGCTCGGCGCGCAGTGGGTGGCAAGCCGCGGCGACCCCACGCTTTCGAGAGCCGCGCGCGATCTGGTCTCGAAGATCAACGCCACCGTGCCGGCGCGGCTGCGCAGCTATATCGAAGACCCGGTGACACGCGCCAGACCCGATTTCCGCGGGCCGCAGGACCGCATCGATCTGACAGCAGTGCGAAAGGCGATCCGGGAGGGGCGGAAAATTACGATCAGCTACAGCGACGAGCAGGGCCGCGGCAGCCGCCGCACCATCTGGCCGATAACGCTCGGCTTCCTGGAGACAGCGCGCATTCTCGTCGGCTGGTGCGAGCTGCGCCAGGGCTTCCGTCATTTCAGGACGGACCGGATCGGCGCTGCGGTCTTCGAGGAAGAGCCTATCCCGGAGCGGCCGCCCGTGCTGCGCAAACGCTGGCTCGCCGAAATGGACGAGCGCCGCCGCGCGGCGGAAGCGCAGGCCCGCTCGGGGGCGTAACTGCATATTTCCGGAATTATTTAGCAGATGCGACCAGTGTCTGATTCTGGCGCAAAGCGGACATTCCCCGCACGTCGCTGTGGTTGTCGCACTCGCTGCGCTGGTGATGGCACCGCATGGCTCACTGCATTGCGTCGCAAGCCTTCAGCATCTCTTCCTTCTTCACGCCGTCCTGCTCCATTTCGGCCTTGTGCACGCAATCGGCCTTCGTTCCTGCCGTCGTCATCGTGTCGGCGTTCGTGGTTTCGGCAGGCAGGAGGTCGGACTTCATCATGTCTTCCGCATGTATTGGCGTTGCAGCGGAAATTGCGACGAGCAGGGTGCAGGCTGCGATGCTGGAGATGAAGCTGTTCATTTGACGTTCTCCTCTCGATAGCGATTGTATCCGTCCACGGCCTCACGGCTTGGCCATTCACCAAATCTTCACGCGATCCGATCGTTCCCGACCAGCATAGCATACCCGTGCCGCGCCGACTAAGGCGGTACATGGATCGACATACGCCAATGGCCCAAAGCTGCCGGCGCCGCATCGCTTCAGGTTGGTGGCATTTGCATAGTTCCGCATGTTGCCACTGCGCTTTGGGTTGCTATCGCCTGTCCTTGCCGAAGGTGTAGCCGGTCTCCACGCTCTTCTTGCCGAACTTGTCGCGCAGAACGTTGACGGCGGCCTCGGCGGCCGCCCGCCGGCTTGCCAGCGGATCGACGAGGTCGGGTGGATCGGCGCGCTGCGGATCGCAGAGGTCGGAGACGCCGATGCCGATGAGACGGAACTTGGTACCGTCCGCTTCCTTCTTCAGAAGCTCCATGCCGATGCGGAAGATGCGGTCGGCCAGCATGGTCGGATCTTCCAGCTTGCGATTGCGGGTACGGCTCTTGAAGTCCGCCGTCTTCAGTTTCAGCACCACGGTCTGTCCGGCGATGTCGGCCTTGCGCAGCCGCGCTGCCACCTGTTCGGCCAGGCGCCGCAGGTGCGTGACGAGGTCGTCATAGGCGGAGATGTCGTCGAAAAACGTCGTCTCGGAGGACACGCTCTTCGCTGCGTCGTTCAGGTGCACTTCCCGGTCGTCCTGTCCACGCGAGAGGTTGTAGAGCCGCTTGCCCATGACGCCGTAGCGGCGCATCAGCTCGGTCTCCTCCATCGTCTGCAACTGGCCGATTTCACGGATGCCGTCCCGCTCGAGCGTCTCGGCGAACGCCTTGCCCACGCCCCAGATCAGCCGCACCGAGCGAGGCCGCAGGAATTCCAGCGCCTCCGCCTGACCGATCACGGAAAAGCCGCGCGGCTTCTGCAGGTCGGATGCGACCTTTGCAAGGAACTTGCAGTAGGAAAGGCCCACGGAAATGGTGATGCCCACCTCCTTTTCGACGCGCTGAGCAAACCGCGCCAGCACGCGGGCGGGCGGGTCATGGTGCAGGCGTTCGGTTCCTTTCAGCTCCAGGAAGGCCTCATCGATGGAAAGGGGTTGCACCAGCGGCGTCAGATCCCCCATCATGGTCCGGATCTGGCGGCCGACGCGCACGTATTTTTCCATGTCGGGCTTGACGACCACGGCCTGCGGACAGGCCTCGAGCGCCTTGAACATGGGCATCGCCGACCGCACGCCATGAATGCGGGCGATATAGCAGGCGGTGGAAACGACGCCGCGTTTTCCCCCGCCGATGATCACCGGCTTGTCGGCGAGTTCCGGGTTGTCCCGCTTCTCGATCGAGGCATAGAAGGCGTCGCAGTCGATATGCGCCAGTGTCAGGCCATAGAGTTCGTCGTGATAGATCAGCCGGGGGCTGCCGCATTTCCGGCAACGGCGCTGCGCTGGCGGCTGCCCGACCAGGCAATCGCGACAAAATCCCGGATGGTGTATCTCGTCAGCCTGCATCGATCGGAACAAACGTTGAACATTTGCACATTAGCTTCTAAGATTGCGAGTCTCAAGCCCGTCGAGAAGAGAAGCTCATGCCTGCCACAGCCGCATTCCGCTTCCCCGCCCGCACAGTGCGCCCATCAGGAGTGGTGCACGCCCTGGAAGTGCGTGCGGATCAGGCGATTAGCCTCGTTCCAGCACGTGGCGCAGCGGACCCGTTCGCCCGGGTCCGGCGCCATGGCGAGAAAGACCTGGTTCGCCATCAAGCGCACGAGCAGGGCGTCGGGCACGCTCTCGCCGACGGAGCGGTGGTTGTAGTGGATGTCGTCGATGAAGGCGACCGGCAGCGGACGGTCGCCATGCAGGGCCTGGACAACGGGTCCCTTCGCCGCCTCCGTCGCCACCATCGGGAACGTCAGGCCGATCCGCTGCAGCAACCGGCGCCGCGCTTCGGCATGGCGCGGCGGCATGGCGGTGAGGAAGACGATGTCCGCGTCGCGCCCGAGCGCCATCAGCGTCTCGACGGCCAGTGCCGCCGGCGTTTGCCAATGCTCCTGTGCCGCAAAGAACTCCTCCTGCAGCGCATCGACGACGGCATCGAGGGCGACGCTACCCGTGCCGCGCTCGACGATATTGCCGTGCAGGCGGAAGGAGCGCGGCAAGAGGTCGTGGTCGCGCGAACGCAGGAAGGCGGTAAAGGGCGTCAGATATTCCAGAACGACCTCGTCGACATCGCAGACGATGAGCGGCCGGTCCGCCAGGCGGAGCTTTTCAAGGGGCATGAAATCGGGCGCGTTCATCACCAGCCGCCTGCATTTGCACCGCCCGTGAGCATGGCATGGGCGCGCACCACCGTTTCCGGCTTCGTTTCCGTCGCCGCGCAGAAGGCCATCAGCGTCGGCTCGTGGCCCATGAGGAATTCGACGAGCCCGGCGAGAAAACTGCGATTTCCCGCAGCCGCGCGCAGATCGGCCGGCGCCATGCCGGTGAGCGACAGGAAGCGCGAGAAATGTTCGGGCTCGCCAGCCAGCCAGGCAAGAACGGACACGGCCGTCGATTCGGCGTCGTTAACCGTTGTATCTTTTTGGCTTTGCATGGAAGTTTCCCGGAAAAGTTACCTTTTAGTCAACCAAATGCCGCTACTATCGCAGGGATCGCGCTGGGCGAATACGGCATTGTCGCAACTTATATGTCTCGAGGGGCGTTGCAAAGCTGGAGTGAGGGGCAAGGACGTCTGATGCCGAAACAGGTGATGATAGTCGAGGACAACGAGCTGAACATGAAGCTCTTCCGGGACCTCATCGAGGCCTCCGGCTACAGCACCATCCAGACCCGGAACGGGATGGAGGCGCTTGAGCTTGCCCGCCGCTATCGCCCCGATCTGATCCTGATGGACATCCAGCTGCCGGAAGTGTCGGGCCTCGAGGTCACGAAGTGGCTGAAGGAGGACGACGAACTTCATGTCATCCCCGTGATCGCCGTTACCGCATTCGCGATGAAGGGCGACGAGGAGCGCATCCGCCAGGGGGGATGCGAGGCCTATGTCTCCAAGCCGATCTCGGTGCCGAAGTTCATCGAGACCATCAAGACCTATCTGGGCGACGCATGAGGCCGGATCCGCACCCATGACAGCACGCATTCTCGTCGTCGATGATATTCCTGCAAACGTGAAGCTGCTGGAAGCGCGGCTCCTGGCGGAATATTTCGACGTGCTGACGGCGGCAAACGGTTTCGACGCGCTGGCGATCTGCGAGCGCACACAGGTGGATCTCATCCTGCTCGACGTGATGATGCCGGGGATCGACGGCTTCGAGGTCTGCGAGCGGCTGAAGGAAAATCCGCGCACGGCGCATATCCCCGTGGTGATGGTCACAGCGCTCGACCAGCCTTCGGACCGGGTGCGGGGGCTGAAGGCCGGAGCGGACGATTTCCTGACTAAGCCCGTCAACGACCTCCAGCTGATGTCGCGCGTCAAGAGCCTCGTGCGGCTGAAGACCCTCACGGATGAGCTTCGCGTGCGCGCCGCCGCCGCCGAAGCGCTCGGCATGGACCCCTCGCTCGGCGGGGCACTCGGGGACGAACCCGGCTCGATCCTGTTGGTGGACGGGCGCGGCAGCTCGCAGGAACGCATCGTCCGCGCCCTGAAGCCCGTCGCTGACGTCACCTGCATGTCGGATCCCCAGGCAGCGCTCTTCGAGGCCGCGGAGAAGCCGTTCGAACTGGTGATCGTCAACGCGAATTTTGCCGAATACGATCCGCTTCGTCTCTGCTCGCAACTGCGTTCGCTTGAGCGCACCCGCTATCTGCCGATCCTTCTGATCGCCGAGCAGGGCCATGACGACATGATCGTCCGCGCACTCGACCTCGGCGTGACGGACTACCTCGTCCGCCCGATCGACCCCAACGAGCTTCTGGCCCGCAGCCTCACCCAGATCCGCCGCAAGCGCTACAACGACCGCCTGCGCTCCAGCGTCAAGCAGTCGATCGAGCTTGCCGTGACCGACGGTCTGACCGGGCTTCACAATCGACGTTACCTCGACAGCCACCTCAAGCTGTTGATCGACCGCTCCGTCGCCCGGGGGAGGTCGATGTCGGTCTGCATGACCGATATCGACCGGTTCAAGCTGATCAACGATACCTATGGCCACGATATCGGCGATGCGGTGTTGCGCGAATTCGCCAGCAGGCTGCGTTCGGCCGTGCGCGGCGCCGATCTTGCCTGCCGCTACGGCGGCGAGGAATTCGTGCTCGTGATGCCGGATACCCCGCCCGAAACGGCAGCCGGCGTGGCCGAGCGACTGCGCATGGCGATCGAGCAGGTACCGTTTCGCCTGGGCGATGTCACCGTACCCTTGCAGGTAACGGCATCGATGGGTATCGCGTCGCTATCGCCGCAGGGCGACAGTCCGGAGGCGCTGCTGAAGCGCGCCGACAATGCGCTCTATGAGGCCAAGCGCGGCGGGCGGAACCGGGTCGTGGCCGCCGCCGCGTGATCGCAGGCAGCCCGATCGTTCTACAAAAGCTCCACCTTACCTTCGATCCGTCCCAAACTGGCTCATCGGCGGTGGTCACGCGTGCTTCCGGCAACGGCCGAAAAGCGTGGCGAAAGCAACACACCTGCCTTCCTCCGTCACTTATCCACAGATTTTAGCTGATGCTAAATAGCGAAAGCTGACACGGCATCAATTTTTTTCGAACCGCTCAACAGGAAATTGGAGCGTCGCCGCACGATCGCCGCCTTCGTCAAAAAAGTGTCACAACGGCTACTTTTTGCGATTTATATTACTGTTTGCGTTTGCTAATGTATTCAATGTGTTCGGCGCCGTACGTGAAGGGGGCTTACGTTGCGTCAGGATATTTATGGCAGGCGGATTGCACTTGGGGGTTGTTGATTTCGCCGCGAAATTTTGTTGCGTTAAATAACGTTTTCTTCGCCTGATTCCCAATGGCCTAGGCAAACGGATTAACCAACTCTGCGGGCCGGGTGCCTGCGGCGATCAAGATTTCATTGATTTTTTTCCAATTCCGCGCAATCCTCTCATCAATGGCGAGCGTAAAGCTCCCGCCGGGTTACCCCATGATGCTAGGTCCGCCGCATCTCCTGGGTCGTGGGGTCGGCCGGCTGGTGAAGACATAAACGGAATCCTCGTGCCGTCGTCATCCCCAGTCGGCCCCCAATTTAACGCCGCTTCCGAAAGGGGGCGGCGTTTTGGTTTCAGGCGAGCTGTTTCATCATCCGATACACTGATCGGCTCCCTTCAGGGCGGGCAACGAAAAAGGCGCGCCGCAAGAGCGACGCGCCTTTGAAATGTGCCGAAGCAACCAGGATTACTTGATCTTGGTTTCCTTGAACTCGACGTGCTTGCGCGCGACCGGGTCGTACTTCGTCTTGGTCATCTTTTCCGTCATCGTACGGCTGTTCTTCGTCGTGACGTAGAAGAAGCCGGTGTCGGCCGTCGACAGCAGCTTGATCTTGATGGTGGTAGCCTTGGCCATGGTCGTCCTGCCTTTACAAAAACGAAGCCGTGGACGACCTGTCCGGTTCCACGGCATTGGAACTTCAAATGTGGCGCGAAACTACAAATCGCGCCCGAAAAGTCAAGTCCGTTTTGGCCGGTACACCATGCGCGCCAGGGAAAGCGCCACATAGAGGCCAAAGAAGAACACGATTGCCCATGCAAATCCGTCCAGACCGGCGATATCCATCGCCGCGCCGATCACCTGCGGGCCGGCAACCGTGCCGACCGCATAGCTGAACACGAACGCGGCGTTGGCTGCCGCGAGGTCGGCTCCGGTCAGGCGCGAGCCGAGATGACTGAGTCCCACGGTGTAGAGGCCGGAGACGCAGCCGCCCCAGAAGAGCAGCACGATGGCCATCAGCAGCCAGTTTTCGGACAGAAGCGGCAGGGAGGCCGCACCCAGAAGCCCGACGCAGGCCATGATCGAAAGCAGCCTGCGGCGATCCTTCATATGGTCGGACAGCATGCCGAGCGGAATCTGGAACAGGAAATTGCCGACGCCCATGACCGTCAGCAGCAATGCGGCCTGCGATTCGGTAAAGCCCGTGCGCGTGGCGTAGATCGGAAAGAGCGACAGACCGCCGACTTCCACCGCGCCGAAGACGAAGACGGCGGCCGTGGCGGTCGGCACAAGGAAGACGTAGCGCATGAAATGCAGTTCCGGCTTCTCGTCGATCGTCGGGCTTTCCCGCCGTGCAAACAGGATCGGTACTGCAGCGACCAGAATGATCAGGGCGCCGACGGCGAAAGGCAGGGGGCCGTCGCTGCCCAAAAGCGAGAAGAGGAGCGGGCCGTTTGCGAAGCCGAGCGCGAGGACGGTCGCGTAGATGCCGAGCACCAGACCGCGCCGACGCGGTGGTGCCGCGGCGTTGATCCAGAATTCCGACAGGATGAACAGCATCGTGGTCGCCCCGTGGAAAACGATTCGCAGGGGAAACCAAAGAAGGAAATTCTCGACGTAGTAGAATCCGAGCGAACTTGCGGCAGCCAGGACGATCGCGGCGACCATGATGTTCGAGGTGCCGAAGCGATGGGCAAGCTTGGTGGTGAACGGGGCGCTCAGCATCGCGGCGATGCCCGCCATCGCGGAATTCAGCCCGATCAGCGTGGACGAGATGCCGCGCTTTTCCATGATGATGCTGAGGAGCGGCAGGCCCAGGCCGATCGCGATACCGACCGCGCCGATCGCCGCCATCGCCGCCACGAGCGAGCGCCAGTGGATGCTGTCGACTGGCGCAGGGCTGGACGGCATCGAGCCTGGCTTGGAGCCCGGCTTGGGATCCGTTTGGGGATCTGACATGCGCGCGATATCCTAAAGCGTATCTCGGACGAACCGGCCCCGGCGGTGCATGAAGAGCGCAGCCTGATCCCCGAACGGCAGTGTCGGGTCTCTTTGCAGGGAATTCTTCAGTTCCTCAAGAACCGTGACGGTTATCGCTGGCATCTCGATCTTCAGTTCCTCAAAGATGTCGACCCAATGCAGGTCGAAAAGCTCGGGGCTATCCTGCGCACTGGCAGGATCGACGCCTGCATCGTCGGTAAAAAGGGCAAAAAAGCGGGCGTCGAAGCGGCGCGGCGGTCCAGGGGGCGTTATAGCGCGCGCAAAGAAACGAAGATGTGACAGATCCGGCAGAAAGGGCGTGCCAAGGCGTTCGTCGCTACCTGTGCGCCTTCCGACCACAAGCCCGGCCTCCTCGTGCAGTTCGCGTAGGGCCGCAACGCCAAGGCCCTGCAACGTCGCCTCGCGCATGCGGGCATGTGTTCGGATCGACAGGCGTGCGCTCGTGGCTTCGTGCAGGCAGGAGAGGACGGGCATACGCGAATCACCGCGGTCGCGCCGTCCGCCGGGGAACACGTAGACGTCGGGCATGAAGACGTGCCGGCTACTGCGCCTGCCGACAAGAACGCGAAATCGCCCCTCCGAGCGGTCGATCAGGACGACCGAGGCGGCATCCACCGGCCGGAGCAGGGGAGCGGCGGTCATTCGTTGGCTTCGCGGGAGGGGAGGTCGTCGGCCGGCGTATCGGCATGTCCCCCGAAACCATGCATCCGCAAGGCCCACTGCAGGCCGATCACCCCGCCCTTGACGGGCTGCATCAGGAAGATTGCGCTGATGATTGTCACGGGCACCCAGATGGCCAGATGCATCCACGTGCTGAAGGGAAGCAGGAGATCCGTCGCCATGTAGCCGGCGAGCACGAAATGGCCGACGATGGTGATGACGAGATAGGGAGGCAGGTCGTCGGCACGGTGATGGAGCATCTCTTCGCCGCAGACGGTGCAGGCATCGACAGGCTTGAGGAAGCTCCGGAACAGGCGACCTTCGCCGCAGGCCGGACAGCGGTTCAGCATGCCGCGGCGGATTGCGCGGCCCAGCGGGCGTTCCTCTGCGCGACTTTGGCCGGAGCCCGATGCGGTCTGTCGAAAGGTCGCCTGCATGTTCGTATCCTTGCTGCCCTAGCCTATGCCCGGACTAGCGCCTGCCTCGCGGCGGGCGCGTGCCCGGTTGCCGCCGTGACCCGCTGCGATCGCGGCGGTTGGCCTTGTGGAACGAGCGCACGCCCGTCGGCATCTTGCGCCCTTCGCTCAACATCTCGAAGCGTAGCGCGCCAGCAAGCGGCACCGCCTCCGCCAGCCTGACCACGACCTCGTCGCCGAGACGATAGCCCAATCCGGTCTTCTCGCCGGAAAGCGCCTGATGCGCCTCGTCGTAGATGTAATAATCGCGACCGAGCGTAGATATAGGCACGAAGCCGTCGGCGCCATAGGCGGGAAGAGTGACAAAAAGCCCCGCCTTGGTGACGCCCGACACGCGGCCCTCGAACTCTTCGCCGATCCGGCCGGCAAGATGATGGGCGATCAGGCGGTCGACCGTGTCGCGCTCGGCCGCCATGGCGCGGCGCTCGAAGGTGGAGATTTCGGCAGCGATGTCGTCGAGTGCGGCCTCCTCATCCATGGTAATGCCGCCTTCACCGAGCTTCAGCGAGGCCACGAGCGCGCGATGCACGATCAGGTCCGCATAGCGGCGGATCGGCGAGGTGAAATGGGCGTACTTCAGCAGGTTGAGGCCGAAGTGGCCGATGTTCTCGGGGCTGTAGATCGCCTGGCTCTGCGAGCGCAGCACCATCTCGTTGACCATCTGCTGGAACGGCTTGTCCTCGGCCTTCTTCAGGATACCGTTGAAATGGTTCGAACGCATGTTGCCGCCGCGGACCAGCGAAATATCGAGGGTTGCGAGGAATTCGCGCAGCGTTTCCTGCTTGGCGAGCGACGGCGCGTCATGGACGCGGTAGATCAGCGACTGCTGCCGCTTTTCCAGCGTCTCGGCCGCAGCGACGTTCGCCTGGATCATCATTTCCTCGATCAGCTTGTGTGCGTCGAGGCGAGGGGGCACGACGACGCGGTCCACCGTGCCGTCCTCCTTCAGCAAGATCTTGCGCTCGGGCATGTCGAGCTCGAGCGGCTGGCGCCGGTCGCGGCCCACGGTGAGGATACGATAGGCGTGCCACAGTGGCTTGAGGATGGTCTCGAGAATCGGTCCGGTCTTGTCGTCTAGCGCGCCGTCGATTGCAGCCTGCGCCTGCTGGTAGGAAAGCTTGGCCGCACTCTTCATCATGATGCGATGGAAGGTATGGCCGACCTTTCGACCCTCCTTGGAAAACACCATGCGCACGGCAAGAGCCGGCCGATCGACGCCTTCCTTCAGCGAGCACAGGTCGTTGGAGATCCGTTCGGGCAGCATCGGCACGACGCGGTCGGGGAAGTAGACCGAGTTGCCACGCTTCAGCGCCTCCCGGTCCAGCGCGGAGCCGGGGCGGACGTAGTAGCTGACGTCGGCGATCGCGACCGTGACGATGACGCCGCCGGGATTTTCCGGCGCGCTGTCCGCTTCGGCATAGACGGCGTCGTCGTGGTCCTTGGCGTCGGCCGGGTCGATCGTGATCAGCGGCAGCGCGCGCCAGTCCTCGCGGTGCGCCATCGTCGCCGGGCCGGCGGCCGCGGCTTCCTTCAGCACGCCTTCGGGGAAGATGTAGGGAATGCCGTGCGCATGGATCGCGATCATGGAGATCGCCTTCTCCGAGGCGACCGAGCCGATCACCGCCTTTACCTGCGCACGCGGCAGGCCATAGCGGCCGATGCGCACCACGTCGATCTCGACGAGGTCGCCGTCCTTTGCTCCTGCCATGAAATCGCTGTCGACGGAAAGTTCCTCGCCGCGCTTGTCGATCGGCATGATCCGGCCGCCGCCGTCCGCAGCGGTGCGGAACACGCCCATGCCGGCATTCTTGCGCTTGTCGAGGATCTTGATGACGCGGGCGGTATAGGCCGGCCCGCCGCGGTCCTTGGCCGGGAAGATTTTCGCCAGAACCCGGTCGCCGAGACCCGCGACCGGAGCCTTGCCGGCCGATTTGCCGATGCTCGGCTGGCGGATCGTCACCGCCGGCGCGACGCCAAGGTCGTCAAGCCACTCCGCCGGCCGGCCAATGAGATCGCCCGTGACGTCGCGGGTGGTGATGTCGAGGACGGCGACCGGGGGCAGGGCGCCGGGACGCACGAGCGACTTGCGCCGCTTTTCCAGGAGGCCCTCTTCCTCGAAGCTCTTGAGGATCTGCTTCAGTTCGACCCGCTTTTCACCCTTCAGCCCGAACTCCTTGGAAATTTCGCGCTTGGAGGCCTTGTCCGGGTGGTCGGCGATGAAGCGCAACAGCACCTCGCGCGGCGGTATCTCGCCGTGGATCAGCGGGATCTCGGCGCCCGGCGGCAGGTCGCGGCCCGCGCGGCCGGGCCGTTTGTTCTGCCTCGACCGGTCGCGGGGATCATGCGTCATTCGTCTACCTTCTTGGCGCTTGCCTTCTTGGTCTTCGCTGCGGCTTTCGCCTTGGGGGCGGCCTTTTTCGTCGTCTTGGCCTTGGTGGCTTTTTCGCCGTCCGCCTTGGTCGCGGCGGACTTCGCAGTCTTCGCCTTAGCCTTGGCCTTCGTGCCGCCGCCCTTGCCGGCCTTCTCTGCGATCAGGACCAGGGCTTCTTCGAGCGTTACGGCCTGGGCGTCCTTGCCCTTCGGCAGCGTCGCATTGATCTTGCCCCAGTTGACGTAGGGACCATAGCGGCCATCGCGAACGGTGATAGCGCCGCCGTCCGGATGGTCGCCGAGCGTTTTCAGCGCCGCCGGCGTGCCGCCGCGAGCCCGTCCGCCACCCTTGCTCTGCTTGTCGGCGAGCACGGAGACGGCGCGGTTGAGGCCGATCGAAAACACGTCCTCGATGCTTTCTACGTTGGCATAGGTGCCGTCGTGCAGCACGAACGGCCCGTAGCGGCCAAGCCCGGAGGAGATCATCTTGCCCGTTTCCGGATGTGCGCCGATGTCGCGCGGCAAGGACAAAAGCGCCAGCGCCTTCTCATGGTCGATGCTGTCGGGCGTCCAGCCCTTCGGCAGGCTGGAGCGCTTGGCTTCCTTGCCGTCGCCGCGCTGCACATAGGGGCCGAAGCGGCCCGAACGCAGCGTGATTTCCTCGCCGGTATGCGGATCCTTGCCGAGCGCCTGCGGTTCGTTCGATGCCTGGCCCTCGCCATTGGCGGCCTCCGCACCGAAGGGGCGGGTATAGCGGCAATCCGGATAGTTCGAGCAGCCGATGAAGGCGCCGCTGCCGCGGCCGAGCTTCAGCGACAGCTTGCCGGTGCCGCAGGAGGGGCAGGCGCGCGGGTCACCGCCGTCCTCGCGCTTGGGGAAGGCGAGCGGCGCCAGGATCTCGTTCAGCGCATCCAGTACATTGGTGACGCGCAGTTCTTTCGTGTCGTCGATCTGGGCGATGAAGTCGCGCCAGAAGTCGCGCAGCACGTCCTTCCAGTTGAGCTCGCCGGCCGAGATCTGGTCGAGTTTTTCCTCGAGCGAAGCCGTGAAGTCGTATTCGACGTAGCGGGTGAAGAAGCTCTCGAGGAAGGCCGTCACCAGTCGGCCCTTGGCTTCGGGGATCAGCTTGCGCTTGTCGATGATGATGTATTCGCGGTCCTCGAGCGTCTTCAGCGTCGCGGCGTAGGTGGACGGCCGGCCGATGCCGAGCTCTTCCATCTTCTTGATCAGCGAGGCTTCGGAGTAACGCGGCGGCGGTTCGGTGAAATGCTGGGTCGCGTTGATCTTCTGCTTGGCGAGGTTTTCGCGCGCATTGATCTCCGGCAGCCGGCCATCCTCGTCGCCATCGTCGGACTGCTCGCCGTCCTCCTTCTGGTCGGTATAGGCGGCGATGAAGCCGTCGAAGCGGATGACCGAGCCGGTCGCGCGCAGGCCGGCATGCTTGCCAGCGTTGTCCGCGTCGATCTCGACGGTGGTGCGCTCGATCTCCGCCGACGCCATCTGGCTTGCGATGGCGCGCTTCCAGATCAGGTCGTAGAGCCTGGCCTGGTCGGGATCCAGCGCGCGACGGACATGATCGGGTACGCGGTTGAAGTCGGTCGGGCGGATCGCCTCGTGCGCTTCCTGGGCGTTCTTGGCTTTGGTGGAGTAGAAACGGGCCTTCTCCGGCACATAGCGATCGCCGAACTGGTTGCCGATCGCCCGACGCGCGGCATCGATCGCCTCCGGCGCCATCTGCACGCCGTCGGTACGCATATAGGTGATCAGGCCGACGGTCTCGCCGCCGATATCGATGCCTTCGTAGAGCCGCTGCGCCACCTGCATGGTGCGCGATGCCGAGAAGCCGAGCTTGGAGGAGGCGGCCTGCTGCAGCGTGGACGTGGTGAACGGCGGGGCCGGATTGCGCTTCGTGGGCTTGGCCTCGACGCTTTCCACCCGGTAGCTCGCGCCCTCGAGCAGGTCCTTCAGGCGGTTTGCCTCCTCGCCGTTGCCGACGGAACGAGCCTGCAAGCGTTTCCCGTCGGCAGACACGAGCTTGGCTTCGAATTCGTCGCCGCGCGGCGTCTTCAGCAGGGCGGAGAGGTTCCAGTATTCCTCGGAGACGAAACGCTCGATCTCGGATTCACGATCGCAGACGAGCCTGAGGGCAACCGACTGCACGCGGCCGGCCGAACGCGCGCCCGGCAGCTTGCGCCAGAGCACCGGCGAAAGGTTGAAGCCCACGAGATAATCGAGTGCGCGACGGGCGAGATAGGCATCGACCAGTGCGATGTCGATATCGCGCGGCGCCTTCATCGCATCGAGCACGGCAGCCTTGGTGATGGCGTTGAAGACCACGCGCTTGACCGGCTTGTCGCCGAGCACGCGCTTCCTCTTCAAAAGGTCCAGCACGTGCCAGGAAATCGCTTCGCCTTCGCGATCAGGGTCGGTCGCCAGAATCAGGCCGTCGGAGGATTTCACAGCGTCGGCGATCTCCTTCATCCGCTTCGCCGATGCGCTGTCGACCTCCCAGGACATCTCGAAATCCTGGTCGGGAAGCACCGATCCATCCTTGGCCGGAAGGTCGCGAACGTGTCCGAAAGAGGCAAGGACCTTGTAGCCTGAACCCAGATACTTGTTGATCGTCTTGGCCTTGGCAGGCGATTCCACCACTACAACATTCATCGTCGTTCTCTGTGCCGGGGGCCTTTCCCGGCGGGATAGCCCTTCTGTTCTGCGATACGCGCCGGCGTTGTCGTTGCCCTCGAAATGAACAGGGAAAGCGTTTCGGTCAAGAGGCGACGTCAAAATAACTGGTGCGCGGTGAGTGCAATCTATGGGTGTTGTGGTGTGTATTGCAATTTAAAATAAAGGTTGTATCGTCTTCCGTGAGTAAAGGTTGCGGCGATGACGTGTGGTTGCGCCGCGGTATTCGAGCGGGACGTTGACATGAATACCAAACCAAGGATTCCGGTGCCGCTTACCGGGCGGACGCATGACAATATTGCCTATATCCGCCAGATGCTGGGGGAGCTTCGGGCCGTTGCCAACATCGAGGGGGCGGAAATGCTGCGCTACCTGATCGAGATGGCATATGTCGAAGCCGGCGACATCCAGTCCGGCCTGCGGCCGCTGTCAGTCGGTGGCGATCGAAACCAGGCCGCCGGCATGGCGATGAAGACGACCGGCTAGATCCAGTTCCAGCAGCACGAGATAGACCGTTGCGGCGGCAAGCTCGGTGTGGCGGATGATCTCGTCGATCTCGACCGGCGTCGGCCCAAGGGCTGAGGCGATGCGATCGCGCTCGCTATCGTCAGGGGGCAGGGCCATGGGGTCGCTGTCCACCGCCGGCTCTTCGGCGCGGCTCTGGCTTTGAAATAGGTCCGGCTCGCGAAGCGGCGCGAGGGCTTCCAGCACATCCGACGCATCCGTTGTGACGATGGCGCCGTCCTTGAGCAGCGCGTTGGTGCCGTGCGCGCGCGGGTCAAGCGGCGAACCCGGGACGGCGAAGACGAGGCGGCCGAAATCCGCTGCGTTGCGGGCGGTGATCAGCGAGCCTGAACGGCTCGCCGCCTCGACCACGACCAGTCCGAGGCCGATACCCGCGATCAGTCGGTTGCGGCGCGGAAAGTCGCGGGCACGGGGCTCCCAGCCGAACGGCATTTCGCTGACGGCAAGACCGTTGCCTGAGGTGATCTCGTCGAGCAGGCCGATGTTTTCCGGGGGGTAGGGCTGGTCCAGCCCGCCGGCCATGGCGGCGATCGTGCCCGTTGCGAGGCTGGCACGGTGGGCGGCCGTATCGATGCCGCGGGCCAGCCCGGAGACGACGACATACCCGCTCGCACCCAGATCCCTCGCCAGCATTCCCGCGAACTTCGCGCCGGCGATCGAGGCGTTGCGCGAGCCGACGATGCCGACGGCAACGTCACCGGCGGCGGCCCGGTTGCCCTTCATGGCCAGCAGCGGCGGCGCGCCGTCGATCTTTCTCAGAAAGGGAGGATAGTCGGGCTCGCCGATGCCGACGAAGGCCGCTCCATGGCGGTGCGCAAGTTCCAGCTCCCGCTCGGCATCCGCATGGCTTGCGATGCGGATGGAGCGCACGGCGCCGCCGCGCCTTGAAAGCTCAGGCAGCATTTCGAGCGCTGCCTCGGCCGTTCCGAAGTGGTTGATGAGGTCGCGGAAGGTGACGGGACCGACATTGTCGCTGCGGATCAGCCGCAGCCAGGCGATCTTCTGTCTCTCCGAAAGCGCAATCCCCTGCCTGCCTGCGCCTTCGGACATGTGCCCCCCGTCCTGAACTTGTTTTTAGCCCTTGTCGCCGATCCTGCTTTCGGTACCACGCAGCAGTCGCGAGATGTTTGCGCGGTGCTTGATCCAAGTGATCAGCGTCATGACGGCAAACAGGATCGCAACCTCCTCGTACCCCGTAAACCACAATACAACCGGACACGCCGCTGTTGCAACCAGGGCGGACAGCGAGGAATAGCGCGTAAGATAGGCAACCGACACCCAGATCGCTGCGAAGACGGCGAGCATGAAGGGAACGAGCCCGAGCAGGATGCCGAGATAGGTGGCGACGCCCTTGCCACCCTTGAAACCCAGCCAGACGGGAAAGAGATGCCCCATGAAGGCGGCAAAGCCGGCCGCGATCCCGGCCTCCAGCCCGAAACTGGAAGCGATCGCCGCCGCCGCCGTGCCCTTCAGCGCATCGAGCAGGAGGGTGGCCGCGGCCAGCTTCCTGTTGCCGGTGCGAAGCACGTTGGTAGCGCCGATATTGCCGGAACCGATCTTGCGCACATCGCCGAGGCCGGCCATCCGGGTCAGCAGGAGGCCGAAGGGAATGGAGCCCAGCAGATAGCCGAAGGCGAGGCTCAGAAGCGTCGGCAGCGGTCCCATCTGCCAGGTCAGGATGTCAGGCACTCTACTGTTTCCCCCGAGATTGCCGATCTGTCGTGTCTTGCATCAGGCCGTTCGACTAGCCCCTCATCCGCGCCGCCTACCGCTGCGCCGCATGCACCCTTTTGCCCGCAACATAGGTTTGAACGGCGCGACCCGTAAAGCGGGCATCTTCGAAGGGCGTGTTCTTGGAGCGCGACACGAAGCCGTCCTTGGCCGCGATCCACGGCTCGTCGAGATCGATCAGCACGAGGTCGGCGACGGCGCCGGACCGGAGCGTGCCGGCATCAAGCCCGAAGATCTTCGCCGGCCGCGTCGACATGGCGTCGAAGAGGCGCATCAGCGAAACTTCGCTACTGTGGTGCAGGCGAAGCGCTGCGGCCAGCATCGTCTCCAGCCCGATCGCACCGTCGGCCGCCTCCGCGAAAGGCAGCCGCTTCGTATCGACGTCCTGCGGATCGTGGGAGGAGACGATGATGTCGATAGTGCCGTCGGCCAGCGCCTGTACCATCGCCGTGCGGTCGTCCTCGCCGCGAAGCGGCGGCGACAGCTTGAAGAAGGTGCGGTACTCGCCGATGTCGTTCTCGTTCAGCGTCAGGTGGTTGATCGAGATGCCGCAGGTGGCGTTGGCGCCGCGGGAGCGGGCAACGCGCATGGCGTCCGCCGATTCCGGCACCGAGATCTGTGCTGCGTGATAGGCGGCGCGTGTCAGGGTTGCAAGTCGCAGGTCGCGTTCCAGCGGGATCACCTCCGCCTCGCGCGGCGTGCCCGAAAGGCCGAGCCAGCTTGCCAGCAGCCCCTCGTTCATCACCCCGCCGGCGCCGAGATGCTTGTCGCGGGTCTCAAGAGCGATCACGGCGGAAAATTCGCGCGCATAGGTCATCGCCCGGCGCAGCACCTGCGCGTCGTGCATGGCGTGGCGGCCGTTGGTGAAGGCGACGGCGCCGGCCTCGCGCAGCAGGCCGAATTCCGTCATTTCCGTTCCGGCCAGCCCCTTGGTCAGAGCTGCTGCCGGGTGCACATGGACGAGCGCCTTGTCGCGCGCCGTCTTCAGCACGTATTCGACCAGCGCGATGTCATCGATGACAGGGTCGGTATCGGGCATCATGATGAACGAGGTGATGCCGCCCGCCGCTGCCGCGCGCGATGCAGATTCGATCGTCTCGCGGTGCTCGGCACCGGGCTCGCCGACGAACACGCGGGCATCGACGAGGCCTGGTGCGGCGACGAGGCCGGATCCGTCCACGACCTCCGCGCCGTCGGGCACTCCCTGGTTGCGGGCGCCGCTGCCAGCGGCGGCGATGCGGCCGTCTTCGATGACGATGGTGCCCGTCTCGTCGAGATTCTGCGAGGGATCGATGATGCGGACGTTGTTGATGACGGTCGGCCGGGTCATGCGCGCGGTCCCTGGTTCTGCGAGACGAGAAGGGTTTCCATCACCGCCATGCGGACGGCGACACCCATCTCCACCTGTTGCTCGATCACGCTCTGCGGCCCGTCGGCGATCTCGGACGCGATCTCCACGCCGCGGTTCATCGGCCCGGGGTGCATGACGAGCGCATCCTCCTTGGCGGCCTTCAACTTCTCCGCGTCGAGACCGAAGTAGCGGAAGTACTCGCGCACCGAGGGCACGAAGGCGCCCGACATGCGCTCTCGCTGCAGGCGCAGCATCATCACCACGTCCGCGTCCTTCAGGCCCTCTTCCATCGAGTGGTAGACCTCGGCGCCCATCTGGGCGATGCCGTTGGGAAGCAGGGTCGCCGGCGCCACGACCCGCACCCGCGCGCCCATGGCGTTCAGAAGCAGGATGTTGGAGCGGGCGACGCGCGAATGCAGGACGTCGCCGCAGATCGCGACGATGATGCGCGAAAGCTTGCCCTTGGCGCGACGGATCGTCAGAGCGTCGAGGAGTGCCTGGGTCGGATGCTCGTGCTGTCCGTCGCCGGCGTTGACGACCGCGCACGAGACCTTCTGCGCGAGAAGGGCGGCAGCACCGGCGGAGGAGTGGCGCACCACCAGTACGTCCGGATGCATGGCGTTCAGCGTCATCGCCGTGTCGATCAGCGTTTCGCCTTTCTTCACCGAGGAATTGCCGACCGACATGTTCATCACGTCCGCGCCGAGCCGCTTTCCCGCAAGCTCGAAGGAGGATTGCGTGCGCGTCGATGCCTCAAAGAAGAGATTGATCTGGGTAAGGCCCCGCAGCGTCGAGGTCTTCTTCTCCCGCTGCCGGCTGATGTTGACGGCCGCGTCCGCCTTGTCGAGCAGGTAGGTGATTTCCGGCTCGGTCAATCCCTTGATGCCGAGCAGGTGGCGATGCGGAAAGGAATCCATGAGGTCGCCTCGTCTGTCTTGAATACGCGGGGTCTATAGAGGCTCCGCCGCCATGCGGCAAGGCGGCGCGGGCCGCCACCCTGCCTTCGGCCTTCTTTTCCTGCATTCTTTGGGGGTATGGCCCCTGTGCCCCCGTTTCGCGACAGGCGCAGTTAGGCTAGAACCCGGACATGACTCAGATGACCCGGACCGAACAGACCCTAGCAGACCTGAACCAGCCGAAGCTGTGGACGGGCATCAATGCCTATCGGTCCGATCCCCTTCTGGTGGACGGAACCGCCAGCCTGCCGAAGCCGCTGCGTGACGAGTTCGACGCGATCGGCCGCCAGGTGACATCCGCCGAGGCGCAGGAACTGGCGCGCATGGCCAACGAGTCGCCGCCGCAATTGCGCACCCATGGACCGCGCGGCGAACGGCTGGATGTGGTGGATTTCCACCCTGCCTGGCACGCGCTGATGCGCCGCTCCATGGCCAGCGGCCTGCACTCTTCTATCTGGGAGAACCTGCCGGACGAACGGGGCAGGGCGCACAAGGCGCGCGCCGTCCGGTTCTTCCTGACCGCGCAGCTCGAAAGCGGGCACCTCTGCCCCCTGACCATGACGAGCGCGTCGGTGGCGGCGATCTCCGCCTCACCGGTGGTGCAGCGCGAGTGGGCCGGCCGCATCCTGTCGCGCAAGTACGACAGTACCAACCGCCCCGCCATGCAGAAGGCTGCCGTCACCATCGGCATGGGCATGACGGAAAAACAGGGCGGCACCGATGTGCGGGCCAATACAACCACCGCCGAGCGCGTGGGCGAGGGAATCTACCGCCTGAGCGGCCACAAGTGGTTCATGTCGGCACCGATGAGCGATGCCTTCGTCATGCTGGCGCAGACCCGCGACGGCGTCGGCTGCTTCCTGGTGCCGCGGCTTCTGGAGGATGGCACCGCGAACGGCCTGCGCTTCCAGCGCCTTAAGGACAAGATCGGCAACCGTTCGAACGCGTCTTCCGAGGTGGAATTCAACGATACGTTCGGCTTCCTGCTGGGTCCGCCGGACGCCGGTATCCGCACGATCCTGGACATGGTGACGCTGACGCGGCTCGATTGCGCGCTCGCCTCCAGCGGCATCATGCGCGCATCGCTTGCCGAGGCCGTCCACCATACGCGTGGCCGCAAGGTCTTCGGCAAGAACCTCGTCGACCAGCCGATCATGACGCGCGTTCTGGCCGACATGGCGCTCGACGTGGCGGCGGCGACGGCGCTGTCGCTGCGGCTTGCCGAAGCCTTCGACCGGGCGCCGGTCAGCGCCGACGACGCGGCTTATGCACGCGTCATGACGCCTGTGACGAAATACTGGTGCTGCAAGATCGCACCCGCCCTAATCTATGAGGCCATGGAGTGCATCGGCGGCAGTGGCTATGTCGAGGAGCGTCCGATCGCCCGGCATTACCGCGAGGCGCCTGTCAATGCGATCTGGGAAGGATCGGGCAACGTGATGGCGCTGGACGTGCTGCGCGTGCTGGCGCGTGGCAAGGACCTGTTCGAATCCGTCTTCGCCGGAATCGCCCGCGATCTCGGTCCCTCCGGCCGCAAGACGGTCGAAGTTCTGCGCGCGGCAACTTCGCTTTGCGAGCGGGACGAGGGGGCGGCGCGGATGCTGGTCGAGCAACTCGCACTTTCCGCCGCTGCTGCCGAACTCAACCGCATCGGTGCGGGTCGCATCGCCGACGCATTTCTCGAAACGCGTCTGGCAGCCGGCTGGCGTTCGACCTACGGCATGCTCGATTCCCGCTTCGATTCGGCCTACATCGTCGATCTGCTCTATCCGGCCGCATAGGCCGTCAGCGTCAGCACCAGCGGAATGGTGAGGAACGACAGCGCCGTCTGCAGCGTGGCAACGCAGGCGTAGAGCGGCGCGTCGCCGCCCATCTGCTTGGCCAGAAGATACCCGTTCATCGCCGTCGGCACGCTGGCGCCGAGCGCGACCACGAGCAAGGCCTCGCCTTCGATGCCGAGCAGCCATGCCGTTCCGACCATGATGAACGGCATCACGAACAGCTTGAGCACGACCGAAATCAGTGCGATCGCGCCGGGGCGCAGCGCATCGGCGACGCGCAGACCGGCGCCCACCATGATCAGGCCGAGGCTGAGGGAGGCTTCGGCGACGAGGTCGATCGTCTCCATCAGCGGGGCGTAGATATGGATGCCGTACAGGTTGAAGATCGTGCCGAGCGCGGACGCGAGGATCAGGGGATTGCTGATCACCTTGAAGAGGAAGTTCCGGACGTCGCGCGCGCCGCCGCCGAACCAGATCAGGATGGCGATATTATAGAAATTGATCGGGATGATGATGAGCGTCATGATCAGCGCCAGCATTCCGATGCCGCCCTGGCCGTAGAGCTTGCCGGCAGTCGCGAGCGCCATGAAACCGTTCCAGCGCGTTGATGTCTGGAACACGGTGCTGAAGGATGCTGCCGGTACGCCGGCCTTGCGGAAAAGCGGCCAGGAGAGCAGCAGGCCGGCCGACATCAGCGTGACCGAGCCTATGGAGGCAATCGCGAGCGCTCCTGCTTCCATCCCGCCGAAATCGGCTTGCGCGAGTGTCGAAAACAAAAGCGCGGGAAAGAGAACGTAGAAGCCCAGCTGCTCAAGTCCCAGCCACAGGCCGTCATCGATCTTCCGCCATCGCTTCAGCAGCGTTCCGAGCACGACGAGCAGGAAGACGGGCAGGGTGCTTTCGAAGACGACGAGCATGGCGAGACCAGTGTGTGGGACTTTGCGTCCTCATTTCATGGGAGGGAACAAACGGCAATGCCGGAGATTTAATTCGGGCGAAGGTGCTGATGGCGCTCGCTGCCGAACGGAGCAGGAGCGGCCGCAGTGTGGAAATTAACCTTAACGGCGACTTTGCGTTGCGCGCCCGCGGTGATGGGTAGAATGTCGGATTATTAACGCTTCATTAACCATCAGGAACGGCGCCATGCCGAAAGCGGTTCTGATCTCGGCCATGACGGCCTTCTTCACAGCACTTGCACTCGACATCGCGGTGCCGGCAATCGTCTTGCTCGGCCTGTTCGCCATTCGCGAAATCGGGCTGGAATTCGGTGATGCCTTCCTGGGCGAGGGGAGAACCGCATGAAGTGGTTCCTGATTCTCTGGGCACTTCCGATCGCGCTGCTCGGCAGCTGGTTCGGGCTTTCCTACTACGACATGAATTTCGGCATCTTCATGCTGACGCGCAACGCGCATGATCTGGTCTTTCGCGTCTACGGCCACGTCCTCGGCATGCCTCCCGAGACCATCCCGCCGCTGGTTGCACGCGCAATCGCCGTCGACAGCCTGTTCGTCTTTGCCATCATCGCGTTTCGCAAGCGCCGGCAGATAGGCGCCTGGTGGCAGCGTCGCCACGGAGCGGAGGAGGCTGCGAAGGCTCAGGCTCTGCCGAGCGCCGAAAGCCTGTCCAGTGCTCCCTGAAGAATGAACGAGGCGGCGGCCGAATCGATCCGCTCCGCCCGCTTCTTGCGCGAAACGTCCATTTCGATCAGGGTGCGCTCTGCGGCGACGGTCGAGAGCCGTTCGTCCCAGTAGACGAAGGGAATATCCGTCCGTTCGCCCATGGAGCGTACGAAGGCGCGCGTCGCCTGGACGCGCGGACCGGCGCTGCCATCCATGTTCATCGGCAGCCCGATGACGAAGGCCGCGATCTTTTCCTTTTCGGCGAAGGCCAGCAGCGTTTCCGCGTCGATGCCGAATTTCACCCGCTTCAGCACCGGCCGCGGCGTTGCGAGCCTGCGGCCGAGGTCGGACACCGACAATCCGATCGTCTTGGTGCCGAGGTCCAGGCCGGCGACCGGCTGGCCGGGTTCGAGAACTTCCGCCAGTTCTTCGAGCGTCAGCGTTGCCATGGGGGGACTCTCCTGGAAATGTTTAGCGCTTGCGCACGAATTCCGTGCGCAGCACGAGGCCCTTGATGGCGTCATGCCGGCAATCGATCTCTTCCGGATTGTCGGTGAGGCGGATCGATCTGATCACCGTGCCCTGCTTCAGCGTCTGCCCCGCGCCTTTTACCTTCAGGTCCTTGATGAGTACGACCGAATCGCCGTCTGCCAGATCATTGCCGGCCGCATCGCGCGCTCGAGGCCGGCTGGCGGCCACGGCCGCGGCGACTTCGGAGGCCGGGCGCCAGTCGCCGGTCGCTTCGTCGTACACGTACTCGTCATCGTCGTGGGCCATTCTTGTCTCCGTTGCGAAGGCTGGATATTCGTCCGGTCAGGCCGTTCTCGCGTGCCGGTTGCCGGAATTTCCCGTTGGCGGCATAACCATCGCCACGCCGTTCGCCGGCGCGGAACGGGCATCCAGGCAACCGAGCCGCTATTTTGCGAGCACTGCTCTATGTCATAAGATGACTGAAGTCCAATAGGAGAATACCATGAAGATCACATGGCTCGGCCATTCGGCCTTCCATATCGAAACGGCCAAGGCGAAGATTCTGATCGACCCGTTCTTCACCGGCAACCCCGCTTTCGACGAGACGAAGCGAAAGGAAGCGACGGCGGGTCTCACGCACGTGCTGCTCACGCACGGCCACGGCGATCATGTCGGCGACACGGTCGCAATCGCCAGGGAGACGGGCGCCACCGTGCTCGCCAATGCGGATCTCGCAGCATGGCTGGGTTCCAAGGGCGTGAAAAAGCTTGAGATGGGCAATACCGGCGGCACGATCCATTTCGACGGCTTTTCCACCACCTTCGTCAACGCGCTGCACTCGTCCGCGCAGATCACCGAGGACGGTGTCTCGCATTCGCTGGGCAACGCCAACGGCCTGGTCCTGCATTTCGAGGACGAGCCGGCGCTCTATCACATGGGCGACACCGACATCTTCGGCGACATGGCGCTGATCCACGAACTGCACCAGCCGGAGATCGGCCTGGTTCCGATCGGCGACCGGTTCACGATGGGCGGCGCGGTGGCAGCTCTTGCCTGCCAGCGCTTCTTCAAGTTCGGGACCGTCATTCCCTGCCACTACGGCTCCTTCCCGATCATCGACCAGACGCCCGATACCTTCGTCGCCGCGATGGATGGCACGAAGGCAAGGATCGAAGTGCCGAAGGTCGGCGACATCGTTTCGCGGTAAGGCCTGCCTTTCCCGACGCGGCCGCTTCTTCCTTCTCCCCGTCTGCGGGGAGACGGTGCCGGCAGGCGGATGAACGGCAATGACGTGCACTCATCCCATGGCTCCTGACAAGGTTTCATGCCGTCTTGCCGATGGCGTGGCACATTCCCCCGTTGCGCAGCCGGGGCTTGGTCATTATAGCGGGTAGGAAATTTCCGACCGGAGAATGCCGATGTCTGTCGATCTTGCCACCGTCAAGCGGGTGGCCCACCTTGCCCGTATCGCGGTCAGCGAAGAAGAAGCCCAGCGGATGATGGGGGAGCTGAACGGCATCCTCGGTTTCGTCGAGCAACTGGGCGAAGTCGACGTCTCGGGCGTCGAGCCCATGACCTCGGTCATGCCGATGGCCATGAAGGAGCGCGACGACGTCGTGACCGACGGCAGCAAGGCTGACGACGTGGTGGCCAACGCGCCGGTTTCCGATCGCAACTTCTTCCTCGTGCCGAAGGTCGTGGAGTAAGCCCTTGGCCGTGACGATCGCCGTCGAAAGCCCGCTTCAGGACGAGGTGCGCGCGCTGGTAGCGGAACTGAACGAGGTTCTGCTGGCGCTGTCGCCGCCGGAGGCGTGCTATCACCTGACGGTGGAGCAGATGGCCGAACCGGGCGTTACCGTCTGGATCGCCCGCGACGGGGACGGCAGCGCGATCGGTTGCGGCGCCCTGAAGCGTCATTCGCAGCAGGTAGGCGAGGTGAAGCGCATGTTCACCCGGCCGCAATGGCAGGGCAGGGGCATCGGGCGCGATATTCTGGCAAGGATCATCGACGCCGCGCAGGATGACGGTATCTCCGAGCTCGTGCTCGAGACCGGCGACCAGCATCCCGCCGCCTGGGCGATCTATGAGAAGGCCGGCTTCAACCGCTGCGGTCCGGTGCTCGACTACCCGGAAAGCCCCTATTCGATATTCTACCAGAAGCAGCTTGGACGTGCCTCCAGCGCTGCGTGACCCGAAAAAGATAGAGCCATGACCGATCTGACCCGCCTGACCATTGCCGAAGCCCGCGAGAAGCTTGGCGCCAAGGAGATCACCGCCGTCGAGCTGACGGATGCCTATCTGTCCGCGATCGACGCCGCCAACGGTGCGCTCAATGCCTATGTCACGGTGACGCCGGACAAGGCGCGCGAGATGGCGAAGGCATCCGACGCGCGGATTGCCGAAGGCAAGGCCGGCGCGCTGGAAGGCATCCCGCTCGGCATCAAGGACCTTTTCGGCACCCGTGACGTCCACACCCAGGCCTGCAGCCACATCCTCGACGGCTTCAAGCCGAAGTATGAGTCGACCGTCACTCAGAACCTCTGGAACGACGGCGCCGTCATGCTCGGCAAGCTGAACATGGACGAATTCGCCATGGGCTCCTCCAACGAGACCTCCTATTACGGTCCGGTCAAGAACCCTTGGCGCGCCGAGGGCTCCAACCTCGATCTCGTTCCGGGCGGCTCCTCGGGCGGCTCGGCTGCCGCCGTCGCAGCCTTCCTGTGCGCCGGCGCCACCGCCACCGACACCGGCGGCTCGATCCGCCAGCCGGCGGCGTTTACCGGCACCGTCGGCATCAAGCCGACATACGGGCGCTGCTCGCGCTGGGGCGTGGTTGCCTTTGCCTCCTCCCTCGACCAGGCCGGCCCGATCGCCCGCGACGTGCGTGACGCCGCGATCCTGCTGAAGTCGATGGCATCGGTCGACGCCAAGGACACGACTTCCGTCGATCTGCCGGTGCCGGACTACGAGAAGGCAGTCGGCCAGTCGATCAAGGGCATGAAGATCGGCATTCCGCGCGAATACCGCGTCGACGGCATGCCGGAAGAAATCGAGGCGCTCTGGCAGCAGGGCATTGCTTGGCTGAAGGAAGCCGGTGCCGAGATCGTCGACATCAGCCTGCCGCACACGAAGTACGCGCTGCCGGCCTATTACATCGTGGCGCCTGCCGAAGCCTCCTCGAATCTTGCCCGTTACGACGGCGTGCGCTACGGCCTGCGCGTCGACGGCAAGGACATCGTCGACATGTACGAGAAGACGCGTGCGGCCGGCTTCGGCAAGGAGGTCAAGCGCCGCATCATGATCGGCACCTACGTGCTCTCGGCCGGCTACTACGACGCCTACTACCTGCAGGCGCAGAAGGTCCGCACGTTGATCAAGCGCGACTTCGAACTGGCCTTCGACGCCGGCGTCGACGCGATCCTGACGCCTGCGACCCCGTCCTCGGCCTTCGGCATCGCCGACGAGGACCTCGCCGCCGATCCGGTCAAGATGTATCTGAACGACATCTTCACGGTGACGGTGAACATGGCCGGCCTGCCGGGTATCGCCGTTCCCGCCGGGCTCGACCACAAGGGCCTGCCGCTCGGCCTGCAGCTCATCGGCAAGCCCTTCGAAGAGGAAACGCTGTTCAAGACCGCGCACGTCATCGAGAAGGCTGCCGGCCGTTTCTCGCCGCAGAAGTGGTGGTAAGTACTCGCCAAGCGGCGATTCGGATGGTTTGATCCGGCCCGGGGAAAAGGGGCTCAAACGATGACGATCATCCGACACGCCCATGGCGGCGACATTCCGGTGCTGGCCGAGATCGGCATGCGCGCCTGGGAGCAGGCAGTGACCGGCGTCGCCGACCTGGACGCGTTGCGCGACAATGCCCGCAACGCCTTCGTGCATTTCCTGCAAGGCCACTGGGTGACGGTCGCGGTGGCAGAGACCGGCGGGCGCATCGCCGGCTGGGCCGCCCGCGAGAAGATGGATGAGGAGATCACCGATCTCTGGGTCGATCCCGGCATGCAGCGCCAAGGCGTCGGCTCCGCCCTTCTTGCCGCGATCGAGGACGAGATGCGCAGGACCGCCTTCGAGACGGTCGATCTGCAGACCCATGCGCGCAACGCCCCCGCGCTCGCCTTTTTCCGTAAGCACGGCTACGCGGTGAACTGGCTCTCCGTCGCCTATTCGCAAAAGCTCGACCGCAACGTCGAGTCCGTCGGACTCAGGCGCCAACTGATCGAGGACCAGCCGATCGGCTATGGGCCGGGTGGCTTTTGACGATCGCCTCCAACCAGCTTCAGGCCGACGGCCAGATCAGCGAGCGATGGATGTTAAGGCCTGCCGTAACCCCGTCCGCCGAAGCAAGGGTGATATTGGCTGCCCCGAGCACGATGTCTCCCGCCGCATAGAGGCCGGGAAGCGACGTCTGCCGTTCCCCGTCAATCGCGATGGTCGGGCCGACCCGGCTTTCGGCGGTAGCAAGCCCGAGTGCTTGCGGAATGCCGCCGCGGATCTTCAGCTGCGGCGCGACAAACAGTCCCTTGACGCTGACGGCGTACCCGTGAGCGGTCGAGACGACGAGGCCGCCGTCGTCGCCACCCGCCACCTTCTCGACCTTTCCGGATACGAAGCTGACGTTGCGCTCGACAAGCAACGAAAGGCTCTGCGCATCCGGTTCGGGCTGTTCGTTGGTGAAAAGGGTGACATCGCCCCAGTCTGCGAGAAGCGTTGCCTGATGGGCGCTCATCGGTCCGCTGGCCAGCACGCCGAGAGCGCCGCCGCCGAGCTCGTAGCCGTGGCAGTAGGGGCAATGCAGGACGCGCTCGCCCCAGAATTGCGCAAGGCCCGGAACATCCGGCAGGATGTCCTCGAAGCCCGTGGACAACAGGACGCGCCGGCCATGGACGGCTTCACCATTGCTGCCGACGACGCGGAAATCGTCGCGCTCGCCTTCGAGCCGTTCGGCTGCGGCCTGAACGAAGGTAACGGTGGGATAGCGCGACAGCTGGGCTCTGGCCTCTTCCAGGATCGCCGTGCCGGGCTTTCCGTCCAGCGCAAGCACGCCATGCGAGTGACTGGCGAAGCGGTTGCGCGGTGTGCCGGTGTCAAAAATGGTGACACGGCGGCGGGCGCGGGCGAGGATCGTGGCGGCGGACAGGCCTGCGAAACCGCCGCCGATGATGATGGCATCTTCGGTCATGATGGGTCCTTTCTGGCATAGGGAGAGCGTCTGCCGGCCGGGCCGTCAGCAAGCTGCCCCGAGGGAGGGGATGTCGTCTCAGCCGGTACGGTGAGCCGTAGCTGCATGCCCGGCGGACCGGGCGCGGAATGCGGCGGCCATGTCTTCCAGCTTGATCTCTCCGAAACGTCGGAGAAGGATGTCCTCTGCCTCCTTCATCGTTTCGTCGAGTGCGCTGTTGACGACCTGCTCGACCACGCAGCCGGGATTTTCCGTCGCATGCCCGATCTGAAGCAGGTCCGGCTCGCCAAGCGCCAGATGAACGTCGAGCAGCGAGATTTCGCAGAGCGGCCGGGTCACAACCCAGCCGCCGCCGTGGCCGCGCCCGGATTCAACCAGCCCGGCCTCGCGCAAGCCCGCCATGGTCCTGCGAACGACGACGGCATTGGTGTTCAGGCAGGCGGCGATGTCGTCGGAGGTCATCGGCGTATCGCGCTCGGCCATGTGAAGAAGCGCATGCAGTGCTGCGGAAAGACGGCTGTTTCTTTTCATGTAACTATTTATGTTACGAATAAGCCGTCACGTCAAGAGCCGATGCCTTCCGGCAAATGCAAGGGCTGATTTCAGGGCTTTGGCGCGGGGGTCGTGATCTCGTATGTGCAGGCAAACGATGCCGCCGCGATCCGGTAGGTATCCGACGGGTCGTTTTGAACCTGAACGATCGCATCGCCTGGCATCGCTACCATGCGTTCGCCCCAGGGCGCGTCGAAAACGAATTCGCCGAGTGATTTCGAAACGATGAAATAGTTCATCTCCGCTCCGGTGGGCCGAAAAGGCTGGTAGCCTCTGTTGTCGGCAGGTGCCAGCGCCTCGCCATAGCGCTCCGGAAAATTCGCTGCCTTGACGAGAATCTCTTCGTTTCCGGTCTCCGCACAGCGGTTTCTCACCACCCAGTCGCCCTCTTCGGCCGGCTTGGATTTCGTCTCCACGCCCTGTCCCTTGATGATCGTGATGACCACCTCTCCGGCGTGGGCGGGCCGGGCGTCGACCTCCTTGGTCTTTCGCGCCAGACCGGTCTTGCCTTCGGCCTTCATGCTTTCCATCAGTTCGACCTGGTCCTTGACCGTCAGCTGCTGGGCGAGCACGTGAGCGGCGGGCGTCAGCGAAAGCGCGATCGTCAGGCTAAGGAGGGGGAGGCGGAACGATGCGGGACTGGACATGGAAAATTCCTGAACTTCGCCGGGTCTGTTTCACGGGAGCGACGACGCAACGCTAACATCGGCCACCCCATGGAACAAGGCGCGTTCAGGCCATCTCCAAGCCTTGCGCCGTCCGGCTAATTGCTCTACCTCCAAGATGAAGAGCAAGCCTAGATACGAGCATCAGATGACCATCATCGACGTCCGCACCCCCGATCCGAAACGTTTCATCCCCGGCGCCACCGGCGACTGGGAAGTGATCATCGGCATGGAGGTGCACGCCCAGGTCACCAGCAATTCCAAGCTGTTCTCCGGCGCCTCGACCGCCTTCGGCAACTCGCCGAATGCCAACGTCTCGCTCGTCGACGCGGCCATGCCGGGCATGCTGCCGGTCATCAACGAGGAATGCGTCCGGCAGGCGGTGCGCACCGGGCTCGGGTTGAAGGCGCAGATCAACAAGCGCTCGATCTTCGACCGCAAGAACTATTTCTACCCGGACCTGCCGCAGGGCTACCAGATCTCGCAGTACAAGGATCCGATCGTCGGCGAGGGCAAGATCGTCATCTCGCTCGGCCCTGATCGCCAGGGCAATTTCGAGGACATCGAGATCGGCATCGAGCGCCTGCATCTGGAGCAGGACGCCGGGAAGTCGATGCACGACCAGCATCCGACCATGTCCTATGTCGACCTGAACCGCTCCGGCGTGGCGCTGATGGAGATCGTCTCCAAGCCGGACATGCGTTCGTCGGACGAGGCCAAGGCCTACATGACGAAGCTGCGCTCGATCGTGCGCTATCTCGGCACCTGCGACGGCAACATGGACGAGGGCTCGATGCGCGCCGACGTCAACGTCTCCGTGCGCCGCCCAGGCGAGGCGTTCGGCACACGCTGCGAGATCAAGAACGTCAACTCGATCCGCTTCATCGGCCAGGCGATCGAATACGAAGCCCGCCGCCAGATCGGCATCCTCGAAGACGGCGGCAGCATCGACCAGGAGACCCGCCTGTTCGATCCGAGCAGGGGCGAGACCCGTTCGATGCGCTCCAAGGAGGATGCGCACGACTACCGCTATTTCCCCGATCCGGACCTGCTGCCACTGGAATTCGACGACGCCTATGTCGAAGAGCTGAAGACGCACCTGCCGGAACTGCCCGACGACAAGAAAGCCCGTTTCGTCACCGAGCTGGGCCTGTCGGTCTATGACGCCTCGGTGCTGGTCTCCGAAAAGGCGATCGCCGACTATTTCGAGGCGGTGGCGGCCGGACGCGACGGCAAGGCTGCGGCCAACTGGGTTATCAACGACTTGCTGGGCGCCTTGAACAAAGCCGGCAAAGCCATTGAAGAGACTCCCGTTTCTCCCGGCCAGCTCGGCGGCATCATCGACCTGATCAAGGACGGCACCATCTCCGGCAAGATCGCCAAGGACCTGTTTGAGATCGTCTGGGCCGAAGGCGGCGTGCCAGCCGAAATCGTCGAAAATCGAGGCATGAAGCAGGTCACCGACACCGGCGCGATCGAGAAGGCTGTCGACGACATCATCGCCGCCAATCCCGACCAGGTCGAGAAGGTGAAGGCCAAGCCGACGCTGGCCGGCTGGTTCGTCGGCCAGGTGATGAAGGCGACCGGCGGCAAGGCCAACCCGCAGGCCGTTCAGGCCCTCGTCAAGGCCAAGCTCGGCATCGAGGAATAAGCCTGTGTTCTTCGTTCGAACGGCCTCGGAGCGCGACCTCTCCAAGGTCAGCGCTCTCCTGGCCGAGACGTGGCACGCCACCTATGACGGCATCTACGGCGCTGCCAGGGTCAGCGAGATCACGGCGCAGTGGCACTCCGTCGCCGCATTGGCCGACCGGCTGAAGCGGAAGGATTCCGAGTTCGTCGTCGCCGACGATGGCAAGGCTCTTGGGGGCATGGCCTATGCGGCGATGTCGAAGACCGAGCCGAAGGTGGCGATCCTGCAGCAACTCTACGTGCTGCCGCAATATCAGCGACAGGGCATCGGCCGCGACATGTTCGCCGAGCTTGAGACTTGCTTTCCCGATGCCAAGGTGATGCGGATCGAGGTGGAGCCGGAGAATGCCGCCGCGATCGCCTTCTATGAAGCGCACGGGTTCGAAAAGGTTGGCGAAGCCTCGGGGCGCGTCGAACTGCCAGGAATGCCGGCGCTGGTCTACGAGAAGGCGCTCGGCTGAATGCCTCGGCGGAATTCAGGGCGTTCGCACGGTGCGGCAGACGCGATCCGTCACGGCAAAACCGGCCTGAACAGTCGGGAATCGCTGGACATTCGCACCCCGTCGCGCCATAAGCGAGGAACGGTTTCGACAGCGGGCCAGCCTTTCGGGCCCGGTCAAGGAAGTGGACAATGAGCCTTCTCAAGCAGATCTTCACCTGGTGGAACGGACAGACCATCGGAACGCGGTTCCATACTTGGCGCTTCGGCAAGAAGGTGGGCGAAGATCAGTTCGGAAACGTCTATTATCAGGGCGGCGGCACCGATTCCGAGGGCCGCACGCGGCGCTGGGTGATCTACAAGGGCTATGCCGAAGCATCCGCGATCCCGGCCGGCTGGCACGGATGGATGCACCATCGCACTGACGTTTCCCCGGCCGACGAGGACTACAAGCCGCGTGAGTGGCAGAAGGACCATCGCCCCAACCCGACCGGAACGGCGCAGGCCTACCGCCCGCCGGGTTCACTTGCCGTTCCCGGCGAGCGTCCGCGCGTCACCGGCGACTATGACGCCTGGACGCCGCGCGGCTGAACCGCTTTCGCCACATTTGACGGCTAGCGCAGAAGGTGCCCGGTCCTCGTGCCGGGCCGGTTCTTATGCGGAAGACGAAAGGGGACGGACTTGACAGGCAGGCTGAACATCGCTTTGCGAAAGGCGTCCGCGCTCGCCGTCTTGGGCGCCGCGCTGCTCGCCGCAAATGCTCCGGCCGAGGCCGCCCGCATCGAAAACCCCGTCGCCGTCTTTTCCGGACTGGACAAGATCACCGGCCGCATCACCTCGTTCGATGTCTATGTCGGCGAGACGGTGCAATTCGGCGCACTGCAGGTCACCCCGCGCGTCTGCTACAATCGCGACGATGCGGAAGCCCAGAAGGTTGATTCGTTCGTTGAAGTGGACGAGATCACGCTGGACCGCAAGATCAGGCGCATCTTCACCGGCTGGATGTTTGCCGAGAGCCCGGGCCTGAACGCCGTCGAGCACCCGGTCTATGACGTCTGGCTCACGGAGTGCAAGGCGCAATCCGAGGTGCCTCCGCCGGACACGACGACCTCTCGCTAAAGCAATTCCTCCACTGTGGGACCCGGTCGAGCACAGAATATCGGCTTGGTCGGCTGCGAGAGCAGGAAAGCAGGGGCCGTTTTGCTGATTGTCAGGTCGCCTTGGGTCCTTCGGGAAACCAGCGATACAAAAGTAACCGTACACCGAGGGCGGGAAGCACTCCAGCAAAGCCGGTGAGGTATATAATTCCCCGCCATGCTTTTGTTTGGAGCATAGCTGCCGCGCAGATTGCAGTAGCGACCCCGCCACAAAGGCCTGCGCACCAATATCCTGATCCAAGATTATGGCGCAGTGCCGCGAACAACGTTCCGCCCAATAAATACGGCACGAACCCGAAACCGTATCCGATCACGACGATGGACCACGTGTGTTCCCATTTTAAGACTCCAAAAGGTACGAGCAACAGTGCTGTGCCGATGGGAGGCCCCAAGACCGCAGCAAGCAATATGATCTTCCACGCGGGTGGCTTAAGGCTCACAAGTTGGCCCCTGAAAACAGACTTATCTACGCATCGTATTGCGGCGTCTGGATCAGGGCAACTAAGCGCGTTGGTACAAAGCGGATGCGGGTTTGTTGAGGACAACCAGTCTCAGAACGCCAAATTCGGCGAGGCCAACGCTTTGGCGAGCATGCCCTCGTAGCTCGCCTTCGGCACGTCGATGGCGCCGAAGGTTTTCAGATGCTCGGTGGTGAACTGGGTGTCCAGCAGCAGGAAGCGCTTTTCCTTCAACCGTGCGACCAGGTGCACGAGGCAGATCTTCGAGGCGTCCGTGCGTCTGGAAAACATGCTTTCGCCGAAGAACGCAGCTCCCAGGGACACGCCGTAGAGGCCGCCGACAAGTTCGTCCCCTTCCCACGCCTCGACGCTATGGGCGTGGCCCATGCGGTGCAGGGTGGCGTAGAGCGTCTTGATCTTGGTGTTGATCCAGGTGGAGGGGCGGTCGGGTGCCGCTTCGGCGCAGGCCGAAATCACCGCCTCGAAGGCGGTGTTGACGCGGATGTCGAAGGGGTTGCGGCGGATCGTCTTGGCAAGGCTGCGCGAGACGTGAAAATGATCGAGCGGGATAACGCCCCGCATGTCTGGCTCGACCCAGAAGAGCTCCGGGTCGTCAGCCGAATCGGCCATCGGAAAAAGCCCGATGGAATAGGCGCGCAGCAGAAGTTCCGGTGTGATCTCCGGGGACCTGCCGCGCCGCCCTGCCATGTTCCGCCCCTAGACTGAAGTCTTGGCCAGATAGTTTTCCAGCCAGTGGATGTCATAGTCGCCGTTGGCGATATCCTGATTGGAAATCAGTTCCTGGAACAATGGAAGCGTCGTCTTGATGCCGTCAATCACGAATTCGTCGAGCACGCGGCGAAGTCGCATCATGCATTCCACGCGCGTGCGTCCGTGCACGATCAACTTGCCGATCAGGCTGTCGTAGTAGGGCGGGATCTTGTAGCCCTGGTAGGCCCCCGAATCGACGCGTACGCCAAGCCCGCCGGGGGCATGGAAATGCGTGATCGTGCCGGGCGAGGGCACGAAGGTGCGCGGATCCTCGGCATTGATGCGGCACTCGATCGCGTGGCCAGAGAATTCGATCTCCTCCTGCGTGACCGAAAGCCCGGCGCCGGAAGCTACCCGGATCTGCTCGTGCACGAGGTCGATGCCGGTGATCGCTTCGGTGATCGGATGCTCCACCTGCAGGCGGGTGTTCATCTCGATGAAATAGAACTCGCCGTCCTCATAGAGGAACTCGACCGTACCGGCGCCGCGATACTTCATCTTCTTCATCGCGTCGGCGCAGATCTGGCCGATCTTCATGCGCTGCTCGACGTTCAGGGCAGGGGAGTTGGCCTCTTCCCAGACCTTCTGGTGCCGGCGCTGCAGCGAGCAGTCGCGCTCGCCGAGATGGATCGCATTGCCGGCGCCGTCGCCGACGACCTGCACTTCGATGTGGCGCGGCTTGCCGAGATACTTTTCCATGTAGACGGCATCGTTGCCGAAGGCTGCGAGCGCTTCGGAGCGGGCGGTGGAAACCGCTTCTTCGAGATCTGCTGCCGTCTTGGCGACCTTCATGCCGCGGCCACCGCCGCCGGCGGTTGCCTTGATCAGGACCGGGAAGCCGATCTTGCGCGCGATTTCCAGCGCGTTTTCAGGCTTCACTTCGCCATCGGAGCCCGGAACGACCGGGATGCCGAGCTCGACGGCCGTCTTCTTGGCGGTGATCTTGTCGCCCATCAGGCGGATGTGCTCGGCCGTCGGCCCGATGAAGGTGATGCCGTGCGCGTCCAGAATTTCGGCAAACTTGGCATTCTCCGACAGGAAGCCATAGCCCGGATGCACGGCGTCGGCGCCGGTGATCTCGCAGGCGGCGACGATCTGATGGATGTTGAGGTAGCTGTCGCGCGAGGGCGGCGGACCGATGCAGACGCTCTCGTCGGCGAGGCGGACGTGCATGGCGTCGGCGTCCGCCGTCGAATGCACGGCAACCGTGGCGATGCCGAGTTCCTTGCAGGCACGCAGGACGCGCAGCGCGATCTCGCCGCGGTTGGCTATGAGGACTTTGGTGATCATCGCGCCGCCCTCACTCGATGACGATCAGAGGTTCGCCATATTCGACCGGTGCAGCATCGGAGACCAGGATTTCGGTGACCTTGCCCGAGCGCGGTGCCGGGATCTGGTTCATCGTCTTCATGGCTTCGATGATGAGCAGCGTCTGGCCTTCCTGCACGGTGGAGCCGACTTCGACGAAGGGGCGCGCGCCAGGGGCGGGGGAGAGGTAGGCCGTGCCGACCATCGGCGCGGTAACGGCGTTCTTATTGTCGCGGACAGCGGCCGGGGCGGTGACGGCTGCTGCTGCAACCGGTGCTGCGACGGCATGAGGAGCGGGAACAGGGGCGGAGACGTACTGCGGCGTGCCGGCGCGCGAGACGCGGATGCGCAGGTCGTCCTGCTCGACTTCGATCTCGGTCAGGTCCGTCTCGTTGAGGATGTTCGCGAGATCGCGGATCAGCGTCTGATCGATGCCCTGCTTCTTGTCAGCCATGGGAGTGAGCCTCTTATTTTCTTTATTTCGTCAAGGATTTCAGCGCTTGCAGCGCCAGGAGGTAGCTATGCTCGCCGAACCCGCAGATAACGCCCTTGACCGCAGGCGCGATCATGGACTTGTGGCGGAATTCCTCGCGCGCATGCACGTTGGAAAGGTGCAGTTCGACGACCGGGATCCGGATGGCCCGGATGGCGTCGTGCAAGGCGATGGAGGTATGCGTGTAGGCGCCTGCATTGATGGCAATGCCGGCCGCCGTATCGCCGGCCTCGTGGATCCAGTCGACGAGCACGCCTTCGTGGTTCGTCTGGCGAAAGTCGATCGCAAAACCCAGCTTCTCGCCTTCGGCGCGGCACAGCGCTTCGATGTCGGCCAGCGTATGCCCGCCATAGATGCCAGGCTCGCGCTTGCCGAGCGCGTTGAGGTTTGGACCGTTCAGGACAAAGAGGGTGGGAGCCATTCGAATTTCCGCTTTCTGGATCGTGGCTTACCTATAGACCGCCGGTTCTTCAAGGAAAAGCCCCAAGGACCCGCGCGCGCCTTGTCCACAACCACGTTGCCTCAACAGCAAGGGAATGGCGGAAAGATGGCAGACCACACGGTCCCGGGGCGTCAGCGCATAAATCCGGGACCATGCTCAGGATCGGTTTTGCCGGCCGGCCTCAGCAGGCGGCCTTGCCGCAGGAGCGGACGTTCGCCACCTTCTCGCGGAGTTCGTCGATGCCGACGGCGCCGAATACTGCTTCATTTGCAATGACGTAGGAGGGAGTGCCGGTGATTCCGAGGCTCTGTGCAAGGCTGTAGGCATTGCGGACGGCATCGTCGTGCGGCTTCACTTCCATCTGCTTGCGGATGTCGGCTTCGCTGACCCCGAGCTTCGCGGCAAGCGCGATCGCGGTCTCTTCCGTGGCACGGTCCTCGCCGCTGAGCAGGGCGCGGTGGAATTCGCCGTACTTCTCCGGCGCCAGGTCGCGGAAGGCAGCGCTGACCTTGTGGGCGGCAAGCGAATCAGGGCCCAGGATCGGTAGCTCCTTCAGCACGAAGCGGACGTTCTTGTCGGCCTCCAGCATGGCGTCCATGTCCGAAAGCGCCCGTTTGCAGTAGCCGCAGTTGTAGTCGAAGAATTCGACGATGGTCACGTCGCCGTCGGGATTGCCGAGCGAGATGTCTTCCGCGGCATTGAAGATCGCCTTCTGATTGTCGGTGATCGCTGCGGAGGCCTGCTGCTGCTGCGCCTGCATCTGCTTCTGCTGAAGGGCTTCCTGCACGTCCATCAGGATTTCAGGATTTGCGAGAAGGTATTCCTTCACGATTGCGCCGATTTCCTCCTTCTGCTTGGCATCGAAGGCATGGGCCTGGAAGGGAAGGGTGAGCGCGCCTGCGAGCGCGAGTGCGGCTGCAAGCTTCTTGCCGTGATTGCGAAACATATGGTCCTCGTGATGGCGCAGCAGACTGGCTGCCGTCGTTTTCTAGTGGCCGCTTCGCTATCATGATCGCGGCGCATTGCGACGACCTTACGGCGGCGGCCGCGGAAACGGAACAGCATTTTCGGTAGAAAGGCTGCCCTGCCGGGATTGTGAACAGGGCGCTGTTCCGGCTACTGCGTTGTCCGCCACGTGCGGCGCTGGAGTTCGGTACTCCGGTTGTGCAGAGGCCCGCCGCAAATTCCCGCGCACGCCGCCCGGCGTCGTCAGTCCCTGATTCTCGAGGAAAGATCGAGCGATGAAAGTCTCCCGCCGCAGTGCAGTCGAACCGTTCCACGCAATGGACGTCCTTGCCGAGGCAACGCGGCGGCGATCCGCAGGCAATCCGGTCATCTCGATGGCGGTGGGCCAGCCGGCCTATCCCGCGCCCGCCGCAGCGCTTTCAGCCGCCCGGCAGGCGCTCGAGGACGGACGCATCGGCTATACCGAGGCGCTCGGGCTTAACGACCTGCGCCGGGGCATTGCCGGGCATTACCGCGCCCGGCACGGCGTCGACGTCGACCCGGCCCGTATCGCGGTGACGACAGGTTCGTCGGCTGGCTTCAACCTCGCCTTCCTGACGCTGTTCGATGTCGGCGACCGAGTCGCGATCGCGCGGCCCGGCTACCCGGCGTACCGCAACATTCTCGCAGCCCTCGGCATCGAGACGATCGAGATAGAGGTCAGCGCCGAAAACGGCTTCACGATGACGCCTGAAAGCCTTGAGGCCGCCCAGAGTGTGTTCGGCAAGCTTTCCGGCGTGCTGCTGGCAAGCCCGGCCAATCCGACGGGTACTGTCACCGACCGTGCGCACCTGAAGGCGCTGGCCGACTACTGCAGTGCCAGCGACATCGCCTTCATCTCAGACGAGATCTACCACGGGCTGATGTTTTCGGGCGAGGCGACGACCGCGCTTGAACTGACCGACGACGTCGTCGTGATCAATTCCTTCTCAAAATACTACTGCATGACCGGCTGGCGGATCGGCTGGATGGTGCTGCCGAAGGATGTCGTGCGCCCGATCGAGCGGCTGTCGCAGAGCCTTTACATCTCCGCCCCGGAAATCTCGCAGCTGGCGGCGCTCGCAGCGCTCGGCGCCCACGAGGAACTCGACGTCCACCGCGAGGCCTATCGCCGCAACCGCGACCTTTTGGCGGCACGGCTGCCCGAGATCGGCTTTACCATCGCCTCGCCCATGGACGGGGCCTTCTACGCCTATGTCGACGTCGGCCGCTTCACGAATGACAGCATGGCATTCGCCCGCCGCATGCTGGCGGAAATCGACGTCGCCGCGACGCCGGGCCACGACTTCGATCCGATCGGCGGGCACCGTACGATGCGCTTCTCCTTTGCCGGGGCATATGAGCAGATGGTCGAGGCGACGGATCGCATAGCGGCCTGGCTGAAATAGACGGCATCGACTTTATCGATGTGCCATCGGTGTGCCGGACTTCATACGGTATGCGCCGCGCGCACCTCGTTGACGGCAATGCAAAATCCATACGGCGCCGGGTGAGGAGCGTCGGAGACCGCTGCGTGACAGTTGCTCCGTATGCGCGATAGCGCGCGCCCCCAGATCCTTGACGGCCGTCACTACGAACCGCGCACCGGCGAAAAAGAAAAGACCCGGCACGATGGCCGGGTCCTGCATTCTTTAAATCGGCTGTTCTCAGAAGAAGCCGCGACGCTGCCACCAGCCGCCCTTCTTGGGCTTCTCGGGTTCGTCGCCTTCTTTTTCCTGCGGCGAGGAGGACTTGACGACGGGCGCCGAAGCGATCGTCGAGAGGTCGCGGTTGGCGCGGACGGGCTTGGTTTCCTCGAGATCCGCCGCAGCCTCTTCGACGGCCTCCTCGACCGCAACTTCTTCCGCAGGCTGCTCCTCGATCGCCGCCTGTGCCTCGACGTCGGCCGTCACGTCCGGTTCGGCTTCCTTCTTTGTCTTGGGCTTGCGGGTCCGGCGGGTCTTCGGTGCGGGCTCGGCCTGCACTTCGGCTACGACCTCTTCCCTGCTCGGCGCCGGCTCGCCTTCCACTGCGGCCACGACTTCGGCATCCGCGGTAGCCGCGATCACGGTCGGCTCTCCCACGTCGGCCTCAGCTTCAGTGTCTGCTGCTTCTGCACCGGCTTCCGCCTCGTCACCGCGGTTGCGGCGGCCGCCGCGCTTGCCGCGACGACGGCGCTTGCGCTTGCCCTGATCGTCGTCGGCTGCGTGCTGTGCCTCGTCGGCGGCTTCGGCCTCATCCTCGGCTTCGTCACCTTCTTCGTCCACGTCGCCCGGCTGTTCGCCGCCGAACGACGCTGTATCGCTGGCTTCGGTGCCTTCGGCACCGCCACGGCCGCGGCGGCGGCGGCGGCGC
This sequence comes from Mycoplana rhizolycopersici, assembly GCF_013378445.1. GTDB lineage: Bacteria > Pseudomonadota > Alphaproteobacteria > Rhizobiales > Rhizobiaceae > Mycoplana > Mycoplana rhizolycopersici. Next base: position 486,243 of record NZ_JABXYK010000002.1, read on the forward strand.
TTGCGCTTGCGGCCGGACTGGTCGTCAGACGACGAAGCAGCAGCGGCAGCAGCGGGCTTCGCCACAGCCTCGGCTTCCTCTTCCTCCAGATCTTCCTCGATGACGATGTCGTCGTCCTCGTCCGGTTCGGGGGCGAACTGGACGAACTGCTCGATCTTCACCGGATTTTCGACGGGCTCCCCGCGGTCGATCGCGAAATGCTGGGCGCCGACATGGGCATCCGCATCGATGACGATATGCACGCCGAAGCGCGTCTCGTAGTCGCCGATCGTGCCGCGCTTCTGGTTGAGCAGGTAGAGCGCGATATCCGGCGTCGTCCGCACGGTGATGTTGTGCGTCGTGTTCTTGAGCAGATACTCCTCGATGCCGCGCAGCACATGCAGGGCGACGGAGGACTGGGAACGGATATGCCCGGTGCCATTGCAGTGTGGGCAGGTCTGAGTCGTGCTTTCGAGCACCGATGCCCGGATGCGCTGACGCGACATTTCCAGCAGGCCGAAATGCGAGATGCGGCCGACCTGGATGCGGGCTCGGTCATGCTTGAGGCAATCCTTCAGCCTCTTCTCGACGGAGCGGTTGTTGCGCTTCTCCTCCATGTCGATGAAGTCGATGACGACCAGGCCCGCAAGATCGCGCAGGCGCAGCTGGCGCGCCACTTCCTCGGCGGCTTCCAGGTTGGTCTGCAGCGCCGTTTCCTCGATCGAATGCTCGCGCGTAGAACGGCCGGAGTTGACGTCGATCGAGACGAGCGCCTCGGTCTGGTTGATGATGATGTAGCCGCCGGACTTCAGCGTCACCTGCGGCTGCAGCATGCGGTCGAGCTGAGCCTCGATGCCTGAGCGCGAGAAGATCGGGTGAATGTCGCGGTAGGGCTGAACCACCTTGGCGTGGCTCGGCATCAGCATCTTCATGAAGCCCTTGGCTTCCTTGTAGCCTTCCTCGCCGGCAACGACGATCTCGCTGATATCCTTGTTGTAGAGGTCACGGATCGAGCGCTTGATCAGCGAGCCTTCCTCGTAGACGAGGCAGGGCGCGGTCGAATTCAGCGTCAGCGTGCGCACGTTCTCCCACAGACGCATCAGGTATTCGAAGTCGCGCTTGACTTCGACCTTGGTGCGGTTGGCGCCGGCGGTGCGCAGGATCACACCCATGCCCTGCGGCACTTCGAGATCGCGGGCGATCTCCTTCAGGCGCTTGCGGTCCTGCGGGTTGGTGATCTTGCGGGAAATGCCGCCGCCACGGGCGGTGTTCGGCATCAGGACCGAATAACGGCCTGCGAGCGAAAGGTAGGTGGTCAGCGCCGCACCCTTGTTGCCGCGTTCTTCCTTGGCGACCTGGACCAGCAGGATCTGCCGGCGCTTGATCACTTCCTGGATGCGGTACTGCTTGCGCGGCTTGCGCTGGATGCGGTCCGGAACCTCTTCCATCGCATCTTCGGCACCGACCGATTCGATCACTTCCTTTTCTTCGTGGTGATCGTCGTCGTCGTCATCGTCCTCGCCCGGACGCTTGCGCACCTCTTCGGAGATGACGTCGGTATCGACGGCGGCGGCCATGTCGCCGGACGGTGTCTTGCCGTCCTCGTCGTCTGCTGCTGCGGCCTGCACCTCTTCGGTGGCCTCATCCTTGGCGACGGCCTTCTTGGCGCGCGGCTTGCGCGGCTTCTTCGCCTTCGGCTTGGTTTCTTCCTCGACCGGCGCGGCCTCGGCTTCTGCGGCCGGCACAGCTTCCGCCGTTTCCGCGACAACCTCGACGGTCTCGGCCGCCGCGGTCTTGGCTTCGACAGTCTTGGCTTCGACCGGCGTCTCCTCCGGCGCCTCCTGGACGATCGTCACCGGCTGGGCGGCGACGGGCGCGGTCTCGACGTGTTCGATGTCCTCGTCGCGGCGGGCTTCCTCGGCCTCTGCCCGAAGCAGCGCCTGACGATCGGCCAGCGGGATCTGGTAGTAGTCGGGATGGATTTCGGCGAAGGCCAGGAAGCCGTGGCGGTTGCCGCCATAGTCCACGAAGGCCGCCTGTAGCGACGGCTCAACGCGGGTCACCTTGGCAAGGTAGATGTTGCCGCGGATCTGCTTCTTGTGCTGCGATTCGAAATCGAATTCTTCTATGCGGTTGCCGCGTACGACAACGACGCGCGTCTCCTCTGCGTGAGACGCATCGATAAGCATTTTGTCTGCCATGAAAGTCCTGCTCCTCGGCGCAGGCCAAGCCTGTCTGGCGACCAGCCGCCGATAGGCGGTTGGTCGGAAGGTGGGAGCGCTGCGCCGGATAAGTGATTTCCCGTCGGGGCGGGGTGAGCGGGCTGCGGCCAGACAACGACTGGTGCGATCACGCACCGAAGCCTGTTAACCTCTGACATATACCGCAGCGACAACATCAACGTCCAAACGAGATTGCCAATGTCATAGACCGAGACGGTCCGATGAAGCGGGCCTGAATGCCCATGGTGGATATCCACCGTTGATTTGGTCCGGCCACCGCCGGATTACCGCGATTCCATTGCTCGGGACGAAGCTTTGCGACGGCGGATGAAGGCCAGTTTCGGCGCCAATTCCAGATGGTTGGCTGCCCGCCTGCGGCTTCTATCCCGTCAGTGCTTTTTCCCTGAAATCGCTTTTATGTTCAATATGTCACAATGGCAAGGAAAAAGCCCGGACCGTCACAATTATGATCCAATCCCGCCCGATGGAAGCCGGCCGCGCAGCTGCTCCGGCGCGCCGCCCGTAAGGTTCGGTTAACCATGCGGCGTCAAGGTTGTCCGACGATTTGTTCGCTTCGGGCGTCTGGCGCGGCCGAAGGAATTGCTGTTGGATCCGAGCCGCAACCAGGGCGGTATTGGTCGGGGAGGTCGGAATTGAAAGTCGTTGTGGCGCAAAGGCGTGATGCGGGCAATCGGGCGGCGAGGTTGCTGTGCCGGCTTGCAGGCGCTGCCGTGCTTGCGCTTGCGGCCTTCCCATCGTTCGCCGGCGGAATCGCCGCTGCGGGTGCAGAAGTGACGACGGGCTCCATCCCGGCGGAAAATCCCGCGCTGCTCGCCTATTCTGGCCGCATGGCCGGCGACGATGCCCGCACGCGCCTCATCATCGATTTCGACAAGCGTCCGGATATATCTGTTCACTACGTCGCCAATCCCTATCGCATCCTGATCGATCTTCCAGAAACCGTGTTTGCGCTGAAGAAGGATGAGTTTGTCGCCCGCGGCCTCTTCAAGGATGTTCGTTTCGGCGCCATGGCGGAGGGACGCTCCCGCATCGTGCTGACAGCGGACAGGCCTGCAAGCGTCACGTCGACCGAGATTCGGGAAGAGGAGGGCGGCAAGAGCTTTCGCCTCGTCGTCGATACCGGGATCGTCACCAAGGAAGCCTTCGTCGAGCTGGTGAACGGCCAGAAATGGAAAGAGGCGACCGCAAGCGTCGCTTTCGCGGATGGGGCGGTGGTGCCGGGCGAAGTTGTGGAACCCGGCAATTTCGTCATCGCCGTCGACGCTGGCCACGGCGGCATCGACAATGGCGCGCTGGGGGCGGAGACCGGCACGCATGAAAAAGCGGTGACGCTGGCCTTTGCCAAGGAGATCGCGGCAGCGCTGAACAAGCTGCCGTCGACGGAAGCGTTCCTGACGCGTGACAAGGACGAATTCCTGTCGCTGTCGCAGCGGGTGCAACTGGCGCGCAGCCGCAATGCCAACCTGCTCATTTCGATCCATGCCGATACGCTTCGCCAGAAGGATATCCGCGGCGCGACGGTCTATACGATCTCCGACAAGGCATCCGACAGCCTCGCAGCCAACCTTGCCGCGCGCGAAAACCTTTCGGACGAGATTGCCGGCATGCCGCTGGAGGGCGAGCCGCCGGAAGTGGCAGATATCCTGATCGACCTGACGCGCCGCGAGACGCAGGGCTTTTCGATCGGCCTTGCCAAGCAGGTGGTCGGTGCCTTCGAAGGCGAGGTCAGGCTCATCAACAATCCGCATCGCTATGCCGGGTTTCGTGTGCTGAAGGCGCCGGATGTGCCCTCGGTTCTTCTCGAACTCGGCTTCCTGTCGAACAAGGAGGACGAGCAGCTTCTGATCGATCCCGCCTGGCAGAAGAAGGTGGCCGGCCTGATCGCGGAGGCGGTGGGGCGCTACCGTGCGACCGTCGTCGCCAACGGCGGCTGAGCGCGGGCGTCCCAACGGTTGAGGATGCGTGCGAAAAAGCGTTCATGTGCCGAAAAAGTGACAGCACCGGCAATTGAACCATGGCCTTCGCCCGTTGTTTGCATTAAGCCCTATTTTCCTCACATTCGAGGCTCTACTCGGGTCTGACGGGGCGACTCGGTGACGAATATTCAGGTCGCCGGCAGGGATGGATGGCTTTCCAAGAGCACAGGCACCGCGTGTGGTGCGCCGCCATCGTTCCAGCGATGAATTGATTAGGATACCGGTAACTGGCAAATGATCAGATTGATTGGATATTTTTTCGGGATTGGCACTGTCTTCTTCCTCGGTGTTGCCGCGGTGGTTGCAGTCTATCTCGCCAATGTCACGAAAGATCTGCCTGACTACGAGGTATTGAGCAATTATTCGCCGCCGGTGACGACGCGCGTCCACGCCACCAACGGCGCGCTCATGGCCGAGTACGCCCGCGAGCGCCGGCTCTTCCTGCCGATTCAGGCGATCCCGGACCGCGTCAAGGCGGCGTTCCTCTCGGCCGAAGACAAGAATTTCTACAACCACCCCGGCGTGGACGTCACCGGCCTGTTCCGCGCGATCGTCACCAACCTGCAGCAGATGGGCTCGGGCCGTCGCCCGGTCGGCGCCTCCACGATCACCCAGCAGGTGGCGAAGAACTTCCTGCTCAGCTCCGACCAGACCATCGACCGAAAGGTCAAGGAAGCGATCCTGTCGTTCCGCATCGAGCAGGCCTATTCCAAGGACCGTATCCTCGAGCTCTATCTCAACGAGATCTTCTTCGGGATGAACTCCTATGGCATCGCCGGCGCGGCGCTGACCTATTTCGACAAGTCCGTCACCGAATTGACGATCGCCGAGACGGCCTATCTCGCCGCCCTGCCGAAAGGGCCGAACAACTATCATCCCTTCCGTCGCGCCGACGCAGCGATCGAGCGCCGCAACTGGGTGATCGACCGCATGGCCGAGAACGGTTACATCACCAAGAGCGAAGGCGACGAGGCCAAGCAGCAGCCGCTCGGCGTGACGCCGCGCAACCGCGGCTCCTATCTCTTCGCATCCGATTACTTTGCCGAGGAGGTGCGCCGGCAGATCATCGAGCGCTACGGGGACAATGCGCTCTATGAAGGTGGTCTGTCGGTGCGCACCTCTCTCGACCCCCGCCTCCAGGTGATCGCCCGCAAGGTGCTGCAGGAGGGGCTCACCAGCTATGATGAGCGCCGCGGTTTCCATGGTCCGATCAAGACCGTCGAGATAGGCAGCGACTGGGGCATCGAACTGAGCAAGGTCCAATCGTTCAGCGACGTTCCCGAATGGAAGCTGGCCGTCGTGCTTGCCACCGACTCCAAGGGCGCCGACATCGGCCTGCAACCGCGCAAGGAACCGTCGGGCAAGGTTGCGCCCGAGCGGGTCACCGGGCGCATTCCGGCCGAGGCGATGAAGTGGGCCTACCGCTCCGCCAAGGGCGACCGCCGCTCGGCGCAATCGCCGGAAGGTGTCTTCACTCCGGGCGATGTCGTCTATGTCGAGCCGACCGAAACCGAAGGCTCCTATCGCCTGCGCCAGCCGCCGCGCATCCAGGGCGGCATGGTCGCCATGGATCCGCATACCGGACGCGTACTCGCCATGGTCGGTGGCTTTTCCTATAGCCAGTCGGAGTTCAACCGCGCGACGCAGGCGATGCGTCAGCCCGGTTCGTCCTTCAAGCCCTTCGTCTATGCCGCTGCGCTCGACAACGGCTATACGCCAGCCTCCGTCATCATGGACGCGCCGATCGAGATCGTCTCCGGCGGCCAGGTCTGGCGGCCGCAGAATTACGGCGGCGGCTCGGCAGGTCCCTCGACGCTTCGCCTCGGCATCGAGAAGTCGCGTAACCTGATGACCGTCCGCCTTGCCCAGGACATGGGCATGAACCTCGTCGCCGAATATGCCGAGCGCTTCGGCATCTACGATAAGATGAACCCGGTTCTCGCCATGTCGCTCGGTTCCGGCGAGACGACGGTCCTGCGCATGGTTTCGGCCTATTCGGTGCTGGCGAACGGCGGCAAGCAGATCAAGCCCTCGCTGATCGACCGCATCCAGGACCGCTACGGCAAGACGATCTTCAGCCACGAGGAGCGCACCTGCGAAGGTTGCAACGCGCAGGACTGGGAGAACCAGGAAGAGCCCAATATCGTCGACAATCGCGAGCAGGTGCTCGACCCGATGACCGCCTATCAGATCACCTCGATGATGGAAGGCGTCGTCACTCGCGGCACCGCCGCCGGCAAGATCAAGCTCGACCGTCCGGCAGCCGGCAAGACGGGCACGACCAACGACGAAAAGGACGCCTGGTTCGTCGGCTATACGCCTGACCTCGTCACCGGCCTTTATCTCGGCCTCGATAGCCCCGCACCGCTTGGCCGTGGCGCCACCGGTGGCTCGCTGGCGGCCCCGCTCTTCAACACCTTCATGCAGCAGGCGCTGGAAGGCACGCCGCCGACGAAGTTCCTCGTTCCTGAAGGCATGCAGATGATCGCCGTCAACCGCAAGACCGGCATGGCGGCCATGGAGGGCGATCCGGACACGATCATGGAAGCCTTCAAGCCCGGCACCGGCCCGGCCGACACCTTCTCCGTCATTGGTGGCGAGGAGTACATGGAGCCGGAGGAGATCCTTCGCAGCTCGCCGCAGGCCAACCAGGCGGTGAGTGGCGGCCAGAGCGGATTGTTCTGATCACCTTCAGCAGCCGACGGAAATGAAAAAGGCGGGCGTTCTCAAGCGTCCGCCTTTACATCTTTCGGCCATGTGACTATCTCACGGACCAACTCGCAAACAATCGAAGAAGACGGATATGCGCGCGGAAATCGAAAACGTAGTCGACGAAATCAAGCAGGCCATAAGCCTGCTGAGGAGGCATCTTTGACTGGGATCAGGCGGTAAGACGACTGGACTGGTTGAACAACAAGGCAGAGGATCCGAACCTCTGGAACGATGCCACCGAAGCTCAGAAGCTGATGCGCGAGCGCCAGCAGCTCGATGATGGCATCACCGGCCTGCGCGGCCTGGAGCAGCAGCTCAAGGACAACATCGAACTCATCGAGCTCGGTGAGGAAGAAGGTGACGCCGACATCGTCAAGGATGCCGAGAACGCCTTGAAGGAGCTGCGCACGGAAGCCAATCGCCGGCAGGTCGAGGCGATGCTGTCCGGCGAGGCCGACGGCAACGACACCTATGTGGAAGTCCATTCGGGCGCAGGCGGCACGGAGAGCCAGGACTGGGCGAACATGCTGCTTCGCATGTACACCCGCTGGGCCGAGCGCCAGGGCTTCAAGGTCGAGCTTCTGGAAATCCACGACGGCGAAGAGGCCGGCATCAAGTCCGCGACGATCCTCGTCAAGGGCCACAATGCCTATGGCTGGATGAAGACCGAATCGGGCGTGCACCGCCTGGTACGCATCTCGCCCTATGACAGCAACGCCCGCCGCCACACCTCGTTCTCATCGGTCTGGGTCTATCCGGTCGTCGACGATTCGATCAATATCGACATCAACGAGAGCGATTGCCGCATCGATACCTATCGCTCGTCGGGTGCGGGCGGCCAGCACGTGAACACGACCGATTCGGCCGTGCGCATCACGCACATCCCGTCGGGTATCGTCGTGGCCTGCCAGCAGGAGCGCTCGCAGCACAAGAACCGGGCCAAGGCCTGGGACATGCTGCGCGCCCGCCTGTACGAGGCCGAGCTGAAGAAGCGCGAGGAGGCTGCCAATGCCGAAGCCGCTTCAAAGACGGACATCGGCTGGGGACACCAGATCCGTTCCTACGTGCTGCAGCCCTACCAGCTGGTCAAGGACCTGCGCACAGGGGTGGAGAGCACCGCGCCATCGGACGTGCTCGACGGTGAACTGAACGAGTTCATGGAAGCGGCCCTCGCGCACCGTGTCAGCGGCGGCGCCGACGCGTCAGTCGAAGACCTGGCCTGACGGCGCATGGATGCTGCGGTCTCGCAGCTGACGGACTACACAATGAAAAGGCCCCTTCGAGGGGCCTTTTCATTGTCGGCAAGCCCCCGCGACTTCACGCGATCACGTGTGGTGCCGGGCTTTGCCACTCGAAGTCTGATGCCGCGGCATCCCGCCGATGCCGCAAAATGGCCACTGCGGCCTTCAGTTGCTGGCCTTTTCCACGCGCATCTCGCCGAGATCGTCGATCAGGACTGTCCAGGAATCGGAGTGCGCCGCCTTCGGATCGGTCTTGAGGTGGATGGTGGCGAACATGCCGGGCTGGGCCGTGACGCCGTCCGAGCTCTCCGGGCGGATATCCGTCACATAGGCCTTCATCGCTGTGAATTCCTCGATTTCCGTCGACGAGGCGATCGCCGGGCCGTCCGCCGCCATTTCGATGCGCTGCAGAAAGACCTTTGCGGTTCCGTCCGGCTGGCGCAGGGAAAAGAGCTTGTAGTAGCCGCGGCGGACGGGCGTGTCGCCTGCATCTGCAGCAGTGCTCTCCGTCGTCGGTGCTGCAGCCTTGTCACTATCCTCCGCACTGTCCTGCCAGTAGCCGGTGCTGACGGCGAAGGTCACTGCCGGCGGCAGCGGTGACGCATTCTGTGCACGGACGGTTGCTGCCGCGCTCACTATGACTGCGACGAGGATGGCGGTGGCAGTAGGGCGGAACATCGCGAACTCCTTGGCGTTCCAGGGGCGGCCTCGGTTCAATACTGGAACTGTTCGGACAGGATGCGCTCCGACCAGGAGTGATCGGGGTCGGAGAGAATGATGGCCGTCAGGTTTTCCGATTGCGAGATCCGCACGGAGCGGACGGATTTCACTTCGGTGTAGTCAGCCACCGCATTCACCGGCCGCTTCTCCGCCTCCAATATGTCGATGTCGACCCGCACGTGGTTGGGCAACAGCGCACCGCGCCAGCGGCGGGGGCGGAACGGGCTGACGGGCGTCAGGGCGAGAAGGGGGGCTTCCAGCGGCAGGATGGGGCCGTGTGCGGAAAGGTTATAGGCCGTCGAGCCGGCCGGCGTGGCCAGCAGAAGACCGTCGCAAATCAGTTCGTCCAGCCGGACCCGCCCGTCAATGCTGACGCGCAGCTTTGCGGCCTGGTAGGATTGCCGGAACAGGTAGACCTCGTTGATGGCCAGCGCCTCGCTGACGGCGCCGGCCGCATCGACCGTCCGCATTTCCAGCGGTCGGCACAAGTTCTCCACGGCACTGGCGATGCGGCGGGGAAGATCGTCCACGCTGAAGCGGTTCATCAGGAACCCGACCGAGCCGCGGTTCATGCCGTAGACGAGCTTGCCGGAATTCATCGTCGCGTGCAGCGTCTGCAGCATGAACCCGTCGCCGCCGAGCGCCACGATCACGTCGGCCGTTTCCGCGTCGGCGTTTCCGTAGCGCGCCACCAGTTCTCCCAACGCCTGCTGCGCCTCGGGCGCCTGTGACGCGACGAACGAAAGCGATTTGATGCTGCGCGTCATATCCTGCCGATGCCTCTCCCGATGCCATGACACTGCGCCGCGCACGGCACCAGCAGGCGCCCGATCCGCGGGCCGCCTTTGTGGCATGCCTTTCGGTCATGTGCATCATAAAATTCAGGCCATCGCCGTGTGTCAGGGCGCGCCACTCGAAAGCCGGGCCTTCGCTCCCTCGCTCCATCCGGACGATGATCTGCCGGCTAACCCCGGCGATCGTCGCCCCGTCCTCCTGGCTGGGGCCGAGGAGGACGCGGCCGACGCGTAGCAGGCAACAATTAGGGATTCGGGTGGGCAACTCGCAGCAGACGCCGGTTCAGGGCGGGCCGCGAGCTATTTCGGTCTTGGGCGGAGCAGACATTGGAAGGCTCTGCTTCCTTTTCGATCATCGCGAGGAACGGGCCGTCGTCGACGAGATTCAGCTCTTGGGCTCCGGTTAAATGGAACTGCGCGTTGTGGTCTGTTGCCGGCCCTGAAATAGGCCTTGCAGCCGACCTGGGGAGATGCATGCAGCCGACGCTTGCCTTAGGAGGAGGCCTTCTTTGTTCCGCAATTCATAAACGATATAAATCTGTCACAAATCTGTTATGCAGCGCTTGTAGAGGGGAGCCGACGTTAGAGCGTCAATCCGAATTTCACGGGAGAAAATCCATGAAGAAGTATCTAGGAAGCTGCGCAGTCGCCGCGATCGTGCTTGCAACCGCAGGTGTCGTCCAGGCTCGTGACCAGATCCAGATCGCCGGTTCCTCGACTGTACTGCCTTACGCCTCGATTGTTGCCGAAGCCTTCGGCGAGAACTTCGAGTTCCCGACCCCGGTCGTCGAGTCGGGCGGCTCGGGTGCGGGCCGCAAGAAGCTTTGCGAGGGCGTTGGCGAGAACACCGTCGACATCGCGAACTCCTCGTCGCGCATCAAGCAGTCGGACATCGACACCTGCGCCGCCAACGGCGTGAAGGAAATCCAGGAAGTTCGCATCGGCTATGACGGCATCGTCTTCGCCTCGGAAATCAATGGTCCGGAATACGCCTTCACCCCGGCTGACTGGCACAATGCGCTCGCCGCCAAGGTTCTGAAGGACGGCCAGCTCGTCGACAACCCCTACAAGGCCTGGAACGAAATCCGCGCCGACCTGCCGGCGCAGCCGATCCTCGCCTTCATCCCGGGCACCAAGCACGGCACGCGCGAAGTCTTCGACGAGAAGGTTCTCATCGCAGGCTGCGAAGAAAACGGTACCGCTGAAGCCATAAAGGCTGCCGGCGGCGAAGAAAAGGAATGCATGACGCTGCGCACCGACGGCGTTTCCGTTGATATCGACGGCGACTACACCGAGACGCTCGCACGCGTCGACGCCAACAAGAACGGCATCGGCGTCTTCGGCCTGTCCTTCTACCAGAACAACACCGACAAGCTGCGCGTCGGCACCATGGGCGGCGTCGTTCCGTCCGTCGAAACGATCGCTTCCGGCGAATACCCGGTTTCCCGTCCGCTGTACTTCTACGTGAAGAACGCACACCTGGACGTCATCCCGGGCCTCCAGGAATATGTCGAGTTCTTCGTTTCGGATGAAATGGCAGGTCCGAACGGCCCGCTCGCCGCCTACGGTCTGGTTTCCGATCCGGAACTCGCTAAGACCCAGGCTGCCGTCAAGGCTCGTACCCCGATGGGTGCCCTGAACTAAGCTTTCGAGCTTTGCCGGCGGCGCCATGACGGTGTCGCCGGTCTTCCAGTTTCCGTCAAAGGGCTTGGGCAGAGATGAGCGTAGGATTGATCTTCCTTGTCGTGCTGGTGCTAGCAGCAGCCGGCTATTTCGTCGGCAGGGCGCGCGCCCTGTCTCTTTCAGCTCAAAGCGGCAGGAAGCTTCACTCGCTTCCAAGCTATTACGGCCAGACTGTCGCACTTTTCATCGCGGTTCCGGCCTTCTTTGTTCTCATCGCCTGGCTCTTCATACAGCCGATCGTCATCGATAGCCGCGTCAACGGAATGGTACCCGACAGCGTCATTCCCGATGGCGGCGCGCGCAGCCTTGTCATCTCCGACGTTCGCCGCATTGCGAACGGTCTCGACGCGGTTCTTTCGCGCGATGCAATCGACGAGAGCGCGCTGACTGACGGCAGCATCGACTTCTCGAGCATTCGCGGACGTCTTGCCGACGTAGGCGTCGCTCTTGTCGGCGATGTGCCGACCGAGGTCTTCGAGGCTGCAAAGGCCTATCGTCAAGGCGCCAAATTCGGCAACATGATGATGACCGTCGCGGTCCTGCTGGTCGCAATCGCGTTCGGCGCCTGGTCCTATACCTGGATCCGCCCGGACATGCGGGCGCGCAACATCAGCGAGACATTCATCAAGGCGCTGCTGATCGCCTCTTCCACCGTCGCGATCCTGACGACGGCGGGAATCGTCGGTTCGCTGGTCTTCGAAACCATCAATTTCTTCAAGATGTACCCTGCGTCGGACTTCTTCTTCTCGACGGTCTGGAATCCGCAGTTCCGCGGGGGCTCCGACCTCGGCATCTGGCCGCTGCTCTGGGGCACGCTCTACATATCGTTGATCGCGCTGCTTGTTGCCGTCCCGATCGGCCTGATGATCGCGATCTATCTTGCGGAGTATGCCAGCAAGGCGGTTCGCAGCGTCGCCAAGCCGATGATCGAGGTTCTGGCCGGCATACCGACGATCGTCTACGGTCTCTTCGCGCTGATCACCGTCGGTCCGTTCCTGCGTGACTATTTTGCGCAACCGATGGGTCTCGGAAGCTCTTCTTCTTCGGTTCTGACGGCCGGTCTTGTCATGGGCATCATGATCATCCCCTTCGTCAGTTCGCTGTCGGACGATATCATCAATGCCGTGCCCCAGTCGCTGCGTGACGGTTCCTATGGTCTCGGCGCGACGCAGTCGGAAACCATCAAGAAGGTCATTCTGCCGGCAGCCCTTCCGGGCGTTGTCGGCGCCATCCTGCTTGCAGCCAGCCGCGCGATCGGTGAAACCATGATCGTGGTGCTCGGCGCCGGTGCGGCGGCCAAACTCGACCTCAATCCCTTCGAGGCCATGACGACGGTGACGGTCAAGATCGTCAGCCAGCTTACCGGCGACACGGAATTCGCCAGCCCCGAGACGCTTGTGGCCTTTGCGCTCGGTCTCACACTTTTCGTCATCACGCTGGGGCTGAACGTAGTGGCCCTCTATATCGTGCGCAAATACCGGGAGCAGTACGAATGACCGACGTCTCCGTATTCGGCAATGTCGCCAAGGACATTCAGACCAAGTCTATTCTGGAGCCTGATGCGCGCACGCGCCGCCGCAACGCGGCGGAGGCCAGGTTCCGCCTCTGGGGCGCTATCGCGGTCGCACTCGGCGTGCTGGCGCTGGTAGGCCTGCTGGCGTCGATCTTCTCGAATGGATTGTCGTCGTTCCGCCAGACCTATGTCACGCTCGATGTCTTTCTCGATCCGGCAAAGCTCGACAAGGACGGCAGTCGCGATCCGGCGAGCATCGCAAAGGTGTCGACGTTCGGCTATACGCCACTGATAGAGAAGGCGCTCGCGGAGGCAATGGCGGCCAAGGGCATCTCCGTTGACGGCATGAATGCCAAGGCGGCATCGGAGCTGATCTCCAAGGAGGCGCCGGCGAGCCTGCGAAACCATGTGATCGCCAATCCGTCTGAAATCGGCGAGACCGTGTCGTTCGATCTGCTGGCATCCGGCCGCATCGACGGCTACTACAAGGGCCGGGTGACGATGGAGAGCGCCGCGCTTGACCGCAATACCTCGCCCGAGCAGCTCCAGCTCGCCGAGCGGCTGAAGGAAGCCGGCATCCTCACGACGCGCTTCAACTGGGATTTCTTCACGGCTCCGGACGCGTCCGACACAAGGCCCGAGGCGTCCGGCCTCGGCGTCGCGATCCTGGGCTCGGCCTATATGATGCTGATCGTGCTGGTGCTGTCGCTGCCGCTCGGCGTCGCCGCCTCGATTTATCTCGAGGAGTTCGCGCCGCAGAACCGCTTCACCGACCTGATCGAGGTCAACATCGCGAACCTCGCGGCCGTTCCCTCGATCGTCTTCGGCATCCTCGGCCTTGCCGTCTTCATCAACTTCGCTGGGCTGCCGCAGTCGGCGCCGATCGTCGGCGGCCTCGTACTGACGCTGATGACGCTTCCGACGATCATTATCGCGACACGTGCCGCACTCAAGGCCGTGCCGCCATCGATCCGCGACGCCGCACTCGGCGTCGGCGCCTCGAAAATGCAGTCGATTTTCCACCATGTCCTGCCGCTTGCAATGCCAGGCATCCTGACGGGCACGATCATCGGCCTCGCCCAGGCGCTTGGCGAAACGGCGCCGCTGCTCCTGATCGGCATGGTCGCCTTCGTTCGCGAATATCCGGCCGGTCCGCCGGACGGGTTCTTCGACCCTGCATCGGCCCTGCCTGTCCAGGTCTACAACTGGACGCAGCGCGGGGATCCGGCCTTCGTCGAGCGAGCCTCCGGTGCCATCATCGTGCTGCTGGTGTTCCTGATTCTGATGAACCTGATCGCGATCATTCTCCGCCGCCGCTTCGAGCGCCGTTGGTAAAAGGGAGTACAAAGATGAACATGTCCGGTATGACAACGGCAATCACGCCCACGCCGAAGGTTGCAGCAATGAATGAAACGAAAGTTTCCGCCCGTGACGTACAGGTCTACTATGGCGACAAGCACGCCATCAGGGACGTGAACATCGAGATCCGCTCGCGGACCGTGACCGCCTTCATAGGCCCTTCGGGCTGCGGCAAGTCGACCTTCCTGCGGTGCATCAACCGCATGAACGATACGATCGCAAGCTGCCGGGTCGAGGGCAATATTTCGATCGACAGCGAGAACATCTACGATCCGAAGGTCGATCCGGTGCAATTGCGCGCCAAAGTCGGCATGGTGTTCCAGAAGCCGAATCCGTTCCCCAAGTCGATCTTCGAGAACGTTGCCTATGGGCCGCGCATCCACGGCCTAGCCGCCAAGAAGTCCGACCTCGACGACATCGTCGCCTCCGCACTTCAGAAGGCGGGCCTCTGGAATGAAGTGAAGGATAGACTTGATTCACCGGGTACCGGCCTCTCCGGCGGCCAGCAGCAGCGTCTCTGCATCGCGCGCGCCGTTGCAGTCAGCCCGGAAGTCATCCTGATGGACGAACCCTGTTCGGCGCTTGACCCGATCGCGACCGCCAAGGTCGAGGAACTGATCCACGAACTGCGCGAGAACTTCACGATCGTCATCGTGACGCACTCGATGCAACAGGCGGCCCGCGTCTCGCAGCGCACCGCCATGTTCCACCTCGGCAATCTCGTCGAGGAGAACGACACCGACAAGATGTTCACCAATCCGGACGACCAGCGCACGCAGGACTACATCATGGGCCGCTTCGGCTGACGCAAACGCGTCGGAAGAGCCTTTAGCCCCAGCTACGTGCCAACTTAGGAAGACAGATATGTCATCGACCCATATCGTTTCGGTCTACGACGAAGAACTGAAGTATCTCTCCCGAAAGATCTCCGAGATGGGGGGGACGGCAGAGGAAATGGTCGGCGACAGTGTGCGCGCGCTGATCAACACCGACGTTCCGCTGGCGCAGAAGGTCATCTCCGAGGACGTCATCCTCGACACCGCCGAGCGGCAGATCAACGAGAAGGCGATCGTCACCATCGCCAAGCGCCAGCCGATGGCGGCAGACCTGCGCGAGATCATGGGTGCGATCCGTATTGCCGCCGATCTCGAGCGTGTCGGCGACCTCGGCAAGAACACCGCCAAGCGGGTGATTGCCGTGCAGGGATCCAGCATCCCGCGCAACCTCGCCCGCGGCCTGGAGCACCTGGCGGAGCTTGCGCTGATGCAGCTCAAGGAGGTTCTCGACGTCTATGCCTCGCGCAACATCGAGAAGGCCAAGGAGATTCGCGAGCGCGACGACGAGATCGATGCGATCTACACCTCGCTGTTCCGCGAACTCCTGACCTACATGATGGAAGACCCGCGCAACATCACGCCCTGCACGCATCTGCTGTTCTGCGCCAAGAACATCGAGCGGATCGGCGACCATGCGACCAATATCGCCGAGACGATCTTCTACATGGCGACGGGGTCGCAGCCGGAGGGCGAGCGCCCGAAGGACGACCACACCACGTCCGTTGGCGCCGTAGAGGAATGATCAGCGGCAGGCAAGCCAACATCGACGGTGCGCGGCCGGAATGACGGCCGCGTAGCCAGGAAGCGAATCCAGGAGTTTGCAAGGCATGGTTCCCAAGATTACCGTGGTCGAGGACGAGGAGGCGCTGAGCGTCCTCCTGCGCTACAACCTCGAGGCCGAGGGTTTCGAGGTGGACACGATCCTGCGGGGCGACGAGGCGGAAATCCGCCTGCAGGAGCGCCAGCCGGACCTTCTCATTCTCGACTGGATGCTGCCCGGCGTTTCCGGCATCGAGCTGTGCCGGCGGCTGCGCCAGCGCTCGGAGACCGAGCGCCTGCCCATCATCATGCTGACGGCGCGCGGCGAGGAAAGCGAGCGTGTCCGCGGTCTGGCGACCGGAGCCGACGACTATGTGGTCAAGCCATTTTCAACCCCAGAGCTGATGGCGCGGGTCAAGGCCATGCTGCGGCGTGCGAAGCCAGAGGTGCTGTCGACGGTCTTGAAATCGGGCGACATCGAACTGGACCGTGAGACCCACCGCGTGCACCGCCGGTCACGCGAGGTCCGGCTGGGTCCGACGGAATTCCGGTTGCTGGAGTTCTTCATGTCGGCCCCGGGGCGGGTCTTCTCCAGGGCGCAATTGCTTGATGGGGTTTGGGGACATGACATCTACGTCGACGAACGCACCGTCGATGTACACGTTGGACGTCTGCGCAAGGCGCTCAATTTGTCGACGATGCCGGATGTCATTCGGACGGTTCGAGGGGCTGGATACTCGCTGGAGGCTCAATAAGGGAGTCGTGTCTGCATGGCTGTGCGAATTCTTGTCGTCGAGGATGATGAGCCGCTACGTCTGATACTGGAGCGCGATCTGCGCAAGGAGAGTTTTACCGTCGAAGGAATTGCGGACGGTGGAGCCGCCGTGCAGCGCCTTCAGAAAGCTGTTCCGGAAGTGCTGGTTCTCGACTGGGCATTGCCCGGGATGTCGGGCATCGATCTTTGCCGTCAATTGCGAACGACCCCGCCGACGACCGGCCTGCCGATCATCCTGCTGCTGGATGCCGACAGCGAGAACGAGCGTCTTGCTGGCCTTTCTGCAGGTGCGGATGACTGCATCGTCAAGCCATTTTCGACTATCGAGCTCGTGATCAGGGTCAAGAACCTGCTACGGCGTCTGAACCCGGCCGCGCTGGGGCATATGCTCAAAGTCGGCGATCTCACTCTGGACCGGGAATCCTACAGGGTGCATCGACAGATGCGTGAGGTGAGGCTGGGCCCAAAGGAGTTCAAGCTGCTCGAATTCCTGATGCGGTCGCCTGGGCGTGTCTATTCCCGTTCCGAGCTGAAGATGTCTCTATGGGGCGACGATGCCACGGTGGACGAGCGTGCAGTCGACGTCCACATTGGGCGACTTCGCAAGGGGATCAGCCTCGGTAAGGCCGACAAGGTGATACGCACGGTGCGCGGCGCCGGCTACGCTCTCGGAGATTTCTAAGGGCGGGGTGTCGGGCGGCGTGCCATCGGTTGATGGATCGCGTTGCGAGCAGCATCCATTCGGTCTTCGCAGTCCATGTCTCTGCCGGGCATTCGCCACTGTACCCCGCAGAGTGCCGGCGAGCTATGCTGGCACTCTGTCGGACATCCATCAATGCAAGGTGGTCCCGAGCCGGAACATGATGCTGATCAGCACCAATGCGGCTACCACGCCTGCAGCAATTCGCCTCAATGTCGATCAGCACCGAAAATTTGAACGCCGGATCACGCGCTGCTGTACGCCATTGTAGCGAAATCGAGAGCTCAATGCGTCGTCGGTGGGTCGTCTTCTTCAAGGAAGGACTTGATTCCATCGCGCGCTATGGTTGCCAGGAATTCGTCAAAGGCGTCTCGGTCTGTGGCGAAGCCGTCCTCCCACTCAAACACTTCTTCGTTCTGGGTAATCACTTCGAGCCGCCAATCATTGTTTGTGCCGGCCGGGCGGAAGATATCGACCAAGACGGTAATGCCGTCTTCGGTGAATTCGCCGGCTAGTTCGGAATGTTCGTTTTTTGGCTTTTTGGGCATCATGTTTTCCGTGTGTATGGGTAGGATCTTCGTCAGGGTCATATAATTCAATGCCGGTTGCCCTCAAGGCGGTGCGCACGGCTACCCGAACAGCTCGGACGGCTGAAGCTAAGGTCTTCAAAGACCGGGCGCATCTGGGCTTGTCGGGCCAGATCCCAGAGGGGCTGCGGAGGTCGTAGTCGTATCTTACCCTAACGTAGACCCTCGTCACTCGCCATCGTCAGCCATCTTCCCTAAGTCATGCATATAGGCACGCAGTTCCTCCGGAGATGTCCCGTGCAGGCGAAGGTATGCACATCGGGATATTCTCAATGGCGTGAAGGTACGGGAGCCGCTCAGGCTGATCCGGAAACCGCCTTGCGCGCGTTGCCGACAGCAAGCCCTGCATCTTCAAACGACAGCCCAAGCTGAACAGCGCACCGTCGGCCTCGCCAGCCGACGGCTTTTCTACGTGCCGAAGGGCAGGGCGCCATGGGGCGTGTGCCATTCATGTGACGGGAATGCCCGCAAGAGGCGGGTAAGTAGCGGCAATCCTCGGCAATGCTTGCCTTGACTTGCATCGCTACAGCGTTGATTTTGCCGCTAAATTTATGGTGAGCGCGCAGGGATTCGAACCCTGGACCTACTGATTAAAAGTCAGTTGCTCTACCGGCTGAGCTACGCGCTCCCGAACGCGGGTGCTGTCCCGACGGAAGTGGGCGGACATATAGCAGGCGAACTTTTCCGGTCAACCCAAAAAATGGCTGTGTCTTTTGCAGGTTTGCTGCATTTCGCCGCGTTGAACAAATCGTGCTTGGCGCGCAAGCACTTGGGCGGCTAAGGAAGCGCTGGAATTTCGGATCGGCCAGCGCCCGGCCATCGAGGGGCAGGTTCCAGCCGGGCCGGATTTCGTAAATATGCGGGCCGGGGCTTTCCCGGGGCGCATCGTATAGCGGAGAGCGTTTTGTCGATCGCTGAAATATCCCTGCTGAGCGCGCTTCTGGCGGGAACGCTGTCGTTCCTGTCGCCCTGCGTGTTGCCGCTCGTGCCGCCCTATCTCTGCTACATGGCCGGCGTCTCGGTGGAGCAGTTCAAGAATGGCACGGTCGCCACCGATGACGGTCGCGCGCGCAGGGCGGTCTTGTTCGCGGCGCTGTTCTTTACGCTCGGCTTCGCCACCGTCTTCGTCGCGCTCGGCGCAGGCGCCTCGACCATCGGCATGGCGCTCAGGCGTCACCTCGACCTACTGGCGCAGGTCGGCGGCGTCATCATCATTTTGATGGGACTGCATTTCCTCGGCGTCCTGCGAATAGGCCTCTTTGCGCGTGAGGCCCGCTTTCAGGGCGGCGGGAAGCCTGCGACGCTCTCCGGCGCCTACGTCATGGGGCTCGCCTTCGCCTTCGGCTGGACGCCGTGCATCGGGCCGGTGCTCGGCGCGATCCTCGGCGTCGCCGCGTCGCGCGAAACGGTCGGGGACGGCGCCTTCCTCCTTGCTATCTACTCGCTCGGGCTAGCCGTTCCCTTCTGGATCGCGGCAGCGTTTTCCGGCGCGTTCATGCGGTTCCTGATGCGTTTTCGCAGGCATCTCGGCACCGTCGAGCGCCTGATGGGGGTTCTCCTCGTGCTGACCGGACTTGCCTTCATGTTCGGATATGTCAGCTCGATTGCGATCTGGTTCCAACAGACCTTTCCGATCCTGTCGCAGATCGGCTGATCGGCTTTCTGCCTGTCAAACAAAGCCCGGCATTCTTCGGCGTGCGCGGTTCCGTGTCGGTGCAACTTGCGCTACAGCCGATGGCAAGGTGCATGAAGCAGTAGGAATCGGCAGGTCGCATGGCGGAAATTTCGGGACTGGTGCTGCCGTTCTTCGGCATGATCCTGCTGGGCTATCTGGCAGCGAAGGCGACGCGCCAGCCGGCCGAGGCGCTCGGCTGGCTCAATACGTTCATCATCTACATCGCCTTGCCGGCGCTGTTCTTCAAGCTTGTCTCCAAAACGCCGATAGAGCAGCTGACGCGCGTCGATTTCATCCTCGCCAATGTCAGCGCCACCTATCTCGTATTCGGGCTGATCTTTGCGATCGGCCTTCTTCTTCGACGCGCGAACGTGGCCGAGGCGACCATGCAGGGCCTTTCTGCCGCTTATGGCAACATCGGCTATATGGGGCCCGGGCTTGCCATTCTGGCGCTCGGCGAGCGCGCGGCGGTGCCGGTCGCGCTCGTCTTCTGCTTCGAAAACATGATGCATTTCATGATCGCGCCGGCGCTGATGTCTATTTCCGGCGGGGAAAAGCGGTCTTTCGCGGCGATTGCGGCCGACGTGGCACGCAGGATCCTCACCCATCCCTTCATCATCGCGACGGCTGTCGGCTTCCTCGCCGCCTTCTTCTCCTTCCAGGCACCGCTGCCGTTGCAAAGGCTGATCGACTATCTCGCCCAGGCCGCAGCACCCTGTGCGCTTTTCGCCATGGGGGTGACGCTTGCGCTCAGGCCGCTGAAGCGCGTGCCGGTCGAGGTCGCCTACATCGTGCCGGCGAAGCTGCTCCTTCTTCCGCTCACCATGTACCTGATGCTCGGCCTTGCCGGAAACTTCGACCCGGTGTGGGTCCAGGCGGCCGTTCTGCTCGCGGCGTTGCCCACCGCGACCAACGTCTTCGTCATCGGCCAGCAATATGGCGTCTGGCAGGAGCGTGCCTCCGCGACGATCCTGATCACGACGGTGCTTTCCGTCGCGACCGTCACCGGCTTTCTCTACCTGGTGATGTCAGGCCTGCTTCCGGGCGACCCGTTCCCTTAAGCCACTGCGAAGCGCTTTCCACGAGCCGCCCGGCTCCACGCCCTCGCGCATGACGACGCTGCGCAGCGGCCCGATCGCCGAGAGCAGGTGCAGGCCGGCGGTGCGCAGGATCTGCACAGGCAGGAAGCCGGAGAGCAATGAGCGGTTGAGGAGGTCCACGCTGACGGTGCGGCTCTGGATATCGGCCCGCCGGCGACGGTCGAACGCGTCGCCGATCGCGGCTGCCGTCTGCCCCGGGTCGCGCAGCAGGTCGCGCAGCACCATCACGTCGCGAAGGCTGAGGTTGAGGCCCTGCGCGCCGATGGGCGGAAAAGCGTGCGCGGCCTCGCCGAGGAGCACGATGCGCCCCTTGCCGAAGTGATCCGCCTGCATGCCGGACAGCGGGAAGCACTGGGGCGGGGCCTCGACCGTGACCTTGCCCAGCAGCGACTGCATCCGCTCCTCGACGGCGCGGCTCAGCGTTTCCAGCGGCAGGTCGCGCATGGCTTCCGCTTCCTTCGGCGAAAGCACCCAGACGAGGCTGGAGCGGCGGCCGGGCAGGGGCACCTGCGTGAACGGGCCGTGCTCCGTGTGGAACTCGGTGGACGTGTTGGCGTGCGGCAGGGTGTGGGAGAAGTTCAACACGAGTGCCGTCTGCGGATAGGTCCAGGTGCGCACGGAAATCTCGCCCTGACGGCGCACTTCCGATTGCCGGCCATCCGCGCCCACCACGAGCCCAGCCCTGATCGTACGTCCGTCGTCTAGATGTAGGTCGACCGCATCGTCTGCGGCGGTGAGGCGATCGAGCTTGTTGCGGAAGCGGGTGATCGTCTCGCTGGCATCGATCCTGCGCTCAAGGCCTTCAAGGAAGGGGGCGTTGGGAATGTTGTAGCCGAAGGCTGCCAGATCGACCTCGCTGGAACGGAAACTCACCGGCGGCGCGCGAAACAGGCGCGAGGTGCCGTCGAGGATGCGCATGGTCTCCAGCGGGGCCGCGACGCCGGCGATCTCCTCCCAGAGGCCGAGGTCGCGCACGAAGTCAATCGATTGCGCCATCAGCGCGGTCGTGCGCCCGTCCTGCGAACGCGCCGGCGGGGCCAATAGCGCCACGCGCCTGCCCGAATCGGCCAGTGCAAGGGCGGCCAGATTGCCGGCCAGTCCGGCTCCAACGATAGCTATATCAAAGGCTTCCATATGCAATTCTTCTTTCACGACATGCTTACCCACAGAAATACCGACCCGGGGTGACTGCCAAACTACGCCCGGATTCGGGCAAAATCCATGGGCTGAAGCGTCGCGGCTCGGCCGGACGGTTCGATCAGGACCGGTTACGGCCGGATTTCCACTGGCAGCGGCGATCAATCAGTGCATATTACGGGGGCAAAACCGCGCGACGTCAGCAATAAAGACCGTATGGCGCAGGGCCGGGGCGCATCGGACGAATAAAGGCAGGCGATGAAGTTCTTCAATTACAGACGCGTTCCCTATGCCGAAATTCGCGCCTTTTCAGTGCATATTCTCACCGCGTCCGGTTCCTTCCTGGCTTTCCTCGGCGTCGTTGCGGCGGCCGAGCACCGTTTCGTCGACATGTTCTGGTGGCTGGGCCTGGCACTTCTCGTCGATGGCATCGACGGGCCGATCGCGCGCAAGGTGCGCGTCAAGGAAGTGTTGCCGAACTGGTCGGGCGACACGCTCGACAACGTGATCGACTATGTGACCTACGTGCTGCTGCCGGCGTTCGCGCTCTATCAGAGCGGCATGATCGGGGAGCCGTGGTCCTTCGTTGCCGCCGGCGCCATCGTGATGTCGAGCGCCATCTATTATGCCGACATGGGGATGAAGACGGAGGAGTACTTCTTTTCCGGTTTTCCGGTCGTCTGGAACATGGTCGTCTTCACGCTGTTCGTCATCAAGGCGAGCGAGATGACGGCGTCGATCGTGGTGTTGGTGTCGGTTTTGCTCACCTTCATGCCGATCAACTTCCTGCACCCCGTCCGCGTCCAGCGGCTGAGGACGCTGAACCTCGCGGTGTTCTTCCTTTGGTCCGCACTCGGCGGTTATGCATTGCTGATGCATTTCGAGTCGCCGCAATGGGTGGTGCTGGGCGTGGTCGGCACGGGGCTCTACCTCTATATCATCGGCGCGGTGCTGCAGTTTTTCCCGCGCCTTGGAAAGCAGTGAGTCCAGGAGAATTTCATGACACAGGCAATAGTCGTGCGCGCGCTTGGCGGTCCCGAAGTGCTGAAGCTGGAAGAGATCGAACTGGCGCCGCCGGGACCGGGTGAAGTGCGCATCAGGCAGGCTGCGATCGGCCTGAACTTCATCGACGTCTATTTCCGTACCGGCCTTTACAAGGGTGAACTGCCTTTCATCCCCGGCAAGGAAGGGGCTGGTACGGTTACCGAATTGGGTGAAGGCGTCAGCGATTTCTCCGTCGGCGACCGCGTCGCCTATGCGACGGCCGATAGCGCCTATGCGGCGGAGCGCAACATCGACACGAAGCATCTCGTCAAGGTGCCGGCCGAAATCTCGCTTGATACGGCAGCTGCGATGATGCTGAAGGGCATGACGGCGCAGTACCTGCTGCTGCAGACGTTCCCCGTCAAGCCGGGCATGACGATCCTGTTTCACGCCGCCGCCGGCGGCGTCGGCCTCATCGCCGGCCAGTGGGCCAAGGCACTGGGTGCCACCGTGATCGGCACCGCGGGCTCGAAGGAGAAGATCGAGCTGGCGCTGGCGCACGGCTACGACCACGTGATCGATTACACGAAGGAAGACTTCGCCGCCCGCGTGCTGGAACTGACCGATGGTAAGAAATGCGACGTCGTCTATGATTCTGTCGGCAAGGACACGTTCCAGAAATCGCTGGACTGCCTGAAGCGCCGCGGGATGTTCGTCAGTTTCGGCAACGCGTCCGGCCCGGTCGAGGCGTTCAACCTGGGCCTTCTCGCGCAGAAGGGTTCGCTGTATGCGACGCGCCCGACGCTGTTCCAGTACGTTGCCACCCGCGCCGAACTCGATGCGTGTGCAAACTCGCTCTTTGATGTTGTGCGCAGCAACAAAGTGCGTATCAATATAAATCAGACTTATCCGTTGGCGGAGGCGGGGCGCGCCCACTCGGATCTGGAAGCAAGAAAAACAAGCGGAGCGACGCTGCTCATTCCCTGAGCATAACGGGGAGGCGGCGAGAAGAGAGGGGCATAGTGTCAGTCGCTGGAGCGTCCGCGGAGAGGCCGTTGCTGGCTGTCCGCAACCTCACGAAGCTGTTCGGCACGTTCGCTGCATGCAACGGCATCGACCTGGATATCCAGCCTGGCGAGATTCATGCTCTGCTTGGCGAGAACGGCGCCGGTAAATCGACGCTTGTCAAGATGCTGTTCGGCGTGCTTGCGCCCACCAGCGGCCAGATCTCCTGGCGCGGCGAGGCGGTGTCCATTGCAAGTCCGAGTGCGGCCCGAAAGCTCGGCATCGGCATGGTCTTTCAGCACTTCTCGCTGTTCGAGGCGTTGACGGTCGCCGAAAACATAGCGCTTTCGCTGGACGGGACGATACCGCTGGCGCGCGTGGCCGAGCGGGCGGCGGAATTGTCGCGTGCCTATGGTCTGCCGCTCGATCCGAAGGCGCATGTCGCCGATCTCTCCGTCGGCGAGCGCCAGCGCATCGAAATCGTCCGCGCGCTCCTGCAGAACCCGCAGCTCATCATCCTCGACGAGCCCACCTCCGTGCTGACGCCGCAGGAAGCGGATCGTCTGTTCGAGACGCTGTTCAAGCTGCGCGCGGAGGGACGATCGGTCCTCTACATCAGCCACCGGCTGGAGGAGGTCCAGCGTATCTGCGACCGCGCCACCGTACTGCGTCACGGCAAGGTCACCGGTGCCTGCGATCCGAAGAAAGAGACCGCCGCTTCGCTTGCCCGCATGATGGTCGGCGCCGACGTGCCGCATGTCAGCGCCGCCGGAACGAACACCAAGGGCGACGTACTGCTCGAGGCGCGCCATCTCGACGTGCCGGCGCGCACCCCGTTCGCCGTGTCACTGAAGGACGTCTCGCTCAAGGTGCATGCCGGCGAGGTGCTGGCGATCGCCGGCGTGGCCGGCAACGGGCAGGGCGAACTGTTCGACGCGCTTTCCGGGGAATATGCCGTCGCCGACCCGAACGCGGTGCTGATACGACAGCGTCCGGTCGGCCAGCAGGGCATCACCGCGCGTCGCCTTCTCGGCGCCGGCTTCGTTCCCGAAGAGCGCCACGGACATGCCGCCGTCACCGGCATGTCGCTCTCCGACAATCTCGTGCTCGCGCGCAACCAGTCGGACCGCAAGGCCTTTCTCGGCGGCGGCGTGCTCGGCGTTATCAAATACGTTGCCGTGCGGCTCGCCTCCCGCCGCATCTCCGAGGCGATGGACGTGCGCAAGAGCGGCGACGATCCGACGGCGGGGTCGCTCTCCGGTGGCAACCTGCAGAAATATATCGTCGGCCGCGAACTGGACCGCCAGCCTGCCGTCCTCATCGTCAACCAGCCGACCTGGGGTGTCGATGCCGGTGCCGCAAGCCGCATCCGCCAGGCGTTGGTGGATCTCGCGAAAAGCGGTTCGGCCGTGCTCGTCATCAGCCAGGATCTCGACGAGATCTTCGAGGTCGCGACCGAGGTCGCCGTCATCAGCGAGGGACGGCTGTCCGACATTTACCCGGCAATTGCGCTGTCGCGCGAGAAGATCGGCCTGCTGATGGGCGGCCTGCAAGGGCAGCCGGAAGCTTTGACGGAGGCCGCGCATGCGCATTGAACTTGAAAAGCGGCCCCAGGCATCGGTGCTCTATGCCGTGCTTTCGCCCTTCATCGCGCTCGTTCTGACCGTGATCGCCGGCGGCATCATGTTCTGGCTGCTCGGCAAGGATCCCGTCAGTGCGCTCTACAGCTTCTTCGTCGAGCCGCTGCTGGACGTCTGGTCGCTGCACGAGATTGCCATCAAGGCGGCGCCGCTGATCCTGATCGGCGTCGGGCTGTCGATCTGCTATCGTTCCAACAACTGGAACATCGGCGCCGAGGGCCAGTTCATCATGGGTGCCATCGCCGGCTCCATCGTCCCGGTCGTGTTCCATGAATGGCATTCGCCGCTTGTGCTGCCGTTGATGCTGATTTTCGGGATGGTCGGCGGCGCGCTCTATGCGGCCATTCCGGCCTTTCTGAAGGCGAACCTGAACACCAACGAAATCCTGTCCAGTTTGATGCTGGTCTATGTCGCCCAGTTCTTCCTCGACTGGATCGTGCGTGGCCCCTGGCGCAGCCCCGAGGGCTACAATTTCCCGGTGACGCGCAATTTTACGCCTGAAGCCATTCTCCCGGAAATCCTCGATTCCGGCCGGACCAATCTCGGCTTCGTCTTTGCGATCGTCGCCGCACTGCTGATCTGGTTCATGATGCGCTACACGCTGAAGGGCTTCGAGATCACCGTGCTTGGCCAGTCGGAGCGGGCGGGGCGTTTCGCCGGCTTCTCCTCTCGCCGGATGATCTGGTTTTCGATGCTCCTGTCGGGCGCGCTCGCGGGCCTTGCCGGCATTTCCGAAGTCAGCGGCAACATCAACAAGTTGCAGCCGATCATCTCGCCGGGCTACGGCTTCACCGCCATCATCGTCGCCTTCCTCGGGCGGCTGAATCCTCTGGGGATCATCGCCGCGGGCCTGTTTCTGGCGCTGACCTATGTTGGCGGCGAGGCCGTGCAACTGACGCTGACGGTGTCCGACAAGGTGACCCGCGTGTTCCAGGGGCTGCTGCTGTTCTTCGTGCTCTCCTGCGATACGCTGATCCTCTACAAGATCCGGCTCGTCTTTCCCGGGCGGACCGCGGCGGTCGGACAGGGGGCTGTACAGGGCGCCGTACAGGGCGGGGCTGAGTAAATGGGTATCATCGAAGCGATCCTTCTGACCGTCGTCACCGCCGCCACGCCGCTGGTGCTCGCCGCAATCGGGGAACTCGTCACCGAGCGCGCCGGCGTGCTCAATCTCGGCGTCGAGGGCATGATGATCATGGGCGCGGTGCTGGCCTTCGCGGCGACGCAGGCGACCGGCTCGCCCTATGTCGGCATTCTTGCCGGCATCGGCGGCGGCGCGCTCTTCTCGCTCCTGTTCGGCTTCCTCACGCTGACGCTGGTGGCAAACCAGGTGGCGACGGGGCTTGCGCTCACCATCCTCGGCCTCGGCATTTCCGGCCAGATCGGCGAGGCCTATGTCGGCATGTCCGGCACCAAGCTGCCGCCGATCGCCATTCCCGGACTGTCGGAAATCCCTTATCTCGGGCCGCTGCTTTTCAAGCAGGACCTGATCTTCTATATCTCGATCGCGCTGGTGATCGGGGTCAACTGGTTCCTGTTCAGGAGCCGCGCCGGCCTCAAGATCCGCGCGATCGGCGACAACCACGCCTCGGCCCACGCGCTCGGCATCGGGGTTATCCGGACGCGCTATCTGGCCGTGCTGTTCGGGGGCGCCTGCGCGGGGCTCGCCGGTGCGCAGCTCTCGCTCGTCTACACGCCGCAATGGGTGGAGAACATGTCGGCCGGTCGCGGCTGGATCGCGCTCGCGCTCGTCGTCTTCGCCTCCTGGCGGCCGTGGCGGGTGCTGGCCGGCGGCTACCTGTTCGGCGCCGTCTCCATCAGCCAGTTGCATGCCCAGGCGCTCGGCCTCGGCATTCCCTCCCAGTTCCTGTCCGCGCTTCCTTACATCGCGACTGTTGTCGTCCTCGTTCTGATATCGCACAATCGGCGAATGACGTTGATCAACACGCCAGCATCGCTCGGCAAGCCTTTCGTGCCGGACCGGTGAAGAAGAAGCGATGGGAAAAACAAGTCTCAACCTACAGGGGTCAAAATGAAAAAACTGCTACTCGCACTCGCCACCTCGGCCGCGGTTCTCGGCTTTGCCGCTTCCGCAAGCGCCCAGGACAAGACCAAGATCTGCTTCATCTATGTCGGCTCCAAGACCGACGGCGGCTGGACGCAGGCCCATGACATCGGCCGCCAGGCGCTGCAGGCCGAGTTCGGCGACAAGATCGAGACGCCGTTCCTCGAAAGCGTACCGGAAGGCCCGGATGCCGAACGCGCCATCGAGCGCATGGCCCGTTCCGGCTGCGCGCTGGTCTTCACCACCTCGTTCGGATTCATGGACGCCACCATCAAGGTCGCCGAAAAGTTCCCCGACGTGAAGTTCGAGCATGCCACCGGCTTCAAGTCCGCTCCGAACGTCGCCACCTACAACTCGCGCTTCTATGAAGGCCGTTACATCCAGGGCCAGATCGCCGCGAAGATGTCGCAGAAGGGCGTTGCCGGCTACATCGCGTCCTTCCCGATTCCGGAAGTGGTGATGGGCATCAACGCCTTCGTCCACGGCGCGCAGTCGGTGAACCCTGACTTCAAGGTCAAGGTGATCTGGGCCAACACCTGGTTCGACCCCGGCAAGGAAGCCGATGCCGCCAAGGCGCTGATCGACCAGGGCGTCGACATCCTGACGCAGCACACCGACACGACCGCGCCGATGCAGGTCGCCGCCGAACGCGGCATCAAGGCCTTCGGCCAGGCCTCCGACATGATCAAGGCCGGTCCGGAAACGCAGCTGACGGCGATCGTCGATACCTGGGGCGCCTACTACATCAAGCGCACCAAGGAACTGCTCGACGGCACCTGGAAGTCCGAGCAGGTCTGGGACGGCCTGAAGGACGGCATCCTGACCATGGCGCCGTACACCAACATGCCCGACGACGTGAAGAAGATGGCTGAAGACACCGAGGCGAAGATTCGCTCCGGCGAACTGCATCCCTTCACCGGCCCGATCAAGAAGCAGGACGGGTCCGAATGGCTGAAGGACGGCGAGAAGCCGGAAGACGGCGTTCTGCTCGGCATGAACTTCTACATCGCCGGCGTTGACGACAAGCTGCCGCAGTAACTGGCCCATGCGGTGCCTGTGCACTGCAACGCCCTGGAATAGTTGAGAAAAAGACCCCGTAGGCCATTGGCGTCCGGGGTCTTTTCGTATGTACGCATGGGGTTGCTGCATTGCAAAATAATCGCGCTGGAATTGTGCCGTGCGAATTTTGCTCCGGGGCGGAAAATTGAGTTTACAATAGTATTACAATATGATTTTTACTTGCTTCAGCTGCTGAGGAGCAGCCTTGTTTGGGAGGACATCATGACATTGAAGACCGCACTCGCGAGTGCCACGATTTTGGCTGCCTGCATGTTCGGTTCGGCATCCGCCGCCGATATGACCGTCGGATTTTCACAGATCGGCTCGGAATCCGGCTGGCGCGCGGCGGAGACCACGCTGACGAAACAGCAGGCGGAAAGCCGTGGCATCGACCTGAAATTCGCCGACGCACAGCAGAAGCAGGAAAACCAGATCAAGGCGATCCGCTCCTTCATCGCGCAGGGCGTCGACGCCATTCTCGTCGCTCCCGTCGTGGCGACCGGGTGGGACGACGTGCTGACTGAGGCCAAGGATGCGGAAATCCCCGTCGTCCTGCTTGACCGCACCGTCGATGCGTCGGAAGACCTCTATCTGACCGCCGTGACGTCGGATCTCGTCCATGAGGGCAATGTGGCCGGCAAGTGGCTGGTCGATACCGTTGCCGGCAAGCCCTGCAACGTCGTCGAGCTTCAGGGAACGACCGGCTCCTCGCCGGCGATCGACCGCAAGAAGGGCTTCGAACAGGCGCTCAGCGGCAATGATAACCTGAAGATCGTCCGAAGCCAGACCGGCGACTTCACCCGTACCAAGGGCAAGGAAGTGATGGAGAGCTTCCTGAAGGCCGAAAACGGCGGCAAGGACATCTGCGCGCTTTACGCCCATAATGACGACATGGCCGTGGGCGCCATCCAGGCGATCAAGGAAGCCGGCCTCAAGCCTGGCACCGATATCCTCGTCGTTTCCATCGACGCCGTTCCGGATATCTTCCAGGCCATGGCAGCTGGCGAGGCCAATGCCACGGTAGAACTGACGCCGAACATGGCAGGTCCCGCCTTCGACGCGCTCGCCGCCTACAAGAAGGACGGCACCGTGCCGCCCAAGTGGATCCAGACGGAATCGAAGCTCTATACCCAGAAGGACGATCCGATGAAGGTCTACGAGGAGAAGAAGGGCCTCGGTTACTGATCTCTCCCAGCTCTCGCCGCCGCGCGAATGCGGCGGCAGGACATTCTCGTTGATGGCTGGCGCGTCGGCATTTGCCGCGTGTCGGGCAACGATCGGTTCGGGCAGGGACAATGCAAGGCAACGACGACATCATTCTGTCAGCAACGGGGATCGAAAAGGTCTTTCCCGGCGCGAAGGCCCTCAACAACGTCAATTTCCAGCTACGACGCGGCGAGGTTCATGCGCTGCTCGGAGAGAATGGCGCGGGCAAATCCACACTGGTCAAGTGCATCACCGGCGCATACAGGCGCGATGGCGGCAAGCTCGTCCTCGACGGTGCCGATATTGATCCGCGCGACACCTTCGAGGCACAGCGGCTCGGCATCGGCACGGTCTATCAGGAGGTCAATCTCCTGCCGAACCTCACGGTCGCCGAGAACCTGTTCCTCGGGCGCCAGCCCAGACGCTTCGGTCTTGTCGATGCGGCCGAGATGAACCGGCGGGCGAAGGCGCTTCTTTCCGGCTACGCGCTCGATATCGATGTCAGGGCGGAACTCTCCAGTTGCTCGGTCGCCGTGCAGCAGGTCGTTGCGATTGCCCGCGCCGTCGATCTGTCCGGCAAGGTGCTGATCCTGGACGAGCCGACCGCCAGCCTCGACGCCCATGAGGTCGAGATGCTGTTTGCGATCGTCCGCAGGCTGAAAAGCCAGGGGCTTGGCGTCATCTTCATCACCCATTTCCTTGAGCAGGTCTATGCGATCTGCGACCGCATAACGGTGTTGCGCAACGGGCAACTGGTCGGCACGCGCGATGCGGCAGCATTGCCGCGACGCGAACTGATCGCCATGATGCTCGGACGCGAACTCGGCGAAGAGATCAAGCAGGCGGGGAACGCACAGGCCGCCGAAGGGGCGGTGCGTTATCGTTTCCGTGGCTACGGCCGCAAGGGACACATCGAGCCGTTCGATCTGGAGGTGCGCAAGGGCGAGGTGGTCGGCATCGCCGGCCTGCTCGGGTCGGGACGCACCGAGACCGCTGAGATCCTCTTCGGCGCCCAGAAGGCCGACAGCGGCACGGCCGAGGTGGATGGAAAGTCCGTCGAGATATCGTCTCCCCGCACCGCCATCCGCCACCGGTTCGGCTTCTGCCCGGAGGACCGCAAGACCGACGGCATCATCGGCGATCTCTCGGTGCGCGAGAACATCGTGCTGGCCCTTCAGGCCCGTCGCGGCTGGGCGCGGCCGATACCGAGGGCCGAGCAGGATCGGCTTGCCGACCGCTACATTACCGCCCTCGACATCCGCACCTCCGATCGCGAAAAGCCCATCCGGCTGCTTTCCGGCGGCAACCAGCAGAAGGCAATCCTTGCGCGCTGGCTGGCCACCAATCCGGAATTTCTCATCCTCGACGAACCGACGCGCGGCATCGATGTCGGCGCGCACGCCGAGATCATCCGCCTCATCGAAAGTCTTTGTGAACAGGGCATGTCGCTGATCGTCATTTCATCCGAACTGGACGAACTGGTCGCCTATAGCCGGCGCGTCATCGTGTTGCGCGATCGCGCGCATGTGTCCGAACTCGTCGGCGAGGAAGTCACCACGTCGCATATCGTCGAGGCGATTGCGGTCGCCGACAAGCACGAGGCCGGGCAATGAACGCGCTGAAGTCGCACCTCCTGCGGTTGGCTCCGCAGATCGTCGTTCTGATCGCGGTCGTCCTGCTGATTTCGCTGGCGTTTCCCGATTTTCTCACGCTGCAGATGCAGAACGGCCGTATCTACGGCAGTCTCATCGACGTTCTCAACCGCGGTGCACCCGTGGCGCTGCTTGCGATCGGCATGACGATCGTGATCGCCACGCGGGGTATCGATCTGTCGGTCGGCGCGGTGATGGCGATCTGCGGCGCAGTTGCCGCCGCCTCCATCACGTCCGGCCATTCACTGGTCTACACATTGGCGCTTGCGCTCGCCGTCGGGATGCTCTGCGGCCTGTGGAACGGCATTCTCGTCGCCGTGCTGGATATCCAGCCGATCATCGCCACGCTGGTGCTGATGGTGGCGGGCCGAGGCATCGCCCAATTGATCACCGAAGGCGCCATCCTCACATTCAATCACCCCGGCCTGATCTTCATCGGCAGTGGTTCGTTCCTCGGCCTGCCGATGCCGGTGGTGATCTGGCTTGCCTTCGGCGTCGCCATCACGCTGCTCGTACGGCGGACGGCGCTCGGCATGCTGGTCGAGGCGCTCGGCATCAATCGCCGCGCCAGCACGCTTTCCGGCGTTTCCACCGGGGTGCTGCTGATTGCCGCCTATATCCTGAGCGGGCTGTGCGCCGCGATCGCCGGCGTCATCGCCGCAGCCGACATCAAGGGGGCCGACGCCAACAATGCCGGCCTCTGGCTGGAGCTGGACGCGATTCTGGCGGTCGTGGTCGGCGGCAACTCGTTGCTCGGCGGTCGCTTCAGCATCGCCGCCTCGCTGCTCGGCGCCATGATCATCCAGGCGATCAACACCGGCATCCTTCTCTCCGGCTTCCCGCCTGAGTTCAACCTGATCATCAAGGCGGCGATCATCGTTCTGATCCTCGTCGTCCAGTCCCCGCGCGTTCGCGACCTGTCCGCATGGTTTGGTCGTTCCGGTTCCCGCGAGGCGGCAGTCAAGCAGGAGGCGAAATGAACCCGCGCTATGTTCCGCTGGCCGCGACGGTCGCCATCTTCCTTGCCGCCTACGCGCTCTGCTTCCTGCAGTACCCGAACATGCTGTCGACGCGCGTCATAGGCAACCTGCTCACTGACAATGCCTTTCTCGGCATTGCCGCCGTCGGCATGACGTTCGTCATCCTGTCCGGCGGGATCGACCTTTCGATCGGTTCCGTCATTGCCTTCACCGGTGTCTTCATTGCCGTCGTGCTGGAGAACACCGGCCTGCATCCGCTCGTCGTCTTCATGCTTGCGCTCGGGATTGCGACCCTGTTCGGCGGCGTGATGGGGGCGATCATCCACCATCTCGAGATGCCGCCCTTCATCGTGACGCTGGCGGGAATGTTCCTGGCGCGCGGGATGGCCTTCGTGCTGTCGATCGATTCCGTGCCGATCAAGCACCCGTTCTATGCCGTCATGAAGGGGTTCTACTATCGTCTGCCGGGCGGGGGGCGGATCACGCTCATCGGCGGGCTGATGCTGCTCGTCTTCGTGCTCGGCATCCTGATCGCGCACCGCACGCGCTTTGGCGCCAATGTCTATGCGCTCGGCGGCGGCGTGCAGACAGCCCGCCTGATGGGGGTGCCGGTCGCGCGGACGACCATCGAGATCTATGCCCTTTCCGGCTTCCTTGCCGGGCTTTCGGGAATCGTCTTCTCGCTCTATACGTCAGCCGGCTACTCGCTGTCTGCGGTCGGGGTCGAACTCGATGCGATTGCAGCGGTGGTCATTGGGGGGACCCTTCTGACGGGCGGTTCCGGCTTCGTGGGGGGGACCCTGATCGGCATCCTCATCATGGGCCTGATCCAGACCTACATCACGTTCGACGGCTCGCTTTCCAGTTGGTGGACGAAGATACTGATCGGCCTGCTGCTGTTCGGGTTCATCCTGTTGCAGAAGGGCTTTCTTTATCTGTCGAAGAACAAGAGGCGTTTCGCCTGACGAGTTGACGTTTCCGGCGCGAGCCGATCATAGGCCATGGCGGCATGCGATGCAGCCAGGGCCCGGTAAGGATAGGACAGCTTCGATTGCGCAAGGGTCTGCTTGAAACCGTCATCACCGGCGCCAACACGCGCACCAGCCACGCACAGGTGGTCAACGAACTTGGCCGCGCCATTGTCGCGGGCGAGTTTCCCGTGGGCACGACGCTGCCGGGCGACGCCGAACTGGCGGTCCGCTTCAAGGTGTCGCGGACGGTACTGCGTGAAGCGATGAAGACGCTTGCGGCCAAGGGGCTGGTCGTGCCCCGGGCCCGCATCGGGACGCGCGTGACGCCGCGGGCGCAGTGGAACCTGTTTGATACCGACATCCTCACCTGGCAGCTCGTGAAGGGGGTGGACGAGGCGTTCCTGCTCGACCTCAGTGAGGTGCGCCTGGCGTTCGAGCCGCATGCGGCCATTCTTGCCGCGCGCTATGCGACCGATGCCGACATCAGCCACATGATGCGCCTCGCTGTCGCCATGGGCGACCCGGAGCATACGGCCGAAACGCTGGCGATGGCCGATCTGAAATTCCATCTCAGCGTGCTCGACGCCTCGCGCAATCCGTTCTTCCGCACGATCGGCAGTCTGATCGAGGCCGCCCTGGTCGGCGTGTTCCGGCTGAGCTCGCCCGCGCGCGACCGAAGCAAGATCGACGACGTTGCCGCGTCCCATATCCGCATCGTCGAGGAAATCCGCCGGCGCGACGAGGAGGGCGCGCGTCGCGCGATGGAGAACGTCATCCGCGTCGGCCGCGAGCGTGTTGTGGATGCGCTCGGCGAAAACCGGCGCGCTTAAAGCAGATCGCGCAAGAACGTGGCTCGGTTTTGCGTATCCAGATACGTACAATCAAAGAGGTGAAGCGTGCGAACAGCGCGCAGCCACTTTATAGTCGAGATGAGAGAACTGAGCCCGTTTTTGGCGCAGATTGTAGAGACGGACTCCGACGCTTCAAGCACATCCGGGCGCGATCGCTGATCGCTCAATCGTCGTTGCTGGCGTTCAGGTCCTCGGGCCGCATGCCGTCGTCGTGATGCGTGTCCAACTGGGCTTCTCCCAGCGACTGGTAGAGATTGAACAGCGCTTCGCTGGCGCGCGAGGCAAAACGGAACCATTCCGGATTTGCGGCGATGGCGGGATGATGCAGGAGATGCTGGTCGACGAGGTCGAGAACGATCGAGGCGGTATGCGTCGCCTCGTGAAAGGCCCTGGTGCCGGAGGCGTTACGCGCGATCAGCTCACCGGGGGTGGTTCGCCTGGACTGCGCCAGTTCCGCCAGCAGTTTCAGGCGCTCGTCTTCGACTTCGATATCGCTGCTCTCGATCATGACCGCAGTCTTGCATAGCGCCGTTACCCTGTCGAGTGCGGGCAGCGCTCAAAGCAGCATGTGACCGATATCGACGCAGATCGCCAGCATCATGCCGATACTCGTCAGGGCAAGTCCGATCGCAAAGCGCCGGTTGCCGCTCGCAAAGACGCTCGCCTTCAGGGAATCCCGCTGCAGGAGTCGCCAAAGCGCGGACGCCGGAAAGACGATGCCACCGGCGATGAGGGCAAGCGTCGGCAGATCGGTGACCTGCCAGTCGTTCGGATTGTTCGTCCAGGTGTTGAGGAAGCCGAGA
This sequence comes from Mycoplana rhizolycopersici, assembly GCF_013378445.1. GTDB lineage: Bacteria > Pseudomonadota > Alphaproteobacteria > Rhizobiales > Rhizobiaceae > Mycoplana > Mycoplana rhizolycopersici. The sequence continues at coordinate 521,248 of NZ_JABXYK010000002.1, forward strand.
GAGAAGGCGAGCACGATGCCGAATACGGTCAGGTTGCCGTTCCGGAACAGTACATCGACGCTCGTCTCGTCGTCAGGATGCTCGCTTTTGTCCATACGCATCCCAGATCGTTGTCGTAGGATCGGTTTTGCCAGGCGTATCGAATGTGGCAGGCACGTAATTGCCAGCGCTCCGAACCCGCATGTTTCCTTTGCGCGATTAAATCGTCAAGGCCTGTCGTACGCGCCAGCGCCAGCCTGGAGGATTTGGTCGCGACGGATCGCTGCAGGTCGGGCAGGCGGCCTAGAAAGGCGGCGTCACCTCGTCGTGATGTTGAGGCCGATGGTGGTCGCGCTGCCGCCGCATGAGATAGGCAAGGATCAGGCCGAGAGCGGCCGATCCCACAACGACGGCAAACAATGCAAGAAAGTTTTCCATCCCGTATTCCTCCCCGACGGACAATAGCATGTCTCGGGGAACGACGGAAAGCGGATGCAGGTTCCGCTCTTCGGGCGAGGATGCCGCCTTCTACACCGCGTGCAGGACGTGCGTCGCCTTGACCGCGGCGGAAGCGCGGTTCTCGACGCCGAGCTTCACATAGATCTGCTCGAGATGTTTGGTCACGGTGCGTGCGCTCAGGCCCAGAATTTCCCCGATGTCCCGGTTTGCCTTGCCCTTGGCGATCCACAGGAGCACTTCGGATTCGCGCTGCGTGAGTGAAAAATGCTGGCGGAGAATCTCGTCGTCGCGGAGCCTGCTCTCGGTGCTGAGCCGGAACAGGTATTCGTCGGGGCCGATCGAGCCGAGATAGGCGAGCTGCAGGTTCGACTGGCCGGTCTGGTGGATGGTGAAGCTGCCGTCGCCTGCAATCGCATCGCGTTCCTTCATCCATCGGCCAATATCTGCGCTGACGGCCTCCAGCCCGTCGTCCGTGCCCGTCGCGGCATTCACGAGGCGGGTGGCCTGCGGGGTCGACCAGCGAACCTTGCCGTCGGCGCGCACCGCCAGCAGATGGCGGCCGGCCGCATCCAGCGCGACGCGGGCACTCTGCGCGGATCGTGCGTTGGTGAGGTGGACGCGAATGCGTGCGCGCAGCTCGTCGATATTGATCGGTTTGGTCAGGTAGTCGACGCCGCCGGCCTCGAGCGCGCGGACGACGTGCTCCGTCTCCGTCAGCCCGGTCATGAAGACGACCGGCGTCTGGCTGACGGCGGGGTTGGCCTTGAGGCGCTGGCAGGTCTCGAAACCGTCCATGCCCGGCATGACGGCATCGAGAAGAATGATATCGGGCGTGATGCGGTCGACGATCCCGAGGGCGAAGGCGCCGGAGGTTGCGATCAGCACGGAAAAGCCGGACTGCTCCAGCGCTTCGGTCAGAAAGCCGAGCGCCTCGGGGGAATCGTCCACGAGCAGCACGATGTCGCGCGGTGCGGGTGTCTCAGTCACGCGGGCCGATCCTCTCTTCGCCGGTATTCTTCAGGAAGGCGTCATACCCCGAAAGATCGAAGGCGCGAACATAATCACGCAAGGCGTCGGCAAAGGGCCTGTGCTCCGGCTCGCTCGCAATCTCCGCGAGCTTGGCCTCAATACCCCTGACATAGCCGATCTCTCCGAGCCTGATCAGTTCGGCAACATGGGACGGGGCTGGACGGATGATCCGTTGAAGCGAACTGGGCGCGGGCGTCTTTGTGCTTTCGACGGAATAGGTCCAGTCCAGCTTCAGGTGCAGCGCCAGCTTGTCATAGAGCTGCCCGAGGGCGAAGGGCTTGGCGAGGGTGTCGTCATGACCGCCCGCCGGCCCCTGGGTGGAGCCGTCGCCGATATTGGCGGAAAGCATGACGATCGGTGCCGCTTGCCCGGCTTCCCGCAGTCGGACGACCAGTTCCCAGCCACTCATGCCGGGCATAGAGATGTCGATCAGGAAGAGATCCGGCCTGATCGCTTCCACGAGCGACAGGCACTCGCCGCCATCGCGGGCGGAAAGCAGGTTGAAGCCGATGGGCTCCAGCGCCTCGCGCATCAGCTGGCGGTGATCCTCGTTGTCATCAACGACAAGCACGCTGCGGCGCGGTCCGCCATAGCCCAGGATCTTGCGTGCCGGCTCGACCAGCGGCTGCGGGCGGGAGACTGCGGAGAGCATCAGGCGCACCCGGAACGTCGTTCCCCGGTCTCTGGCGCTCGTGACCGAGATTTCGCCGCCCAGCGTCTGGGTCAGGAGGCGGGTGATCGTCAGGCCCAGCCCGAGGCCGGGCATGCGGCCCAGATGCTCTGCTTCGCCCCGCTGGAACGGGTCGAAGATGCGCGGCAGGTCTTTCTCCGCGATGCCACGTCCGGTGTCCTCGATGGTGAAGGTCGCGACCTGGCTGCGATAGGCGACGTCGAGACGGATGTGGCCGCTGTCGGTAAATTTCAGCGCGTTCGAGACGAGGTTGACGAGGATCTGCCGCAGCCGCTTTTCGTCGGTGCGCACGAACTTTGGCAGGGAGGGGCTGCGGACATGCTCGAAGGCGACGCCCTTCGCCTGCGCCTGTGGCCGGAACATGTCGACGATCTGGTCGAGGAAATCGTGGATGTTGATCTCGTTCGAATAGACCTGCAGCTTGCCGGCCTCGATCTTCGAAATGTCGAGCAGGCCGTCGATCAGCCCGGAGAGGTGCTCGGCGCTGCGCCGGATCACCTTGATCGCCGACTGGCGCGGTGCGGGGATGCTGTCGTCGCGTTCCAGCACCTGCGCATAGCCGAGAACGGCATTCAGCGGCGTGCGCAATTCGTGGCTGAGGCCCACGACGTAGCGGCTCTTGGCGCGGTTTGCGGCCTCGGCGGCCTCCTTGGCGTCCTGAAGCGCTGCGTCGGTCTTCTTGTGGGCCGCGATCTCCTTCAGCAGTAGCGTGTTCTGGCGCGAGGATTCCTCCTCCGCGACCACCCTGCTGTCGTGGGCGAGCACGTAGAACCAACAGGCGACGCCGGCGACCACGGCAAAAACGAAGAAGACGATCGCGACGGTCTGCTCCACCACCGTCGCCGTCTCCGGCGAAGCGCTGCCGGCCTGGTGCGCGATCATGGCAAGAATGACGCCGATGCAGGCAATCGAGAGGACCGCCGACATCGCGTAGCGGCCGAGCCGCGTCGTCAGCTTGGCGATGACGGGTTCGGGCAGGACGGAGCGCGCCACGAAGGCGGCCTGCGCGTGGAAGCGTGCCTTCGGCTTGCACATGTCGTGGCAGCGGCTGTCCAGCGAGCAGCAGAGCGAGCAGATCGGTGCGGCATAGGCGGGACACCAGGCCATGTCCTCCGGCTCGAACGGATGTTCGCAGATCTCGCAGGTGATTGTGCTTTCGAGGTGCCAGTTCCGCCGCGGCTTGCGGGCGAGGTAGTATTTGCCGTCCGTCCACCAAGCGATCAGCGGCGAGGCGACGAAGGCTGCCAAGGCGGCGATATAGGGGGCGAGGGAGGCAGCGATATCGCCAAACGCGCCGAAATGGGCGACAAGCGCGATGGTCGCGGAGAACACCATCGCGCCGAGCCCCACGGGATTGATGTCATAGAGGTGGGCGCGCTTGAACTCGATGCCGGGCGGCGACAGGCCAAGCGGCTTGTTGACGAAAAGATCGGCCGAGATCGTGCACAGCCACGCCATGGCGACGATGGAGAAGATGCCGAGTGTTTCCTCCAGCAGCCGGTAGATGCCGAGTTCCATCAAAAGCAACGCGATCGCCACGTTGAAGACGAGCCAGATGACGCGGCCGGGGTGGCTGTGCGTCAGCCGCGAGAAGAAGTTCGACCACGCCAGCGAGCCGGCATAGGCGTTCATCACGTTGATCTTCAACTGCGACACGACCACGAAGGCGACCATCAGCAGCATCGCCGCGGTCTCCGACGGGATCATGTAGCCGAAGGCGGTGTAGTACATCTGCGCCGGATCGGCTGCCTGCGTGGAGGGCACACCGGCATTGAGGGCCAGCACGACCAGGAACGATCCCGCAATCAGCTTCGGCGCGCCGACGACGACCCAGCCGGAGCCCGCAAGAAAGACGGCGATGCGGTGACGGAGCTTGCGCTGGCCGTCCGGCGGCAGGAAGCGCAGGAAGTCGACCTGTTCGCCGATCTGCGCCATCAGCGCGAAGATGACGGCCGAGGCCGCTCCGAACTCGACGAGATGAAAGGGCGCGATCGTTCCGGGCGGCCCGGAGGCGTGATGGATGCCCGCATAGGCGAGCCACTCGCCGAAGCTGTCCCAGTCGGCGAAGGCAATGAAGACGAACGGCAGGATGTTCAGCACGATCCAGAAGGGCTGGGTCACGAGCTGAAACTTCGAAATCAGCCGCACGCCGTAGGTGACGAGCGGGATGACGGCCACCGCGCTGATGATGTAGCCGATCCACAGGGGAATGCCGAGCGCCAGTTCGAGCGCCCCTGACATGATCGACGCCTCGATCGCAAAGAGGATGAAGGTGAAGCTCGCATAGATTAGCGACGTGATCGTGGAGCCTATGTAGCCGAAGCTGGCGCCGCGGGTCAGAAGATCGATGTCTACACCATGGCGAATGGCATAGCGGCTGATCGGCAGGCCCACCACCAGGATCAGGAGGCTGGCGACAAGGATCGCGGCAATGGCGTTGGTCGTCCCGTAGGACATGGTGATCGCCCCGCCGATCGCCTCCAGCGCCAGGAAGGAGATGGCGCCGATCGCCGTCTGCGATATGCGCTCTGACGAAAATCGGCGGGCACTCTTGGCAGTGAAGCGCAGCGCATAGTCTTCGAGGGTCTGGTCGGCGACCCATCGATTGTACTGTCGGCGAACCGGAATGATGCGCTGGCGTGCTGTCATGCCTAAAAAATGGCGCCCCTGATCAATTGAACAATCCGCAGGCATCTTTGCCAGAATGCGCCGCTTGGCAAGGGGCAATGCGTGTCAGATCGAACTTGCATACATTTCGTCAGTAAGCCAGCGTTCCAGCGCGACGGCATCCGCGCGGCTGGCAAGATGCTTCGCCACCCACAGCACGATCCGGCGCGGTCCGGGCGTGAAGCCGAACGGTGCCACGAGACGGCCCGATGAAAGCTGCTCCATCACCAGCATTTTCGGCACGACCGCCATGCCGAGGCCGCAGGCCGCCGCCTGGATGAGAAGATAGAAATGGTCGAAGCTCGTGCGTGGCTGCAGCGACAGATGATCCAGCCCGCAAACGGTCTGCCAGTCCGCCCAGGCTTCAGGCCTCGTGCGCGTCGCCAGGAGAGAAGCCCCCTCCAGTTTTTGGGGGGAGACGTCCCGCAACTGCTCCAGATACTCCGGCGCGCAGACCGGGCCGATGTTCTCCACCCCGAGTTGTCGGATGACGGCGTCTTGTGGCGGATCGATGATGCTCGAGCGGATCGCCATGCCGATCTTGTCGCGCGCGAAGTCGACACGGTTGTAGTTCATGTTGAACTGCAGTTCGATCTGGGGGTGCTTGTCGTGGAAATTGCTGATCCTGGGGATAATCCAGCCCATCATGATCGACGACGAACATGACAGCGTCAGCGGCTCGGGGCGAACGCGCTCCACGCTTTCCTGGATCAGCTTGAATGCGCTTGCCAGCCCCTCGGCCAGCCGCGCGCCTTCCGGTGTGGGTTCCGTCGCCCGTGCGTTCTTGACGAGAAGCTTGACGCCGAGCGTTTCCTCCAGCGATTTGACCTGCCGGCTCACCGCTCCATGCGTGACGAAAAGTTCATTGGCCGCGAGCGTCATCGACCTGTGGCGGACGGCCGCTTCGAAGGCACGCAGGGCGTTCAGTGAGGGGAGGGCTGCCATGCTCGGTTCTTTCGTGTGAGTTTTTCTCACGCGACTAGCAGATTTAATCGATTGCCGAAACCTTGGAAATTTACATAAGCCGACCGTGGAGGCACGCGTCGCAAGACAATTCGGAGGAGCAAGAAGCTCGCCTGGCGTCGCGAGCCGTCATGTTTCATCGATGCGTGAGGAGGAGGTTTCATGACGCCTGATACGCAGACTACCGAGGTCGAACGTTCGGCCATTCGCAAGGTGACCGTAAGGCTGGTGCCTTTCATCGCCCTGATGTTCTTCATCAACTTCCTCGACCGGACGGCGATCTCGTTTGCCGGCCCGAACGGGATGACCGAAGATCTGGGCATGACCGCAGCCCAGTTCGGCTTCGCTGCCGGTATCTTCTTCTTCGGCTATATCATTCTCGAAGTACCGAGCAATCTGGCGCTTCACAAATACGGCGCGCGCCGCTGGCTGGCCCGCATCATGGTGACCTGGGGTATCGTCGCGATCCTCTTCACCTGGGTCAGCACGATCCCGCAGCTCTACGTCCTGCGCTTCCTGCTCGGCGTCGCCGAAGCGGGCTTCTTCCCGGGGGCGATCCTGTTCCTCAGCTCATGGGTTCCGCAGCGCCACCGCAGCACGGTGCTCGCGTTCTTCTACCTGGCGCAGCCGCTCACCATCGTCGTCGGCGCGCCGCTGGCCGCCTCGCTGATCCAGGCGCACGGCATGTTCGGCCTCGAAGGTTGGCGCATCATGTTCTTCGGCGTCGCTCTTCCCGCGATCATCGTCGGCATCGTCAGTTGGTTCTACCTGACCGACAAGCCGGCAGACGCGAAGTGGCTGACCGCTGAAGAAAAGGCATGGCTGACCGGCGAACTGGCCCGTGAAGACACGGCCAAGGCAACCGCGCATGGCAAGATGACCGGCCTGGCGTTGACCGATCGTCGCGTCTGGCTGTTGTCGGCGCTGTATTTCGGCCTGATCTACGGCCTCTATGCGATCGCCTTCTTCCTTCCCACCATCATCTCGGGTTTCGAGGAGAAGTTCGGCACCAAGTTCGACGTCTTCGACAAGGGCCTGATCACCGCCATCCCGTATCTGCCCGCAGCCGTATCGATCTACCTCTGGAGCAAGTTTGCCGCCAGGAAGGGCGTGAAGGGCTGGCACGTCGGGTTGCCCGCCATCATCGGCGCGATCAGCATTCCGCTTGCGCTGTTCATGGGGTCGCCCGAAACGACGATCCTCATGATCACGATCACCGCCTGCGCGATCTTCTCGGCGCTGCCGAATTTCTGGACCATTCCCTCGCGCTTCCTCACCGGCCCGGCCGCGGCCGCCGGCATCGCGCTGATCAACACCATCGGCAACGTGGCGGGCTTCGCTGCTCCCTACATCACCGGCGTGCTCAAGGACACGACGGGGCTGTACCAGCTGCCGATGTTCGTGGTCGGCGCCTTCATGCTGCTGGCTGGCGTCCTTGCCTTTTCCGTGGACTGGAAGGACCGGGCGTCGACGCCGCAGCTGCGCACGCACTGAGGCAGTCCAGGTCTTTCTGAATTTCGAGGCCGGCGTCACTGACGCCGGCCTTTCCGTTTGCGGTATTCGAGGTTTTTGCGGCCCCGTTGCGCACTCTTCCCCTCCATCTACGACAAATGACGTATGTGCACTGCAGCGCGAACACCCGATGATCGTTTAAGCAACGGTTAAGAGACAAAACCGTCCCGTTGCCCTTACGAACTAGAGGGGTTCACCGACATGAATATCAAGGCACGCCTGACCGGCGCATTTCTTGCTGCCGTTCTCTCGACCACGGCGCTCAATGGCGCATTCGCGGCCGATGACACGATCAAGGTCGGCATTCTGCACTCGCTGTCCGGCACCATGGCGATCTCGGAAACGACGCTGAAGGACGCCATGCTGATGCTCATCGACGAGCAGAACAAGAAGGGCGGCCTGCTCGGCAAGAAGCTGGAGGCCGTCGTCGTCGATCCGGCCTCCGACTGGCCGCTCTTCGCCGAGAAGGCGCGAGAGCTGATCTCCGTCAACGACGTCTCGGCCGTGTTCGGCTGCTGGACGTCCGTTTCGCGCAAGTCCGTGCTTCCGGTCTTCGAAGAACTCAACTCGATCCTGTTCTATCCCGTCCAGTACGAAGGCGAGGAAAGCCAGCGCAACGTCTTCTACACGGGCGCTGCCCCGAACCAGCAGGCGATCCCGGCCGTCGACTATCTGATGGAGAACGAGGAAGTCGAGCGCTGGGTTCTCGCCGGCACTGACTACGTCTATCCGCGTACCACCAACAAGATTCTCGAGGCCTATCTGATTTCCAAGGGTGTTGCGCCCGAGGACATCATGATCAACTACACGCCGTTCGGCCATTCCGACTGGCAGACGATCGTCTCCGACATCAAGAAGTTCGGCGCGGCCGGCAAGAAGACCGCCGTCGTCTCCACCATCAACGGCGATGCCAACGTGCCCTTCTACAAGGAGCTCGGCAACCAGGGCGTCAAGGCCGAGGACATCCCGGTCGTCGCCTTCTCGGTCGGTGAAGAGGAACTCGCCGGTCTGGATACTGCACCGCTCGTCGGCCATCTCGCCGCCTGGAACTACTTCCAGTCCGTCGACAACCCGGCCAACGCCGAATTCATCAAGACCTGGAAGGCCTACACGAAGAACGACAAGCGCGTGACCAACGACCCGATGGAAGCGCATTATATCGGCTTCAACATGTGGCTGAAGGCGGTCGAGAAGGCCGGCACCACCGACACCGACGCCGTGCTCGACGCGATGATCGGCGTCTCGGTGCCGAACCTGTCGGGCGGCTACTCGACCATGATGCCGAACCACCACATCACCAAGCCGGTGCTGATCGGCGAGATCCAGGCCGACGGCCAGTTCGAGACCGTCTGGGAGACCCCCGGCCTCGTGGTCGGCGACGAATGGTCCGACTACCTGCCGGATTCGAAGGACCTGATCTCCGACTGGCGCGCCCCGATGTCGTGCGGCAACTTCAACGTCGCCACCGGCAAGTGCGGCGGCAAGGGTTCCTGACACGCAAGGTTCGATCGGACGGCCATGAAGGTTCGCCTTCGTGGCCGGCCGGAAGCATCCCGCCATCTCCGGTGGCGGGATGCTTCCGAAATCTGGATGCGCATGCCGAGGGCCAACACGGCCTGAACCGGCCCGGCGAGGATAAACCCATGTTGACGCGGCTAGCCTATCGATCGCTCCAGTCCCTGCTGGTGACGTTTTGCCTCCTCATTACCGTATTTGCGACCGACCTCCGCGCCGAGGACGACTTGCGGGCGATGATCAATGCGCTGGGCGAGGGGAATTTCTCGCAGACCGCGAAACAGGTCGAGGCGCTGGCAAAGACCGGCGACCCGAAGATCGTTCCCGCGCTCGAGGCGCTTGCCGCGGGCGACCTCTATCAGCGCAAGTCCGACAAGCAGGTCTTCCTGACGAAATCGTCCGGCGGCACTCTCATTCTCATCGATCCCCTAAGCGGCGAGGAGGCCGGCACGGAGGCGTCCGGCGCGCTTGCAAAGATCAAGGTCAACAACAGCCTGCGCCGCGTCGTTCGCTCCGCCCTCGGCGGCCTGACGCTGATGAGCCCGGATGCGGGCACCCGCCTTCAGGCCGCGCAAACCTTGCTGCGCACCCCTTCGGCGGACGCGCTCGAACCGGTCGAGACGGCGCTAGCGGCCGAGACCGACGCCCGCGTGAAGTTGGTACTGGAGCGCGCGCGCGCTGCAGCCCTCTTGGTTTTGGACCGGCCGGACGACGAGAAGAAGGCCGCAATCGAAATCATTGGCAATGCCGGCGGCCAGGATTCGCTGTCGCTGCTGAGTGCGGCCCTTGCCTCTGCCGACGACACGCTGAAACCCGATATCGAGGCCGCCATCTCGGACATCCAGGACCGCCAGGCCTTGTGGGCCGCCGGCCAGAACGTCTGGTACGGCCTGTCGCTTGGCTCCGTCCTGCTGCTCGCCGCGATCGGGCTTGCCATCACATTCGGCGTCATGGGCATCATCAACATGGCCCACGGCGAGATGGTGATGCTCGGCGCCTACACCACCTTCGTGGTCCAGGAGATCATCCGCAACTCCTATCCGTGGCTGTTTGACTGGTCGCTGGCGATCGCCCTGCCGCTCGCCTTCCTCGTCACCGGCGCGGTCGGCCTTGCGATCGAGCGCGGCGTCATCCGCTTCCTCTACGGCCGTCCGCTCGAGACGCTGCTGGCCACCTGGGGCATCTCGCTTATCCTCCAGCAGGCTGTCCGCACCATCTTCGGCCCGACCAACCGCGAGGTCGGCAATCCGTCGTGGATGTCCGGCGCCTTCGAGCTCGGCGGCCTGACGATTACCTGGAACCGGCTCTGGATCATCGTCTTTTCGCTCGCTGTCTTCGCGGCCCTGCTGTTCCTCCTGAAGAAGACGCCGATGGGCCTGCAGATGCGGGCGGTAACGCAGAACCGCCGCATGGCCTCCTCCATGGGCATTAGGACACCCTGGGTCGACGCGCTGACCTTCGCGCTCGGCTCCGGCATCGCCGGCATCGCCGGCGTCGCGCTCTCGCAGATCGACAACGTCTCGCCGAACCTCGGCCAGGGCTACATCATCGACAGCTTCATGGTCGTGGTCTTCGGTGGCGTCGGCAATCTGTGGGGCACGCTCGTCGGCGCCTTCACGCTTGGCATCCTCAACAAGTTCCTCGAACCCTATGCGGGCGCCGTCCTCGGCAAGATCCTCGTTCTCGTGCTGATCATCCTCTTCATCCAGAAGCGGCCGCGCGGGCTGTTCGCACTCAAGGGCAGGGCGGTGGAAGCATGATCACCTCGTTTCTCCTCAAATCCTTCGACCGCACGATCGTCATAGCCGTCGCCATCATTCTCGGGCTCGCGCTGATTGTGCCGGCGCTGAACCTGCTGACCGCGCCCGATCATCCGTTGCACGTGCCGACCTACCTGGTCTCGCTGTTCGGAAAGTACCTGACCTACGCGCTGCTGGCGCTGGCGCTCGACCTCGTCTGGGGCTTCTGCGGCATCCTTTCGCTGGGGCACGCCGCCTTCTTCGCGCTCGGCGGCTATGCCATGGGCATGTACCTGATGCGCCAGATCGGCGCGCGCGGCTCCTACGGCAATCCGCTGCTGCCGGACTTCATGGTCTTCCTCAACTGGAAGGAACTGCCCTGGTTCTGGTACGGCTTCGACATGTTCTGGTTTGCGGCCCTGATGGTTGTGCTGGTGCCGGGCCTGCTCGCCTTCGTCTTCGGCTGGTTCGCCTTCCGCTCCCGCGTCAACGGCGTCTACCTGTCGATCATCACCCAGGCGATGACGTTCGCGCTGCTGCTCGCCTTCTTCCGCAACGACATGGGCTTCGGCGGCAACAACGGCCTGACCGACTTCAAGGACATCCTCGGCTTCAACATCCAGGCCCAAGGCACCCGCGCGGCCCTGTTTGCGGCGTCCGCCGTGGCGCTGGCACTCTCGCTGATCCTGACGTCAGGGATGGTCCGCTCCAAATACGGCAAGATCCTCGTCGGCGTGCGCGACGCCGAAAGCCGCACCCGCTTCCTCGGCTACCGCGTCGAGCACTTCAAGCTGTTCGCCTTCACTGTGTCTGCGATGATGGCGGGCGTGGCCGGCGCGCTTTACGTGCCGCAGGTCGGCATCATCAATCCCGGCGAGTTCGAGCCCGGCAACTCGATCGAAGTCGTGATCTGGACGGCGGTCGGCGGCCGCGGCACGCTGATCGGCCCGATCATCGGCGCCATCCTCGTCAATGGCGGCAAAAGCATCTTCACCGCCGCCTTCCCGGAATTCTGGCTGTTCGCGCTCGGCGGGCTATTCGTCCTCGTCACCCTGTTCCTGCCGAAGGGCATCGTCGGCACGGTGCAGGCATGGCGGGCGAAGCGGAAGGAATATCGCAAGGCCGCCGAAGACGAGGCGGCGAGGGGCCAGGCCGTGGCCGAGCCGGTAGCGGCGGAGTGAGGATGATGAACGAGAAGAAACCGACCAGCCTGCTTTATCTCGACGGCGTCTCCGTCTCCTTCGACGGCTTCAAGGCGCTGAATTCGCTGTCCTTCGTCATCGAGCCCGGAGAACTGCGCGCCATCATCGGCCCGAACGGCGCCGGCAAGACGACGATGATGGACATCATCACCGGCAAGACCCGGCCCGACTCGGGCGAAGTCTTCTTCAAGGGCGACATCGACCTGACCAGGCGCGACGAGGCGGAGATCGCCCAGCTCGGCATCGGCCGGAAGTTCCAGAAGCCGACGGTGTTCGAGAGCCACACCGTCTGGGACAATCTCGAACTGGCCCTGAACCGCAAGCGCGGCGTCTTCGCCACCCTGTTCTACCGCATGACGCTGGAGGACAACGCCCGCATCGAGGAGATCCTTTCGACGGTGCGGCTTTCGAACCGCCGCAACGACTTCGCCGCCAGCCTTAGCCACGGCCAGAAGCAGTGGTTGGAGATCGGGATGCTGCTGGCGCAGGAGCCGGAGTTGCTTCTCGTCGACGAGCCTGTCGCCGGCATGACCGATGCCGAGACGGCCGAGACCGCGATCCTTTTGAAGGAGATCGCCAAGACGCGTTCGGTCGTCGTCGTCGAGCACGACATGGGCTTCATCCGCGATCTTGGCGTCAAGGTGACGTGCCTGGCGGAGGGCTCGGTTCTGGCGGAAGGCTCGATCGACTTCGTCAGCGCCGATCAGAAGGTGATCGAGAACTATCTGGGGCGGTGAGGGTTCCGACGGGTGCAATGTGCCCCTCACCCTAACCCTCTCCCCGCAAGCGGGGAGAGGGGACGCGATCCCAGGTGGGGCGGAGCGGCATGTTCCTTCTCCCCGCTTGCGGGGAGAAGGTGGCGGCAGCCGGATGAGGGGCAAAGGAACGATGAGAAGAGAATTGCCATGCTGACAGTCGAAAAAGCCAATCTCCACTACGGCGCCGCGCAGGCGCTGCGCGGCATCTCGCTTTCGGCCGAGATGGGGAAGATCACCTGCGTGCTTGGCCGCAACGGCGTCGGCAAGTCGAGCCTGTTGCGGGCAGTGACCGGCCAGCATCCGTTGTCGTCAGGCAGCGTCAGCTTCAACGGCGTCGCGCTGAACGGCTTGGCGCCCTACAGCCGCGCCAAGCAGGGGATCGGCTACGTGCCGCAGGGGCGCGAGATCTTCCCGCTTTTGACGGTGAAGGAAAATCTCGAGAGCGGCTATGCGCCGCTGAAACGGGCGGAGCGCTCCATTCCCGACGACATCTTCAGCCTGTTTCCGGTGCTGCAGACCATGCTCGGCCGCCGCGGCGGCGACCTTTCTGGCGGCCAGCAGCAGCAACTGGCAATCGGCCGGGCACTGGTGACGCGGCCGAAGATCCTGGTGCTGGACGAGCCGACCGAAGGCATCCAGCCTTCGATCATCAAGGATATCGGCCGGGCGATCAAATACCTGCGTGATTCCACCGGCATGGCGATCCTGCTTGTGGAACAGTATCTTGACTTCTGCCGGGAGCTTGCCGATCACGTCTACATCATGGATCGTGGCGAGATCGTGCACGAGGGCCCGGCCGAAACGCTGGATACGCCCGAGGCGCGGCGGCATCTGACGGTGTGATTGAAGCGGCGGCGACGTCCGGCGCGCCAAGCCGATTGCTTTGCCGCTGAGGATGCCGTGGATCGGGCCGAATTCAGAATGCCAAGCGAAAGGCAGACGTGAACACGCAAGCAATCACCGCCGCTGAAGCCATCGGTCGACCGCAGCGCGCCCGTGGCGTGGGCCGGCTGAAGGCCAAGGCCCGGGACGGACGGACGCGCCTCGATACCTTCTATCAGGAAGGCTGCGCCAAGATCCGGCTGCCCGAGACCTTCGACGCCGGCATGGAGGCCGTGCTGATCAACACATCGGGCGGGCTCACCGGCGGCGACGTCGTCGACTGGTCCTTCGAGGCCGGCGAAGGCACGCGCCTGACGCTCACCACCCAGGCCTGCGAGAAGATCTACAAGGCTAGCAACGGCACGGCCACGGTCTCGACCGGGATCACCGTTGGTGCCGGCGCACGGGCGGACTGGCTGCCGCAGGAGACCATTCTGTTCGACAACGCCTCGTTGACGCGCAGCCTGGACGTCGATCTGCACAGGGATGCGGAATTTCTCGCGGTGGAGGCGGTGCTGTTCGGCCGCAAGGCGATGGGCGAGACGATGATGGCAGGCCTCTTTCGGGATCGCTGGCGCATTCGCCGTGAGGGACGGCTCGTTCACGCCGAGGAAGCGCATTTCGGCCGTAGCGTCGCCGATCTTGCGGCGCAGCCGGCGGTGCTTTCCGGCTGCAGCGCCTTTGCCACGATTGTCTATTGCGGCCCTCAGGCCGACGCCTTGCTTGCCCCGGTGCGTGTGTTGCTGGGCGACGCGATGGCCGGCGCAAGTCATTGGCAGGACAAGCTGGTCGCCCGCGTCAGCGCCGTCGATGGCTTCGCCTTGCGAAAAATTCTCATCCCTGTCATTTCGCACTTGCGCAACGGCGCGAGCCTGCCGAAAGTCTGGACACTCTAGAGCGTGTGGCGATGCTTCGGATTCGCTTTCTCGCTCTAGTTCTATGATTTCACGCATGTCTTTGGCGCAGAACCGCTACAAGCTTTTGCGCAACATGCTCCAGTTGCAACGGAAGAGCCTTCCATGAACCTGACACCTCGCGAAAAAGACAAGCTCCTGATCGCCATGGCGGCTATCGTCGCCCGACGGCGGCTGGAGCGCGGCGTCAAGCTGAACCATCCCGAGGCGATCGCGCTGATCACTGACTTCGTGGTCGAAGGCGCGCGCGACGGCCGCTCCGTCGCCGACCTTATGGAGGCCGGCGCCCATGTCGTCACGCGCGACCAGGTGATGGACGGGATCGCCGAGATGATCCACGATATCCAGGTCGAGGCGACCTTTCCGGATGGCACCAAGCTTGTGACCGTCCACGAACCGATCCGGTAAGCCATGCTGGAACTTCGCCCCAATTGCGAATGCTGCGACCGCGACCTGCCGCCGGAGAGCGACGAAGCGCTGATCTGCACGTTCGAGTGCACCTTTTGCGCCGATTGCGCGGGCGGGGTACTGGGGGGCGCCTGCCCGAACTGCGCCGGCGAACTTGTCCGTCGGCCGGTGCGCACGCCGGCCATGCTGGCGAAGTATCCCGCCTCGACGAAACGCGTGCTGAAGGCCGAGGGCTGCGGCCCGCTGAAGGCAGCCTAGGAGGAAAGCTGATGATTCCCGGTGAGGTCATTGCCGCAAGCGGCGACATCGAACTGAACGCCGGCCTGCCGGTGATAGAACTGGACGTCTCCAACACCGGCGACCGCCCCATCCAGGTCGGCAGCCACTATCATTTCTACGAGACCAATGCCGGCCTGTCCTTCGACCGCGACAAGACCCGCGGCCTGCGGCTCGACATTCCGGCCGGCACGGCGGTTCGCTTCGAGCCGGGCCAGACGAGAACGGTACGGCTGATCCCGTTTGCCGGGAAGCGCGAGATCTACGGCTTCCGCCAGATGGTGATGGGAGGGCTCTGAGATGGCAGTCGCGCACTATAGCGGCGGCTGCCAGTGCGGCGCCGTGTCCTTCGAGGCGGATGCCGACCTCGACCAGACGATCATCTGCAACTGCTCGCGCTGCCAGCGCCTCGGCTCGGTGCTGACCTTCACCGCACGCGAGGCGTTCAACTTGAAGTCGGGCGAGGACAACCTGTCCGAATATCTCTTCAACAACGGGAAGGTGCATCACCTCTTCTGCAAGACCTGCGGCATCCAGAGTTTCGCCTATGGAGAGAAGCCGGACGGCTCATCGATGGTCGCCGTCAACGTCAACTGTCTTGACGGCGTGAACCCGCGAGCCCTCTCGCCGCACGCCTACGACGGCGCGTCCGCTTGACCGGCCGGGGTGCGGGGAGACGGAGATGGTGAAGACGGCGCTGCTGACGATGCTGTGCGGCTGCGTCCTGCTGGTGGACGCCCCGAGCGAAGAGGGGTTGCCCGTCGATTGCAAGCTTGCGCAGACGCAGAGCGACATGAACGCCTGCGCCGCCGAGGACTACGCGGCAGCCGACAAGGCGCTGAACGAGCAATGGCTGGCGACGAAGAAGGCCGCGAAAGTCTGGGACGACATGATCGAATCCGACGGCGGTCCGCGCGGCGCCGAGGATCGGCTGCTCAAGGCCCAGCGTGCCTGGCTCGCCTATCGCGACAGCCAGTGCGAGGCGCTGGGCTTTACCGTGCAGGGCGGGACGATCCAGCCGATGGTCGTTTCCAACTGCCTTGCCGACCTGACCCGCAAGCGGACCGAAGAACTCGGGCAGCTCTCCGACAGCTTCGTGAACTGAGGGGCGGGGCGAGATGGGACGGCGGATCATGATCGTTGGCAACGGGGCGGTGGCGGAGGGAGCGGGCGCGATCATCGACGCCGCCGATTTCGTCGTCCGTTTCAATCTCAGCCGTAACACTGCCCAATCGGGCCGGCGCACCGATGCCGTTGCCGTCTGCAACACCGGCCGTCCGGCCAACGAGATGCTCGACGGTCCGGAATGGCGCGACAGCGCCCCGGTGCGGGGTGCCTGCGAGATCTGGTCGGTGCGGGATCCTCAAAAATTCGCGTCCCTTCGCCCGCAACTCGCCGTCAGCCATCCCGAACTCGACGATTTCTGCGACGACCGCACCGAAGACTTCGCCCGCTTCGCCGCGGAGAACGGCAAGCGGCACCGGATCATCCCCGCCGCCGTGCACGAGGCGGCCGACGCCGCGCTTGTCGCGCATTCGCCCGGCTCTTACGTGGTGCCGAGCAGCGGCCTTGTCGTGCTTTTCCATGTTTTGTCCGAGCCGGAATTTTCCGGGTCCGAAATCACGCTCGCCGGTTTCAGCCATGAGGGCTGGGACGGCCATCCCTTTGTCGCCGAGCGCCGCCTCGTCGCCGGCCTCGCCGACGCCGGGCGCGTGCACCTCATCGCGTCATCATCTCCCTCGCTTTCTCCCTCCCAAGGAGCCTGACCATGTCCTACAAGATGTCCCGCGCGGCTTACGCCTCCATGTTCGGCCCGACCACGGGCGACAAGGTGCGGCTCGCCGATACCGAACTCTTCATCGAGGTGGAGAAGGATTTCACGACCTACGGCGACGAGGTGAAGTTCGGCGGCGGCAAGGTCATCCGCGACGGCATGGGCCAGAGCCAGGCGACGCGCGGCGAAGGTGCTGTCGATACCGTCATTACCAATGCGCTGATCGTCGACCATACCGGCATCTACAAGGCCGACGTCGGCCTGAAGGACGGCCGGATCCATGCGATCGGCAAGGCGGGCAACCCGGATACGCAGCCGGGCGTCACCATCATCGTCGGGCCGTCGACAGAAGCTATCGCCGGCGAGGGCAAGATCCTGACAGCCGGCGGCATGGATGCGCATATCCACTATATCTGCCCCCAGCAGATCGAGGAGGCGCTGATGTCGGGCGTCACCTGCATGCTCGGCGGCGGCTCCGGTCCCGCGCATGGGACGCTTGCGACAACCTGCACCGGCGCCTGGCACATCGAGCGGATGATCGAGAGTTTTGACGCCTTCCCGATGAACCTCGCGCTCGCGGGGAAGGGCAACGCCTCGCTGCCGGCGCCGCTGGAGGAGATGATTCTGGCCGGCGCCTCCTCGCTGAAGCTGCACGAGGACTGGGGCACGACGCCGGCGGCGATCGACAACTGCCTGACGGTGGCAGATGCGTTCGACGTCCAGGTGATGATCCATACCGACACGCTGAACGAGAGCGGTTTCGTGGAGGATACCGTCGCCGCCATCAAGGGGCGCACCATCCATGCCTTCCACACCGAAGGGGCGGGCGGCGGCCATGCGCCCGACATCATCAAGGTCTGCGGCAATCCGAACGTCATCCCGTCGTCTACCAACCCGACGCGGCCCTATACGGTCAACACGCTCGCCGAGCACCTCGACATGCTGATGGTCTGCCACCACCTGTCGCCGTCGATCCCCGAGGACATCGCCTTTGCCGAAAGCCGTATCCGCAAGGAAACGATCGCGGCCGAAGACATCCTGCACGATATCGGCGCGTTTTCGATCATCTCGTCGGACAGCCAGGCGATGGGCCGTGTCGGCGAAGTGGCGATCCGCACCTGGCAGACCGCCGACAAGATGAAGCGCCAGCGCGGCAAGCTGAAGGAAGAGACCGGCGACAACGACAATTTCCGCGTCCGCCGCTACATCGCCAAGTACACGATCAATCCGGCGATCGCCCACGGCGTCTCCCACGAGATCGGTTCGGTCGAGGTCGGCAAGCGCGCCGACCTGGTGCTCTGGAGCCCCGCCTTCTTCGGCGTGAAGCCGGAGATGGTGTTGCTCGGCGGCTCGATTGCCGCCGCCCCGATGGGCGACCCGAACGCCTCGATCCCGACGCCGCAGCCGATGCACTACCGGCCGATGTTCGCCGCCTATGGCAAGCTGCGCACCAATTCGTCTGTCACCTTCGTTTCCCAGGCCTCGCTCGACGGCGGGCTGGCGCAGCGTCTCGGCGTCGACAAGAAGCTGGTGGCGGTCAGGAACGTCCGCGGCGGCATCTCCAAGGCCTCGATGATCCACAACAGCCTGACGCCGCATATCGAGGTCGACCCAGAGACCTACGAGGTCCGCGCCGACGGCGAGCTCCTGACCTGCGAACCGGCGACGGTGCTGCCGATGGCACAACGCTATTTCCTGTTCTGAGGCAAGCGCAGGCCCTGTTTTTGCTTTCACTCCGCGTTCCCGCCTCTCCCGGCTCCCGCGCGCCGGAGGCGGACGTGGGGCAGGCGGCCTGGCGCGGCCAACGGGTAAGCGCTTCTGCCGGTGGAAACCGTCTCGGCAGGCCGCTATCCTTGATACCTATCGTTCTATGACTGGAGTATCCCATGCAGCACGTGCATTCCTACCGCCCGGCCGGCGAGGTTTCCGATCCGCCGGTCGACACCGTCACGCTGCCGTCCCATCTGCGCCACCTGCGCCGCAAGGTGCTGCATCTGTCGAACGGCGAGATGGTCATGCTCGACCTCAAGGAGGCCGTTCTGTTTCACCATGGCGACCGGCTGGTGCTCGACAATGGTGATACCGTCGAGATCCAGGCGGCCCCGGAGAAACTCTTTGAGGTAAGGGGGCGCGATACGCTGCACCTGATCGAGCTCGCCTGGCATCTCGGTAACCGCCACCTGACGGCGCAGATCGAGGAGGGACGCATACTCGTGCCGCGCGACCACGTCATCCGCGCCATGCTGGAGGGGTTGGGTGCGACGGTCACCGACGTCGAGGCGGCCTTCCAGCCGGTGCGCGGCGCCTATCACGGTCATGGCGGCCATGGGCATGGCCATGACGATCACGGCCATCATCACGGCCACGACCACCATCATCACGACTGAGCGGCAATGGGCGAGGGCATCGATACCCGCGCGCTGCTGCGGCTGATGGCATGGCTGTCGCCGGCCTTTCCTGTCGGCGGTTTCGCCTGGTCGGGCGGACTGGAGCGTGCGGTGGCCGATCGACTGGTGGCGGATGCGGCCGGCCTATCGGCCTGGCTGGAGACCGTGCTGGCGCATGGCGCGCTTTGGAACGATGCGGTGCTGTTTGCCGAAGCCTGGCGCCAGTGCGATCGCGAGGCCCGTAGCCGGGTTGACGACGAGAGCGGGTGCCGATTAAGCGACGGCAGGGCGCCTCGGGTCGAAGACGGGGCGGGGCGTTGCGTCGAGCGTGAGGCAGGACGCGGCTCCGAGGATAGCTCGGATCTGGCCGAACTTGCGGAACTGGGACTGGCGCTGGCCGGTACGGCCGAACGCCATGCCGAGACGCTGTCGCTCGGCCGCGCTTTCGTCTCCGCTGCTTCCGCCTGGCCGGATCCCGTACTGGCGCGCCTGCCGCAGGACGTGCCCTATCCGGTCGCCGCCGGCGCCCTGGCCGCCGCCCACGGGGTGCCGCCCGTCCAGGCGCTGGCCGCCTACCTGCACGCCGCCCTGTCGCAGTCCGTCTCCGCCGGCATCCGGCTTGGCGTCTGCGGGCAGGCCGCGGGCGTGATGATCCTGGCAGGGCTGGAGGAGGAGATCGCCGTCGTCTCCGCCCGCGCCGCCGCCGGCACGCTCGATGATCTTGGCGCCGCCGCGGTCCACGCCGACATCGCCTCTCTGCGGCACGAGACGCAGCATTCGCGGCTGTTCAGGTCCTGATGGCTTGCAATACGGTATCAGCCCCGCATCCGCCTGCCGGCACCTTCTCCCCGCAGGGGAGAAGGCGGATCCGGCGACAGCGTCGATCTTGTCGCGGGGCATCATTGCGGTGGCGCGCAATGCCTGTGGAGCGTTCCCTCTCTCCGCTTGCTGCGAGAGGGCCAGGGTGAGGGGCAGACGCCTTACGACGCGTTTCCTGCGCCACTTGCCCCATTGCGCCGGCACCCCACCACGTTATTCTCGAACCAAGGCATATCGAAAGGACATCCCATGAAATCGGCAAACGGCCCCTTGCGCGTCGGCATCGGCGGCCCGGTGGGCT
This sequence comes from Mycoplana rhizolycopersici, assembly GCF_013378445.1. Classification (GTDB taxonomy): domain Bacteria; phylum Pseudomonadota; class Alphaproteobacteria; order Rhizobiales; family Rhizobiaceae; genus Mycoplana; species Mycoplana rhizolycopersici. Next base: position 541,523 of record NZ_JABXYK010000002.1, read on the forward strand.
CGGGCAAGACCGCGCTGACGGAGAAGCTGTGCAAAGCCATGCGCGAGCGCTTCTCGGTCGCCGTCGTCACCAACGACATCTACACGCGCGAGGATGCCGAGGCGCTGGTGCGCATGCAGGCGCTGTCGTCCGACCGGATCGTCGGTGTCGAGACCGGCGGTTGCCCGCATACGGCGATCCGCGAGGACGCGACGATCAACCTGCAGGCGATCGCCGACCTCAACCGCCGCTTTCCGGACCTGGACGTCGTCTTCATCGAATCGGGGGGCGACAACCTGGCGGCAACGTTTTCGCCCGATCTCGCCGACATCACCATCTATGTGATCTCTACCTGCCAGGGCGAGGAGATCCCGCGCAAGGGCGGCCCGGGCATCACCCGCTCCGACCTGCTCGTGATCAACAAGAAGGATCTCGCGCCCTATGTCGGCGCCGATCTCGACGTCATGACCCGGGACGCGAACCGCATGCGGGAACAAAAGCCGTTCGTCTTCACCGACATGAAGCGCGGCGAGGGCGTAGAGCGTATCGTCGATTTCCTCACCGTGGAAGGTGGTCTGGTGTAGGGTGCGCCATGCCTTGCTGAAAACGAAGATGCGCCGGGTCGTTCCGGCGCATCCGTGGCCACAATTGCGTCAGTTCGCCTTCTGGCCCTGTTCGACGGATCGCATCAGCGCTTCGATCATCTGGTCGATGCTGAAGCTCGCAGAACGCTGGCTTGGCGGATAGTCCTTGAAGGTCTGCAGGAACGGCGCAACCTTCCAGACACCGTATTGTGCCAGATAGGCGTTTTTCGTCATCCAGTCGTAGTACTGGTCCGAGACGACGTCTGCGCGTTCGTATGGATCCATACGGAGGTTGAATACCTTCGGTACGCGCAGGTTCGTGAACGGATTGGCCCAGACCACGAAGCCGCCGGGTTCGCGCTGTTCGGAGAACACGAGCTTCCAGTTGTCGAATCGATAGGAGACCAGCAAGCCGTCGTCGTTGAAGTAGAAGAATTCATTGCGCGCCGACTTCGGCTGTTCACCTGTTAGGTAGGGCAACTGGTTGTAGCCGTCGAGATGGACCTTGAAAGGCTTGCCGTCGATATCCGTTCCCTTCAATAGCCGGTCCTTGATGTCCTGGTCGCCGGCGGCGGCGAGAAGCGTCGGGAACCAGTCGAGGCCCGAAATCATCTCGTTTGAGATCTCGCCTGGCTTGATCTTGCCGGGCCAGCGGACCATGGCCGGGACGCGGAAGGCGCCCTCCCAGTTCGTGTCCTTCTCGCTGCGGAACGCGGTCGTGGCGGCGTCTGGCCAAGACCACTGGTTGGGTCCGTTGTCGGTGGTATAGACGACGATGGTGTTGTCGGCGATCTCCAGGTCGTCCAGCGCCTTCAACAGTTTGCCGACGTCGCCGTCGTGTTCGATCATGCCGTCCGCATATTCGTTGCCCGGCATGCCGCTCTGTCCCTGCATGCTCGGACGCACATGCGTGAAGGCGTGCATGCGGGTGGTGTTCATCCAGGTGAAGAACGGCTTTCCGGCCTGCGCCTGCTTCTGCATGAAGGCGATTGCGGCCTCCGTCGTCTCGTCGTCTATCGTCTCCATGCGCTTGCGGTTGAGCGCTCCCGTGTCTTCGACCTTGCCGTCGGCAAAGCTATGCAGCACCCCGCGCGGTGAGTTGCTCTTGACGAAGGCGGTGTCGTCCTTGGGGTAGTAGGGCCGTTCCGGCTCTTCCTCGGCGTTCAGGTGGTAGAGGTTGCCGAAGAATTCGTCGAAGCCGTGAGCGGTCGGCAGGAAGCGATCCTGATCGCCGAGATGGTTCTTGCCGAATTGCCCCGTCGCGTATCCGAGCGGCTTCAGCGCCTGCGCGATGGTGATGTCACGATCCTGGAGGCCGACCGCGGCGCCGGGTATGCCGACCTTGCAAAGCCCGGTCCTGAGGCAGGTCTGTCCGGTGATGAAGGTGGAGCGCCCGGCCGTGCAACTATTTTCCGCATAATAGTCGGTGAACATCATACCTTCCTTGGCGATCCGGTCGATGTTCGGGGTCTTGTAGCCCATGAGGCCGAAGGAATAGGCGCTGATATTGGTCTGGCCGATGTCGTCGCCGAAGATGACGAGGATGTTGGGCTTCGCCGCATCCTGCGCCGATGTGCTGGCCGGCGTAGCGAGGTACGCAGAAGCGAGGACTGTTCCCGCAAGGGCGAGCGCTCGTGGTTTCAGGTTCTTCAGGCGGCGGGTGGAGAGCCGGTCGCCCAGATAGTTCAGGGGCATGCGCATTACACTACTCCCATATGTCGAACGTATTTAAAGAACTGAAAAATGCCTGTTTATGGACACGAAACGTGTGTGGCGGAATAACCCCCCATTGCAAACCTGCGTGACAAACGACTTTTGCTATACGAGTTGGGCTTTGGCAACGTCTTTCCCACCCCACAGGTCTGAACCGGAATGAGCGGAGGCGGGCCGCGCCATTTGAACAGTCTCATCCGCGGCCGCGCCGATGGCAGGAAGCCATAGACAGCCGAAGCATTGCCGAGCCGAGGACGGAGCCGGGGCGATCGAGGAGGAACGTCCCGGTTGCGGCTTCGACTGTCATGGTGTCCGCCGGTACGCCGGCGGTTTGGGTGCTGTTGGCGGCAGGGTCGAACCAGTCGAGTTCGACAGCGGCAAGGCGGTCGCTCCCAAGCTCGGTGAAGAGAGGCCGAAGTCGCCAAAGCAGGAGGTCACCCTTCACGAAGGTGTAGAGCTCGTCGACGTGGATGGCGGAGCGTCGCCGTCGACGTCGGCATAGATGAACGTACTGCCGTTCTTCTTCGTGAAGCGCAATCACCGCGTCAGCTTGCCACGTGCGATCTCCTTGCCTGCCTCCGCGTCAACGGCGCGGGCGACGGGCAGCGTATGGTCGGCAACGAGCAGCCTCCAGCTTTCCTTCTCGTCGGTATGCACAGGCGAAGCTGGCGGACAGCAGGGCGGTGGCCGTGGCCAGGGTGCGCGATGAGCCGATTCTGGTGATGCGGGCACAACGGTCATCGACCGGGCCTGATGGAGCCATGGTGCTGCCAGCGTGGTTGTGCGGATTTCGCAATCTGGAGCTAAGAGGGAATACGACTAGGGCGTCATGTGCGCCTATGCCGGAGTTGCCCCCGCAACTGTAGGCGGGGCGCAACGGTCCAACATGTCAGTGAGGAAGACGCTGTTGGAAGACGAACGGTGGCGATGACCGGCAGGCCAAGAGACCTGCAGCAGCGACCAGTGAGGAGGGCTCCGTTTGACCGCGTTTCTCGCTTCCGGCCCACCGGCATCCGCGGCAGCGCTCTACCGCCGTTTCCGGCCGATTTTTCCAGCATCGACCGCCGTCTGGCTCTCGTAGGAGGCGAGGATATGATGATCCGCCAGCATGGCAACTGCCGTACACACCTCCACCTCGTCCCAGCCCGCTTGCATCGCTTGCCACACGATCTGCTGGAACGGGCCTTCGAGCGCATCCTCGCATTCGAGATGGCGGTCGGACGTGAAGTCTTGGCGTGGAGAGGAAATGTGGGCCAATGGCGCCTCCTGGTAAGGGAAATTCCTTCCTGACAGTCTCAACGTCCGAGGTATGTGCGCGAGGGAGCCGAGCCCTAAAAATGGGCTGGATGCGGCGATCTGGAGCCTGCATTGCGCCAAAGAGAAAGGTGTCGACGGAGGTCGGCTATTGCAACGGATCTGGATAACGGCTCGAAAAGAACTCGGCACGAAATTCCAGGCTCAACTCCGCCAGAATTTCGCCGCTTCCATCATAAACTCGCACCGAAAATGGACGCGCCTCATCAGGAAGGCCATCCAGCGCCATCGTCGCAAGTGCTTTTCTTGCCCGCTTTATGGCAGATCCATAATCTTGCAGATCGCAAAGTGCGTCTGAACCGGAGGCGCCATCACCGTTGGTGGTGGCAAACGAGAATTGCGGCATGCGCTCCCCCACATATGTTCCATCAGAATCAAGGCCGAGCCCTTCGTTTTTCATCGAGCTGCCAGCCTGAGGCGCGTAAATATTCGGCGTTATTTCTTTTTGGACGTTCGGGGTTTCGGCTTCTGGGCGGCCGACGCATCTGGTGCGTCGCCGGCTTGCGATTCCCGAAGCTGGCGAAGGCGTTCTGTTTTCAGCGCGCGTTTCACCGCCTCGGCAGCGATTATGTCCCGAGCAACGGCATTGGTCTGCGCAGCTTTCTCTTCCGCCGACGTTTTTGTTCGCTTGAAGAATTCCTCTTTGGTGGCAGCCATTCAATCCTCCTTGTCGTCAGCGGCTCGAGACGCGCACTTTCTTCTTGGGAGCTGGCAGCAAACCTTCACGCTGGGCCTTCTTGCGAGCGAGCTTGCGGGCACGCCGCACAGCCTCAGCCTTTTCGCGGACCCGCTTCTCAGACGGCTTCTCATAGGAACTGCGCGCCTTCATCTCGCGGAAGATGCCCTCGCGCTGCATCCGCTTCTTCAAGACGCGCAATGCCTGTTCGATGTTGTTGTCTCTGACGATAACTTGCAAGATATCTCCTGATGCAGTCTGGCTGCTATTTTCTGGTTCTGATCGTGTTGGACTTGACCCAGCTTCCACTTCCGCCGTTGTCCGCTACGCGGTGGGACCTGGCCGCCGGGGATGCCGACACGACCGTATCGATCTCGTCCTGTTCAATGCTACGCTCAAAATTCTCGCTGGAAAACCGTACCCGGTATCGGAGCAGGCCGTTCGCTTCCGGCAGTTGGGATACGATCCGTCCCGATCCTTCAGGCTGAGTGCTTCCGAGCACCCTGGCTTTCAATACAACAGTGTCGCCCGGACGATATTGGTGTCTTGGCATGAGAACTCCCATTGCCGAAAAATAAAAGGCCGGGCGTTAACCCGACCTCTCAGTTTCACTCATCTACGCTGCCAGTACATCCGTGGTCAGCGCGACCGAGTGACAGTTCAAGCAGCCTGCAGGTTGTCAGCGGAATTTTTTCCGGACTTGCGGTCTTGAACGATATCGAAGCGAACCTTCTGTCCGTCGACGAGCGAACCAAGACCGGCGCGCTCGACAGCGGAAATGTGGACAAAGACGTCGGTGCTGCCGTTGTCCGGTTCAATGAAGCCGAAGCCCTTGGTGGCGTTGAACCACTTGACTGTACCAGTATTCATAACGATTTCCTTTCGAAGCAATCGCTGTTGTTCCCGACATGCCTTGCGGGATTAGATCGATGTTTTGAGAGGAAATCCGACGGGAGCGAAGCTCTGGACCGGCGTCACAAGCAATGGTCGATGGCCAATATATAAACTCAATTTGGAATATTACAATGGCGCCATCGCGTTTTATTGGGAACCTTCGCCGCGAAAGGCTCGTAAGATCTTGGTTTTGTGGCGAAGTTTATTTCCCAGAACGCTCGCGCAGGCAACTTGCGCTGGACGAGATCGGCCACGCAGGAGGCGTCCCCAACGAGACCGGCGTAAATGCAGCCGGCTGATCACCGGCCCGCGGCCGAACGCACCAACTGGCCAGACTTTCGCGCAATCGGTCGAATCGTCAGAGCGCCGCGGTGAAGCAAGGCGAGTAGCGCACAACAGGACGCGACGTGAAATGTAGGCCGGCTCTGCCCGTTCCGAATTCTAACATAATGAAATTGTTAAGAAAATGTTGGTGCCCCCACCAGGACTCGAACCCGGGACCCCCTGATTACAAATCAGGTGCTCTACCAACTGAGCTATAAGGGCACTCGGGGAGGGAGTAGCATATTCCTTCCGGCTGTAAAGCGAAAAATGCCCCTCAGATAGTCCAGTCGAGACTTGCCGGCGTCGGGGATACGGCTTCCTTGCAGAGCTGGACGGTGTGGGGCAGCGTTTCCGCGAGGAAATCGATCAGGGCGCGGACCGCCGGGAGCATTCCGTGGCGGGAGGTGAAGGCCGCATGCATGCTCGATTGCGGCGAGCCCCAGCCGGCAAGGACGGGAGCCAGTACACCGGTGCGGAACCCTCTTTCGGCGATCGTGTCTGGCAGCAGACCGACGCCGATCCCTTCGATCGCGGCGCGCTCGAGGATACCGAAATCGATGCAGGAGAGAACCGGATTGTGGGCGACGTCGCGAAAGGCGCCGGCGTCGTCGACCAGCGTCCAGACGGCGCGACCCGGATTCTCCTGCATCGCGATCGTCGGCATCTGCGCCAGGTTTTCGAAGGTGATCGGGCCATGGCGGGCGATGAATGCCGGGCTTGCCGCCAATAGCTGGCGCGTGTCGCCGAATTTGCGAACCACGATCGACTGGTCGCCATCATAGCTGGCCCGCACCCGCAGCGCGACGTCGACGCGCTCCTCGATCAGATCGACGGGGCGATTGGTCATCAGGATCGCCAGGCGAATATCGGGATAGCGCTTCAGAAACGTCGGCAGGATGTTTGCAAGGATAGGTGCAAAGCCGGGTGGCATCGCCAGCCGTACCGGACCGGCAGGCTCAGACTTGGCTGCGGCGATCACGGCTTCCGCCTCGTCCACTCCGGCAAGTATCGTCTCGCAGCGCTCGTAGAACGTCTGGCCGATGTCGGTGACGCGCAGCTTGCGGGTCGAGCGCTCCAGCAGACGCACGCCGAGGCGCTCCTCCAGTTGCGCAACGCGCTTGGAGATCTTGGATTTCGGCACGTCGAGCGCATTGGCGGCGGCAGTGAAACCCTTGTGCTTCACGACGGCGGCGAAAAGGGCGAGGTCGTTCAGGTCCTGCATCCGTATTCCTTTCGGGCGAGCCTCATTATTGTTTCCCGAGAGAAACAGTCAATTGGATTTCGGCCGGCTAATCGGCTGATTGTTTTCGCCGCATATAGGTGTCAACCCGATTCAAAACAGAGGCACCACATCATGAACGTCCTCCACATCGACTCCGGCATTCTCGGAGACCACTCCGTTTCCCGTCGCCTGACGGCAGCCATAGTGGCGCAGATCAAGGCTGATGATCCGTCCGCAACCGTCACCTATCGCGACCTCGTTGCCGAGGCGCTGCCGCACCTGACCGGTGCCCACCTGATGGCCGCCAACGCCAAGCCCGGCGAACTGGATGCGCAGGTTGCAGCCGACGTCAAGAACAGCGCCGTCGTCCTCGACGAGTTCCTCGCCGCCGACACCGTCGTCGTCGGCGCGCCGATGTATAATTTCTCGCTGCCGAGCCAGTTGAAGGCATGGATCGATCGCATCGCCGTGGCGGGCAAGACGTTCCGCTACACCGAGAACGGTCCGGAAGGACTTGCCACCGGCAAGAAGGTGATCGTCGTGTCCACCCGCGGCGGCCACTACAGCAGTGGCCCGGCTGCGGTCATGGACCATCAGGAAAGCTACCTGACGGCAGTCTTCGGCTTTATCGGCATCACCGACGTCGAGTTCGTTCGTGCGGAGGGCCTGAACCTCGGCGCCGACCAGAAGGCGACGGCCATTTCCGAGGCCGAGGCGACGATCTCCGGCCTCGGCTCTCTGAAGCTGGCAGGCTGAGAACAGGCGGGCTGAACGCCTGGAGCGGAATTTTTAGGCCCGTCGGACAGTTCGTCCGGCGGGCCTGTTGCCGTGTTCGGCGCCGTGCTGCGTCTCGTTGTCTCGACAGCGGCTGGAAAGGGACTACACTGCTGGGCGGAGAGGGTGCGCGGAGGCGATCGATGCGGCTCTTGCTTTGCCTGGTGGTATTTCTGTTTGTTCTGGTGGACGCTGCCGCGTGGGCGGCGGATAGGACGCAGCACACCGGCTGCACCTGCCGCAACCGCGATGGCAGCCGCCATCAGTTGGGGGCTGTAGCGTGCCTCAATGTCGATGGCCGGCGCTATCTCGCCCGTTGCGAGATGGCGCTGAATGTCCCCAACTGGAAGAAGGTGCAAGACGAATGTCCTGCGGCTGCCGCGACGGGGCAGTCTCCAGCAACGCCCGCTGCCTTGTAAGCGCGATTGCCTGACGCCGGCCGGCCACGCGAACGGGGCCGGGGGCAGAGAACTATTTTGTCAGATACTGTCGCGCCGCATAGAGCGCGATGGCCGCGGCGTTCGAAACGTTCAGCGACTTGATTGCGCCCGGCATGTCGAGGCGGGCCAGCGCCTTGCAGGTCGCTCTCGTCTTCTGTCGCAGCCCTTTGCCCTCCGATCCAAGCACCAGCGCGATCTTGTCGCCGGAAAGGGTGGTCTCGAGCGGCGCCGGTCCTTCCGAATCGAGACCGATCGAGGTGAAGCCGAGAGCGTGCAGCTCCTCCAGAGCGTCCGCAAGGTTGGTGATCTGGATGTAAGGGATCAGTTCGAGCGCGCCGGAGGCCGATTTTGCGAGCACGCCCGATTCGGTGGGGGAGTGGCGCATGGTGGTGATGACGGCGCCGGCGCCGAAGGCGACCGCGGTGCGCAGGATCGCACCGACATTGTGGGGATCTGTCACCTGGTCGAGCACGAGGATCAGCGGGCTCTCCTTGAGCGCGCCAAGTCTGCGAACCGGCAATGGCCGGGTCTCGAGCATCACGCCTTGATGGATCGCCTCCGGCCCGAGGATCTTGTCGATATCGGACGGCAGGACGTTTTCCACAGGGTAGGGGAGCGTTGCAGGGTCAGGCAGGTCTAGGCGCTGGGCGGCATTCTGCGTGACCGACAGCCGGATGATCTGCCGTTCGGGATTGTCGAGCGCGGCCCGCACGGTATGAAGGCCGTAGAGAAACACTTGGTCCGGCGCGAGCGCGGGCGCCTTCCAGCCTTCCGCCTGCTTGTGGCGGCGGTCGCTCTTCGGCGTCGGTATTTCGCCGCGTTCGCGCTTCTGGTCGCGGTGTGCGCGCCGAAGCTTTGCGTAATGGGTGTCTTTGGCGCTCTTGCCGCCGGCGTCATCTTTGCTCATAGCGCCTTATAGCCGCCGGTGCGGATTGCGCAAATCCATTGATCGCGCCGGGGGTGGGGAAGGCGATGCATTTTTCCCAACTTTTTCCAAGGCACTGTGTTGACAGGAAGAAACGGGGCGGTCATATACCCGGCGCAGATCGAGGGGGCGCACTGCTCCGGCAGAAACAAGACTTCGATCTGAACATACTTGGTCGCTTGATCCCGACGGAATAATGGAGGGATGCCCGAGTGGTTAAAGGGGACGGACTGTAAATCCGTTGGCTCAGCCTACGTTGGTTCAAATCCAACTCCCTCCACCATTCTGTCACGAGGATCGGACCACGCCGCGGGTATAGCTCAATGGTAGAGCAGCAGCCTTCCAAGCTGAATACGCGGGTTCGATTCCCGCTACCCGCTCCAGCTTTTCCAATCGCTTGACATTATCGCTTTTTACTCGTGTCGCTTGCTATACGTGCGGCTCCAGCGCGCTTATCCGAAGCAGTGCTCCTCGAGCGCTTTCTGCAGGGCACTTGCCGGGGGAAGCTCGAAAACTGCCATCTGTTGTTCCAGCCAGTTGAGATGCACGAGACGGATCTCGACGGGAATCCGTTTCAGGCCGAGGCCGATTGCGGCTGCCAGGCGATGCTTGCCGGAGGTATGACGAACGAGGCGTCCATCCGCGCCGATGGCGATCCCGATGTCTCGTTCGACAAGGTCGTGCCAGAGGGAACGGATGCCGCGGTGTCGCCGGCCTGTGTCGGCCGAATGCTGGAACCGGTTGCGGGGCACGACTCCGGCGCGCTCGATGTTCTCGATCAGGTCCACGTAGTAGCGGAAATATGCGTCAATCTTTTCTATCGAGTCGAGGTGTTTTCCGTTGCGGCGGACGGGACGGCGCTGCTCCAGGGAGCGCACATAGGCCCGGTAGTGTCGCCCTTCCCGGAAACCGTGCCGCGTGCGGCAGATCTCGACGATCTCGCGGTGAGCCGGCGAGCGGGTAAGGGGTGAAAGCCGTCCGCTCCAGTCGTCCGCATCAAGAAAGTGGTCTCCGATCCAGTGCCAGTGACCGTCCTCGTCGACATGCTTTTCATCCAGCCGGTGGGTAAGCGTCGCAGGGTCGATCTCGACGAACAGCCGATGGCCGAAGTGCGACTTCGCCTGCCCCGGAGATACGGCGCCACCGTTTCTTTCCTTCGCCAGGATCGCGGTCGCGCGGTCGAACCTCTGCGGGAAGACGAACCAGGCCGCGATTGAATGGAGAGAAAGGTAGCCGGCGGCGTGGGAGAGCGGCCCGGGGCGCAAGCGACGAGGGACGTTGACGTCCAACCTCAGGCCGCCGCCTCGGCTCGAATTGCCGGAAGGGCGTTCGGTTCGGTCGGATATGGCCTGCCCGGACGGAATCATCTCGTCTCACGCTTGATCTGACCTGACGGAACTCAACTGTTTCATGCAGTGGCAGGCTGCGCAATCCGGTTTTTTGCCTGGGCTAATCCGACGCGATTACCTGCAGAAGCCTGCATTCGCCGGACTTTTGAACTCCAAGTTAATTAGTTTATTTAAGTAACGAGCTTAATGCTTTATTATAAAAACATGAATCGAATTCGCGTATTTTTCCCGTCGCGCTCATCCGGCGCGGTGTCGAAGCGGTTGCGCGACCGTGGTCGGCCTGCCAGTCACCCATGCATTTAGAGCTTGCGCATTCCTTGCGAAAGCCTTAAACGGCAGCCAAACCGGGAAGGGCCGGTTAAGCCCAAAGTTCGTTCACAGGAAGAATAAACATGGCAAAAGGTAAGTTTGAGCGCAACAAGCCTCACGTAAACATTGGCACGATCGGCCACGTTGACCATGGCAAGACGTCGCTGACGGCGGCGATCACGAAGTACTTCGGCGAGTTCAAGGCGTACG